>NZ_JBICNA010000007.1:0-302159 GCF_043109535.1 Serratia sp. LACPHL-BACT-2024-00286
CGAGAAACTCATCGGCGCGGGCTGCGTATATTACGCTTTTAGCCCGGAGAGTCAAGCGTTTATTTCGCTGTCTTCTCGCTGACCCGGCGGCTTGTCAGTCGTTGTTCCCGGTCAGTGGAGGCGCATTATAGGGAGTTCTCGGCAGGCCGCAACCCCTAAATGCAAAAAACTTTTCAAGCGCGGATTTTTTCGGCAAAACGCTGGCAAAACCCGCGTTTTTGTCACTTTTCGTACGGGATCTGGCTAAATTCCTGGGCGAAACGATCGACCTGCTGCCAATCGGTGTACTCCACTTCCTTACTGGTATCCGTTTCACCACCCGTCATACGCATAATAAATTGAATCATGATGCGGTCGAACCAGCGATAGCGCGGATAACGCAATGCGCCGGCAAACACCGCGCACTGTTTTGGCTGCCACGGCGAGGTCAGCAGAAACTTGCGGGTATAAGCGTTGGTTTGCGGCGAGCGCTTTTCCGGTTTGCGCGCCGTCAGGTTCACGGCAAAGAACGCGCTCGGCATTCGATTCAGCTGCTCGGCATGACGTTTGACGAATTTATCCAGCGCCGGGTTAAAGTGCCCGTAACGGATAGAAGCACCGATCATCACCAACTGATACTGATTAAGGTCGACCTGTTCCGCCTGCAGCAGATCGATCACCTCACAGCGCAGCGTATCCTGCAATTTGCTTGCTATATAAGAAGCGATAGCACGTGTTTGCCCGTCACGGCTCGAATAAAGTATCAATGCCTTCATGGCGTACTCCTTATATCAGGCTCACTCACGCCAGAAGGTTGGCGTGAACAGCACCAGCAATGTAAACACTTCCAGGCGCCCGAACAGCATCGTCACCACCAGGATCCACTTGGCCGCCGCCGGCATCGTGGTGAAGTTATCCGCCACTACGCCCAGGCCGGGGCCGAGGTTATTCAGCGTTGCCGTCACTGCGGCAAACGCGGAGAAATCATCAACGCCGGTAGCAATGATCGCCAGCATGCTGACGATAAACACCAGCGCATAGGCGGAGAAAAATCCCCACACCGCCTCCAGAATGCGTTCCGGCAGCGCGCGGTTGCCCAATTTGATGGTATAGACCGCGTTAGGGTGCACCAGCCTTTTCAACTCGCGCGAGCCCTGCAGGTACAACAGCAGAATACGGATCACCTTCAGGCCGCCGCCGGTCGAGCCGGCGCAGCCGCCGATGAATGCCGAACACAACAACAGCATCGGCAGGAACAGCGGCCACTTGGCGATGCTGTCGGTCGTAAAACCGGCCGTGGTCGCCATCGATACCACCTGGAAGAACGCCTGATTGAGCGTTTCCATACCGCTCTTATAGACGCCATGTCCCCAGAGCACCAACGTGCACACCACCACCAGCGTCAGCTGGACGAAGATGAACATGCGGAATTCAGGATCGCGCCCATATACCTTCAGACTGCGGCCGCTGAGCAAAGCGAAGTGCAGGCCGTAGTTACAGCCGGAAATCAGCAGGAACACGGCGATGATGGTGTTGATGGTCGGACTGGCGTAATAACCGATACTGGCGTCGTGGGTAGAAAAGCCGCCGATGGCGATGGTCGAGAAACTGTGGCCGATGGCATCGAACACCGACATTCCTGCTCCCCAGAGCGCCAGCGCACAGGCTACGGTCAGCAACACATAGATTAGCCACAGGGTTTTGGCTGTTTCGGCGATGCGCGGGCGCATCTTGTTATCTTTCAGCGGCCCGGGCATTTCCGCCCGATACAGCTGCATGCCGCCGACGCCGAGTATCGGCAGTATCGCCACCGCCAACACGATGATCCCCATGCCGCCCATCCATTGCAGCATTTGGCGATAGAACAGAATGGCCTTCGGCAGCGAATCCAGTCCCACCAGCGTCGTCGCACCGGTGGTCGTCAGCCCCGAGAAGGATTCAAAGAAGGCGTCGGTCAGCGACAAGTTGGGCCGTTCAGAAAACAGGAACGGCAATGCCCCCACGCTGCCCAGCACGGTCCAGAACAGCACGACGATCAGGAAGCCTTCGCGGGGTTTCAGCTCGTGTTTCTGTTTGCGGTTCGGCCACCACAGCATCAGACCGATGGTCAGCGCCACGAAGAAGGTTTGGCTGAACGCGCGCCCCGCCCCATCGCGGTAAATCAATGCCACCAAGCCAGGAATAAACATCGTCCCGGAGAACAGGATGACCAGCAGACCAACGATACGGGTTATGGCGCGAAAATGCATTTCAGCACGATCCTTAGCAATTCAATTGGGAGGAATTATTGCGAAATGGGGGTTAATTGCAAATTACCGCGACTGAGATCACGCAATTTATTCCCAAACAGCTCGACCTCCGTGGCCGGCAACGCCAGATGCAGCACGACGGCGGCGCCGTATTCACCCTGCAGGATCCGACCTGCGGTTTGCTGCAGCAAGTTCTCCACCAACGCCAACTGCGCATAGTCGCACTGCAAGATATATTCGACTTCCGGCACCTTTTGAGCCAACGCCAGCTGCTTCAACGCCTGTTGAACACCGTTGCCATAGGCTTTCACCAATCCGCCGGTGCCCAACTTGACGCCGCCGTAGTAACGAACGACCACGGCGGTCACTTCCCCGATACCGCTGCCCATGAGCTGCGCGAGGATCGGTTTGCCGGCGGTACCCGACGGCTCTCCGTCGTCGGAGAATCCCAACTGCTGCGAGTCATCGGGGCTGCCGGCGACGAAGGCCCAACAATGGTGCCGTGCCGCCGGGTGTTCATCCCGCACCTGCTGAATAAACGTCTTTGCCGCTTCTACCCCGCTGGTCGGCGCCAGCAGGGTGATAAAACGGCTCTTCTTTATTTCTTCGGTAAAGCAGGTTGCTTCCGCCGGTATCGGATACGGCCGCATCAGGCCAGGTTCAGATCGCGCGTCATGTTCTCGATGCGCTTTTCGTGGATCACGATGTTGTCTTCGATGCGGATGCCGCCATACGGCTTCAGCGCATCGATGCGATCCCAGGCGAAGTGCTGCTTGAACTCACCGCTGCGCCACGGCGCCAACAGAGACTCGATGAAGTACAGACCCGGCTCGATGGTCAATACCATGCCCGGCTGCAACACGCGGGTACAACGCAGGAACGGATACTTGGCCGGCGCCGCCAGATGGGTGCCTTGCTCGTCCTGCATAAAGCCGGCGGCGTCGTGCACCTGCAGGCCCAGCGGGTGGCCCAGCCCGTGCGGCAGGAACGGCGTAGTGATGCCCGTTTCAACCATCGCCTCTTCGCTGAGGCCGTTCACCAGTTTGTGATTCTTGAGCAGCTTGGCGATGCGCTGGTGCATCTGCACATGGTAGTCGGTATAGCGCACGCCGGTTTTGATGGTGTCGATCAGCGCCAGCTGTTCACCGTTGAGATCTTTCACCAGATGGGCGAATTCGCTGCCGCTTTGCGCCGCGTAGGTGCGGGTCAGATCGGCGGCGTAGCCGTTGTATTCCGCGCCGGCGTCGATCAGGAAACTCAGGGATTCGGCCGGCGGCTGATGATCCAGCTTGGTGTAGTGCAGTACCGAAGCGTGTTCGTTCAGCGCCACGATGTTGTCGTAAGGCACGTCGGTATCGCGGTGGCCTGTCGCCGTGAGGTAGGCCAGATTGATGTCGAACTCGCTCATGCCGGAGAGGAAGGCTTCATGCGCCGCACGATGGCCGGTTACCGCCGTCTTCTGCGCTTCGCGCATGCAGGCCAGCTCGTAGCCGGTTTTGATCGAACGATGGAAATCCAGGTAGTTCAACACCGCTTTCGGGTTGATGTTCTCCGAAGGGATGCCGAGATCGCGGGCGCGCTGTTGCGCATAACCGATATAGCCCACGCGCTCGCGCTGCGGCGGAAGCTGCTGGGCGATAGCGTCGGCGTTGGCCAGCGGCATCAATTCAAGGGATTTGGTCCAGAAACTGTCCGGCAGCGGCTCTACACTGTGCCAGTAGTCGACCGGGGAGTAGAACCACAGCTTCGGCTTGTTGACGCCATCAATCCACAACCAGCAGTTCGGTACCGACGTCACCGGCACCCAGGCTTTGAAATGCGCGTTCACTTTGAACGGATAGCTATGGTCGTCCAAAAATACCTTTTGCAGTTCACCGGAGTGAATCAGCAGCGCATCCAACTTGTTGCGCTCCAGCACTTCGCGCGCGCGTTTTTGCAGCTCTGCCAGGTGGTCGTTATACAAAGAAGCCAGCGTTTCCATCACATTACCCTTATGCCTTAGCACGAAAGAAGTCATCTTAACACAGCGCTCCGGCGCACCAACCTCATCGCGTTGGGCATGCGGAGCAGCTCGCAATTCCCGGCAAATGCCGTTACATCCGCAGTTTAACCTTAGCCAGCCGAGTGCCATCGTCAGCCCCGCATCGTCGTCGCCATGACGCCAGCCGCCTTAGTCATGCCTTACCTCGTCTGAATGCTAAATCGCCGCTGGCAAGTGTATGAAGACCGACAACCGCCAGCAAATGCCGATAGCACATAAAATATAACTTCGTTTTAAATCAAAACGCTAACTTGGTGAGATGTGATCCGACCAGCAAATATGCAATCTCTCATTTGCATATTTTTAACATAAAAACCACACTCCTCATCATCTGGTCATACCAGATCATACGCTGATTCAGGAGATAGACATGCTCTACCAAGGCGAAACATTACAACTGCACTGGCTCGATAACGGCATCGCCGAGCTGGTGTTCAACGCACCGGGCTCGGTCAACAAGCTGGACACCCGCACCGTAGCCAGCCTGGGCGAAGCGCTCACCGTGCTGGAAAACCAGCCTGAGCTGAAAGGGCTGCTGCTGCGTTCCTCCAAAGCCGCGTTTATCGTCGGCGCCGATATCACCGAATTCCTTTCTCTGTTCGCCGCACCGGCTGAAAAGCTGCAAGAGTGGCTGGTGTTCGCCAACAACGTCTTTAACCGGCTGGAAGATTTACCGGTGCCGACCATTTCGGCCATTAACGGCTATGCGCTCGGCGGCGGTTGCGAATGCATTCTGGCGACCGATTTCCGCGTCGCCTCACCGGACGCGCGCATTGGCCTGCCGGAAACCAAATTGGGCATCATGCCGGGCTTCGGCGGTTCCGTCCGCCTGCCGCGCCTGCTGGGTAACGACAGCGCGCTGGAAATCATCGCCGCCGGCAAAGACGTCAGCGCCAAAGAGGCACTGAAAGTCGGCCTGGTGGATGCGGTGGTGGCACCGGAAAAACTGGCCGAAGCGGCGCTGAAAATGCTGCAACAGGCGATCGACGGCAAGCTGGACTGGCGCGCCGCGCGTCAACCTAAGCTGGAGCCGCTGAAACTCAGCCCGATTGAAGCGGCGATGAGCTTCACCACCGCCAAAGGCATGGTGCTGCAGACCGCCGGTAAACATTACCCGGCGCCGATGACCGCGGTGAAGACCATTGAAGCCGCCGCCAAGCTGGGCCGTGATGAAGCGCTGAAACTGGAAACCGCCAGCTTCGTGCCGTTGGCGCGTTCCAACGAAGCGCGCGCGCTGGTCGGCATCTTCCTCAACGATCAGTTCGTGAAGGGCCAGGCGAAAAAGCTGGCCAAGAATGTGGATGCGCCGAAACAGGCGGCGGTGCTGGGCGCCGGCATCATGGGCGGCGGCATCGCTTACCAATCGGCGCTGAAAGGCGTGCCGGTGATCATGAAAGACATCAGCGACAAGTCGCTGACGCTGGGCATGAGCGAAGCGGCCAAGCTACTCAATAAGCAACTGGAACGCGGCAAGCTGGATGGCCTGAAAATGGCACAGGTGCTGTCGACCATTCAGCCGACGCTGGACTACGCCGGTATCGAACGCGCGCAGGTGATCGTCGAAGCGGTCGTCGAGAACCCGAAAGTCAAAGCCGCCGTGCTGTCGGAAGTGGAAACCCTGATCGGTGAGGACACCGTGCTGGCGTCGAACACCTCGACCATTCCGATTAATCACCTGGCAAAATCGCTGAAGCGCCCGCAAAACTTCTGCGGCATGCACTTCTTTAACCCGGTACACCGCATGCCACTGGTTGAAATCATCCGCGGCGAACAGACCAGCGATGACACCATCGCCAAGGTGGTGGCCTACGCCAGCCGCATGGGCAAAACGCCGATCGTGGTGAACGACTGCCCGGGCTTCTTCGTCAACCGCGTGCTGTTCCCGTATTTCGCCGGCTTCAGCCTGCTGCTGCGCGACGGCGCCGACTTCCGTCAGATCGATAAAGTGATGGAAAAACAGTTCGGCTGGCCAATGGGCCCGGCCTACCTGCTCGACGTCGTGGGCATCGACACCGCGCATCATGCGCAGGCGGTAATGGCCGCCGGCTTCCCGGATCGCATGAGCAAAGACTACCGCGACGCCATTGACGTGATGTTCGACAACCAGCGCTTCGGTCAAAAAAATCAGCAGGGCTTCTACCGCTATAGCCAGGACAGCAAAGGCAAGCCGCGCAAGGACAACGACGAGCAGACCGATGCGCTGCTGGCCGAAGTGAGCCAACCGCGCCAGACCATCAGCGACGAAGAAATCATCGCGCGCATGATGATCCCGATGATCAACGAAGTGGTTCGCTGCCTGGAAGAGAAGATCGTCGCCAGCCCGGCGGAAGCCGATATGGCGTTGGTCTACGGCATTGGCTTCCCTCCGTTCCACGGCGGCGCGTTCCGCTACCTGGATACGCTCGGCACCGCCAACTACGTTGAGCTGGCCCAGCGTTACGCACACCTCGGCGCCCTGTATCAGGTGCCGGCCGGTCTGCGCGCCAAGGCCGAACGCAATGAAAGCTACTACCCGGTGGCGACACCGCTGTCCGACGTCGCTACCCGCCAACCGGCATGAGGTCATAAAGATGGAAAACGTAGTTATTGTTGATGCCGTACGCACGCCGATGGGCCGCTCCAAGGGCGGCGCCTTCCGCCAGGTGCGCGCCGAAGATCTCTCCGCTCACCTGATGCGTGAAGTGCTGAGCCGCAACCCGGCGCTGGACGCCGCCGAGATCGATGATATTTACTGGGGCTGCGTACAGCAGACGCTGGAACAAGGCTTCAACATCGCCCGCAACGCCGCGCTGCTGGCCGAGATCCCGCACCGCGTGCCGGCGGTGACCGTCAATCGCCTGTGCGGCTCTTCGATGCAGGCGCTGCACGACGCGGCGCGCGCCATCATGGTTGGCGACGCACACGTCAGCCTGATCGGCGGCGTGGAACACATGGGCCATGTGCCGATGAACCACGGCGTGGATTTCCATCCGGGGCTGAGCCGCAGCGTGGCCAAAGCCGCCGGGATGATGGGGCTGACCGCCGAAATGCTGGCCAAGATGCACAACATCAGCCGCCAGATGCAGGATGAGTTCGCCGCCCGCTCCCACCAGCGCGCGCATGCGGCGACGCTGGCTGGTTACTTCAAAAACGAGATCATACCGACCAACGGTCACGACGCCGATGGCGTGCTGACCCGTTACGATTTCGATGAAGTCATTCGCCCGGAAACCACCGTCGAAAGTCTGTCGGCCCTGCGCCCGGCGTTCGATCCGGTCAACGGCACCGTCACCGCCGGCAGTTCTTCCGCCCTGTCGGACGGCGCTTCCGCCATGCTGCTGATGAGCGAATCACGTGCCAAAGCGCTCGGTTTGAAGGCCCGCGCCCGCATCCGCTCGATGGCGGTCGTCGGCTGCGATCCTTCCATCATGGGTTACGGCCCGGTGCCGGCCAGCAAGCTGGCGCTGAAACGCGCCGGCCTGAGCGTGCAGGACATCGATCTGTTCGAGCTGAACGAAGCGTTCGCCGCCCAGTCGCTGCCATGCATCAAGGATCTGGGGCTGATGGACAGCATCGACGACAAGATCAACCTGAACGGCGGCGCCATCGCGCTCGGCCACCCGCTGGGGTGTTCAGGCTCCCGCATCTCGACCACCCTGTTGAACAACATGGAACGTCGCGACGCGCAGTTCGGCCTGGCGACCATGTGCATCGGCCTGGGCCAGGGCATCGCCACCGTCTTTGAACGCGTTTAGCTGTGTCTATCTTGGGATGACCGCGTCACCACTTCAAATCGCGGCATCCCGCCAAGTTTAGTTGCCGTTCTTCCCGCCTGTCAGGGGCGGGTTTTTTATGCCTGACGTTTGCCGGCGCCCAAATAAAAACGGGGCGACCCTCGGCCACCCCGTTCACTGCGCATCGCATCGGTCAGATAAACGAAAACGCGTCACCGAACATATGCGCTTCCAGCGCGCCGCGCTCGGCGCAGAAACGCTCACGGGCGATTTTCGCCATCTCGAAACGCCCGGCGATATAGATGTCGTGCTCCGCCAGTGTGCCGAAATCCTGCAGCACCGCGCTGAGCACGGTGCCGCTGCGGCCGCGCCATTCGGCTTCCGGCTGCTCGACCACCGGGATCACCTTCAGATTCGGATGCTGCAACGACAGCGCTTCCAGCTCGCTCAGATCGTACAGGTGCTTCAGCTCACGCCCGCCCCAGTAGATAGAAATATCGCGATCGGGCTGCTGCTCCAACGCGGTCAACAGGATTGAACGCGCATAAGAGAAACCGGTGCCGCCGGCAATCAGCACCAGCGGACGGCTGCCCTCTTCCCGCAACCAAGCGTCGCCGTGCGGCACGTCGACGGTGATCGCCTGCTCTTTCAGGATGCGATCCATCACCGCCATGGCGTACAGATTCAGCTCCGAAGCGCCGATGTGCAGCTCGATGTAATCTTGCTGCGTCGGGGTTGATGCCAGCGAGAACGGGCGCTTGTCGCGCTCGTCCATCACCACCATCAGATATTGCCCTGCCTTGAAAGAAAACGGCTGCTCGGGCACCAGACGTACCCGATAAACCGTATCGGTAATGGCCTCTACCGAGGTCACTTTACAGCTCAATATTGTCATGCGTTCCCTCTGTCGGGTCATCAATGCAAAGCTGAGAACAGGGCCTGACGCTACAGCGTCGGTTCCCTGTCACTGAAGATTGCGAGCTCATCCCAGATTTCGTCGACGCGCGCACGTACCTTTTCATCCATCTGAATCGGACGGCCCCATTCGCGATCGGTTTCACCCGGCCATTTATTGGTGGCGTCCAGCCCCATCTTCGAACCCAGGCCGGAAACCGGTGAGGCGAAGTCCAGATAGTCGATCGGCGTATTCTCCACCAGAACGGTATCCCTTGCCGGATCCATTCGTGTGGTGATCGCCCAAATTACGTCGTTCCAGTCGCGCGCATTGACGTCGTCATCGCAGACGATAACAAATTTGGTGTACATAAACTGCCGCAGGAACGACCAGACACCCATCATCACGCGTTTAGCGTGGCCGGCGTACTGTTTCTTCATGGTCACTACCGCCAGGCGGTACGAGCACCCTTCCGGCGGCAGATAGAAATCGACGATTTCCGGGAACTGCTTTTGCAGGATCGGCACGAACACTTCATTCAGCGCCACGCCCAGGATCGCCGGCTCATCCGGCGGCCGGCCGGTGTAGGTCGAGTGGTAGATCGCGTTGCGGCGCTGGGTGATGTGGGTGACGGTGAACACCGGGAACTGGTCGATTTCATTGTAGTAACCGGTGTGGTCGCCGTAGGGGCCTTCCGGCGCCATTTCACCCGGCTCGATATAGCCTTCCAGCACGATTTCGGCGCTGGCGGGCACTTCCAGATCGTTGGAAAGGCACTTGACCACTTCGGTTTTATTGCCGCGCAGCAGCCCGGCAAAAGCGTATTCAGACAGGGTATCCGGCACCGGCGTCACCGCGCCGAGGATGGTGGCGGGATCGGCGCCCAGCGCCACCGCAACCGGGAAACGCTCGCCGGGGTGCGCCTGGCACCACTCCTGATAATCCAGCGCGCCGCCGCGATGCGACAGCCAGCGCATGATCACTTTATTCTTGCCCAGCACCTGCTGGCGATAGATGCCGAGATTTTGCCGTTCCTTATGCGGGCCGCGGGTCACCGTCAGCCCCCAGGTGATCAGCGGCGCGGCGTCTTCCGGCCAGCAGTGCATCACCGGAATACGGCCCAGATCGACGTCCTCGCCCTGCCATACCTGCTCCTGACAAGGCGCGGATCCCAGCACCTTGGTCGGCATGTTCAGCACCTGCTTGAACTTCGGCATTTTGTCGAACAGATCGCGGAAGCCTTTCGGCGGCTCCGGCTCTTTGAGGAACGCCAGCAGTTTGCCGACTTCGCGCAGCGCGCTGATGTCTTCCTGCCCCATGCCCATCGCTACGCGATTGGCGGTGCCGAACAGGTTGCACAGCACCGGCATGTCGTAGCCTTTCGGGTTTTCAAACAGCAATGCCGGGCCGCCCGCCCGCAGGGTGCGATCGGCAATCTCCGTCATTTCCAGGTAAGGATCGATCGGCTGGCTGATGCGTTTTAGTTCCCCTCTCTTCTCCAGCAACGAGAGGAAATCGCGTAAGTCACGGTATTTCATGCTGATCATTATAACGGCCAGTGGGGAGGGCATTATAAGCCCTCTTCACGGTTGTTGCTGCAATTTTGTTAACGCCGCCCGCCATCGGGTGGCCCTCAGCCGCAGTTGAACGGCACCAGCGCAGCCAGCGCACGCGTATCCTGATATTCGCGCGTCTCCTCGCCGTGGCGGAACACCTTGAAGCCCTGCCCGTTGGCGCTGAAGTAACGCAGCTCGTTGCCTTCAACGTGCAGCAGGCTGCCTTCACGCAACGCCACCACCGATTCACTTGGGTTGATCGCGCAGAACTCCGCCAGGCGCTCGTCACGGGTTTCGCCCATGTGGCCGCTGATATGCGCGTCGATGTAATGCGGGTTGATTTGCACCGGGAACAGCCCCAGCGCCGGCAGCACCACGCTGCAGCGCACCGGCATATCATTGGTGGTGCGAATGCTCGGCGTGGCCACGTTGCAACCGGCGCTCCAGCCGACGTAAGGCACTTCACGCTCGCGCACCGCGCGCTGGATGGGCACGATCAGGCCTTGTTCGTGCAGCATTTGGTTCAGCAACCAGGTATTGCCGCCGCTGACCAAAATGCACTCCGCCTGCGCGATCGCCGCCGCCGGCGAAGCGGCGTGGTGGATACTGGTGACTTCGATGCCCAGCGTTTGCGCCAGCTCCTGCGCACGCTGGTCGTAGTCGTAACGGATCAGCGCATAAGGGATAAAAACGGCGGATTTGATGCCGCGACGCGCAATCATCGCCAGCAGTTGGCTTTTGGCATACCCCAGCAGCTCGGCTTCGCCAGACAGCTTGCCGTTGCTCAACAGAAACAGCTCCATTTATCTTCCCTCGGTCAAAAACGATGAATAGCGTCACAGCCGGTGGCGCAACGCCTTGCCATACTGTGACGGTAACAAATTTTTAGCCCTCTGTTATACCAGCGCCGTATCGATAAGTGTGTGACCCCTCGCTAATAGCCGCATATTCATAGAGATAGGTGATGTTACACGCTGAAACTTGCATCACTATGTATCCGGAAGCGCTTTTGATATGCTTACCGGCTGGCAGAAAGGCATGTGAAATTATGGAATCCTGGTATCTACTTTATTGCAAACGCGGTCAGCTGTTGCGGGCGCAGGAACATCTGGAACGGCAGCAGGTAAACTGCCTCAGCCCGATCATCACGCTGGAAAAGATCGTGCGCGGCAAGCGTATCGCGGTCAGCGAACCCCTGTTTCCCAACTATCTGTTTGTGGAGTTCGACCCGGAGCGCATTCACACCACCACCATCAGCGCCACCCGCGGCGTCAGCCACTTCGTGCGCTTCGGCGCGCTGCCGAGCGTCATCCCGAGCAAGGTGATCGATGAGCTGCGCACGCACGCCAGCGAAACCTATGTCGATCCGGAAACCCCGCAGCCGGGGGATACCGTCCTGATCGTCGACGGCGTGTTCGAAGGGCTGCAGGCGATCTACACCGAGCCGGACGGCGAGGCCCGCTCGATGCTGTTGCTGAACCTGATCAACAAACAGGTCAGCCAAAGCATCGACAACCGACAGTTCCAGAAGATGTAATGCAAAAGGCGCCCTCAGGCGCCTTTTTGTTGGCTCATTTCACGCCTAGCGACGCATCGCGTCGTCGTGCAGCCACTGGGCGACACGCTTGGCGAAGTAGGTCAGCACGCCGTCGGCGCCGGCGCGTTTGAAGCACATCAACGACTCCATCACCGCAGGCTGCTCCTGCAGCCAGCCGTTCTGAATCGCCGCCATATGCATGGCGTACTCGCCGGACACCTGATAAGCGAAGGTTGGCACGCCGAAGGTATCCTTCACGCGGCGCACAACGTCGAGGTACGGCATGCCCGGTTTCACCATCACCATATCCGCGCCTTCCTGCAGATCCTGTGCAATCTCCTGCAGCGCTTCATCGCTGTTGGCCGGATCCATCTGATAGGTCTTCTTGTTGCCACCCTTCAGATTGCCGCTGGAACCCAACGCATCGCGGAACGGGCCGTAGTAACAGGAAGCATACTTGGCGGAGTAGGCCATAATCTGGGTATTCACCAGACCCTGCAATTCCAGACGATCGCGGATCGCCCCGATGCGGCCGTCCATCATGTCACTCGGCGCCACGATTTCCGCGCCCGCTTCGGCATGGGAAAGCGCCTGACGCACCAGGATGTCTTTGGTCACATCGTTAATCACATAACCCTGCTCATCGATTACCCCATCCTGCCCGTGCGTGGTGTAGGGATCGAGCGCTACGTCAGTCAGAATGCCCAGCTCAGGCACCGCGTCTTTCAGCGCGCGCACCGTGCGCTGCACCAGCCCTTCCGGGTTATAGGCTTCTTCCGCATGCAGCGATTTCAGACCTGGCTCAATCACCGGGAACAGGGAGATCACCGGCACGCCGAGTTTGGCGATAGTTTCCGCTTCCTTGACCAGCAGATCGATCGTCATGCGCGATACGCCCGGCATCGAGGCCACTTCTTCCTGACGGTTGCTGCCTTCCATGACAAACACCGGATAAATCAGGTCGTTGACCGTCAGTTGGTTCTCGGCCACCAGGCGGCGGCTGAAGTCATGACGGCGCACGCGGCGCATACGGCGACCAGGGAAGGTGCCCGGAAATGCATAGCTCATAGTTTTCTCCTAGCTCAAACCAGCCGGAATAGCCGGCGGGCGTTCTCATCGGTTTTTTGCCCCAGCCATTGCGGCTCTTCCTGTCGCCAGACGGCGACCTGATGCACGATATGGGGCAGGAAACAGGGTTCGTTGCGGCGAGATGCGGGTTTAGGCTGTAAATCCCGGGGCAACAGATAAGGGGCGTCAGTTTCCAGCAGCAGACGCTCGGCCGGGATCTGCGGCAACAGGGCGCGCAATTCCAGGCCGCGCCGCTCGTCGCAGACCCAACCGGTAATCCCGATCGACAGGCCCAGCGACAGGCAGCTAGTTAATTCTTCGGCGGTGCCGGTGAAGCAGTGCACCACGGCCGCGGGCAGTTTATCCAACCACGGCGTCAGTAGCTCGGCAAAACGTGCGTGTGCGTCGCGGCAATGAAGAAACACCGGCAGCGCCAACTCCGCCGCCAGCGCCAGCTGCGCGGTGAACGCCGCTTCCTGCTGCGCGGGCGTCGAGAAATTGCGGTTGAAATCCAGGCCGCATTCGCCGATCGCCGCCACTTCAGGGCGCGCGGCCAACGCATAAATCTGCTCGGCGGTGTGTTCATCCCAGCCGCTGGCGTAGTGCGGATGCACGCCGGCGGTAGACCAACAGTAGCCCGCATGTTGCCGCGCCAATTCGGCGGCCTCGCGGCTCTCCGCCAGATCGGTGCCGGTAATCAACATCCCCGTCACGCCCGCGGCGCGGGCGCGTTCCACCACCGCCTGGCGATCTTTGGCGAATTGGCTGCTGGTGAGATTAACGCCGATATCAAACATGGTTTTTTCCAAAGCAAAAGCCGCCCAGTGGGCGGCTTAGCAATCAATGTGGATCATGAGGCTGGGGGTTCGTCACCCTCGTCTTCTTCTTCCGCTTGCGGACGACGCTTGCCGGTATAGAAGCGAGCGAAGAATACCCCCACTTCAAACAGCAGATACATCGGTATTGCCAACAGGGTTTGCGAGAACACGTCCGGCGGCGTCAACAGCATGCCGACCACAAACGCGCCGACCAATACATACGGCCGTTTCTTCTTCAGATCTTCCGGCGAGGTGACGCCACTCCAGCACAGCAGAATGATGGCGACCGGCACTTCGAAGGCGACGCCGAACGCCATAAACAGCGCCATGACGAAATCGAGGTAGTTTTTAATGTCGGTCGCAATGGTCACCCCCATCGGCGCGGTCTTGGCAAAGAAGCCGAAGGCCAGCGGGAACACGATGAAGTAGGCGAAGGCCATGCCGAGGTAGAACAGCAGGCTGCTGGACACCAGCAGCGGCATCATCAGGCGGCGTTCATGCTTGTACAGCGCCGGCGCGATGAATGCCCACACCTGATACAGAATCATCGGCGCGGAGACGAACACCGAGACGATCATGGTCAGCTTGATCGGCGTAAAGAACGGTGACGCCACGTCGGTGGCGATCATGCTCGCCCCGGCCGGCAGTTGCTTGAGCAGCGGTGCAGAAACCAGCTGGTAGATGTCGTTGGCGAAAAACACCAGCACCACGAACACCGCCAGCACGCAAATAATCGAGTTCAACAGCCGCTTGCGCAGCTCTATCAGATGACTGATAAGGGGTTGGGTATCTTCAACAGCCATGTATTAACGATCGCCACTAGGTTGGTGAGACGCTGGGGTTTTATCCGCAACAGGTTCGACAGGTGCCGGCGCGGTTTCCACCGGTGCTTTGGCCGGTTGCGCCGCCACGGGCGCAGCCGGGGATGCAGCCGCAACGGCCTCAGGCTCCGCTGCCGGTTTTGGCACGGCAGCGGGCGCGCTGGCGCGGGTTGCCGCTTCCGCCGGCGTCACGCCGTCGTGCAAGGCTTCCGGATCGATGGCCTGCGGGTTATGAATGGTGTTCGCCAGCTCTTCTGTCTCGCCCCGGTAGGTGCGTTTCAATGATTCCGCCGCGTCTTTCAGCTCATCCATCGATGCCTTCAGTTCCGGCGTCAGGTTCTGCAGGCCGGCCTGTTCGGCTTTTTTCAGGCTGTCCTGCAGCTCCTGCAGCTTCAGTTCCTGAGACAGTTCGTGCTGCACCGAGGCCGCCAGCGAGCGCAGCGCGCGGATCCAGCCCGACACCGTTCTGACCGCGACCGGCAACCGTTCCGGCCCCAGAACAATCAGGCCGATCACCAGCACCAGCAGCAGCTCACTAAACCCAATGTCAAACACGGTTTATACCTGCTCTTTGTTCTTCGACTCTTCCGGTTTCACTTCCGGCTGCTTATCGGTAATAGGCTTGGCCGCGAAGTCAGCGTCATCCAGGCTGCTTTTTTCAGCCGTGTTGGGGTTCGACGGCGTATCGTCGCCGATCGCCTTTTTGAAGCCCTTGATCGAGGCGCCGAGATCGGAGCCCAGCGTGCGCAGTTTTTTGGTGCCGAACAGCAGCACCACGATCACTGCGATGATCAACAATTGCGTAATACTAATACCGCCCATTTCAATTACCTCTAATTTTAAAGGGTCTTTTAAAGCCAGCCCGCATTATAGGCTCGGCCTTACCAGAGTAACGAATTAAATCAGGTGGTTCGCTTCCAGCCAATCACCCAGCATACGATGCCGGCGGCCATCATCCAGGCGGGAAACACCTCGATTTGCCCCAGCAGCAACAGCGTACCGCTTACTAACAGTGTAGCGCCAACGCCGAACAAATAACGTGACTGCCCCTGACGAACCCGCTGAGCCTGCATTTGGTTGGTCAGCTTATCAACGCTTTGTTGCAACAGTTTATGCTGCTGCAGGCTGTCGTAAAACAGCTCGGGCAGTTCGGGCAGCTTCTCCGCCCAGAACGGCGCTTTCTCTTTCAGCGCGCGCACCACGGCAGGAATGCCGACCTGATCGCGCAGCCAGCTCTCGAGGAACGGCTTGGCGGTAGTCCACAGATCCAGCTGCGGGTAGAGCTGGCGCCCCAGCCCTTCAACATACAGCAAGGTCTTCTGCAATAACACCAGCTGCGGCTGCACTTCCATATTGAAGCGGCGCGCAGTGTTGAACAGGTTCAGCAGCACGTTGCCGAAGGAAATTTCCGCCAGCGGCTTCTCGAAAATCGGCTCGCACACGGTGCGAATGGCGAATTCGAAGTCTTCCACGTTGGTGTCGCGCGGCACCCAACCGGAGTCGACGTGCAGTTCCGCCACCTTGCGGTAATCGCGGTTGAAGAAGGCGATGAAGTTTTCCGCCAGATAGCGCTTGTCATCCTTGTTCAGCGAGCCGACGATGCCGCAGTCGATGCCGATATAGCAAGGATCTTCAGGATGTTCGTAGCTGACGAAAATATTACCGGGATGCATGTCCGCATGGAAGAAGCTGTCGCGGAATACCTGGGTAAAGAACACCTGGACGCCGCGTTCCGCCAACAGTTTCATGTTGGTGCCCTGCCGTTCAAGCGTGGCGATGTCCGAGACCGGAATGCCGTAGATGCGTTCCATCACCAATACGCTTTCACGGCAGTAGTCGGAATAAACTTCCGGTACGTACAGCATTGGGCTGCCGTCGAAATTGCGGCGCAGCTGAATGGCGTTGGCCGCTTCGCGCAGCAGGTTCAATTCGTCCAGCAGGGTTTTCTCGTACTCGCGCACCACTTCACGCGGGCGCAGACGGCGGCCGTCCGGCAACAGCTTCGGCACCCAGCCGGCCAACCGGTACATCAGCCGCACGTCGGCCTTGATGATCGGCCCGATATCCGGCCGGATCACCTTCAGCACCACTTCCTGGCCGGTGGTTTTCAACCGCGCGGTATGCACCTGCGCGATCGAGGCAGAGGCCAACGGCTGCTGATCGAAATCGTCGAACCAGGTTTCCAGTGGGCCACCCATCGCCAGCTCGATATGTTTACGCGCCAGCGCGCCGTCGAAAGGCGCCACCCGATCCTGCAGCAACGTCAGCTGATCGGCAATGTGCGGCGGAAACAGATCGCGACGGGTCGACATCATCTGGCCGAACTTGATCCATACCGGCCCCAGCTCCTGCAGCGCCAGCCGCAGACGTTCGCCCAGCGGCTTGTCCTTGTGCCGATTCGGCATCCAGAACAGCAGACGGCGGCCAAAGCGCAGCGGCAGCGTCAAACGCATTTTAGGGATCAGTTCGTCCAGCCCATAGCTGAGAAAAACGCGGACGATAAAATACAAACGGCGCAGTTCGCCTGGGGTCATCGCTTGCCCTCCAACTTGTCCATGCGGGCAAACAGCGCTTCCGCGCTGCGGGCGAGAGCATCAACTTCTTCGTTGAACCACACCACTTCCAGTGGCCCCGGCGCCAGGCGCCACTCTTCCGTCAACGTCTCCGCCATGTCCTGCTGCCGGCGCATAAAGCCGGCTTTCAGCAGCGAGGCGCCTTTTCCCAGCGCCTGCGTAATGCCCTGGGCGGCGATATCGCCGATGTAAGGCGCCAGCCACTCCGCCGGGTCCCACTCCGCCAGATCGAGCAGGCCAACCAGCTGTTGCACCACCTGAATATCGCCTTCCACCGTCAATTCGCCGCTGCGCATCAGCACCGGCAACTGCTGGCGATCGCGCAGCTTCAGTAAGACGGGAATACGGCTGCGCACCGTGCAATCGGCGCTGTCTTCGGACTGCCCCAGCACGTCCACGCGCAGTTCGCTGAACACCAGCACCAGCGGCGAAGCCAGCTCTTCCAGTTCGATGCGCAGCACCTTGCCCGCCAGGCGTTGGCGAGCGGCTTTCATGCTGCGATCGCGAAACAGCAGATTATTCAGCGAGGTTTCCAGCGCAGCGGTCAGCAGAGGGGTAAACAGCATCGGCATCTCCCTCTCAGAACTTGAAGCCGCGATGCAGGGCGACAATCCCACCGGTCAGGTTGAAATAGGTGACGTTCTCAAAACCGGCGTTGCCCATCATGCCCTTCAGGGTTTCCTGATCGGGGTGCATGCGGATCGATTCCGCCAGGTAGCGGTAGCTGTCCGGATCTTTCACCACCAGCTCGCCGATCTTCGGCAGCACGTGAAAGGAGTAGGCATCGTAAGCCTTGCTCAGCGGCGCCAGCAGCGGCTTGGAGAACTCCAGCACCAGCAGGCGGCCGCCCGGCTTGAGCACGCGGAACATCGAGCGCAGCGCTTTGTCTTTGTCGGTGACATTGCGCAGGCCGAAGGAGATGGTGATGCAATCGAAGTAGTTGTCCGGGAACGGCAGCGCTTCGGCGTTGGCCTGCACGTAATTGATGTTGCCGACGATGCCGCGATCGCGCAGTTTCTCGCGCCCCATCTTCAGCATCGAATCGTTGATGTCCGCCAGCACCACCTGCCCCTGTTCGCCGACCATACGGGAGAACTTGGCGGCCAGGTCGCCGGTACCGCCGGCCAGATCCAGCACGCGCTGCCCGCGGCGCACGCCGCTGCAGTCAATGGTGAAACGCTTCCAGATACGGTGGATGCCGAACGACATCAGGTCGTTCATCACGTCATACTTTGCCGCTACCGAATGAAAAACGTCCGCCACCATGGCCTGTTTTTCGTCTCTAGCGACGGTGCGAAAACCGAAATCGGTGGTTTCCTGCGGTTGATCTGCCATTGTCCTGCCTGCTATTCAGTCAATTTTGTGTGGATGAGTGTACCAGAAGCTCGGAGAATACCCCACCTCGCCACGGCCTCAGCCGTGCGAAACGAAGCCCGGTTCCCCGGCGGTATCGTCATCGTCTTTCGTCTGCGGCAGCGCGGCGACATCGTCGTCGTTCGCCTCTTCCGCTTCATCGTGTTGCGCGCCGGCTTGCTGCGCCAGCAGCGGGTTTATCGGCCGTTTGACCTCAACCCCCAGCGCGCGGAAACCTTCAATTTGGCCGATAAGATTACCACGGCCTTCGCTCAGTTTGTTCATCGCCTGACGATAACTGCCCTGCGCCTTGTCCAGGCTCTGCCCCAGCGCGGACATATCGTCCACGAACAGCCGCATCTTGTCATACAGTTTCGCCGCGCGATCGGCGATGCGCTGCGCGTTCTGGCTTTGATGCTCATAGCGCCACAGGTTGGTGATGGTGCGCAGCGCCACCAGCAACGTGGTCGGGCTGACCAGCATGATGTTGTGCTTGAGCGCTTCGCTGATCAGCTCCGGTTCGCGATCGATAGCCAGCAGGAAGGCGGGCTCGACCGGAATGAACATCAGCACATAGTCCAACGAGCGCAGCCCCGGCAGTTGCTGATAGTCCTTGCGGCCCAGCATGCGAATGTGGCCGCGCAGCGAGGCGATATGTTCGCTCAGCGCCGCTTCGCGCTCCACCTCGTCTTCACCGTTGAAATAGCGCTCGTAGGCGATCAGCGACATCTTGGCGTCGATCACCACGTCCTTGCCCTGCGGCAGGCGTACGATCACATCGGGCTGCATGCGGCTCTGGTGATCCACCCGCACGTTGACCTGCGTTTCATACTCGTGCCCTTCGCGCAGGCCGGAAGCCTCCAGCACCCGGCTCAGCACCACCTCGCCCCAGTTGCCCTGCGTCTTGTTGTCGCCTTTGAGCGCCTTGGTGAGGTTGATGGCTTCGCGCGCCATCTGCGCGTTCAACTGCTGCAGATTGCGTATCTCGTGCGTCAGCGTGTGGCGCTCCCGCGCTTCCTGACCAAAACTGTCCTGCACCTGCCGGCGGAAACCGTCCAGCTGTTCACGCAGCGGCAGCAGCAACCGATCCAAGCTTTGCTTATTTTGCTCGTCCACCTTGCGGCCGCTGTGTTCAAAAATGCGGTTGGCGAGGTTTTCAAACTGGGTGGTGAGGCGCTGTTCGCTGTTGATAAGCAGGCGCTGCTTCTCTTCCGCCGCCATGCGCGTCTCTTCCAGACGGATGGTGACTTCGCGCAGCTCGGCCTCCTGCGCGCTGTTGACCTCGCGCTGGGCGCGCAGCTCCTGATTAAGCAGTTCACATTCGTTGCGCCAATGGTTGAGCTGTTGCAGCTTTTCATGCCCGGCCGCCAACTGGCTGTGCAGGTTGCGTAGCTCCAGCTCGCTCTGCCGCAGCTGCTGCTCGTGGCGCTGCAGAGCCTCTTGCCGCGCCGCCGTTTCCTGCTGCGCCTGCTGCAACGCTTGCTCCAGCAACCGCAGTTCGGTTTCATGTTGCGCATTCGCCTGCTGCACCCGCAGACTGGCGATCAGCCACCCCAACAGCATGCCGATCGCGACACCGCCAATCCCATAAATCAGACTGGTATCCACCCTGCCTCCTGTTGCACCTTGCCGTTCCGGCGTTTCGCACGCCCATTGCCCGTCACGTTAAGGGGAGGCTGTATGGATGTCCAGCCTGATTTTGCCCGCCGAGCACAATATTGCGCGGCGCTGCGCAATTTAGCGAGAAATCAGCCCAGCCACTGGCTGAGCCACTTGATGCCGAATGCCCCCGGCGCCAGAATGCCGAACGCCCAGATCATCGCCGACGTGACGTTGGCTAACTGGAAATAACGCTGCGGCATACCGCAAATGCCGCCCACCAGCGGCACCACGGCGCGCAGCGGGCCGAAGAAGCGGCCGATGAAAATGCCCAGCACGCCCCAGCGTTCAAAGAACGCGTGGCCGCGCACCAGCAGCTGCGGATTGCGCGACAGCGGCCACATATGGGCCACGCGATCCTGATAGTGATAGCCGATCCAGTAAGAGAGCCAGTCGCCGAAAAAAGCCCCGACGGCGGCGGCGGCCCAAATCGGCCAAAAGGCGATGCCGCTTTCGCCGATCAGCGCGCCCAGCGCCAGCAGGATCACCGTGGCCGGCAGCAGCAGTGACAAAAACGCCAGCGACTCGCCGAACGCCAGGAAGAAGATGATGGGAATGGCCCAGCCTTCGTGCTGACGCACGACGTCGCTGACCCAGTTGATAACGTCATTGAGGCTCAATGCGGGGCTCCTGATACGCGATAATTCGCCGCCTAGGATAGGCCGGGGCGAGTTAAACCCCGGCTAAACGCGCGGCGATTTACTCGAGGTAGAACGCCTGCAGCGCTTCGCGCTGGGCTGCGCCCAGGCCGTATTCCGCTTCCAGCCAGCGGTCGGTGGAACCGTATTGCTGACGGATGCAGCCCAACGCCGTCATCAGGAACTCCTCGCGCGCGCTGAGCACGTAGGCGAATTGCTCCAGCGCCGCCGCATTCAGCTTGATAGACAGCTGATCCAGCATCTGCTCGCGGAAAGTGGCCAGCGTGGTTTCGGTCAGCAGATAGTCTTCCAGCACCGTCGCTTCGTTGGCCCCCAGCGCGAACAGCACCAGTGCCGAACCGACCCCGGTGCGATCCTTGCCGACCGCGCAGTGCTGCACGATGGCGCCGCCGCCAGGATTGCTCAACAGCTGCGCCAGCCGCTGATAGGCCGCATTGCCGAACGGCAGGCGGCGATACAGCTCCAGCATGAACGCGCGGGCGTCGAAGGCGGCCAGCGTCTCGTTGGTGAGCTTCTCCAGGTTGGCGTTGACTTCGCTGCTCAGCGGGTTGGCCGGCACGTGGTGATAGTCGGCGCCACTCCACAGAATATCCGGCTTGGCCTGCACCTCGTCGGCATCACGGTAGTCCAGCACCGAGCGCACCGGCACGCCGGCGAGAAAGGCACAGTCGTTTTCCGTCAGCCGCTCGAGGGAACCGGAGCGGAACAGCAGGCCGCGCTTGATGCGGCGCCCGTCGGCCACGCCGTTGCCGCCGAAGTCGCGGAAATTGATGCCGCCGTCGAGCGGCGCGAGCGAAGGATGAAGCAGGATCTGGGCGGTCATAAACGTCCTCGTTGTTTTTGTTATGACAACGCGCGGCGGCCATCGGCGCAGCGCTGAGGAGTATCACCGTAACAGATTCGCCGCGAATGGAAAAACGGGCCGCGTCGGCGGCCCGTTGGGGGAAAGGCGATTACAGCAGGCGGCGGGCGGCGTCCACCACGATCTGCACCGCTTTGCTTTCGGTGTTTTTCATGGTCTCGGCGTTCGGGATCTCTTGCTGGGTGCGGTTGACGATCACCCCAGCCACCATGCCGGCACGCAGGCCCTGGCTGGCGCACATGGTCAGCAGCGTGGCGGATTCCATTTCATAGTTCATCACGCCCATCGCCTGCCACTCTTCCATCGAGCCTTTGAAGCGGCTGACCACACGGCCGGAGTAAGTGTCGTAACGCTCCTGGCCCGGATAGAAAGTATCGGAAGAGGCGGTCACGCCGATGTGCGTGGTGGCGCCGCTGGCCTTGGCCGCTTCCACCAGCGCGGTGGTGCAGGCGAAGTCCGCAACCGCCGGGAACTCCATCGGCGCGAAGTGCAGGCTGGCGCCGTCGAGGCGTACCGCCGCCGTGGTGACCAGTACGTCACCGACGTTGATGTTTGCCTGAATGGCGCCGGTGGTGCCGATGCGCAGGAAGGTGCGAATGCCCAGCTGCGCCAGCTCTTCCACCGCGATAGAGGTAGACGGGCCGCCGATACCGGTGGAGCAGACGATCACCGCCTTGCCGTCCAGCTCCGCGCGCCAGGTAGTGAATTCACGATGGGAGGCCAGATGCACCGGATTTTCCATCAGCTTGGCAATCTTCTCTACGCGCTGCGGATCGCCCGGCACGATGGCAAGCTGGGCCCCTTGTAAATCGTTCTTGGTGAGGCCGAGATGAAAAACGTCAGACTGAGACATACGAGACTCCTCATGGATCATGTTTATTGGGAGGAACAAAAAAGCACTCTACTGAAAATCGCCGCTTAATTTCGTGACGACAATCACTATGAAAAGAGAAACAAATTACATGCTACATATTTTTTGTGATTTTTATCACAAAAAAAGAACTATGACGCATCCAGAACGCGCCGCTAAATCTCAGTCTAGCCGACAAACTCGGCTGCTCCTCGCCCGTTGGTTGCCGGCTGAAACTATTTAGCTCATCAATCCGAAATAACCCCAACTTATCGGTTGCTTAGGGACAAAAAAGCCCTCTAACGCACCTTATGGCACTTACGCGGGGCAAAACGCGTAATAACATGATAAAAAGCGCTTAAAAATGCCGCAAAGCCAGATAATTAGCCGTTTTTTATCGACTTGTCCGAAAGTGCGCCACGCAGCGCCAATAATGGGTAATCTTTCCTATAGTTAATCTCAGCGCTTTTTTCTATTGCACGGAGACCGCAATGAAAACCGAACATGTGATGACATTAGAACAGGCTCAGGGGGGATTCGCCCCGGCCGCCGCGCCATTGGCCGCCTCCGCGATTATCACCGACGAACAGGGCATTCACGCCGGGCAAACGACCATCCCTTCCCAAGGCGATGCGCTGCCGGCCTACGTCGCCAAACCCGCCGACCAGAGCGGCCCTTTCCCCATCGTGCTGGTGGTGCAAGAAATCTTCGGCGTCCATGAACATATTCAGGATCTGTGCCGCCGCCTGGCCAAGCAGGGCTATCTGGCGATCGCGCCCGAGCTCTATTTCCGCCAGGGCGACGCCAACGACTACACCGATATCGGCGAGCTGTTCCAGCAGTTGGTGACCAAGGTGCCGGATCGTCAGGTGCTGTCGGATCTGGATCACGCGGCGCACTGGGCTATTCGCCACGGCGGCGACGCCGGCAAGCTGGCGATCACCGGTTTTTGCTGGGGCGGCCGCATCACCTGGCTGTACGCGGCGCATAACCCGCAGTTGAAGGCGGCGGTCGCCTGGTACGGCAAACTGGTCGGCGAGAAAACGCTGAACTCGCCGAAGCATCCGGTCGATGTCGCCACCCACCTGTCGGCGCCGGTGCTGGGGCTGTATGGCGGGCAAGACAGCGGCATCCCGCTGGAGACGGTGGAAACCATGCGTCAGGCGATCCGCGCCGCCAACGCCGAGGCCGAAATCGTGGTGTATCCCGAGGTCGGGCATGCGTTCAACGCCGATTATCGTCCCAGCTACAACGCCGAAGCGGCGGAGGACGGCTGGCAGCGCATGCTGGCGTGGTTTGCCCAGCACGGCGTCAAATAATTTCCCTCGCATAAAAAAGGGCGCCGAAGCGCCCAATCATCACACTAGTAAATCTATAAGCGGCGGTTTATCCGCCGCACGGCATCACGCTTGCTCGCGCAGGCGCTGTGCCGCCAATACCATGTTGGCCAGCGACTGCCGGGTTTCCGGCCAGCCGCGGGTTTTCAGGCCGCAATCCGGGTTAACCCACAGGCGTTCCGCCGGGATGTTCTGCGCCGCTTTACGCAGCAGCGCTTCAATCCATTCCACGCTCGGCACGTTCGGCGAGTGGATATCGTAGACGCCCGGCCCGATTTCGTTCGGGTATTCGAACTCTTTGAAGGCTTCCAGCAGATCCATATCGGAACGCGAGGTCTCGATGGTGATCACGTCGGCGTCCAGCGCGGCGATGGAGTCCATGATGTCGTTGAACTCGCAGTAACACATGTGGGTGTGGATCTGGGTGTCGTCCCGCGCCACGGCGGCGTTCAGTTTGAAGGCGTCCACCGCCCAGTTCAGATACGCCGCCCAGTCGGATTGGCGCAGCGGCAGCCCTTCGCGCAGCGCGGGTTCGTCGATCTGGATGATGCCGATGCCGGCTTTTTCCAGATCTTCCACCTCATCGCGCAGCGCCAGCGCAATCTGCTTGGCAATCACTTCGCGGGTCACGTCTTCACGCGGGAACGACCAGCACAGGATGGTCACCGGCCCGGTCAACATGCCTTTCACCGGCTTGTCGGTCAGCGACTGGGCGAATTTGGCCCATTCGACGGTGATGGCTTCCGGGCGGCTGACGTCACCGATGATGACCGGCGGCTTCACGCAGCGGGAGCCGTAGCTCTGCACCCAGCCATTCTGGGTAAACACGAAGCCGTCGAGGTTCTCGCCGAAATATTCCACCATGTCATTGCGCTCAGCTTCACCGTGCACCAGCACGTCCAGCCCGAGGCGCTCCTGCTCGACGATCGCCTGTTTGATGTGCTCACCGATGCTGGTGCGGTAGTTGTTGCCGTCCAAACGGCCCTGTTTGAAGTCCAGACGCAGGCCGCGGATCTCGGTGGTCTGCGGGAACGAACCGATGGTGGTGGTCGGCCAGGCCGGCAGGTTGAAACGTTCGCGCTGCGCCCTGGCGCGTTCGGCGTAAGCGCTGTGGCGTTCGCTGTCCTGCGCGGTGATCGCCGCCAGGCGGCGCTCGACCTGTGGGTTGTGCACGCGGCTCGACTGACGGCGGGCGCGGATCGGCGCGCTGTAGGCGTCCAGTTCGGCCCGTTTCGTCGCGTCAGGCGCGTTCAGCGCCGAGCTCAACAGCGCCAGCTCGGCGCATTTTTGCAGGGCGAAGGCGAACCAGCTTTTCACTTCTTCGTCCAGACGGCTTTCCACGCTCAGATCGATCGGGCTGTGCAGCAGTGAACAGGAGCTGCCGATCCACAGCGGACGGCTGCCCACCAGCGGCTGCAGACGTTCGAACCAGCGGCTCAGATCGGCGCGCCAGACGTTGCGCCCGTTGATTACCCCCAGCGACAGCAGCCAGTCTTGCGGCAATGCGGCGCTCAGCGCGGCGATATCGTCATGGCCGGCGACCAGATCGACATGCAGCCCCTGCACCGGCAGCGTGCGGACGGTATCGAGGTTGTGGCCGACGCTGTCGAAATACGTGGTCAGCAGCAGCTTCACCTGCCCCTGCAGCGCGTCGTAAGCCGGTTTGAACGCATCCAGCCAGGCTTGCGGCAGTTCCAGCACCAGCGCAGGCTCATCAATTTGCACCCACTCGACGCCGCGTTTCGCCAGCTCGGCCAGCACCTGTTGGTAAACCGGCAGGATGTCTTTCAGCAGCGACAGGCGGTCGAACGGCTCGCCCTTCACCTTACCCAGCCACAGATAGGTCACCGGGCCCAGCAGCACCGGCTTGATGCGATGGCCGAGCGCCAGCGCTTCGTCCACTTCGTCCAGCAACTGAGTCCAGCCCAGCTTGAACTGCTGGCCTTGCTGGAATTCGGGCACCATGTAGTGATAGTTGGTGTTGAACCATTTGGTCATTTCCGCCGCGGCCGCCGGCTCGCCGGTCGGTGCGCGGCCACGGCCGATGCGAAACAGCGTGTCCAGATCGATCGTGCCATCCGCATTCTGATGGCGCGCCGGCACGTTGCCCAGCAGCAGGCTGGTGGTCAACACATGATCGTACCAGGCGAAATCGCCGACCGGCACCAAATCCACCCCGGCCTGCTGTTGCTGTTGCCAATGACGAGCGCGCAGCTCGCGGCCAACCGCCAACAGCTCTTCCTGCGTTGAGTTGCCGGCCCAGTAGCTTTCCTGAGCTTTTTTCAGCTCACGTCGTAGCCCAACGCGAGGAAAACCCAGTGTGTGATTCAAAATTGCCATCGTCATATTCCCCATTTAGCCGTCCAGATGTTTACACATCCATAATCAGCAGGTACTGTATTAACCACAAGCGCAATTTATTCACTGTCAATGTGAAGGACTCTCATGATCGAACTGAAACATTTACGGACGCTGCAGGCCCTGCGCAACAGCGGTTCGTTGGCGGGGGCGGCGGCCCAACTTCATCAGACGCAGTCTGCCCTGTCGCACCAGTTCAGCGATCTTGAGCAACGTCTGGGCTTCAAGCTGTTCGTACGCAAGAGCCAGCCGCTGCGCTTCACCGCCCAGGGCGAGATCCTGCTGCAGCTGGCAGAACAGGTGCTGCCGCAGATCCAACAGGCGCTGCAGGCCTGCCACGAGCCGCATCAGACCACGCTGCGCATCGCCATCGAATGCCACAGCTGCATTCAGTGGCTGACGCCGGCGCTGGACAACTTCCGCCGGCGTTTCCCGCAGGTGGTGATGGACTTTACTTCCGGCGTGACTTTCGATCCGCAGCCGGCCTTGCAACAGGGCGAGCTGGATCTGGTCATGACGTCGGATATTCTGCCGCGCAGCGGCCTGCACTATTCACCGATGTTTGATTTCGAGGTACGCCTGGTGCTGGCGCCGGATCATCCGCTGGCCGGCAAGCCGCACATCGAGCCGGAAGACTTGAGTGACGAAACGCTGTTGATTTACCCGGTGCAGCGCCAGCGGCTGGATATCTGGCGGCATTTTCTGCAGCCGGCGGGCGTTAGCCCGGCGTTGAAGAACGTCGATAACACGCTGCTGCTGATCCAGATGGTATCGGCGCGGATGGGGATTGCGGCGCTGCCGCACTGGGTGGTGGAAAGTTTCGAACAGCAGGGGCTGATAGTGACCAAAACCCTGGGTGACGGCCTGTGGAGCCGCTTGTACGCCGCCGTGCGCGACGGCGAACAGCGCCAGGCGGTGACCGAAGCCTTTATCCGCTCGGCCCGCCAGCACGCCTGCGATCATCTGCCGTTTGTGCGCGACGCGGCGCGCCCTGGCGCTGCCGGCGCCAAAGCGTTGACGGCCGACGTATAAACGTGCCGGGTGGCCCGCCCGCTTAGCCGAGCCGTTTCGGCGCCACCCAGCGGCGATGCACCCACAGCGAAGCGACGATCACCGCCCCGCCAATGATAAAGCTCGGCCAATGCGGCTGCTGTTGCCAGATGGCCAGGTTGACCAACAAACCGGCCGGCACATGCATGTTGTTCATGATGCCGAGCGTGCCGGCATCCACCTGCGTCGCACCATAGTTCCACATAAAGTAGCCCAGCCCCGACGCCACCACGCCCAGCCAGATCAACACGCCCCACTGCAGATTGGTGGTCGGCAGCTGCTGCGGATTGCCCCACAGGAACCAGGCCACCACCGCCACCACCGCCGCCCCCAGGTAGAACCAGGAAAATGCGGTGTGCTGCGGCAAGGGGTGCACTTCCATCAGGCGCTTATAGCCGACCATGCCGATGGCGAAGCTGATATTCGCCGCCTGCACCAACAGCAGCCCCCACCAAAAGTGTTCGCTCAGCTGGTGATAGCGGATGATCGCCGCGCCCAGCACCGCCAGCAGCGCGCTGAATACGTAGCCCCACCGCAGACGCCGGCCGCTCAGCAAATCGTAGATCAAGGTGATGTACAGCGGCGTCAGCACGGTGAACAGCAGGAATTCGGGCACCGTCAGGTAGAGATAGGCGCGGAAGCTGAACAGGTACATGATGCCCAGTTGGAAGGCGCCCACCAGCATATACAGCAGGATCACCCTGGGCTTGATATTGCGCCAGCGCAGAAACGGCAGGAACACCAACGCCGCCAGCCCGATGCGCACCAGCGCCGAGAACCCGCTGTCGACCTGGCCCGCCAGGTACTCGCCAATCAGGCTGAAAGAAAACGCCCACAGGATGGTGGTTATAACCAAAAGCAGCACGATGGGTTCACCCTAAAAAGACCGAAAGGGCGATTGTAACGGAAGATGCGCGCCGCGTTGGCGAAAAGGCGGTTTACATCTGAACAAAAGACAAACTACCGGCAAAATTTCACCGTTGGGTTAGGCTTAATAAAAAGGCGAGGTAACCATTATGAAAACTTCTCACATCCTGTTTGTTCTGCTGTGGCTGCCCGGCTTGGCTGCGGCGGCCAACGGCGTAACCGACCTGCGCTCACAGCAGCAGTTGCTCAACCAAAACAGCCAACAGGCTCAGCAACAGCGCCTGTTGAACAATCGGCAGATGGATCAACGCCGCCTGCAGCAGCAACGGCAGTTCGACAATCAACGGCAGCAGCTGTTGCAAACCACGCCGAACGGCGGGCAGCTGCTGCCCAACGGCAACCAGCCGCGCGATCCGTTCAATCGCACCGCGCCGGCGGTGCCGCAGGCGCCGATGCCGGCTACGCCCGCACGCCCATAACGGTGAGGATCAGCGGCGTAGTGATCGCCGCCAGCACGGTGGACATCACCAGGCTGGTGGCGGCCGGGCCGGTGAGCGTATTGAACTGGCGCGACATCAGGTAGACGTTCACCCCCACCGCCATCGAGCCCAGCAGCACCACAACGCGGGTTTCCATCGGCGGCAGATCCATCATCCAGGCCAGCAGCCAAATCACTAATGGCTGCACCAGCAGTTTCAGCACGCAGATGGCGCTGCTCAGCCGCCAGCCTTCGCCGATGCGGTACTCCGCCAGCCCCATGCCGAGCACCACCAGCGACAGCGGCGCCGCCACCTGGCCGAGCATGCTGATCGGCCGATCGACGAAGGCCGGCAGCGGCAGGCCGGTCAGGCTGAACAGGGTGCCGGACAGAATGCCGACGATCAGCGGATTGGTCAGCACGCTGCGCGCGGTTTTAACGAAACCGCTCAGCGTCGGCGAGCCGTTGCGCGCCCATTCGATCGACACCGTCACCAGCGTCCACAGGATCAGGCCGTTGAACACCAGCACCAGCGCCACCGACGGGATCGCCGCCTCCCCCAGCATCACGCTGGCGATCGGCAAGCCGAGCATCACGTTATTGGAGAAAATGCCGCCCAGCGCAAACACCGATCCGGCGACGCCATCCAGCCGAAAGAGGTGCCGGGCGACGAGACGGCCGAGCACGAACACGATCAGGCAACTGCCGAAAAACGCGATCAGCAGCCGGGCGTCAACCGCCGGGCGCTGCGAGAAGTCGCACATCATGCGAAACAGCATGGCGGGCAAGGCGAGGGAAAACACGAAGCGCGTCAGGCCATCGGTGATGCCGGCAGGCCATTTCCCCCAGCGAATCAGCCCATAACCCAACGCGATCAGCACAAACAGCGGTAAAGACAGCACGATCTGGTGCCACAGTGACATCATAAAGCCAGGCATCGCATTCCTTCCGGTGGTGCGGCGGCAAGGCTTGTCGTCGCGGGATTCATCGGCGCCGGATTAAAAATCCGGGCCGATTAAATCTATCCGGTCGGTGCAAATGCAGTCAACGCCCCAGTCGAGCAGCAGGCGCGCGCGTTCCGGTTGGTTGACGGTATACACCAGAATGCGCAGCCCGGCGTCTTTCAACGCTTTTACCCGCTCGGCGGTCAGCGCTTTGTGATCGATATGCAGCGAGACGCAATCCAGGCGTTCGGTCAGCTCGCGCCAGTTGTCGTCCCAGTCCTCCAGCAGCAGGCCGCGCGGCAAATCCGGCACGGTGCGCTGCGCCGCCGCCAGCGCGTCCACCGAGAAGGAAGAAAGCAGCGGATCGGTCTGCCCTTGCCACAGCAGCCGCGCCGCCAGCGCCACCACCCGGCCGGTTTCATCGTCGCTGCCGGTGGTCGGCTTGATCTCGATATTGGCCATCAGGCCGTGTTCCTGGCAGCGTTCTGCCACCTCCGACAGCAGCGGTAGCCGCTCGCCCTTGAAGGCCGAGCTGTACCAGTTGCCGGCGTCCAGCTGCACCAGTTTGTCCCACGGCAGCTCGCCCGCCACGCCCCAGCCGTTGCTGGTGCGATCCAGCGTGTCGTCGTGCAGCAGGAAAATTTGCCCGTCCTGCGCCAGCTTGGCGTCGAACTCGATCATCTTGTGGCCGTGGCGCGCGCCGACGTCGATCGCCGCCAGGGTGTTTTCCGGCGCCAGAGAACCGCCGCCGCGGTGGGCGACAATATGAGGGTAAGGCCAGTGTCTGGTCATCAATCCATCCGTAATCCGCTGTCGGTGTCAAAGAAGTGCAGCGCCTGAGCAGGCAGCTGCAAATATAGCGTACTGCCCGCCGCCGGCAAGGTTTCATGCGATAGCCGCACGATCACCCCGTGGCCGCCCCACTGGCCGTGCGCCAGATTATCGGCCCCCAGCAGCTCCAGCGTCTGCAGCTGCAGCGGCACGCCCTGGCCTTGCGCCACCAACTGAATATGCTCCGGCCGAATGCCCAACGTCAACGGCCGCCCCGCCCACTGCGGTTTGGCCGCCGGCAACGGCAGCGCCATGCCGTCCGCCAGTAGCAGTTGGCCGCCGTCGGCGCTCAGGGTGCCTGGCAGCAGGTTCATCGCCGGCGATCCGATAAAGCCGGCGACGAACAGCGAAGCCGGCCGTTGGTACACTTCGCTCGGGGTGCCGATCTGCTCCGCCACGCCCTTGTTCATCACGATCACCCGCTGCGCCAACGTCATCGCCTCCACCTGATCGTGGGTCACGTACAGGCTGGTGGTTTTCAGACGACGATGCAGCTGTTGCAGCTCCAGGCGCATCTGCACCCGCAGCTTGGCATCCAGGTTGGACAGCGGCTCATCGAACAGGAATACCGCCGGTTCGCGCACGATGGCGCGCCCCATCGCCACGCGCTGGCGCTGGCCGCCGGAAAGCTCGCGCGGTTTGCGCTTGAGCAGCGGCTCCAGCTCCAGGATGCGTGCCGCTTCTTCCACCCGCTGGCGGATATGATCCTTGCCGAAACCGCGGATCTTGAGGCCGTAGGCCATGTTGTCGTACACGCTCATGTGCGGATAGAGCGCGTAGTTCTGGAACACCATCGCGATGCCGCGATCCTTGGGCTCCAGATCGGTCACGCGTCGGGTATCGATATAGATATCGCCGCTGGTGGTGCGTTCCAGCCCGGCCACCATCCGCAGCAGCGTGGATTTGCCGCAGCCGGACGGGCCGACCATCACGATGAATTCGCCGTCCGCCACGTCGAGGTCGATCTGTTTGATCACCGGCGTTTTACCGTCGTAAGACTTGGTGACCGCCTGTAGTTTTAATCCTGCCATCGTCGTTATTTCTCGCTATCAACCAGACCGCGCACAAACCAGCGCTGCATCAGAAGCACCACCGCCAGCGGTGGCAATAAAGTCAGAATCATCGCCGCCATCACCTGGTTCCACTGGGTCGGCGCGCCGGAGGTGGAGATCATGCTCTTGATGCCCGCCACCGCGGTGCCCATCGAGGCGTCGCTGGTGATCAGGATCGGCCACAGGTATTGGTTCCAGCCGTAGATAAAGGTGATGACGAACAGCGCCGCCAGATTGGTTTTCGACAGCGGCAGCACGATGTCCCAGAAGAAACGCATCGGCCCGGCGCCGTCGATGCGCGCCGCCTCCAGCAGCTCATCCGGCAGCGTCATGAAGAACTGGCGCAGCAGGAAGGTCGCGGTGGCCGAGGCCATCAGCGGCAGCGTCAGGCCGGTGTAGCTGTCCAGCAGGTTGAGGTTGGAGATCACCTCCACCGTCGGGAAGATACGCACCTCCACCGGCAGCATCAGGGTGAGGAAAATCAGCCAGAAGAACAGGCTGCGCAGCGGGAAGCGGAAGTACACGATGGCGTAAGCCGACAGCACCGACACCGCGATCTTGCCGAAGGTGATCGCCAGCGCCATGATCACGCTGTTCAGCAGCAGCAGCGAGAACGGCACCTTGAGGTTGCCCACGCCGCCCTGCCAGATATTGCGGATGTTTTCCCACAGGTGGCCGCCGGGCACCAGCGTCATCGGCACCTGAAACACCTGCTTGTCGTCCAGCGTGGCGGCGACAAAGGCCACGTACAGCGGGAACAGCACCACCAGCACGCCGATAATCAGCATCACATGGCTGAAGATATCCAGCCCGCGTCGATTCTCAATCATTGATAGCGCACCTTACGTTCAACGAAGCGGAACTGGATCACCGTCAGGCCGATCACCAGCAGCATCAGGATCACCGACTGCGCGGCAGAGCTGGAGAGATCCAATCCGGCGAAGCCTTCGCGGTAGATCTTGTAGATCAACGTGGTGGTGGACTGCACCGGCCCGCCGCCGGTGGCGGCGTCGATCACCGGGAAGGTATCGAAGAAGGCGTACACCAGATTGACCACCAGCAGGAAGAAGCTCACCGGCGCGATCAGCGGCAGCACCAGATGGAAGAAACGCCGCACCGGGCCGGCGCCGTCGATGGCCGCCGCCTCCACCAGCGAGCGCGGGATCGACTGCAGCGCCGCGAGGAAAAACAGGAAGTTATAGCTTATCTGCTGCCATACCGAGGCCAGCACCACCAGGAACATCGCCTGGCCGCTGTTTTGCGCATGGTTCCAGTTATAGCCCAGCCCGTTGAGGAAATGGGTGATCAACCCCAGGCCGGGGTTGAACAGAAAGATCCACAGCACCGCCGCCACCGCCGGCGCCACCGCATAGGGCAGGATCATCAGCGTGCGATAGAGCCGGCTGCCGCGCAGCACGTAGTCCACCAGCGCGGCGAAGAACAGCGAAACCGCCAGCCCGATGCCCGCCACCAGGAAGCTGAAGATCAGCGTGGTGTAGAACGAGTCGAGGTAGTAAGGATCCTGAAACAGCTGCTTAAAGTTATCCAGCCCAACAAACTGGCTGGACAGGCCGAACGGATCGAGGCTCTGCACCGAATACCACAGCGCCTCGCCGGCGGGCCATAAAAAGAAGACGGCGGTAATCAGCAGCTGCGGCAGCACCAACGCATAGGGCAACCAGCTGCAGCCGAAACCGGGACGGGAAGATGACATAGCAGTTAAACCATTAATCGGGTACGGAAGGATCGGCGTGAAGACGCGAGCCCGATCGGACGGGCCCGCGACGCAGGGTTACTTGGTTGATGCTTCGAAACGGCGCAGCAATACATCACCGCGCTGCACGGCGGCGTCCAACGCCTGCTGAGGCGTTTTCTTGCCGGTCCATACGCCTTCCAGCTCCTCATCCACCACGCTGCGGATCTGCGGCATGTTGCCGAGGCGTAGGCCCTTGGTGAACGGCAACGGCGGCTTGTTCAGCATCTGGCGAGTGGCGACGTCGGCCCCCGGGTTCTTGTCGTAGAAGCCCTGCTGCTTGGTCAGATCGTAAGCCGCGGTGGTGATCGGCAGATAGCCGGTCTTCTGGTGCCATTCGGCGGCGATTTCCGGCTGCGCCAGGTACTGCAGGAACTCGGCCACGCCCTTGTAGGTGGCGGCGTCTTTACCGTTCATCACCCACAGGCTGGCCCCGCCGATGATGGCGTTCTGCGGCGCGTTTTTCGCGTCGGCGTCGTACGGCATCATGCCGACGCCGTAGTTGAATTTGGCGTAGTGCTTGATGTCCGCCAGCGAACCGGATGACGCGGTGGTGATGGCGCAGTCGCCGTTATAAAACTTCTCGGTGGATTCGTCTTTGCGGCCGAAGTAGGTGAAATCCCCCTTCTTGTTCATCGCTTCGAGCAGCGCGATATGCTTGACCTGCAGCGGCTTGTTGAACTCCAGCTTGGCGTTGGTGCCGCCGAAACCGTTGTTTTCGCTGGCGAACGGCACGCCGTGCCAGGCGCTGAAGTTCTCCAGCTGGATCCAGCCCTGCCAGCCGCTGGCGTAGCCGCACTTCATGCCGGCCTCACGCAGTTTGGCGGTATCCGCCGCCAGCTCTTGCCAGGTTTTCGGCGGCTGATCCGGGTTCAGACCGGCCTTCTTGAAGGCGTCTTTATTGTAGTACAGCACCGGCGTGGAGCTGTTGAACGGCTGCGACAGCAGATGGCCGCTCTTGTTGTCGGTGTAATAGCCGGCTACCGTCGGCACGAACACCGACTCGTCGAAGTTGATGCCGGCCTCTTTAAACACTTCGTAGACCGGTTTGATGGCCTTGCTGGCCATCATGGTGGCGGTGCCCACCTCGTAAACCTGCAGGATCGCCGGCGCCTTGCCGGAGCGGTAAGCGGCGATGCCCGCCGCCAGGCTCTGTTCGTAGTTGCCTTTGTAAACCGGCACAATCTTGACGTCGCTGTGCGACTGGTTGAAGCGATCCGCCAGGGAGTCCACTTCCTTACCCAGTTCGCCTTCCATCGAATGCCAGAACGGGATCTCGGTCGCCGCCAGCGCCTGAGTGCTGACCGCCAGGGTCAATGCGACGCACAGCGTGGTTTTGCGAATAGCGTAGGTGAGCATGCCTAACTCCTGAAAAAAGCTGGTGTAAAAGCGCGTGAGCGAAAAGAATCAGTTTTTTGTTCGGAAGCTAACATGCCATGCGCGGATGACAGAAAAATAACTAAAAAGTGACAGCCATGTGACAGGAGAGTGAAGTGAAGATGGCAGTTTGATGTCGGCGGCGGGCATGGGCTCCGCCGCCGCGGGGATTACAGCGAACGGCGCAGGCGCGCCACCGCTTCCTGCATTTGTTGCTCGGTGGCGGTGGCGAACGACAGGCGGAAGGTCGAACGATCCGGGTTGTCGGAGAAGAAGTATTCCCCCGGCACGAACACCACGCCCTGCTGCAGCGTGGTATTCAGCCATTCGGTGGCGTTGAACGGCTGGCGGAAACGCGCCCACAGGAACATGCCGCCCTTCGGCTTATCGAAGGTGATGTAGTCGCCCAGCTCCTGCTCCACCAATCCGGCCAGGATCTCGCCCTTCTGTTTGTAGGCGGCGCGGATCTTGTCGATCTGCGCCGGCAGGCGATCCAGGCCGAGGTAGCATTCGACGATGCTCTGCGACAGCGCGCTGGCGTGCAGATCCGCCGCCTGCTTGATGATCGCCACTTTATGCAGCAGGAACGGCGGCAGGATCGCCCAGCCCAACCGCAGACCCGGCGCCAGGATCTTGGAGAAGGTCGAGGTATAAATGATGTGGTCGGTGTTGCCCAGCACCCGCTGCGACACCTGATGCAGCGTCGGGTGGCGCTCTTCGGTGAAACGCAGCTCGCCGTACGGATCGTCTTCGATGATCAGGAAGTTATGTTCGGCGGCCAGTTTCACCAGCAGTTCGCGGCGCGCGGCGCTCAGGGTGATGCCGCTGGGGTTGCCGAAGTTCGGCACCACGTACACGCCCTTGATGCGCTGGGTTTTCAGCAGCTCGGCCAGCTCTTCCACCACCATACCGTCGCTGTCTGACGAGACCGACATGATGTTGGCTTCCGCCAGTTCCAGCGTTTGCAGCGCCGCCAGGTAGGTCGGGCGCTCCACCACGAACACGTCGCCGGGGTTGACGATGGCGCGCATCACCAAATCCAATGCCTGCTGCGAGCCGGCGGTGACCATCACCTCTTCCGCGCGCGCGGTGACGCCGCGCTCGGCGCACAGCGCGCAAATGCGCTCACGCAGCAGCGGGCTGCCCTCGGTCAGGCCATACTGGAACGCGCTTTTCGGCTGTTCGGTGATCGCCTGCTGGGTGGCGATGCTCAATCCTTCGAAATCGAACAGCGCATCAGAGGGGATGCCGCCCGCCAGCGAAATGACGTGTTCCATCTTGCTGTGTTTAAGCAATTCACGGATGGCCGAACTTTTTACGTTAACGATGCGCTGCGCGAGTAACCCTTCTGTCTTCATTTCTTCTTCTCGTACCTGATTATTTTAATTCGTAGGGGGGCGGATTAACCGCCCAGATACGCCGACCTCACTGCTTCGTTGGCTAACAATGCAGCCCCCGTATCTTCCAACACCACGCGGCCGTTTTCCAGCACATAACCGCGGTCCGCCAATTTCAGCGCCTGATTGGCGTTTTGCTCCACCAGGAAGATGGTCATGCCCTCTTCCCGCAGCTGCTGAATGATGTCGAAGATCTGCTGGATGATGATCGGTGCCAGCCCGAGCGAGGGCTCGTCGAGCAGCAGCAGCTTCGGCTGGCTCATCAGCGCGCGGCCGATGGCCAACATCTGCTGTTCGCCGCCGGACATGGTGCCGGCGCGCTGGCTTCGGCGCTCCAGCAGGCGCGGGAACAGAGTGAACACCCGTTCGATGCGCTGTTGATACTGCCGGCGATCGGCGAAGAAGCCGCCCATCGCCAGGTTTTCTTCCACCGTCATGCGCGAGAAGACGCGCCGCCCTTCCGGCACGATCGCCACCGCTTCGCGCATGATGCGCGAGGTTTGCCACTGGGTGATGTCCTGATCCTGAAAGACGATGCTGCCTTCGCTGGCGCGCGGCTCACCGCACAGAGTGCCGAGCAGCGTGGTTTTACCGGCGCCGTTGGCGCCGATTAACGTCACGATTTCGCCCTGGCTTATCGTGAGACTGACCTGATGCAGCGCCTGAATTTTGCCGTAATGGGCGGATACCTGATTGAATGACAACATATTATTCTTCGCCCAAATAAGCCCGGATCACGTCCGGGTTGTTGCGGATCTCCGCCGGTGTGCCCTGCGCCAGCGGCGTGCCCTGATTCACCACATAAATGCGGTCGGAGATGCCCATCACCAGCTTCATGTCGTGCTCGATCAGCAGCACCGATACTTTATGCCGATCGCGCAGCTCGACGATCAGGTGATCCAGTTCGTCGGTCTCTTTCGGGTTGAGGCCGGCGGCCGGTTCGTCCAGCATCAGCAGCTCCGGCCGGGTCACCATGCAGCGGGCGATCTCCAGCCGCCGCTGCTGCCCGTAGGCCAGGTTGCCCGCCGAACGGTTGGCCATCTCCAGCAGGCCGACGCGCTCCAGCCACTCCGCCGCGTGCGTCAGCGCCTCGGCTTCGGCGCGGCGGAAGGCCGGGGTTTTCAGCAACCCGGCAAACACGCCGCTTTTCAGGTGCTGATGCTGCGCCACCAGCAGGTTCTCGATCACCGTCATTTCACGGAACAGCCGCACGTGCTGGAAGGTGCGCACCACGCCCATGCGGGCGATGGCCTGCCCCGCCAGCCCTTCCAGGTGGCGATCGCGCAATTTGATGGTGCCGCCGGTCGGGCGGTAAAAACCGGTCAGGCAGTTGAACACCGTGGTCTTACCGGCGCCGTTGGGGCCGATCAGCGACACGATTTCGCCTTCGTTCAGCGTCAACGCCACGTTGTTGACCGCCAGCAGCCCGCCGAAACGCATCGACAGGCCTTCCACCTGCAGTAAAGGTTGAACGCTCATGCCTGCTCCCCCTTGCCCGCCTGAATGTCCGCCGCCTGCAGCTTCAGCTGCGGCCGTTTCATCGGCAGCAGCCCCTGCGGCCGCCAAATCATCATCAACACCATCAGCGCACCCAGCAGCAACATGCTGTATTCATTCAGATCGCGCATCAGTTCGCGCGACACCACCAGCAGGATCGCCGCCAGAATGACCGCGAACTGCGAGCCCATGCCCCCCAGTACGACGATCGCCAACACGAAGGCCGATTCGACGAAGGTGAAAGATTCCGGGCTGACGAAGCCCTGGCGCGCGGCGAACAGCGTGCCGGCAAACCCGGCGAAAGCGGCGCTGATGGTAAAGGCGGTCAGCTTGATGCGCGTCGGGCTGAGGCCCAGCGAGCGGCAGGCGATCTCGTCTTCGCGCAGCGCTTCCCAGGCGCGCCCCAGCGGCATGCGCAGCAGGCGGTTGATGACGAACAGCGTCAGCACCACCAGCAGCAGCGCCACCAGATACAGGAATATGATGCGATCGCTCGGATCGTATTTCAGGCCGAAGAAGTTATGGAAGGTATCCCAACCGCCGTCGCGCACGCTGCGGTTGAACTCCAGGCCGAAAAAGGTCGGTTTCGGGATCTGGCTGATGCCGTTCGGCCCGCCGGTGATCTCGGTATTGTTCAGTAGCAGGATGCGCACGATCTCACCGAAGCCGAGCGTCACGATCGCCAGATAGTCGCCGCGCAGCCGCAGCACCGGGAAACCGAGCAGGAAGCCGAAGGCGGCGGTGACGATGCCCGCCAGCGGCAGGCTCTCCCAGAAGCCGAGGCCGTAATAGTGATTCAGCAGCGCGTAGGTGTAAGCGCCGATGGCGTAGAAACCACCGTAGCCGAGCACCAGCAAGCCGGACAAGCCCACCACCACGTTGAGGCCGAGGCCCAGCATCACGTAGATCAGCGTCAGGGTGGCGATATCCACCGTGCCGCGCGATACCAGGAACGGCCAGGCGACCGCCGCGACGATGAGCAGAGCCGCCAGCAGCTTTTGCCGCGGCGTGGTGCCGTCGAAGCTCGGCAGCACGAACGCCGGGCCGGAGACTTTTTTCAATCCCTGCTGCAGCAGCGGGCGCAACAGCTGGAAGAAAAAGACGATGACGCAGCCGATGCCGATCCACATCCAGCGCACTTCCGCCGCGCCGTGCACCACCAGCTTGGTGCCGTCCAGGCTAAGCTGCATGCCCATCAGGAACGACGCCATCACGAACAGCACCGCCGTGGCGATCAGCGCATTGAGCAGATTGAGTTTCATACTTTCTCAACCTCCGGACGCCCGAGGATGCCGGTCGGCATGATCAGCAGCACCACGATCAGCAACGCGAACGACACCACGTCTTTGTATTCGGTGCTGAGATAGGCGGAGGTCAGCGCTTCCGCCACGCCCAGCACCAGGCCGCCGATCATCGCGCCGGGAATGCTGCCGATTCCGCCCAGGACCGCGGCGGTGAAGGCTTTCATGCCGGCCATAAAGCCGATGTAAGGGTTGATGACGCCGTAGAACTGGCCGAGCAACACCCCGGCCACCGCCGCCATCACCGCCCCGATGACGAAGGTCAGCGAGATCACCCGGTCAGTGTTGATGCCCAGCAGGCTGGCCATCTTCAGGTCTTCCGCACAGGCGCGGCAGGCGCGGCCCATGCGCGAATAACGGATAAACAGCGTCAGCGCCAGCATCGCCAGGAAGGTCACGAGCCAGATGGTCAGCTGCATGGTGCTGATGGTGGCGGCGAAGCCGTTGCTTTCCCCCAGCACCCACTGGCCGGTCACCAGGCTGGGCAGCGCCAGATCGCGTGAGCCCTGCGTCAGGCTGACGTAGTTTTGCAGGAATATCGACATGCCGATGGCCGAGATCAGCGCAATCAGGCGCTTGGAGTTGCGCACCGGCTTGTAGGCCACCCGCTCGATGCTCCAGCCGTAGGCGCTGGCGATGACGATCGAGACCAGAAACGCGGCGCCGATCAGCAACCAGCCGACGTCGATGCCGAGCATCATCAGGGCGGCGATAACGATAAAGGAGACATAGCTGCCGATCATGTACACCTCGCCGTGGGCGAAGTTGATCATGCCGATGATGCCGTAAACCATGGTGTAACCGATGGCGATCAATGCATAGGTGCTGCCCAACGTTAAGCCGTTGAACATCTGCTGCAGAAAATAGAGGAGCTGCTCTGACATACTCTGAACCCTTGGCTGCGAAACCCGCCGGCGGAGAACCGGCGGGTAAAGGGAGACGGGGCCGGCAAGCCGACCCGCCGGGCGCAGCGAGCCGCGCCCCACCCTAATCATTATGGCTTATTTGATCGGTGTGGACGTGCCGTTGGCATGCCATTCGAACACGCCGAACTCGAAGCCTTTCAGATCGCCCTTGTCATCCCAGCTCAGCGGCCCCATCACGGTATCCACCGGCTTGCCGGTTTTCAGATCCTTGACGATGTCCGCCGGCTCCTGGCTTCCGCTGCGCTCCATGCCGGTGGTCAGCGACTGCAGCGCGGCATAGGTGGTCCAGACGAACGGGCCGGTCGGATCCAGCTTCTTGGCTTTCAACGCATCGACGATCGGCTGGTTGGCAGGCACCTGATCGTAGCGCTTCGGCAGCGTCACCAGCATGCCTTCCGAAGCGGCCCCGGCGATGTTGGACAGCGAGGAGTTGCCCACGCCTTCCGGCCCCATGAAGCGGGTGGTCAACCCGGCCTGCTTGGCCTGACGCAGGATCTGGCCCATTTCCGGGTAGTAACCGCCGAAATACACGAAGTCGATATTCTCTTTCTTCAGGCGCGCCACCAGGGTGGAGAAGTCTTTGTCGCCGGCGGTGATGCCTTCGAACATCGCCACTTCGGTGCCCTGTTTTTTCAGGCTGTCGCGCACCGAGCGCGCCAGGCCTTCGCCATATTGCTGCTTGTCGTGCACCACGGCGATGCGCTTCGGCTTGATGTCGCTGAGGATGTATTTGGCAGCGGTCGGGCCCTGATCCGAGTCCAGGCCGGTGGTGCGCATGATCATCTTGTAGCCGCGGGTGGTCAGATCGGCGTTGGTGGCCGCCGGGGTAATCATGATCACGCCTTCGTCTTCATAAATATCGGACGCCGGCTGGGTGGACGAGGAGCACAGGTGGCCGATCACGTAGCGAATGCCGTCGTTGATCACCTTGTTGGCGACCGCAACCGCCTGTTTCGGGTCGCAGGCGTCGTCGTATTCCACACCGACCAGCTTGTCGCCCTTGATGCCGCCCTTGGCGTTGATGTCGGCAATCGCCTGGCGCGCGCCGGTAAACTCCATGTCGCCATACTGCGCGACCGGGCCGGACATCGCCCCGACGATCGCCACCTTGATGTCTTTCGCCATAGCCGCCTGGCTCATGGCCATCGCAATACAACCCGCCAGCAGTGCCTTACCTGTTGTTAATTTCATCCGCAAATCCCCATCTGTCGTTGTGAACGTACCTGTTGTGTTTGCCTGCACCGGATCGTTATTGACCGCTTTTGTTATAAGTAATAATGATTTAGGCGCTTTGTCGGCATTATTTTCTAATAAGACTTTATTTTTCATGCCATTAAACAGGAATTTTCTTCTGCAAATCAACTTCATCAGGCAGAAACAAGCGGTGTAAACAGGATAAAATTCGAATTAAATCTGCGCTCTTTACCTTGAGGCGTAGTGCGTTGTGCTGGTTAACAATCCGTTTACTAACTATTTACTCGGAAAATGCCCCGTGCAAAAAACATATTGCACAGTAATCGTACAGAAAAACTTACACAACGCTCTGCACAAGATCTATTACACTGTCGGCATCATTTAGCTGCGCGGAAATTCTGCATGAAACTGACCATCGAGCGCCTGACCGCGCTGTCCCCGCAAGACCTTATCGACCTCGGCAAAATTTGGCCGCACCAGCAGCCGGAACAGTGGCAGAGCTGGCTGAGCGACGGCAAGGCGCTGTTCGCCGCCCGCTTCAACGAGCGGCTGCTGGGGGCGGTGAAAATCGCGCTGCAGGACGACCGCGCCGAGCTGCAGGACCTGCTGGTACGCGAAGTGACGCGCCGCCGCGGCGTCGGTCTTTACCTGGTACAGGATGCGCAGCGTCAGCTGCCGCAGATCGCCCACTGGCAGCTGTCGACCGCCGGCCTGGCGCCGCGCGAACGCGGGGAAGTCGATAACTTCATGCGCGCCTGCGGTTTCGCACCGCAGGGCGATCTCTGGCAAAAATGAAACGCCGGCTGGCGGCGCTGATCTTGATTGCGCTGGGGCTGGCGGCCGCGCTCCTCGGGCGCCAGCAGGCGCTGCGCCTGGCCTCAGGCTGGGATCAGCAGGTTTATATCTGGCAGCGGGTCTGGACGCCGCAGCACGCCGATGCGCTGGCACACAGCCGCGATCTGTTCAGTGGGCTGCGCGTGCTGGCGCTGCAGGTGCATCCGCGCGAGGGCTGGCGGGAGATCCCGGCCGATCTCAGCCTGTTGCGGCAGGACGGCCGCCCGCTCTGGCTGGTGGCGCGCCTCGACGGCCAGCTGCCGCAGCTGGACCAAGAGGCCATTATCCAGCGCCTGCAGGCGCTCACCCAGCGCTGGCAGGCGGCCGGGCTGCCCGTCACCGGCGTCGAGATCGATCATGACGCCGCCACCGCCCGCCTGCCGGACTACCAACGCTTTCTGCAGCAACTGCGCCAACGGCTGCCCGCCGCTTTGCAGCTCGGCATCACCGCCCTGCCGGCCTGGATCGGCTCGCCCGACCTGCCCGGCGTACTGCAACAGGCCGACAGCTCCGTCCTGCAGGTACATGCGGTGCTCTCGCCGCAGCAGGGGCTGTTTGACGGCTCCTTGGCGCTGCGCTGGGTGCGGCAGTACGCCTCCGTCACACCGAAGCCGTTTCGCGTCGCGCTGCCGGCCTACGGCATGGCGCTGCTGGGGTTTGATGCGCAGGGCGCGCAGGTGGAGAGCGAGTCCTCGTTGCGCGTGGCGGGCAACGGCCGCGAGCTGACGGTCGCGCCGCAGCAGATCGCCGATTTTCTGCAGACGCTGGCGCAGCAAACGCCGCCCCGGCTGCGCGGCATTATCTGGTTCCGCTTGCCGCTGGCGGACGATCGGCGCACCTGGTCGCTCGCCACGCTGCGAGCGGTGATCGAACGGCAGCCGCTGAACGTCGACTGGCAGATAAAATTTAGGCCTCAGCCACAGCAAAACGGGCTGTATGATCTGATAATTCATAACAACGGGCCGGTGGACGCCCCGCTGCCGCAAGAGGTGGCCATCCGCGCCGACGACTGCCTGGCGGCGGACGCGGTCGGCAACTACCGGCTGGAATCCGCACCGCAGCGGCAACGCTTTATTCGCATCAGCGGCGATCAGCTGCGCGCCGGGCAATCCCGGCCGCTGGGCTGGCTGCGCTGCCAACAACTGACGCCAGGAGGCACCCTTGTCACACCTTGATACGCGCGCGGCACGGAACACCCGCCGCCTTCTTCCGCTGGCCATGCTGATCGGCGCCGCGCTGCCGCTGAGCGGCTATGCCTGCGGCCCGGATTTCCCTAACCGGCTACTGATCGACCGCAACGGCACCCTGCTGTATATGCCGGAGGGCAATTTCGCCTTCGAAGCCGGCCGACTGGTGCCGGCGGATAAACAGCTGCCGCACTGGCAAGCCCCGCCGCCGCCGATGCCGCCGAAACCGATGCCGCAGTCACCGGAAACGGTGGCGATCGGCAAAATGCGCGCCGCCAAAACGGTGGAAGAGGCTGACGCCGTCAATACTCAGGGGTTGTCCAACGCCGCACGCCTTTATCAACTGGGCGCCGTCGCTTTCGCCAGCCACGATCCGCGCGCCACAGACTATTTCCAGCAGGTGCTGAAGCTCCCGGCCGCCGAACAGGGCGACTGGGGGCTGCGGGCGCAGTATTCGCTTGGGCGGGTGTTGATGGCTGACCACGGTACGCCGGTGAATGAATCGGGTGAAGCGGCCCCCGCCGCCGAGCATCCGCCTAAAGCCGAACTTGAACAGGCGCTGGCGGCGTTCCAGCAGGTGATCGATCGGGTGAAAAGCGGCGCCGCCGATCCCGACCAGCTGGCGCTGAGCAGCCTCGGGCAGCAGGCGCGCATCCACCTGTGGCTGGGTGACGTCGCCCCCGCTGCCCACCTGTACGCACAGCAGGCGGCGCAGGGCGATCCGAGCGGCGGGCAGTCGCTGCAGTACGTCTCCAGCTACCTGGTCAATCCCGACCATCTGGAAACGCTGAAGCAGGTGATTGGCGATCCTTTGATCCAGCAGCTGGTGACCATTGAGCTGTTCGCCCGCAGCGGCAACCTGCAAATGGCGGATACCGACGGCAACGGCCGCTCTGCCCAGATCATCAGCCAGATCCTGACGCTGCTGGACGGCACGGTGAAAAGCGGCTTCGCCGGCAGCGATCGGCTGGCGGCATTGGCCTACCGTTCCGGGCAGTACTCGATGGCGGCGAGCCTGCTGAAAAACGCCGGCGACGGCGGCCTGGCGTGGTGGCTGCGCGCCAAAATGGCGCTGCGCGACGGCGACGTGAAAGCCGCCACCGCCGCCTACGCCAAGGCGGCAAGCGCGTTCCCCGCCGACGAAAGCTGGGGCGAACAGCGCAACGCCGACTTCGTCGCGGAAACCATCGTCCCCGAGTGCCGGGTGGCTGGCGAACAGGCTATTCTGGCGCTGAACCGCGGCGACTATCTGCAGGCGATGGACCTGCTGTATCGCGGCAAGGCGATCTACTGGGCCGACGTGGCCGATGTGGCAGAGCGCGTGCTGACCGTCGATGAGTTGAAAGACTTTGTCGATAAGCACGCCCCGGCGCCGACGACGCCGCTCAAGCCGGTTAACCCGGACGACTACGGTGGCGGCCAGCAAATCACGCCGGAAGTGCAGCTGCGCGAACTGCTGGCGCGGCGCTTGATGCGCGCCGGGCGGGCCGCGGAAGCCCAGGCCTATTTCGATATCCCCAACTACCGGCAAGCGGCGCAGCAGTACGCCGATGAGCTGAAGGCCGCCAAGGACAAATCCGCCGCGCCGCTGGCGCGCGCGCAGGCTTACTATCGTGCGGCCAACCTGCTGCGCGCCCAGGGGCTGGAGTTTACCGGCTATGAGATGACGCCGGATTACGCCATCTATGGCGCCGGCTATTCCTATCTGGGGGATGCGTTCGATACTCGCGAGCTGAAGCATAAAAGCTGGATCGACAGCGCAGAAGCGGCGCGCGCCAAGGCGGCGCTGCCGGCGCAGGACAACCGTTTCCTGCACTATCGCTGGCAGGCGGTGGGGCTGGCGCAACAGGCGGCCGATCTGCTGCCGCCGAAGAGCCAGGCCTATGCCGCCGTGCTGTGTAACGCCGCCAGCTGGGTTATCAAGCGCGACGCCAAGACCGGCCGGGCGCTTTATCAACGCTACATCAACACCGGCACTCGCTACCCGTGGGCGGCGAAATTCGGCTACGACTGCCCGGCGCCGGACTTTACCGCCGTGGCGCCATAACGCCGAATTTCAGGCATGAAAAAGCCCGGCTTGCCGGGCTTTTTTTTCGAATATCGCATCGACTCAGGCTTCGATCGCCATTTTCAATTTCTTCATGGCGTTCTTTTCCAGCTGGCGCACGCGCTCGGCGGAAACGCCGTACTGATCGGCCAGCTCCTGCAGCGTCGACTTGTTGTCGTCGTCGAGCCAGCGGGCGCGGATGATATGCTGGCTGCGCTCGTCCAGACCTTCCAGCGCATAGGCCAGTTTGTCTGCGGCGTTGCTTTCCCAGTTATCTTCCTCAATGCCTTCAGCGAAGTCGGAGCTCTTGTCCTGCAGGTACAGCACCGGCGCCATCGACTGGCCATCGCGGGCCTCGTCATCCGGAGTCGGATCGAACGTCATGTCCTGCGCCGCCATGCGAGATTCCATCTCGCGCACGTCTTTGCTGGTTACGCCCAGCTCGCGGGCCACCAGTTCCACTTCGTCCTGGTTGAACCAGCCCAAACGCTGTTTGGTTTTGCGAAGGTTAAAGAACAGCTTGCGCTGCGCTTTGGTGGTCGCCACTTTCACGATGCGCCAGTTGCGCAATACGTACTCGTGGATTTCAGCCTTAATCCAATGCACCGCAAAGGAAACCAGACGCACGCCGACTTCAGGGTTGAAGCGGCGAACGGCTTTCATCAGGCCGATATTGCCTTCCTGAATCAGATCCGCCTGTGGCAGACCATAGCCTGAATAGTTGCGGGCAATATGAGCGACAAAGCGCAGGTGAGACAGGATGAGCTGCTTAGCGGCATCCAGATCGCCCTGATAATGCAGCCGTTCAGCCAGCTCCCGCTCTTCCTCTGCCGTCAGCATCGGATAGGCGTTGGCTGCCCGGATATAGGCTTCCAAGCTACCTTGGGGTACTAAGGCTAAAGTTTGCATTTCTTTGGTCATTCAAACCCTCTCTATGAGAATACAAAATCATGCAGGTGATTATTACAGCGGGGAAATGATTGATTCTACGGCAGTTGCTGAAGCAAAAGCGGTTCCACACGCCGGGCACCTTAACATTTGCTGCAATTTTTGACCGTACTCCGCCCTAAAAGTTCACCCTTTTTTGCAAGCATTGTTGCTGACAATACGTGACGAGAGTGCAGGCCGATAGGGAATTTGTGCGCTAAGAAGAGAGGTGTTTTGCTGACTTCGCTTGAGGTCACTCTTCTCCCGCAACGCGATCAAAAGCAGCAGGAGAAGAGTATACCAAAAAAATCTTACTGTGGTGTAAATCGGCGTAAATGTTGCACCGTCGCCAGCCAGGCGGCGATCCAACCGATCATCGCGGAGATGATCAGCAGCAACAGCGCCTCGTCCCAGCCCAGCCCGTGCAGGGTGAAGGTGGTGCCGAACACCTTGGCCACCCCGGCGACCACCGACTCCAGCTGCCACACCAGCGCACCGGACAGCACCAGCGACAGCAGCGCGCCGGCAAAGCCGAGCATCGCCCCGCCGTTAAGGAACGGCCGCAGGATAAAACCGTCGGTGGCGCCGATCAGCTTCATCACGTTGATGGTGTCGCGGCGGCTGAAGATGCTCAGACGCACGCTGTTGCCGATCACCAGGAACACCGCCACGATCATCAGCACGCCGATGATCGCCGCGATCTGACCCGCCAACCCGGTCAGCGCCGCCAGGCGGGCAAACCAGCTGTCATCCATACGCACTTCTTCCACGCCCTGCACCGCCGCCACGCGATCGCGCAGGGTGTTGAGGGTATCCGAACTCTGGAAGCTCATCTTCGGCGTAACGATCGCCACCGCCGGCAACGGGTTCTCTTCCAGCATGTCCAACGCGCCGCCAAAGCCCGACCAGTTGCGGAACTCGCCGCGCGCTTCTTCACGTGACAGGTAATTCACCTTCTCCACGCCGGCTTCCGCCTTGATGGCGTCGAGCACTTTCAGCGCCGCGTCGTCGTCGAGCGATTTATCCAGGTAGACCGTCAGCTGCGGCGTCGGGTACCACTGGCTGGCCGCGGTGCTGACGTTTTTCCACACGATGTAGCACACGCTCGGCAGCGTCAGGGAGATGGCGATCACCATCACCGTCAACAGCGTCGCCAACGGCTGGCGCAGCATGTCTTTGATGGCGTTCATCCAGGCGTAACGCCACTGCTCGCGCCAGCCGCCGCGCAGCGCCTTGCTCTTGGCGGTTTTTGCGTTATTGGCCATGGTGAGCGCCCCCTTGCATGCGGCCCTGGCTCAGCGTCAGGATGCGGTAATTGCGGCGGGCGATAAGCCCGGTGTCGTGCGTCGCCATTAATACGGTGACGCCGACGCGGTTGAATTCTTCAAACAGGCGCAGAATGCCTTCCGACAGCGCGTCGTCCAGGTTGCCGGTCGGTTCATCCGCCAGCAACACCGCCGGCTTGTTCACCACCGCACGGGCGATGCCCACGCGCTGCTGCTCACCGCCGGACAGTTGAATCGGGAAGTTCTTCGCTTTATCCAGCAAACCGACCTTGTCCAGCGCGGCGGAGACGCGGCGGCGGATGTCTTCGGTACTGGCGCCGGCGATGATCAGCGGCATCGCCACATTGTCATACACCGTGCGATCCAGCAGCAGGTGGTGATCCTGGAAGATCATGCCGATCTGCCGACGCAGGAACGGCACCTCGCGGTTTTTCAAACGACTGATGTCGTGGCCGCCAAACCAGATGTGGCCGGCGCTGGGCCGTTCGATACCACAAATCAGTTTCAGCAGGGTACTTTTCCCCGCGCCGGAATGGCCGGTCAGAAACGCCATTTCCGCCGGGCGCAGATGGAAATCGACCCCCTGCAGCGCTTGCCGTCCGCCCAGATAAGCTTTACTGACCTGTTCAAAGCGAATCATCCGTATTAATCCTCTCGGGCAAAAAGTGCCTCAATAAAATCGTCAGCCTTAAACGGCCGCAAATCTTCGATGCCTTCCCCGACGCCGATATAGCGAATCGGGATACCGAACTGATCGGCGATGGCGAAGATCACCCCGCCCTTGGCGGTACCGTCCAGTTTAGTCAGCGTGATGCCGGTTAAGCCCACGGCCTCATTAAATAATTTCGCCTGGCTGACCGCATTCTGGCCGGTGCTGGCATCGAGCGTCAGCATAACCTCATGGGGGGCCTGGTCGTCCAGTTTTTTCATGACGCGGACGATCTTCTTCAGCTCTTCCATCAGGTGCGATTTGTTCTGCAGACGGCCGGCGGTATCGGCGATCAAGACATCGATGCCGCGCGCCTTGGCGGCCTGCACCGCATCGAAGATCACCGAAGCGGAATCCGCTCCGGTATGCTGCGCCACCACCGGAATGCGGTTGCGTTCGCCCCACACCTGCAGCTGCTCCACCGCCGCGGCGCGGAAAGTATCTCCCGCCGCCAGCATCACCGACTTGCCTTCCGCCTGGAATTGGCGCGCCAGCTTGCCGATGGTGGTGGTTTTACCCACACCGTTCACGCCGACCATCAGAATGACATACGGGGTTTTCCCGCTGACATCCAGCGGCTGATCGACCTTGGCCAGAATTTCGGACATTTCCTCCTTCAGCTTGCCATACAGCGCTTCGGCGTCTTTCAGCTGCTTGCGGCTGGCGTGCTGGGTCAGGGAGGTGATGATCTTGCGCGTGGTCTCCACGCCGACATCGGCGATCAGCAGCTGTTCTTCCAACTCGTCGAATAGGTCGTCGTCGATCTTTTTACCGCGGAACAGCCCCATAAAGCCGGAGCCGAGGTTTTGCTTGGTTTTCAGCAGGCTGCGCTTCAGGCGAGCGAAGAAGCCCTCTTTGGTCGGCCGCTCCTGCTCTTGCGCAGCGGCCGGCACCACAGGTTCAAGCGGCGCTTCTTCTTCCGGCTCCGATTCTGGTTCGACGACCGGCTCGGGCTCAGCGGCTGGCTCGGGCTCAACAACCGGCTCGGGCTCGACGACCGGCTCGGGCTCGACGACCGGCTCGGGCTCGACAACCGGCTCGGGTTCAACGACCGGCTCAGGCTCGACAACCGGCTCGGGCTCAATGACCGGCTCGGGTTCAACGACCGGCTCAGGCTCAACAACTGGCTCGGGCTCGACAACCGGCTCGGGTTCAACGACCGGCTCAGGCTCAACAACTGGCTCGGGTTCAACGACCGGCTCGGGCTCAACCACCGGCTCGGGCTCGACGACCGGCTGCTGCTGCGCCACTACCTGCTCGGTCACGCTGACAATCTCTTCGGCCAACGCTTGCGCCGTCGGGTGTTCAGCCGCCGCCGGCAGGTTTTCCGCGATGGGTTCGCCGGCCTGGCCGCTATCCCACTCTCCCGGGGTGTCGACGGAGGCGGCAGGTTCAGATTCCTGGGCGGGGAGCTTGTCATCCAGCTTGGCGGTGGCCGGTTCAGCCGGCGTCTCCGCGGCCTGAGGCTCCGCCTGCTCTACCGGCTGCTCAGGTTGCTGTTGCTCTTCTTCCTTTTCCTTCTGGCCAAACCCCAGCCAGGAGAAAAACCCACGTTTCTTATCTTTTGCCATGTTATGACTCTACTCCGTACCGAAGGCTCGCTTACCCTACATACCTGAAGGATATATGCTGACAATAATCCGCCGAGTCTATCACTTTCCCTCGCGCAGCAACACGCATCCGGCATGCTTTCCGGTGTGAAATCAGACAACAAAGTTTTACCGTTCCCCCCGAAGCCCGTCACCGGTAGAATAGGGGCAACTTTTCGTTAACCTCTACGGCTCCGCGCCGCAAAAGAAATCAAACAACGCTTATGACAAGACTCTCGCCACGGGCGGCGGCCAAAAAACCGCCCCAGGCCGCAGCCGGACAGATCCGCATCATCGGCGGCCAATGGCGCGGTCGCAAGCTTCCGGTGCCGAACAGCCCGGGGCTGCGCCCCACCACCGATCGGGTGCGCGAAACCCTGTTCAACTGGCTGGCGCCGGTGATTCAGGGCGCGCGCTGCCTGGACTGTTTCGCCGGCAGCGGCGCATTAGGGCTGGAAGCGCTGTCGCGCTACGCCGGCAGCGCCACGCTGTTGGAATTCGAACGGCCGGTGGCGCAGCAGCTGGAAAAAAATCTGGCGCTGCTGCAGGGCAAGGGGGTGGTTATCAACACCAACGCGCTGAGCTGGCTGGCGGGCGAGGGCCAACCGTTCGACGTGGTGTTCCTCGATCCGCCGTTTCGCAAAGGCCTGCTGGCGGAGACCGCCTTGCTGCTGGAGCAGCGTGGCTGGCTGGCCGACGAGGCCTGGATCTATGTAGAAGCCGAGGCGGAAAGCGCCGCGGCGGACGTGCCTGCCAGCTGGCAGCTGCACCGGGAGAAGGTCGCCGGCCAGGTGGCCTATCGCCTTTATATTCGTTCGCAAGAGAAAACCGACCATGCTGATTAATCTGGGCCGCCTGCTGATGCTGTGCGTGTGGGGCTTCCTGCTCTCTAACCTGTTCCATCCTTTTCCCAAGCCGCTGAAGTATTTCATCGACGTGGCGCTGTTCTTTATGGTGGTGATGCACGGCCTGCAGCTGGTGCTGTTGAAATCCACCCAGCCGAAGGATCAGCCAATCAGCTACTGGCAAGAAGCCAAGATCTTTATCTTTGGCGTGTTCGAGCTGCTGGCCTGGCAAAAGAAACAGCCGCCCATCAAGAAGAAATGACCGCTACGGCTGAACGCTGAAAGAGACGAAGCGCGTGCCCTGCATGTTCAACGTGCCCTGCGCGCCTTTTTCTATCGGGTTGTATTGCCACTGTTTCAGCCGAAGCGTGATGTCTTCACCGCCCTGGTTCGGGCTGAACACCACCTCGTAATACATCGGCTCATTGACCAGCGGTTCGCGCTGCGGCGCGCGGGTCCTGGCGACCGGGAAGCTGCGCTTGTCGCTCACCGTCACCTGCAGGCTGCGCATCGGCGCGCGATCGTTTTCCGCCTCCCGCTGGCGCTGTTTGAAGTAGCGTTGCGTGGCCAGCACGGCGATCAGCGCAATCACGGCGACAAAAAATAACGGTGGCTTGCTCATCGGTTTCCCATTTCCTTCACGGCCAAATCGGCGTAAACATAGCATTCTCAAGAAAGCATTGTCGATCGTCGGCAGGCTACCTACACTGAAATAAGAAGTGACATTGGTGACAGTTTGGAGCCGGTTGTTGCGGCTCCCTCATGCATAAGGAAGACATAAATGAGTTGGCCGTTCCTTGCCGTATTCTTTTCCGGTTGGCTGTTCGTCGACGCCTCATACCGTGGCCCGCGCTGGCAGCGCTGGGTGTTCAAACCCGTCACGCTGCTGCTGCTGTTGCTGTTGGCCTGGCAGGCGCCGGTGCTCGGCGCCGCGGGTTATCTGATCGTGCTCGGCCTGCTGGCGACGCTGATCGGCGACGCGCTGCTCCTGTTGCCGCGCGAGCGGGTGCTGTACGCCATCGGCGCCTTTTTCCTGTCCCATCTGCTGTATACCCTGAGCTTCGCCAGCCAGATGACGTTCAGCCTGTTCTGGCCGCTGCCGCTGGCGCTGCTGGCGATCGGCGCGTTGCTGCTGGCCACCCTTTGGACCCGGCTGGAAGAGATGCGCTGGCCGATCGTCACCTACGTGGCGATGACGCTGCTGATGGTCTGGCTGGCGGGCGAGCAATATTTCCTGCGCAGCACCGATTTCGGCTTCTCGCTGCTGACCGGCACCTCGCTGCTGCTGCTGGCCAACGTGGTTTGGCTGCTCAACCGCTACCGTTTCACCTTCCGCGCGGCGGACGCCATCGTGGCTTTCTGTTACTTCTCCGGCCACTTCCTGATCGTGCGTTCGCTCTACCTGTAACTCTCTGCCGCGGGTTCGGCGCGCCGAACCCGTTTTTCATTATCAAGCCAGCGCTTTCAACGTCAGGGCATCATCGGCGCCCAGCTGATTGCGATACAGATCGCCGTCGCGCGAGAAGAACGCCAGCGTGCTGCCATCCGCCCGCAGCAGAGCGATGCCGTCCGGCGCCGGGCGCCAGCCCACGACTTCCGCCGCAAACACGCTTTGCAAACACCGTTGCCGATCCACCAGCTGATAGCCGTTGGTTTCACTTTGCTCATTCGCCAAAAACTCGATTTGGCATTGCCGCTCGCTGTCGGCCACCTGCCATTGCCCCGCCAGCGACTGCGCGGTCGGCAGCGCCAGGCTGCCGGCCATGACCGCACTTGTCACCATCATGCCGCCCGCCGCCAAAGCGGTGCGCGTTAAAGTACCTTTCATACCGGGCTCCCGCATCACGCCCGGCCGAGACTGCGCCGGGCGTTCCGTTGCTGTGTTACACGATAAAGTCAGTGGCGACGTCAACCTGGCCGACGATTTTCACCAGGAAGTCCGGCGCCTGATGGCCACCGATATTCACCGACAAATCGGTCACGTTGTTGGAAGCGTTGTAGCTGAGCAGCGCTTCGCCGGCCGTGCCGCTGAAGTGATCGACGAAGTGAATGAAATCGCTGCTCTGCGCCTCTTTGTTGAAGAACGACAGGTCAATTTTGTCGATCCCTTTCTGGAAGTCGCGGATCCAGTCTGAAGCGCCCGGTGCGGAATCGCCGGCGGCAGAGAACACGAAGATGTCTTTGCCGGCACCGCCCCACAGCTCATCCGCCCCGCCGCCGCCGAACAGCACGTCGTTACCCGCGCCGCCTTTCAGCACGTTGTTGGCCGCGTTGCCGACGATCACGTCGTTGCCGGAACCGCCAATGGCGTTCTCAATGGTCACACCGGCGGCGATCGAGACGTTGCCCTTCAGGCCGCCCACGTCGGAGAACGATTTCTCGTTCAGGTTGATGCGCTGGTTAGCGGTGTAACCGGAGAAGTCGAAGGTATCGTTACCGCCCGCATCCCAGGCCGCAAAGATCACTTTCTGCGAGTTGCTGGTGGTGCTGAGGAAGTCGCGACCGGTGTTGGAGTTAAAGCCGTACACGGTGTCGCCGGTGCGGGTCGACAGGTTGGCGCCATACAGATGCTGAATGGCGGCAATGTCATCCAGCAGCGGAGCCGCGGCATAGTGGCCGCCGTTGTCGCCACCGGTGTTGGTTTCACTCCAGTAGCTCATCAGGCTGAACTGGCGGGTATCCTCCGCATAGGTGACGTCGCGATAGGTCGGGTTACCCTCACCGGCGTTGTAGTCGCCCGGGTGGCTCAGGCCCAGCGCATGGCCAATCTCATGAGTGAACGTCTGACGGCCGTAGTCTTCGGTCGCCGGATGCTTCACGTTGGATTGGTTGACGTTGTACCAGGTCTGGCCGCCCAGATCCTGGCCCTGCCAAATGGTGTTCGGCAGGAAGGCGTAGGCCTGGGTGCCGTAATCATAGTGGCCGGGACGATCCTGGCTGTAGTTGCCGAAGGTGATGTTGGCCTTTTGACCGGCCGCCACTTCGGTGAAGGTGATATTGGCGACGTCGGCCCAGGACTGCAGCGACAGCTTAGCCTGCTGCTGCTGTTCCGCGCTGAACTTGCTCAGCCCGGTGTCGCCGGCGACGTTGGTGGAAGAGAACTTATAGTCCGGGAAGGAGAAGGTTAATTTGACCGGCTGGCCAAATACCTTGTAACCGTTCCAAGTTTGGTTCTCACGGGTAATAAACAGCCCAGCTTGCTCGTTAGAAAATGAATCCTTGCCATTAATCTGAATCCCGTTACCCCGCTCATGATAATGCAGCAGGTCGTCTACAGCATCGTAGCCGGTTGTCGCGGCCGCGAGGCTGGATTCAGTAATTTCAATTGCCTTTTTAGTAGATTGCATTGGTTCGATTCCACTCATTACCTGATTGATATCAATCAGACAGATAGACATAACCTCCCCGTAAGCCACGGTTAATGAACCTCAGGCTTGCTGGAAGGGGCTTATGCGCCGTTGCCGGCAGTGTGTTAGGTAGAATTAATGCATATATATCAGCAAATAAGATCACCATTAAAAATGGTAATCGATTCCAATTATAGGCAGGGCCGCAAAACTGCACATAAAATAATCAACCATTTATTATCGCAACGAAAGTTTGTTATGCTGCTTTTTTGGCTTCTTTACAAAACAAATGAAACTTGATGAGGAGAAGTTGGCACCAAACTTCAATAGCAATGCGGCCTGCAGACTCAAGCGAATCATGCTGGCTTTCCCCAGGGTAAAAGGTAAATTTTGCTAAAGCGTTATAGATTAATAACTCTTTATTATTAGGTCGGGCGATTTTTTAGTTTCTATAGGAATATTATTTTCTTATTTAAACTATCGACGGCGAGCCTGTTTCCCCAAATAGGGGATAAGAAAAGCCGATAGATTAAAATTCGCATTATTCATTATTGAATGAATCCCCCTTTCTACGCTTGAACGCCGTTAGCAATAATTCTCATCCGGCGCTTGACTCTGGAGTGGACTCCAGGGTGTAGAGTCAGTTGAGCAAACCCGTTTAACAGCCCGAAGGGGGACGTTATGCACAATCAGCAAAACCATAATCATCAGGAACATCACCACGCCGAAGGCGGATGCGGCTGCAACCACAGCCACAGCAAAACGCAGCATGGCTGCAGCAGCGAACCGAAAAACGCCGCCGCGCAGGCCGAACAGGCCCACCATCATCACGATCATGGCGATAGCGGCTGCTGCGCCGCCACGCCCGACGATCCGGACGAGGAAAGCGACAGGCTGGCCGCCGCTCCCCCTTCCGGCAGCCAACGTTTCAGTTGGAAAGTCACCGGCATGGACTGCCCCAGCTGCGCCAAGAAAATCGAAAATGCCGTCACCGCACTCCCCGGCGTCGACAGCGCGCGGGTGCTGTTCGCGACCGAGAAACTGGTAGTCGACGCACAGTCCGACATCAGCCTGCGGATCCAGGACGCGGTCGCCCAGGCCGGCTTTACCCTGCTCGGCACTCAGAATGCCAAAGCCGCCGCGCCGAAAACCTCACGCTTCGGCGAATTCGCACCGCTGCTGCTGTTAACTACCCTGATGGTCGTCAGCTGGGTGCTGGATCGGGTTAACCCGGAGCTGGGGCGCATCGCCTTTATCGCCACCACGCTGGTCGGATTGGCGCCGGTCGCCGCCAAGGCGCTGCGTTTGATCCGCTCCGGCACGCCATTCGCCATCGAAACGCTGATGAGCGTGGCGGCCATCGGCGCGCTGTTCATCGGCGCCACCGCCGAAGCGGCGATGGTGCTGCTGCTGTTTATGGTCGGCGAACTGCTGGAATCCTACGCCGCCAACCGCGCGCGACGCGGCGTGACGGCGCTGATGGAGCTGGTGCCGGAAGACGCGCTGCTGCTGCAAGGCACGGAACGCAAACGCGTGCCGGTCGCCAGCCTGCGCCCTGGCGACGTGATTGAAATCGCGCCCGGCGGGCGCCTGCCGGCCGACGCCGAGCTGCTCAATCCGTTCGCCAGCTTCGACGAAAGCGCCCTGACCGGCGAATCGGTGCCGGTCGAGCGCCAGCAGGGCGAGAAAGTGGCCGCCGGCAGCCTGTCCGTCGATCAGGCGGCGCAGATGAAGGTGATCTCCGAGCCCGGCAAAAACGCCATCGACCGCATTTTGCAGCTGATTGAAGAAGCCGAAGAGCGCCGCGCGCCGATCGAACGCTTCCTCGATCGGTTCAGCCGTTATTACACCCCGGCCATTATGCTGCTGGCCGTCGCTGTGATCCTGGTGCCGCCGCTGCTGTTCTCGCAGCCGTGGGATACCTGGATCTATCGCGGCCTGACGCTGCTGCTGATCGGCTGTCCGTGCGCGCTGGTGATCTCGACCCCGGCGGCCATTACATCCGGGCTGGCGGCCGCCACGCGGCGCGGCGCGCTGATTAAAGGCGGCGCGGCGCTGGAGCAACTGGGCCAGATACAAACCATCGCCTTCGATAAAACCGGCACCCTGACCGAAGGCAAGCCGACGGTGACCGACGTGCTGCCGATCGGCGCGCTCACCGAACAGCGGCTGCTGCAGCTTGCCGCCGCGGTGGAGGCCGGTTCACATCACCCGCTGGCGCAGGCGATCATCAACCGCGCCGCCGCAAGCGGGGCCGAGCTGCCGCTGGCGCAGGCGCGCCGCGCGCTGGCCGGCGTCGGCGTGGAAGGGATCGTGGACGGCAAGACCGTGCTGATCAGCGCGCCGGGCAAGCTGGCGCCGGGCCTGCTCGACGTTCAATGGCAGAGCAAGGTAGACAAGCTGGAAAACGCCGGTAAAACGGCGGTGGTGGTGCTGGAAGACGGCGCGCCCATCGGCTTGCTGGCGCTGCGCGACACGCTGCGCAGCGACGCCAAACAGGCGATAGCCGAACTGAACGCGCTGGGTATTCGCGGCGTGATGCTGACCGGCGACAACCCGCGCGCCGCCGCGGCGATCGCCGGCGAGCTGGGCCTCGACTATCGCGCTAGTCTGTTGCCGGAAGATAAGGTCAACGCGGTCACCGAGCTGAGCGAACTGCGTCCGACGGCGATGATCGGCGACGGCATCAACGACGCCCCGGCGATGAAAGCCTCCAGCATCGGCATCGCCATGGGCAGCGGCACCGACGTGGCATTGGAAACCGCCGACGCCGCCCTGACCCACAACCGGTTGCTGGGCGTCGCTGAGATGATCCGCATCTCGCGCGCCACCCACGCCAATATCCGGCAAAACATCACCATCGCGCTGGGGTTGAAAGGGGTCTTCCTGATCACCAGCCTGCTGGGGCTGACCGGTTTGTGGCTGGCGGTGCTGGCCGACTCCGGCGCCACCGCGCTGGTCACCGCCAACGCGCTGCGGCTGTTGAGAAAGCGCCAATAACGCGGCGCCAGGCCGGGTTCCTCAATGGGAACCCGGCATTATCGATTGCAGTGGCAATATTAAGGATATTGTCGGCGCGTATGTAAAACCCGCAACGCCCGGATGTGAGTTTCCAGCACCTGGTAAACCAGGAGATAATGGGGATGTAGGGGGATTTCATGCGTGCCGTCCACTCTGCCGCGCCGGAAAATTCGAGGATGTCTGGCGGCGGGAATGACGGCCTCCATGATGAGAACCTTCATTTTTCTGGCCGCCAGAGGGTTATCATTGGCGATGAATCCCACAATCTCCGCCAGATCCTGACGTGCGGCTCGAGTCCATTCGATGTTGAGCATTATGCCTGCTTCGCTTTGATCCTGGCTTCTGCAGCAGCGATAACAGCATCCATTTCAGCCATCACGTCATCATGAGGAATGCCGGGCCGCGGCTCATCCATGGCTTCCTGAACTCTTTCAAGAAACCAGCGCTCATAGCCCTGTGTACGTTCCTCATTTTCCATCTTGGCAACCGTAGGCAGTAGTAAAATACTCATCGTTTGTCCCCTTCGAACGCTCCCCGATCGCAGGGAGCTTATCTCACGAGGCGATTAAAAACTATACACCTTTACGTAACAGATAACGGTATGGCGCCTGCTCGGTCTCCTGCGCCACCAGCGTATGCTCCATAAAGCGGCAGAACCCCGGAATATCGCGGGTGGTGGCCGGATCGTCGGCGATAATCAGCAGCGTTTCGCCGTTGTCCATATGGCGCACGGTTTTGCGCACCATCATCACCGGTTCCGGGCAACGCAGGCCCAGCGCGTCGAGCGTCTGGTCTGCCTGGGCAAATAAGTCAGTCATGCAATTTTTCTCGTTCAAAAACGATCGGCGAACGCTCGCCGCATCTCATTAGCGCCTAGTTTACGCCGGTAGTTTTTCTGCGCAAGATGCGTTAACGTTTGCGTTAAATTTAACCATTGCATTGGTTGCGCAAACGCGTATCATGCCGCCGCGCAGCGTTTTTTGCTGTTTTGACAAGACACACTGGGTTCCCTCACCCCACTGCTAAAAAGGCTACAATATGTATTCGTTTACCGCACAGCAGCGCTTCACGGCGTTGGTCTGGCTTTCGCTGTTTCATATCGCCATCATTACCTCCAGCAACTACCTGGTGCAGCTGCCGATCACCGTTTTCGGCTTCCATACCACCTGGGGCGCCTTTACCTTCCCGTTTATCTTCCTCGCGACCGATCTGACCGTGCGCATCTTCGGCGCGCCGCTGGCGCGGCGGATTATCCTGGCGGTGATGGTGCCGGCGCTGTTCATCTCCTACGTGATCTCCACCGTCACCTATCAGGGAGAATGGCAGGGCTTCGCGGCGCTGGGCAGTTTTAACCTGTTCGTGGCGCGTATCGCCGTCGCCAGCTTTATGGCCTACGTGCTCGGCCAGATCCTCGACGTTCACGTCTTCAATCGCCTGCGCCAACGCAGCGCCTGGTGGGTAGCGCCGGCGGCGGCGATGTTCTTCGGCAATATCAGCGATACGCTGGCGTTCTTCTTCATCGCCTTCTACAAGAGCAGCGATCCCTTCATGGCCAACAACTGGGTGGAGATCGCGCTGGTGGATTACAGCTTCAAGGTAATGATCTGCCTGCTGTTCTTCCTGCCGATGTACGGCGTGTTGCTGAACATGCTGCTCAAACGCATCGCGGCGCGCAGCGGCAGCCTGCAGCCGGGCTGAGCCGTGTTATTCTGGGCGGCCCTATCCTTTGGAGGCCGCCCATGACCCCAATCGTCCGCACCGCCACGCTCGAAGAAATCCACCGCCTTTACCAACGCATCCCCGAATTCGGCGGCCTGCATAGCCTGGCCGATCTGCAGCGGCGCATCGGCGGTGCCTCCGCCAGCCTGTTGATCGCCGACATCGACGGCCAGCCGGCCGGTTTCAAACTCGGTTATCAACAGCGGGAAACGGTGTTTTACAGCTGGCTGGGCGGCGTGCTGCCGGCATTTCGTCGCCACGGCGTGGCGCAGGCCTTGTTGGCCGAACAGGAGCGCTGGGCGCGGGCGCAGGGCTATCGCCGGCTGACGGTCAAAACCCGTAACCGGTTCCGCGCCATGCTGACGATGCTGCTCGCCCACCACTATCAGATTGTTCAGCTGGAAAAGAAAGGCGAAGTGGCTGATTATCGGCTATTACTGGAGAAAAACTTGTGACAACATCTGCCTTGCATTTCAGCCTGGAATAGGTTGCGATACGACAGTGAATCCCTACCGGAAAGGAAGAAGGAAGCCCGATGCGTAAAGTAGCGAAATTGATGGGTATCAGCCTGCTGGCGCTTGGCCTCGCGGCCTGCGACGGCGACACCAAAGACACCAAGGCAGCGTCTGACGGCGCGGCGGCCAGCGCGCCGGCCGGGCAGCAGGTCAGCCTGCTGGACGGTAAACTGGCGTTCACCCTGCCGGTCGGCATGGCGGATCAGAGCGGCAAGCTGGGCAACCAGGCCAACAACATGCATGTTTACGCAGACAGCACCGGCCAGCGCGCGGTGATCGTGATCCTGGGCGACAAGACCGCCGACAGCCTGGAGACCCTGGCCAAGCGCCTGGAGAATACCCAGCGCGCGCGTGACGCCAACCTGCAGGTGATCACCAACAAAGCGCTCGACGTCAACGGCGTGCCGCTGCGTCAGCTGGACAGCATCATCACCAGCGGCGGCGAAAAAGCCTATTCCTCCGTCCTGATCGGCTCGCTGAACAACAACATGCTGACCATTCAGGTGACGCTGCCGGCGGACAATCAGCAGCAGGCGCAGGCCGAAGCCGAAGGCATCATCTCCACCCTGAAGCTGAAGCAGTAATCCCACAGAGGGCCGGCTTGCCGGCCCTTTCGTTTTTATGCCAGCGCCTGCGCCAGCAGGGTGATCGGATGCTCACAGTGCTTGCTGGTGGACATTTCTATCTGCCATTTGCAGGTCTCGCAGTCGGTCACCACCAGATCCACTCCGCTCTCTTCGATCTGCCGGAACAGCGGCGCGCCGATGCCTTGCGAAGTGGCGTAGTTCTCCGATTTGAACCCGTAGGTGCCGGCGATGCCGCAGCACTGCGAATCCAGCACCACCAGCTCCAGCCCCGGTATCTGCCGCAGCAGCTCCAGCGTGTAGGCGGTCCAGCCCATCTTCTCCATATGGCAAGGCGTGTGATAAGCCACCCGCAGCGGCGTGCGCTTCAGCGGCAGGCTGCGCCCCTGATTGATCAGGCGATAGAGATAGCGCGTCGCCAGCTCCACCCGGTCGCGCACCGGGGTGGTGTCCACGTCCAGCAGATGAGGATATTCGTCGCGCAGGGTGAAGGTGCAGCTCGATGAGGTCGCCACCACCGGGATGCCGCGCTCCAGCACCGCTTCATGCAGCGACTCGGCGTTAACCCTGGCCTGCTTTTTGGCCTGCTCGATAAACCCGTTGGCGATCAGCGGCACGCCGCAGCATTTCTCGCGCTTCAGCAGCTGCACGCCGATATCCAGCGCGTTGAATACCCGGATCAAATCCTTGCCCAGCTGCGGATGGTTATAGTTGACGAAGCAGCCGTGGAAAAACGCCACCTGCTCGGCATAGCGCCGCTGAGCCTGCGCCTGTTGCCGGTACCAGCGGCGGAAAGTGCCGAACGAGTATTTCGGCAGTTCGCGACGGTGATCGATCTTCAGCGCCTTGTCCAGCAGCTTGCGCACCGGTTTCAGCCCGGTGGCGGCGTTGACGATCGGCGCGAACGGCGTCGACAGCGAGCCCATGATATCGGTGTGGCTGAGGATGGCGTCGCGCAGCGTCGGCTTGCTCTGGGCGAAGTCGGCGCGGGCGCGCTGAATGATATCGCCGATTTTGACGTCGGACGGGCAGGCCACTTCACAACGTTTGCAGTTGGTGCAGTATTTCAGCGCTTCGTCGTACAGCGCCGGATCTTTCAGCCGCAGCCGCTCGCCGTCCGGCCCCGCCTGTTTCGGCCCCGGATAGAGCGGGTTCACTTTGGCGACCGGGCAATAGGTGGTGCAGACGGTGCATTTGATGCAGCTTTCAAAGCTGTGGTCCTGATGCAGGCTCATGCGTTTTCCTCCGCGGCGATCTGCTGTGCGACGTGCAGCGCACCGATCAATGACACGCCGGCGCCGCAGCCTTGCTGCAGCGGATCGTAGCCGCCGGCGACCGCGCCGATGGCGTACAGATTGTCGAACGGCATGCCCTGCTTCATCGCCCGCAGCCTGCCGTCGGTGCGCACGCCAAACTGCAAATAAGGCTGCGGCGCGAACAGCTCGCGCCGGCTCCAGTCGGCGCGATCCGCGCGGCTGTGTACATCCAGCCCGAAGATCGGCTCACGCACCCCGTCGAAATCCGCCACCAGCCCGTTGCTGAAGAAGCTGCCGCTGGCCAGCACCACCTGCTGCGCCCGCAGCGGAATATCACCGTGGTTGCGGGTATACAGGCCCGTGACGCGGCCGGCTTCGCACTCGGCGCGCAGCACGCTGTCGCCGGGCATGAAAACGCCGCCCAGCTGTTGAAAACGCCGCCGCAGCGCCTGATGCAAGCGCATGCCGGGCACCGAAGGCGGTAGCGTCGGCAGCAGCCGGATCGGCTTGCCGACCGCATCCTGCAGCACCGCCAGCGACGCGTCGTCCTCCAATCCCAAACAGGCCGGCAGGAAGAGCGCGTCGGCTTCCCCCGCCAACCGCCGCAGTTCCTCGGCCAGCGGCGGCAGGCTTTCCATCAAATCCAGCACCCGGGCGATGTTTACCGCGCGGAACTCGCTGGGGTTATTGCGCAATCTGTCCAGCGCCGGCATGTGCAGATAGGCCACCTCCGTCTCTACGCCGAGCTCCCGGCTCAGAGAGTCGGCGGCCATCTGCGGCTGGAAATCGAGGAAGCCTTCGATGCCGATCACCGCAATGCGCCGCCACGGCAGTTGGCCGGTCAGCGGCAGCGTCGGGATCGCCTGCGGGCTGAGCCAGGTGGCGCGACGCGTGCCAAGCGGCGTAATGCGCAGATGGTTGTTGGCGCCCTCGCCCTGCAGGTTCAGCCCGCAGCGCTCCAACAACCGCTGCGCGGCGGCGGACAGCGCCGCCACCCGGCCGGGCCCGATCAGGGCATACGGATGCTGCGGCGCCTGCTGCGCCAGTTGCGGTAGCGCCGCCAGCGGCATTTCGACCGGCGTGCCGTCCGGCAATCTCGCCAGCAGGTCGAGCGAGCCGGAGGAGAAGTAGAGCGCGCTCTGGCCGGAACTGACCACCGCGCAGCGCTTGTCCTGTTCGGCCACGGCAATGGCGCAGCTCAGGCCCGCCAGGCCGCCGCCAATCACCACTACGTCAAATCGCATCATCCGCCTCCTGCTCCTTGTCGGCCTGGGCTTCAAGCCCGCATAGCCCCTGGTAAACCCAGCTGGTAAATTCACTCTCGCGCAGCGCGTCGCCCCAGGCGATCGGCCGTACGCCTTTCCACCGTTCGTTGAGGAACTGCGACAGCTGCGCGATGGACTGCTGCGGCGTGCTGACGTTAAAGCGCGTCAACAGCCCGGCGGCGCGGCAGGCACAGAGTTCGCCCTGGCAGGTGCCCATGCCGACGCGGGTGCGGCGGCGCAGATCCACCAGGTTATTGACGGTCAGCGAGTTGACCGCATAACGCACTTCCCCGGCGGTCACCGCCTCGCATTCGCACACCAGGCTGGTGTCGAGCCGATCGGCCGCCGGCACCTGGCTGGCGCGATCGCCGTGGCGGTAAATTGCCGAGCCGCGAATGCTGGCGGGCAGAGAAACCACGCTGCGCACCGTCTCCTCCGCCGACTGGCGGGAGCCGGGCAACGCATCCTGCGCGGTGGTGCACGGGCGGTTTACGCCAAGCTTTTCGCACACCTTGTCGGTGGCCCACTCCGCCATCAGGCGGTAGGTCATCAGCTTGCCGCCGGTGATGGTGATAAACCCTTCCAGCCCGTCGCGGGCGGCGTGATCGAGCAGCACGATGCCGCGGCTGACGTTGCGCCCGCTGGGGTCGTCGTCGCTGGCCACCAACGGCCGTACCCCGGCGTAGGCGCGCAGAATGCGGGTCTGCGCCAGGGTGGGCGCCAACAGCGCCCCCTCGCGGATCAGAATGTCCACTTCCTGCGGGGTCACCAGCATGTTGTCAATTTGGTCGTAGTCGATATGGGTCGAGGTAGTACCGATCAGCGAGATGGTGTCGCCCGGCACCAGGATGTCGGCGTCCGCCGGTTTGCGGCAGCGGTTGATCACCATGTTGTTGATGCGGTGGCCGAGGATCAGCAGCGCCCCCTTGGCCGGGAACATGCGGATGCGCAAATCGGCGTATTCGGCGATCTGCTGGCCCCAGATGCCGGCGGCGTTGACCACCACCGGCGCATGCAGCGCATAGCGCCGCTGATTCTGATGGTCGTAAACGCGCACGCCCGTCACCCGATCGCCGCTGCGCAACAATCCCACCACCTGGTGGTAGGTCAGGATCTGCGCGCCATGTTCGCGCGCGTCCAACATGTTGGCGGCGGTCAGCCGGAAGGGATCGACGGTGCCGTCCGGCACGCGCACCGCGCCGATCAGCGCCGGGTTAGCCGCCGGCTCCAGCCGCAGCGCCAGCTGCGGGTCGATCGCTTCGGCGCCGATGTCGGCCTGGCGACAGGCGGCGATAAACTGTTGCTGATAGCCCAGCGAGTCCTGCGGCAGGGTGATGAACAGCCCATCGGTGCGCTCGATGCAGTGGTGGGCGATGCGTTTCAGGATGCGGTTTTCTTCGATGCACTCGCGCGCCGACTCGCCGTCGGTCACCGCATAGCGCGCGCCGCTGTGCAGCAAACCGTGGTTGCGGCCGGTGGCGCCGGTGGCGATGTCGTGGCACTCCAGCAAAATGCAGCGCAAGCCGCGCCGCGCGCAGTCGCGGGCGATGCCTGCGCCGGTGGCGCCGCCGCCGATGATGATCACATCCGTTTCGCCGCCGTCAAAATAGCTGCTCATGTCGCTCCCTCAGGATCGGTAGTTATGAGCCTATTGAGCCACGGTTATAAGGGTCTTTGTTTGATAAGGAACAATAACGAACATCAAACGAAATAAAAATGTCCACAAAAAGCCATCAATGTGATCATAATCACGATTTTTGGACGTTTTTCTATTTCATAACGTTAACGAATCGCTCAAAATCCGCCGTGGTTTCATAAAAGTGTAACAATTGCGCCATTCGTCACAGCGACACCAGGCGTATTTGACGACAATGGCGCTCGTTATGGAACACAAAAACACCACATTCGATATCCGCTCAATCATCAAATGAACGTAAAAGGTCATATTGATGTGATAACAGATAAAGCCATCGGAGGCGCTCATGTTGAGTATTTTTAAGCCGGCCGCACACATCGCCCGTGTGCCGAGCGATAAGGTAGACCCGCTCTACCGTAAGCTGCGCTGGCAAATTTTCCTGGGGATCTTCTTCGGTTACGCCGCTTACTATCTGGTGCGTAAGAACTTCACCCTGGCCATGCCTTACCTGATCGAACAAGGCTTCAGCCGCGGTGACCTCGGCTTCGCGCTGTCGGGCATTTCCATCGCCTACGGCTTCTCCAAATTCATCATGGGTTCGGTCTCCGACCGTTCCAACCCGCGAGTGTTCCTGCCTGCCGGCCTGATCCTGGCGGCGGCGGTGATGTTGTTCATGGGCTTCGTGCCGTGGGCCACCTCCAGCATCGCCATCATGTTCGTCCTGCTGTTCCTGTGCGGCTGGTTCCAGGGCATGGGTTGGCCGCCGTGCGGCCGCACCATGGTGCACTGGTGGTCGCAGAAAGAACGCGGCGGCATCGTCTCCATCTGGAACTGCGCCCACAACGTGGGTGGCGGCCTGCCGCCGCTGCTGTTCCTGCTGGGCATGGCCTGGTTCAACGACTGGCACGCTGCGCTGTACATGCCGGCCTTCGGCGCCATCCTGGTGGCCCTGATCGCCTTCGGCCTGATGCGCGACACCCCGCAATCCTGCGGCCTGCCGCCGATTGAAGAGTACAAAAACGACTATCCGGACGACTACAGCGAAAAAGACGAAGAAGAGCTGACCGCCAAGCAGATCTTCATGCAGTACATCCTGCCGAACAAGCTGCTGTGGTACATCGCGGTCGCCAACGTGTTCGTCTATCTGCTGCGTTACGGCATTCTGGACTGGTCGCCGACCTACCTGAAAGAAGTGAAGCACTTCGCGCTGGACAAGTCTTCCTGGGCCTACTTCCTGTATGAATACGCCGGTATCCCGGGCACCCTGCTGTGCGGCTGGATGTCGGACAAAGTGTTCAAAGGCAACCGCGGCGCCACCGGCGTGTTCTTCATGACGCTGGTGACCATCGCCACCGTGGTGTTCTGGATGAACCCGCCGGGCAACCCGACCGTGGACATGATCTGTATGCTGGTCATCGGCTTCCTGATCTACGGCCCGGTGATGCTGATCGGCCTGCACGCGCTGGAGCTGGCGCCGAAGAAAGCCGCCGGCACCGCCGCGGGCTTCACCGGCCTGTTCGGCTACCTGGGCGGCTCGGTCGCGGCCAGCGCCATCGTCGGCTACACCGTAGACTTCTTCGGTTGGGACGGCGGCTTCATGGTGATGATCGGCGGCGGCGTGCTGGCGGTTATCCTGCTGCTGCTGACCATGCTGAACGAAAAGAAACACCACGCGGAAATCGCTGCCGGCAAACGCGGCTAACCGTCACACGACTTTTGCATGATTTAAAGGCCGCCCTGCGGCCTTTTTACTACCCTGCCCCCAACAACACGGAGAAAACGGAATGCGGACTCAAGTCAAAGCCCTGCTGACAGGGATCATTCTCGCTACCTCAATGGTCAGCGCCGCGCAGGCGGCGGACAAAGTGGTGATCGCCCACCGCGGCGCCAGCGGCTACCTGCCGGAACACACCCTGCCGGCGAAGGCGATGGCCTACGCGCAGGGCGCCGATTACCTCGAACAAGATCTGGTGATGACCAAAGACAACGAGCTGGTGGTGCTGCACGACCATTACCTCGATCGCGTCACCGACGTTGCCGAACGCTTCCCGGACCGCGCGCGCAAGGACGGCCGTTATTACGCCATCGACTTTACGCTGGCGGAGATCAAATCGCTGAAGTTCACCGAAGGCTTTGAAATCGAAAACGGCAAGAAGGTGCAGGGCTACCCTGGCCGCTTCCCGATGGGCAAATCCGACTTCCGCGTACACACCTTCCAGGAAGAGATCGAGTTCGTGCAGGGTCTGAACCATTCGACCGGCAAGAACATCGGCATCTACCCTGAAATCAAGGCGCCGTGGTTCCACAAACAGGAAGGCAAGGACATCTCCAGCAAAGTGCTGGCGGTGCTCAAGCAATACGGCTACACCGGCAAAAACGACAACGTCTACCTGCAGTGCTTCGACGCCAACGAGCTCAAACGCATCAAGAACGAGCTGGAGCCGAAGCTGGGCATGGATCTGAAGCTGGTGCAGCTGATCGCCTATAACGACTGGCAGGAAACCTACGAGCAGAAAGCCGACGGCAAGTGGGTAGAATACGACTACGACTGGATGTTCAAGCCGGGCGCGATGCAGAAAATCGCTCAGTATGCCGACGGCATCGGGCCGGACTACCACATGCTGGTGGTGGCGGATAAATCCAAGCCGGGCCACATCGTGCTGACCGACATGGTGAAAGAAGCGCACGCCAGCAAGCTGGCGGTACATCCGTTCACCATCCGCGCCGATGCGCTGCCGAAGTACGTGACCGACGTGAACCAGCTGTATGACGTGATTTACAACCAGGCCGGCGTCGACGGCGTGTTCACCGACTTCCCGGACAAGGGCGTGCAGTTCCTGCAGAAGCAGGGCCAGCACAAGTAATGCCAAGGGCGCCGCAAGGCGCCCTTGTTATTTCCGAGAAACGCCCGGGTTATTTCAGAGGAACATCTTGCGCAGGTAGTGCGGCACCGCGTTATCGACGTTGGAGCCGATCACTTCCAGCTCCGGCAACATATCCTTCAAGCGCTGATGCGCGTCGCGCATGATGCAGCCCTTGCCGGCCATCGACAGCATCTCCAGATCGTTCATGCCGTCGCCGAAGGCGATGCACTCTTGCAGCGTATAGCCGATGATCTTGGCCACTTCTTCCAGCGCATGCCCTTTCGACACGCCGCCCGCCATCACTTCCAGGCAGGTCGGGAACGAGAAGCTGACGTTGACCCGATCGCCCCAGCGCGCGTTGATGGCGTCTTCCACCTGCAGCAGCCGCTCGTGATCTTCACAGGTGAAGTAAACCTTGCAGACGCCGTCGGTTTCCAGCAGGCCCGGTTCGAACAGCTGATATTTGAACACCGACTCCTGGAAGAATTCTTCCTGCTCCGGGCTTTCGCGGTTGGTAAACCAATCGTCGTTGCGGTAGACGTTGGTGGTGATCTCCGGATCGTCGTGCAGCATGCCGTACAGATCGCGGGCGATATCCTCGTCCAGGTTATGACTGAAAATCAGCTCGCCGGCGGTGTTGTGCACCCGCGCGCCGTTGGAGGTGATCATAAAGGCGCTGATCTCCAGGCTGTCGCGGATCTGCGCCACGTCGATATGGTGGCGGCCGGTGGCGAATACGAAATGCACGCCGCGCTGGGTCAGCAACTTCAGCGTTTCTTTGGCGTACGGCGACAGGGTATGGTCGGGAGACAGCAGCGTGCCATCTAAATCGGAAGCGACGACGTGATACATAGCGTTATGTTCTAACCTCTGATGGAGTTGTCGGCGGCAGCGCGCCGCCTAAGTGTTGAGCAAAGAAGCGCAGGATTGCGTTCAGTGCTTCGGCGCGCATCGCGTCCCGCTCGAACAGGATCTCATGGCGTGCGCCGTTGATAACCCACGGAAGCCGCCCTTCGCAAGGGCGCCCCGCGTCTGACAGAGCCTGACAAAAAGCCTGGTGCGAACGGTTGTCGACGACTCGTTCTTCACCGGCTTGCAAAAGCAACAGCGGCGTTGTGATCGCCCCGGCCCGAGCGATAATCTGCCGGCCGGCGCGGATGCTCTCCCGCACCCAATGGTAGGTCGGCCCGCCCACCTGCAGCTCGGGGTAATCGGCGTAATAGCGCAGGCTGCGCCGGTAGCGTTCGCGGCTGTGGGTCAACACGTTGACCACATACGGCAGCGGCCGCCACTGGCCGGTGCCCACCGCGTAATAGTCGCGGATCGCCGGGCGGCTCTCCGCCCAGTCGAGAATGCGGTCGGCCAGCCAATCCGGCATCGGCAACTGGATGCCGAACATCGGCGCGCAAAACGCCGCCGCGTCGAACGCCTGCGGCCGGCGCTGCAGGAACTGCGCCAGGATCGCGCCGCCCATCGAATGCGCCAGCGCGAAGCGCTGCCGATAACCGCGCGATTCGACCTCGCGCTGCCAAAGCTGCTCGAAATCGTCCACGTAGTCGGCGAAGTTTACCACATGACCGCGGTGCGTATCCGCCAGTAAACGGCCGGAGCGCCCCTGGCCGCGATGATCGACGATCACCACGTCGTAACCGCAGTGGAACAGATCGTAGGCCACCTCGGGGTATTTCACGTAGCTTTCGATGCGGCCGGGGCTGACCACCACCACCCGCTGATGCCGCGCGGAACTGAAACGCACAAAGCGGATCGGCACGCCGTCCACGCCGCTGAACTCGCCCTCTTCCCGCAGCCGCCAGAAGTCCAACAGAGGCCCGGTGGCGAAGGCAGCGAACTGCGTTTCACGCGTTAACCAGTCATCGGAGCTGAGAGTGAACGAGGTCATCGAGAGCGTTTTCCCTGTGGGGCCGGCGGAAAATGTGACCGCTGGCACAAGAAATCATACTAGCGTATTGTGATTCAATTCTTACAAAAAACAGCGCCGCCTCGGCGCATTGTGGCACAAAACGACACTTTCAGGGAGCCGAAGAACCATGACCTTGGACTGGTGGTTAACCTATCTGCTGACCACGCTTATCCTCAGCCTGTCCCCCGGCTCAGGCGCCATCAACACCATGAGCACCGGCATCAGCCACGGCTATCGCGGCGCCGCCGCGTCGATCGCCGGGCTACAGGTCGGGCTGAGCGCGCACATCGTGCTGGTAGGCATCGGCCTCGGTGCGCTGATATCGCAATCGCTGCTGGCGTTCGAGCTGCTGAAATGGCTGGGCGCCGCCTACCTGGTGTGGCTCGGCATCCAGCAATGGCGCGCCGCCGGGGCGCTGGATCTGCATGCGCTGGCGGGCAGCATGCCGCGCCGCCGTCTGTTCCGCCGCGCGGTGCTGGTCAACCTGACCAACCCGAAAAGCATCGTGTTCCTCGCCGCTCTGTTCCCGCAGTTCATTTTGCCCAATCAGCCGCAGGCCGAGCAGTATCTGGTGCTCGGCGTCACCACCGTGGTGGTGGATATTCTGGTGATGATCGGTTACGCCACCCTGGCGACGCGCATCGCCGGCTGGCTGAGAACGCCGCGCCAAATGCAGCTGCTCAACCGAGTATTCGGTTCGCTGTTCATTCTGGTGGCGGGGCTGCTGGCGACCGCCCGCAAGGCCTGAAAAAAAGGCCGGGCATCGCTGCTCGGCCTTGGGCATGTCACTGCCGATCAGCGGGTAAAGATCAGGTGTAACCCGAAGCCGGTGAACAGCACCCCCGCCACCCCGTCGATCCACTTGGCCAACCGCTGGTAGCCGCGGCGCATCGCCGGCAGCGCGAACACCACCGCCACCAGGCTGAACCAGACGAAGGTCTCGGCGACGATCAGCAGGAACAGCCCCCAGCGCGCCCCGGCGCCGACGCTGTCGCCGACGAACAGCGAGAACACGCTGCCGAAATAGATCACCGCCTTCGGGTTGGACAGATTGGTCAGGAAGCCGCGAATAAAGCTGCGCCCGGCCTTCGGCAACGCCACCTGGGCCTCCGCCGCCGGCTGCGCTTGCTGCGCCCGCGCGGAACGCAGCAGTTGCCACCCCATCCAGCACAGGTAAATGCCGCCGCCGACCATGATTATCTGATGCAGCCAGGCCATCTTCTGCAGGATCAGATGCAGCCCCATCAACGCCACGCCGGCCCATACCACGATGCCGAGAGAAATGCCGACCACGCCCATCATCGCCTCGCGGCGCGAGCGGCTGGCAGCGGTTTGCGACACGAAAAAGAAGTCCGGCCCCGGGCTCATCAGCGCAATCAGATGCACCAGCGCCACGGTGAGAAACAGCATCAGCATGATTTATCGCCCTCAGTCTTCGTCATTGTCGAGATGGTCGCGGATCATCGCCATAAAGGGCGCGCCGAAACGCTCCAGTTTGCGCTGGCCGACGCCGTTGACGCTCAGCAGATCGCCGGCCTTGATCGGCATCTGCTCGGCCATTTCCAGCAGCGTGGCGTCGTTGAACACCACATACGGCGGAATGTTCTCTTCATCGGCGATCGATTTGCGCAGTTTTCGCAGCTTGGCGAACAGCTTGCGATCGTAATTGCCGCCGTAGGATTTTTGGTTGGCGCTGCCGCGCGACTTCAGGCTCTGGATACGCGGCACCGCCAGCTGCAGCGCCACTTCGCCGCGCAACACCGGACGCGCCGCCTCGGTCAATTGCAGCGCCGAGTGCATGGCGATGTTCTGGGTGATAAAGCCCAGGTGGATCAGTTGGCGCAGCACGCTGGTCCAGTGTTCGGTGGTCTGATCGCGGCCGATGCCGTACACCGGCAGTTTATCGTGGCCGTATTCGCGAATGCGCTGGTTGTTGGAGCCGCGCAGCACTTCCACGATGTACCCCAGGCCGAAACGCTGGCCGACGCGGTACACGCAGGACAGCGCCTTGCGCGCATCCTCCAGCCCATCGTAGCGCTTGGGCGGATCGAGGCAGATATCGCAGTTGCCGCAGTTCTCGTGCTTGCCTTCGCCGAAGTAGTTGAGCAGCACCAAGCGACGGCAGGTTTGCGCCTCGGCGAACGCGCCCATGGCGTTCAGCTTGTGGCGCTCGATGTCCAACTGCTGCCCGGCGGGTTTTTCCTCCAGACAGCGGCGCAGCCAGGCCATGTCGGCCGGATCGTACAGCAGGATGGCTTCGGCCGGCAGACCGTCGCGCCCGGCGCGGCCGGTCTCCTGATAATAGGATTCGATATTGCGCGGGATGTCGAAATGCACCACGAAGCGCACGTTGGGTTTGTTGATGCCCATGCCGAAGGCGACGGTGGCCACTACCACCTGCAGATCGTCGCGCTGGAACGCTTCCTGCACCTGCGCGCGGCGATCGTTGTCCAGCCCGGCGTGGTAGGCGCCGACGCTCAGCCCGCGGCTCTGCAGACGCGCGGCGGTGTCTTCCACCTTGGCGCGGCTGTTGCAATAGATAATGCCGCTCTTGCCGCGCTGATCCTGCACGAAGCGCCACAGCTGATCGAGCGGCTTGAATTTTTCCACCAGCGTGTAGCGGATGTTCGGCCGGTCAAAGCTGCTAACCTGTACCAGCGGATCCTGCAACGACAGCAGGCGCACGATATCGCCGCGGGTGGACTCGTCGGCGGTGGCGGTCAGCGCGATCACCGGCATCGACGGGAAGCGCTGTTTCAGCTGACCCAGCGCGCGATATTCCGGCCGGAAGTCATGGCCCCACTGCGAAATACAGTGCGCCTCATCCACCGCCAGCATCGCCGGCGGGCAGTGGTCGAGCAGGTTGAGGAAGCTTTCCATCATCAGCCGTTCCGGCGCGATGTACAGCATCTTAATGGTGCCGTTGCGGCAGCCGGCCATGACGTCCAGCTGCTCCTCGCGGGTTTGCGTCGAGTTGTAGCAGGCGGCGGAAACGCCGTAGGCCAACAGTTGGTCGACCTGGTCCTTCATCAGCGAGATCAGCGGGGAAACCACCAGGGTCAGGCCGTCCATCACCAGCGCCGGGATTTGGTAACACAGCGACTTGCCGCCGCCGGTCGGCATCACCACCAGGCAATCCTGCCCGCCGATCGCGGCGTTGATAATCGTTTGTTGGCCCGGACGGAATTGCTGGTAGCCGAAGGTATCGCGCAATACCTGCTCGGCCAGCAACTCTCTGTTAATCACTGCTGCGGTTGACACACACTTCCCCATTTTTTCATCGGTACACACCCACCGGGTATGATTACATAATATCGTTCAGCATGACACCAACGCCCACCCGTGTCTGCCGGAAGTTATAGTCGATCAGCGATTCGCCGTAGCCGCTGAACACCTGGGTATAGAAACGCACGTTGCGGGTGATCGGATAGCTCCAGCCCAGTTCCGCGCCGCCGTAGCCGCTGTTCCAATTGTAGTGGCTGTCGACGCTGAACACGCTGTCGCCCCAGGCGTAACCGACCTTCAGCCGGTAGTATCCCATGTATTTGGTGATGTCCGGGTTGTCGTCGTTGCTCGAGCTCTCCGAGAAACGGAACCAGGGCTTGAGATCCACCTGCCAGTTGCCGTTTTGCGCCATCAGCCGCGCATAGCCGCGATTCCAGCTGCGCGACGTCGGGTCCGAGCGGCCGTTGGATTGATGGTTAACGCCGATTTCAACATCGCGCAGCGTCCAACCGGCAAAGCGGTAATCGGTCGCCCACCCCACGAACAGCTGCGGCTCGTAGTTGGTCTCGCGGAACGGCGAAGACTCGCCGCGGTTGGACAATTGCCACCAGGAGCGCTGAGTATAAGACGCGCCGAGCACCGAGTTGTCGCCGGCAATGCCCCGCCACAGCGGAAACGCCAGGCTAAGCTGGTATTTCACCTCGTCCTTGCGCGCCTTGTCGGCCCAGTTGTATGTCTTGATGGCCTCTTGGTTGATATCGCTGGTGTCGGTGTACAGCAGGTAATTGGGATCGTAAGGGTACAGCGTGAACGGATTATCGTGCTCCTGCAGCAGGTTGGCGATAATGCTGCCGCGCACCGCCGGCTTATCGTGAATCTGCTGCTCTTTGGCTTCCTCAGCCAATGCCAGCGCCGGCATCAGCAGCGTGGCGGAAACGATCCCTGACAAAATGCGCATAACCTCTCCTCACTCCAACGAAAAAGGGCAATCCCGGAAAAAATCAGGCCATTTTACACACAAAGGAGGCTTTACCGCAGCGCAGGCCGGTTTTATTGGAATAGTCTGGAAAGCAACAAAGGTTAAGCATAAAATCAACATTCCATTAACCTGGACTGACCAGTTAGCTCCCTTAAAACGCAAAAGAAAAACGGAAACCCGCTATGTCGACCACACCACTGACCCTGGAAGCCGCCCGCCGCAAGATCGGCGAAATCTTTGTCTACCACATGCCGTTCAACCGCGAGCTTGGCCTGGAGCTACGCCGCTTCGATGATGATTACGTCGAGCTGAGCTTCACCAACCAGCGCAAGCTGGTGGGCAACGCCGCACAGGAAATTCTGCACGGCGGCGTGATCGCCGCGGTGCTCGACGTCGCCGCCGGGCTGGCCTGCGCCGGCGGGGTGCTGACGCGCATGGAGCCGCTGATCGAAGAAGAGATCGCCGCCAAACTGTCGCGCATGGGCACCATCGATCTGCGCGTCGACTACCTGCGCCCCGGCCGCGGCGAACACTTCGTCGCCTCCGCCAGCGTGCTGCGCAGCGGCAATAAGGTCGCCGTCGCGCGCGTAGAACTGCATAACCACGACGGCCTGCATATCGCGACCGCGACCGCCACCTATCTGGTCGGCTGATGATTGTGTGCGGTGGGCGTCTTCAGTACACTCACCGCATCTTACGTTCCCCACCGAGTGACGTCATGGACGCAAAGCAAACGCGTCAGGGCATTTTCTTCGCCCTGGCCGCCTATTTTATGTGGGGCATCGCCCCGGCCTATTTCAAACTGATTCAGCAAGTATCCGCGGACGAGATCCTCACCCACCGGATCATCTGGTCGTTTTTCTTCATGCTGGCGCTGATCACGCTGGGCCGCAACTGGCCGAAAGTGCGCGCCGCCTGCCAAAATCGCAAACGGCTGCTGCTGCTGGCGGTCACCGCGCTGTTGATCGGCGGCAACTGGCTGCTGTTCATCTGGGCGGTGAACAACCACCATATGCTGGAAGCCAGCCTGGGCTACTTCATCAACCCGCTGGTTAACGTGCTGTTGGGGATGCTGTTTCTCGGCGAGCGCTTTCGCCGCATGCAGTGGGTGGCGGTGGCGCTGGCGTTCACCGGGGTGCTGGTGCAGCTCTGGCAGTTCGGTTCGTTGCCGATCATCGGACTAGGGCTGGCGTTCAGCTTCGCCTTCTACGGCCTGCTGCGCAAGAAAATCGCCATCGACGCCCAGACCGGCATGCTGATCGAAACGCTGTGGCTGCTGCCGGTGGCGGCGGCCTATCTGTTCCTGTTCGCCGACAGCCCCACCAGCCACCTGAGCGCCAACCCGTGGTCGCTGAACCTGCTGCTGGTCGCCGCCGGCATCGTCACCACCGTGCCGCTGCTGTGCTTCACCGCGGCGGCCACCCGGCTGCGCCTGTCGACGCTCGGTTTCTTCCAGTATCTCGGCCCGACGCTGATGTTCCTGCTGGCGATCACCTTCTACGGCGAAACCGTCGGCCAGGACAAACTGGTGACCTTCGGCTTTATCTGGGCGGCGCTGATCCTGTTCACCCTCGACGCGCTCTACACCCAACGCAAGCTGCGCTGAGCCCGTCGCCGCCGGGTTACAGCCAGTTCTTGCGCTTGAAGTACAGGTAAGGGGCCAGACCGGCCAGGATCATCAAGGTGATGGCGCCCGGGTAGCCGAACGACCATTTCAGCTCCGGCATGAATTCGAAGTTCATGCCGTAGCTGGAGGCCACCAGCGTCGGCGGCAGGAACACCACCGACACCACCGAGAAGATCTTGATGATGCGGTTCTGTTCGATGTTGATGAAGCCCATCGCCGCCTGCATCAGGAAGTTCACCTTCTGGAACAGCGATTCGTTGTGCGGCAGCAGGGATTCGATGTCGCGCAGCACTTCACGCGCCTGCTCCAGCTGGCCGGTCGGCAAACGCGCCTTGCGCACCAGGAAGTTGAGCGCGCGCTGGGTATCCATCAGACACAAACGCACCTTCCAGCCGATATCTTCCAGCTCCGCCAGCGTCGACAGCGCGGCGTCGTATTCATCGCCCTGATGCCCTTCCATGATCACCCGGCTGAGCTGTTCCAGATCGCTGTAGATGTTCTCTATCTCGTCCGCCAGCTGTTCAATCTTGGTTTCGAACAGATCCAGCAGCAGTTCGTAGGCGTTGCCTTCGAGCATGGTCTGGTTGCGGGCGCGCATGCGGTACAGGCGAAACGCCGGCAGTTCACGCTCGCGCAGGGTATACAGGCGGCCGTCGCGGATGGTGAACGCCACCGTGGAGTTGCCGGCGTGATCTTCCGCATCTTCAAAGTAGAAGAAGGAGTGGATATGCAGACCGTCTTCATCTTCGAAGAAACGGGCGGAGGCTTCGATGTCGTCCAGTTCGGGACGCGTCGCCAGGCTTTGTCCCAGCTCATTCTGCACGCGCTCACGCTCGCCCTCTTCCGGCTCGACCAGATCAACCCACAGCGATGACGTGAGATCATCCGAGTCGTCCAGCTCCAGACGGGACAAGCGGCGGTTATCTAATTTAAAAGCGCTCAGCATGTGCCAAAACTCCGTGAAGGTAACGGGTGCGGACAACGCGTTGAAGCACAGAAACAGAGGGGATGCGTATCACCGATTTGTTTCAGACCATGAAGAGATCTGACTCATAGCGACGCTTTGCGGGGTCGCCGACAACCACGAAGGCTATCAGCAAAAACGGAGAGCCTTAGAAGTTATACCTGCGGCGCAGGTCAGTGAGCCAGTATCTACTGGGTGTGTCCAAGGCGTCTGTCCTCAATGATAATAGTGCGCGCATGTTACGCCGAGAAGAAAAAGCCTGTCAACACGTTAGGCGGGATAATTGCGCAACAAATCATCACGATGTTCAATGGCAAAAATGGCGCCTAAACCGTACTGAAAAAGTCGCGGCGATCGCTTACCGCCACCAAGAATGTTGCTAAGATGACATCACCCTAATGGTACGACAAGCATGCGGATTTAAACGATGAAACAGATTACCGCCCATGAACTGACCGCGATGAGCGAACAGGCCGCCAGCGTGCCCCGCCTGCGCGCGCACCGCACCTTACACGAAGAGTTGAGCGACCCGGTGCAACGCCTGGCGATCGCCATGGAACCCGGCACCTATATCCGCCCGCACCGTCACCCGCAAACCTGGGAACTGCTGACGCCGCTGCGCGGCCGTTTTGTCGTGCTGCAGTTCAACGATGACGGCGTCGTGACGCAGCGCACCCTGCTCGGCGAAGAAACCAAAGTGCTGGAGATGCCGGCATTTACCTGGCATGCGGTGTTGTCGGTCGATGCCGGCGGCGTGGTGTTCGAAGTAAAGCAGGGCCCGTATCAGGCGTTGACCGAAGAGGACTGCATGCCGTGGGCACCGCAGGAAGGCGGTGAAGGCACCGAAGCGGTGATGCGCTGGTATGCCACCGCGCAGGTCGGCGATCGCTACCCTCACTGATCCTGAACGATTGCAGGGGCTGCCCCCTGCAACGCGCCCCTCTCTTTTATACCGTTTCCAGGCGAGCGTAGGCCGCCACCAGCCACTTGATGCCCTCGCCCGGGAAGGCGATCTGCAGCCGGCTGTGCTCGCCGCTGCCCTCCAGATTGACGATGGTGCCTTCGCCAAACTTGGGATGGCGCACGCGCTGGCCCAGCTTGTAGCCGGTATCGTTCTCGCTGATCGGCGTGCCCATGCGGCGGTGATTGACCGGGCGCGATACGCTGGCGCGCAGGCGCACTTCTTCCACGCACTCTTCCGGCAGTTCGCCGATAAAGCGCGACGGCCGGTGGTAAACCTCTTTGCCATACAGACGGCGCGTTTCGGCATAGGTCAGCGTCAGCTTCTGCATGGCGCGCGTTACGCCCACATAGGCCAGGCGGCGCTCCTCCTCCAGACGGCCGCCTTCATCCAGCGACATCTGGCTCGGGAACATGCCCTCTTCCATCCCGACGATAAACACCAGCGGGAACTCCAGCCCCTTGGCCGAGTGCAGGGTCATCAGCTGCACCGCGTCCTGATAGGCGTCGGCCTGGCCTTCGCCCGCTTCCAGCGCCGCATGCGACAGGAACGCCTGCAGCGGCATCAGATCCTGATCTTCGTCCTGATAGCTGAACTGGCGCGTCGCCGTCACCAATTCCTCAAGGTTTTCGATGCGCGCCTGCCCCTTTTCGCCTTTCTCCTGCTCATACATGATGAACAGCCCGGAATCGCGGATCACCCGGTCGGTCTGCACGTGCAGCGGCATGTCGGCGGTTTCGTGCGCCAGCGACTCCACCAGTTCGATAAAGCGCTGCAGCGCCGACGCAGCGCGGCCGGCCAACACCTTGTCCTGCATCAGCTCACGCGTCGCCTGCCACAGCGTCAGCTGGCGATCGCGCGCCGCCTGGCGCACCACGTCGAGGGTGCGATCGCCGATGCCGCGCGTCGGGGTGTTGACCACGCGCTCGAAGGCTGCGTCGTCGTTGCGGTTGGAAATGAGGCGCAGGTAGGCCAGCGCATCCTTGATTTCCTGGCGTTCGAAGAAGCGCTGGCCGCCGTAGATGCGGTACGGCATCGCCGTCTGCAGCAGCGCCTCTTCCAGCACGCGCGACTGGGCGTTGCTGCGGTACAGGATGGCGCAGTCGTTCAGCGCGCCGCCGTTGTCCTGCCAGGTCTTGATGCGGTTGACCACGAAGCGCGCTTCGTCGAGTTCGTTGAAGGCGCAGTAGATGGAGATCGGTTCGCCTTCGCCGCCTTCGGTCCACAGGTTTTTGCCCATGCGCCCGTCGTTGTTGGCGATCAGGGTGTTGGCCGCTTTCAGGATGTTGCTGGTGGAACGGTAGTTCTGCTCCAGGCGGATGGTTTCCGCGCCGGGGAAATCTTTCAGGAAGCGCTGGATGTTTTCCACCTGCGCGCCGCGCCAGCCGTAGATCGACTGGTCATCGTCGCCGACGATCATCACGTTGCTGTTGCCGCCCGCCAGCAGGCGGATCCAGGCGTACTGGATACTGTTGGTATCCTGGAATTCGTCCACCAGCACGTTGGTGAAACGTTCGCGGTAGTGGTTGAGGATATGCGGCTTGTTCAGCCACAGCTCGTGCGCGCGCAGCAGCAGCTCGGCGAAATCCACCAGCCCCGCGCGATCGCAGGCTTCCTGATAGGCCTGGTAGATGCGCAGCCAGGTGGCTTCTACCGGGTTGTTGTAGGTCTCGACGTGCTGCGGGCGCAGGCCCTCGTCTTTCTTGCCGTTGATGTACCACATCGCCTGACGCGGCGGCCACTGCTTCTCGTCGACGTTCAGCGCCTTGATGATGCGCTTGAGCAGCCGCAGCTGGTCGTCGCTGTCGAGGATCTGGAAATCCTGCGGCAGGTTGGCTTCCAGGTGGTGGGCGCGCAACAGACGATGCGCCAGGCCGTGGAAGGTGCCGATCCACATGCCGCCCTGGCTGGTGCCGATCAGATGTTCGATACGGTGGCGCATTTCCGCCGCCGCCTTGTTGGTGAAGGTCACCGCCATGATCGAATACGGCGAGCAGTTTTCCACCGACAGCAGCCAGGCGATGCGATGCACCAGCACCCGCGTCTTGCCGCTGCCCGCTCCGGCCAGAACCAACAGGTTGCTGCGCGGCGCCGCCACGGCTTCACGTTGTTTTTCATTCAGGCTGTCGAGCAGATCGGAGACGTCCATAGGCACCACTAATGGTTAAGGGAAAACCCGCCGCTGACGGGTTTTTCACTGGAAATTTATACAGAGTTCTGGCAGGGATTATAACAATGCTGTCAGCGATGCCAACTGCGAAATCTCAATATGCGGCAGCAGGCGGCTGTCGGCGGCCTGCATCAGGCAGCGTTGCCGATCGTTGATCCAACAGGCCTGCAGCCCCGCGCGCAGCGCGCCGGCGACGTCGGTGGTCAGATCGTCGCCCACGTGCAGGATCTGCTCGGGCGCCACGCCCAGCCGCTCGACGGCCAGGTGATACATGTCCTGATACGGCTTGGCGCGCCCGTCCGGCCCGGAGCGCAACACGAACCGGAAGTAGCCGTCCAGGCCACACTGCGCCGGATCGGCGTTGCCGTTGGTGATCGCCACCAGCGGGTAGCGCGCGGCCAGCGCCTTCAGCGTGGCGTGGGTCGCTTGCGGCACCTCGATGCGGCTGCGCCACAGCGCGAAGTTTTGCATGGCCGCATCGGCCCCGATCGCCGCGTCGGCATCGCGCAGCCCCTGCCGGCTCAGCGCCAGATGAATGGCGCGCCAGCGCCACTGGGTGACGTCGTGGTAGATCTCCGGATCCTGCTCGCGCAGCTCCTGGCGCAGGCGGTGGAAATCCGCCGACTGGAAGCTGTTCAGACCGGGGTGGTAGCTCTGCAGGAAGGCCACCGACTGTTGTTCGGTTTGCCGGATCACCGGGCGATTGTCATACAGCGTGTCGTCCAGATCGAAAGTCAGCGCCGCCAGCGGGCGCAGCGGGCGATAAAAATGCATCAGGATTTCCCCCGTTTGGCGCGCGGATGCGCGGCATCGTACACGTTCGCCAGATGTTGAAAGTCGAGGTGGGTATAAATTTGCGTGGTGGTCAGGTTGGCGTGGCCGAGCAGCTCCTGCACCGCGCGCAGATCGCCGCTGGACTCCAGCATGTGAGTGGCGAAGGAATGGCGCAGCTTGTGCGGGTGAATATGGCTGTTGACGCCCTGTTTCACGCCCCATTCGGCGAAGCGCTTTTGCACGTTGCGCGTCGAGATGCGCCGCCCCTGATTGGACAGGAACATCGCGTCATCGTCCGGTCCGAACAGATCGCGCATCGCCAGCCAGTGTTCCAGCCAGGTGACGGCGGTGCGCCCGATCGGCAATTTGCGCTCTTTACTGCCTTTCCCCATCACCCACACCTCGCCGGCCGCCATATCGACATGGCGGCAATCCAGCCCCACCAGTTCGGAGAGGCGCAGACCGGCGCCGTACATCACCTCCAGCATGGCGCGATCGCGCACCGCCAGCGGATCGTTGAGATCGATCTCCAGCAGCTGGTTCATTTCATCGACGTCGATGTTTTTCGGCAGATGGCGGCCGCTGCGCGGCGTGCGGATGCCTTTGGCGGGGTTGGCGTGCAATACGCCCTGGCTGACCAGCCAGTCGAGGAAACTGCGCAATGAAGAAAGCCGCAGCGCCAGGCTGGCGGACTGCAGGCCGGCGCGTTTGCTGCGCGCCGCCAGCATGCGCACCCGGGCGGCGTCCAGCGCCGCCCAGTCGGTGACGCCGATCTCCTGCGCCAGGCGCATCAGCGCCGCCAGCTGGCGCGAATAGCTAAGCTGCGTCAGCGGGCTGAGTTGCCGTTCTACCTTGAGATAACGCAGAAAAGCGTCCACCGGCTGCTGCAGGCTGGGCGCAATCGGCGTCATGCGCGTTCGACCCAGCGTTCCAGCAGCGCCGGCAGCATGCGCGCCAGTTGATTGAGCATCACCGTGCCCATGCCCTGCTGATAGTGTTGCGTATCGCGGCTGCTGAAGATCACCATGCCCAGTTCGCCGTCGTCGCCCAGCATCGACAGCGCCACCGAGCCAATCTGGCCAATCTGTTTGGCCTGCGGCAACAGCAGCAGCAGTTCGGGGCCGTTCAGGCCGCCGAGGTAATGTTGTTCGCTGCCCAGCCGCTGAATGCGAAACGGCTCGAACGCCGAACGCGTCAGCGCCAGATGGGTGAAATCGGAAGGCGCGCCGATCTTCCAGCGCTCGGCGAACAGGCGCACCGTGGCGCCGGCCAAACCAAAACCGCGCGCCCAGCGCTGCAGCCGGTTGAGCATGTCCTGCAGGCTGTCGGCGGTGGCCAGATCGGCCTGCAGGTGCAACAACCGGGCGAACAGCCCTTCGTTGGCGCTGGCCTGCTCCATCAGCAGCGTGATCTCTTCTTCCAGCCGCTCGATGTGATTGCGCTGGCGGGCCAGATGCCATTCCACCAGCGAAACGGTGCCGCGCACCGGGTGCGGCACGCGCATCTGCTCAACCTGGCGCGCGTTGCGAATAAAGAAATCCGGGTTCTGCAGCAGGTACTGCATCACGGTGTCGTCATCCAGCGCCAGGCCGGCGACGCTCTGTTCTTCTACGCTTTTCATAGATGAATAAATCCGTCATAGACATGGGTTGCCGGGCCGGTCATAAACAGCGGGTTGCCCGGCCCTTTCCAGCGAATATGCAGGCTGCCGCCCGGCAGTTCTACATGCACCTCTTCTGACAGCAATTCCTGTTGGATCCCCACCGCCACCGCCGCACAGGCGCCGCTGCCGCAGGCCTGCGTTTCGCCGGCGCCGCGCTCGTAAACGCGCAGCTTGATATGATCGCGGCTGACCACCTGCATAAAACCGATGTTGGCCCGTTCCGGGAAGCGCTCATGCCCTTCCAGCACCGGCCCGAGCAGCTCCACCTTGGCGGTTTTTACATCGTCCACCTGCAAAACACAATGCGGGTTGCCCATCGACACCACGCCGCACAGCACGGTGTGTTCCGCCGCGCGCATGATGTAGGTCTTTTCCGCCTTGGCGGCGCGGAACGGCACCGCCTGCGGATCGAAATTAGGCTCGCCCATGTTGACGCACACCAGATCGTCGTCGGTGACGCTGAGCACCATGCGCCCGGTTTGGGTGCTGACGCGGATGTCGCGTTTGTTGGTCAGCCCTTTCAGCCGCACAAAGCGCGCGAAGCAGCGCGCGCCGTTGCCGCACTGCGCCACTTCGCTGCCGTCGGCGTTGAAAATTCGGTAGTGAAAATCCAGCTCGGGATCGTAAGGCGGTTCTACCACCAGCATCTGGTCAAAGCCGACGCCCAGGTGCCGATCGGCCAGCCGGCGGATCAGCTCAGGTGAAAAATAGACATTCTGTGTAACGGCATCGACCACCATAAAGTCGTTGCCCAGACCGTGCATTTTGGAGAACTGCATATCATACTCCGCTATCTGGACGCGCTATCCGTCTTGATTTTACGGCGGCGCTCGCCACCGCAAACAGGGTGTTACTGGTCGACCATCGACGGTTTTTGCTGAGAGCCAGACTGCTCCTGCTGGTTCTTTTGCACCTGATCGCCCGTTTGCACCGGCGGCTTGGCCGGTTTTTGGCTGGCGGGGTCGGCAGGCGGGAAGTAAAGCGGGCCTTTCAGACCACAGCCGGCGAGGCCGGTAACCAGAACGGCCATCAGCGCATAGCGTAGTTGTTTTTTCATTTGCATTAATGCCTGTAATTCATGCGTCCAAGGTCTCTATAATCGCAGGTGGATCATGAAAAGCAATAGGAATTGAATATGAACGACAGCGAGTTTCACCAGTTGGCCGACCAGCTGATGCTGAATATTGAAGAGACACTGGACGATTTTGACGGCGATGCGGATATCGATTACGAAACCAATGGCGGCGTAATGACGCTGAGCTTCGAAAACGGCACCAAAATCGTCATCAACCGCCAAGAGCCGCTGCACCAGGTGTGGCTCGCCACCAAGGCCGGCGGTTACCACTTCAACTACCGCGACGGCGTTTGGCTATGCGATCGCAGCGGGCAGCCGTTTTACCAGCTGCTCAGCGAAGCGGCCAGCGCGCAGGCCGGCGAGGAATTGCGTTTTTCCTGAGGCTAAGCAGGGCTCGGCAACCGAGCCCTTGCGGCGTCAATGCAGCTGGAACTGCTGTTTCAGCGGCTGCGCGGCGCCATCGGCCACCGTCACGCACAGGCTGGACAGCACGTTGCTGCGGAACGGGATCACCTGCGTGCGCCCGTCGAGCTGCACGATCTGATAGAACTGCGGCAGATTGAAGTTGATGAAGCTGGAGCCGTAGGTGAAGCGATCGTGCGAGGATGAATAGAAGCGGCTGACGTCGCGCACCAGCTCCTCTTTACTGCCCTCGCAGTGGTGGTACACCTCCACCCGATTCGACTCGTCCAGAATATAGATATTGAAGCCCTTGTCGTCTGAGGTGTCTTCGAAGAAGAACTGGATGATCCCCTCGCTGGCGAAGCCGTCCACCACCGGCGGCAAATGCACCTGATCGGTTTCCACCTTGATAGACAGGCCGTGCAGCTTGTTGTTGGAGATGGCGCCGTAAAACTCCACCGCGTTCTCCAGCTTTTGCACCGATACGCTCAGGCGCTCGAAGAACAGCCCCCAGGTCTGCCCGGCGACGCGCACCGCCTTGAAGCGGCCGGGCTCCAGGCGGGTGCTGGACAGGCGCAGCTCGATGCACTCCGACACCAGCTGCTGGATACGGGTGCGGATCAGGCCGCGCAGGTGCTGGCTGTAGCAGAACACTTCCACCGACTCCGGCGGCGCGGCGTCCTGGTGCATTTTGCCGAGAATGGTTTTCAGCGCTTCCAGCACCGACTGCTCGCCGCTGAAATGCAGGGTGCGCACTTCATTCCAGGAGTTGCGGTACAGCAGATCGATGCTGCCTACCAGGCACTGCTGCTGCTGGCCGAAGCTGAACACGTCCAGCTTGCGGAAATCGAAATGCACCACCTGATTGCGGAAGGCGGCGGTCGGATCGTTTTCCAGATTGACGATGATCGCCAGATGGCGAATTTCGCACGGGCTGTACAGCGCTTTCGGCGTCGGCGCCGGCAGGCGCAGCGGGAAGTGATGAGAAACGTCGGCCACCAGCTCCTGCAACTTGGCGGTGTCGCACAGGTTGCCGCTCTTGATGTGCAGGCGGGTCTGCGGCGTCAGCAGGCCGTTGAAATAGGCCCAGGCCACCAGCTTGTTCAGGTAGCGGTTATATTCCAGCGGCTGATGGCTGACAATAGAATCCATGGCCGGCGCCTGATTATACAGGTACCAGCCGGTGCGGTTGGCGCGGCCAACCGGCACGTGAATAAAGGTTAAGTCGTTTTCCGACAGGTCCGGCGAAATCTGCGGGTTCACCAGCGTCACCTTGCCGGGCAGCGCTTCGAACGCCGCGTACAGTTTGCGGGTCAGCACGCCGATATCCTGCGGGCTGGCGCTGACGCTGAGGTTGTTGCGGCGGGCGAAACGGATCAGGTTGCGGTAGCTCTGCATCATCGCGTCGAGCAGCTCGTTATGCGCTTCGCGCACCCGTTCGATTTTCCAGTTGGCGCGGTTGTCCAGCATCGCCAGACGCTCTTCGCTCCAGCCCCATTCGCTGACCAGCTGGCTGAGGATCTCGCGCCGCCAGCCGACGCAGGCCTTGGCCAGCGACAGCTTTTCACACACTTTCAGGTAGAAACAGCGGCGGGCCAGATCGAGGCGGGTGGTGTCGTTGATGTCGGTCAGGTAGCGGGTGACGCGCTCGAGCATCATGCAGTAGGCGTCGAGCCCGAAGCTGACGATCTCGCCCTGATGCAGGCGATGTTTGATGTCCGTCGCCAGCAATTGGGTATTGGGGTATTCCCAGGAATAGGCTTCCAGCAGCAGGGTCTTCAGCACCGCCTTGTAAGGCGAATCGATGCTCTTGTACAGCTGCCACAGGCTGGCGCCGAAGTACTCTTCCGCCGACAGCGAACTCAGGCCGCCGAGATCCAGCCACTCGTTCGGCGTCAGCGCGCCCTGCGCGTACAGCGACAGCACGTATTCATCGTAGTGCGCTTCTTCTTCGCCCGGCACCATGTTCCACAGGATGCGCTTGCCGGCCAGGCGCACCGCGGTGCGGTAGAATTCGTCGAGCAACAGGATATGCTGCGTCGAGCCGCAGTCTTCGCCGCCCAGGCTGCCGCTTTCATTATGGCGGAAGCGGTTTTCGTCGATCAGGAAGAAGCTGACTTCCACCCCCATCGAGGCGGCCCACTTCTCAAGCAGGCTGCATTTTTGCTGCAGGCGGGTGCGTTCTTCGTTGTCCAGCCAGGACTGGTGGCAGACCCAGATGTCGAGATCCGAGCTGCAGCTTTGGCCGATAGACGAGGTGCTGCCCATCGAATAGACGCCGGTGATCGGCAGCTCGCCGCTGGCCGGTTTGTCAAACGGGCTGCCCCATTTGTCTTCTAAATCGTTCAGGTAATCTTGTTGAGTTTCATCAGGCGTGTAGAGGCAAATGCCGTGGGGAACGTTACCGTTCAGGTAACCCGGCATCAGCGGGTGATGGTGGTGCAGTAAGGTGGGCAGCAGACTGTATACCCGTTGAAACGCGGGCTTCATAGCCGCCAGGGCGCGATCGACGCGTAGCTGATTGATCGCATCCAGTCTCTGCTTCAATGTCTCGATGTAGAGGTACAAGACGTCTCGCCTGATTATCCCGGTGTTTAGAAAAAAACCCGTATTCCATAAGCGCCGTTAGTGTAAGAAGAATATTTGGCGACTTATTGCTGGAAACGTGATCAATTTAACACCTTGCTGATTGACCGTAAAGGAGGTAACGCTTCACAATTATTGTAGCGCTTCCCTAAACGATTTACCCGCAGTGTTAACTGCCCCAAAGCACATCACACGTCCCTTTGATTCCGTTGTCCTTTTTCCGCCTCCGGCTTCTTGCACTGACAGTATTGGCTCTCAGTGGTAGGATGGATGGCGAAATATAAAAACGGTAACAAGCATGTTAGACAAAATTATTCGAATTGCCACCCGACAAAGCCCGCTTGCACTCTGGCAAGCACATTATGTGCAGCAACGTCTGATGGCCTGCCATCCCGGCCTGCTGGTCGAGTTGGTGCCGATGGTGACGCGCGGCGACGTTATTCTGGATACGCCGCTGGCGAAAGTCGGCGGTAAAGGCCTGTTTGTTAAAGAACTCGAGCTGGCGCTGCTGGAAGGCCGCGCCGACATCGCCGTGCACTCGATGAAAGACGTGCCGGTCGATTTCCCCGCCGGCCTCGGTTTGACCACCATTTGCGAACGCGAAGATCCGCGCGACGCTTTTGTTTCCAACCGTTTCGCCTCGCTCGATCAACTGCCGCAGGGCAGCGTGGTCGGCACTTCCAGCCTGCGCCGCCAGTGCCAGCTGCGTGAACGCCGCCCGGATCTGATCGTGCGCGACCTGCGCGGCAACGTCGGCACTCGCCTGGCCAAGCTGGACAACGGCGACTACGACGCGATTATTCTGGCGGTGGCCGGCCTGAAACGCCTGGGGCTGGAGCAACGCATCCGCAGCCCGCTGAGCGCCGAAGAGTGCCTGCCGGCGGTCGGCCAGGGTGCGGTCGGCATTGAATGCCGTCTCGACGACAGCGTCACCCGCGCGCTGCTGGCGCCGCTGAACCATGCGGCCACCGAAACCCGCGTGCGCGCCGAACGGGCGATGAACACCCGTCTGGAAGGCGGCTGCCAGGTGCCGATCGGCAGCTATGCCGAACTGGATGGCGACAGCCTGTGGCTGCGCGCCTTGGTCGGCGCGCCGGACGGCAGCCAGATGGTGCGCGGCGAGCGCCGCGGCCCGGCCGCCGAGGCCGAACGGATGGGCGTTGAGCTGGCGGAAGAGCTGCTGGCGCGCGGCGCGCGCGAGATCCTGCGCGAAGTTTATCAGGGAAATCCGCCGGCATGACGATCCTGGTAACCCGCCCATCGCCTTCGGGAGAGCAGTTAGTGAGCCGGTTGCGCGCACTCGGCCGGGTTGCCTATCATGCACCGCTGATCGACTTCGCCCCCGGCGGCGATCTGCCGCAGCTGCCGCAGGCGTTGCAGCAGTTGAACGCCGGCGATCTGGTATTCGTGCTGTCGCAGCATTCGGTGAACTATGCCGATTCGGTCATCGGCCGCGCCGGGCTGAGCTGGCCCGCGCACCTGACTTATTACGCCATCGGCCGCACCACCGGGCTGGCGCTGCACCGCATCAGCAGTTTGCCGGTGGAATACCCGCGCGAACGCGAGATCAGCGAAACGCTGCTGCTGCTGCCGGCGCTGCAAAAGCTGGCGGGCAAACGCGCGCTGATTTTGCGCGGCAACGGCGGCCGCGAGTTGCTGGGCACGACGCTGAGCGAGCGCGGCGCCGACGTCAGCTATTATGAATGCTATCAACGCAGCCCGGTGCACTACGACGGCAGCGAGCAGAGCGCCCACTGGCAGCGCGCCGGTGTGGATACGCTGGTGGTGACCAGCGGTGAAATGTTACAACAGCTCTATACTTTAGTTCCTGATTACTATCGTTCTTCATGGCTGCTGCGTTGCCGCCTGGTAGTAGTGAGCGAACGCCTGGCTACCCTCGCCCGGGATTTGGGCTGGCGTACGATTCGGGTAGCTGACAACGCCGATAATGACGCGCTGATCCGCGCGCTACAATAATCTGACTATGGGATGTGCCACTATGACGGAACAAAATACCCCATCCGCTCCGGTTGAAGAGCCAACCATCGCGGTTGAGAGCTCCCAGCAGCCAGCCGCTGCCAGCCGCAAAGGCAAGAACACCGGCCCGGTGCTCGGCGCGATCGCTATCGTGCTGGTCATCGCCCTCGGCGCGGGCGGCTATTACCACACGCACCAGCAGGCGCAACAGCTGATCGCCGCCAATCAGGCGCTGCAGCAGCAGCTTGAAGGCGTGAAGCAGAGCCAGCAGCAGGAAAGAAATGCGCTGGAAGGCCTGTTGCAGCAGCAGGGTAAAACCCTGGACGCCGCCGATCGCGAGCAGGCTAACCTCGCGCGCCAACTGAGCGAGCTGCAGGAAAAAGTGGCGACCATCTCCGGCAGCGACGCCAAAACCTGGCTGCTGGCGCAGGCCGATTTCCTGGTGAAAATGGCCGGCCGCAAGCTGTGGAGCGATCAGGACGTGACCAGCGCCGCCGCGCTGCTGAAAAGCGCCGACGCCAGCCTGGCGGACATGAACGATCCTAGCCTGCTCGACGTGCGCCGCGCCATTACCGAAGACATCGGCACGCTTGCTACGCTGACCCAGGTCGATTACGACGGCATCATCCTCAAGGTCAATCAGCTGTCCAATCAGGTGGATAACCTGCGCTTGGCGGACAACGACACCGACGAAGCGCCGATGGATCAAAACAGCAGCGAGCTCTCCGGTTCGATCGCCGAGTGGCGGCAGAACCTGGCCAAGAGCTGGCGCAATTTCATGGCCGACTTCATTACCATCCGCCGCCGCGACGCCAGCGCCGAACCGCTGCTGGCGCCGAACCAGGACATCTACCTGCGCGAAAACATCCGCTCGCGCCTGCTGGTGGCCGCGCAGGCCATCCCGCGCCACCAGAACGAGACCTACAAGCAATCGCTGGAAACCGTCTCCACCTGGGTGCGCGCCTATTTCGACACCACCGATCCGGCGACTAAAGCCTTCCTGGAAGAGCTGGACAGCCTGAGCCAACAGTCGATCTCGATGGACGTGCCGGATCAGCTGAAAAGCCAGCCGCTGCTGGAAAAAGTGATGCAGACCCGGGTGCGCAACCTGATGACCCAGTCCCCTGCCGCTCACCAGGAGGGTTAAGCCATGTTACGCGTGCTATTTCTGTTCCTGGTGGTGATCGCCAGCGTGGTGCTCGGGCCGATGTTGGCCGGGCATCAAGGCTATGTGCTGATCCAGACCGACAACTACAATATCGAAACCAGCGTCACCGGCCTGGCGATCATGCTGGTGCTGCTGTTCGTGGTGCTGCTGGCGATCGAGTGGATCCTGCGCCGTCTCTTCCGCACCGGCGCCCGCACGCGCGGTTGGTTTATCGGCCGCAAGCGCACTCGCGCGCGCCAGCAAACCAAGGCCGCGCTGATCAAGCTGGCGGAAGGCGACTACAAGCAGGTCGAGAAGCTGATGACGCGCAACGCCGATCACGCCGAACAGCCGGTGGTGAACTACCTGCTGGCCGCCGAGGCCGCACAGCAACGCGGCGATGATTTCCGCACCAACCAATATCTGGAGCGCGCTGCCGAAGCGGCCGACACCGATCAGCTGCCGGTGGATATCACCCGGGTTCGCATCCAGCTGGCGCAGGGCGAGAACCATGCCGCGCGCCACGGCGTCGATCGCCTGCTGAACCAGGCGCCGCGTCATCCGGAAGTATTGCGCCTGGCGGAACAAGCCTATCTGCGCACCGGCGCCTATGCGTCGCTGCTGGAAGTGCTGCCGTCGATGCGTAAAATCGAACTCCACAGCGAAGAGCAACTGCAGGCATTGCAGCAGCAGGCTTATATCGGGCTGATGAATCAGGCGATGGCGGACGAAGGCAGCGAAGGCCTGAAGCGCTGGTGGAAAGATCAGAGCCGCAAGACGCGTCACGAAGTGCCGCTGCAAATCGCGATGGTGGAACACCTGATCGAATGCAACGACCACGAACTGGCGCAGGAGATCGTGCTCGACAGCCTGAAGCGCCAATACGACGAGCGCCTGGTGCTGCTGCTGCCGCGGCTGAAGTCCGGCAACCCCGAGCAGTTGGAGAAAGCGCTGCGCCAGCAGATGAAGCAGCACGGCGCGACGCCGCTGCTGAACAGCACGCTGGGGCAGCTGCTGATGAAACACGGCGAGTGGCAGCAGGCGGCCGACGTCTTCCGCGAAGCGCTGAAACAGCGCCCGGATGCCTACGACTACGCCTGGTTGGCCGATACGCTGGAAAAACTGCATCGTTCGGATGAAGCGGCGCAGATGCGGCGCGAAGGACTGATGTTGACGCTGAAACAGAACGGCGGCGAATAGCGCCCTGCACGATTGAAGAACAGCGCGGCTCTTGATGCCGCGCTTTTTTTTGCCAGTTAACATCCTGAGGCGCAAAAAAAAACACTTGCCGCAGGGCAAGTGTATAAAGAAGCAATCAGGTCTAGGACAACAGGGGCGGTGCCTCACTCAACGTTTTGCCCTGAGCGTGATGACAGGTTAGTCATCGTTCTCGTGGGCGATAGGCACCCTAAATCGGCTCTGCGTCATTCCCAGGGTTTATGAGGCCTAAGGCGAACATAAGAGGTGGAATGAGCATCTACGCTATAGATATTGCACTTGGCGTGCCAACTTTAAGGCCAAGGCCATTCCCAATAAAAAACGGGTCTCAATGCATTGAAATATATTAATTTTTAATTTAACCCTGTCTTTCCTGTTATATGCCACTCTCTGGCATTCCATGCCAGCAGCCGTAATAAGAATGTCGCCTCAAAACGACGACTTAAGCCAAAGCCCATTTTATCTTTTTAAATCAATCAATTATTTGTCTCAACCTGACGACAGCGCTGGATGGCTCTGTCGCTGAAAACCAACACGCTTGCCGACAGAGACAAAGTGCCCATCCTTAGATACGCAAAAAGCCCGCGCATTGCTGCACGGGCCTACCTTCGTCTCGCTTCGCGAGGTTCGAACCTCCTGCGGAGGTACTCATCCTCATAAACTGCAGACGAAAAAAAACCTGCTTTAAAAAGCAGGTTTTTCGAATGTGGTCGGCGAGAGAGGATTCGAACCTCCGACCCACTGGTCCCAAACCAGTTGCGCTACCAAGCTGCGCTACTCGCCGATTTATATTGCTCATACTACCCGATTTATCAGACCATTGTCCATATAAATCTTATATTTATCAGATATTTTGCGTGGTGCGAAGAGAGGGACTTGAACCCTCACGTCCGTAAGAACACTAACACCTGAAGCTAGCGCGTCTACCAATTCCGCCACCTTCGCACTGTCACAAAATACTGCTAAATCGTCACTTCGTCAGGAAGTGGGGTGGCTAATGGGACTCGAACCCACGACAACTGGAATCACAATCCAGGGCTCTACCAACTGAGCTATAGCCACCATTACTACTTCTTACTCACGCGGTAATATACCACCGCAGCTCCTGCGCACAAACTTAATGGCGCGCCCGACAGGATTCGAACCTGAGACCTCTGCCTCCGGAGGGCAGCGCTCTATCCAGCTGAGCTACGGGCGCGTAGCGCCGTTGCGGGAGGGGATACTACGGATTTACGCCAATCCTGTCTAGTGCTTTTTCGCAGAAATGTTGCGTTTGATTACGCTTTGCTCACTCCCGCGCACAAAAGCGCACTCCGTAGCCCCTTTTCGCCGTTTATTGGCGCGTTTCTACCCGATTTTCAACCGGATGATGTTTCTTGTGCATGCCGAAAGCGAAGTAGCACAGGCTGACGCCGGCTAAGAAAATCGCCCCGACCAGCAGGGAAATGCGCGTATCCGGGTTGATTCCCATGCCGACCAGCACGCAAACCAGAAAAGCGATGGTCAGATAGTTCACATACGGGAACATGATCGACTTAAAGCTGTGGTTTTTGATCGCTTCCTTATGGGCGCGGCGGAAATAGAGTTGGCTTATCAGCACCACGAACCACGGCACCATGCCCGGCAGCACGCTCGCGCTGTAGACATAAACGAACACCTGCTCCGGATTCGGGATGATGTAGTTCAGCGCGGAGCCCACTAACAGGCAGCCGATGGTGACGGCGATGCAGTTCACCGGCACGCCGCTGGCGGAAAGCTTGGTCAACGCCGCCGGCAGTTGGCGGTTCTTGGCCAGGGCGTACAGCATGCGGCCGCCGCTGTACATGCCGCTGTTGCAACCGGAGAGCGCGGCGGTCAACACCACGAAGTTGATGATGCCGGCGGCGGCAACGATGCCGATCTTGGCGAAGGTCAGCACGAACGGGCTGCCGGTGGTGCCGATGCCGTTCCACGGGAAGATGGTGACAATGACGAAGATCGCACCGACATAGAAGATCAGGATGCGCCACAGGATATTGTTGATCGCGCGTTTCAGCGTCACCTGCGGGTTCTTGGCTTCCCCGGCGGTGATGCCCACCAGTTCAACCCCCTGATAGGACGCCACCACGATGCACAGCGCAAACAGGAAGCCTTTCCAGCCGCCGGCAAAGAAACCGCCGTGCGCCGTCAAATTGGCGAAACCGATAGGTTCACCGCCGTTGCCGAAGCCGAAGAAGATCACCCCCAGCCCCACCAGAATCATCACGATGATGGTGGTGACCTTGATCATGGCGAACCAGAACTCCAGCTCACCGTACAGGCGCACCGCCGCCAGGTTGGCCAACGCGACCATCGCTACGGCGATCAGCGCCGGCACCCACTGCGGTATTTCCGGGAACCAGAACTGCACATACACCCCGATGGCGGTGATTTCAGAAATGCCGACGGCAATCCACATAAACCAGTAGCCCCAGGCGGTCAGGTAACCGAAGTAGGGATTCATGTACTTATGCGCGTAAACGGCAAACGACCCGGCAACCGGCTCGAGGAACAGCATCTCCCCCATCGAACGCATAATGAAGAACACGAACAGCCCGGCGATAATGTAAGCCAGCAGCACCGACGGCCCCGCCCATTTCAGCGTACTGGCCGAGCCCATAAACAGGCCGACACCGATGGTGCCCCCCAGAGCGATAAGCTCGATATGCCGGGCCTCAAGGCCCCGGTGTAGCCCTTGCGGTTTCTCTTTGTGTGCCATAAATCCTCAATAATTTTTCTCGGGTCGTGTTTGCCTGCCGGCCGCTGCCGGTCGTTATTGTCATTATTAAAAGAATAAATCATCCCCTGCCGATCGGATTGGCATCAACGGGTTGTCGGAGCGAAGTGGCCGTGAGAAGGACATCGTTCAGCGCTGTCGCATCAAGCTTCAGCGGCCAGGGATAATTTCCGGGCGGTATCGTTTCGCATTTCGCCGCTATAAGCAAACCGCAATTTAAAACTTTATGGAATAAATGCGACGACGTTTAGGGCCGAGGGTTATAGATATGCGGGAGAAACGCGCAAAAGCAGATTATTGGTACAGCAGACCGGAGCGGAACAGCACTTTCCGCCCCGGATGAGGGGTTACATCTTGCCGCTGTAGTAGTAGCCGACAAACTTCAACAGCTTCAACTGCCGGCCGATGCGGCTGGGTTGGCTGAGCAGGCGGTAGAGCCATTCCAGACCGAGGTTCTGCCACACCTTGTGCGCACGCTTCACATGGCCGGTAAAGACGTCGTAGGTGCCGCCCACGCCCATATACAGCGCCTGCGGATGCACCTTGCGGCAGTCGCGCATCAGAATCTCCTGCTTCGGCGATCCCATCGCCACCGTCACGATCGCGGCGCCGCTGGCACGAATACGCTCGAACAGCGCCTCGCGCTGATCCGGTTTGAAGTAGCCGTCCTGGCTGCCCACCAGGTTGACATTCCACTGGCTGCGCAGCTTTTGCTCGGTTTCCGCCAAAACCTCCGGCTTGCCGCCGACCAGGAAGACCGGCGTGCCTTCACGGCCGGCGCGTTGCATCAAGGCTTCCCACAGATCGGCGCCCGCAACGCGCGAAACGTCCGCCGCCGGGTATTTGCGGCGAATCGAGCGCACCATGCTGATGCCGTCTGCGTACTTGTACTCCGCCTCATCCAGCAACGCATGCAGCGCCTGGTCCTCTTCCGCCTTCAGGATCTTTTCCGCGTTCATGGCCACCAGCGTGCCCTGTTTTACCCGGCCGCCGTCGAACAAAAAGTCCATGCAGTGCGCCATATCGCGAAAGCCCCACAGGCTGAAACCGCGCAGCTCATACTGCGGCACCGAAATCTTTGCTTCCATCGTTCTCATTACCCTTACAAAAGACCGTTGGCCCGAGGCGGCGACGCCAGCGCGCGGGTGCGCGTCACTCTGGCCTTGATCAGCCCGGCGGTATCGAACAGCCAATACAGCAACTTCGCCAGCACCAGACAGGCGCCGAAAATAATGCAGAAGAACACCACGCGCGACACGAATGAATCCACCCCTTCCCGCGCCAACACGATGATGTTGAACACCGCGCCGAAGCAGAACCCCTGCAGAATGGCCGCCTTATAGCGGTTCGGCTCGGTTTTGCCCAGCTCATACAGCCAGTCGAACCACTTGATGATCATGCCCACCAGAATCGCGCCGAGCGGGATAAACAGCGCGCCGCCCATCACCACCAGCGAACCGATCAGCGTCGGCGAAATCGCCAGCCCGGAGTGGTTGTTCAGCACTTCCCAGGTGAAGTAGTTGGCCGAGTTCAGCACCACGTCCGGCCGGCCGGGCCAGAGCCAGGTAGGGATAAAGACGTAGAAATCACGCAAGATCGGCGCCAGGCCCTGGAAATCGATCTTGTCGTAATTTTGCAACAGCAGCGCCAGGTTTTCCCACGGCGAGAAGGTATCGCGGGTCAGGTAGAGGAAGGTATAAAACGCCTCCGCGCCGCTGACGTCCAGGCTGTAGCGCTTCAACGCCAGCCAGAACATGCCGACCACGCCGAATATGCCCGCCGCCGCCAGCATCCACAGCGTGATCCAGCCGCGCACGATGCCGATAAACAGGAACAGCGCGAAGGCGATGATGATGTTGGCGCGGGTGCCGCCGACGATCACGTAGGTCAGAATGCCGAACGCCACCGTCGCCACCAGGAACAAGAACCAGGCGCGCAGATCCTGCCGCAGGAAATAGACCACCAGCATCGCCGGAATGAAGAAGTAAAAGAACCGCTTGAGCGCCACGCCGGACACGTCGCTGGAGAAGATCTGGCTGTAGGAATTGAGCTTGAACAGCAGGAAGCCGTTCTGCATGAAGAAGATCCCAACGGTACCGATCGCCACCAGCGCCAGCAGCACCCAGGTCATATGGGTTTCCACCCGGTTCATGGTAAACAGCGCAGCGCGCGGCTGCGTGCGGCGCTTGCGCAGCCGGGTCTTGTAGGTAACGTAATAGATGGCGTAAAACGCCGTCGCCGACAGCAGGGCGTACAGCAGAAACTCCACCGGCACCACCTCGACGTCAAACTGGAACACCAGCAGGCAGGTCAAAGGAAAACCGAAATAAAACGTCAGCAAATACAGCAGCGAGAAGAAGACGTTGAAGTTAAAGCGCACGCGCCGAAACTCCTGATAGGTCAGCGTCAGGATAAACGTCAGGCTGACCAGATAGACGACGAACAGGCCGCCGAATTGCGCCAACGTCATGAGTGCTCTCCCGCCGCCAACGCCAGGGCTTGCTGCCAACCGTCGACATAGTTCGGATTGAAGAAGGCGATCGCCTGTTTATCCACCGCCGCCAGCTGACGCTGCGCTTCACGCACCACCGCCTCGTCCAGCGAATCGCCGTAGAACAGCACCGGCAGATGCTGTTCCGCCAAATCCTGCCAGAACGGGTTTTGCCGGCTGAGCACGAAAGGCACGCCGAACTGAATCAGCAGGCACAGGGTGCCAATCCCCTGCTGGCGATTGAAAATGAAATAGCCGAGATCGCAGGCGCGTAAAATATTGAGATAGTCCTCAAACGCCACCTGCTGCGTGAGCAGCTGCAGGTTTTTCTCGCCGAACAGCGGCAACCCGGCGGCGCGCACCTGCTCGATGTAGGCATCGTTGTTGGCCGGATAACCCATCGGCAGGATCACGCGCACGTCGGCGCCGAACTGCTGATGAATCGCCTGCAGCGCTTCGATATGCCGATTGCTGCGATCGCCGGAGTTGCCCACCAGAATCGTCATCGGCCCGGCCAGGTTTTTCTCGACGTGAACGTCGGTCAGCGCCGGATCCATGCGGGTCGGGAAGTACAGCAGCGAGGCCGGCACCCGCGCATGGCGCTGCTGGTAGTGAATCACGTCACCGCGGGTAGCAAACACGTTCCCCACCCGCCCCTGGGCAATGCGGCGCAGCAGATAGAACAGCCGGAATTTCCAGCTGGTGGCGTCTTCATACAGATCGGCGCCCCAAATATGCCAACTGACCTGACGCGCCTTGATCTTGCCGCTCAGCAGCGCCAGCCACAGCCCCGGATTGAACTGGCCGTGCAGGAAGAAGCGCGCATCGCGATCGGCCTGAGCACGCGCGATGACCGCCGCCGCCAGGCTTTTCTTGTCCGCGTAGGGCGCAATGTTCAGGGCGGGGAAATCTCCCAGTGCCGCCACATCCTTGGCCGCCACCATAAAATGCCGCGTCTGCTCAGCCGGCAGACGCGGCGCCAGCACGTCGTTGAAGAAGCGCAGCACCGTCTGGTTATGATGCGGGATATCGGATCCCAGAACGTGAATCAGTGTGGTCATACTCGTCTACGATAGATAAGAAATACGCAGCTACAGAGCGCGAAATACACGATGTAGGTTGCCATATAGGCCTGAGCCGCCCCCAGCGCGCCGTGCAGCGGGATCAGCCAGTGCGAGAACAGCGTCAGCAGCAGAAACTGGCTGACTTCCGTCAGGATATAGAAGCGCAGCGATGCTTTGGCGATCACCAGATAGCCGAACACATAAGCCCCGACTTTCAGCACGTCGCCCACCAGCTGCCAGGCAAACAGATCGCGCATGGCGACGAATTTGTCCGAGAACAGCAGCCAGATGGCGAAATCACGCAGCAGCCACACCGTAAAGCTCGCCGCCGCTACCGCCGGCAGCACGAATTTCAACGAGCGCACGATCTCCCGCGAGATGGCGCCCTTGTCCGTCAGCCGCGACAGCGTCGGCAGCAGATAGACGGTAAACGAGGCGGTGATGAACTGCAGATAGGCATCGGAAATGCTGCTGACGCCCTGCCAGATCCCCACTTCATCCCAACCGTAATGCGCGGCCAACAGGTTACGCATCATCACATAGGCCACCGGCAGCGTCACCGAAGTGATCAGCGCCATGACGGTGAACTTGCCGAGGTTGCCGGCCACGAGTTTGTCCCAGCGCGGCGCCAAATAGCGCAGCGGCAGCGTTTTGCGCCGCCACAGCATCAGCCCGGCCGGCAGCACCACCAACGCCGGCACCAGCGCCAGCCCCGCCAGCGCGCCTTCATAACCGCCCAGCTTGAAGCACAGGTAATAAGCCACCACGCCGATCAGGCTGCCGCCGATCACCGCCAGCGCATTGCCCATCGCGTCGCGATAGCCTTTCAGCACCGCCATAAACAGGTTGGCGTAGGCGATGCCCATCTGAATGAAAGCGACGGCGCGCACCACATCGACGTAATCGGCATGCCCGAACAGCCCGATACTAATCGGTTCGGCGGCGAACAGAAACACCAGCGCCAGCAAGGTCGAAAAGCCCAGCACGATGCTCGACCCGGTGCCCACCGCCAGACGCAGACGCTGCGGATCCTGGTGGTACTCCGCCACGTATTTGGTGATACCGTTAAAAATGCCCGCGCCGGACAGCACGCCCAGCACGGTAATCAACTGGCGGAAATTACCCGCCTGCCCCACCCCGCTGGGGCCAAACGCCACCGCCAGCAGTTTCACCACCAACAGCCCCACGCCGATTTTGATCAGCGTGGAGCCGGCGGTCCATATCGATGCTTTTGCCAACGACATATCAGGCAAAGAAACTCAGGATGGTATTGATTACCGTACGCTGATTGACATCAGACATATTGTAGAACAGCGGCAAGCGCACCAGGCGCGCGCTTTCCTGCGTGGTGTAACGATCTTCGCCGGCAAAGCGGCCAAAGCGTTCGCCGGCCGGGCAATCATGCAGCGGGATATAGTGGAACACCGCCATGATTTCGGCTTCCTTCAGGTAGTCGATAAAGGCCGTGCGCTCTTCGATATCGCGCAACTTGATATAGAACATGTGCGCGTTATGCACGCAGTCGGCCGGGATTACCGGCAGTTCGATGCGGCCTGACCGGGCCAACGGCAGGAAGCTGTCGTAGTACTTCTGCCACAGAGCCAAACGGCGCTGGTTGATGCGCTCCGCCACTTCCAGCTGGCCCCACAGGTAGGCGGCCTGCAGGTCGGACATCAGATAGCTGGAACCGATGTCGCGCCAGGTATATTTGTCTACCTGGCCACGGAAGAACTGGCTGCGGTTGGTGCCTTTTTCGCGGATGACTTCCGCCCGATCGATCAGAGCCGGATCGTTCACCAGCGTCGCGCCGCCTTCGCCGCCGGCGGTGTAGTTTTTGGTTTCATGGAAGCTGAAGCAGCCGATATGGCCAATGGTGCCCAATGCCTTGCCTTTGTAGGTCGACATCACGCCCTGCGCGGCATCTTCCACCACGAACAGGTTATATTTCTTCGCCAGCGCCATGATGGTATCCATCTCGCAGGCCACGCCGGCATAGTGCACCGGCACAATCGCGCGGGTTTTATCGGTGATCGCCGCTTCGATTTTGGTTTCGTCGATGTTCATGGTGTCTGGACGCAGATCGACGAACACCACTTTGGCGCCGCGCAGCACAAAGGCGTTGGCGGTGGAAACGAAGGTAAAGCTTGGCATGATCACTTCGTCACCCGGCTGGATATCCAGCAGAATGGCGGCCATTTCCAACGACGCGGTGCAGGAAGGCGTCAACAACACTTTCGCGCTGCCGAAACGCTGTTCCATCCACTGCTGGCAGCGGCGGGTGAAACCGCCGTCGCCGCACAATTTGCCGCTGCCCATGGCAGCCTGCATATATTCCAGTTCAGTGCCAACAACCGGTGGAGCGTTAAATGGAATCATGTCTACCTCTGTATAACCAGTACGCGGTGCTTTCAATCACGGCACCCTGTCGTTGATAGAGTCGTAATGCGGCGATATTGCCCACCTGGGTCGCAACCCGCAGGCGCTGCATCCCCTGCTGCCGACATTCGGCGATCGCCGCCGTCATCAGCCTGGCGCCCACGCCCCGGCCGGATGCGCCGGGGAAAGCCGCCAACAGGCCGATGCGCATTTCCTGGCCGCCAATGTCACGCAGGCTGACAAAGCCTTCGGGTTGCCCCTGGCTATCCAGCACCAGCAAGCATTGATGATCAAAGGTGCCCTGCACCGCTTTTTCGATCCAGGCCGCATAGAATCGCCCGCTATCGGCGCGATCGTACCACGGGGCGCGAAATCGGCTGGCGGCGAACACCTCACCGGCGGCAGCGCGCAATGACGAGATGTCCTCGGGAACGGCCTGACGCACCGCAACCGCCGAAGCGGCATCGGCCATCGCGCTTTCAGGCGCAACGTTCACCACCAGGTCCACTTCCCCTTCGACCAGCCGGAATCCCAGCGTCGACAGCGCATCGGCCCACTCCAGGTGGCAAGCGGGGATTTTGGCCTGCACCAACGCATAGGCATCCAAATCAGCCTCGGCTACGGGTGCCGCCGAGCTATCGAAATGTAACTTGGCGCTTTCCAAGTGGAAGAAGTCGCTCTCCCACTGCAGCGGTTCAATACTGGCGTGGACGCGCATGCAGTAAATCCAGTAAATATTTGCCGTAACCGGTTTTGGCCAGCGTCTGAGCCGCGCGTTTTACGCCCTCATCATCCAGCCAGCCATTGCGCCAGGCGATCTCCTCGAGACAGGCGATTTTAAAGCCCTGGCGTTTTTCTACCGTCTGCACAAAGCTGCTGGCTTCCAGCAGACTGTCGTGAGTCCCGGTGTCCAACCAGGCGAAACCACGCCCCAGCAGCTCGACGTTCAGCTCTCCGCGTTCCAGATACATCTGGTTAATGCTGGTGATTTCCAGCTCGCCGCGCTCCGAAGGCTTCACCTGTTTGGCAAACTCCACCACCTGGCTATCGTAGAAGTACAGGCCGGTCACCGCCCAGTTAGACTTCGGTTTAACCGGCTTTTCTTCGATCGACAGCGCGCGGAAGTGGTCGTCAAACTCCACCACGCCAAAGCGCTCGGGATCCATCACCTGATAGCCAAACACGGTCGCGCCGGTGGTGCGTGCTGCAACGCTTCTCAACTTGGGACTGAACCCCTGACCAAAGTAAATATTGTCGCCCAAAACCAGACAGCTCGGCTCACCGGCCAAAAATTCTTCACCGATCAAAAATGCCTGAGCCAGGCCATCGGGACTTGGCTGTTCGGCATAGCTGAGATTGATGCCGAACGCTTCGCCGCTGCCCAAGAGCCGCTTGAATGAAGGCAGATCTTCCGGCGTGGAGATAATCAGAATATCTTTGATTCCCGCCAGCATCAGCACCGACAACGGGTAATAGATCATCGGCTTATCGTAAATCGGCAATAGCTGTTTCGATACGCCGCGGGTAATCGGATGCAGACGCGTACCGGAACCGCCGGCCAGAATAATACCTTTCATACGTACTCCAAAACCCGCCGCGCAGCCGCAGAGCGACACGGCGTTAAATTAATCTGACAGCCCCAAACGCTCGCCGGCATAAGAACCGTCTTGCACCCGGCGCCACCAGGTTTCGTTGTTCAGGTACCAAACCACGGTTTTGCGAAGGCCGCTTTCGAAGGTTTCCTGCGGCCGCCAGCCCAGCTCACGATCGATTTTGCCGGCGTCGATAGCGTAACGCATATCGTGACCCGGGCGATCCTTCACGTAAGTGATCAGATCGCGGTAGTTCGCCACGCCCTGCGGCTTGTTCGGCGCCAGTTCTTCCAGCAGATCGCAAATGGTCTGCACCACTTCGATATTCTTGCGCTCGTTATGGCCGCCGATATTGTAGGTTTCGCCTACCACGCCTTCGGTCACGACCTGATAGAGCGCGCGCGCGTGATCTTCGACATACAGCCAGTCACGCACCTGCGCGCCGTTGCCGTATACCGGCAGCGGTTTGCCGGCTACCGCATTCAGGATCACCAACGGAATCAGCTTCTCCGGGAAGTGATAAGGGCCGTAGTTGTTCGAGCAGTTGGTCACGAGGGTCGGCAAACCGTAGGTGCGCAACCAGGCGCGCACCAGATGATCGCTCGACGCCTTGGAGGCGGAATACGGACTGCTCGGCGCATACGGCGTGCTTTCGGTGAACAGATCGTCGGTGCCGTGCAGGTCGCCATACACTTCGTCGGTGGAGATATGATGGAAACGGAAAGCCTGCTTCTTCTCTGCAGCCAACGGCTGCCAGTACTGGCGCGCCGCTTCCAGCATAGTGTAAGTGCCCACCACGTTGGTCTCGATAAAGGCCGCCGGGCCGTCGATAGAGCGATCGACGTGGCTTTCCGCCGCCAGGTGCATCACCACGTCCGGCTGATACTGGGCAAATACCCGATCCAGCTCGGCACGATCGCAGATGTCGACCTGCTCGAAAGCATAGCGCTCGCTCTCGGCCACCACCGCCAGCGACTCGAGGTTACCGGCATAGGTCAGCTTATCCACCACCACCACGCGATCGCCGGTGGCCTCGATGATGTGCCGCACAACCGCGGAGCCAATGAAACCGGCACCACCGGTAACTAAAATACGTTTCAACGCCAGACTCCCTTAGTATCCACCACCCAGCTTTGCTTGATCTCTTCCGGCCGGATAGCCTTGAACTGCTGGTGATCGACCAACATCACGATCACATCGGCCTGCTGCAACGCCTCCGCGACTGGCGTCAACGTCACATGGCCAGCCAGCGACTTCGGCAACTGTTCGACGTTCGGTTCCACCGCCAGCGTTTCGCCGACGTGCCATTCGGCGATCAGGTGCGCCACTTCTACCGCCGGGCTTTCACGCAAATCATCGATATTCGGTTTGAAGGCCAGGCCGAAGCAGGCAATTTTGACCTCGGACGCACGCTTGTCGGTGGCGGCCAGACAATCGGCCACCGCCGCTTTCACCCGGTCGACCACCCACAGCGGTTTGCCGTCGTTCACCAGGCGTGCGGTGTGGATCAGGCGCGCCTGCTGTGGATTCTGCGCCACGATAAACCACGGATCGACGGCAATGCAGTGACCGCCGACACCCGGCCCCGGCTGCAGAATATTCACCCGCGGATGGCGGTTCGCCAGGCGGATCAGTTCCCAGACGTTGATCCCCTGCTCAGCGCAGATCAGCGACAGTTCGTTGGCAAAGGCGATATTCACGTCGCGGAAGCTGTTTTCCGTCAGCTTGCACATCTCGGCGGTGCGCGAGTTGGTGATCACACATTCGCCCTCGAGGAAAATCTTGTACAGCGCGCTGGCACGTTCCGAGCACTTCGGCGTCATGCCGCCGATCACGCGGTCGTTTTGAATCAGCTCCACCATCACCTGCCCCGGCAGCACGCGCTCCGGGCAGTAGGCGATATTCACGTCCGCCGCTTCGCCCGCTTGCTGCGGGAAGCTGAGATCGCTGCGCGCCTGCGCCAGCCAGTCCGCCATTTGTTCGGTGGCCCCCACCGGCGAGGTGGACTCCAGGATCACCAGATCGCCTTTTTTCAGCACCGGCGCCAGCGATTTCGCCGCCGCTTCGACATAGGCCAGATCCGGCTCGTGATCGCCCTTGAACGGCGTAGGCACCGCGATCAGGAACGCATCGGCCGCCAGCGGTTTGGTCACCGCCCGCAGGAAACCGCCGTCGACGGCGTCCTTGACCACTTTGTCCAGATCCGGTTCGACGATGTGGATCGCGCCGCGGTTAATGGTATCTACCGCATGTTGGTTAACACCTACACCCACCACTTTTTTCTTGCGGGAAGCGAACGCCGCCGCCGTTGGCAAGCCGATATAACCCAGGCCAATAACCGAAATAGTGTCAAAACTCATAGTGTCACCTGATGATTCTTTAAAGCTTCGAGGATACGCTGACAGGCATGTCCGTCACCGTATGGGTTATGCGCCCGACTCATCGCGTGATATTCGCTTTCGTCCGTCAACAGCCGGGTCACCGCTTCAACAATTTTGGCCACATCGGTGCCGACCAGACGCACCGTGCCCGCATCTATCGCTTCCGGGCGTTCGGTGGTGTCGCGCATCACCAGCACCGGTTTACCTAACGATGGCGCCTCTTCCTGAATGCCGCCGGAGTCGGTCAGGATCATGTAAGCCTGGGTCATCAAATAGACAAATGGCAGATAATCCTGCGGCTCGATCAGCATGACGTTGTCGATGCCTTTCAAAATGCGATTCACCGGCTCGCTGACGTTCGGATTGAGATGCACCGGATACACCACCTGCACTTCCGGGTGATTGCGGGCGATCTCCGCCAGCGCGCTGCAAATCCGCTCAAAGCCGCCGCCAAAGCTTTCGCGGCGATGACCGGTGACCAGGATCAGTTTCTTGTCGGCGTCGAGGAACGGATAACGCTGTGCCAGGCCAGCCCGCAGCGCGGCATCGCTCATCACGCGGTCACGCACCCAGAACAGCGCGTCGATCACCGTATTGCCGGTCACGAAAATACGGTTGTCCGGCAGCAGCTCGCGCAACAGATTTTGGCGCGAGTTCTCGGTTGGCGCGAAATGGTACATCGCCAGGTGGCCGGTCAGTTTGCGGTTGGCCTCTTCCGGCCAGGGAGAATACAGATTGCCGGTGCGCAGCCCGGCCTCGACATGCCCGACGGGGATGCGTTGATAGAACGCCGCCAGGCTGGTCGCCAGCGTGGTGGTGGTATCGCCGTGCACCAGTACTACGTCCGGTTTGAAGTCTTCCAGCACCCCTTTCAGCCCTTCCAGGATGCGGCAGGTGATTTCCGTTAGCCCCTGGCCGGGTTTCATGATGTTCAGGTCGTAATTCGGCGTGATCTCAAACAACCGCAATACCTGATCCAACATCTCACGATGCTGTGCCGTTACGCAGACTCTTGCGTCAAAAGCCTCATCCTGGGCCAGTGCATGTACCAGCGGCGCCATTTTGATGGCTTCAGGTCTGGTGCCGAAAACAGTCAACACTTTCACAGCGACTCTCTTTTGGTCGGTTAATCGCAGGCCACGCCTGCGAATCGGGCGCTCACGCGCCCTGCATCAGATTATTATATTATTTTTTAACTACGCGGCCGACGCGCCAAGGCAACGCCCGCGCCAACCAAAGCGCCCATCGCGCCCCACAGAATCAGCCAGAATACCCGGCGCGGGCTGTCGCGTTTTACCGGCTCTTCCGGCGTGCGCAAATAACGATAGGTCTGGAACTTCTCATCCAACGTCGGGCCAACGTTCAGCGTCGCCAGCATCGCACGGTTCTGATCGTAATCCAGGTCATAGGTCGGGCCGGAGGCCTGCAGACCTTCCAGACGCGCCTGCAGCATTGGCCGGCCCAGCAGGAACAGATCCGAATCCGGCAGTTGCTCGGCCGGGGTGTCGGTCTGCGCGCGGCTGATCCCCTGGCTTTCGGCGATTTTCAGCGCCTGCTGCGTGGTGTTCAGCTCGCGCTTGTAAACCGACTCCGCCACCGCTTCCTGCCGCTTGACCTGCGCCTTCATTGAGGTAGTGCGAGCGGCCCACGCCCCCTGGATCTCTTCGTTCAGGTGCAGGGCAGCGCGGTGGCTGGCGAAGGCCACGTATTGACGCAGCAGGCGGTTGGCGTCCGCGGCAGTTTCCGCCGTCAGCTTCACGCCGTCGTTCGGCACTTTCTTGTCGTCGCGCGGCGTGAACAGGATGTTGTTGATCAGCTCGTCGAGCAGCGCCGCATCCGCGCGGGCATCCCCTTCCTGACGTTGCTTGTAGTAATCGCTCTGCAGCCAGAAATCGCGACGCGTATCGTAAGCCGCCAGCTGCATGATGAACTCATTGTAGGCTTCGTCCGCGATGCTCGGCTGATCGCCGGCCGTCGCCGGCAGCGTGCGCACATCCAGATTGCGCAGGAACTGCTGCTGGGAGTAGTAACCGCCCAGCGCATTCACCGTGGGTTTGTCGGTGATTGCGGTCGCGCTCCATTCTTGCTTTACCAGATAAGAGACGATCAGCGCGACCGCCGCGAACAGCACCGCAATGCCGATAATCCACGGTTTGCCGCGCCACAGGGTGCAGCACAGGCCGCGGATATCGAGTTCGTTATCCACCGCCGGGGTATGCTTGTCAGACGTTGTTTCTGGATTCATCACAGCCAAAAAGCCTCTGGTTAAGATACTTGCTTGTTATCGCTCGAACGCCGCAGGCGACGCTTGATACGCTTAATGTACCGCGCAACCCGCCAGGCGCGCTTGATGCAGTAACCGTACAGGAAGAAAGCAAGCAAGAATAATGCCAACATAACCCACTCTGGGATAAAAGTCAGGCGTTCGCCGATCACGCCAACCGCCGCCAGCAATGCGGCCGCCAGGGTAATCAACACGAAAGCCTGCCGCGGCGTAAAGCCGGCGCGCATGATCAGGTGGTGAATATGTTGACGATCGGGAGAGAAGGGGCTCATCCCCTTGCGTAAACGACGATACATGATTGCTATCATGTCCATCAGCGGAATAGCGATGATCCACAGTGCGGTCACCGGATTAATCGAGTGTGCCTTGCCCTGCGAGCTTTGCAGCAGCAGCCAAATGGCGGTAAAGCCGATCAGGGTACTGCCGGCGTCCCCCATGAACACCTTGTAACGGCGGCCGAGAATGCCGAGGTTGAGCAAAATATAGGGAACGATGGTGGCAATCATCGCAAAGCACCAGAACGCCATCTCATGGTGGCCGCTCAGGTACAGCAACAGACCCAGCGCACCGAAGGAGACGCACGACAGCCCACCCAGCAGGCCATCAATGCCGTCGACCATGTTGAAGGCGTTGATCGCCGCCCATACCGCGAACAGCGTCACCAGATAGCCGAACGGCCCCAGCAACATCTCCCAATCACCCAGTACATGGCCGAAGCTGCGCAGATACAGACCGGCGAACGCCATCATGGCGATGCCGACCAACGCCTGCACCAGGGCGCGGATTTTAACGCTGATGTCGAAACGATCGTCGAGCGCGCCCACAAACACCAGAATGCCGGCGCAGGTCAGATAAAGCTTGGCGTGCGCGATAGGTTGTTCGGAAATCCAAAACGCGAAGCACAATCCGGCATAAACGGAAATACCGCCGACCAGTGGAATCAGCCCCTGATGGCGTTTGCGATAATTGGGTTTATCTACCAGACCAATACGTTTTGCCGCCTTGCGGGCAACAAAGAGAAAAGCCAAAGAAAACAGGAAAACAAATAGAATTTCAGTACTCATAGTGAGTAAGTTCACAGTTAACAGATCTCTGTAGAAGATAAGGCAGCTTACCACGGGCAATAGCTTGTGCCATCGACCCCCGCCACCTTTCGGTCATTTCCTATGACAACGGTGATTCATGCCTATTTTCTTCGCATCGGCTGACAAAACGACAGCAGCAAAGCCGATCGGCACCGAGCCGACCGACAAACAAGATGAATTCTCAATAAGTCGAGGAAACAACTTACTTTTCCATTACTGCTACTTATCGTATCCGCCAAAAGCGAAAAACGCCACGACTAGGCGTGGCGTTCAGCGAATTTTTTAACGAATTATGAGCGTTTCATCATATCGAAGAATTCATCGTTGGTTTTAGTCATCGCCAACTTATTAATGAGGAACTCCATCGCGTCAATCTCACCCATCGGGTGAATGATTTTGCGCAGGATCCACATTTTTTGCAGCTCTTCGGAAGTGGTGAGCAGCTCTTCTTTACGGGTACCGGAGCGGTTGTAATCGATCGCAGGGAATACGCGCTTCTCGGCGATTTTACGCGCCAGGTGCAATTCCATGTTGCCGGTACCTTTGAATTCTTCGTAGATCACTTCGTCCATCTTCGAACCGGTATCGACCAGCGCGGTCGCGATGATGGTCAGGCTGCCGCCCTCTTCCACGTTACGCGCCGCACCGAAGAAACGCTTCGGACGATGCAGGGCGTTGGCGTCCACACCACCGGTCAGCACCTTGCCGGAAGCCGGTACCACGGTGTTGTAGGCACGCGCCAGACGGGTGATGGAGTCGAGCAGAATGATCACGTCTTTCTTGTGCTCAACCAGACGCTTGGCCTTCTCGATCACCATTTCGGCCACTTGCACGTGGCGCGAAGCCGGCTCGTCGAAGGTCGATGCGATCACTTCGCCTTTCACCAGACGCTGCATCTCGGTCACTTCTTCCGGACGTTCGTCGATCAGCAGCACCATCAGCACGCAGTCTGGGTGATTGTAGGCGATGCTCTGCGCAATGTTCTGCAGCAGCATGGTTTTACCGGCTTTCGGCGGCGCCACGATCAGGCCGCGCTGGCCACGGCCAATCGGTGCCGCCAGATCCAGTACGCGCGCCGTCAGGTCTTCGGTCGAGCCGTTGCCGCGCTCCATCCGCAGACGGGAATTGGCGTGCAGCGGCGTCAGGTTCTCGAACAGGATCTTGCTGCGGGCGTTTTCCGGCTTGTCGTAGTTGACTTCGTTGACTTTCAACAGGGCAAAATAGCGCTCGCCTTCTTTTGGCGGGCGAATCTTACCGGAAATGGTGTCACCTGTGCGGAGGTTGAAGCGGCGGATTTGGCTAGGGGATACGTAGATGTCGTCGGGACCGGCGAGGTAGGAACTGTCTCCAGAGCGGAGGAAACCGAATCCATCCTGCAATATCTCGAGCACGCCGTCGCCGAAGATATCTTCTCCGCTTTTCGCATGTTGCTTCAGAATGGAGAAGATAATGTCCTGCTTGCGCATGCGGGCAAGGTTTTCCAGCCCCATATTTTCGCCGAGAGTAATCAGCTCAGAAACCGGCGTATTCTTTAATTCGGTAAGATTCATAGTGGTGGGTTCTTAAACTCGGGGTATGTCTCGAACTTGTATCGTGAATGGTATGGCAGCGAGATGCGTGCCTGTTTACTGGACGTTCGATCACCGGGCGCAGAGCCGTCGCGGTAAGAAATGGCTTACATCGGGCGCACGCATTGACGGTTGAAGATCGAAGGTACCTTAAAAATGATTTTTGCAAAACCGTTTGATTGCCAAAACACGGGCTGAGTTCAGTTTACTTTCAACGCCAGTGATTCGACACAGAGTATAGCTTTAGATTCAAACTCTTTAGATTTAAAACTTCGGGCAAGTTCTATATGCAGTGTGGTTAAACTTAACACGCTTCTTGGCAGGCGTCTAGCGGTGAATTGAACATCACCGCCAGGCGCCTGATACTGGGCTTCCCGCCCGATTACAGATTCGCGTTCAGGAAATCTTTGAGCTGACCTTTGGACAACGCGCCAACCTTGGTCGCGGCCACTTCACCGTTCTTGAACAGCAACAGCGTAGGGATGCCACGGATACCGTACTTGGGCGCGGTAGCCGGGTTCTGATCGATATTCAGCTTGGTGATGGTCAGTTTGCCTTCGAACTCTTCGGCAATCTCATCCAGAATCGGAGCAATCATCTTGCACGGCCCACACCATTCAGCCCAGAAATCGACCAGGATCGGCCCTTCCGCTTTCAGCACGTCAGCGTCGAAGCTGCTGTCAGTCAGGTGAATAATTTTATCGCTCATGTTCTACTCCACAGGATTATGTCTACCTTGTTGGTGTAGCATTAACCAACTCAAGGTGATTTTATTGCACCGCGTTTATTTCAACGGATGTGCTTTCGTAAAGCAATAGTTAGCTGATATTCTACCACACTATGAGCAAAACACACTTGACTGAACAGAAGTTTTCCGACTTCGCCCTGCACCCGTTAGTCCTTGAAGCCCTTGAGAAAAAAGGGTTTCACAATTGCACGCCCATCCAGGCGTTAGCATTGCCGCTCACGCTCTCCGGGCGTGACGTTGCAGGTCAGGCGCAAACCGGTACCGGAAAGACGCTGGCGTTTTTGGCGTCTACTTTTCACTATTTGCTGACTCACCCGGCGAAACAGGATCGCCAGACCAATCAGCCGCGCGCCTTGATCATGGCGCCTACGCGTGAACTGGCGGTGCAAATCCACTCCGACGCAGAAGCGCTCTCCCAGAGCACCGGCCTGAAACTGGGCCTGGCCTACGGCGGCGACGGCTACGACAAACAGCTGAAAGTGCTGGAAAGCGGCGTGGACATTCTGATTGGCACCACCGGCCGTTTAATCGATTACACCAAGCAGAACTATGTCGATCTCGGCGCGATGCAGGTTGTCGTGCTGGATGAAGCCGATCGCATGTACGATCTCGGCTTTATCAAAGACATCCGTTGGCTGTTCCGCCGCATGCCTGCGGCCGATCAACGCCTGAACATGCTGTTCTCCGCCACCCTGTCCTATCGCGTACGCGAGCTGGCCTTCGAGCAGATGAACAACGCCGAATATGTTGAAGTGGAACCGGAACAGAAAACCGGCCACCGCATTAAAGAAGAGCTGTTCTACCCGTCCAACGAAGAAAAAATGCGTCTGCTGCAGACGCTGATCGAAGAAGAGTGGCCGGATCGCGCCATCATCTTCGCCAACACCAAGCACCGCTGCGAAGACATCTGGGGCCATCTGGCCGCCGACGGTCACCGCGTGGGCCTGCTGACCGGTGACGTGGCGCAAAAAAAACGCCTGCGCATCCTTGACGACTTCACTAAAGGCAACCTCGACATCCTGGTCGCCACCGACGTCGCCGCGCGCGGTCTGCACATTCCTGCCGTCACCCACGTCTTCAACTACGATCTGCCTGACGATTGCGAAGACTACGTGCACCGCATCGGCCGTACCGGCCGCGCAGGCGCCAGCGGCCACTCCATCAGCCTGGCGTGTGAAGAGTACGCGCTCAACCTGCCGGCGATCGAGACCTATATCGACCACAGCATTCCGGTAAGCAAGTACAATAGCGATGCGCTGCTGACCGATCTGCCGGCGCCGAAACGCCTGTCGCGCCCGCGCGGCGGCAACGGCCCACGTCGCAACTCCGCGCCTCGTCGCGGCGGCGCGCCGCGCAACAACCGTAAACGCTCGAGCTGATCGCCATGCTCAGCTCCAGCACGCTTTATGCTGCCATCGATCTCGGCTCCAACAGCTTCCACATGTTGGTGGTGCGCGAGGTGGCCGGCAGCATTCAGACCCTGGCGCGGATCAAGCGCAAGGTGCGCCTGGCGGCCGGGCTGGACCAGAACAATCACCTGTCGCATGAGGCCATGCAACGCGGCTGGCAGTGCCTGCGGCTGTTCTCCGAACGCCTGCAGGACATTCCGCGCGAGCAGATCCGCGTCGTCGCCACCGCCACGCTGCGCCTGGCGTCCAACGCCGATGAGTTCCTGCAGGCAGCCGAGCAAATCCTCGGCTGCCCGGTACAGGTGATCAGCGGCGAAGAAGAAGCACGGCTGATTTATCACGGTGTCGCGCACACCACCGGCGGGCCGGATCGGCGGCTGGTCGTCGACATCGGCGGCGGCAGCACCGAACTGGTCACCGGCACCGGCGCACAGGCATCGCAGCTGTATAGCCTGTCGATGGGCTGCGTCACCTGGCTGGAGCGCTACTTCAGCGATCGCAACCTCGGGCAAGAAAACTTCGAGCGCGCCGAACAGGCCGCGCGCGAAATGGTGCGGCCGATCGCACCGCAGCTGCGCCAGCAAGGTTGGCAGATCTGCGTCGGCGCTTCCGGCACCGTACAGGCGCTGCAGGAGATCATGGTGGCGCAAGGCATGGATGAGCGCATCACCCTGCCCAAGCTGCGCCAGCTGAAACAGCGCGCCATTCAGTGCGGCAAGCTGGAAGAGCTGGAGATCGAAGGGTTGACGCTGGAGCGCGCGCTGGTGTTCCCGAGCGGCCTGTCCATTCTGTTGGCCATCTTCCAGGAACTGGGCATCGAGAGCATGATGCTTGCCGGCGGGGCGCTGCGTGAAGGCCTGGTTTACGGCATGCTGCATCTGCCGGTGGAGCAGGATATTCGCATCCGCACCATCCGCAACCTGCAGCGCCGCTACCTGATCGACACCGAGCAGGCCGAACGCGTCAGCCAACTCGCCGCCAACTTCTCGCAGCAGGTCGCCAACGAGTGGCAGCTGGATGCGCGATGTCGCGAGCTGTTGCACAGCGCCAGTCTGATCCACGAACTCGGCCTCAGCGTCGATTTCAAGCAGGCGCCGCAACACGCCGCCTACCTGATCCGCCACCTGGACTTACCCGGCTTTACCCCGGCGCAGAAAAAACTGCTGGCCACCCTGCTGCAAAACCAGAGCAACCCCCTCGACCTGTCGCTGTTGAACCAGCAAAACGCCCTGCCGCCGCGCACTGCGCAGCGTCTGTGCCGCATTTTGCGCCTGGCGATCATCTTCGCCAGCCGCCGCCGCGATGACACGCTGCCGGCGGTGCGGTTGCGCGCCAATCAGGACGATGAACTGACGGTGATCTTGCCGCCGGGTTGGTTGGAACAGCATCCGCTGCGCGCCGAGGCGCTGGAGCAGGAAAGCCACTGGCAGAGCTACGTCCACTGGACGCTGCGGTTGGAGGAACAGCGTTGAAATGACCAGGGCGCGATTCACGCCTGAGGTTAATGGCAAACCTGATGACATTGCCAGGTTTACAGAAGACAGCATATAAAAAATAAGGAAAATCAATTCATTGATTTTCGACTGATAACCACAAAGGAGGAAAAACCACGCTTTTTCCTCCTTTGTCAGTCATCTAGCCCTGTCTTTTTAATTCCCGCCTTTGGCCTTGGCCAGCTGGGCGCGGATATTGGCCAGATGGCTCTGCCCTTTCTGCATCCGCTCCTGCGGGCTCACCACTTTGCGCTCGGTTTCCCATGCCAAATCGTCCTGCGGCAGCTCCAGCAGGAAGCGGCTCGGCTCCGGCCGCACCAGCTCGCCGTACTGACGGCGCTCGCGGCACAGGGTGAAGATCAGCTCTTTTTGCGCGCGGGTGATCCCCACATAGGCCAGACGCCGCTCTTCATCGACATTGTCTTCATCGATGCTGCTCTGGTGCGGCAGCAGGCCCTCTTCCATGCCCACCAGGAACACGTAGGGGAACTCCAGCCCCTTGGAGGCGTGCAGCGTCATCAGCTGTACCTGATCCAGCTCTTCTTCGCTTTCACCGCGCTCCATCATGTCGCGCAGGGTGAAGCGCGTCACCACCTGGGTCAGCGTCATCGGCTCGTCCAGATCGCTGCCTTCCAGCATCTCCGTCATCCAGCCGAACAGCGTATTGACGTTCTTCATTCGCATTTCGGCGGCCTTCGGGCTGGTCGAGGTTTCAAACAGCCAGCTCTCATAATCCACGCCGCGGATCAGATCGCGCACCGCCGCCACCGGCTCACGCTCCGCCTGCTGGGCGATGCCGCCCAGCCAGTGGGTGAAACGCTGCAACGATTCCAGCCCGCGTCCGGTCAAGTGCTGGCTCAGCCCCAGATCGAAACTGGCGTGGAATAAACTCTTGTTGCGCTGGTTGGCCCATTCGCCGAGCTTCTGCAGCGTCGCCGGGCCGATCTCGCGCTTGGGGGTATTGACGATGCGCAGGAAGGCGCTGTCGTCTTCCGGGTTGGTCAGCACGCGCAGGTAGGCCAGCAGATCCTTGATCTCGGGGCGCGAGAAGAATGAGGTGCCGCCGGAAATCTTGTACGGAATGCGGTTCTGCATCAGCATCTTTTCAAACACCCGCGACTGGTGGTTGCCGCGGTACAGGATCGCATAGTCGCCGTAGTTGGTCTTTTTCACGAAGTGGTGGGCGATCAACTCTCCCACCACCCGCTCGGCTTCGTGATCCTCGTTGTTGGCGGTCACCACCTTCAGCTCTTCGCCATACCCCAGCTCGGAAAACAGCCGTTTTTCAAACACGTGCGGGTTATTGGCGATCAGAATGTTGGCCGCCTTCAGAATGCGCTCGCTGGAACGGTAGTTTTGCTCCAACTTGATCACCTGCAGCGCCGGGAAATCTTCCTTCAGCAGCACCAGGTTCTGCGGCCGCGCGCCGCGCCAGGAGTAGATCGACTGGTCGTCGTCACCCACCACGGTAAAGCGCGCGCGGTTGCCCACCAGCAGCTTAACCAGCTCGTACTGGCTGGTGTTGGTATCCTGATACTCATCCACCAGCAGGTAGCGGATGCGCTGCTGCCAGCGTTCGCGCACCTCTTCGTTGCGTTGCAGCAGCAGCGTCGGCAACAGGATCAGGTCGTCGAAGTCCAGCACGTTGCACGCCCGCATATGGGCGTGGTACAGGCCGTAGCAGTGGGCGAACAGCTTGTCGCGCTCCGAGCGCGCCAGCGCCGCCGCCCGCTGGGGATCGATCAGGTCGTTTTTCCAGTTGGAGATGGTCGAAATGAGCTGCGCCACCAGCGTCTTATCGCTTTCCAGCCACTTTTCGGTCAGCTCTTTCAACAGCGCCAGCTGATCCTGATCGTCAAACAGCGAGAAGTTGGACTTCATCCCCAACGCCACGTATTCCCGCTTGATGATCTCCAGCCCCAGGGTATGGAAAGTGGAAATCATCAGCCCGCGCGCCTCTTTGCGCCCCAGGGTTTGCGACACGCGCTCTTTCATCTCGCGCGCGGCCTTGTTGGTAAAGGTCACGGCGGCGATGTGCCGCGCCTGATAGCCGCAATGGTGGATCAGGTGGGCTATCTTGTTGGTGATAACGCGCGTCTTGCCGGAACCGGCACCGGCCAACACCAGGCAGGGCCCGGTAACGAATTCGACGGCTTGTTGTTGGCTGGGGTTTAATCGCATGGTGCTGGCTTGCTCGGCTGTAAAACGTGGAAGGGAATTGTAGCAGAAAGCGCCGATGAGATTTAGCGGGTATAATCAGCGCAATTTTCGCATCGACAAAGGCAATACCATGGCAAAAACGGCGTGCGCCCTGCACATTCTGGTAGACAATGAAAAGCTGGCCAACGAGCTGCTGGCCAAGCTGAAGCGCGGCGTCAGCTTCGACACGCTGGCGCGCAAATACTCGAGCTGCCCGTCAAAACGCAACGGCGGCTCGCTGGGCGAATTCAACAAGGGCGCGATGGTGCCGGCGTTCGATAAAGCGGTGTTCAGCATTCCGCTGCTCAAACCTTACGGCCCGGTCAAAACCCAGTTCGGTTACCACATCATCAAGGTGCTGTACCGCAACTGAGGGGGCCTGAGCCCCCTGCCGGGCATTACTGCGCGCCGGCGTCCGTCGCCGGCGCAGCCACCGCGGCGTCGGCCGGTTTGGCTTCCTCCGTCACCACCGCCGGCGCCGGCATCATGATGCCGTCATAGGTTTCCTGCAGCTGCTTCATGCTCATTTCCGGCTCGCCCTTCGGCTGCATCAGCACCAGCGTCGCCTCCTGAGAAAGCTGCAGCTTCAGCGCCTGATTCAGCGTCTCCAGCGTCAGGCTGGACAGGAACTCCTGGCGCAGCTTCTGATACAGCTCCGGTGCGATATCCACCACCCCGCTCTGCTGCGAACGCAGGCGCTGGCTCATCAGCACATCGGTGTCGGTGCGGGCGTAGGTCGCGAACAGCTTGCTCAGCTGATCGTTTTTCTGCGCCAGCAGCGCATCGAATTCTTCTTTCGACAGGCCGTTGTCACGCACGTTGGCCAGCTCGCGGGCGATAAAGCCCAGGCTGCCGTTCAGGTTGTTGTTCGGCGTATCCAGATGGATGGCGCACTGCCCGCGCTGGTACTGCACGCGGCAGTCAAAGCCCAGATGCAGGCTCTTCTGGTCGCTTTTTTCCAGCGTCTGCTGGAGATGCCAGAACAGCGCCTCGCGGGCGAGATCGCCACGCCAGTAACGGAGCAGGCTCTGCGAATCGCGAATCGGATGCCACGGCGAATCCCACATGATCGACAGCGTATCCTGTTTCACCTGCTCGCTGATCAGGCTCACCGGCTGTTGCGGCAGCGGCGTCAGAGTCGGCATCGGGGCCGGGGTTTCACGTTTGCCCTGCAGCGGCGAGAACGCCTTGTTGATCTGCTCGCCCAGGCTGCGGCTGTCGACCTTGCCGACAACGAACAGCGTCATGGCATCCGGGGTATACCACTGTTGATAGAATTTCTTCAGCTGTTCGAGGTTGACCGGCCGTTTCGCCGGCTGCGCCGGATCGTGCGCCAGCAGCGTCGAGCCTTTCAGGCGGTAACGCCACCAGACGTCTTGGGTATTGGGCGGGAACGTGCCGACCGGATTGATGGTGGAGTTCATCACCGCGTGCACCGTATGCTCGTCGATCGCCAGTTTGCCGGTGGTGTCCGCCAGCCAGGCCAGCGCTTCTTTCAGCAGGTCAGGCCGGTTATTCGGCAGGCTGAGATTATACATGGTGAAATCATACGAGATGATAGCCGGCGGCAGCGGCCGCTCGTTATCCACGCTCTGCTGCCACAGGGCGCGCAGCTGCGGCGCGGTAAAGCTTTCACTGCGCGTCAACGCCAGCCGCGGCAACAGCTGGGCGAAGCCGGTCTGTTGCGAAGACTCCACCAGAGAGCCGGTATTGACGATCAGCCGCAGTTCCACGCGGTCGCTTGGCCGCTGCGGCGTATCGAGAATTTGCCATGAAAACCCGTTGGCCAGCGCCCCCTGCTGCCAGGCAGGATCGGGTTGTAGTGCTTCAGCCTGCACGCTGCTACTGGCTGCAGCCAATAGCAGCCCACCAACTATAAGATGAATTCTGGTGCCCTGCATGTGAACCCCTACTTAATGACTATCCAATTTCTTATGCAAATGCGTGTATTCCATTCAATGGAATCATAAAAATACGCCCTGAGTTTCACAGTGGGGCGGAAAGCAGAAAGTGTACCATCGTGTTAGACCGCGCGCCTTTGCGGATGTCACTCATTAGAGTGAAAAATAATAGATAGCGGGGTTTTTAATGCAAGAAATCGTTACGAGGCAGGGGGAAAACCTCACCGGCCGCGGCTGCGGCCGGTGATTCGCCGTCAATATCAGGCGGAAGGCAGCGTTTTGTCCGCGCCGGCGTTTTTGTTGTTCAGCGTGGCTTTCAGCTGTTTCTCATCCAGTTGGCCGCACCACCTCGCCACGACCACGGTCGCCACCCCGTTGCCCACCAGGTTGGTCAGCGCGCGGGCTTCCGACATGAAGCGGTCGATGCCGAGGATCAGCGCCAGGCCGGCCAACGGCAGGTGGCCGACGGCGGAGATGGTGGCGGCCAACACGATAAAGCCGCTGCCGGTCACGCCCGCCGCCCCTTTGGAGGAGAGCAGCAACACCACCAGCAGGGTAATCTGATGCATGATGTCCATGTGGGTGTTGGTCGCCTGCGCGATAAACACCGCGGCCATGGTCAGATAAATAGAGGTGCCGTCCAGATTGAAGGAGTACCCGGTCGGGATCACCAGGCCCACCACCGATTTCTTGCAGCCCAGCCTCTCCATTTTATCCAGCATGCGCGGCAGCGCGGACTCGGACGACGAGGTCCCCAGCACGATCAGCAGCTCTTCTTTGATGTAGTTGACGAATTTGAAAATGCTGAAGCCGTTGGCGCGGGCGATGCTGCCCAGCACCACCACCACGAACAGGATACAGGTGATATAGAAGCACACGATCAGCTGGCCGAGTTGCACCAGGGTGCCAACGCCGTATTTACCGATGGTAAACGCCATGGCGCCGAAGGCCCCCAGCGGCGCCAGGCGCATGATCATGTTGATGATGCCGAAAATCACCCGCGAGAAGCTGTCGATCACGTTGAAGATCAGCTGCCCCTTTTCACCCAAGCGATGCAGGGCGAACCCGAACAGCACCGCGAACAGCAGCACCTGCAGAATGTTGCCGCTGGCGAACGCGCCGATCACGCTGCCGGGGATGATGTCCAGCAGGAACGGAATGATGCCCTGCTGCTGCGCCTGCTCGGCGTAGACTGCCACCGCCTTGGCGTCCAGCGTGCCGGGATCGACATTCATGCCGGCGCCCGGTTGCACCAGGTTGACGATCACCAGGCCGATAATCAGCGCGATGGTGCTGACGATTTCAAAATACAGCAGCGCGATGGCGCCGGTGCGGCCCACCGCCTTCATGCTTTCCATGCCGGCGATGCCGGTCACCACGGTGCAGAAGATCACCGGGGCGATAATCATCTTGATCAGTTTGACGAAGCCATCGCCCAGAGGTTTCATCTCGGCGCCGAGGTCAGGGTAGAAATGGCCAAGCAGGATACCCAGCGTGATCGCCGTCAGCACCTGAAAATAGAGGCTCTTAAAGATCGTTGTTTTCATATGAACATCCTATGGGGGGAAGACACGCACCAGGCAGCAGTCTAAAAATCCAGCCTGTTCATTGCTTGCGCGGAAAATAACACCCACTTAACAACATGGAAATAATTTGTTGCACCCGCCCCTGGGAGTTGATGTGAATTTAAGAGCTGAAACGCGTCAGTCGGGGTGCAAAGCTGAAAATTGCGTAATGCTTTGTTTGCACTAACGCAAAAGAGGTAGAAGAAGAATGGCGATTTTCGGACGGGGAAAAGTACCGGAAAGGCAACGCGGCGCTTACGGCGCCGCGCGGCAAAACTCGGCTTCGAACGCTGCGCGCGGCAGCGGCCGGGCGAACAGGAATCCTTGCCCGCTGCGAATGCCGTGCTGCAGCAGGCAGTCGCGCTGCTCGGCGTTTTCCACGCCTTCGGCCATCACCGGCAACGCCAGCACTTCGGAGATCGCACTGACGATGCGCACCATCGCATCGTCGGCCGGCAGCCCCTGAATGAAGCTGCGGTCGATTTTAATCAAATCGATCGGCAGGGATTTCAAGCGGTTCAGGTATTCCAGACTGGAGTAGCCCATGCCGAAGTCGTCAAGCGCGATCGACAATCCCAGATCGTGCAGCTCGCGCAGCAGCGCCAGCGCGCGGTCGAGATCGTCGATGCGCACCGTCTCGGTGATCTCCAGCAGCAGCTTGCGCGGGTCTATCCGATACTGCGCCAGCAGGTTTTTCAGATGCGGGACGAACGCCTCATGCTGCATCTGTATACCGGAAACGTTGACCGCCAGCGGCAGCGCAATGCCGCGTTGCTGCCAGTCCGCCAGGATGCGGCAGGACTCTTCCAGCACCCAGTTGCCGAGAGGCACGATCACGCCCAGCTCTTCCGCGAGCGGAATAACGTCGGCCGGCAGGGTATAGCTGCCGTCATACTGCTGCCAACGCAGCAGCGCTTCGGCGCCGATCACCTCGTTGGACTGCATGTCGATCTGCGGCTGCAGGAACAGCGTAAAATGCCGCTGCTCGATGCCGTGCAAAATCTCGCTCTCCTGCGTCAGCCGCTTCTGCGTGCGTTCCGTCAGGCTGGGCTCGAAGAACAGGATCTGATTTTTTCCTTCACGGTGGGCGGACATCATCGCCGAGGTGGCGCTGCGCAGCAGCTGTTCCGCACTTTCCCCCTGATTGAGGTAGTGCGCGATGCCGATGCTGGCGTTGGGCCGCAGCGCCAGACCTTCCAGGGTCAAGAGCGCGTTGATCTCCGCCATGATGCGTCGCGCCAGCTGCATGGCGTGGAACGGCCGCTCGGTCCCCTTGGCCAGGATGGCGAATTCGGTATTGCTCAGCTGCGCCAGCACGCCGTTTTCGTCGATGCAGCCGCGCAGCTTCTTCGCCAGCGCCAACAGCAGCGCTTCACGCATCGCCGGGCTCATCACGCCCGAGGCTTCATGCAGCGTCTCGATGCCGATCACCAGTAGGTTAAAACGCTCGGGGCGCAGGCTGGAGGCGATATGCTGTTCCAGCAACGCGTTCAGCAATGCCGGATTCGGCAGTTCGGTCACCGGATGGCGGGTGCTCAGGCGGCTCATGTCGGCATGCGCCTTGGCCAGCGTCTGTTGATTGCGGTTGTAGTTGCGCACCAGCAGGCCGAGCTCGTCGTCCTGGTGCAGCGTCGGCAGCATCAGTTGGTGGTAGGGCGCTTCGTCCTGCGAGATGTTTTCCAGCTCTTTGGCCATCGCGCGCAGCGGATGCACCATCAACCGGTTCATGCACCAGGTGATGGCCACCGACAGGATCAGCGCCAACAGCAGGTAGGTCGACAGCATGGTCGACAAAATGCTGCGAATAAACTGGTACATGCGGAACGAATCGGCCTGCAGCACCAGATAGGCCAGCGGCTGCTGGTTGGCCGGCACCCGCTCCAGCGAATAGAGCGGCACGGAAATTTGGATCGGCAGCTCAAACAGCCGGGCGATCAGCGTCGGCACCGGCCGCTCCGGCGGGAAATTGGCGTGCAGTGCCTGAAACTCGTTCGGCAAGACGATATCCGCCCGGCTGAGAATGCCGACCGGCAACAGCGTGTTCAGCACCTTTTTGGCTTCCGGCACGTCCATGCGCAGCACCGCTTCCGCCAGCGGCTGGCGCACGGATTGAGCGATATTCTCCAGTTGCTGGGCGTAGTCATCCCTGCGCTGCTGCACAAAGTGGAATAACTGGATCACGATAAAGATGCAGATCGTGACCAGCGCCACGCCGGACACCGTCGCCATCTGCTTAATCGTTAACGAACGCCTGACCCGCAAACCTGCTCTCCGTGAAATCGGGCTGAAACAAAAAAGGGGGCTGACTCTCACCCGCCCCCTCGAACCGGGCTGATTATACTCGATCATCGGCTGTTTTTATCTGGCTATGCCGCAGGCAAAACCAAGAAAATCGCGGGTTTCAGTCTTTTCCTAAAGCGAACAAACGCGACCCGGACACAGGGTAACAAAACTCCCCGGTGTCCGACACTCCGAATCTTTCCCCTCCCGGCTACTTGAAGTCGGCGTAAGGCGTCAGCGGCTGCGGCGGCAAATCGAGATCCCCCTGCCAGCCGGCCAGGGAATAGCGCAGATAAATCAACGCGTGGCTCGGCGTATAGTCCTTCGCCTGTTGAATGTCGATACCGGCGCCGAGCGTCCAGTGCGAACTGAGACGGCGTTCGACGATCGCCCGCAGGGTATAACCGACGCCGCTTGAGGAGCTGCCGTCCTCGACGGCGAACTTATCGGGCAGCGAATCCGGGATCAGCCCCTGCAGCGGATAGCGGCGCTGGCTGTCGGTTTTCGAATGGGACAGCGAAACCGAACCGCCCAGCTCCCACGACCAGTTCTCGGTGCGCTGGCGATAGTTGACCGGCAGCGACAGCGACAGATATTGCTGCGGGCTGTAATAGCCGCCCTGCCCCAGCGAATAGCCGCTCAAATCCTTCTGGTAGTGCCACAGCATGGTATTGAGCCCGACGCTCAGACGGCGATTGTCTTCGTTGATCAGCTTGTAGTAGTAGCCGGCCATCAACCGCTGCCGCTGGTTATCCGCCACGTTCTTGCCGGTAATCTGGTGCGCGCTGAGATCGGCCCACACGCCGTTCGCCTCGCCGCGATCGTAGCTGGCGCTCAGGCTGACGCCGGTAGCGCGCACGCCGCCCCAGGTGGTGCCGGTGTTCGGATCCTTGGCGCCGCCGAACGCCAGCAGCGAGCTGGAGATCGGCCGCCGCGAGGCCGCCAGCGTCCAGCCGATGTGGTTCCAGTCGCCGCTGTAGGCCAGGCCGCCGGTCCAGTCGACCACCTCGAAGCCCATCGGCGTCGTGCCGATATCGGCGGCCCAGCGGTCGTTTTTCCAGCCGGCCGCCACGCTGGTGCCGGTGGATTTCTGATGTTCATCGCCGCGGCACCCTTGCGTGTTGCAAGTGCCGAAGGTCTCGTAATAGTGGCCGCTGCCGTCGGTCGAGAAGCGGCCGGCGTCCAGCTGCACGGTGTCGGTACGCAAGAAGGCGCGCCCGTCATACAGCGGCATGTCCACCTGCAGCATGGTGTCGTGCGCATTGAAGTCGGAAATACCGCCGGTGCCGCTCGAGCGCCAGTAATCGTGATCGAGCGTGACGTTAACGTCTTGCTGCCGGTACAGATCCGCGGCCTCGGAACGGATGCCGCGTTTCAACCAGTCGTCGCCCGGGTTATTGCGCGTCAGAGAGGTGTAGGTGTCATTGTCCTGCGGCAGCGTCGGCGTGATGCCGCCGGCCACCATCGCCTGCCGGTAATCCTGCTGCGCCCGCTCCGGCTGCCGCTGCGCCCGTTCCAGACGGGCGGCGTCGCGGTAGATCAGCGCCTTGGTCTGCCCCACGGGCTCCGCGGCCGCCGCCGTTTTCAGCCGGCCGAAGATAGCTTCGGCCTGCTGCGGATCGCCGACCGCGCCCCAGGCGTTGGCGACCCGCCGTTGGCTGTTGAGCGAAGCGTCTTGCGGCTGCGGTTCGGTTTTCAGCCGCTGGCGCGCCGCGTCCAGATCCCCCTGCGCCACATAGGCTTCGATCTCGCCCAGCTGCGCATCCGGGTTGTTCGGTTCGCGCCGTTTCACCCGCTGATAGTCGCCCAGCGCCGCCGCATACTCCCCGCGCGCCAGCGCCCAGTCGGCCAGCAGCAAATCGATGCGGGTGTCCGCCGGCTGCCGGCGCAGATAGGCTTCCGCCGCCGGTTCGTCGCCGGCCGCCCGCAGCCCTTCGGCATGTGCAATCACCGCCTGCATTTTCAGCCGCTGCGCCAGTTCGCGCATGTTGTCGTTCCACTGCGCCGCAGGCAGCGTATTGAGCTGCGCCAGCGCCTGGTCGTCGCGATCGCTGCCGGAAAGGTAGAGCGCATAGGCATAGGCCAACTGCGGATTGGCGCGCTGACGCTGCGCCAGCTGCCGGAATAAGGCGTCCGCCTGTTGCGGCTGCCCGGCCTGACGCAGCGCCTGCGCATAGCGATAGGTCAGCCAAACGTCGTCGGGATCCATCGGCTGGGCGCGGCGATAGATTTCCGCCGCCTGCTGCCACTGCTGCTGCGCCGCCAGCGTCTCCGCCTGTTGCTTCAACATATCGAGCCGCAGCCCGTCGAGGGTGCTGCGCAGCTTGGCCTGTTGGCTGCGCGGCAGGCCGTTGAGGTAGGCCAGCGCTTTTTCCGGCGACTGGCGTTGATAGAGATTCACCAGGCCGCGCAGCGCGCTGCCGTTGCCGGGATCGCGCCGCAGCGCCTGCTGATAAAACCCTTCCGCCGCGGCGTCATCCTTGCTCGCCACCGCCACATCGCCCAGGCCGATAAACGCATCGCCGTCGCGGTCGTCGAGCTGGCGCGCCTGCTGGTATTTCTGCCTGGCCAGCGCAAGATTGCCGGCCTTCAGCGCCTTGTCGCCTTCGTCTATCGCCAGCCAGTAACTGGTGCTCTTGATCAGGCTTTGCCACTTGCCGCTGTCGTAGCCGTTCGTGTCGGCGGCCAGCGCCTGGCGGAACAGCTTCAACGCCTGCGGGCGGTTGCCGGCGCGCGAATAGGCCTGGCCGAGCGCACCCAGCACCTCGGCGTCGTTCGGCGTCGCCGCCAGCGCCTTTTGCAACGCCGGAATGGCCGCCCGGCTGCCGCCTTTATCCACCTGCGCCAGGCCGCGCACCCGCGCCTGATACGCCGGATCGGCCAACAGTTTCTGCTGTCTGGCCAGCTCTTCGCGGGCGCTGGTCGCCTGATCGCCGGTATCGAACACGCCGAGGAAACGGTTGAGCGCCGCCACGCTTTGCGCGCTAACCGGCATCGCTTTGACCTTGTCCAACCACAGATCGGCGGCATCGCCGCGCCCGGCCGGATCGGCGGCGATCTTCTGCAGCAGCTCATAGGCCTGCGCGTCCTGGTTCTGACTGAACAGCATGCGCGCCAGCGACATGCGCAGCGCCACGTTGCCGGAATATTGCTGATCCAGCGCCTGCAGCTGCTTCAACGCTTTCGCCTCCTGCCCCGGCAAACGCGCCACCAGCCGCCAATATTCCACCGCCAGATCGAGCGTCGGCGGCTCGCCGTGGAACAGCGCATCGTACTGCGCTTTGGCCTCCGGCAACCGGCCGGCGGTCGCCATCAGGCGCGCCTGCTGCAGCTTCTGCCGGGTTTCCGGCTGGGTCAGCAGCATGTTCATTTGCGCCTGGCGATAGGCGCTGGACTGCGGCGCGAGGGTTTTCAGCTTGTCCAACTGCTGCTGCGCCAGCGCCATATTGCCCTGCCGCAGCGCCAAACGCATGCGCGCGGCGATCACGTCCGGGTTGTTCGGATCCATCAGCTCTAGCCGGTACAGCGACTGGCGCACCAGATCGTCCTTGTTGCCGGCCTCGCCAATGCGCACCTGTTCCAGCAGCCACTGCTCCGGGGCCACGGCTTCCGCAGCGCGCGCCTGCGGCAGCATCGCCAGGCTCAGCGGAATCAAATTCAGCCAGTTTATTTTGAAGTTGTGCATTGGCCGTCCCACGAGGGTTGCAATTCACCCTGACGATTAAAGCGATAACGTTGTTGATCCCACCCCTGACCGAACAGCGTCAGCGAGGCGCTGAAATAGGCGTCGTCCCCCGGCGGATGTTCGCTGATGCGTTGCCGCTGTGTCGCCAGCGCCTCAGCCTGCGTCGCCAACATCGGCAGCATCGAGGCGGAAAAGCCAACCGGGCCGCCGCCGGTGGTTTTGCCGCTGGCGGTATCGGTTTTCTCCGGCGGCACGCCCTGTTTGGCGGTGAGCTGCGCCATCGGCTGAAAACGTTCGAGCAGCGCCGCCTTGTATTCATCGTCGTCCGCCAGCATGCCGGCCCACAGATAAACCCGAATGGCGTCGTAGCTGCCGACGTTCGGCTTGACGGGATCCGGCTGCCAGCCGGCGCCGACCCGCCACACCACCCAGTCCGGCGAGAAGCCGTGCGGTGCGGTGTCCAGCCACAGCCGTTGATTGACCTGGCGCATCGCGCGCCACGGGCCGTTCAGCGCCGCAAAACGCGCCAACAGCTGCGGCGGCAGGTAGCTGGGGTTCAGCCGCCAGCGATCGTCCGTCACGAACCCGACTTTGCCCGGCAGCAGCATCAGGCCCAGGCCGGGAATGTCGGCCACCTCCTCGCGGCCGATGCGTTGCAGCAGCAGCGTCCCCAGGGTTTGATAGCGCCGGCTTTTCCACAGGCGGCCGGCTTCGAGCAGGTTGTAGGCGATCCACAGATCGGCGTCCGACGCCGAGTTGGCGTCCAGCACCTTCCACTGTTTGTCGTCGCTCTCGCCCCACAGCCAGGCGGGCAAACGGGCGCTGAGATCGCCCGCCGCCAGGTTGTTCTCCGTCCAGGCCAGCAGCAGATCGAAGGTCGGCCGGTCATTGGCCACCAGGGCGAAGAACAGGCCGTAGCTCTGCCCCTCGGAGGTGGTGATTTTGTTCGGGCTGCTCGGATCGATCACCCGCCCCTGCGGGCTGATGTAGAACTGCTTGTACTGTTGCCAGCCCGGCCACTCGCAGGCCGCCGCGGCGCTGAAGGCGCACAGCAGCAGCATGCCGAGCGACAGGCGTTGCAGCATGGCGTTCACCGCCGTCAATCCCGATCTTCAGGCGCCAGACGACGCCGGCTGAAGGCCTTCAGGCCACGCCACAGCATCAGCCCCAGGATCACCACCAGCACCACCGCGATCACCGCCAGCAGCACCGGATGGGTGGAGAGGGCATACCACAGCCGCTCCCACCACGGCAGGTGGCCGACATAGTAAATATCGCCGACGCGTAGGCTGTTGACCCCCGATTCGCGGATCACCGCCACCGAGCCGAATACCGCGGCGCGCTTGCCGCTGTCCAGCAGGGCATTGTTCAGCAGCTCATAGCCGCGCGGGCTGTCCGCCAACAGCGCCACGATGCTGCGCTGGTCGTTGAACGGCGACTGCACGCCAATGATCGCCGACATTGCGCCCTCGGAGCTGACGGCAGTCTTGCTGTCCGGCCGGGTGTCCTCCGCCAGCGCTTCCGCGCTGGGCAGCGGCGGCTGCCGCGTCGGCTGTTTCACCCAGCTTTGGGTCGCGTCCACCAGCAGGCTGATTTTCTTGTCGTCGCGCAGCTCCGGCGGAATGGTGCCGACCATCAGGATATCGTCGTCGCGATCCTTGGCCTGCGACCAGTCATCGCTCAGCGTGAAGGCCAGCGCCGGGTAGCCGGTTTGCGCGCCGATCACGCCCAGCGCGTTCAGCAGCGCGCTGACCTGCGCCGGCTGCGGTTTCTGATTCACCAACACCAGCGTTTGCGACAGATCCGCCAGGCGGCTGAACGGGAAGCCGGCGTTGGCGAAGGCGCGCAGATCCGGCATCGCCATAAAGTGGCGGTAGCCGGAGAAATCGATGGTGGACGCGCCGTCGATCACCGCGTGGTTTTGCGTGAAGGAGTAGGTTTCACAGCGCCCTTCCGCGCCGCTGGCCAGCAGCGTGGTGTAATCGAAGTCAAAGCGCAGCTGGTTGGTGGCCCCCAGCCGCAGCGCCGGGATATTGACGTTCTTGTCGGAATCGAGCAGCCCCTGCGTCAACGGCAGGCGCAGCAGCTGCGCGCCCTGCTCGTGCTCCGGCACCAGCGAGTAAGCCTGCACGAACTGGTTGTTCAGGCTGACGCTCAGCCGCGAACCGTCCTGAATGCGCGGCGCGGTGTAACGGTATTTCAGGTGCATGTCGATGCCGGTGCTGCGGATCAGGAACAGGTCCGGCGGCAGGTTCATGGTCAGCGAAATCGGGCCGGGCTCGATGCCGCTGGTTTGCAGCTGCTCGGCGTACTGCTGCAGCTCGGCGAAGGTCATCGGCCGATCGGTGCGCACCCAGTTCGGCGCGTCGTACGGCTGGCGCGGCGCCAGCTGTTCCACCTTGTCCACCGTTACGTTCTGGCCGCGGAACAGGATGTTGCCCTGCGCGATGCCCTTCACCGCGGTGATCAAATCGTTGTCGTCACGTCCCTGAATCAACAGCAGTTTGACGTACGGATTGTCCGGGTGGCTGATCATCTCCACCGTCGGGCCGTTGACCGCCGGATAATCGCGCAGGAAATCCGGGCGCTGCGAGTTGGTGGCGAACACCACCGCGTGCTGCGTCGGCAGCGCATTGTACAGCGTCGGGAAGGATTGCCCGCGCCACTGCGCCTTGCTGCCGAACCAGGACGCCAGAATGCCCGCCGCACGCTGCTGGGCGAGATCCGGCTGGCCGGCGAACACCATCGGCAGCGTCAGCGGCCGATTATCGCGGCTGTCGAAGAACGGCTCAGGGAAGTGCGACAGCTCGTTTTTCACCGGCAGCGTCTGGAAACGCAGCTTCAGCGCGCTGGACTTGCTGACGTCGAGCCACAGCGAGGTGCTGGCCGGGTTTTCGCAGATATTTTGATAATGGCCGACGAACACCAGCCGAACGCGGTTAAAATCGGTGATATAGCGCGGATCGATCGCCATCTGGATGCGATTGGGCTTGCCCAGCTGCTCCTTGGCGATCGTGGTCACGCCCATCAGCTCGTCGTTCAGGTAGACCTTGACGTGCGACTCCACCGGGATCAGCGCCGGCGACGGCGTAAACTCCATATCGAGCATCGCCTGCGAGACCACCTCGTCGCTGCGCACGCCGAATTCGATCTGCCCGTCCGGCCGGGTGCCGCGCAGAACAAAGGTGCCCGGCGGCGGCGCTATCTGCGCAAACGGCAGCGACACGTCGCGCACCGGCGCATTCGGATCCTGCGGCGCGGCGGCCGGCGGTGGCGCGATCGCCGTATCGGCCGCCGCGGCAATCGGCGGCTGGGCCGCCACGGTCGGCGCGGTGGCGGTTTCGGCCTGCGACAGGGTGCTGATGCCTAAGGCCAGAGCAGTTAACCAGGTTATTTTTCTCGTCATCGTATCATCATCAATGTTGGAGCCTGTTCACCGGGCGAGTGAGCGGGCGGTTGAACTCGCAGCTAACCCACTGTTTCTTGTTGACCCAAGGTCGGATCCCTGCCGACGCCGCGCGGAATAAACGACACGACCCAGGCGGTCAGCGAGGTGACCCCGACCAGCAGACCGCGCACCAGCGGCGGCGCGTAGTCCGCCATGCGCACATACCCCCGGAAGCCCAGCGCCAGCACGTCGCGCAGGCTTTCGATCGGCCGGTCTTCGGGGAACCCGTCCTGCCACAGCGCCCAGGTATCGGCGCGGGCGAAGGTGCACTGAATGAAATCGATGTGTTCGCGGGTGGAGAGGTCGACCAGGCGCACCCCCACCTTGTTGCCGAAGGCGCGCGTCACCACGCAGGGGAAGCTGTACTCCTGCTGGCCGCGCTTGAGCAGCAGCGAGAGCTTGTCGCCGTCTTTCAACGCGTTTTCCACCCGCATCTCAATGCCCACGCCGCCGTCGGAGTAATCGCGCAGCGTGCAGGGATACAGATGGCCGTCGGCGCGCGCGATCGCCGCCGGCATGGCGATTTCCACGCGGTGCGCCTGACGCACCTGCTTGGCCTCCACCGCCACCGCCACTGCGCCGCCGAGAATCGTCATGTTGTACAGCACCCACACCAGGCTGATGATCACCGTCATCACCTCGTCCGTCGGGCCATAGGCCAACCGCCAGACGCCGAACGCCAGCCCGGCCAGGTTCAGGATCACCAGGAACATGTAAGGCCGGGTGATCACCCAGTCGACGTGCTCCTCCTCCACCAGCCCGCCCTTGGCGGTGACGTTGAATTTGCCCTTGTGCGGATTGAACAGCGCCACCGTCGTCGGCCGCGCGATATACCAGGCCAGCACCGTTTCATAGATTTCGCTCCAGAACGAATGGCGGTATTTCCCCTGGATACGCGAGTTGGTCAGGCTGGCGTGGATCATGTGCGGCAGCACGTAAAGCGCGATCGCCAGCGCCGGCGCGAAGATGATGTAAGCATGCAGCAGCAAAAACGCCAGCGGCGCGGTGAGGAAGATCAGCCGCGGAATGCCCGACAGGAAGTGCAGCATGGCGTTGGCGTAGCACAGGCGCTGCGCCAGTTTCAGCCCCTTGCCCAGCAGCGGGTTGTCCAGCCGGAAGATCTGCACCATGCCGCGCGCCCAGCGAATGCGCTGGCCGATGTGCGCCGACAGACTCTCGGTCGCCAGCCCGGCGGCCTGCGGAATGCGGATATAGGCCGAGGTGTGCCCGCGCCGGTGCAAGCGCAGCGAGGTGTGGGCGTCTTCGGTGACGGTTTCCACCGCGATGCCGCCGATTTCGTCCAGCGCGCTGCGGCGCAGGATGGCGCAAGAGCCGCAGAAGAAGGTCGCATCCCACATGTCGTTGCCGTCCTGCACCAGCCCGTAGAACAAGGTGCCTTCGTTGGGCGTCTGGCGGAAGCGGCCGAGGTTGCGCTCGAACGGATCCGGCGAGAAGAAATGGTGCGGGGTTTGCAGCATCGCCAGCTTTTTGTCTTTGAAGAACCAGCCCATGGTCAGCTGCAGGAAGGAGCGCGTCGGCACGTGATCGCAGTCGAAAATCGCCACGAACTCGCCGGTGGCCTGCTTCAGCGCGTTGTTGATGTTGCCGGCCTTGGCGTGTTCGTGGGTCGGCCTGGCGATGTATTTCACCCCCACTTCGGCGGCGAACGCCCGGAATTCGGGGCGGTTGCCGTCATCGAGGATATAGATATTCACCTTCTCTTTCGGCCAGTCGATGCCCAGCGCCGCGTAGATGGTGGGCTTCACCACCCCGAGATCTTCGTTGTAAGTCGGCACCATCAGATCGATGGTCGGCCAGCTGGCGCTATCGGCGGGCAGCGGCACCGGCTGGCGGTTAAGCGGCCAGATGGTCTGGAAATAGCCCAGCACCAGCACCACCCAGGCGTAGGTTTCCGCCACCAGCAGCAACAGGCCGCACACCAGGCTTAGCGGGTCGTCCCAGTTCAGCGTGGCGGTATAGCGCCACCACAGGTAGCGACAGGAGACGGTCAGCGACAGCACGATCAGCATCAGCGCGGGCAAACGCCCCGGCACCCGGCGCACCACCATCGCGATCCCCCACAGCAGCAGGACGAACACGAACTGCGCCGGCAGATCGAACGGTTGCGAGATGCACAGCATGGCGAGGATCGCCGCCAGCACGCTGACCAGAATAAACAGCGCGCGCCGCATGCCGCGGTTCATGCGACCGAGGCGCTCCACCGAGCGCTGTTCCACGCCGGCGTTCTTCAGCCGCTGCGGCAGGCTCTGCAGCCAGTCGGCATAGCGCTGCTGCAGGCGGCGCCAACCGGCGAAATAGTCGCGCTGCACCGGCGCGCGGCCGCTGCGAAACAGCAGCAGCCACAGCCCCTGCAGCAGATAACGCAGCGCATCCGCCGGGCGCGGGCGTTCGGCGGACAGATGCGGGAACCAGTAAGCGCGGCCGGTACGCACGCGCTGCCAGGCCGGCGACTCGAAGCGCAGCAGCAGCCAGCCCAACGCCACCAGCAGCGTGGCGAAAAAGGCGGTCAGCGCCGATGCACCATTGCGGCGATAGCCGCGGTAGCGCGTCTGCACCGCCTGACGCACCGGCGGCACCAGCAGCAGGCTCAGCACCCGGCTCATGGCGCAACGCCCCGTTTGAGATTGATCAGGCACCAGTTGGCCAGCGTCAGCACTTCATCCGCCGCCAGGCTCTCGGGGCGGTACTCGCCCAACGGCTGTTTGACCGCCAGCGCTTCCGCCAACGCTTCGTCGCGGTGGATCACCACCGGCAGCAGACCGCTCAGCGTTTGCAGCCACAGCTGATGCAGATCCTGCTGCAGCTGGCTGGCGGAGGAGTAGTGATTGACCAGGAAACGGCAGTCGTTCGGCAACGTCTGTTGATGGAGCCGTACCTGGCAGTTGGCGTCGGGGTTCAACAGCATGAACACGCAGTCGGCAAGCTGCAGCGCCTGCTGCGCCAGCACGCCGTCCCCGACCGGGACATCCAGCAGGATCCAGCGCTGCGGATCGCCGGCGATCAGTTGGCGCAGGTTGTCGCGCCAGCGTTCCGGCTGCTCCCGACACTGACGCTGCACTTCCAGCCGTTCCGCCGCATTCAGGCGGCCAAAGGGCAGAAAGTCGAGGTTTTCACAATAACGCAGCGCGCCTTCCTGCCAGCCGCCGCCATCCCGCTCCGCGCGAGCCCAACCGCGCGCCAGCTCGAACGGCGTGTTGAAATGCAGGCGCAGCAGATTATCCGGCGTGAAATCGATCGCCAACACCGACTCACCCAACTGCTGCAACGCCCAGGCGAGCGCCGCCGTGACCGACGTCGTCCCCATTCCACCCCGCAACCCTTGCAGCGCGATCACCGGCATAGATCAATGGCTCCCCGTGGTCTGCGCCAATTCGGCCAACAGTGGCCAGCGCGTCATCATTTGCGTTAACCGCTCCTGCCGGGAAATATCGACATAGCTTAATTTCGGCAATGAAAAAGCCTGGCTGAGCGCCTGCAGGTCATCCTGGCTCTCCCCAGGCGCCGCTGCACGAAAATGGGTGGGTGCGTTATTCATTCTTCCGCCTTGGCGAAAATAGGCTATGTTAATTAACTATAGCAACGATACAAAAAGAGAGAGGCAATAAGATGATTCTCAACAAATATTGTTGCAGAGCGTAGGAGATTTGTTATTGCCAGAGTAAAAATGGCTATCTTTAAATATAAACGCCTTTAGTCGGCTTTCAACGAAAGTAGAACACATCCTATGGCGCACTCTTTTTCTCTAGGCATTCGGCAGATTTGGGAAGAGCTGTCGGTGATGCAGGCCCCCGGGCTTTATTGGATCAATATCGACAGGCAAAGCGACGCCGCGCTGCTGTGTCGCCAGGTCATCGCCGCCCAGCCGGCCACCCGCAAAGTCGCCCTGATCTGCAGCGGCGACAAACCCGACCGCCTGTTGGCCGAGCTGGCTTCGCCCGCGTTGCAGAAGCTGCCGCTGTATCAATTACCGGAGAAAAAAGCCGCGCTGACGCAGTTGAGCGACGATCTGATGCGCGCCCTGCGGCCGCAAAATCGCTTACTTATCCTGCTGGCCCACGCCAGCCTGTGGCAAACCTTCACCACCGAAGAGCTGCGTGAGTGGACGCGCGCCCTCGCCGCCTGGCTGCGGCGGCAGGGCTGCACGCTGTTGATCCTCAGCCACGGCGGCGGCATCAATAAGCTCAAAGGGCAGCTCAGCGCGCAGCATCGCATCCTGAACGGCCTGTCCAGCCTGCAATGGCAACAGGACAGCGCGCAATATCTGGTGAACTGGTGGAGCACCGAAAACGGCATCAACGCCAATCAGCTGCTGACGCTGTACGCCGCGGAAGGCGGCTGGCAGGGTGAGGATGAAAACAGCCAACCCTCCCCCACCGCCTTGCGCAGCGATGAAGGCCTGTATCTGGCCGAGCGCAGCATCCTGGAAGGCGCGCCACCGCTGTCCGCCAACTGGCAGTTGCTGGACAGCAACGACGAACTGGCGCAGCACGGCATGCTGAGACTCTCGGCGACGTTGATTTTCGCGCTGTACCAAAGCGACCAAATCGATCACCTGGCGCACCAGATCCACACCCTGCGCCGCAGCCGCGGCAACGGCCTGAAAATCGCGGTGCGCGAGATGAGTGCCAGCCTGCGCTACAGCGACGAGCGGCTGCTGCTGGCCTGCGGCGCCAACCTGATCGTGCCGCACGTCGCGCCGCTGTCGCGTTTTCTGACCATGCTCGAGGGCATCCAGGGGCAGCGCTTCTCGCGCCATGTGCCCGCCGACATCGATGCGCTGCTGGCCGGCTTGCGCCCGCTGCAGCTCAAAGGCTATATGCGGCCGGAACCGTTCAGCCAGGCGGTGCTTTCGCTGATGGGTAACACGCTGCTGCCCGAGGACGGCAAAGGCGTGATGGTGGCGCTGCGGCCGGCCACCGGCCTGCGCGCCGAACAGGCGATGACCCTGTGCCACCTGCGGCGCTTCGGCGACGTGATGACCGTGGTACAGGGGCGGCTGGTGCTGTTTCTCTCCACCTGCCGCATCAACGATCTGGATACCGCGCTGAGGTTCATCTTCCGCCTGCCGGTGGATGAAGCCTTCAGCAACCGGGTGGTGTGGCATCAGGACGTCGATATCATTTCGGAAATCAAACGTATGGCCCAGGGGCGCTGGCAGATTTCGGCCACCGGCACCGCCGGCGCCGCGCCGCGCCCCCGCGAGACGGCGGCCGAGGCGCCCGCAGAACGGCGGCAGCCGGTCGCCTTCACGCTGACGCTCGGCCCGCAGGAGGAACCGCATGCTGAACCTTAACGACATCGTGCAACTGATCCTGCTGTGCGCGCTGATCTTCATCCCGCTGGGCTACGCCTTTCACCGGCGTTTTCCGCATTTGCGTCAATACTGGCAAAACCTGTTGTTATCGCCGCGCTATTTGAAATCCGCCGGTTTGTGGGTGCGCACAGGCTCCTCATCTCAGATTAAACGTAAGAAGCAGCCATGAATCCAAACTCGAAGACGCAATCCGATAACGCTCTATGGCGCTACTGGCGCGGACTGGGCGGCTGGAACCTGTACTTTCTGGCCAAATTCGCCCTGCTGTGGTTCGGCTACCTGAACTTCCACGCGCTGCCGAACCTGGTGTTCATGGCGTTTCTGCTGATGCCGATCCCGTCGCAGCGCCTGCATCGCTGGCGCCATTACCTCGCCATTCCGATCGGCATCGCGTTGTTCTACCACGACACCTGGCTGCCGGGCATCAACAGCATTCTCAGCCAGGGTTCGCAGCTGGCCGGCTTCAGCGCCCAGTACCTGCTGGAGCTGATCGGCCGCTTTATCAACTGGCAAATGATCGGCGCGGCCTTCGTGCTGTTTATCGCCTACCTGTTCGTCGCGCAGTGGGTGCGCGTCACGGTGTTCACCGTGGCGGCGCTGGTGTGGCTCAATATCGTCAACATCGCCGGACCGGCAGTCTCGCTGCTGCCCGCGACCTCCACGGCCGCGGCCGGCGGCGCCAATACGCCGGCCACGTCTGCGCCGGCGGCGGGGGATGCTGCGCCGGCAGACAGCCTGCCGCCGACCAGCACCAACCTGACGGCCTACCTGAACCAGTTCTACGAGCGAGAAAAAGGCCGCACCACCGCGTTCCCGGCCAGCTTGCCCGCCGATGCCCAGCCGTTCGATCTGCTGGTGATCAACATCTGTTCGCTGGCCTGGGCCGATATGGACGCGGTCAACCTGCAAAATCACCCGCTGTGGTCGAAGATGGACATCATGTTCGACAACTTCAACTCGGCCACCGCCTACAGCGGCCCGGCGGCCATCCGTTTGCTGCGCGCCAGCTGCGGCCAGCTTTCGCATCGCGATCTGTATCAGCCGGTGAACCAGCAATGTTACCTGTTCGACAACCTGGCGAAGCTCGGCTTCAAGGAACAGCTGATGCTCGATCACTCCGGGGTGTTCGGCAACTTCCTGAAAGAGCTGCGTGAACAGGGCGACATGCAGGCGCCGCTGATGTCGCAGGCCGGCATCGGCAACGAGCTGACGTCGTTCGACGGCGAGCCGATTTATAACGATCTCGAATTGCTGACCCGTTGGCTGGATCAGCAGCAAAAAGGCGGTGACGGCCGCACCGCCACCTTCTTCAACGTCATCCCGCTGCACGACGGCAACCGCTTCGTCGGCTCCAACAAGAGCGCCGACTACCCGCCGCGCGCGCAGAAGCTGTTCGATCAGCTGAACACCTTCCTCGATCAGTTGGAGAAATCCGGCCGCAAAGTGGTGGTGGTGATCGTGCCGGAACACGGCGCGGCGTTGGTGGGCGACAAGATGCAGATGTCCGGCCTGCGCGACATTCCCAGCCCGAATATCACCCATACGCCGGTCGGCATCAAACTGGTGGGCATGAAGGCGCCGCATCAGGGCAGCCCGCTGCAGATCAAAACGCCGAGCAGCTATCTGGCGCTGTCTGAACTGGTGTCGCGTCTGGTGGACGGCAAGGTCTTCAGCGAACCCAGCGTCGACTGGCAGGCGCTGACCCAGGGGCTGCCGCAGACCCCGGTCATCTCCGAAAACGACAACGCCGTCGTGATGCTGTATCAGGGCAAGCCCTACATTCGCCTGAACGGCGGCGACTGGGTGCCTTATCCGCAATAAGCGCGGCCTCATTCACCCAAAGCACGCCGCCGGCGTGCTTTTTTATTGGGTTTTTATAATAAAAATGGCGAACGCTATCGGCCGAAATAAACTTATTAACAGCAACCCGTTGAATTCTATTATTCGATTACTATTATCATGCGAAGATTCTTAAAAATATAACGTTTTGTCAGAATGACGTTAAGAGCATAATTTAAAAGACGGGTTGTCACGATCGTCTACTGACCAACCCCTTGATTGAATAATAAAAAACGCCGGCGCTGTGCCGGCGTTTGGTTTAGACAGGAAAATCCGGCGCTTCACGCCCCCGGATGTTCGTCCTGATCGACCGCAAAGCAGGCCACCATCTGCTCACCGTACTGTTTGAGCTGCGGCTGCAGCTGAACGCAGGTGCCGAAGGCGCGGCGGCAGCGGGCATTGAACGCACAGCCCGGCGGCGGATTCATCGGGCTGGGCAGCTCGCCGGTCAGCTTGATGCGCTCGCGGCGCATATCCGGATTCAATCGCGGCGTCGCCGACAGCAGCGCCTGAGTGTACGGATGGCGCGGATTGTTGAAGATCGCCTCTTTGCTGCCCTTTTCCACGCAGCGGCCGAGGTACATCACCATCACCTCGTCGGCGATGTGCTCCACCACCGACAGATCGTGCGAGATGAACACATAGGACAGCCCCAGATCCTGCTGCAGATCCATCATCAGGTTCAGCACCTGAGCGCGCACCGACACGTCCAGCGCCGACACCGGCTCATCGGCGATCACCACGTCCGGGTTCAGCATCAGCCCGCGGGCGATGGCGATACGCTGACGCTGGCCGCCGGAAAACATGTGCGGGTAGCGATCGTAATGCTCGGTCTTCAGGCCGACCTTCGCCATCATCTCCAGCGCTTTTTCCCGCCGTTCGGCGGCGCTGAGCGACGTGTTGATCAACAGCGGCTCCTCGAGGATCTGCCCGACCTTCTTGCGCGGGTTGAGCGATCCGTAAGGATTCTGGAACACGATTTGGATCTTCTGGCGCCGCAGCTTCTCGGCAGAGGCGTCCGGCTTCAGCAGATCTTGCCCCTGATAGTACAGCTCGCCGCCGGTCGGCACTTCGATCATCGTCAGCAGGCGGCCGAGCGTCGATTTGCCGCAGCCCGACTCACCAACCACCGCCAGCGTTTTGCCGCGCTCCAGGGTGAAGGAGACGCCGTCCAGCGCCTTGACCAGCCGCTCCGGCGCGAACAGGCCCTTTTTCACCGGGTAATGCTTCTTCAGGTCAATCGCCTGCAGTAAAGGTTGATTCTGGCTCATACGGTCGGCCTCCCCGCATCATCCAGCGGTGTGTGACATTTAACCTGACGGCCGGGAATGCTGCGCAGTTCCGGCTCCTCGTTGCGGCAGCGCTCGTTGGCGTAGGGACAACGCGGGTTGAGCAGGCAGCCGGTCGGGCGATCGTATTTGCCCGGCACCACGCCCGGCAGCGAAGCCAGCCGCGCCTTGTCGGCGGCGAACTCCGGCAGCGCGCGCAGCAGCGCCTGGGTATAGGGGTGGCGCGGGGCGCGGAAAATCTCCGCCGCCTTGCCGGATTCCACCACCTGGCCGGCGTACATCACGATGATGTGGTGCGCGGCTTCCGCCACCAGCGCCAAATCGTGGGTGATCAGCAGCAGCGCCATGTTTTCGCGCTGCTGCAGATCCAGCAGCAGTTCGATGATCTGCGCCTGGATGGTCACGTCGAGCGCGGTCGTCGGCTCATCGGCGATCAGCAGCTTCGGCCGACAGGCGATGGCCATGGCGATCATCACGCGCTGGCTCATGCCGCCGGAAAGCTGGTGCGGGTATACGTCCAGCCGCGAGGCCGGATCGGGAATGCCCACCTGGGTCAGCAGGTCGATAGCGCGCTGGCGGCGAGTGCGGCGGTTGCCGCCCTGATGCACCTTCAGCGCCTCCATGATCTGATAACCGACGGTATAGCACGGGTTCAGGCTGGTCATCGGATCCTGGAAGATCATTGCCACTTCAGAGCCCACCAGCTGGCGGCGCTCTTTTTCGGAGATCTTGCGCAGATCCTGGCCGTTGAACTCCAGCTTGTCGGCCATCACCTTGCCGGGGAAATCGATCAGGCCCATGATCGCCAGCGAGCTGACGGATTTGCCGGAGCCGGATTCACCGACGATGCCGACCACCTGACCTTGCTCCACGCTGTAACTGATGCGGTCTACCGCGCGGAACGGGGTGCCTTCGTCACCGAAGTGCACCGAAAGCTTGTCTACATTCAATAACGCCATCTCTCTCGTCCTCTGTTACTGCTTGAGTTTGGGGTCGAGAGCATCACGCAAACCGTCCCCCATCAGGTTGAATGCCAGCACCGTCAGCAGGATCGCCACGCCGGGGAAGGTCACCACCCACCAGGCGCTTTGCGCGAACTGCAGCACGTCGGAGAGCATGGTGCCCCACTCCGGCGTCGGCGGCTGCGCGCCCATGCCCAGAAAGCCGAGAGCGGCCATGTCCAGAATGGCGTTCGAGAAACCGAGAGAAGCCTGCACGATCAAAGGCGCCAGGCAGTTAGGCAGAATATTGACGAACATCTGGCGCAGCGCGCCGGCGCCCGCCACCCGCGAAGCGGTGACGTAGTCGCGGTTCACCTCCACCAGCACCGCTGCGCGCGTCAGACGCACATAGTGCGGCAGGGCGACGAAGGTCAGCGCCAGCGAGGCGTTGACGATCGACGGCCCGAATACCGCCACCAGCACCAGCGCCAGCAGCAGGCTCGGCAGGGCCAGCATGATGTCGACGACGCGCATGATAATCGCGTCCACTACGCCGCCGAAGTAACCGGCCAGCAGGCCGAATATCACGCCCATGATCAGCGACAGCACCACCACCAGGCAGCCGACCAGCAGCGACAGGCGCGCACCGTACATCAGGCGCGACAGCACGTCGCGGCCCACGTCGTCGGTGCCGAGGATATATTGCCAGCTGCCGCCCTCTTGCCACACCGGCGGCTTGAGCAGCGCGTCGCGGAACTGGTCCGCCGGCGCATGTGGCGCCAGCACGCCGGCGCCGAGCGCGATCACCAGCATCAGAACGATATACACCAGGCCGACCACGGCCCCTTTATTGCGCTTGAAATAGTGCCAGAACTCCTGAAACGGGGTCATCGGCTTCGGCGCACCTTTAACTGCAGACTCAGTGATTTGAGACATGAGAGCGCCCCTTATTTCTTGTGGCGAATACGCGGGTTGACCACGCCGTAGAGCACGTCTACCAGCAGGTTAACCAGAATGATCATACAGGCGACCAGCAACACCCCGCCCTGCACCACCGGGTAGTCGCGGCGCTGCAGCGCGTCGATCAGCCAGCGGCCCAGCCCCGGCCAGGAGAAGATGGTTTCGGTCAGAATGGCGCCGGCCAGCATGGTGCCGACCTGCAGCCCGATCACCGTCACCACCGGCAGCAGCGCGTTGCGCAGCGCGTGAACAACGATCACCCGCATGCGGCTCACGCCCTTGGCGCGCGCGGTGCGGATGTAGTCTTCGCCCAACACCTCCAGCATCGAGGAACGGGTCATGCGCACGATCACCGCCAGCGGAATGGTGCCCAGCACGATGGCCGGCAGGATCATGTGCATCACCGCGTCGACGAAGTCGCCCGGCTCGCCCCAGATCAGGGTGTCTATCAGCATGAAGCCGGTCAGCGGCTGGCTGTCGTCGAGGAAGACCGTGTCGCTGATGCGCCCCGACACCGGCGTCAGGTTAAGCTGCACCGACACCAGCATGATCAGCATCATGCCCCACCAGAAAATCGGCATCGAATAGCCGGTCAGCGAGATGCCCACCGCGGTATGGTCGAAGACCGAGCCGCGTTTGACCGCCGCCAGCACCCCGACCGGGATGCCTACCAGCACCGCGAAGATCATCGCGCAAATGCCCAGTTCCAGCGTGGCCTGAAAGCGCGGAACGAACTCGCTCCAGACGGAGATGCGGCTTTTGAGGGAGGTGCCCAGATCGCCTTGCAGCACGTTGGACACGTAGGAGAAATATTGTTGATAGAGCGGCTTGTCCAGCCCCATTTCCGCCATCAGCTGCGCGTGGCGCTCGGCGGAGATACCGCGTTCCCCGGCCATGATGGTCACCGGGTCGCCGGGGATCATATGGACGAATGCAAAAGTCAGCAATGTAATGCCGATAAACGTTGGGATAACTAACCCCAAACGTCGGAGTATGAACTGCAACATATCCCGAACTCTCTGTATCAATGCCCGGCAGCTCATCGTCCGCCAGGCTTATTAACGCTCACATGCCTTTGAACGATTCGACGGCCATACGCCGGAGACTGGTCAGCAGGGGCGCAAACCTGTTGCGCCCCTGCAAGTCCATTCGTGCGTCTCCGGTAAAGCGGTCGAAATCAGTCTACAGAGACATTCTCGAAGTGATGCTTACCGAGTGGATCCACGACGTAGCCTTTCACTTCCTTACGCACAGGCTCGTACACGGTGGAGTGTGCGACAATCAGCGCCGGAGCCTGATCGTGCATCACCACCTGCGCCTGCTTGTACAGTTCGATGCGCTTGTCGTGGTTGGATTCGGCGCGCGCCGGTTGAATCAGATCTTCAAACGGCTTGTAGCACCAGCGGGAGTAGTTGGAGCCGTCTTTCGCCGCCGCGCAGCTGAACAGCGTGGCGAAGAAGTTGTCCGGATCCCCGTTGTCGCCGGTCCAGCCCATCATCACCGTCTGGTGCTCGCCCGCTTTGGCGCGCTTGAGGTATTCACCCCACTCATAGGTCACGATTTTGGCTTTCACGCCGATCTTGGCCCAGTCGGCCTGGATCATTTCCGCCATGCGGCGCGCGTTCGGGTTGTAAGGACGCTGTACCGGCATCGCCCACAGGTCGATGCTGAAACCGTCGGCCATACCCGCTTCTTTCAGCAGCTCTTTCGCCTTGGCCGGATCGTAAGCGTAATCCTGCACCGCGTCGTTATAGCCCCACATGGTCGGCGGGATCAGGTTCTTGGCCGCCTGGCCCGCGCCCTGATAAACCGCATCGATGATCGCCTGCTTGTTGACCGCCATGGTCAACGCCTGACGCACCTTCAGGTTATCCAGCGGTTTTTTCTCGACGTTGAACGACAGGTAGCCCACGTTCAGGCCCGGCTGCTCCATCAGGTTGATGGACTTGTCTTGCTTCATGCGGGCGATATCGGCCGGGTTCGGGTACGGCATCACCTGACATTCGTTTTTCTGCAGTTTGGCGTAGCGCACGGAGGCGTCAGGCGTGATGGAGAACACCAGGCGATCGATCTTCGGCTTGGTGCCCCAGAAACCGTCGAATGCCTTGTACAGGATCTTGGAGTCTTTCTGGTATTGCAGCAGCTGGAACGGGCCGGTGCCGATCGGGTTCAGGTCGACCTTCTCCGGCGTGCCGGCTTTCATCATCACGTCGGCGTATTCGGCGGACAGGATGGACGCGAAGTCCATACCCAGGTCAGCCAGGAACGGCGCTTCCGGGCGGTTCAGCACGAAGCGCACGGTGTTGTCGTCCACTTTTTCAATCTTGGCGATCAGCTTAGGCATGTCCATGCCTTCAAAGTATTCGTAGCTGCCGCCGGACACTTTGTGATAGGCGTTGTTCGCATCCAACTGGCGTTCAAAGGAGAACACCACGTCGTCGGCGTTGAAATCGCGCGTCGGTTTGAAGTCTTTGCTGCTCTGCCACTTCACGCCTTTGCGCAGGTGGAAGGTGTAGGTTTTGCCGTCTTCGCTGACGTCCCACTTCTCAGCCAGGCCCGGCTGCAGTTCGGTGGTGCCGATTTTGAATTCGACCAGGCGGTTGTAGATCGGTACCGAGCTGGCGTCGTAGGTGGTGCCGGAGGTAAACAGCTGCGGGTTGAACCCTTCCGGGGAACCTTCAGAACAGTAAACCAACGTCTTGGCCTGTACGCTGGCCGCCACGGTCAGCGCGATCAGCCCAATGCCGAATTTCAGAACCCCCGATTTACCCAAGGAACGTGTCATCGTTAGTGCTCCATTGTGTGATGTGATGTGTGTCATTGCCGCCAGACCTGTATTTTTTATTGCGTGGCCTGTGCGATCGGCGCCCGAAGGCAGAAGGTGTATGAGGAGAGAATGCCGGATGGAACGCATCGCGGCGGGGACGTCTGAGCGCGTGGAATTCACTCAAACAACTCTCGCTCTTACCCCTGAGGCTATCAAGTTGCCAACTGTTTGGGGTGTCGTCAATATAACCAGTGGGGATTTACGCAGACTGTGAGAAACAGCAAACAAACATAAAAAAAACCTTTTGTTAACACTTCCAGCATGAAAATTTATGCTAAGCGGACATTTTCAGCGCATTGGTCTGACCCTCACAAACTTACTGGTTTTTAACTCCGTTAAAAAACGCCAAAACTTTGTTGCTGAATGATGAATATCTGAACGGTTATTTTTGTGATCGCCGTTAAAGACAGGAGGAAATGCTGAGGGATTACCCAAAAGGGTGAGTCCGATGAGCGCGTTTTGCGCCGGGCAGGCCCACAATCTGTGCGGCGTAAAAAAACTTTCGGCGGCGAAAAAGCCGGGGGCGAAAGGATATCCCCCGGCAACGCACTGCAACCGATTATTGAACGCCGGCGCTGTTGCCCAGGCTGGCGTTCATGCTGTTGAGAATATCGCCGTTGTCCGCGTCGATCTCCCAGGAGAACAGGCCGCCCAACTGCTTATCCAACACGTACTTGCCTTTGGCCTGCACCGAGCGGGCATCGTCGAAGGTGATCAGATCGCCGGTGGAAGGTTTGAACACGTAAGGCGCTTCCGCCGTGGCGTCGTAGGTGTACTGCCAATCGCCGCTCATGAACTGGCTGGCGATTTGGCGGTAGTCCACGATGCCGTTCTCCCAGGTGCCTTTAACCGGCCCGGTGGCGGTGCCGGTGAACGGAATGTTGTTCTGGTAGCCGTTCACCCCGGTCCAGCCGCGGCCATACATGGCGGTGCCGACCACGATCTTGCCCGGCTTGACGCCCTGCGCCAGCAGCGCATTGACGCCGTTCACCGTGGTGTAGGCGGTGTCCGGTTTCCAGGCCGGCGCATTCAGCGCGGTCTGATGCCCCAGGTTTTTCAGATCGAAGGCGCCGTAGAAGTCGTAGCTCATCAGGAAGATGTGATCCATCGAGTTCTGCGCGACGTTGTAAGCCACCTTGTCGATCTTGTCCTTGCCGGCGCTGATGGCGGAGGTCAGCTCATACTTGCGGCCGGTTTCCGCCGACAGCTGATCCAGCATCGCCCGCAACTCCTTCATCAACAGCACATAGGTCTCCCCGTCTTGCGGGCTGCCCAGGTTCGGGTTGGCGCCGTTGCCGCCCGGGAACTCCCAGTCGATATCCACGCCATCGAAGAACTTCCAGGTCTGCAGGAACTCTTTCACCGAACCGACGAAGCGATCGCGCTTCACCTTGTCGCCCATAAAGAAGAACGGGTCGGACAGCGTCCAGCCGCCGATCGACGGCAGGATTTTCAGGTCAGGATGCGCCTGCTTCAGCGCCATCAGCTGGCCGAAGTTGCCCTTGTAGGGGTCATCCCAGGCGGTCACGCCCTTCTGCGCTTTTTGCAGCGCGGCGAACGGATCGTGGATCGAGACTTTGAAGTCCTCGCGGCCCTGGCAGGAGCGCTGCAACGCCTGGAAGCTGCCTTCGATCTCTTTCAGGCTGTCGTTGATGCCGTTGCCGCCGCAGATCGGGATAAAGCCGTACAGCAGATGGGTCAGGTTCTGCGCCGGGATCTTATCGACGGTGAAATTGCGCCCGTAAACGCCCCACTCGACGAAATAAGAGCCGACCACTTTGCCGGAATTCTGTTTATAGGGTTTATTCTTTTCCAGCAGCGGCTCTTTCAACGGCGCCAAATGGCTGCCGTCGGTGTCGGCCACCACAATTTCGGTGGCGTCGCTGGCGGTGCAGCCGTCGGCATTGCATAACGCCACCTGCATTTGATAACGGCCGCCTTTATTCACTTTAAAATTCGCCGTACCGGAAGCGCCGGTTGAAGGGCCGCTCCACGCCTCTTTGCCATTCAATAAAATTTTTGCCGTCGTACCGGTGTCGCCATTCCATAAATTCCAGGAGACCGAAACGTCGGCGGCATTTTTTACCTTCACCAGATTATTATAAGCGGTGGCCGCCTGATCGACTTCGACGATGGCGAACTTGGTGTTGCCCCAGGCGATGGTCGGCTTGCCCGGCGCGGCGGCCTGCGCCGCGGAACACAGCGTGCTGCCGATCACCAGCGCCAACAGCGGTTTATTAAATTTGCGCATAACTGATTCCTTATTCCGAGAGGATAAACATAAAAGAGTTAATCGTCGCCACGCATTGCCGGAGCGAAATGATTCCGCAATAATCCACGAAGATTAACGTTAATAAATAATCACGGTATTTTCCACGCGGCGGGAATAATACATCCCGCGTTGTCCATTCAGACTATAGGTAAAAAAAGCGTGAAAACAAGAGCGCTATCAACCGGGTTTTATTCGGCAAGCATGAATTTATTTAAATATGGAAATAAGAACCTAAAGGGAATAAGGAGTGTGAATTAATTAAGCGTAAAGGATAAATATATTTCACGAGGACGGTAGATTGAGGCACGCCATAAAGCGAAGCCGGCCATATCGGTGGAGGTACTCATCCTCATAAACCGCAGGCGAAAAAAAACCTGCTTTAAAAAGCAGGTTTTTCGAATGGTGGTCGGCGAGAGAGGATTACGCGCATCGTTGATGCGCGCCCTGCGGGCCGTTGCCAAAGCAACGTTGTCTCGCTTCGCGAGGCTCGAACCTCCCGCGGAGGTGCTCATCCTCATAAACGACGGGCGAAAAAAAACCTGCTTTAAAAAGCAGGTTTTTCGAATGGTGGTCGGCGAGAGAGGATTACGCGCATCGTTGATGCGCGCCCTGCGGGCCGTTGCCAAAGCAACGCTGTCTCGCTTCGCGAGGCTCGAACCTCCTGCGGAGGTGCTCATCCTCATAAACGACAGGCGAAAAAAAACCTGCTTTAAAAGCAGGTTTTTCGAATGGTGGTCGGCGAGAGAGGATTCGAACCTCCGACCCACTGGTCCCAAACCAGTTGCGCTACCAAGCTGCGCTACTCGCCGATGCGGGGCGCATCTTACTGCTGGCGGTTATAGGCGTCAATCACTTTTTTGCCCCTGCATTTCAAGTGGTGATAAAAGCGCCATAATGCGCTGCGCCGGGGGCTGCGCAGCGTATTTTGCTCAGGCTTTGGCCGGTTTCAGCGCCGGCGTCTGCGCGCGCAGGAACGGCAGCAGGAACAGCGCCGACAGGCAGGCGGCGATGGAAATCACCACGAAGAAGCCGTTCCAGTGCCAGATCTCCATCACCCGCGCGATCGGGTAGCCGGACAGCGCCGCGCCCAGGTAGGCGAACAGGCCGACAAAACCGGTCGCCGCGCCCGCCGCATCCTTGTGCGAGCACTCCGCCGCCGCCATGCCGATCAGCATCTGCGGGCCGAAGATGAAGAAACCGATGGCGAAGAAGCAGCAGGCCTGCAGCAGGTAGGTCACGCCCGGCATCAGCCACAGCGCCGCCACCGACAGGAAGATACCGATGGCGAAGATCAGGTTCATCGGGCCGCGGTTGCCGCGGAACAACTTGTCGGAACCCCAACCGGCCACCAGCGAACCGATAAAGCCGCCCACTTCAAACAGCGAGATGGCCGAGTTGGCGGTCATCAGCGAATAGCCCTTTTCCTGCGTCAGGTAGAGGTTGCCCCAATCGTTGATCGCGGTGCGCACGATGTACACCAGCACGTAAGAGACCGCCAGCAGCCAGATGTACTTGTTGGTCAGCACGTAGCGTTTGATGATCTCGCGGTTGCTCAGCCCCTGGCCTTCCGATTCCTGCACCAGCTCCATGGCGTCGTTGCGCCATTTGCCGACGCTCGGCAGCCCCAGGGTGGATGGCTTGTCGCGCAGGCGCCAGCACATCAGCAGGCCAAGCACCACGCCGATGATACCGGGGATGATCATGCCGTAACGCCAGCTGAAGTGCAGCGAGATAAAGCCCACCAGCAGCGGGATCAGCGCGCCGCCGACGTTGTGCGAGGTGTTCCAGATCGCCCACCAGCCACCGCGCTCGGAGCGCGAATACCAGCTGGTGAGGATTTTGGAGCACGGCGGCCAGCCCCAGCCCTGGAAGAAGGCGTTGAGGATCCACAGCGTGCCCAGCATCAGCAGCGACGAACTGAGGCCGAAGAAGATATTCAGCACCCCGGTCATGATCAGGCCCAGCCCCATAAAGTAACGCGGGTTGGAGCGATCGCTGATCATGCCGGAAATGAATTTCGAGCAGCCGTAGGTGATGTAGAACAGCGTGCCGAGGATGCCGACGTCGGACATCGTCAGGCCCAGATCGCTCAGCATCGCCGGCATGATGAAGTTGAAACTTTTGCGCGTGAAGTAAAACGCGGCGTAGCCGATGTACATGGTGCACATCAGCTGGATGCGCCAGTATTTGTAGCTGGCGTCGATCTGCCGTTGATCGGTGACCTGCGGCGCGTCCGGGCGGCTTTTAAGGAAAGACCACATGTGGAACCTCAGAGGATTGAATAAAGTGCCGCTATGATGCTCCGCGCGCGCGCGGGAGGCTTACGCCGGATTCCCGACGCGGTTAGGAGTTTTTCCTAGTTTTGCGTTTGCGCCGGCGAAACTGTGGGCAAGATCACACTCAAACAGGCGCCCCCCTCATCGGTGAACCGCAGGCTGCCGCCGAGGGCGCTGATGCGCTCCTGCATGCCGCGCAGGCCATAGCCCGGCTGATGGTTTTCCTCATCGAAGCCCACCCCGTTGTCGCGGATGGTCAGGGCGATCTGCGGCGCGGCGCCTTTGCGCGGCTGCAGGCGCGCATCCAGCTCCAGGCGGCTGGCGCCGGCGTGGCGGCACACATTGGTCACCCCTTCCTGGCACACCCGGTACAGCGTGATTTTCAGCGTTTCATCCAGCAGCTCGTCCGGCACCTGCCACTGCAGGCTGCTCACCAGCGACGCGTCCTGCGGCAGCGACTCCCGCAGCATCGCCGCCACCGCCGCCGACAGCGGCAGGTTGTTCAGCGCCGCCGGCCACAGCTGAGTCAGCACATCATGCACCCCGTCGTAGACCCGCAGCGCCAACGCATCGATGGCGTCGGCGCAGCCGACCACCGCCGGCTCCGGCGCCAGGCGTTTGACGATGCTGGCCTGGGTGCGAATCACGGTGATGGTCTGCCCCACTTCATCGTGCAGCTCACGCGCCACCTCGCGCCGGGTTTGCTCCTCCGCCGTCACCAGCGCCCGCGCCAGCTGGCGGTTCTCCGCCAGCCGCAGCCGCAGTTGCTGATTCAGCTCGCGCTGGCGCTGAATGCCGGCGCCCAGCAGCAGCCCGGTCAGGCTTTGGGCCAGCAGCGACAACAGCAGATCGCGGTGCGACTCCGGCTGCGGCGGCTCGTTGACCATCAGCGCCACGCCGTTGAGCAGCGTCGCCAACAGCGCGCCCTGCCAGCCGTAGCGGTAAGACATGAACACGATAGGAATGGCCAGGCAGAAAGGCGCAAAGCGCCGCAGCTCGGCGGCGTTCACCTGCTGCTGCAGCCAGATGCTGAACGCAAACAGCAGCAGGTAGCTGGCCAGATGGCCCAGACGCAGCTCCACCGGCTTGTGGATCAGCCCCGGCTCCAGCGGCACCCAGATTTGGCGCGCCAGATAGTGCCACAACAGCAGGCAGGTCGGTGCGATGGTGAAACCGCCAGTCAGGCCGAGCAGCAGCGCGCGGGCGCCTTCACCGCTCACCAGCTGCCACACCAGCGCCTGCAGCAAGGCGGCGGCGCCCACCACCGCGCCCTGCAACAGTGGCCAGCGCCATTCGCTGTCGCTCTGCTGATGGCGCAACAGCCACGGCGAGGCCAGCAGGCTGAGCAGCACCGTCAACACCAGCACCGCCACCGACGCCCACAGCGCCGGGCCGTAACCGAACTGGTCCGCCAGCAGCGCCATCAGCAGCAGGTCGGCCAGCAGGATCCCCGGCCAGAAACGGTACGGGCTCTGCAGCAAAATACCCATGCGCAGGCCGAACGGGAACAGCAGCAGCGCCTGCCAGGGCGGGTCGATCAGCGCGGTGCCGATGCCCCACAGGCAAAACGCGCTGGCGGCGTAGATGAAAAACAGCGCCAGCTGGGTGATCAGGCGCTGCGTCACAGGTTCAGCATCCGTCTGGCCAGCTCGACGTTGTTGTTGATGCCCAACTTGGCGAACAAATTGGCGCGATGCACATGCACCGTCTTCGGCGACAGCCCCAAGGCGGCGGCGATCTCGCGCACCTCCTGGCCCTGCGCCAGCAACAGCGCGATCTCGCGCTCGCGGCGGGTCAACGGATCGACCCTCACCCGCGCCAGCTGCTGCGCGATTTCCGGCATCAGGTAAACGCCGCCGCCGGCGACGGTGCGCACCGCGGTGATCAAATCTTCCGGCTTGCAGCGCTTGGAGAGAAAGCCGCCGGCGCCGCGATCCAGCGCCATTTCCACCAGCGCCGGGTTATCGTGCATCGACAGCATCACCACGCGGATGCCGGAGGGAATGTCCGCCAACAGATCCAGCCCGCTGCCGTCCGGCATCGAAATGTCGCAGATGCAAACGTCCACCTCCAGCCCCGGCAGGCCGGCGCGCGCCTGCGCTGCGCTGCTGAACTCGCCCACCACCTGAATATCGGCCTCCAGCGACAGCAGCTGCACGAAGCCCGAACGCACAATGTCATGATCGTCGATAAACGCCACGCGCAGGGTCATGGAAATCTCCGGTTAACAGGGGGAAGTGCGCAAGTATACCGTATGCACACACCGGAATAATTGATGAAGAGAATGTATTGGGTGAAATTGCCGGGTGCGCAAGGCAGGCACCCGGCGGGCGGGATTACAGGCTAGCGGGCGCCGTTTTATCCTGCGGCAGATGGCACCAGTTGTTTTTATCCACGATGCCGCCATCGGGAGACGTGTAGCCGAGGCAGCCGAGGATGGTGTCAAACAGCTCGACGTGGCGATGCGTTTTGCCGATGCGCTGCTGCGCCTGCAGCTGCTCAAAGGCGCTGAGGTGCTGCGGGTTCTCAAGGAATTTGTCCGACGCCCATACGATCATCGGCACGCGGAACTGCTCCGGCGGCGCCATCTCGCGCGGCGTACCGTGCAGGTGCGTGTTTTCACCGATCGATTCGCCGTGATCGGCGGCATAGAACACGATGGCCTTCTTGTCGCGCACCTGGTCTATCACATTGGCGATAAAGCTGTCGGTATACAGCACGGTATTGTCGAAGGCGTTGATCAGCTGCGCCTTGGTGCAGGAATCGTCCACCCCCATGCACTCCGGCTGATAGCGCGCATAGCTGCGCGGATAACGCTGCGAGTACAGGTAGTGCGAGCCTTTGGTATGCAGGATCACCAGGTGTTTGCCCTTCGGATAGCGCGCCAGCGACTCCTTCATTTCGTCCACCAACAGCATATCGTCGACCGCCTTGCCGTCGTTGCGCTTCTCGGAAGCGATCATCTCGCGGAACGAATAGTTGTTCACCTCGGTGTTGTTGTAGAACCACACCTCGCTCTGCATGGCGAACAGCTCGGAAGAGAAGCCCAGATCCTTCAGTACCGCGAACACGTTCTGCTCTTTCAGCGTGCGCTGCGGGTTGTCTTCGGTGCCGCCTTCGCGCACGAACATACAGCGCAGCGACAGCTTGGTGGAGGTGTCGCACGACTCGCCGCGAAACGCCACCAGATTCTTCTCTTTAGACAGCCGCGGCGTGGTATCGCGCTCATAGCCCAGCATGCCCATGTGGTCCCAGCGCGTGGTCTCGCCGATGATGAACACCACGTAGGTGTCGTCGATATCCGCCGGCGGTACGTAGGTGAAGTGTTTGCCCGGATCGAACATCGTGCTCTGATCCTGGCTTTCGTCATAGCGGGTATAGGCAAACAACCCCAGCGCCGACAGCCAGTTGGACGGCAGATACGAGTGCGCCACCACGCCGCCGTAGCTCGGCAGATCGACGTTGGAGAGCTTCTCTTGCACGCTCTGCTCGTCGTCCAGCATGCGCAGCGGCAGCCAGACCAGCGCCACCACCGCCAGCAAGACCAGCAGCGGCTTGATGCGATGACCGGGGGTTTTCAGCTGTTCTATCAGGGTGTAACGCAGGCTGTTTTTCCAGATCAGCAGCAGCGGCAAGGCGCTGAGCGCCACCATCCACAGCACGAAGTGCAGGCCGACCACCTCTTTCGACAGATCGATGTCGGTGGTCATCACCGACACCACGATGCCGTAGCCGATCACCACGTTGAAAAACGTCATGTAGTAGCTGGCGGCAACCGAAATCAACACCAGCAGCGAAGCGACGATGCGATAAAACAGCCGGCCGCCGAGCGATACCAGCCGCATGATGAAGAACGTGAACAGGACGATAGCGATGACTTCCGTCACCGCCGAAATCACCTTAATCCCCTGAATGCCGTGCGCCAGCGAATCAAAACGACGATAAAAAACGGACAGGTTGAGAAATATGCCGATATAGATCGCTAACAATAACGATAAATTCTGCTGTGATAGCGATTTAACTTTGTTCATGTAACGCGGTGGCTCCGGGGACGGTGTAGCGGTTCTGGATCAGTCAGACACTTATTAGGGCTTCTGGTTCAGCCAACCGGCAATAAGCGTTATTTTGCGGGTAATAATCAAGAGAATTCTCACAAAACGGGCAATTTTTACGCTTTTTGCAAACGGCTTTCAAGCGGGGCAGATAAGAAAATGGAGGGTCAAACCCTCCATTTTTTTCGCGATAAGGATAAAAATCTTACTTAACGTTCAGAGTCACATCGATATTTCCGCGGGTGGCGTTGGAGTATGGGCACACCACGTGCGCCTTTTTCACCAAATCCTCCGCCACGCTGCGCTCGATGCCCGGCAGCGAGATATCCAGCTGCACTTCGATGCCGAAGCCGTTCGGGATTTCACCGATGCCGACGGTGCCGTCGATCTTCGCTTCGGCCGGGATTTTGACCTTTTCTTTCGCCGCGACAAACTTCAACGCGCCGAGGAAGCAGGCCGAGTAACCGGCGGCGAACAGCTGCTCGGGGTTGGTGACTTCGCCGCCGGCGCCGCCCATCTCTTTCGGCACGCCCAGTTTCACGTCCAACACGCCGTCGGAGGAGGTCGCACGGCCGTCGCGGCCGCCGGTTGCGGTGGCGTGAGCGCGGTAAACCACTTTCTCAATAGACATCGTTCATTCCTTCTTGCTGGTTGGCGAGATGACTACGGCTTCCACGAGGTAAAGCCGGTCACATATTTATCTTTTGCGATTAAATCGCGCACTACTTATTTTTGACGCTTATTAACCAGTGTAGACCACCCCTGCCGTTCTTGCGTCCGGCGGCGGCGGGTCAAATCTGATCGATCAGGCTGCCGCGCAGCTTTTCCAGCTGCTGTTTGAGCGAGACGATCTCGTCCAGGCTGCAGTCGGTGGCGCACATCACCGCCTCGGGCACCGATTGCGCCCGCTCGCGCAGCGCGCGGCCGGCTTCGGTGAGTGCAATGATCACCTGCCGCTCGTCGGCGGTGGCGCGATAACGCACCAGCAAACCGGCGGTTTCCAACCGCTTCAGCAGCGGCGTCAGCGTGGCGGAATCGAGGAACAGCCGCTCGCCGATATCCGATACCGTCACCCGATCGCGCTCCCACAGCACCATCATCACCAGGTATTGCGGGTAGGTGAGTTCGAGCTGATTCAACAGCTTGCGGTAGACTTTGTGCAGCGCCAGGTTGGCGGAGTACAGCGCGAAACAGAGCTGCTGATCGAGCTGCAGCAGATTCTTCGCGAGGGGTTGTTCGGTATCGGTGCTTTTCATGTGTCTGAATATAGATAGCGCACGATGTAATCGCAAGCTATTTCTTTTGAGGTATGCTACCTTTTTTTTATGCAGAGGATGCTCGGAGGGAAAGGAAATGACGAACACGCTTGTAGAACGCGCGCGCCGCTACGCCACCAAGGCGCATGCGGCCATTGATCAGCGCCGCAAATACACCGACGATCCGTACATCGTCCACCCACAGGCGGTGATGGAACTGGTGCGCAGCGTGCCGCACACCGAAGAGATGCTGGCGGCCGCCTGGCTGCATGACACGGTGGAAGACACGCCCACTACCCTCGGCGATATCGAAAGCCACTTCGGGCCGAAGGTGGCGGAGCTGGTGCGGATGCTAACCAACGTCAGCCGCGCCGAGGACGGCAACCGCTTCGAGCGCAAAAACCGCGATCGGCGCCACAGCGCCGGCGCATCGCCGCAGGCCAAAACCATCAAGCTGGCGGATCTGATCGACAACACCCGCTCGCTGCTGGACTATGACAGCCACTTCGCTCAGACCTACCTGATCGAGAAACAGCGTCTGCTGGAGGTGCTGACCGAAGGCGACCCGACGCTGTGGCGCCAGGCCAGCCATATCGTTGAGCAAGGGCTGCTCCGCTTGCAGCAGCCGCCGCACAACGTGCCCGCCAGCTGGTTCGAACACGCCCGCCGGCGCTACCGCGAGAGCGATGCGGCCTGATCAGAAGGTCACCACCGTTTTCAACGCCGTCACCCAGGCGTCCTGCGTCTCGCTGACGCCCGCCGGGTGATGCCAGTACTGCAGGCCCGGCTGCAGCTGCAACCACGGCGTGACGTTCACGCGATAATAGAGCTCCGCCGTCACCGAGTGGCCCGGCACCGGCCGGTAGCTCGGATCGTGATAATCGCTGACGCCGTTGATTTGGTTGAGATAACGCTGATTATCTTTGTAGCGGTCGCTCAGCTTCACCACCGAGACGCCCAGCCCCAGCCAGTCGTCCGGCCGCGCATCGAACAGCCCGCGATAGCGAATGCCGGTCGAGGTAGACCAGTGCAGGTAGTTGCTGCGCTGATCCCCCAGCCCCAGGCTGTAAAACACGCTCAGACCGCGGTTGACGTCATCCGCATGGCGCGTCACCTGCTGGTTAAAACCGGTATACAGGAACCAGGTGCGATCGTGGCTGCGATAGCCCTGCGGATCGCTGGCGCCCGGCCCACCGGACACCCCTTCATAAAGATCGCTCTGGCGCGCGTTGGTGAACAGCACGCCCAGGTTATACACCCCCGGCAGCTGGTTGACGGCGTGGGTTTTCAGCTCCAGCTCCATCGGCAACAGGAAGCCTTTGCTGCCCTTGGTGGACCAGCTCCAGGCGTGGCTGCGGCTGGGGGCGCTCGGGTTCTGCTCCATCACGCCGCCCTTGAGGGTCAGGCCGTCGGTCAGCTTGTATTGCAGCGTGGTGCCCCAGTAATGCACGTTCCAGTTGTACCAGGTCAACGAGTTGGCAGACTTGCCGCCGCACAGCGTCAGCGTCTGAAAATCGCAGGGGATGATCTGATCGAAATCCTGCACCTTGTTCATCATGCCGATGCGCCACTGCAGCCGGCGATCGAGGAAGGACCGGCTGAAGGTCAGCCAGCCCAGGCGGGTAATCGACTGCCCGCCAAAGCTCTCCTGCGACAGATCGGTCAGGCCGACGCGCGGATCCTGCAAGCGATCGCGGGTCAGGTTGTTGTCATGGTTGCGGTTGACGATATTGCCTTCGATCGCCGCGTCCGGAATGCCGGTCAGCGCCTGCAAATCCTGGCTGAAGGTCAGCGAGAATTGGTCGATGTACGACGCCTGTTTATCGTGGTTGTAACCGCCGCCGGCGTTATACGACAGCTGGCTGAGGTAGCCGAGGTTATAGTGGAAACCGTGATCCTCCAGGATCGGCCTGATCCCCAGCATATCCCCCAACAGCCCGGGCTGCGGCGGTTCAAAGCCGAGCGCCACCCCTTCCCACTTGGCGGTGGGGGCTTCGACGTCCTTGCCGGTTTGCAGCGTTTCCGCCTGCGCCTGGCTACAGAGCAGCGCCAGCGCCGCCAGGGTTATGGAACGAGGTAATAAGCTTTTCATCATTATTATATTTCTCCGCATAACGGCTGACTGCGGGCAACAGCATTCCCTGGGAGAGAATTTCCCATCATGAACAGCAGCGAATAACGTTAGGTTAACGCCCGGCGCTTGCCGCCGGGCTTAGAGGTTAGCGTCGGTCTTTCAGGCTGGCGCCGTTGCTGTGGATCACATCGCGATACCAGAAGAAACTCTTCTTGCGGCGGCGCGCGAGGCTGCCGTTGCCGGCATCGTCCCTGTCGACGTGAATGAAGCCGTAGCGCTTCGACATTTCGGCCTTCGAGGCGCTGACCAGATCGATCGGCCCCCAGCTGGTGTAGCCCATCACCTCGACGCCGTCGTCGATCGCTTCCGCCACCTGCACCAGATGGTCATTGAGGTAGTTGATGCGGTAGTCGTCGTGGATGCTGCCGTCGGCTTCGACGCGGTCTTTGGCGCCCAGCCCGTTCTCGACGATGAACAGCGGCTTCTGATAGCGGTCGTACAGCACGTTGAGCAGGTAGCGCAGCCCGATCGGGTCGATTTGCCACCCCCACTCCGAGCTGGCCAGATGCGGGTTCGGCACCATATCGAGAATGTTGCCGCGCGCCGTCTCGTACTGCTCCGGATCGGCGGTGACGCAGCCGCTCATGTAGTAGCTGAACGAGATGAAGTCGATGGTTTCGCGCAGCGTTTGCCGATCTTCCTCGGTGATCGCCACCTGAATGCCGTTTTCACGGAAGAAGCGCTGCATATAGGCCGGGTAATAGCCGCGCGCCTGCACGTCGCCGAAGAACAGCCAGTCGCGGTTTTGCCGCTGGGTTTCCAGCAGATCTTCCGGCTTGCAGCTCAGCGGATACAGAATGCCGCCCAGCAGCATGTTGCCGATTTTGCCCTCCGGCACGATCTCGTGGCAGGCTTTCACCGCTTTGGCGCTGGCCACCAGCTGATGGTGGATCGCCTGATAGATGGCGCTCTTGTCGCTCTCCTGCGGCAGGCCGACGCCGGTGAAAGGCGCGTGCAGCGACATGTTGATCTCGTTGAAGGTCAGCCAGTGTTTGACCTTGTGCTTGTAGCGTTCGAACACGGTGCGCGCATAGCGTTCGAAGAAATCGATGGTGCGCCGATCGCCCCAGCCGCCGTAGTTCTTCACCAGGCCGTAAGGCATCTCATAGTGCGACAGCGTGATCAGCGGCTGAATGCCGTACTTCGCCATCTCGTCGAACAGCCGATCGTAGAACGCCAGCCCGGCTTCGTTCGGCGTCTCTTCGTCGCCCTGCGGGAAAATACGCGTCCAGGCGATCGAGGTGCGCAGGCACTTGAAGCCCATTTCGGCGAACAGCGCGATATCCTCCGGGTAACGATGATAGAAATCGATCGCCACGTCCTTGATGCCGCTGTCGCCCGCCGTGCGCGGCGTGATGGCGCCGAAGATGCCCTGCGGCTGCAGATCGGAGGTCGACAGCCCCTTGCCGTCGGCCTGATACGCGCCTTCTACCTGGTTCGCCGCTACCGCGCCGCCCCACAGAAAATGTTGCGGAAACTTGCCGTTCATCGCTTGCTCCTCAATTAACGTAATAAAGTCAGCAGCGGCGCCTGTTCCTGCACCGGAGACAGGCCGCTGGTCAACACGTCCACGTAGTCATCGCTGTTGCTGATGATGATCGGCGTGGTGGTGTCATAGCCGGCGGCATGGATCGCCGCCTGGTCGAACTCGATCAGCAGATCGCCCGGGGCGACCCGCTCGCCTTCCCGCACGTGGGCGGTGAAATGCGCCCCGTCCAGCTTCACGGTATCGATGCCGACGTGGATGAGAATCTCCGCGCCGTCGTCCGATTCGATGCCGATGGCGTGTTTGGTTTTGAACAGCGACGCCACGCTGCCGCTCACCGGCGCCACCACGCGCCCCTGCTGCGGCGCGATCGCCACCCCTTTCCCCAGCAGGCCGCTGGCGAAGGTCGCGTCGTTCACCTGATCCAGCGGCACGATGTCGCCGGCGATCGGGCTGAGGATGGCCTGTTTGCGGTTAAGCGGCGCGGCAGCTTCAGGCTGCGCCGTCTCTTCCGCCGGCGCGACGCCGAACAGGTAGCTGGCCAGCGCGGCGAACACGAACGACAGCAGGGTGCCGCCGATCGCGCCCCATACCGTGGCGTCGATGCCGCCGCCGGGGATGATCTGCGCGAAGGTGAATACGCTCACCAGGCCGAACGAGTAGACCGAGGTCTGGAAGTAGCCGATCACCGCACCGCCCAGCGCGCCGCCGATGCAGCCGAAGATGAACGGGCGTTTGTTCGGCAGCGTGACGCCGTACACCGCCGGTTCGGTGATGCCGAAAATCCCGGCGCCGATGGCAGAAGCGGACAGCGCCCGCAGTTTGGCATCGCGGGTGCGCAGCATCACGCCCAGCGTGGCGCCGACCTGCCCCATCACCGCCGGCAACAGCAGCGGCACCATGGTGTCGCGCCCCAGCACGCTCAGGTTATTGATCATCAACGGCACCAGTCCCCAATGCAGGCCGAAGATCACGCACACCTGCCACATCGCCCCCATAAAGGCGCCGGCAACGATCGGGTTAAAGGCGTAAATGCTCTGATAGCCGTTGGCCAGCAGGTGGCTGAGCCAGGTCGCCGCCGGGCCGATCAGCAGGAAGGTCAACGGCACGGTGATCGCCAGGCACAGCAGCGGCGTGATGAAATTGCGCAGCGCGCTGTGGATCACCCGGTTAAACAGCGGCTCCAGGCGGCAAGATACCCAGGCCGCGAAGATGATCGGGATCACCGACGAGCTGTAGTTGATGAAGGTGAGCGGAATGCCGAAGAAATACTCGCGCACCGCCCCCGGCTGCTGCGCCGCTTCGAACGCCGCCATCATCAGCGGATGCGTCAACGCGCCGCCGATCGCCATGGTGACAAACGGGTTGCCGCCGAATTTTTTCCCGGCGGTGTAGCCGAGCATGATCGGGAAGAAGTAGAACAGCGAATCGCTGGCGGCGAACAGCATTTTGAAGGTGCCGCCGCTCTCCAGCAGCCAGCCGCAGGCCAGGCTCAGCGCCAGGAAGCCTTTCAGGATCCCCGAAGCGGCCATCACCCCGAGCAGCGGGGTGAAAATGCCGGACACCAGATCGATAAAGCGGCTGAGCAGGTTGTCTTTTTTGCCGCCCGCGTCGTCGCTCGGCGCGCCGTCGGCCAATCCGCCAACCCGGTTGACCGCGTCGAACACCTCCGCCACGTGGTTGCCCACCACCACCTGGAACTGGCCGCCGCTCTCCACCACCATAATGACCCCAGGATTTTTCTTCAGCGCTGCCGCGTTGGCGCGATTGTCATCGCGCAGCTTGAAACGCAGGCGGGTGGCGCAGTGCACCAGGCTTTTCACATTGTCGCGGCCACCGACGCCGGCCAAAATCTCACTGGCTAATGTGTCATATTTCATACGGTTATCCTTAGACTTCGCGTTCTGCCGCTCCCCCCGCACTGGCCTGGCGCTGAGGCGGAATTCGGCGCAAAAAAAAACCTAAACCTCGCGGCCTCTGCCCCATCGGGGAACAGAAACGCGAGGTTTAGGTTTTGCCTGCCGTAGCAGTAACAACCCTAAATCGGTTGAGTTATGACGTTAACACCGCGGATTTTGCCGGCGCAAGGCTTTGCACCGGCAAATTGCCGAACTGTGATCGCGGAAGCAAAACGGCCTCAATGCGCGAAATAATGCATGCCGCCATCTACCGGGATCACCGCGCCGGTGATATATCGCGCGAGCGGGGAGCAAAGAAACGCCGCCAGATACGCCATGTCTTCCGGTTCGCCGAAGTAGCCGATCGGGATATGTTGCGCAATGAACGCCTGGCGCGCTTTATCACAAGCGTATAAGCGCTCGCGGATCTGTTCACTGTTGATACGCCCGGGTTGCAGCGTATTGACGGTAATCCCCTGCGCAGCCACGTCGCCGGCCAATCCTTTGGCCCACAGATGCAATGCGCCCTTGGCGGCGCTGGCGGCGCTCAGGCTGCGCGGCTCCATCGAGCCGCTGATATTGATAATCCGGCCCCAGCCTTGCGCCTGCATGGCCGGCAACAGCGCCTGAGTCAATCTACGGGCCGGCGTGAAGTTCAAAGCGAAAGCGTCATCCCAGCTGCGATCGCTGTCGTTCAACGTCGTGGGGTGAAACGCGCCGACCGCGTTGATCAGAATATCGACTGTCCCCACCTGGCGCAGCGCCTGCGCCGCCAAACGGGCGAGAGCCTCAGGCTCGGTCACATCGGCAACGATCGCCTGCGGACGCGCCGCCCCTTGCCGTTCCACCTCATCCGCCAAGGCCTGCAGCCGGTCACCGCGTCGTGCGGTGGCCACTACCTTGACCCCTTGAGCGGCCAATACCCTGACCATGCCGGCACCGATCCCTTCGCTGGCACCCGTGACCAATGCCGTGCGTTGCTGTAATTGCAGATTCATAAGAAACCTTAATTGAATAATTCAATTTAAGAGGAAACGTTCACACATTGAATCACGCCGTTATTCGTGTGAATATTCCCGAAAACCGCATCATCAATGTGCAGGAATTCACCGATGTTTGACTGGCAGGATTTAAAACACTTCGTGGCGCTGGCGCGCACCGGTTCGTTGTCGGCGGCAGCGCGGGAGCTGGGTTGCGATCACGCCACCGTCGGGCGACGCGTAGCGGCGCTGGAACAGGCGCTCGGCCTGCGTTTGATCGTACGGCTGCCGCGCAGCACGCCGTTGACCCAGGACGGACAGGCGATTGCCGGGCTGGCGGCGGAGATCGAGGCGCAAAGCCAGGCTATTGCCCGCCATGCGCGCAGCGCCGGCGCAACGCCCCAGGCCGGCGTGCGCATTAGTGCGCCGCCGTCGATCGCCGCACATATTCTCGCGCCGCGCATTGCCGCATTTAACCAGGCTTTTCCACAGATCGTCGTCACGCTGTCGGGTGAATCGGCGCTCGCCGAGCTGGATCGCGGCGAAGCCGACATCGCCGTGCGCATGGTGCGCCCGCAGCAGCCAGAGCTGCTGACGCAGCGCATCGGCATGATGCGCTACGCGCTGTATGCCGCACCGGAGCACGCCGCACTGCCCGACGCGGCGCGCCGCTTTCTCGCCTATGACCATCACTACCAACAGCAGCCACATCAGCAATGGCTGCAACAGCTGTTACAGGGGCGGCCGGTGGTCTTTCAGGCCAGCGATCTGTTTTCACTGCAACAAGCGGCGCGTTCAGGGCTGGGTGCCGCCGTTTTGCCGACGTTCGTCGCCGATGGCGATCCGGATCTGGTCCCGTTGCCCACGGCCAATGCCGCGCCAACGCGCGAGCTTTGGCTGGTGACGTATCCCGATTTAGCGCGCACCGCTGCCGTGCGCGCGGTGATGAATTTCCTGGTCGAAACGCTCGGCAAAACGTGCCCATTACCGGCATAAAGCATCAGCATGACTAATATAAATACTGGACAAAAGTCACGCGGGGGATTATTACTGGTCAACGCGTAATCGAGAGTAGGGATGGCAGTCATCATGGTGTTGCGTACTGATGTAGGACGGATTCTGATCACCGGCGCCGGCGGCCGGGTAGCCACGGCGTTTCGTCTGGCGATGGGCGATCGCTACGCGCTGCGCCTGGCGGAACGAGACATCAGCCTGCTGAGCGATCGGCAGCCGGGCGACGAAGTCATCAGCTTCGACATCGCCGATCTCGATGCCTGCCGCGCGGCCTGCGCCAATATCGACACCGTGTTGCATTTGGCGGCCGATCCCTCCCCCGATGCCGACTTCTGCGGTTCGTTGATGGACAACAACATTCTCGGCACCTTCAATATCTTCCGCGCGGCGAAAGACGCCGGCTGCCGCCGGGTGGTGTTCGCCAGCAGCGCGCAGGCGGTGGAAGGCTATCCGCTCGATTACCAAATCCGCCCGGACGACGCGCCGAAGCCGAAGAACCTGTACGGCGCCAGCAAAGCCTTCGGCGAAGGCATCGCCGCCTACTTCGCCCATCAGGAAGGGCTTTCCGCCCTGTCGGTGCGCATCGCCAACTTCACCACCCTCAGCCCGGGCGATCGGCTCAGCGCTCGCGACATGAGCGCGTTCCTCAGCCATCGCGACGCCGCCGATCTGCTGGAGCGCTGCATTCGCGTCGAAGGGGTGCAATATGCGGTGGTGCACGGGGTTTCCAATAACCGCTACACGCGTTTATCGCTGGAAGAGACCCGTCGCCTGCTGGGTTACGCCCCGCAGGACGATGCGTTCAGCCTGCTCGGCTTTGAGTAGGTGCGGCGAGCAGGCCCGCCGCATCTGCGTATTTAGCCGTTGGCGTAAACGACTTTTGCGGCGGCGCGGCTGGTGAACAACACCAGCAGCAGCGCCAATCCGGCGATAATCGCCCCCATCACCGGCACGAAGCTGTAGCCCAAACCGGCGGAGACCACCGCGCCACCGGCGGCGGCGCCCAGCGCGTTGCCCAGGTTGAAAGCGCCGATGTTGACCGAAGACGACAGCCCCGGCGCGTCGCTGGCCACGCGCATCACGCGCATCTGCAGCGGCGGCACCACGGCAAAGGTCGCCGCGCCCCAAATCACCATGCTCACCGCCGCGCCGATGTCACTGCGCGCCAGCAGCGGGATCAGCAGCATGATGGCCACCAACAGCAGCAGGAAGCCCTTCAGCGTCGCGCTCTCGGAACGGTCGGCGAACTTGCCGCCGAGGTAGTTGCCGATGGAGAAACCGACGCCGATCAACACCAGCATCACCGTCACGAACAGCGGCGTCGCCTCGGTGATGTGCTGCAATACCGGCGAGATGTAGGTATAGAGCGTGAACATCGCGCCCGCCCCCAGCACGGTCGTCAGCAGCGCGGTCAGCACCTGCGGCCGCACCAGCACCGACAGCTCGCGTTTCACGTCAGGGCGCGCGCCGGCGCTGCCTTTCGGCAACGAGAGCCACAGCCCCAGCATGGCGATCACGCCCAGCCCGGCCGTCGCCAAGAACGACATGCGCCAGCCGATGGTTTCACCCAGCCAGGTCGCGGCGGGCACCCCGCCGATATTGGCGATGGTCAGCCCCATAAACATGGTCGCCACGGCGCTGGCCTGTTTCTCTTTCGGCACCACGCTGGCGGCCACCACCGATCCGAGGCCAAAGAAGGCGCCGTGGTTCAGGCTGGTGATGATGCGCGACAGCATCAGGGTGGTGTAATCCGGCGCGATGGCCGACAGCACGTTGCCCAGGGTAAAGATCGCCATCAGGAAAATCAGCGCGCTTCTGCGCGCCCGGTGCGACAGCAGCAGCGTCATCAGCGGCGCGCCGACCATCACGCCGACGGCGTAGGCGCTGATCAACATGCCGGCCATCGGAATGGAGACGTCCACCCCTTTGGCGATGGTCGGCAGCAAGCCCATGGGAGAGAATTCGGTGGTGCCGATGCCGAACGCCCCCACCGCCAGCGCTAACAAGGGATAATTCACTTTCATGCAACAACTCCGGTTTACCGCTGCCGAAGCGCGGGAACAGTTAAGATGCCGAAAGTATGACATTGATCACAACAAAGATAAGCAGGCGGGAGGCTAAAAGACTTTTGCAAATTTGTTAAAAGTGCGGCGGGTGGGGCATCCGTCATCCGGTGTGATCACGCATGGCAGCCGCCCTACCGCTGCCCTTCCATCCACGCAAGAAAATCCATCATCCGGTCGGCAAAGGCAGCGTCGTTCGCCTCGCCAACCGCATGAGCCAGCAAGTACGTCATGTCAGCCTGCTGTGCCGGATAGCGCGCCAGCAGCTGTTCGGCATAGTCGGTTAACGTTGTCGGCCAGAATGCGCTGCCCTCGGCGCGCAGCATGTTGGTGGCGCGGATCAGCTTTCTGGCCGCTTCGCGCTTTAAGCGCTTCTCATCCGGCACCGGGCTTGCCTGCAGCAGTAGCTGCTCCCGATAACGCACCAACACGGGCCGTAAATCGGCATTGACCGCCAGCGCGATGCGCCGATCGGGCCGAAACAGCGGAAAAGCGGCGGACACGTCTTCGCCCCACAGGCAGCGGCAGTGATGCTTCAGCCAAAATCCCCAGGAATGGCAATGCTCGGGGTTCAACGCCTCCTCGACGCTGCCGATGTCAAAGTCGACCTTGCTCACGATCCGCTGCTCCAGCTGAAAAGCCTGCCGCCACGCCTCAAGGCGCTGCAACGCCTCGCTATCGGCCGGCTTGGTGAGCAACAGCGTGATGTCCAGATCGGACACGCCGGGAATGGCTTCGCCGCGCGCGACGCTGCCGTAGAGGTAAATGCTGTGGATGAGCGTCGGGAATTGGCGCGGTAGCCCTGTCGTCAGCGCCTCCAGCAGCGGGATAAAAGCCTGCTGCAGCGGAAACGCTGTCACTGTAGGAATCAAGCCCACCTCATGCCCTCCCACTGCGCACTTTGCCCGATCGCATTTCGATGTTCCGCTGCAGTTCGCGCAGCCCGCCGGCCAGGAAGCAGGCTTCCGCCAGTACGAACAGCGGGCCGATGATCAGGCCCGTCACGTCGTCCATAAACGCCGGTTTTCTCCCCTCCCAGAAATGCCCGACAAACTGAAACAGCCAGCCGATGACGAAGCCGCCGATGCCGACGCTCAGCCACGCCGCCGTCGACAGCGACGCCACCCAGGCGCCGAACACGAGGCACACCAGCAACAACGCCAGCATCATGGCGCCAAGGCGCAGATTTAGCCGCAGGTAATAGAAGGCCGCGACGAGCACCACCGCGCAGGCCGGCGAAAACGGCAGCCCTCCCGCGCCCCACGCCGGCCGGGAGAGCAGCGCCAGCAGGCTGACGACGATCAGCGGAATGCCGATGAAATGCGTGGCGATATTGCGCGCATCGCGGTGATAGGCGGCATAAGCGGCAAGTTGATCTTCCAGACTTCGCATGTTGACCTCCGGTATGTACGGCCTTCGTCGCCGAACGCGCGCCGCCGCATGCGGCTGCCCTTACCCATAGCTTAGCGCGGGATCACCAAGACCGGTTGGCCAATCTCATCCAGCAGGCCGCGCGTGACGGAGGCGTTCAGCCAGCGCCCCAACGAAGACAGGTGGCGGTGCGAGATGATCAGCAAATCGCAGTTAAACAGCGCCATTTGTTCCGGGATCACCTCGATGGGCGCCCCGGCGGCCAGCAGCCCCTGGGCGTTGAAGCCCATCTGTTTCAGCGCCCGCGTCACCTGTCCGACCTGCTTTTCCGCCAGCGCCTCTTCGCGCTGGGCGGCGGGATATTCCTCGCGCTCGTCGCTGTCGAAACGCAGGCCGCTGCGGCTGAGCGTGAAGGCATTGTCTACCACCGTCAGTACGATCACGCCGCCGATGCTGCCTTGCAGACGCGCCATAAAATCCAGGGCATTGCCGCTGTGTTCAAAACAGTCCACCGCCAATAACACTCTCTCAATCATAACAACCCTCATTCGCCCGAGTTAAATCGCACCCTTGAAGTTGGCTTCGCCCTTTTTCCAATAACCCTTGGCAAACAGCGCAGCGCGGGAAATGCCCATTTCGTTGATAAAGCGCGCCTTCAGATAGGCGGCGACCTGGTGTTCGCAGGCCAGCCACACCTGCCCTTCGCCGGGCGGCAGCTCGCAATGGCTGACGGCCTGCACCAGCGGGCTGTTCATCACGCTGTCGAAATGTCGGGTGCGGATTTGCCAGCTGTTCACCTGCAAAAAGGAGCAATCGACGTCCTGAATCTCCTGCGCATCGCCCACTTCGGCGAACCACAGCACCGGCAACGGGGCAGACAGCGAGGCGAGGATGGTGCGCATGGCGGGCAGCGCGGTCTCATCGCCCAGCAACAGCAGCCAGCGGGTTTGCGGCAACAGACGAAAGCCGCCGGAGCAAGGGCCGGCGAACCCCAGCTTGTCGCCCGGCATCGCGTCGCGCGCCCAGTTCGACGCCGGGCCTTCGCCGTGCAGCACCATGTCGATATCGAAGGTGCGGGCGAGTTTGTCGATGCCGCTCAGGGTGTAAGCCCGTCCGGCCAGCGTGTCGCGCCACGGGAAGAACACCTTGACCCAGCTGGCCGGTTCCTGCGCGCGCGGATCGGCGATAAACTTATCCACATCGTCGCCGCTCAACGTGATGCGGCGGATCCGGGCGGTGACTTGCCGCACGGCGCTCACCCGGGCCTCGCGTTTGCGGCGGGTGTCCCTTTCCAGCATCTCGTCGACAATTTTATTCAGCGTGTTGTGCATCAGCCTTCTCCTGTGGCGCCGCCGGCGGATAGGTGTGTTCCCAGCCACCGCCCAGCGCTCGATAGATATTCACCACGGCGATCGCCGTCTCCTCCTGAGAAACAATTTGCGCGGACTGCAGATCCAGCAGCGCACGCTGCGTGCTCAGAACATGGATAAAATCGCTGGCGCCGTTCAGATAGCTGTCGCGCGCCAGCGCAAACGCGTGCCGGTTGGCGGCCAGCGCCTCGGCCAGGTGCGTCTGGCGGCGCTGCTGGGCGCGATAGCCGGAAAGCGCGTCGTCGATCTCGTGCCAGGCGCGCAGCACCGTTTGCTGGTAGGCGATGGCCATTTCCTGCTGCCGGTATTCGCTCAGGCGTACCCGCTGGGTGATTTTCCCCCCGTCGAACAGCGGCAGATACAGGGTGGGGCCGATGGCGAAGGTATGCGTGGACCAACTGCCCATATCCGCCAGCGCCAGCGCCTGATAGCCCGCGTTGCCGGTCAGCGTGATGCGCGGATAGTAGTCGGCGGTGGCGACGCCGATCTCGGCGGTCGCCTGATGCAAACGCGCCGCCGCTTCGCGAATATCCGGCCTGCGCAGCGCCAGATCCGACGGCACGCCCATCGGCACCGCGCGCGCCAGCGTCGGCAGCGGCCCCGTCGGCGACAACATCGCTTCCAGCGCGCCAGGCCGCTCGCCCAACAGCAGGCTGATGGCGTTGATCAAGCGTTCCTGCCGATCGACCAGCGTCGGCAGCAGGGCATCCACCTGCGCCAACTGCACCTGTGCCTGATCGATATCCAGTTCGTTGCCCGCACCGCTTTGATAACGGCTTTGCGTCAGCTGCAGCGTGCGCAGCGCCGTGGCGCGGTTTTCCTGCGCCACCGTCAGCTGCTGCTGCGTGGCGCGCAGGCGCAGATAATCGCTCGCCACCTCCGCCGTCACCGACGTCAGCAGCGCGCGCCGATTCTCCTGCGAAGCGGCGAAGCCGGCGCGCGCGCTTTCCGACGCGCGACGCAGCTTGCCCCACATGTCCAGCTCCCAGCTGGCGCTGAATCCGCCGCGCCAGAGGTTATAATCCGCCTCTCCGCCGTTGCCGGACGGATCCATGCTGCCCACCGAGGTGGCGCGCTGGCGCTGATAGGCGCCGTCCAGGCTCAGATCCGGCATCAGCGCCGCCTCGGTCACGCCCAGCAGGGCGCGGCTTTGCTGCATGCGCGCCGTGGCGAGCTGCAGATCCAGGTTGCCGGCCGCCGCGCGCTGCACCAGTTGCGACAGCGGCGCGTCGTTGAATATCGACCACCAGGCCACCGGCAGCGCCCCGCCGCCGGCCTGCTCGCCCCAGTTATTGGGCAGCGCGTTCTGCGGCCGAGCGTAGTCCGGCCCTACCGCCCGGCAGCCGCTCAGCGCAATCAACAGCAGCGGGATCACGGCCCTGTTCATTGCACGCCTCCGTCCAGCGTATTGATGCTGACGTCCGCGGACATCCCGACGCGCAGGGCGCTCAGCAAGGCGGCGTGCTCCTTGTTGCTATCAAACACGATCTTCACCGGGATGCGCTGAACGATCTTGGTGAAGTTGCCGGTGGCGTTCTCCGGCGCCACGGCCGCGAAGCTGACGCCGGAAGCCGGCGCAATGCTGTCCACCAGCCCTTTCAGCGTTTGGCCGGGAAAGGTATCGATATGGATGTCCACCGACTGCCCGTGCGCAATGTTTTCCAGCTGGGTTTCCTGGTAGTTGGCGATGATGTACAGCTTGTCCTGCGGCACGATGGCCAGCAGCGCATCGCCCGGTTTGACGAACTCCCCGACCCGCAGGCTTTTCTTGCCGACCACGCCGCCGATCGGCGCGGTGATACGGGTGTAAGACAGGTTCAGCTCGGCCATCGCTTTCTTGGCCTGCGCCAGCATCAGCTCGGCATCGCTGTCCGCCAGCTTGGCTTGCAGCACCTGCTCCATGTTTCGCGCCGCTTTGAGCGTCGCCTCCGCCTGCGCCACATTGGCGGAAAGCGTGTGCACCCGCGTTGTCGCCTGCTGCGCCGCCTGCTGGGAGCCCGCGCCGCTGCTGGCCATTCTCTGGTAGCGGTTCTGCTCCTGGCGCGCAAACGCCAGCTCCGCCTGCGCCGCCTGCCGCTCCGCCTGCGCGGCGGCGATCAGCGCGCTTTGCCGGGTCAGATTGGCCCTGGCGTCGTCCTGCCGGGCGCGGGCGGATTGCTCCTGCGCCGTCGCCTGCGCCAGCGCGACGTTGAATTCACGCGGGTCGATCACCGCCAGCAATTCACCCTGTTTGACCCACTGGTTGTCCCTGACCAACACCTGCGCAATTTCACCGGCAATCTGCGGAGAAATACGCGAGATATCGGCGCGAATATAGGCGTCGTTGGTATTCTGCTGTGTTTCTTTAATAAAGAATTTATTGATTAATAACCCCAGCGTAATAACGGTAACCGCCAATACGGCGACGGCGACTTTCTTGTTAGCCATAAAAGTGACTCCACTTAATATTTATTTCTGATGATAAAATGTCAGGCGGCGACCGAACGCGGCGGATAAATACGGGTCGGCATAAATAAAATCAGCGCGGTCAATAATAACGCCAGGCCGGCAACCAACAGATAAAGATCGGCGCTGGCCAGCACGTGGCCCTGCCGAGCGGCAAGCTGCGCCAACTGCTCCGCCGACCCCGATGCGCGGCTGTAGGCCGAGCCAAAACCGTCGGCGATCGTGCCGGCGTGATAGTCCCCGCGCTGCCGACTGAGCAGCGCGATGGCGCCGCCGGCCGCGGTGGCGGCGAAACCCTTCACCGCGTTGAACCAGGCCGCCGCAAACGGCCCGTCGGTCGGCAACAGCCCGCCGGTCGCCTGCATCAGCAGGGGGATGATCGCCATCGGTTGAGCGACCGCCTGCAACAGCGCGATAACGCGAAACGTGTCGCCGTTCCATTCCGGCGTCAGCTGGGCGGCCAGCACGCAGGCGGTGGCCATCAACAGCAGGCTGATCGCCAGCACCCAGCGGCAATCCACCCGCGGCGTATTGCAAATAATGGCGACAATCGGCAGCGTAATTAATTGCGGCAACGCCACCCACAGCATTAAGTCGGAGGTTTGTTCCTGCCGATAGCCCTGAATCGCGGCTAAATATCCCGACGTAATATTGACCAGCGACACCATAATTAACAGCACGCCACCCAGCGTAATTAAGGAGAAAGACAAATTCCTTTTGCTTAATAGCTGCAAATTGAAAAAGGGCAGCGGGTGATACCATTCGTTAATCAGAAATAATGCCAATAGCCCGATGCCGCCCAACAATAAAACGTAGATCAGCGGCGAGTTCAGCCAGTCGAGGCGCTCCCCCTGTGAGATGCCCATCGTCAGCATGCCGAGTGCCATGCCGCCGAGCAGCAGGCCGCGCCAGTTGAACTGCCGCAGGCGCTCCAGCCGCAACGGATCCTGCGGCAGACCGTAGCCGATACACACGGCGGCGATCGCCATCAGCGGCAGGTTCCAATAGAAGTACCCGCTCCAGCCCCAGTGAAAGGCAAAGGCGGCGGCAGTGGCGCCCAGCGTGGCGCTCCAGGCGGAGACCCAGCCATAGGCGCCCAGCCCCAGCACCTTGATCAGCGGCGGCATAAAACGCAGCACCACCGTCATCAGCATCGGTGGCAACGCGCCGCCGGCGAAGCCCTGCAGGCTGCGCACCGCCAGCAGCGCGCCATACTGTTCTCCCAACCAGGGCGTCAGCAGTCCACCGGCCAGGTAAATGCCGCACATCGTCAACGCCACCCGGCGCAGCGAAAAGGTCGGCCAAAAACAGGGCGTGAACCCGGAACCGATCACAAAGCCGGTGACATAACAGGTGGTCAGCCAGCTGCCGGCATCGAAGCTCAGCAGCATGCCGCCCTGTATATCCGCCAGCGCGAACTTGCCGGCGTTTTCCCCCACGCCGCTGGCCATCACCGCCAAAAACACGCCGAACAACCCCAGCCAGGTGCGGCCGTTGATTTCGCCGGCGCTGGCGAGCCATCGATTTTTGTGGTGCGGCGTAACAGACACCTCAACCATTCCCCACTCCTGCTGTTTCAGCCTCAATCTTTGTTGTCGTGGGCAGTATCCGGGCTTACTTCGATTGTTTAAAATGAAATGATGTAATTAACTAGTTGCACAAAACGCAATCCATAGAGCGCACCATTACCGGAGAGGCCATGCCGCAAAAAATTGATTTCAACCTGATCTATGCGCTGAATCTGCTGCTGGAAGAAGGGAGCGTGAGCGGCGCCGCCGAAAAGATGAATCTGAGCGCGCCGGCGATGAGCCGCATTCTGGGGCGCATCCGCCGGCAGTTCGACGACCCTATCATGGTCAGAGCCGGTAAGCATCTGGTGCCGACGCCGCGTGCGCTGGAGTTGAAACGCCAGCTCGGCGAGATCATCGAGCAGGCCGCCGCGCTGATCGCGCCGAATGAATCCTTCGAGCCCGGCAAGCTGACCAGAACCTTCACCATTCGCGCCAACGACATTTTTATCGGCGCGCTGGCAGGCGGCTTGCTGGAGACGCTGCGGGACATGGCGCCGCTGAGCGGCCTGAAGTTTATCGCCGAAAGCGACGGCGAGGATGACGCGCTGCGCAGCGGCAAGGTGGATCTGGTGATCGGTTCCTCACGCGACTGGCACCCGGAAATCAAGACGCAGAGCCTGTTCACCAGCACCTTTCAGGCGTTGGTGCGGCTGGGGCACCCGATCATCGGCCGGGTAACGCCCGAAACCCTGACCCATTACCCGCATATCAGCGTCTCCCGCCGCGGGCGCACCCAGGGGCCGATCGACGACGCGCTGCGCGATCTTGGCCTGCAGCGCAACGTCGCCCTGACCCTGCCGGGCTTCCATTCGGCGATGATGCTAACCATGAAATCAGACTTTATCCTGCCGCTACCGCGCCACGTGCTGCAGGGAGTAAGCAACATCCACCTGCCGTTGGCGGAGATCGAGCTGCCGCTCGAGCTGGAATCGGTGTTCATCGTGCAGGCCTGGCATCCGCGCCTCGATCGCGATCCGGCGCACCGCTGGCTGCGGCAGACCATCAAGCAGTTCTTTTTGCAAAGGGAGTGAAGGGGTTAGGTGTTGGGGAGAGAAGACGCTCGCGGCAGAACCCAAATACGCCTGCCAGATAAGCCGGTAACATGGCATTTTGCCGAAGCCCTGCGCATACTCAGACGTCTTGGGTAAACCGCGCGACGCGGGCAATGGCATCGGTATTCCATTTCGCCAAGCACGAAACAGAAAGGAACTCATGCCCAGGGAGGCACAAATGACCAAAGCGTATTATTGGAAAAGTCAGGTGTGGGGAGCGGCCTATTTTTTTACCGCGCTTTATTACATCTATTCTTTCCAGGACATGGTGAATATCGCACTTTCGTTGATCCTCTCCATCCTGAGCTTTTTACTGTATCCCTGTGCTAAAAAAGGCATTGAAACGGCCGCCCTGCGGTTCACGAGTGAAGAATTTTGGCACCGCGGACTGTTCGCCGATACCATAGGCAAAAATGGCGTGCTGATCCTGTATTATGCATTCTGTTATGTCATGGCCGTGCCGCTGGGCGCCCTGTATCTGCTTGCCCTGTTCCTCAGAAATAAAAAGGCCGCGTAAGCGGTTTTTACGTCAAGGCTTACCGCCTCGTAGTCCTTCTTCATGAACGTTTCTTCTACCCACGCAAGCCGCACTATCACAAAATGAGAGGAGTAAATTACCCCTACCGGAGCCGACAATCACAGGGGAGATTGGGAGATATTGATTGGCGATCACAGGAGTCGCATAAGAGACTTATTAATATGATATAAAAGGAGTTATTTGAAATGGATAATTAATTAACCCCCATAAGCACCCCCAAATGCTTTTGCTTGCTTATTTTTGTATGAAAAACAGGCAATAAATGACTCATGGATCTTGCAGATTTTACTCCATTTTTGATCCGGTAAACAGGCTCACTTATTGCTCAAAATGAATAGAGGACACACTCTTCTCGAGCTAACATCCCTGGATAGTGCTTCGCCACGATATCGTTCATTTTCTCCACCAGATCCAAGCGTTTGAAAATCACATGCGCGGTACCTTTCTGAAAATAGCGGATACCAAACAGCTCATCCTCGTAGCTCTGCAGACGAGGGTTATCCCGGATATACTCCATTAACCGCACAGAGATATCCCCACGATTGTCAGGAACGGGCTTACCATCCAACAGATACAACATTCGCTCCAAATCAACTAACTGGTCCCGCCGGCAGCCCCAACTTAAGCTGAAGCCCCAACGGTTATGCGTTACCAGATTGTTAACAATGATTTTTTTGCCGAACATACAGGGACTGTTTGTTTTATATTCCCATGATAGTCCCCTGAAAACATTGATAACACCGCGCTCAAATACATCCTGTTTATTCAGATGTAGCTGTTTAAAAGTGCTGAGGATATTGTCTTCATTGATGGCTGGTAGGTCGCCTTCTTCCAAATTTTTATACCACTGCTCGCGAGCTTCAGCATCCATGAGAGCTAGCATGCCAGATTTCATCATCAGATCACGCCAGATACTGCGATCGATATTTCGGGTGATCAACTTTATAGCTTTGTCTGGCACTTCCATTAACCAGCAGTCATAGCGGCTTCCCTGTCTCATCGCCCACTCGCCAGCAGTCCCCCCACCAATTGAAGAAGTGAGTGAAGAAATGTCACTAAGCTGATGGATCAGCTGTTCTATCTGTTTCAGAGCGCTATCGCGGCCAGCAACGATTCGCGCTACGCTGGTCGAGCAAATCACCTCGCTATGTTCAACTATTACTTCGGTTTCAGTTTGCATCATCGTAATCCTTACATAAAAGCAAACACGCCTACCAAATCGGTTAGACGTATTATGCAACAGATAAAAAGGGGATAAACCTCAGGAAAGATAGTGTGGAAAGCGTTTCGCAAAACCTAGATGGCTAATAGCTTTATTGCCTATCGAATGCGAGCTTGCCCAAAAAAAAATCTGCCAAGCTGGGTGGGCGGGCAATCAGCATGCCAACAGCAATCTGGACAGGTTCATGCCTGCTTTTCTCCCCGGATAACTGAGGTGATGGCCTGGTAACCCATACGGGTCATCAGGCCGGTAGCTCGACGGGCACGGAGAATATCGATAGCCGTGATAAAGGGGGATTGTTCCCTATAGGAAAACCCCCGGCGATCGGTGCGAACCAGGCCAAACTTTTCCACTGTGAAATTCAACGCATCAGCCAGGGAAATACCGGCATCAATATGTTCGTGGATCACGGTGTCATCACTGAACTCGGTATCGTTAAGCGCCAATCCGTAATGCTGTTCCAGCAGATACGTGAGCATGGATTGCCAGACAATAACGGGTGATGGGCAAGCGTAAGCCGCCTGTTTCGGAGTGACAGGTAAGATTTGCATGTGGGTTATCTCGTTGTTAGTCAGATGAAAAAAGGGAAAGTGATAGAGATAAAAAACGAAGATTTATGCCGTTGATGAAGGCGTAGGATAAATGGCGAGATACACATAACCGTGTGATCCCAGGCTATCGGCCTCACAGGTCAAGCCATTGCGATACAACGTGACGCAATGCTGATAACGGGGATTGAGCTCACCAGAAAGCAGCATCAGTTCCAAATGGTTGATGAACTGCGGAAAGGCGTTATCTACATCACGCAGCTGCTCGTCGCTGAAGGTACCGCTGATATCGGCACGGTCAGCCAGGAAGTGCAGTCGCCCGCCTTCTTGTACCAGGCGGGCGCCAAACTGCGGAGTGACGTTGCGTTTGAGTCCCCAGGCCGGGGCAATGATTGATGGCATCGTATCGCCCCCTATAACAAGCCATGTTCAGCAAATGAATACACCGACATGCCGCCGACAATACAGTGATCCAGTACCCTGACCTCAACCAGTGCCAGCACATCTTTAATCCTGCCGGTGATTTGCCGATCGGCAACACTGGGCTCAGCGTGGCCGGAAGGATGGCAATGCGCGAGAAGTACCGCAGCAGCATTGTGCTTCAGTGCCGCTTTCACGATTTCGCGGGGGTGGACTTCGGTGCTGTTGATACTGCCGGTGAACAACGTTTCGTGGGCCAATAGCCGGTGTTGATTGTCAAGCCAGAGCACCATAAATACTTCACGCTCCAGCCTAGCCATTCGCAATCGAAGCCAATCGCTGACGGTACCAGGTGAAGTGAATGAGGCTCCCGGCTCACGCAAATGGGCCTCCAGCAATAACAGGGCGCGTTTGATAGTACGTTGTGTACTTAATGGCAGTTCAGTGACTGCCGGGGATAAGGTTAAGTTCATGAGGTTGTTCCCATTGTTTTCAGTCGTTCATAGGCATGATGTCACTGCATTCAGGGTTCATTGAGCGGTAGCGCAGGAGACGGCTTGAAATAGGTCATCTCAGCGCCTAAAAACCAAAAACCCCGTCGCGATCGGCGACAGGGCTCTAAGTCAGTAACAAACTGATAGCGGTAATCAATCAGCTAGAGATGATCAACAAGACGCTTGAGTGGTGATAGCTGGCTATTGCCTGATTTGATGTCGCATGATGTCGTTCTGGCATTAACCAATGCCCTCCCGAGGGCTGGGGCCAGCATTGTCGCCGGGTATTGGAAGCTGTAAGCCAGTGGGACATGATCGAAGCTGCTGTCGTTGTGGTAGAAGTGAAAAACAAAGGTCCCTTCCTTACGCTTCTGCATGGCAGAAACCGCCTGTGCCAAATTAGCCGTCAGAAGGCTGTCCATCAACGTATCGGGATGATCGATACTGATGTTCATTTGATGGGCCCCGGCCGGGTAATACTGCAGAGTCATTCCCGTTGCCCCCTCGGCCTTATCGCCATAGATATCTTTCAGGTAATACATGATGCCCAGACGTGCTTCATCGGCGTTGCAGGTGAGCCTGAATTTCTCAGTAACCCTTCCCTTCTTCCCCGTGATGATAAATTCATCAACGCCATCCATAATACGGTCATGCTCAACCTGTACGCTGTCAGCCACCACATTCCGATATTCTATCGGCTTGGGATCATAAGCTGCTGCGCATGCGGCCTGGCTCAACAGAGCGCTGACCAACAGGGTAAACATCATTATCGTTTTTTTCATGTTCATCATCTCCTTGATAAAAATCACTTATTCCGGATCCGTTAGCGTGACATAAATATTCCCGCCTGAGCGCACTTCTATCGTCAGCGGCTCTTTTGAGCCGGTATTCAGCAAAGCCTGAGCCTGATAAAAACGCCCTGCCACCTCCTCCTTGATATCTGTGATACGGATACAGTGCTCCTCTATGCCCTGACGCTGCAGGATTTTAGTGACCACCGGGCAAGCGCTTTGCGCCAGCCGTTCGGTACCCGATTGCGCTTTAAAATGATTACCGGCCACGGCTGATAACACGGTGCAAATCAGCCATACCTGTAACAAGCGCCAGGGTTTCCCCTGACGCTCGTCACGTTGCCGCAGGTAAACCATCGGCAGCAAGAACCACCCCAGTGAAGGGGCCGTTTTCTCCTGTTTCATCAGGCTCAATCGGTCGAGTAGCACCCAGACCAGGGAGAAAAGCATATAAAGACCCAGCGCAACTTTCTGTGGGAGGAAGATAGCGGAGAGACCCCAGATAACAGGAAGGCCAATGGATAAACACCAGGCATAGGTGTCTTGCTTAAGAAACGGATAAGGTTTCAACATAGAGAAATATTCCTTTATTAATAATTAATTAGAAAACAGTGGGATTAAACGACCTCCCCAGCGAGGGGATCGTATCGGGATGTAAAGAGGAGGGATAATCGTTAGTGAAGATCAATAAACCGAAACCGATCGTTGAAATCTATCGATATAAACGATCATTAATTGCGATTTAATAGCCAGAAACTATAATGAATCTATATTCGATCGGCGAAACAGATCGAACACAAGGCAGGTTTCTCGGCATACGTTAAAAGAAGCGATGCCAGAGCAATTTGGCCAAAGAGAGCAATCGAGAGCGCACCTGTTTTAACCACGTTCTTAATGTATGTGACTCCAGTAGGGATTCCACGCTTGCGTCAAAGATGTCACCTACAACGCGGCCAAAGCCCTCCTGCGCCGTGGTGGTCACCTTCTCTGTCCGATACTCAGGCTCAAGCTGACGGGCAACCGCACTGCTGGCTTTGTCGGGTAAAACGGTGATAAGGGTTTCGACCCACCCAGGAATATTGAAACCTTCAGAGGCGGAAACCGCCAAGACAGGATGTACGGGAGAAAATACGGTATTCACCTGGGTCACTTTCTCCTGAAGGTTCTGCTGTTGCCGCAGAGAAGGTTGGCGAGTTGCAATATCCCATTCCCGGCAAGGCTCAATTTTATCGGCCTGGTTGAGGACGAACAGACACCGGGCGGGATCTGCCCCCTGAGAAACCAACTGTCTGTAACACCGGATATCATCATTCCAGGCGCGGTCGTCGGCTTTGAGTACCCAGACAATCAGGTCCAGTTTATTCAGCCAGTGTTGGTACAAATGGGCATACATCTTATCAAGCGTGGGTGTTTCACCGATCCCTGGGAAATCAATAATGTTGAGAGCATTCAGACCACCAGAGGTTTTGTACTGTTGAGCAAAACGGGTACCCCCCTTCACCGCATCCACGTTGGCAGGAGGAGACGTAAAAAGCGTATTGCACAGGCTGGATTTCCCTGCGCCAGTTTTGCCCATCAGTCCGATTGTCGGTTCATAGGCGATCACTTCATCGAGTCGATGAAACACTCTTTGAGATATTTCTCGGGGAAGAGTCTGTAACAAAGAAGACAGAGGCTCATAACTTTTCTGTTTTTTATTCATTGCGTTACCTAAGATAATTAAGTTAAATACCACTTCAATGATATTTAACTAAGAAATTATCCAAATAAAAAACCAGAAAAATCTAGATATTTAACAGCCACCGCCCTTTTAAATTAAATCTTTCTTTGTTATTAATGTTTTTAACTCCACAGAAAAAACCGTTATCTCCAATGAAAGTGTTTTTTACCTCGCTCACTCTATCTGAAAAAAACTTAGGCTCCTTAAAAACCGGAATAAAGAAACCACTATTATCCCTGTGTTCCCTTCTCCTCTCAAAAACAGGTACAACTCCGGAGTACTTACTTGAGAAATTCCTGCGCCACCCTTTATTAATAAGATCTGACTGCCTCAAATATCTAATATTGAAGAAATCATAATACCCACTATATTTATTCCACTCTGTAGAAGTAATTATCATAGGCTGATACATAACGCGATATTTAAACTCCACACTTGAAACATTTGAGTTCTTCTTTAGACTCCCGGAAAACTGTAGTCTGAGAAACACAAAAATCGCACTGTCATGATCCACCTTATGAACATTTTCCCCATACACCTCCTTATAAAAATCAGCAAGAATCCCTGCGTTGGCCGCTTGGGTTATCTGTTCAGAATAAAACAACTTCCTCTCACTAGGCGTAGAAGCCAATGCCTCGTCAAGAACGAGTGCCCCATGAGAAGGGAAAATATCTTGTCTGGGATAATAGTGATCATAAATCTCTATCTCAGGCCTGACTTTTCGCACATCGCTAGCATGCGGACTTTCTTGCATGAGAAGCGACTCGACGTATTTTGACTGCGTCATCCCTGCTTTCTTGGCTGAGTTAATGACCCGTTCATAGAGCGCCTTATCGGAAAGATAGGTCGTTATCTTGTACTTGCTTGCCATCTCTTGCTTTCCCCCACAGCCTTGACTTTAAAAAGTAACTTACTTTACAACAAAACCATATATATCATGCAATTATTTTAAATAGAAACAAAAGATCAAGATTTTCAAAGGATCTCTTTGGGAGCAAGTAAAGCGCTTTGTGTACGCCAATACATAGGGGTATGTAAAAAAATACTGCGCATCCCATTGATTGATCCATGAACACCCTCCCTACAAAACAGCGGTGGCGTTGCCGGCACTGGTCCAGTCTCTCCCATGCCACTCGAGGAAGAGATAGCAAATGTGCCAACCAGAACAGGTTGCCCTGCGCAACAGCCTCCCTGCAAACAAGCATGTAAATATAGCGTTTTAAAAAAGCATAACTCCAGAGTAAATTATCCAAAAAGTAATCAATAGAATCGTAGTCTGACACCTCGCCCAGTCTGAAAATCGCCATGAAATTTGCTTAGTGCAAACTAAAATAAAATCTCGGATTGTTTAATATATATACAGAACAAAGTAGATTAATTATATACAAATAAAATTGAAGATATGAAAGGTGATTTTAATAATTAAATACGGGGTATGGGATGAGATGAAGACAATTAAACCCTGAGGGCATACATTATGAAAGCAAGCACAACATCACATAACAATCACTACCTAAATAGGTTTGAGCAAGTCATAAGTCTCGCTTTAGCTAAACACCCTAGAACCTTAGCTGCACGTATTGACCTGCACTTGCCTAATGAAGCATCTCGTAATGACAAAAATGTCATATCACGTTTTACAGATGCTGTTAAAGCTAAAGTAAAAGCAGATAGGAAAAGAAGTAAAAAAACCAATCCCAAGGCACACGACTCTGAAGTTCATTACATATGGGTTAAGGAAAGTAACCAAATAGGAAACAAAGTCCACTACCACGTTCTCCTAATGTTCAATAAGGATGCTTACTGGATACTGGGGAACTATATAACAGAAGGTAACCTTGCAGACCTCATTGTCCAGGCATGGTGTAGTGCGCTTGGTGTTGATAAAGAAAAGTACCGTTCTCTTGTCTATTTTCCCAAGAACCCCTGCTATCACATCAATAGAAATGCCCTGACGAAAACACATGACTACCAAGCTCTTTTGGATCGTATCAACTACATGGCAAAAGACCGGACCAAGCAATACAGCAATCAAGCACGCTCCTTTGGATGTTCGGTGAACTCTGGCGTTCTGATGGGGAAGCAAACGAACAAGCACATACCAACGTAGAAACCAGGGTAAGGACAATACCCTCCCATCATCCGGGGGAACTTGCGCCATACCCCCAACTACGAATTATTTATTTCTTACTCGGCAGCCCATCCCTTGAGGGAAGCCAAGTAGAAAACCAAAACGGCATTCCTCCTTTAACCAACTAATTTAAAGGAGATTTAATCATGAACACCAACTCATCATCCCTTCTGAATGATCAGCTTGTCGATATGGCGTTTATCACGCAGTTCACTGCCTTAAGTGACAAGTGGTTTTACAAACTGATCCAGCAGGGTGAATTCCCAAAACCTATCAAACTGGGGCGCAGCTCCCGTTGGCTACAGAGTGAGGTAGAAGCGTGGGTGCAGCATCGAATAGACCTTTCTCGTCGATAACACCCTGTTTTTCATTCACGTTAGGCCCCTTCACCTTTTTCCTAAAGAAGGTAAACCACCGGAAACAACGATTCGCCTGCCACCAATGTATTGGTCCATGATGTCCCCAGAACGAACAGGTCCTTTTTTTGAACGCTTAGCAGGTACTTTCTTGTTTTTACTCGCCTTGTTTTTTGCTTCAATTCTTTTCTTAGCATGCGAAAGTATAATCAGTCGACCTGACATCAAACTCTGCCGCGACAAATCTGCAGCATCATAGCTATTCACTATAAGCGTTATTTCCTTTTCAATTTCTAACAACGTTTTTTCGGCTACAAATTTATCTACCACGCTGGTATATTTTTTATCCAATTTCTTAGTGAGCGCCCAATGGTAAGAAATCGTGGATACACTTTGTTTTTTAGCGGTGTGATGGAGGGGTCGGGAAGAAATGCCTGCTTTGGCATGAGCCTTGTCGAGATGTTTTTTTAATCGTCGGGCGTCTTTAAGAGAAACATTACATATTGGGCATTTGCAGACTTCTGGGGTAACTGATGGTGCTTCCACTGTGGCCTTAGGTACCAACTTCCAACCATGCTTATGGTTAGATAACATATTTAACCCGACCTCCGCATTGCACAACCCACAGACAATTTTTTCCATTTTCTTCACCTTAATGTAAGCGGGATAGCCCCCAAAAAAGCAGTATCACATCCATATTCTTAACCTACCATTATCACTCCAGCCATTCCATCCAAACGCTTCTTAGTCTTCTCCCAATCAGGCATAACCTGCCCCATAAGCCGATAGAAGCGTTCACTATGGTTGTGCTCGGCCAGATGGCAGAGCTCATGCAAAATCACATAGTCGATGCATTCCCGGGGGGCTTTGACCAGGTTTAGGTTAAGGGTGAGCCGACCGTTAGGGGAACAGCTCCCCCACTGCGTTTGCATGGTGAGAATGCGCAATGGGGGCGGAACATTGACCCACAGAGCCTGCTCGAGCATGGCTTCGAGCCGTTTGGCGAAAACATCCTTGGCACGAGTCTTATACCAATCGACAAGAAGCTGCCGGACCTTTTCAGAGCTCTTCTGACGCAAGGTAACCTCCAGCTTTCCACGCAACATTTTTACGCGTTGTAACCCTGCAGGTTCTTCAATCACCTTCAGCAAGTATTGTTTGCCAAGATAATAATGGCTCTCACCGCTGATATACTTACGTGGCGTAATGTACTCAAGCTGTTTGCGGAAATCGCGAAGCTGCTGGTAAATCCAGCGTCCTCGCTTTTTCACTGCCGTCAGGACGGCCAGATCATCAGCCTCTTCAGGTGCAGAGACCACCACCCGGCAATCAGGATGCACCTTAATCAACACGCGGCTTGTTGCATAGGGACGAGGCTCACGGTCAAAGTTGATCCACTCGTCTCCGTAGATAAAGCTCATAGCCTGCGTTTGCGCGTGAATGGGCACAGCTTACACTCCACTCAATCCGACACGGGTAATTTGTACAATCATCTCGACGATCTTCTTCGCCTGGTCCATACCGCCGCCAATGGCTTTGCATTCTTTAAACATTAATGGCAGCAGCTTTTTCCTGATATCTGCTTCAATGTTCTGCGGGTTTATCGAGTTTTCTGCCACCGAGGTTTCAACTGAACGATCCACATCAAACGCCAGTTTTATCCACTTATCCTGAACTTGCGAATCGGTAATCGAGAAGACCTCAGGCAAAATCTTCTTGAATACGCCAAAGTAAGCCTGAGCATGGTGATTGCCGGCGAATGCATCTGGAATATCATTCAAGCGGCGTTCCTGCACCTGCTCTTCAAACTCCCGGAAAAGCATATATTGCTTGAGCGGATGTTCGAATAACTTCTCAGCTTCTTCAATAGCTTGCCGTAATAGCTTAGAGAACGCCTCCTGCGCATAAGGATCATCACGCAGTTCTTGCTCGATCATACGAGTAACACGCGTTTTTATGATGTCGGTTTCGTTACGGGTTTTATCTTCGCTCCACTCTTCTGGCTGCGCTTGCCCCATCTTGTTTACTTCGTAAACACCATCAGGCTCACGAACTTCTACGCCAACAACATGCTTATCGAGTAACTTTTTGACCTGCTCGGCATATTCATCATAGTCGATACGCTCACCAGCATCTTGCTGCACTAACTGGCGCAAACTGGAGAACTGCTTCACCGTCTCTTTGTAATGACGGCGATCATCTTCACTGAAGCTCTTGTCTTCAAAGAAAGTGGCTGATTGCAATGCAACTTTTAAGCAACTGGCAAATTCAGTCAGTGCCTCGTAGAAATCCTCACGTATTTTCAGGTGCACATCGACCAGTTCGCCATTTTTTTCTTCAATGCGTGGCACCAATACCTGACGCAGTTGCTCGGTATCTTGCCTGTTCTTCACACCGTCAAAAATCGCCCACAGGTTTTTATAAAGCTGCGGTAAACGTTTGTATTCGGTGCTCATCTGATTATAGAGCCCGGCGAGATCGTCAATCTCATAGCCACCCTGTGTGCGGGATGCGAGTTTCTGGTACTTCTCTATGGTGGTATCCAACTCTTTAAGAATGCCACGATAGTCTATGAGCAGACCGAATTTCTTCTTAGGGTGCAAACGGTTAACTCGTGCTATCGCCTGGATCAGGTTGTGTCCTTTAAGCTGCTTATCGATGTAAAGCACAGCGTTTTTGGGCTCATCAAAGCCGGTTAGCAGCTTATCGACCACGATCAGCAATTTCAGCGAATCGTCTTTATCAAAGCGGTCTATCACATTTCTGGTGTAGGATTGTTCATCCTGTTGACCGACATTCTCCTTCCACCATTTAACCACTTCAGGTGCGGTAGATTCATCAACTTCGGTGTTGCCTTCACGTGTATCAGGGGCGCTGATCACCACCGCGGATTCAAAAAGCCCGACCTCATCCAGGTATTTCTTGTACTTGATGGCAGCGGCTTTACTGTCACAAGCAAGCTGACCTTTTAATCCTTCATCGATGTTTTTTACGAAGTGATTGGCAATATCTAATGCAATCAGACGAATACGATCGTCTGCGGTGTAGATCTGCCCTTTACTGGAATATTTGCGTTTAAGATCGGTTTTTTGCTGGTCGCTTAACCCTTCGGTGATTCGCTCAAACCAGCTATCGAGAGCTCGTTCATTCACATCCAGATCGGGAATGCGCTCTTCATAAAGTAGTGGCGTTACGGCTTTATCATCCGTTGCTCGCTGCATCGTATAAGCATGGATGATAGAACCAAATTTATTGGTCGTTTTATCATCTTTCAGCAATGGAGTACCAGTAAAAGCAACGAATGCGGCTTTCGGCAACGCCTGCGTCATGCGGATATGGTTTTCACCACCCTGGCTACGGTGGCCTTCATCAATCAACACGATAATATCTGAACTGGTATTGATGCATTCAGGCTGCCTGATCGCGGTATTAAACTTCTGGATCAACGAGAAGATAATACGCTCAGTGCCCTTACCAATCTGCTCTGCCAAACGCCTGCCGGATGTCGCGATCGCCGCTGACTTGTCTCTCTTCCCGGAGAGCTCTCCACTGGAGATAAAGGTGCGGCTAAGCTGGTTTTCCAAATCGACGCGGTCGGTAACCACCACAATGCGGCATTGCTTTAAGCTTTCATGCAAGATTAGCGCTTTGCTCAGAAATACCATCGTCAACGATTTACCCGAACCGGTGGTATGCCAAATAACACCACCTTCACGGCTACCATCAGGTCTTTTGGTATTGATGCGCTCAATCAAGCGTTTGATGCCAAAAACTTGCTGATAGCGAGCAACAACCTTGCCGACTTTTTTATCAAACAGCGTATAAAAGCGAACCATATCCAGCAGACGTTCAGGCAACAATAGGCTGATTAACAGCTTATCTTGCCCGGTAACGGCCAACTCACCCGCAGCTACCAAACCCTGGTACCAGTCTCTGGCCGCTACTGGCCGATGATCAAATAACTTATCTAGCTGTTCAGGCAGAAGTTTTTGGTTCTTGATGACATACATTTCAGCATCAGAGAGATCTTCTTCACGCCAGGCGGCCCAGAATTTAGCCGATGTTCCACAGGTACCATACCGACCATCATGACCATTAATCGACAACAGCAACTGGCTGTAGACAAACAGGCGTGGAATTTCATCGTGCCGCTGATTGCGGAGAGTTTGTGATATCCCTTCACCAATGGTTGGCGCCTTTTTAGCATTACCATCCGGACGTTTGGCCTCAATGACCACCAGTGGAATACCGTTCACAAAGCAGACGATATCTGGTCTACGTGATTCAACACCGTTAGCCCGCGTTACCGTGAACTCCTCGGTAAAGACAAAGCTGTTATTCGTTGGATGATGCCAATCGATTAAGGCAATGGTTGGGTTCGCCTTTTTACCATCGATAAACTCGGTAACGGAAATCCCATATATCAAGTGGTTATAGAGACGCTCATTGGCAGTGAGTAAGCCCTGATTCAGGGCCGGGCTGTTGACTTCAGCAATCAGATTATCAATAGCCTTGTCAGAAAGAGAATATTCCTGTCCACCAAACGTAAAAGTACGCTTTGCCAGTTGCTCCCTGAGCAGGTGCGTCAATACAACCTGATCGGGTTTGCCTGCTCGGGCAGCCAGAGCCTCTTCAGGAGAAAGGTAAGACCAGCCAATGTTATTCAGCAGCGCCAAAGCCGGAAGCTTAGCACTGTATTCTTCCTGAAATTTTGGGGCATATTGGGTGTTCATTATACTCCCTTATAGTGCTCTATCTCTCTGGAAACCTGACATTTCCTTCCTGACGAACCATCCGGAATTTTTGGATAGTTCGACTTCGAGCAAGTTCGCCTTTAGCAATGGTGTTGATCGGATATTCGTTAATTGTACGAACCCCCTTATCACATAGCTCAGCCATTGATGCCTGAGTAAGCCACAGCATATTTGACTGATAGCGGCACCATCTTCGCTTTGAAACAACAGGAACTCACCCTCCGGAGCTTGCCGTAGATGCTTATCCGTCATGCCGCCTCCGTTTGCACCCGACGTTTACCGGTGAGCAGTTGTTGCATCAGGGCTTTCTTTTCTTGTTTTAGGTGATTGAGTTGTTGTTTTAAAGTTTCTATTTCATTGTCACAAATTGTCAAAACAATAGAGAGCTTCTCTTGCTCCCTTTTAGGAGGAATTAAAACGTGTAAGCTTTCAATATCTTTTGGGTAAATATGAGGTTGCGCACCACCACTTTGCAATGAATAAATTTTTTCTTGCATAAATACAAGTAACTGGAATATATACCCAATAGAAGAGTCCTCTTTTGCAACAACAACAGAACAGTCAGAAGCCCAGATTTTATGAGGATGGTAGGCAACATAACCTGCATATGACCCGCTAGCGCTTACTGTTACCACATTTTCATGAGTGAAATGACAGTGCTTGTAAGGACTACTTTTTCCACCCGCTATAACAGGCACTTCACCCTCAATCAAATCTTTGCTGCTTAATGCTTTCCCTTTAACTACTTTCGCTATATTACGTAATTGAGCCGGTTTCCACTCCCCACTAAACCCCATAAAACGCTTCTTGCCTGTAAGCAATTTTTGCATCAATGCTTTTTTCTGCTTCTGGCTATTGATAAGCAGTTTCTCAGTGGCTGCAATCGCCTTATCCCAGGTAGAAAGGATTTTGGCGATTTTTTTTTGCTCTGAATATGGCGGAACTGCAATCTTCAGCTTCTTAAAATAAGGTAACCCAATAGTCTTAATTGTTGATCCGACAGCTTGTCGTTCAAACTCAGCCTTATTCAATTGAAGCCAATTATACAAGAACCAACTGTTCAATTTTTCCTTATTGTCACACTTCCAAGCGATAAAGTGCTGGCTTACAGCCATGGCCTCAGCCATCACTCCGCTCTTCCCAATCCCTGCATCGCGAGATAACACTACTGTCTCAGCAGGATGTAGTTCTGCTGAGCTATTATTAATACCTTTTTGTGAGATTTCCTTATCGGTCGCATATACATAGCCTTTGTCTAAACGATAGCTATCTGTCAGTGAAATCCATTTAATCCCCCCATTCCAATACTCGGGATGGCTCTTGCTCGGTGTATGACCACTGCATCTCTCTGCAAACTTATCGAGCAGATCATACTTCCAGCCCGCAGGTATAGCAGTTACGTCAAGCTCGCGAGCCATAACCTAACACCTCCAAATATGCAGCCATCTCTGTTTCTAGTTTGCTTAATTGGGCTTTTAACTGTTCGCGCTCTGCACGTACTGCCATAAGGTCGATATCCTCCTCCTCTTGGAATGTATCAACATAGCGGGGAATATTCAGATTGTAGTCGTTGTTACGAATATCCTGTAGACTGGCGAGATAAGCGTATTTATCGACGTTATCACCCTCACGATAGGTTTTAACGATTTTAGCAATATTTTCCACGCTTAACTTGTTCTGGTTTTTGCCCGGTTCAAACTCACGGCTAGCATCGATAAATAACACGTTATCGTCTACTTTCTGCTTTTTAAAGATCAGAATTGCAGCAGGAATCCCCGTGCCATAAAACAGCTTTTCAGGTAAACCAATCACCGCATCAAGTAAGTTTTCTTCAATCAACTTTTGGCGAATTTTTCCTTCGCTAGAACCACGGAATAGCACGCCATGAGGAACCACCACGCCCATACGCCCGGTTTTCGGCTTCATGGTTTCAATCATATGCAGAATAAAGGCGTAATCACCCTTAGTCTTTGGCGGCATGCCTCGACGGAAACGACCAAACTTATCGTTTTCCACGTCATCGTGCCCCCACTTATCGAGCGAGAACGGTGGGTTAGCGGTAACCACATCAAACAGCATTAAATCGCCATTTTTATCCAGCAGTTTGGGGTTACGAATGGTGTCGCCCCACTCAATTTTGTGGTTATCCTCTCCATGCAGGAACATGTTCATTTTCGCCAGCGACCAGGTTGAGCCGATGGCTTCTTGGCCATAGAGCTCATACTGTTTAGAATCATGATGCTGTACTACCTTACGGCCACATTTCATCAACAAGGATGCAGAACCACAGGCTGGATCGCAAATAGTGTCGCTAGGTTGAGGATCCAACAGTTCCGCCATCAGTTCAGACACTTCCGGTGGGGTATAGTACTCACCCGCCTTCTGACCACTGTTGGCGGCAAACTTACCGATCAGGTATTCATACGCATTACCGATTACGTCTAATCCGCCCACGCGGCTAGGCTTAAGGTTCAGTTCTGGATCAGCGAACTCCAGCAACAAGTCTTTGAGGATCCCGTTCTTTTGCTTCTCTTCACCTAATTTATCGGTGTTGAAAGTAATGTCCTGGAAAACGCTTTTCCCGGCATCTTTCAACTTGTTACCGTTAGCTTCTTCAATGGCGTGAAGCGCCTCGTCGATACGCTCGCCGTTACCAGGTTCATTACGGCGGTTGTAAAGCGCATAAAAACTGGCCTCTTTTGGCAGAACGAACCGTTCGTTCTTCATCATCTCTTCGATCAGTTCCGGTTCATCGCCATACTCTTTTTTATACCCATCATAGTGATCCTGCCATACATCAGAAATATATTTCAGGAACAACATAGTAAGGATAAAGTCTTTATAGGTATCAGGACTGATGGTGCCACGGAAGATATCGCATACACCCCACAGCACCCGGTTAATACGGTCTTGATCGATTTTGTTGCTCATAACCTATTTATCCTTAAGTAATTTTTGCAAAATACCAAGCTCAAGCTGGTGGCGATTTTTTTGTAACTTACTGATAATTTTATCTTCTTCCTGCCAGACTCGTTGGAGCTCAATAAGTTGTCGCTGAGTACCTGCAGATGGAACAGGAATCTCCACATCCAGCAATGCTGCTTTAGTAATGAGCTGAATGTTTGTACCACTGCGATTAAACATTTGTTGTGTCACGGGATGGTTAAGTACCCAGCACAGATATTCTGGAGCGATCTCACACTCTTTTCTTCGAAGAGTGACAATTAGAAACTGGCTGGTAGCTACCACAGGGATCTCACTACGATAGACAACCGCGACGTTCCGGTTACCTCTAGCGGCAACGACGATTTCGCCTTGTCTGAGGAAAGGTGGTGCAACACGCTGCTCCCAGCTTATCGCCGGTAAAGCCTCATGATCTCCCTGCCAATCCTGCTCAAGATCCTTAATTTGTAATATGCGTACATCCCCGTCAGATACTGGCTCGATTGCCCCTCGAAAGGTATAGCCAGACCGGATTGTAGCAATATCACCTAACTCTATTAACGTTGCTGGCATAAAGACCTCGGGTAGGTGCATCATTCCTGATGCACTGTTCGTATGGTGAGGATTCAACGGCCAGGGGATTTTAAAACCCTTTCATGGATAATCCGTGCCTACTCCTGCCACTTTAACTCTTTTTACTAAATCACCACCATAACCAGAACATCCTCGCGAATTTCCTCAGCAATTTGGTGAGCGGCAATGAACCATGTAGAGTTACGGGGTTAGCATCAAGATCTGCCGGGTGTGATTCAGTTGTTACACTAAGTGTAATAATCTGCTTTTGCAGATCATAAGAAATTTGATAAACTGCCATAGGTACGACCTCCGATCCTAGTTTTAGACGCTTTGGGTTTGAGTCAACGCGACAGGTTGCCGCCTGTCGCACCACTCACATCACTGTCTGTACGACTGCTACCGCAGTAAAAGTGAGTTGGTAGAAGCATCATGATATAAAAAAACAGTATCGTCAATAGCATTTTATCTACAGTACCACCTCTACAGATGGACACCCTGTTACACTTAGCCATCAAAAAGAGCGATGAATAAAAAAAGAATTGCCTATAACTAGCTGTTTTGCTGAAAAAATATTTTTTCATTGAACTTAGCAAATAAAAAAACCTCCTTTCCCAGTACCTAGCTGAAGTAAAAAAAATTTTATGCCGTTTTGCTAAACGAACCAGCAAGTACGTTTCCAGCACTCGCAAGCCCATCAATATAGTCCCCATACCACTGCATCATCTCCCGTCTTCCCTCCAGGTAATGCGCATGGTTGTACGTGCCGCGAATCGCATTCTTATCCACATGAGCAAGCTGCGTCTCTATCCACGCCGAGTTGAACCCCTGCTCGTGCAAGATCGTGCTCATCGTGTGGCGGAAGCCGTGTCCTGTCAGCCTCCCTTTATAACCCAGTAACTCAATAACCTGATTAACGCTTTCCTTTGAGATCGGCTTTGTCCGGTCATTTCTTCCAACAAATACCAACGGATACATGCCGGTAATCGGCTTCAGCGACTGAAACAGCTCCACAACCTGCTCTGACAGCGGAACGATATGGGGCCGTTTCATCTTCATCACTTCAGGGGGGATCTCCCAGAGACGCTTCTCAAAGTCGATATCCTGCCAACGCGCAAAGCGTAGTTCCTGCGTACGCACCCCCGTATGCATGATAATTTGCGTCGCCGTTTTAGTGATTACACTACCGGTGTACCCGATCAGATCCTTGATGAAATAGGGAAGTTCTTCTGCGGTAAGGAAGGGAAAATGGGTTTTCTTTGGCGTTGCCAAGGCAGTCGCCAAATCGGGAGCCGGATTGTATTCCGCACGCCCGGTAACAATGGCATAGCGAAACACCTCGCCGCAGCGCTGGCGCACTTTGCGCATCTTCTCCAGCGCACCGCGCTTCTCCAAGCGACGAAGCGTTTCAAGTAGCTCCATTGGCTTAATCTCAGCTATCGGGCGTCGGCCAAGATAAGGGAATATGTCTTTCTCGAAGGTATCAATGATTTCATCACGATAGCGTAACGACCAGCGATCGGCCTTTTGTTTATGCCACTCTCGGGCAATAGCCTCAAACGTATTTTCAGTAGAGAGCTTCTGCGCCAGCTTATCCGCCTTCTTCACCTCACCAGGATCGCCACCGGCAGCCAAGATTTTGCGCGCTTCGTCTCTCTTCTGACGTGCATCGGCTAAAGAAACATCCGGATAAACGCCGATCGATAGCATCTTTTCCTTGCCGACAAAACGGTACTTCAGTCGCCAGTATTTCGAACCATTCGGCTTGACCAGCAGATACATGCCGCCACCGTCAGTTAGCTTGTAAGCCTTATCCATCGGCTTAGCCGTTTTCACCTTGATATCCGTTAGTGGCATAGCATCTCCATTGAAAATATAAGCAGCGGTGTATGTGTGGCACAGCCAAGTCAGAGGAATCAGGGGTTACCACATAGTCTGGGGGTGCCAAAAAAGAGCATACAATTTTGCACCCCCTAAAGCACCCCCAATATTGCGTTGATGTGGGTAGAGCCCCGTTGAGTTACAGAGACAATATAAAGCGTTAAATCCAGTAATTACGGAGAATTAGTTGAGTCAAGGAGAGTCAGAGAGATACTGATTGGCGGAAGATCACAGGAGTCGAACCTGCCCAGGACCGCTGGCGGCCCCAACCGGATTTGAAGTCCGGCCGCCCCACCGGGGACGAGGATCTTCCTTGGAGAAGAGAAGAAGCAAGGCGCTGATTATAGCGCAGTTTGTTCGCTGCGCTAAGCGGGAAATGGCGGCCGCTGGCGATTCGGCGGCCGGGGAGCGCTACTTCAGGAAATCCTTCACGTCCAGCAGGATGAACTCGTTGTCATCCGCCATATTGGGCTGGCGGCTGGAGGAGAACGGGAAGTTGTTGTCGTTGCCGACGATGATGTGGTTAGCGTCCACCACGTCCACGTTCTCGATGGTGAAGAACGGGAAGGTCAGCACGCCGTCGTTCAGCGGCTTGCGCGCCAGCTTGTTCGGATCCTGGATGTTCATCAGGTCGATATAGGCCAGTTTTTCGACCGGTTTGCCGACGTTGGCGTCCGAGAAGGCGATTTTATACACCCGCTTGAACTTGGCCACCTGGCTGAAGCAGTTGTCGGTCGGCGCGCCTGCGGCGCAGGCTTTATCCGGCGTGCCTTCGCCGTTGTCGCGCTCGATCACCAGCCCGTGGGTGGCGTCGATCATGTTGAAGTCGCCGATGGCGTTCTGGTTGTCTTCCAGCACGTACTGCCAGCTGCGGCCGGTCCAGGCCTGCTGTTTCACGTCAAACTCCAGCACCCGCAGGTAGCGTTTGCCGCCGACGTTCTCGAACTGCTCGCCGTCCCACAGCGCCCCTTCCAGCAGCGGATACAGCTTGCTGCCGTCCGGCGAGGCGGCCATGCCTTCAAAGCCTTTGGAGCGTGCCACCTGGAAGTTCTGCTTGCCGTCCGGCGCGCCCGGCAGGGTCAGCGTCGGGTTGTCCGGCGATTTCACCACCTTGCCGTCCACCTGGGTGTCGAACACCGCCAGCACTTTGCCGTTCAGGTCGGCCTTGATCAGGTAAGGCCCGAATTCTTCGCCGATCCACAAGGCATCGTCGGCAAACTGGAAGCTTTCCGGATCGAAATCGCTGCCGGTCAGATAACGCTGCTTTGTGCTCTCGTTGATGATGTGGAACGGCACCTTTTTATCCGGATCGTGCAGGAAAACCGTCTTCAGCGGCGCTACCGTGCCGTCTTTGAAATCGATCTTGTAGTGGTTGAGATACAGCATGGCGTCCGGCGAGTTGGCCTTGCTGCCGAAGCCGTTGTCGGTCAGCACCCAGTAGGTGCCGTCGGGCATGTGTTTGATGCCTGAGTGGCCCTGCAGCGGCTGGCCTTCGATCGGCAGGCCGAGGCCGGTCAGGCGATCGGCGGATTTGCCCGCCACGCTGCCCAGCTCGGTGACGCGTTTGCCACTGGTGTACTTACCGCTCAGCTGCAGATCGCTCGGCGCGTCCTTCGGCGTGGAAACGGTGGATTTCACCGGCAGCAGCGCATGCCCCGCCAGCGTCGCCGGTACCGGCTGCGCCTCGGCCCACAGGTTGGCGCTCAGCGCCATGCAGCCGACCAGCAGCGCCAGCCGGGTTTTGGTGTTGTGCATGTCATTGTCCCTTTTCGTTGTTATCGCCCAGAAGTAAAAGCAACGTCACTATAGGGAGCGGCAATGACAGAAATATTATTCGGCGAACGCCCGCCGGTAGCTGTGCGGGTGGAAGCGCCAGGTGATGGCGATCAGCACCACCACCAGCAGCGCGTGGATCTGCCAGTCCAGCACGAAGCCACCGCTGTAGTCGCGCAGCAGGCCGGAGAGGTAGGGTGTCACGCCCGCCAGCAGGAAGCCGACGCCCTGCATAAAGGCCACCAGCCGCCCGGCCGCCGCTGGCTGGTGCAGGTGATCGAGCGCCAGCACCAGGCACAGCGGGAACGCGCCGCCCAGCCCCAGCCCAGAAACCAACACCCACAGCCACGGCAGCGTCTGCGGCAGGTAAATCAGGCCGATAAAGCCGATCAGTTGCATCATCAGCGCCAGCAGCAGCAGCGGCCGCCGGTCATGATTGCGCGCCAGCGCCGGCAACAGCAGCGCGCCCACCACCTGGCCGAAGGTCATCAGCGCCAGCAGCGAACCGCTGGCCTGCGGCTGCCAGCCGAGCTGCATGTAATACGGCGGCAGCCAGGCGATCAGGCTGGTGTAGCCGCCGTTGATCAGGCCGAAATAGGCGCCGAGCAGCCAGGCGCGCCGGTTGCGCAGCAGGCTTGGCTCGCGGTTTTCTCCCGCCGCGCCTAGGCGCGACAACCCGCGGCTGACCGGCCACCAGGCCAGCAGCGCCACCAGCGCCGGCAATGCCCACCAGGCCAGCGCGCTGTGCCAGTCGTGCCCCGCACTCATCAACCACGGGGTGATCGCCGCGCCCAGTCCGCCGCCGCCCATCAGCGCCGCCGACCACAGCCCGGCCACCAGCGCCATGCTGTTGAGGAAATGATGCTTGATGATGCCGGGCATCACCGCCTGGATCACCCCGATGCCGAGCCCGCCCAGCACCGCGCTCATCAGCAGCTGCACGCTGCCGGGGGCCAGCTCGCGCCAGAGCGCGCCCAGTCCGATCGCCAACAGGCTCAACGCCACAGCGCTGCGTTCGCTGAACAGCCGGTTGATGGCGCCCCCCGCCAACGCCATCAGGCCCATCATCAGCACCGGCAGCGTGGTCAGCAGCGCCGCGCCGCCAAAGCTCAGCCCGGTAGCCTGGCGCAGCGTCGGCAGCAACGGGCCAATCGAGGTCAACAGCGGCCGCATGTTCAGGCCGATCAACACCAGCGCCAGCAGCAGAGGGTTGAACCAGCGGCGCGAAGAAGGTGAATTAACAGAATGATTTAACACGGTATATTCCTGGTACTGCAAAATGAAGAGTGCGGCGTCACAGCGCGATCGCCGCAGCGTTGCGTTACTGTAGGCAACGCCGCTAGTATTGGGAAATTAAATAATAAAATAGCCAACAGTGGGAAAATGAATCGCTACCCGATGTTCAATCCGCAGCTGCTGCTCAGCTTCGTCGCCGTATGCGACAGCAACAGCTTCACCCGCGCCGCAGAGCGGGTGTTTTTGTCGCAGTCCACCGTCAGCCAGCAGGTGCGCCGGCTGGAAGAGATGCTGGGCAAGCCGCTGTTTGAGCGCTCCTCGCATCAGGTGCTGCTGACCGAAGAAGGCGTCAAGCTGTTGAGCTACGCGCGCCGCATCATCGCGCTGAATGAAGAGGCCCACGACGCGCTGACCGGCATCTGGCGCGACGGCGTGCTGCGGATCGGCATGCCGGAGGATTTCGCCGTGCCCACCACCGAGCTGCTGGCCGACTTCAGCCGCGAGCACCCGCACCTGCGATTGGACGTCGCCAGCGGCCTGAGCGCCGATCTGCACAGCGCCTACGCGCGTGAAGAGCTGGATCTGATCCTGGTGAAGCAGCGCCGCCGGCAACCGCCGCGCGCCGCGCGGCCGGAACCGCTGCTGTGGCTGGACAGCCAGGCCTTCCCGGCCATCGAGCAATCGCCGGTGCCGCTGGCGGTATTTCCGCTCAGCGGCCTGTACCGCGACGAGCTGTGCCAGGCGCTGGACAACCTCGGCAAACGCTGGCGCATCGGCTACAGCAGCGCCAGCCTGGCGGCGCTGACCGCCGCTTCCGCCGCCGGGCTGGGCGTCACCCTGTTGCCGGCCGGCTGCCGTCTGCCCACGCATCGGGTGCTGGGCGAAGCCGAAGGATTGCCGCCGATAGACAGCTTCGAACTGGCGCTCTACTACCGCGACGGCGCCCCCGCCGCCACGCTGGCGCTGGCCCAGCGGCTGGCGGTGTTTTGCGGGTTGATATAAACGCCGGCACACGCCGATCATTACCAAATCGAATAGTCACCAGTGGCAAATGTCACTGCCAACCGGCCGGTTCCTCTCCTAAATTGGGGGATGTTTTCATCCCTCACCTCTGGATTAAGGAACCGAACGTGGAAACCCCTCAACAACCGGGCCGCAGAGCCTTCCTCAGCCAAACCGGCAAACTTACCACCGCCTGCGCGGTGATCGGCCTGACGGGTGGCATGGCGCAGGCCGCGTCACCGGGCGACGGGCAGTGCGCACCGGCACCGATGACCCTGACCGATCGCCACTACTGCCTGAGCGAGGTGCGGCTGGAAGACGGCTTTGAATACGACGGCGAAACGGTGATCGGCACCCGCACCGCGCTGTACACGCTGGAGATCAAAGACGGCAAGATCGCCGCCATTCACGCCGCCAACGCCGCGTTGCCCACCGGCGTGCCCCGCTATAAGGCGCAGGGCCAGCTGCTGCTGCCGGCGTTTCGCGACATGCACATCCACCTGGACAAAACCTTCTACAGCGGCCCGTGGCAGGCGCCGCGCCCGCGCCAGGGCAAAACCATCATGGACATGATCGCGCTGGAGCAGACGCTGATCCCGAAACTGCTGCCCACCTCGCAGCAGCGGGCGGAAAACCTGATCGCCCTGCTGCAGTCCAAGGGCAGCACCGTGGCGCGCAGCCACTGCAATATCGATCCGGTCAGCGGCCTGAAAAGCCTGGAGCACCTGCAGCGCGCGCTGGAAAACCACCGGGCGGACTTCAGCTGTGAAATCGTCGCCTTCCCGCAGCACGGGCTGTTGCACTCCAAAGTCGATGCGCTGATGCGCGAAGCGATGCAGATGGGCGTGCAGTACGTCGGCGGGCTGGATCCGACCAACGTCGACGGCGCGATGGAGCAATCGCTGGACGCCATGTTCCAGATCGCCCTCGATACCGGCAAAGGCGTGGATATCCACCTGCATGAGACCAGCCCGGCCGGGGTCGCCGCCATCAACTACATGATCGCCACCGTGGAGCAAAACCCGGCGCTGCGCGGCAAGGTCACCATCAGCCACGCTTTCGCCCTGACCACGCTGACGCCGGGCGAACTGGCGGAAACCGCCACCCGGCTGGCGGCGCAGCAGATCACTATCGCCTCTACGGTGCCGATCGGCGGCCTGATGATGCCGCTGCCGCAGCTCAGCGAGAAAGGGGTGTTCGTGATGACCGGCACCGACAGCGTGATCGACCACTGGTCGCCGTTCGGCACCGGCGACATCCTGGAGAAGGCCAACCTGTACGCCCAGCTGTACCGTGGCTCCGACGAGTATCACCTGTCGCGCGCCATGGCCATCTCCACCGGTGGCGTGCTGCCGCTGGACGATAAGGGCCAGCGCGCCTGGCCAAAAGCCGGCGATGCCGCCGAGTTCGTGCTGGTCAACGCCAGCTGTTCCGCCGAGGCGGTCGCCCGCCTGCCGGCGCGCAGCGCCACCTTCCATCAGGGGCGTCTGGTGGCCGGCCAGGTGAGCAAAGCCTAAGGTCGGTCCGCTGTTGTCATCATGATGGCCGTTTTTGGCCTTCTGCCAGAGTAAGGCGCGGCGCAAGATGGTCGCTACACATACTGGCGGAGGGCCGAAAATGTCACAGAGCGCGTTATTGATCATCGATGTCCAGCAATCATTCCAGCACCGTCCATTCTGGCAGGAGGACGATCTGCCGGCGTTTCAGCAGGCGCTGACGCGCCTGATCGTGGGCTGCCAACAACGCGGCGCAGCGCTGGTCGATGTGCTGCACGTTTCGCCGCAGGGGCCGTTCTCGCTGGCTTCGGGCCATGTGCAGCGCCTGCCGTTCCTCACCCACCAGGCGGATATCACCGTGCATAAGCACGTACACAATGCGCTGACCGAATCCGGCCTCGACGCCTGGTTGCGCGAGCGGGATATCAACCACCTGATCGTCTCCGGCATCCGTACCGAGCAGTGCTGCGAAACCACCACCCGGGTAGCGTCCGATCTCGGTTATCGGGTGACCTTCGTCACCGAGGCGACGCTGACTTTCCCGATGCGTCATCCCGACGGTGAAACCTTTACCCCCGCGCAGCTGAAGCGGCATACTGAAACCGTACTGGTCGATCGTTTCGCCCGCATCGCCAGCGTGGATGAGGCGCTGGCGCAACTCGCACAGGAGTAACCATGTCGCAGGCCGTCTATTTTCTGCTGTTGCCCAACGTGCTGTCGCTGGACGTCAGCGGCCCGGCGGAAACCCTGCGCCTCGCCGGGCAGTTCAGCCTGCGTTATCTCAGCCCGGCGCCGCAGATCGTCTGCTCCATCGGCATGACGCTGAGCGGCCTGCAGCCGTTGCCCGAACGCCTGGAAGACGGCGCCATTCTGGTGCTGCCGGGCGTCGGCGATTCGCAGCGCTATTTCGCCGGGGAAGAGGCCGAGCAGGCGCGACGCTGGCTGGCGACGCTGCGGCCCGATCTGCAGCGGCAGCGCATCACCCTTGTGTGCATCTGTTCCGGCGCGCTGCTGGCGGCGCAGGCCGGGCTGCTCGACGGCTATCAGTGCACCACCCACCACGACGTCATCGAGCGTATCCGCCGGCAGGCGCCGGCGGCGCAGGTGAAAGAGAACCGTATCTTCGTCGAAGATCGCGGCATCTACACCAGCGCGGGCATCACCACCGGCATCGATTTGGCGCTGCACCTGGTCCACCGCCACTGCGGCTCCGGCCGGGCGCGCGACGTCGCACGCGACATGGTGGTCTATTTCCGCCGCGCCGGGGACGATCCGCAGCTGTCGCCCTGGCTGCGCTACCGCAACCACCTGCACCCGGCGGTACACCGCGCGCAGGACGTGATGGCCGCCGAGCCGGAGGCCGACTGGTCGGTGCCGCAGGTGGCGGAGAAGGCGCACGTCAGCAGCCGCCACCTGGCGCGGCTGTTTCGCAACCACATCGGCATCAGCGTGCGGGAGTATCATGAACAGCTGCGGTTGGCGGTGGCGCAACAGCGCCTGCAGCAAGGGTATGGGTTGGAGAAGGCCGCGCTGGCGGCCGGCTTTTCTTCCGGGCGGCAGCTGCGCCGCGCCCAGCAGCGCCAGCGCTCGCCGCTATGACACCAGTCGGCGGGTATCCAGCCGCTGCAGGCCGACAGACAGCAGCAGGCTGAGCCCCAGCGCCACGCCGAACACCCAGAAGATATCCAGCAGCGGGTGGCCGGTGAAATCCAGGTGCCGGCTACGCATCACGTTGACGATAAGGGCGTGAAAACCGTAGATCGCCAGCGAATGGCGGGAGAACGCGCTCAGCCAGCCGATCGGCTGCGGCAAACAGTGTTTCACCCACACCAGCAGCGCCACCGCCGCCATAAACACCAGCGGGCCGCTGTAGATGTAGTAGGTATCGGCGAAGTTGCCGTTGATGAACAGCTGGTGCTTGGTGCCGCGCGCGATCAGCGCCACGCACAGCGCAAATCCCAGCGCCGCCAGCCAGCCCACGGCGCGCCCGCGCGCCTCCATCATGCCAATCGCCCGCCCGGCCAGCGCATACAGCAGGTAGTAGAAGGTATCGCCGTAGATATACAGGTTAACCGGCAGCAGGTGCGCATTGCCGAAGGTCAGCTTGTCGGTATTCGGGTTGGCGATCGCCGCCAACACCACCAGCGCGGCGGCCAGGTAACGGCGCGACACCGGCTTGACGCTGATCAGCGGCGACAGCAGGTAAATCACCGTAATGGCGTAGAAAAACCACAGGTGGTAGAACACCGGCTTTTGCAGGATGGCGCGCAGCGACGGCCAGAAGCCGATCTTGGTGAAGGCCGCGATATAGATCAGCGCGATGGCGCTGTAGAACAGAATGCAGCAGGCGATACGGGTGAAATGCCGCCGGCCAGCGCTCTTTTCGCCGAAGAACAGGTAGCCGGAAATCATGAAGAACAGCGGCACCGACACGCGCGACAGCGAGTTCAGCGCGTTGGCGATATCCCAGTTGTGCAGCCCTATCGCCGCGCCGTTGGTGACGTAATAGGTGGTGGCGTGGATCATCACCACCATCATGCACGCTATCGCCCGCAGATTGTCTATCCAGCCGATTTTCTCGCTCAAACGCTCGCCCGATCTTGTGTCATATTGATATGTTAAGAAGAGGTTATCGGGCACGGCGTTCGGCGACAACCCAAAAGCGAAATATCAGAATGCACTTAAACAACACCTTATGATTGCGAAGGTGAACAATTGGCGGCAAAATAGCCGCCACAACTCGCTCAGTTTGCGCTTCCCGCCCTGGCAGTTCCTTTTTCTCTTTTACTATCAGTACAATAATATGAAAACGACATTACCACCTGCGGCACGTTTGGGCCGACAGGCGCTTTTATTCCCTCTTTGTCTGGTGCTGTTCGAGTTCGCCACTTATATCGGCAACGATATGATTCAGCCGGGCATGCTGGCCGTCGTGGCGGATTTCAACGCCGGCGAAGAGTGGGTACCCACCTCGATGACCGCCTATCTGGCCGGCGGCATCTTCCTGCAGTGGCTGCTCGGGCCGCTGTCGGATCGCCGCGGCCGCCGCCCGGTGATGCTGGCCGGAGTGGCGTTCTTTATCGTCTCCTGCCTGGCGATCCTGTTGGTCACCACCATCGAGCAGTTCATCGCCATGCGTTTCCTGCAGGGCATCGGCCTGTGCTTTATCGGCGCGGTCGGCTACGCCACCATCCAGGAGTCGTTTGAAGAATCGGTGTGCATCAAGATCACCGCGCTGATGGCCAACGTGGCGCTGATCGCCCCGCTGCTCGGGCCGCTGGCCGGCGCGGCGCTGATCCACGTCGCGCCGTGGCAGAGCATGTTCGTGCTGTTCGCCGCGCTGGCGGCCATCGCCTTCTACGGCCTGTGGAAAGCCATGCCGGAAACCGCCACGCTGCAGGGCGAGGCGTTTTCCGCCGCCAACCTGTGGCGCGACTACCGTCAGGTGCTGGGCAACCGCCGCTTCCTGTGCGGCGCTTTGGCGATCGGTTTCGCCAGCCTGCCGCTGCTGGCCTGGATCGCCCAGTCACCGGTGATCCTGATCAGCGGTGAGTCGCTGTCGACGCTGGATTACGGCCTGCTGCAAATCCCGGTGTTCGGCGCGCTGATCCTCGGCAACCTGACGCTGGCACGCCTGACCGGCAAAAACAGCGTGGAGCGCCTGATCAAGCTGGGCGCGGGCCCGATGCTGCTGGGGCTACTGATCGCCGCGCTGGCGACCCAGTTCTCCAGCCATGCCTACCTGTGGATGACCGCCGGCCTGAGCCTGTACGCCTTCGGCATTGGCCTGGCCAACGCCGGCCTGTACCGCCTGACGCTGTTCTCCAGCAACGTCAGCAAGGGCACGGTGTCGGCCACTATGGGCATGCTGAGCATGATGGTGTTCACCATCGGCATCGAACTGGCCAAGGTCGCCTACGTCTGGGGCGGCAGCGGGCTGTTCAACCTGTTCAACCTCATCAGCGGCCTGTGCTGGCTGACGCTGGTGGCGCTGTTTATCGGCAAACGCCGCAACGGTGACCCCACGCCGCAGCCGACCGGCGCGGCTTAAACGCCACGATAAACGCCGGTCCGGTTTCCCGACCGGCGTTTTTTTATGCGGCTTCAGCCGAGCAGCCCCCACAGCGCATACCCCGCTCCCACCACCGCCACCCCCAACAGCAGCAACGCCGACAGGACAGAGATCGCCCGCCGCGCGCGCTGCAGCGCCGTTCCCGACAGCAGGGTGATATAGGCCAGCAAGATGGCGAAGTCCGCCAGCACCCACAGTGCAGTCAACAGCGTCAGGCTGGCGCCGATCGAGGGGGTGACGGCGATAAACTGCGGGAAAAAAGCGACGAAGAAGATAATGTCTTTGGGGTTGGCGATGCCCACCAGAAAACCGGTCAGGATCGCCGAGCGTTTTTGCGGCGGCGCAACGGGCTGCGCATCCGGGGTTCGCGCGGATAAATCCTCATACAGCGAGACGATCGCCATACGGCCGATAAACAGGCAACCCAGCAGGCCTATCCACTGCAGCAAGCGCATATCCACCGCGAACAGCCCGGTGATAATCAGCGCGGCGACGCCGATCAGCAACAAAGAGGCCCCATTGCTACCCAGCGCGGTCAACAGCGCGCGCCGGGCGCCAAAGCGCGCCGCAGTGTTGGCCACCATCGCCACCACCGGCCCCGGCGTGGCGATCAGCAAGAAAATGGCGGCGAAATACGCCGCCAGCAACGACAGGTTCATCTTTATTTCACTCACATTCAGTCAGTTGGCGTCGCGCCATTATCCTGCCGCCGCCCCCGCCTTGAAAAAGGAGTAATCCTGTCGTTTACTGTGAATCAGACTCATTATTAGAGACGCCGCGATGGCCAGTTCCCTTCCGCCGCTTTACGCCCTGCGCGCCTTCGAAAGCGCCGCCCGCACCGGCTCGTTCACGCTGGCCGCCGAGGAGCTGCATCTCACCCCGAGCGCCGTCAGCAAGCACATCAAAACGCTGGAGCAGCACTTCGGCTGTCGACTGTTCCAGCGCAACGGCCCGCGCATCGAGGTCACGCCGCAGGGGAAAATCTTCGCCGCCGAGCTGCAGCAAGGGTTTGGCCGCATCGAGCAAGCCTGCGAGCTGTTCAGAAGCCACCGCGATCTACTGCGGCTGAAGGCGCCCTCCACGCTGACCCTGCGCTGGCTGCTGGACTGCCTGAGCCGGTTCCGGCAAACGGCGCAGGCGTTCGAGGTGCAGGCAGCCAGCGTCTGGATGGACATCGACAGCGTGGATTTTTTCAGCGAACCCTACGACTGCGCCATCCTGCTCGGCAACGGCCACTTCGGCGCCGACACCGCCGCCGCCAAACTGTTCGACGAATGGCTGATCCCGATTTGCGCCCCCGCGCTGCTCGCCGACGGGCAGCGCGACCTCGCCGCCTGCCCGCTGATCCACCCTTCGCCCGATCGGCGCGACTGGCGGCGCTGGCTGCAAAAAAGCGGCATCGCGGCCCCGATCGATCTCACGCGCGGCCAGGTATTTGATTCGCTGGAACAGGGCAACACGGCGGCCATCGCCGGGCACGGCGTCTCGATCGGCGATCTGGCGCTGAGCCTGCGGACGATTGAAGAGGGGTTATTGGCGCTGCCCTGTGACGCCGCCGTGCGTACCGGCGACGGTTACTATCTGGTTTGGCCGGAAGAATCGGCGAAGCGGCCGCTGATCGAACGCTTACAGGCGTTTCTGACCGCCCAGACGCCCGACGTCAGCCAGGCCGCCGTCAGATTCATCGGGTAGGGGAATTCGGCCTATCGCTCTTCGCGGGTATGCCAAATACGCAGAACATAAATCGTTGCCGGCTGCACCTGGTAACGTATCTCATAACGGCCGACCAGAATACGCCTCACTTCCTGCGGTAAAAACTCGTCCAGTCTTTCACCCAGGCGAGGATTATCAAGCAACGCTTTAGGCGCGGCGACCAAGGCCTTCACCGAATTCGCTGCCGCAGTACGGTTAGCCAAGGCAAGAAACTCAAACAAACGCGCCAAATCCGATAGCGCCTTACTCGTCCATTTTAACTCCATCAGCGCGGTACCGGCAGCGGATCGTCACTGTCCAGGCTGGCAGCCCAAGCTTCTACCGATTCATGATCGATAACGTTTTGCTGTTCGACATCGGCCAGCGCCGCCAGCGTTAACCGACGGCGCTCTTCCTCTTGCTCGAGCCAGGCGGTGAGGGCTTGCTTCACTATCCATCCCCGTGAGCGTTCAAGTTTGGCGGCCATTTCATCCACCTTTTCAGCCAAAGGCAGCGGGACATGAGCGGTGATGACTTTCGTATTCATCGTCTTGCTCCTCAGTACAATCAATATCAATCAAAGTGATTAAAGCTGATTATACCGCCATCAGAGAACAAAAAACACGCAATCAGTTGCCAAACAACCCGCCGTCGCGCAGCAGATGCTCGTTACCCTTGCGGCGGGTAAAGCCGCTGCGATCGAAGAACTCCAGCACCTGGATCGCCAGCTTGCGCCCGACGCCGAGCCGATCGCGGAAGTCGGCGGCGTTGGCGCCGCCCCGCTCCGCATCCAGCTCGCGGATCAGCGCCGCGAACTGCTCGATGCGTCGGCTGAGGTAATAGCGATCCACCACCACCGCCGTCACATGGCCCAGCTGGGCCGCCTTGCGCAGCAGCGCCCGTACCCGGCTCTCTTCCTCACCCAACTCGCTCGCCAGATCGCGCACCCACCACGGCTCGTCGCCGAACAGCGGTTCGATGCGCGCCCACAGCGGCGCCTCTTCGGCGCTGAACGCCAGACCGTGTTCCGGCAGGTGCAGCCAGCCGCGCGTATTGCGCAGCGCGCCGGCCTTCAGCAGCCGATCGATCATCATAAACACCAGCGTTTCCGGCTGCTGGGGCAGGGCCATGCGCCGCAGACGGGCGCGCCCTAACCCCAACTGATCGGCGTGCTGTTGGTGGTACTCCGCCAGCACCTGCAGCAGCCGACTTTCCGCCTGTTGCACCTGCTCCTGCGCCAGCGCCCGGTCACCGACGATCAGCAGATCGCGGTTCGCCAGCAGTGCCGCCAGGCCGTCGTCGGTCAACTGACGCGCCCAGGCGAACGCCGTCAGAGACAGCGCGCCGTGCGGCAGCTCAAGCGTCAGCGCCTGCGCATCGTCCTGCGCGTTCGCCAGGGCCTGCAGCCATGCCAGGTAGTCCGGCTGGCGCTTGCCGCGCTTGGGCGCGCTCAGCCTGAGCACCCGGGCCGCGCCCAGCGTTTGCCGTGCGCCGATATCGCGCAGCACCAGCCGATCGTTCTCCGCCAGCCACAGCGGGCGATCGAGGATCAGTTCCGCCAGCCCGTCGTTCAGCAGCGAAATGCGCCCGGTGATGTGGCTGGCGGCATGGTGCAGGTGCAGCGGCTGCCAATGGCGGATCGGCCGATCCGCTTCCAGCGCCACCAGAATGCGTTCCGCCGCCTCCGGCGGACGCTGCGCCAGCAGCCAGTCGCCGCGCGCGACACGGTCTTTATCAACATCGCCGCTGATGTTCAACGCGATGCGTTGCCCGGCCTGGGCTTGTTCCACGGCCTGATTTTGGGCGTGCAGGCCGCGCACCCGCACCGGCGCGTCGGCGCCGGTCAGCCACAGCGTATCTCCCACCTGCACCCGGCCGCCGAGCGCGGTGCTGGTCACCACCAGCCCCGCCCCTTTGACGCTGAACGCACGGTCTACCGCCAGGCGAAAACGGCGCGTCAGCGCGTGCTCGCCGGAGGGCAGCGCCAGCAAATGCGCGCGCAGCGCCTCAATACCCTCTCCCGCCGCCGCCGCGGTAACAAACAGCGGTGCATCGGGCCAGCCCTGGCGCGCCAGTTCGTCGCGCACCTGGCGGCGTACCTCGCCGACACGCGCCGCGTCCACCCGGTCGGCCTTGGTCAGCGCCACCGTCAGCGCCGGGCGCCCGCTCAGGCGCAGGATCGCCAGATGTTCGCGGGTTTGCGCCATCACGCCGTCGTCGCAGGCCACCACCAGCAACGCATGGTCGATGCCGCCGACGCCCGCCAGCATGTTGGCGAGGAATTTCTCGTGGCCGGGCACGTCGATAAAGCCCAGCACCCGGCCGTCCGGCTGCGGCCAGTAGGCGTAACCCAGATCGATGGTCATACCGCGGCGCTTCTCTTCCGGCAGGCGATCCGCGTTGATCCCGGAGATCGCCTGCAGCAGGGTGGTTTTGCCATGATCGACATGGCCGGCGGTGGCGATGATCATGAGGCGCTCAGCGCGTCGATCAGCGCCCCTTCCTGTTCCAGACAGCGCAGATCCAGCCACAGCCGGCCGTCACCGAGGCGGCCAATCACCGGCTGCGGCAGGCGGCGCCAGCGTTCGGCCAACGCTTCCAACGTGGCGCCGCGGCCGTCGCGCGGCGTGAAGGTCAGCGCATAGCTGGGCAGGCGATCCACCGGCAGCGAACCGCTGCCAATTTGCGACCAGCACGGTTCGGCGCGCAGCTCGAAATCGGCGGTGAACCGCGGTGCCAGCGCCGCCAGCAGCCGTTCGGCCGCCTGTTGCATCTCCTGCTGCGGGCGGGTCAGCAGCCGCAGCGTCGGCAGCTGCTCAGCCAGTTTTTCCGGCTGCAGATAGAGCCGCAGCGTGGCCTCCAGGGCCGCCAGCGTCAGCTTGCCGACGCGCAGCGCGCGCTTGAGCGGATGCTGCTGCAGGCGGGCGATCAGCGCCTTTTTGCCGACGATGATCCCGGCCTGCGGGCCGCCCAGCAGCTTATCGCCGGAGAACGTCACCAAGTCGACGCCGGCGGCCAGCAGCCGCTGCGGCATCGGTTCGGCGGGCAGGCCGTACTGCGCCATGTCGATCAGCGAGCCGCTGCCCAGATCGGTGGCGGTCGGCACGCCCTGTTCGGCTCCGAGCTGCGCCAGTTCAGCCTCGTCGACCGCCGCGGTAAAGCCCTGAATGCTGTAGTTGCTGGTGTGCACTTTCATCAACAGGCCGGTCTGTTCGTTGATGGCCTGGCGGTAATCTTTCAGATGGGTGCGGTTGGTGGTGCCGACCTCCACCAGTTGGCAGCCGGCCTGGCGCATCACGTCGGGTATGCGGAATGCGCCGCCGATCTCCACCAGCTCGCCGCGCGACACCACCACCTCTTTGCCGGGGGCGATCGCCGCCAGCATCAGCAGCACCGCCGCCGCGTTGTTATTGACGATGCAGGCGTCCTCCGCGCCGGTCAGCCGGCACAGCAGATCCGCCACCGCCCGATCGCGATGGCCGCGCCCGGCGCCGTCGAGATCGTACTCCAGCGTCACCGCCTCCCCCATCACCGCGCTCACCGCCTCCTTCACCGGCTGCGCCAGCAGGGCGCGCCCGAGGTTGGTGTGCAGCACGGTGCCGCTGAGGTTGAACACCGGCAGCAAAGCCGGGCGTTGCTGCTGGGCCAGCTCGGCCCGCAGCGCCTGCGGCCAGTCGCCGCACCAGGCGGGTAAACGTTGCTGTTGCCCGATCGCGTCGCGCGCCTGGGCCTGCAGCCGGCGCAGCAGTTCGCCGATCAGCGTCTGGCCATGCTGCGCCACCAGCGGTTCAATCGCGGGTTCACGCAGCAGGCGGTCGATGGCGGGCAGTTGGCTGTAAAGAAGGTGGGATTCAGTGCTCATGGTCGCTCGGTTTTCAATTTAGACGTATCGGCATAGCAAAGCCCCGCCGCGGCGGGGAGAAAAGAACGTTCAGGGCGGCGCGGTGCGGGCGAAGCTTTCACGGGCGAACAGGCGTTCGGCCAGCTTGACCAGCGCCGGGCGCCCGACGCACCAGTTGGGCAGGATGCGGCGGAAATTGAGGTAGCCCAGCGCGCAGCCGGTGGCGATATCCGCCAGCGTCAGCCGCTCGGCATTGAGCCACGTTTTGTCCCGCGCCAGCGCCTCCAGCGCATCCAACCCGTGCGTCAGTTTGTCACGCTGGCGCAGCATCCAGTTTTCGTCCTGTTTTTCCGGCGCGCGCCGGCTTTCGCGAAACAGGGTCGCCGCCGCTTCGGTCACGCCATCCGCCAGCGCCGCCACCTGGCGGACGCGCAGCGCGGCGGCGCGTTCGGCCGGCAAAAACGCCGGCTCCATCGTCAGCAGTTCGAGGTATTCGGCCACCACCGGCGAATCGTAAAACACCTCGCCGTCATCGGCGATCAGCACCGGCACCTTGCCGAGCGGGTTAAGCTCCTTCACCCGGCTGCCTGGCTCATACGGCGGATCGTTGACGAATTCGAACGCGATCCCTTTTTCCAGCAGCATCACGGAAATCTTGCGCACAAAGGGGCTGGTGTAACTGCCGATAAGCTTCATCCGGTCTCCTCCGCTTCGTCCTGGCCGCGGCGCGGCGCCCTTACTTCACCGCCAGGGTATCGATAATCCGCTGCACCAGCGCCTGATGCACTTCCGGCGTTTTGGCCGGCGACAGCATTTGCAGCGTCACCACCCGTTTGTTGAACACCGTCAACACCAGCGTGGAGACCACCTTTTGCCCGTTGACGGTCTGCTCGGTATCCACCCGGCGAAACTTCTGTTTGCCGACGCTGAAGTTCTCTTCTTTGGTGGTCTGGATATTCTGATAGCGCTCGGCCAGCACCGTGATGGCGCTCTGCGCCAGCTCTTTCAGCATTTTGTCGCTGGTGTTGAGCTTCATGCCGTCCGGCGGGATCACTTCGGAAGAGACCGCGCTCTGGCGCGACTTGCCGTCGAGAAAGCGCTGAATGGTGGAGGTGCTGTCGTTGATGATGCCGCTGTTCAGCGTTTGATCGCTAAAGCCCGGCGGCAGCTCGAAGGTGATTTTGCCCTTCTGCAGCGACACGTTCAGCCCCGGCGGCGCGGGCGGGGTTTCTACCGGCGCAGGCGGCGGCGGTGGCGCGGGCTGCGTCACGGTCGGCTTGGTGTCCGGTGGCGGCACCGCCGGTTTGGTGTCGTCTTTGTTGTCGCAGGCCGCCAGTCCGACCGCCAGCACGGCGACCGCGGTCAGTTTTGCCAGGGTGTTTAACATCGTGGTTCCTTTCGCTTGGCGCGTTATGGCCTAAACGTAGCAACTCGTCCGGGCGAATGCCAGAAGCCCGTGCTGAAATTGCTGGTCCGGCCCCGCGCGAACGGGGCCGGGCGGTTACTCCGCCGGGAACAGGAACGGATTGATGCTGCTGCGGCCGAAGCCTTCTTCTTCCATGCGAGCGTCCAGCACCAGCGAAGCCAGATCGTCGGCCACCGCTTCGACCTGCGGGTCTTTTTCCTGATACAGGATCTTCAGGTAAGTGCCGCAGTCGCCGCAGCTTTCCGCCTTCACCGCCGCCTGCTCGCTGTCCAGCGACCAGTAGTTGAGATCGCGGGTCTGCTCGCAGTTGCTGCACTTCACCCGCACCACGTGCCATTCGCTTTCGCACAGGTTGCAGTGCAGGTAGCGCAGGCCGTTGACGGTGCCGATATGCACCATGCTGGAGACCGGGATGCTGCCGCACACCGGGCAGAACTGGCGCTGCTCGCCGTATTCGGCGCGCGCCTTGCCGGGGATCAGGCTGGCCATCTGCGCCCAATAGAGCGACAGCGCGGCCCAGAGGAACGGCGCCTTCTCGCTGCCCACCTTGCCGAACTCGCGGTTGAGCAAGGCGTCGGCCATCAGCTCCAGCTCGTGCGCCGAGGCTTTCTCCAGGTTGTCCAGCACCGCCAGGATATGCTCCGGCGCCTGCGGGCGCAGCTCGGCGATCAGCGACGCCAGCAGCTTGCGCCAGTGCTCGCTGCGCGGGAACACGCTCAGATCGAGCGGCGGTTTGCCGCTGGCGGCACCCTGCGCCAGCGCTTCGCTAAGATCGAGCTGCAGCGGATTATCGTGCAGCGCATGCTGCTGCGCCTGCGCCAGCTCGGCGGCGAAGTTCAGATAGTCGCCCAGCGGATTGTCGACAGCCAGCTGACGCAGGCGATCGGCGCGGCGGCTGTACAGGCTTTTCAGGTTGGCGAAAAGTAACGGCGGGATGTTCTCCGCCGTTGAGGACTTCTCACGCTGTGCCCCTAACTGCTCTTTAGGAACGATGCGGATACTCATCAGGGTTTATCTTCCTGTCGTTTCTCGCGGACCTCGCGGTACCAGCGCGGATGATGTTTCTTGGCCCAGGCCGCCGGCACCCAGCCTTCCACCATCGCGGTAATGGTGCCTTTTACCCACAATGCGGCGTAAATGTGCACCATAATCACGATAATCAGGCCGACCGCGGCCAGCGAATGCACCAGCAGCGCGATGCGGATCAGCGGGATGGAGAACGACGGCGCAAAATACGGCCGCCAGATCACCACGCCGCTGGCCAGCAGCAGCACCAGGCTGATAATCGCCGCCCAGAACACGCACTTCTGGCCGAAATTATAGCGCCCGGTGTCACCCACTTCCTCGTTCATGGCGATTTTGTGGATGTTCTTGGCCCAGACGATATCTTCCCGGTTGATCAGGTTATGCTTCCAGTAGCGCAGGAACATCAGCAGGAACGCGGCAAACATGATCACCCCGACAAACGGGTGCAGAATGCGCGCCAGCTGCGGCGTCCCGAAGATGTTCATCAGCCAGTTGAAGGAGGGGAAGAAGAACCCCAGCCCGCTGATGGCGGCGAACACAAAGCAGAACGCCACGATCCAGTGGTTGATGCGCTCCGGTGCGCTGTAACGCTGAATGGGCTTTTCCTTTCTCATTTGCGCGTCTCCTCGTCGTGCGACTCGTCGTGCTCGTCCTCATCGTCGACGCGGTTAGGCCCGACGCCGACATAGTGGAACACGCTGGCCGCGAAGGTGGCGGCAAAGCCGATGGCCGCCAGGGGTTTCCACACGCCCTTCCAGAAGGTCACCGCCGGGCTGATGCTCGGGTTGTCCGGCAAACCGTGGTACAGCTGCGGTTTGTCGGCGTGGTGCAGCACGTACATCACGTGCGTGCCGCCCACCCCCGCCGGATCGTACAGACCGGCGTTCTGGTAGCCGCGGGTGTTCAGCTCGCTGACGCGATCCGCCGCCACCTGCTTCATCGCTTCCTTGGTGCCGAAGTGAATGGCGCCGGTCGGGCAGGTTTTCACGCAGGCCGGTTCCTGGCCGACGTCCACGCGGTCGACGCACAGGGTGCACTTGTACACCCGGTTGTCGTCCTTGTTCATGCGCGGCACGTCGAACGGGCAGCCGGCGATGCAGTAGCCGCAGCCGATGCAGTGCTCGGACTGGAAGTCGACGATGCCGTTGGCGTACTGAATGATCGCGCCTTCCGACGGGCAGGCCTTCAGGCAGCCCGGATCGGCGCAGTGCATGCAGCCATCCTTGCGGATCAGCCATTCCAGCTTGCCGTTTTCCTCCACCTCGGAGAAGCGCATCACCGTCCACGACTTGGCGGTCAGATCGGCGGGGTTATCGTACACCCCGACGTTGTGCCCCACTTCGTCGCGGATGTCGTTCCATTCGGAACAGGCCACCTGACAGGCCTTGCAGCCGATACAGGTGGTGACATCGATCAGTTTGGCCACTTCTTCCTGGTGGTCACGGGCACGCGGCGCCGGCGTGAAACCATTGGTGGCGGATTTACGAATGATGTCTTGAGATTGCATGGCCATAATTCGTCTCCGTTACACCTTTTCCACGTTGACCAGGAACGCCTTGAACTCCGGCGTTTGCGTATTGGCGTCGCCGACGAACGGCGTCAGCGTGTTGGCGATAAAGCCTTTCTTCGCCACCCCTTCGTAACCCCAGTGGATCGGGATGCCGATGGTGTCGACTTCCTGGCCGTGCACCTGCAGCGTGCGAATACGCTTGGTCACCACCGCCTTGGCCTTGATGTAGCCGCGGTTGGAGCTGACCTTCACGGTATCGCCGTGCTTGATGCCTTTTTTCTCCGCCAGCTTCTCGCCGATCTCCACAAACTGCTCAGGCTGCGCGATGGCGTTCAGCAACGCGTGCTTGGTCCAGTAGTGGAAGTGCTCGGTCAGACGATAGGTGGTGCCGACGTACGGGAACTTGTCGGATTTGCCCATCGCCGCCAGATCGTCCTTGAACACGCGCGCCGCCGGGTTGGACACCACGTTCGGGTGCAGCGGGTTGGTGCCGAGTGGCGTTTCGAACGGCTCGTAGTGTTCAGGGAACGGCCCTTCCGCCATCTTGTCGGTGGCGAACAGGCGGCCCATGCCTTCCGGCTGCATGATGAACGGCCCGACGTCGCTGCCCGGCGCGGCGGTGCTGTAGTCCGGGATATCGGCCCCGACCCACTTGGCGCCGTCCCACTCCAGCAGCTGGCGTTTCGGATCCCACGGTTTACCCTGCGGATCCGCCGAGGCGCGGTTATACAGGATGCGGCGGTTGAGCGGCCATGCCCAGGCCCAGCCCAGCGTATTGCCGAGGCCGGACGGATCGGCGTTGTCGCGCCGCGCCATCTGGTTGCCGGCCGGCGTCCAGCTGCCGGCGAAGATCCAGCAGCCGCTGGCGGTGGTGCCGTCGTCGCGCAGCTGCGCGAACGAGCTGAGCAGCTCGCCTTTTTTCACCAGCACCTTGCCATCGGCATCCAGCAGATCCGCCAGCGCCTTGCCGTTGTTTTCCTGCGCCACCTCTTCCGGCGCCGGGTTGTCCGGCGTCAGGTAGTCCCAGGTCATGTTCAGCACCTGTTCCGGCACCGCACCGCCGTCGCGCGCATACATCTCGCGCAGGCGGCTGAAGATGCCCGCCAGGATCTCGCCGTCGTTCAGCGCTTCGCCCGGGGCGTCCGCGCCTTTCCAGTGCCACTGCAGCCAGCGGCCGGAGTTGACGATCGAGCCGTTCTCTTCGGCGAAGCAGGTGGACGGCAGGCGGAACACTTCGGTCTGGATCTGCGCAGGATCCACCTCGTTGAACTCGCCGTGGTTCTGCCAGAAGTTGGAGGTCTCGGTGTTCAACGGATCGATGGTCACCAGGAACTTCAGCTTGGACAGCGAAGCCACCACCTTGTTTTTGTTCGGGAACGACGCCACCGGGTTAAAGCCCTGGCAGAAGTAGCCGTTGACCTTGCCCTGCGCCATCATCTCGAAGTACTGCAGCACGTCGTAGCCTTTGTCCCACTTCGGCAACCAGTCAAAGCCCCAGCTGTTGTCCTTCTGCGCCTTGTCGCCGTAGAAGGTCTTCATCATGCTGACGAAGAATTTCGGGTAGTTGCCCCAGTAGTTAACCTGGCCCGGCAGCAGCGCCTTCGGCGTGTTGGCCTTCAGGTAGGTGTCGAGATCGGTCTGTTTCTCCGACGGCAGCGTCAGGTAGCCCGGCAGGCTCTGCGACAGCAGGCCGAGATCGGTCAGACCCTGAATGTTGGAGTGGCCGCGCAGCGCGTTGACGCCGCCGCCCGCCATGCCCATGTTGCCGAGCAGCAGCTGGATCATCGCCATGGTGCGGATGTTCTGCGCGCCGACCGAGTGCTGAGTCCAGCCCAGGGCGTACAGGAACGAAGCGGTTTTATCCGCGACGCAGGTTTCGGCGATGTATTCGCACACCTTGAGGAAATCGTCCTTCGGCGTGCCGCAGATGTTGGTCACCACGTCAGGCGTGTAGCGGCTCACGTGCTGTTTCAGCATGTTCCACACGCAGCGCGGATCCTGCAGCGTGACGTCGCGCTTGGCGAAGCCGTTCTCGTCGAACTGGTAGTTCCAGGTGGTTTTGTCGTACTTGCGGTTTTCCGCATCGTAGCCGCTGAACAAGCCGTCTTCGAAGGCAAAGTCTTCCCGCACCAGCAGGCTGGCGTTGGTGTAGGCCTCGACGTACTCGCGGTTAAACTTGTTGTTGGTCATCAGATACAGCAACACGCCCGACAGGAAAGCGATGTCGGTCCCGGAGCGGATCGGCGTGTAGAAGTCCGCCACCGATGCGGTTCGGGTAAAGCGCGGATCGATCACGATCAGCTTGGCATTGTTGTGTATTTTGGCTTCCATCGCCCAGCGGAACCCCACCGGATGCGCTTCCGCCGCATTACCGCCCATGACGATAATCAAATTCGCGTTCTTGATATCAACCCAGTGGTTGGTCATCGCACCGCGACCAAATGTTGGAGCAAGACTTGCTACCGTTGGTCCGTGTCAGACACGCGCCTGGTTGTCTACGGCAAGCATGCCGAGAGCGCGACTAAATTTTTGCGACAGAAAACCGGTTTCGTTGCTGGCGGCCGAGGCGCACAGCATGCCGGTGGTCAGCCAACGGTTGACGGTAACGCCCTGATCGTTGGTTTTGATGAAGTTGGCGTCGCGGTCTTCTTTCACCAGCTTGGCGATGCGGGTAAAGGCGTCGTCCCAGCTGATGCGTTGCCATTTGTCCGATCCTGGCGCCCGGTATTCCGGGTACTTGAGGCGGCTTTCGCTGTGGATGAAGTCAACCAGGCCGGCGCCTTTCGGGCAAAGCGCGCCGCGGTTTACCGGATGATCCGGATCCCCTTCGATATGGAAAATGCTTTCTTTGGCGTTTTTGGCGCCATCACCAAGGCTGTACATCAACAGCCCACAGCCGACGGAACAATACGTACAGGTATTACGGGTCTCGCGGGCGCGCAGCAGTTTGTACTGCCGGGTTTCCGCCAACGCCACTTCGGGGGCAAAGCCCAGCGCGGCCACCGTCGTTCCTGCCATACCGCCAGCGCAGATCTTAAAGAACTGCCTTCTGCTGACCTGCATGGGGGTCTCCTTTACTCTCGATTGTCACATTGTTCAAAGGCGCCTGCCCGCTAGCGCGGCAAACGCGAATGTCACTGTTGTTATGCTTGCTACGAACGCCGGCCATATTACCACAGCGTGCTTGTGGTTGTTACACACTCGTGCTCATTCAGTGAACGCTTTGGCACATTTCGATACATTTCGGCGTTGGCGCTCCCTACAGTATAGAGAGTAACCCGCGCGCCGGGGCGACGGCTTCACGCAGCCATCCGCCCCTTCTTCTATCAGTAGGTTAGCGCAGCGATTTGATCGTTAACCACACAGTTCACAGGGCATTGATAATCATTTTCAATATCATTTAATTAACTATAATGATCCGACTGCTTACGCGGTGCTCACGCTTTGCGCCGCCCATACACCACTGGAGATGATGATTATGAGTTATTCACTGCCATCCCTGCCGTACGCTTACGACGCACTGGAACCGCATTTCGACAAGCAGACGATGGAAATCCATCACACCAAACACCATCAGACCTACGTCAACAACGCCAACACCGTGCTGGAAGCCTACCCTGAGCTGGCCAAATACAGCGTTGAAGAGCTGATCCAGGATCTGGATAAAGTGCCTGCCGACAAACGCACCTTCATGCGCAACAACGCCGGCGGCCACGCCAACCACAGCTTCTTCTGGAAAAACCTGAAAACCGGCACCACGCTGGGCGGCGATCTGAAAGCGGCCATCGAGCGCGATTTCGGCAGCGTTGAGAAATTCCAGGAAGAGTTCGAGAAAGCCGCTGCCACCCGCTTCGGTTCCGGTTGGGCCTGGCTGGTGCTGAAAGACGGCAAACTGGCCGTGGTGTCTACCGCTAACCAGGACAGCCCGCTGATGGGCGAAGCGGTCGCCGGCGCTTCCGGTTTCCCAATCATCGGCCTGGACGTGTGGGAACACGCTTACTACCTGAAATATCAGAACAAACGTCCTGACTACATCAAGGCGTTCTGGAACGTGGTCAACTGGGATGAAGCCGCCGCACGCTTCGCCGCGAAGAAGTAATTCGCCCCCGTTGATGAAGATGCCCGCCACCGGCGGGTATTTTTTTGCCTGAAATCCGCTAAAGTTTGACCACGTCTTGCCGATGGTTTGTTCAATTGACGTTCGCCCGGAGAAGGAAAAAACGCTATGGCGGCATTGCAAGCATTGGCAGGAAAATTCACTCATCTCACCGTAGGTAAAAAGCTCGGTCTCGGCTTCGCACTGTTGCTGCTGTTGGCGGTCATCATCGCCGGCACCGGGGCGCAATATCTGCATATCATCGAATCACGCGCCGATCGCATCGACTTCAGCAACCGGCTGAACGAAGAGATCAACCAGGCCAAATACAACCGCGCCATGTACGGCCAAACCTACCGGCCGGAGTATATTCAGAACAACCGCGCCAATATTGAAAACGCCGTCAAACTGATAGACCACGGGCAGGCGCTGGACTGGGACGCCCAAAGCCGCAAGGATCTGCAGCGTCTGGTGACGCTGATCGGGGAATATCAGCAGCAGCAAAAAGAGTTTGAACAGGCGGTCACGGCGAAAGACGCGGTGCGCCAGAGCTGGAACATGTCGGAAGTGCAGGCCAGCCTGAGCCAGGTGGAGCGCCAGCTGACCAACGGCGATCTGCAGTTGGCCTTCATCCAGCTGAACCAGAAGCTGACCCAGGTGCGCTACGGCGCGCGCGGCCTGCTGCTGAGCCTGAACAAGGAAACCGAAGCCCCGCTGATGGCGGCCATCGACGATGCGCGCGACGCGGCCAGTGCCTTGAGCCGCCGGGTCAGCGACGCGCAGCGCCCGCAGCTGCAACCGCTGCTGGCCGCGCTGGACGATTACAAAAACCGCATCGCGGCCTACCTGCCTGCCTATGAGCACGAGCAGCAGATCAGCCGGCGGCTCGGCGAACGCGCGCAGGCGATCGGCATGCTGGTGAACGCCTTTATGCAGGACGAGCTGACGCAGACCCACAATGATATCAATCTGGCGCAACTGCAGATGGGCATCACCACGCTGATCGCCATCATCGCCGGGGTGCTTATTGCCTGGCGCATCACCCTGCAGATCACCCGTCCGCTGCACAGCACGCTGGCCATGGCGGAACGCATCGCCAGCGGCGACCTGCGCCAGGCGCAGACCAGCACCCGCCGCGACGAGCTGGGGCAGTTGCTGAACGCGGTGGCGGCGATGAGCCAAAACCTGCGCACCATGATTGAGAAGATCCAGATGGGGGTCAGCCAGGTCTCCACCGCCTCGGCGGAAATCGCCGCCGGCAACACCGACCTCTCCTCACGCACCGAACAGCAGGCGGCGGCGGTCGAGGAAACCGCCGCCAGCATGGAACAGCTTACCGCCACGGTAAAACAGAACGCCGACAACGCCCATCACGCCAATCAGCTGGCCACCGACGCCTCGCAGACCGCGCAGCAGGGCGGCAAGCTGGTGGAAAACGTGGTCAGCACCATGCGCGATATTTCCAGCAGTTCGCAGCGTATCGCCGAAATTACCACCCTGATCAACGGCATTGCCTTCCAAACCAATATCCTGGCGCTCAACGCCGCGGTGGAAGCGGCGCGCGCCGGCGAACAGGGCCGCGGCTTCTCGGTGGTCGCCAGCGAAGTGCGCAGCCTGGCGAGCCGCAGCGCCCAGGCGGCCAAGGAGATCGAAGGGCTGATCGCCGAATCGGTCAGCCGGGTGAAAACCGGCACCGAACTGGTGGAAAGCACCGGCAACACCATGGAACAGATCGTCCGCTCGGTCACCCACGTGCGCGACATCATGGCTGAAATCGCCGCCGCTTCCGATGAGCAGACGCGCGGCATCGCCCAGATTGGCCAGGCGATCGTCGAGATGGACCACACCACCCAGCAGAACGCCGCGCTGGTGGAAGAGTCCGCCGCCGCCGCCGATTCGCTGGAAGAACAGGCCGACATGCTGCTGCAGAGCGTCTCGGTGTTCCGTTTGGCGGAGCAGACCGAACCCGCCGCCGTGAAAGCCGCCGCGCCGAAAGCGCCGGCGGTAAAACCCGCGGCCGCCAACGCCGCAGCGGAAGAGAACTGGACCACCTTCTGACGCCCCGCCGCCCGCCCGAGGATTTTCGGGCGGGTTGTTATGTCCCCCCGGCGCAACTCAGGCTATGCTGAGCCTTCGACGCGAGACACGGAGGCGCACATGCATCACCCAGACGTTTACATCGGCAGCATCCAACCCTATGAAGGCGGGCGCCCCAGCGCCATCGCCAAACGCCAGGTGGATGGCGCCATCCGGCTCACGCCGCTCGGCCTGGAAGGCGACGAGCAGGCGGAAAAAAGCTATCACGGCGGGCCGGACCGCGCGCTGTGCCACTACCCGCGCGAGCATTACGCCCACTGGCGCGCGCAGTTTCCGGCGCAGGCCGAGCAATTTTGCGCCCCGGCCTTCGGCGAGAATATCTCCACCGAAGGGCTGACCGAACACAATGTGTTTATGGGCGACATTTTCCGCTGGGGCGAGGCGCTGATCCAGGTCACCCAGCCGCGCTCGCCGTGCTTCAAGCTCAATTATCACTTCGCCATCGAGGACATTTCGGTGCTGATGCAGCAAAGCGGCCGCTGCGGCTGGCTGTATCGGGTGGTGTCGCCGGGCGCGGTCAGCGGCGATCGTCCGCTGGCGCTGGCGGCGCGCAACAGCGACGTGTCGGTCGCCGAAGCCATCGCCATCGCCTGGCATATGCCGTTCGACGCGGAACAGTATCGCCGCCTGTTGGCGGTAGCCGGCCTCTCCGCCAGCTGGAGCAAGACCATGCTCACGCGGCTTGCCGAAGGGCACCTTGAGGACTTCAACCGCCGCCTGCTCGGCCGTTGAAAGCGCGGGCGGAAAAGATGAAAAACGTGCGCCGAATGCCGCGTTAACCCTGTTCTTCCGCCTATACTGTAGCCGCGTGTTTTTCAGCCAGGAGCCAGGTAATGACCACCCCGACCCATTCGATTCATCACGCCGCCGCCGAGGGCTATCAGGCCAATGCCGATCGCTATATGAAAGGCCGGCCGGATTATCCGCCGGAAATCGCCGCCTGGCTGCGCGAGACTATCGGCCTGCACGCCGGCATGACGGTTATCGATCTCGGCGCCGGCACCGGCAAGTTCACCCCGCGCCTGCTGGAAACCGGCGCTCAGGCGATCGCCGTCGAACCGGTGCCGCAAATGCTGGAAAAACTGTCGGCGGCGCTGCCGCAGGTGAAAACGCTGGCGGGCACCGCCGAGGCGATCCCGTTGCCGGACGAGTCGGTCGACGCGGTAGTGTGCGCCCAATCCTTCCACTGGTTCGCCACGCCGCAGGCGCTGGCGGAGATCCGGCGCATTCTCAAACCCGGCGGCAAACTCGGTCTGGTGTGGAACATGCGCGATGCGCGCGTCGGCTGGGTGCGTAAACTGAATCAGATCGTCGATCGCCACGAAGGCGATGCGCCGCGTTTCTATACCGGCGAATGGCGCAAGTTCTTCCCGTTCAAAGGCTTTGAACCGCTGCAGGAGCAGGTCTTTATGTTGAGCCACCGCGGCGCGGTGGAGGACGTGATCTACAACCGGGTGCGTTCAACCAGCTTTATCGCCGCGCTGCCGCAGCCGCAACAGGAGCAGGTTATCGATCAATTGCGCCAGCTGGTGGCGGAAGAAGAGGAGCTACGGGGCCAGGACACGGTCACCGTGCCCTATCAGACCAAGGCGTATTTCACCACCAAGGTCTGACGCCCGGGGGTTCAGAACGCTTTCTTGGCGTAACCGGTGACCGCTTTCAGGCCCATCTCGCGGCCCAGCGCGGTCATCGGATGCACCACGATCAGCCCGCGCGCGCTTTTCTTCAGCGCGCCCATGTCGGCCTGCTCTTTCTTGGTGATTTCGCGGCTGAACGGCAGCTTGCTCAGCTTCTGCGCTTCGGCGCTCAGCTTCTCGCCGCGCACGTTTTTCAGGCGCTCGATCTCCGTCGCCAGCTTCTCTTTCTCTTTGGTGTGCTGCGCAATCAACTCAGGGTTGCCCTGTTGGATCACGGTGGCATCTTTGTGGTTCAAGGCGTCCAGCAGGTCGCTCAGGCGCTTGATCTCTGCCTTTTCTTTCTCTTTCATGGTCTCTGGCCCGTTGTGCCCAAAATGGCACGCTAATCAATGATACCGGCATTGTAGCAAAAGGCGCGCGCCGTTACCCGTCCTGCGCAATGCCGGGCGGCAGGCCGCTCATCTCGCAGGCCCTGGCGCCGAGCCGAGCCAACGCCTGGGTGTAGCGCGCGTTGAACGGGTAGCAACAGGAGAGCCGCAGCGCGTTGCGGTAGCGCCCGCTGGGGGAATACAGGGTGCCCGGCGTCAAACAGATCTGCTCTTCCAGCAGTTGGTGGAACAGCGCTACGCTGTCCACGTTGGGGGGGAACTCAACCCAAAACACGAAGCCGCCCGCCGGCTGCGTGGCCCGCGTGCCGCGCGGGAAATGCCGGGCGATCAGCGCCCGCGCCTCGTCTACCTGCGCCGCATAGCGCTTGCGCAGGTTGCGCAAATGGTGATCGTAGCCGCCGCTCTCCAGGAAGGTCGCCAGCGTTTCCGACAGCAGCTGCGACTCGGACATCGACGACACCGCCTTCAGCTTGCGCAACGCCTCGTGAAAGCGGCCGCCGCAGATCCAGCCGACGCGAAAATCCGGCGCCAGCGTTTTGGTGAAGCTGGAGCAAAACAGCACCCAGCCGTCGCGATCGAACGCCTTCACCGCCGGCGACAGCGCGCCGCCGAACTGGATCTCGGCATACAGCCCGTCTTCAATCAACGGCACCTGATGATCGTTCATCAGCCGCGCCAGCCGCTTTTTCGCCGCCAGCGGCATGGTGCAGCCCAGCGGGTTTTGCACCGTCGGCATGGCAATCACCGCGTTCAGCCGTTTCTCGTTCAATAGCAGCTCCAGCGCGTCCAGCGACAGCCCCAGCTGCGGATCGGTGGGGATTTCCAGCGCTTTCAGCCCCAGGCTGGCCAGCAGCGGCAGCAGGTAGAAGTAGGTCGGTGACTCCAGCCCGACGCAGTCGCCCGGTTTGGTGGTGACGCGCAGCGCCAGCTGCAACGCCTCCATGCAGCCGTGGGTCAGCACCACGTCGCCAGGCTCCAGCAGCATGCCCAGCGTCATCGAACGGCGGGCGATCTGCTGACGCAGCCGCAGGCTGCCGGGCGGCAACGAATACTGTCCGATCAGATCCGGTTGACGGCGCAGCTGAGAGGACAGCATGCGCCCCAGCTTGCCGCCGGGATAAAAATCGCTGGTCTGCGGGCAGGCCAGCGCAATGTTGGTGAAGGCCGGATTCTGCTGGGCGGCGAACACGGTATCGATCAGCGCCAGCACGTCGTCCGCCGGCGGCTCGATGCGGCCGCTGGGCGCCGAGGCCATCTTCAGCGCCGGCAGCGTGCTGCGGACATAAAACCCCGATTGCGGCCGCGCTTCGATCAGCCCGCGATCCTCCAGCGTGCGGTAAGCCGACACCACGGTATTAATGCTGACGCGATGGGTTTGCGCACAGCGCCGCACCGAAGGCAAGCGGTCGCCGGGCAGCAGCGTGCCGCGGCGAATGGCCTCGGCCAGCGTATCCGCCAGCTGCAGGTAACGGGTATCCGGGGTTTCATCGAGCAGGGTCACAGTTTCTCTCCAGGCAATGGGTACAGTTTACATTTTGCACAACTGTAACCATAACAATATCCAATTTGTGGTTCTGTCACCACCCCATCGCAGCGATTATGCTGATCCTCTCGTTATTACCGTCATTTTCAAGGAACCTGCCATGCTGGACTCCGCCTTTGTCAGCTACGTCACCGTCATGTCGATTACCCCCGGCCCCAACAACCTGCTGCTGGCCTCGTCGGGCGTCAACTTCGGCCTGCGCCGCACCCTGCCGATGCTGTTCGGCATCGGCGCCGGCTGTGCGGTGCAGTTGGCTATCATTATCCCGCTGCTGGCGCTGGCGCTGAGCTGGGCCGGCGTCATCCGCTTCCCGCTGGCGGTGATCGGCTGCGCCTACCTGCTGTGGCTGTCATGGAAACTGTTCAAGGCAGCCTCGCCGGACGCCAAAGAGCAGGTGAGGCCAATGAGTTTCCTCAACGGCGCGCTGTTTCAGGCGGTCAACCCCAAGGCCTGGCTGATGGTGATCAACGTGGCGATCCTGTTCACCCCGCGCGAAGGCGCCACCTTCTTCCATACGCTGAGCGTCATCGCAGGTTTCGTCGTGCTGAATTTACCCTGTGTGCTGCTGTGGGCGGTGCTGGGCGACCGGTTGCGCAACGCGCTCCAGGTCGCCTGGAAGCTGCGCGCGTTTAACGGCGTCATGTCCGGCCTGATGGCCGCCACCGCGCTGTGGTTGCTGTTCGACGAGTGGCGCGCGGCCTTTGCTTAGCCGCGGCCGAGAGGAGAGAGTCGGGAAGGTTGTTTGGCGCCGATGCCGGCGATCAGATCGGTAATGGACAGCACCATGGTGGAGCGCACCATCTGCTGATAGCGCTGACGCTGCATGGCGATCAGCGCTTCATCCGCTTCGCCCGGCTGCAGGAAGGTCGGCGCCGGCGGCAGCGCGGCCACGCAGTGCAGCTCGCCGAACGGCCCGAGGATTTCGTCGTCGACGAAGCGGTATTCCGCACCGTCGTGATTCAGCTCTTCGCGCATCGCCATCAGCAGCTCGGCGTCTTCATATTCGTGGCGGGAGATCACCCCCAGCCCATACATCAGCTTCAGGCGCACCGACAGCTCCCCCAGCGGGCCGCTGCCGGACAATAGCGGTTCGACGGCATATTTCACCGCATAGTCGTCCTTGCGGAATACCTGCACCACCAGCACATTGAGCGCTTCCGCCAGCAGCTCTACCGCCGCGATCAGGAAACTGCGCACCGTTTTGCCCGCGTTCAGCTTTTCCAGAACCTGATTTTCAAATGCCTGTGCTTCTTCCATCATCGCTTTTCGAAAGGCGTGGGGAGGGCCGTCGATGTCGAACTCGGATTGCAGGAGCGCAGCAAGCTGCGCTCGGGTGTTCATCATCACGATTCTACTTGTGCATGGCGTTATACACAGCAACGGCCTCTTCTACAACCTCGCTTTCCGCCGGCAGGCCGGAAATTTGCGCCAGCGCGGCTTTCGGCCCGAGCGTGTTCAGCAATTCCGCCAACTCCTGCGCCTGCGGATCCTGTTCGCTGCGGTAGCTCATGGCGGCGGCGATGCCCTGGATCAGGTTGGCGTGCGGCAGGCCGTATTCCAGCGTGCCCAGCAGCGGTTTGATCAGGCGATCGCCTGCGCTCAGTTTGCGCAGCGGCTGGCGCCCCACGCGCTCGACGTCGTCGTGCAGATACGGGTTTTCGAAGCGGCCGAGGATTTTGTTGATGTAGGCGGCGTGCTTGTCGGCGTCGAAGCCGTAGCGCTTGATCAGCACCGCACCGCTCTCTTCCATCGCTCCTTTCACCACGCGGCGGATCGCCGGGTCGAGAATGGCGTCGCGAATGGTTTGCAGCCCGGCCCGTTGGCCAAGGTAGGCGGTGATGGCGTGACCGGTATTGAGGGTGAACAGCTTGCGCTCGACGAACGCCATCAGGTTGTCGGTCAGCTCCATGCCGGCGATCGCCGGAGGCTGGCCTTTGAACTGGGTCTGATCGACGATCCATTCGCTGAAGGTTTCCACCGTCACTTCCAGCGGATCGCTGCTGTCCGCCGGCGGCACGATGCGGTCGACCGCCGAATCGACGAAGCCGACGTGCTGCTCAACCCATGCCTGCTCGTCCTGCGGCAGCGCGGCGAGCACATGCTGCTTCAGCTGGCTGGTGCCGCGCACCATATTCTCGCAGGCGATGATGTTCAGCGGCTGCTCATTGCCCTGCTGATGACGCAGCACCAGCCCTTTGGCGATCGTGCCGGCGATTTTGCCGAGAATTTGCGGGCCAACGGCAGTGGTCACCAGATCCGCCTCGGCGATCAGCGCCACCGCCGCCTCGCTGCCGCTGTTGACGGCGCTGACGTTGTTGACGCTCTCCACGCGTTCTTGCTCGCCCACCACGTGCACCTGATAACTTTTACGGCTGTTCAACAGATCCAGCACCGTTTGATTGACGTCGGCGAAGGTCAGCTCAACCCCGGCGTCCGCCAGCAGCTTGCCGATAAAACCGCGGCCGATGTTCCCTGCGCCAAAATGTAATGCTTTCATAACTCTACCTTCTTAATGTCGAAGGGTGCAGCAAGCTGCACCCTTTAAAATGATTCCGTTATCCGGCTTTTTTGCCGCCGAGCAGGTCCAGCACTTCCTGCACGCTGGTGGTATTCGCCAGCCGCTCGATCACGCTCTCGTCATCCAGCGCGTTGGTCAGGCTGGTGATCACCTGGATATGCTCGTTGTTGCGCGCGGCGATGCCGATCACCAGACGGGCCACTTCATCCTCTTCCTCGCCGAAGCGCACGCCCTGCGGGTACTGGCAGAACACCACGCCGGTGCGCAGCACCCGGTCTTTGGCCTCGATGGTGCCGTGCGGCACAGCGATCGACTCGCCCAGGTAGGTGGAGGTGAGTTTCTCGCGCTCCAGCATCGCCGGCACGTACTCCGCCTCGACGTAGCCGCCTTTCACCAGCTGCTCGCCGGCGAAGCGGATCGCCTGCTCTTTGTCGCTGGCCTGCAGGTTGAGGAACACGTTGCTCTCGCTCAGCTTGAACAGGTTCGATTCACCGGCTTCGAAGCTGTCGTCCAGCGCGCCCAGTACCTTTTGTTGGTTGTCGCTGGTTTTGTTGGCCGCCAGCAAACGGTCGACCAAATCGCTGTACAGCTTGCTGTCGAGGAAGTTGGTCAGCGAGATGTGCTGTGCCTGCGGCGCGTGGCGCATCGCACGCTCGGTCAGATCGCGGTGGGTAATCACCAGATCCACATCGTCCGGCAGGCTGTTGATGGCGCTGTTGGTCACCGAGATGTTCTTCAGCCCGGCGTCGGCCACTTTCTTGCGCAGCACCCCGGCGCCCATGGCGCTGGAACCCATGCCCGCATCGCAGGCGACGATGATTTTGCGCACGGTGCTCAGATCGCCGTCGACCGATGCCGGCGTCGCCGCGCCGCCTTTGGACTGCGATTTCATCTCTTGCATGCGACGGGTCGCGGCTTCCAGATCGTCATCCTCTTTCACCTTGGAGGTTTTCAGCAGGAAAGCGGACACCACGAAGGAGACGGCAAAGGCTGCGCACACCGCCGCAATGTTGGCGAAGTAGGCGCCTTTCGGGGTCATCGCCAGCACTGCCAGGATCGAACCCGGAGAAGCCGGAGAAACCAGGCCGCCGTTCAGCATCGTCAGGGTGAAGACGCCGGTCATGCCCCCCAGGATCACCGCCAGCAGCAGGCGTGGGTTCATCAGCACGTAAGGGAAGTAGATTTCGTGGATGCCACCCAGGAAGTGAATGATTGCCGCACCGCCGGCGGATTGCTTGGCGCTGCCGCGACCGAAGAACATGTAGGCCATCAGTACGCCCATGCCCGGGCCTGGGTTGGCTTCGATCAGGAAGAATACCGACTTGCCGACTTCCGTGGCCTGCTGGATACCCAGCGGCGAGAAGATGCCGTGGTTGATGGCGTTGTTCAGGAACAGGATTTTCGCCGGTTCAACGAAGATGGACGCCAGTGGCAGCAGGTTGTTCTTCACCATCACGTGCACGCCCGCCGCCAGCAGCTTGGAGAGCACCTCCACCAGCGGCCCGATGCCCAGGAAAGCCAGGATCGCCAGCAGCATGCCGATGATGCCGGCGGAGAAGTTGTTCACCAGCATTTCAAAACCGCTTTTGATCTTGCCGTCCACCCAGCGGTCAAAGTGCTTGATAGCCCAGCCGCCCAGCGGACCGGCGATCATCGAGCCGAGGAACATCGGCATGTCGGCGCCGACGATGACGCCCATGGTGGTGATAGCGCCGACCACACCGCCGCGCTCGCCGCCCACCAGCCGCCCGCCGGTATAACCGATCAGCAATGGCAGCAGGTAGGTGATCATCGGGCCGACCAGCTTGGCTAAGGTTTCATTCGGCAGCCAGCCGGTTGGAATGAATAGCGCGGTGATAATCCCCCAGGCGATAAAGGCGCCGATGTTGGGCATCACCATGTTGCTCAGGAAGCGGCCAAAGTTTTGTACTTTAACCTTGATGTCTGGTGAAAACATAAAACACACCCCTATTGTTACGCGCTGACAATAGAGCGCGTGATTATTGTTGTGACGATCCAGCCGTGTTGCCGCTGTATGCGAAACGGACTCTATCACGCTGTTTTTGTCACGCGAACTTCACGGATTTTTTGTGACACAAATCACATACAACACCCCAACAAACCACCCTTTATAGTGATAAAGATCACACTTATGGCGTGTAAAAAAAGCACAGTGAGAAAAAAGTCGCCTGAAAACCCACAATAAAGTGATGTTGATCACATTTTTAAGCTGATGGTTTGTTTTTAAATTGTGATAAACATCACAATTTATTTTCAACTGCGGCGCCGATCGCGACGCTCTGTTTGATCATCCCTGTGAGCATTCATCCCGCCGGGAACTAGCGAAGTGATGAATGAAAGAAAACTACATTGCCGAATGAATGGATTAATTGAAGTGTAGTACAGAAGCCTGCGCAATAAACCAGCAAGCTATTGGAAACGCTGAGGGGAAATAAAACGGGCCGGCAATGCCGGCCCGTATGTCGTGCATGCGGTGCGTTATTGCGTCACGCTTTGAACGGCTTTCTGCGCATTCAGCAGGTTCTGCTGCTTGGCCACCAGATTCGACATCATGGTGTTGTACTGCGCCACCTGCTGCGCGGTGCGGAACTGCACGCCGTTGTTGTTGAAACTGACCTGGTTGCCCTGGCTCTGCAGGAAATCGCCAACCTGCACCAGATCCTGCACGAAGCCGGCGGTGGTCGGGATCGCCGGCATCAAGGCGTTGGCCGGTGCGGTAACGATCTTGTCATAGGCCTGGTTGTACACCGCCTTCAGATCGTCGGGCTGCTTCAGCGCCGCGCGGGCGGTATCCGCCTGCGATTTAGCGGACTGGATCTGTTGGCCCAGCAGGTTCAACGCGCCGACCGATTGCTGCAGCGCGTCGCGTTTGTTCAGGTAGTCCTGCGCGGTGCGGATCTGGTTAATCTGATCCAGCGCCGGCGTCAGGCTGGCGCCGACCGACTTGGACAGCTGCTGCGAAAAGCCGACCAAAATCGCGTAATCGCCGGCATAGTTGCCGAACTTCTGCTTCTGGTCTTCGCTCAGCGTGGGGATGTTCGCCCCGCTGCGCATCACGGTATTCTGTAAGTAATCGATAAATGCTTTGCGCTGTTCCGGCTCTTTATCGCCGCAGGCGGTCAATTGCATGACCACCAACAATGCCAATACCGGTGCCAACCAACGCGCGAAACCTCTGCTCTGGATCCCTACCGCCATGTGACATAACTCCTGTTATAAACCTGCTTTTTCATTGGACTCCGCCCCTTTTTCCGCACTCCGTGCGCCTATAAGAATAGATCAACTGGCGGCATTCCGATACGCGATTCCGCTTGCGATGAGCATTGCCCCGGCCGGATGCGGTTGAAAATCGTGCGCAAAACGCACTGAGGTTCATTGCCGTCGGCGACCGGACGCTTCAATTTCCCCAAGTCGCCCCCCAAGTCGCCCCCCAAGTCGCCCCCCAAGTCGCCCCCCAAGTCGCCAGGCGACCTTGCCTTCGCCCCCAGGAAACGGAAATAAAAAAAGGCGCCCGCAGGCGCCTTTTCACAGCAGAGAGGCCACTTACTGCAGCACGGAGATATCCGCCACCTGCAGGAACAGTTCGCGCAGCTTGCTCAACAGCGTCAGACGGTTCACGCGCACTTCCGCATCGTCCGCCATTACCATCACGTTGTCGAAGAACGCATCCACCGGCTCGCGCAGCGCAGCCAGCTCCACCAGCGCTTCCTGGTAGTTGCCCGCCGCGAAGTACGGCTGCAGCTTGTCGCGCAGCACCACCAGGTGAGTCGCCAGCTGGATCTCCGCTGCATCCTTCAGCACCGAGGCGCGCACGCTGTCGTTCAGCGTTTCGGTAGACTTGGCCAGAATGTTGGAGACGCGTTTGTTGGCCGCAGCCAGCGCCGCCGCCGCTTCCAGCGTACGGAAGTGGGAGACCGCCTTGACGCGCGCGTCGAAGTCGGCCGGCTTGGTCGGACGGCGCGCCAGCACCGCCTGAATGGTATCGACAGCGTGGCCTTCCTCCTGATACCAGGCGCGGAAGCGGCCCAGCATGAATTCCACCACCTCGTCGACCACCTTGGCGTTGGTCAGCTTGCTGCCGTACAGGCGCACGGCCTCTTCGGTCAGGGTCTGCAGATCCAGCGGCAGGTTTTTCTCGACGATGATGCGCAATACGCCCAGCGCGGCGCGGCGCAGCGCGAACGGGTCTTTATCGCCTTTCGGATGCTGCCCGATGCCGAAGATGCCGGCCAGGGTGTCCATCTTGTCGGCGATCGCCAGGGAACAGGCCACCAGCGACTGCGGCAGCGCATCGCCGGCGTAGCGCGGCTGATACTGCTCGTTCAGCGCAACGGCGACGTCTTCCGCCTCACCGTCGTGGCGCGCGTAGTGCATGCCCATCACGCCCTGGGTGTCGGTGAATTCGAACACCATGTTGGTCATCAGGTCGCACTTCGACAGCAGGCCCGCGCGGGTGGCGTGGTTGACGTCGGCGCCGATCTGGCCGGCAACCCAGCCCGCCAGCGCCTGAATGCGGCCGGTCTTGTCGCGCAGGGTGCCCAGCTGCTGTTGGAACAGCACGGTTTCCAGGCGCGGCAGGTTGTCTTCCAGGCGTTTCTTGCGGTCGGTATTGAAGAAGAACTCGGCGTCGGCCAGACGCGGACGCACCACTTTCTCGTTACCGGAGATGATCTGCTGCGGGTCTTTCGACTCGATGTTGGCCACGAAGATAAAGTTCGGCAGCAGTTTGCCCGCGGCGTCGTACACCGGGAAATACTTCTGGTCGCCCTTCATGGTGTACACCAGCGCTTCCGCCGGCACCGCCAGGAATTTCTCTTCGAATTTGGCGGTCAGCACCACCGGCCATTCCACCAGCGAGGCCACTTCTTCCAGCAGGCTGTCGCTCAGATCGGCCTTGCCGCCAATCTTCTGCGCCGCCAGCTCGGCGTCGCGCTTGATGAAGGCTTTACGCGCTTCATAATCGGCGACCACTTTGCCGCGCTCCAGCAGGATCTGCGGGTATTGGTCGGCGTTGTCGAGGGTGAACTCGGCTTCGCCCATGAAGCGGTGGCCGCGCACGGTGCGCGCAGAGTCGATGCCCAGCACGGTGCCCGGGATCAGATCGGCGCCCAGCAGCATCGTGACGGTGTGCACCGGACGCACGAACTGCACGTCGGAGTCGCCCCAACGCATCAGTTTCGGAATCGGCAGTTTAGCCAGCGCGGTGCTGACCATGCCGGCCAGCAGCGCCTGCGCCGACTGGCCTTTGACGTGGGCGCGGTACATCAACCACTCGCCCTTGTCGGTCACCAGGCGTTCAGCCTGATCGACGGTGATGCCGCAGCCGCGCGCCCAGCCTTCGGCCGCTTTGCTCGGTTTGCCTTCGGCGTCGAACGCCTGGGCGATCGCCGGGCCGCGTTTTTCAATTTCGCGATCGGCCTGCGCCGCGCTCAGGTTGGCCACTTTCAGCGCCAGGCGGCGCGGTGCGGCGAACCAGCTCACGTCACCGTGTTCCAGGCCGGCGTTGTCCAGCTCGGCGGTGAAGTTGGCGGCGAAAGATTCCGCCAGGGAACGAAGAGCCTTCGGCGGCAGCTCTTCCGTGCCGATTTCCACCAGGAAAGTCTGTTGAGTCATGGCTGCCTCTTAGTTCTCGTTCTTCTTGTTGCACATCGGGAAGCCCAGCGCTTCGCGGGAAGCGTAGTAGGCTTCGGCAACGGCTTTGGTCAGCGTGCGGATGCGCAGAATGTAGCGTTGACGCTCGGTCACCGAAATCGCCTTGCGCGCGTCCAGCAGGTTGAAGGTATGGCCCGCCTTCAGGATGCGTTCGTAGGCCGGCAGCGGCAGCGGTTTTTCCAGCGCCAGTAGCGATTGGGCTTCTTTCTCGTACTGCTCGAAGCAGGAGAACAGGAAGTCGACATCGGCGTATTCGAAGTTGTAGGTGGACTGCTCCACTTCGTTCTGGTGGAACACGTCGCCGTAGGTGGTGACGCCCAGCGGGCCGTTGCTCCACACCAGATCATATACGCTGTCCACGCCCTGGATGTACATCGCCAGGCGCTCCAGGCCGTAGGTGATCTCGCCGGTCACCGGCTTGCACTCCAAGCCGCCGACCTGCTGGAAGTAGGTGAACTGCGTCACTTCCATGCCGTTCAGCCACACTTCCCAACCCAGGCCCCAGGCGCCGAGCGTCGGGTTTTCCCAGTTGTCTTCCACGAAGCGAATGTCGTGGATGGTCGGATCCAGACCCAGCTCTTTCAGCGAGCCCAGGTAGAGTTCCTGAATGTTGTCCGGCGATGGCTTAATCACCACCTGGAACTGATAGTAGTGCTGCAGACGGTTCGGGTTTTCACCGTAGCGGCCGTCGGTCGGGCGGCGGGATGGCTGCACATAGGCGGCGGCCATCGGCTCCGGCCCCAGTGCGCGCAGGCACGTCATCGGGTGTGAGGTTCCCGCGCCGACTTCCATGTCCAATGGTTGAACGATGGTGCAGCCCTGGCGCGCCCAATAATCCTGCAGTGTCAGGATCAGGCCCTGGAAGGTCTTGGTATCAAACTTTTGCATGTTGAATTCGCACGCGATACAAGTGGATTTAGATGGAATGCGCCAGTATACCCTTTGACCGTAAGATATACAGCCAGAATCCGGCAACAAGTGCGAATCGGGACGAGAAGCGCTGGATTTTCACCCTTCAGCCACGGAAACCGCCGGCGACATCAGCGCGGTAAATCCCCGGTACTGCCTCCACCGTCCTCAGGGGCGAGGCAACAGCACCGCTATCGCAGACTCGACTGGTTTGCTTGAGAGAAATATCGCGTCATACCCTACATGCTCTACTACCGTCAGCTTGACACCTCTTCGTCAAACTACAGGCGTGTTGAAAAACATTCAAATAAGTGAATAGAATGAAAAAAAACATAACTCAGTGTTATATACTACTTTATTCTCGCCGATGCCGCACCGCCTGAAATTTACTTGCCATAATGACTCTGGTAGTATAATAAAAACAAATGACAGCCGCAGCTAAAAAACCATTTAAGTCGCTTAGGAAAAAGATTGAAAATGATAGAGCTCTTTGACGTAGACTATAATTTGCTGCCAGATAACAGATCGAAAGAACTATTCTCTTTAAGAAAAAAAACGTTTAAAGACCGTTTAGACTGGCTCGTTAATTGTGAAAACAACATGGAATTTGACGAATACGACAATCGTCACGCCACCTATATTTTCGGCACCTACCAGAATCACGTCATTTGCAGCTTGCGATTTATCGAAACGAAACACCCAAACATGATCAGCGATGGTGTGTTCAACAATTACTTTAACGATATAAAACTCCCCGATGGAAATTACGTTGAAGCCAGCAGATTATTTATAGATAAGGCTCGCATTCAAGCACTTCAACTCCATCAAGCGCCGATTAGCGCCATGCTTTTTCTATCGATGATAAATTATGCAAGAAGCTGCGGCTACGAAGGCATTTACGCCATTATCAGTCACCCGATGCGCATCATTTTCCAACGTTCCGGCTGGCATATCTCGGTGGTAAAAACCGGATGTTCCGAGAAAAATAAAAATATTTACCTGATCTACATGCCGATAGACGATGCCAACCGGAACAGATTGCTAGCGCGCATCAACCAACACGCCACAAAATGGGATAACCCGTTGGATGCATGGCCATTATCCTTCCGCATCTGCGAGAAGCGGCCGGATGAGTTGCAGCTCCACACCTAACCTGATGGCATGTTTGGCATTGGTGACGCCAAGCTTTTTGACAGCGTTGCCAATGTGATATTTTACCGTAGTGAGTTTTATTCCCAAGATAAGTGCAATTTCTTGGTAGGACTTACCTAAGCTCGCCCAGTAAATAATCTCATTTTCACGCTTGGAGAAAAACTCCCGCTGATTCATCTTTTCAAAGTCAGCAGGCGTGCTCATTTCCTGGTAGAGCGCCGTCATTTTTCCGTGCATGGTAATCAGCAGCATTTGAATTTCGGCCTTATTATTGTCAATCTGCTGTTCAACATCTGTATCACAATGCTTATCCAGCATAATGGATAACACCACCAGATTATGATGATGATCGTGCAACACAAAAGTATATCCATTAATAATATTGTAGTTCTTAGCCATATCGAAAATCTTTGGCAACTTTAACCCTGAGCCAATTTCCAAATCTTTATCCCAGGTAAACGGGGTAATTCTATGCGATGCGGTAATCAAAACGGGATCAATAAACTGATAGTTATTCTTGATATAAAACTCAAACCACTCCGTTCTATTGGAAACGATTGAGAAATTAGCCGGATTTCTTTTATTCATTATAGCATAGGCATATTTTATATTATTGTATTTACTCAGACCACGTTCCAACTCTTCTTTGATAGAGGCATTAATGGTTTCATTATTGAAAAAAAAGTTAGACACTCACCCATCCTCTTCAAGAAATAACAATACTATAAAACGCAGAAGAGTATAACCCGGTTGCGCTGCCAAGTAAATTAATCTGGCAGACATAGAGGATGCGTTAATAATGGCCATGCGCTTTAAAGCGTAAATTTAAATAATTTCGGAGGGGAAATTAATTTAATCGTGAAATAAGCGCTTCACTGAAGAAGGGCCGATAGAAGGCATAGCACGGCGGATAAACACAAATAAAACAAAACCATAACAACTCAGCATCATGACGTGAATCTGACAAAAATTGTTCTGTCGAGCTGAAGATGGGAGGTATGAGGCAGGCAGGCAAAAACGCCCCACATCCAATGATGAAGGGAGAAAGCCATTGACAGTGAAGATTTGGATATACAATAATAACCAAAATTTTCCCTGGTGTTGGCCAAGTGGCTACCTGATCCTTTATAGGATCAGTTTTTTTTTGTAGTGCTGTATTTTATCGTTATGCAACAACGATAAGAGCTTTTAGCGACAAATGATAGTTGTACTAAAGTACAGTCTCACTCACATGCACCGCCTTGCCACCCCGCCTTCCATTAGCCTCATTCTCTGTCCGATTCGTTCAAAAGCGCGCGCTGACGCCTACGTTATACATAAACTGCTCGCCGCTGCTCAGCCCGCCGGTTTGCGAGACGGTGGCGAAGGCCGATACCCTGTCCGTCAACGGCATGTTGGCCCCCAACGTGACATCCACCCAGTTTTTGTCCTGGCCCGCACTGTCGCGGGTGAACGAGGTTTGCGTCGATTTCAGGCCGCCGCCGGCGCGGTAGACGTCGTCGCCGAACTGGTGCTGATAACTCACTTCCGCATAAGGGTTAAACACGCCGAATTGCGTATCCAGCCGCCAGCCCAACGCGCCGATCTGCGAGTGGTAGGTTTGATCGTTGAAGCGCATGGCGGTGCTGTCATCGCCATCTTCGCTGTAGCCGGAAACGCGGCTGTAATCCCAGGCGAACTGCGCCACCGGCCCGGTGGTCAGGTAAGAAGCGATCGGGAAGTCATAGCCGGCGGTCACGCGCGCGCCCCACTGCCTGCCGGTGGTCGAACCGGTTTCGGTGCGCGTCAGCGGCCCCAGCCGCAGGCTGCGACGGATGTCGTCATAATCCATCGTCGCATAGTGCAAATCGGCGTTGACCCAGCCCTGCTCGAATATCGCCAGTGAACTGAAAGCCGACAGCAGCAGCCCGCGCGCCTTGTAATCAAAGCGGCTGGAAGGATGTTGATCGTCGTTGGAACCGGCGATCAACGCGCCGATCAGCCAGCCGTCGGTCAGCTGATAGTCCACCCCGACGGTCAGGTTGTGGGTGGTGGCGTTGCCGTCCCCCGCCGCCCGGTTATCGGCATAGTCATAGTGCTGGCCGGCGTAACCGCCGAACACGCCCAGCGAACCCTGCGGGTTTTCGCCGTGGCGCAGCTGCTGGAAGCGGCTGTCGAGCGTGGCGCGGCTGTCGCGCGCCATCGCCGCGGTCGCCTGATTCAGCGCCACTACCTGCGCCGGGCCATCCAACACCGCCTGGATATAATCAGCAATCAGCAGGTGCGCCTGCGGGCTCGGGTGGAAATGGTCGGAGAACAGATAGGACTGGCCGGCGTCGAAGCCGGGCATATCGGAGCTGCAGACCGCCGAGGAAACGCCCGGCGGGCAAGCCATGCCGGCGGTGTTGGCGAAGCCGAACTGCGCCGGATTGGCGATCGCTTCGGCGAACAGCTTGTTGACGTCCACCCGCACGATATTGCCGCCGCCCTGCGCCAGCAAAAGGTCTTCACTTTGATTATAGAAATCGGTCAGCTGGGCGGCCTGCTCGCTCAGGCTGTCATACGCCGCAATAAGCTGCGTGGCGATCGCCTGCTGCACCTGAGGAATGGCGCTGCCCTGCTTCGCCGCGGCGGCCAACGCCGCATGAATCGCCTGCGTGCGTGAAGCGTTGTCCGGCGTCGCCACCGAATTAAGCGTGGCATAGGCCGCCTGGATCGCCGCTCCCTGCACCGGCGACAGCGCCTGTTGAATGATCAATTCCATCAGCTGCGGCGTGGAGCCGATGTTCGGCACCGTCGGCACGATCACCGTGCCGGCACCGGCGTTCAGCAGCGAATGCACCTGCGCGGCTGCCGCGGCGGCGCTGTTATAGGCCACGCCGGGCGCGGTAGCGGCATTTAATGCCGCCGCCGCCAGATCGTTGCCGCCGATCCAATGAACGTACAAACCGTCGCCGTCGGCCTGGCCGTTGACCCGGTTCAGATAGCGCTGCACCTGATCCTGGGTGTTGTCGGCCGGGTTCAGGCCCGGCACCGCCACGGCGCCGCCGGCGGCGTAGTTCTCACCGCCGTTGTCCGAAGCCACCAGCGCCGCCCCGATGCGTTGCGCCAACGCTTCGTCGTACAGCAGGTGCTGGTTACCGTCATAGGTGAACCGGCCGTTGTTGCCGGTATCGCTCAGGCTATCGCCAAAGACGTAGAGTTGATCGTACGCCTGAGCCGGAAGGGTCACACTGCAAAGCAACGCCACTGCAAGCGCCGCCGGGCGGGGCATGCACGTTATTTTTAGAGGCATGAATCGACTCCTGAGAGCCTGCAAATGAAGGCAATGTCGTTTTTATCGTTGGCCGGTTTTCCACCGGCCATGTAGTAACTATTGTCGGCTTTTTCGTCACGTCAAGCGGGCTGATGACAAAACAATCAGAGGCTTGCCAAGTTCGGCGCTTCGAGCGATGATTACTGTTCATAAATACAGCATAAGGACAGTCAGGATGGCAGACGAACGTTGCGGTTGGGTGACGGCCGATCCGTTGTATCTCGAGTATCACGACCAGGAATGGGGTGCGCCCACCACCGACGCGCGCGAGCTGTTTGAAATGCTGTGCCTCGAGGGGCAACAGGCCGGCCTTTCCTGGATCACCGTGCTGAAAAAGCGCGAGAACTACCGCCGCGCTTTCCACGGTTTCGATCCGCAGCGGGTCGCCGCCATGACCGAACAGGACGTGGAAAACCTGCTGCAGGACAGCGGCATCATCCGCCACCGCGGCAAGATAGAAGCCATCATCACCAACGCCAAAGCCTATCTGGCGATGGAGGCGGCCGGCGAGAATTTCGTTACCTTCATTTGGGACTTCGTCGGCGGCAGGCCGCAGCTCAACCGCTGGCAGGCGCTGAACCAGGTGCCGGCCAAAACCGAGCAGTCCGACGCCATGTCCAAGGCGCTGAAAAAACGCGGCTTCAAGTTTATCGGCTCCACCGTTTGTTACGCCTTCATGCAGGCCAGCGGGCTGGTGAACGATCATCTCACGGGATGCATGTGCTACCCAAAGCCACGGTGATCCGCCCCTGTGGCCCGGAGGATATCGACCGGCTGATGGCGCTGTGGCTGCCCAGCACCATCGCCGCTCATCCGTTCGTGGCGGAAAAATACTGGCGTGAGAGCGCCGCGCTGGTGCGTGAAAACTACCTGCCGCGCGCGCAAAGCTGGGCCTGCTGGCATGACGACGAGATCGTCGGCTTTATCAGCGTGCTGGACGAACAGTTCATCGGCGCGCTGTTTGTCGAGCGGGCGTTTCACGGCCGCGGCGTCGCCCAGGCGCTGATGACGCACGTGCAGCAGCGCTACCGCCGGCTCAGCCTGGAGGTGTACCAGCAGAACCTGCGCGCCTGCGCGTTCTACCACAGGCACGGTTTTCAGGTGACGCAGCGCCTGTTCAATGATGAAACCCAGGCCTATACGCTGATCATGAACTGGCCGGCAGTCGAAAATTCAACCTGTTATGCTTAAAAAAGGCGCATCCGCACTCCGGATGCGCACAATTAAGAATCCGCTGCATAGCGCCGCCCGGCGTTTTACCGCATAACTCCCCCAGCACTTACCCGCGCTCATCATTTGTCACGTTTTTCTCCGGAACTGCCGGCGAAACCGCGCGTCATAGGTAGCGCGGCGACGCGGGCTCCCTGCGTCACCCACTTTTTTTTGCGTCCCCGCTTTGGGCCGGCGCGTACAGATTCTGATGCCATTAAGGACAAGAACATGAAAAAACGCATTGCAATTATTGCCGGCGCCGTGAGCCTCACGCTCGCGCTGTCGGCCTGTACCACCAACCCTTACACCGGCGAATCCGAAGCCGGTAAATCCGGCATCGGCGCGGGCCTCGGGGCCGCACTGGGCGCCGGCGTCGGCGTGCTGTCCTCTTCCAAGAAAGATCGCGGCAAGGGCGCGCTGATCGGCGCAGCGGCCGGTGCAGCCCTCGGCGGCGGCGCTGGCTATTACATGGACGTGCAGGAAGCCAAACTGCGCGACAAGATGAAAGGCACCGGCGTCAGCGTCACCCGCCAGGGCGACAACATCGTGCTGAACATGCCGAACAACGTGACCTTCGACAGCAGCAGCGCCACGCTGAAACCGGCGGGCGCCAACACCCTGACCGGCGTCGCCATGGTGCTGAAAGAGTATCCGAAAACCGCAGTCAACGTTGTCGGCTACACCGACAGCACCGGCTCCCGCTCGCTCAACATGAACCTGTCGCAGCAGCGCGCCGACGGCGTAGCCAGCGCGCTGATCACCCAGGGCGTGGCGGCGAACCGTATCCGCACCACCGGTGCCGGTCCGGACAACCCGATCGCCTCCAACAGCACCGCGGAAGGCAAGGCGCAAAACCGCCGTGTCGAGATCACCCTCAGCCCGCTGCAGTAATCCCGTGCGGGGCGCCACCGGCGCCCCGCCGCCTCCCTGCGATTTTCGCCTTACCCTTCAACACTCCCGCCCGCACATCGGGTATGGTAGTCTCCTTGGCAATTAACCGCAGGAGGGATCGGCTGTGAGCACAGGCAAGGCAACGCGCGCCTCAGGGCGCGCCACCATCAGCGATGTGGCCAGCATCGCCAAAACCGGCAAGACCAGCGTGTCGCGCTATCTGAATGGTGAACAGCACCTGCTTTCTGACGATCTCAAACAGCGCATCGAACAGGCGATCCAGCAGCTCGACTACCGGCCAAGCCAGATGGCGCGCAGCCTGAAGGGCGGCCAGACCCGCCTGATCGGCCTGATCCTCGCCGATATCACCAACCCCTATTCGGTGGACGTGATGCGCGGCATCGAGGCCGCCTGCCGCCAGCACGGCTTTACCCTGCTGGTGTGTAACACCAACAACGAAGTCAATCAGGAACAGCACTACCTGCAGCTGCTCAGCAGTTACCGGGTGGAGGGCATCGTGGTCAACGCGGTCGGCATGCGCGAGGAAGCGTTATCCACGCTGCAGCAGTCGATGCTGCCGATGGTGCTGATCGACCGCAAAATCCCCGATTTCGCCTGCGACGTGGTGGGCCTGAACAACCGCGAAGCCGCCACCGTCGCCACCGAACACCTGCTGCAACAAGGTTTCGAAGCGATTTTGTTCCTCAGCGAGCCGCTCGGTACGGTCAATACCCGTCTCGAGCGCCTGCACGCTTTCAGACATACCATGGCGCAGCACCCCACGCTGTCAGCGGAGCAGGCCGAAACGCCGCTCAACGATCGGCAGAAGCTGGAGCAGGTGCTGAGCGATTTCAGCGGCCGCCATCGCGGCATGCGCAAGGCGGTGATCTCCGCCAACGGCGCCTTGACGCTGCAGGTGGCGCGCGCCATGCGCCGGCTCGGCATCCAGTGGGGCAACGACATCGGCCTGCTGGGCTTCGACGAGCTGGAGTGGGCGGAGCTGGCGGGCGTCGGCATCACCACGCTGAAACAGCCCACCTACCAAATGGGGCACGCGGCACTGGAGCGGCTGGTGCAGCGCATTCAGGGCCTGGCCGCCCCCAGCGGCGAGCAGATGTTCTCCGGCGAGCTGATCGTCCGCGGCTCCACCACCCGCTAACCCGCCTTCTTCGGGGCCGTTGCCCGCCCCGCCCTCATCGGCTGTTTTTTGCTCAGCTTCGTGATTGCGATCATATTTTTACACTCTGTCGCTTTTCGCTGGAACCGGTTCCATTTAACGTACCGGTAACAGCAGCGGCGGCGACAATGCCGCCTCAGGAGTCAAAATGAAAACAGAAATCATCGTGGTCACCGGCGCCTACGGCACCGATACCGTCAAACAATACGGCGGCCAGCGCGCGCTGTTGCCCATCATCGCCGGCGCGGGCGCCGACGGGGTGGAGATCCGCCGCGAACTGTTCGCCGCCGGCGAATTGGACAGCCTGCCGGCCCTGGCGCAAGAAATCGAACGCCAACAGCTGTTCGCCGTCTACTCCGCCCCTGAGGCGCTGTTCACCCCGCAACATACGCTGAACCCCAACCTGGCGGCGCTGCTGGCGGAAGCGCAGGCGCTGAACGCGCGCCAGCTGAAGTTATCCCTCGGCCATTTCCGCCCGGGTTTTGATTTTACCGAGCTGAAAGTGGCGCTGGAGCAGCACCCGGTCAAACTGGTGGTCGAAAACGATCAGACACCGGACTGCGGCATTTTGTCGATGCTGAACGCCTTTTTCCACGCCGCGGAAGATAGCCACCTGCCGGTCAGCATGACCTTCGATATGGCCAACTGGCTATGGTTGGGGCAAGACGCTTTCGCCGCCGCCGAACGCCTGGCCCGCCACGTCGGTTACGTGCACGTCAAAGCCGCCACCCAAGGCCCGCGCGGCTGGCGCGCCGTCGCGCTGGACGATACCGACGGCAGCTGGCGCGATCTGCTGGCCCGCCTGCCGCACGATGCGCCGCGCGGCATCGAATTCCCGTTGCAGGGCGATGATCTGGAAGCCGTCACCCGCCATTACGTCAATATTTTGCGTGCGGAGTAACCCCATGATGACAACGTTAACGGCAACGACGGCGCAGCAGGCGCCCCTGGATGTGGTCACGCTGGGCGAAGCCATGGCGATGTTCGTGGCGGCGCAAACCGGCGATTTGGCGGAGGTGGAAACCTTCACCAAACGCATCGCCGGCGCCGAGCTGAACGTGGCGATCGGCCTGGCGCGCCTGGGCATGAATGTCGGCTGGGTCAGCCGCGTCGGCAACGATTCGTTCGGCCGCTTCACCCTGCAGCAGCTGAAAAAAGAAGGCATCAACTACCGGCAGGTGACGGTCGACGGCCACTATCCCACCGGCTTTCAGGTGAAATCCAAAACCGCCGATGGTACCGATCCCAGCGTGGAATACTTCCGCAAAGGCTCGGCGGCCAGCCACCTGTCGGTCACCGATTTCAACCCTGAGTATTTCGGTTCCGCGCGCCACCTGCACCTGAGCGGCGTGGCGGCGGCGCTGTCCAGCGAATCGCTGGCGCTGTGCCACCATGCGGCGCGCGAGATGCGCGCCATGGGCAAAACCATTTCATTCGATCCCAATCTGCGCCCGGTGCTGTGGCCCAGCCGCGAGGTGATGATCGAGCAGCTGAACCAGCTGGCGTTCGCCGCCGACTGGGTGCTGCCGGGGCTGAAAGAAGGGCAGATCCTCACCGGCCAATCGACGCCGGAAGGCATCGCCGATTTCTATCTGGAACGCGGCGTGCAGGCGGTGATCATCAAAACCGGCCCGGACGGCGCCTGGTTTAAAACCGCCGCCGGCGACAAGGCGGCGGTGGCCGCGGTCAAGGTCGACAACGTGGTGGATACCGTCGGCGCCGGTGACGGCTTTGCCGTCGGCACCCTCAGCGCCCTGCTGGAAGGCAAAACGCTGATACAGGCGGTGCAGCGCGGCAACAAAATCGGTTCGCTGGCGATCCAGGCCATCGGCGACAGCGAGGGCCTGCCGACCCGCGCGGCGCTGGCCGAATAACAATAAAAAAACGACTTCTCCGCATGACGTCAGCCTCTGGCCCTACAACCGGGACGCGTCGGGAGAGCATCTGCCCCTTCCTCTTGCATGCCCAGCGTGCCGGGCGAAGGGGACGCAACACCACTGAAGGATACTGAACATGAACAAAGCGACTGTCGCGGCCAAACGCTGGTGGTACATCATGCCCATCGTGTTTATCACCTACAGCCTGGCCTATCTCGATCGCGCCAACTTCAGCTTCGCCTCTGCCGCCGGCATCAATGAAGATCTCGGCATCACCAAAGGCATGTCCTCGCTGCTGGGCGCGCTGTTTTTCCTCGGTTATTTCTTCTTCCAAATTCCCGGCGCCATCTACGCCGAACGCCGCAGCGTCAAAAAACTGATCTTCTGGTGCCTGATCCTGTGGGGCGGCTGCGCCTCGCTGACCGGCGTGGTGAGCAATATTCCGATGCTGGCCGCCATCCGCTTTATCCTCGGCGTGGTGGAAGCGGCGGTAATGCCGGCGATGCTGATCTACATCAGCAACTGGTTCACCAAATCGGAGCGCTCACGCGCCAACACCTTCCTGATCCTCGGCAACCCGGTGACGGTGCTGTGGATGTCGGTGGTGTCCGGCTACCTGATCCACGCCTTCGGCTGGCGTGAAATGTTCATCATCGAGGGCATTCCGGCGGTTATCTGGGCGTTCTGCTGGTGGGTGCTGGCGAAAGACAAACCGGCGCAGGCCGGCTGGTTGAGTGCCGATGAGAAACAGGCGCTGCAGCAGCAGCTGGACGAAGAGCAGAAAGGCATCAAGGCCGTGCGCAACTACGGCGAAGCCTTCCGTTCGCGCAACGTGATCCTGCTGTGCGTGCAGTACTTCGCCTGGAGCATCGGCGTGTACGGCTTCGTGCTGTGGCTGCCTTCCATCCTGCGCAGCGGCATGCAGATGGGCATGGTGGAAGCCGGCTGGCTGTCGGCGGTGCCTTACCTGGCGGCGACCATCGCCATGATCGTGGTCTCCTGGGCGTCGGACAAAATGCAAAACCGCAAGCTGTTCGTCTGGCCGCTGCTGCTGATCGGCGCGCTGGCGTTCTTCGGCTCTTACGCCGTCGGCGCCAACCACTTCTGGATCTCCTACGGCCTGCTGGTGGTCGCCGGCGCCGCGATGTACGCCCCCTACGGGCCGTTCTTCGCCATCATTCCGGAAATGCTGCCGAAAAACGTCGCCGGGGGCGCCATGGCGCTGATCAACAGCATGGGCGCGCTGGGGTCGTTCTTCGGTTCGTGGTTCGTCGGCTATCTGAATGGCGCCACCGGCAGCCCGGCGGCCTCTTACATGTTTATGGCCATCGCACTGGTGGTGGCGGTGGTGTTGACGCTGATCGTCAAACCCGCCCGCAACGAGATCCAGCCGCAATTGGCTTGATCCGGTTATACTTTTTATCTGTTAACCCAACCGGGGGGCGCCATGCCCCCTTTGGCCCAGCTGGAGTTCGTGATGAAGCCTTCTATCGTATTGTACAAAAGCCTGCCCGCCGATCTGCGTGAACGTCTGGAACAGCACTTCACCGTGCACGCCTTCAACGGCCTGCAGCCGGAGAACCGCGACGAACTGCGCCAGGCGCTGCAGCAGGCCGAAGGGATCATCGGTTCCGGCGGTAAAATTGACGAAGCCTTCCTGCAGCAGGCGCCCAAACTGCGCGCGGCCTCGACCGTTTCCGTCGGCTACGACAACTTCGACGTCGAGGCGCTCAACGCCCATAACGTGCTGCTGATGCACACCCCGACGGTGCTGACCGAAACCGTCGCCGACACCATCATGAGCCTGGTGCTGGCGACCGCGCGCCGGGTGGTGGAAGTGGCGGAGCGGGTGAAGGCCGGCGAATGGCGCGGCAGCATCGGGCCGGACTGGTTCGGCGTCGACGTGCACCATAAAACCATCGGCATCCTCGGCATGGGGCGCATCGGCCTGGCGCTGGCGCAGCGCGCGCACTTCGGCTTCGGCATGCCGGTGCTGTACAACGCCCGCCGCACGCACGAAGAGGCGGAGCAGCGCTTTAACGCGCGCCGCTGCGATCTGGATACCCTGCTGGCCGAGTCGGATTTCGTTTGCATCACGCTGCCGCTGACCGAACAAACCTTCCACATGATCGGCCGCGATCAGTTGGCGAAGATGAAGAAAAGCGGCATTCTGATCAACGCCGGCCGCGGGCCGGTGGTGGATGAGCAGGCGCTGATCGAAGCGCTGCAAAACGGCGTGATCCACGCCGCCGGGTTGGACGTGTTCGAGAAAGAACCGCTGCCGGCCAACTCGCCGCTGCTCAGCATGCCGAACGTGGTGGCGTTGCCGCACATCGGCTCCGCCACCCATGAAACGCGCTACGGCATGGCCGCCTGCGCGGTGGATAATTTGATCGCCGCGTTGACCGGCACGGTGAAAGAAAACTGCGTCAACCCGCAGCTGTTGCGGAAATAACTCAGCGCGGCCGGTGGTCTGCGGATAACCGGCCGTGTTGCTCTTCCTGCTGCGGCGCGAACAGCGCCTGCAGCTGATGTTCTTCGGCGAAGTGCTGCAATTCGGCATCCTGAATTGCCTGAACGATCTCTTCTCGCCAGTTTTTGTCCGTCATCGCTAACCTCCTTTGATGTTCATCGTTTAATCTGCCGCAGCGCGCGCGCAAAGCCAAGCCGAATCAATCCGAAAACGCTCCGCCCTTTCTCTCCTCCCCGAAAAACCCTCGCAGGGAGGAGGCTATTTTTCCGCCGTTTGCCACACTGGGCGCTACCCTGCGAGAAAAACGCTTCCTGCCGCGCGTAAGGAGAGCCATGAAACTGTTACCCCTGCCCTTGTTGATGCTGCTGTCGCCTTCGGCGCTGGCCGGCTGGACGCTGCCGGGTTTCCCGGCCTTCGACGAAACTGCCGCCGGGCTGTTTACCAGCCAGGCCGCGCTGCCCAAAGGCCAGCTGCCGCTGCGCCTGTATCAGGATAACCACTGTTGGCAGCCGGCCGAGGCGGTGAAGCTTAACCAGACGCTGTCGCTGCAGCCCTGCGGCGCCCATCCGCCGGCCAGCTGGCGGCAGTTCCGCGCCGGCGACTATCAGGTGCGCATCGACACCCGCAGCGGCACGCCGACGCTGCAGCTCAGCCTGCGCAGCGCGCCGGAAAGCGCCGCCGTTGTTGCCCGCAGCTGCCCGCGCTGGGACGGCAAGCCGGTCACGGTCGACGTCGCCTCCACCTTCGCCGAAGGCGAAACGCTGCGCGATTTCTATTCCGGCCAAACGGCGCAGGTGAGCCAGGGGAAAATCACGCTGCAGCCCGCCGCCGCCAGCGGCGGCCTGTTGCTGCTGGAGTCCGCCACCACGGCGAAACCGGCGGCGTTCAGCTGGCATAACGCCACGGTCTACTTCGTGCTGACCGATCGCTTTGAGAACGGCAATCCGGCCAATGACCACAGCTACGGGCGCCGCAGCGACGGCCTGCAGGAAATAGGCACCTTTCACGGCGGCGATCTGGCCGGCCTGACGCAAAAACTGGATTATCTGCAGCAGCTCGGCGTCAACGCCTTGTGGATCAGCTCGCCGCTGGAGCAGATCCACGGCTGGGTCGGCGGCGGCACCAAAGGCGATTTCCCGCATTACGCCTATCACGGCTATTACGCCCTGGACTGGACTCGCCTCGACGCCAACATGGGCACCGAACAGGAGCTGCGCACGCTGGTCGAGCAAGCGCATCGGCGCGGCATTCGCATTCTGTTCGACGTGGTGGTGAACCATGTCGGTTACGCCACGCTGGCGGATATGCAGACGTTTCACTTCGGCTCGCTGTATCTGCAAGGCGCGGAGGTGGAGAAAACCCTGGGGAAAAATTGGGGCGACTGGCGCCCCGGGCCAGGGCAAAACTGGCACAGTTTCAACGACTACATCAACTTCAGCGACAAGGCGGGCTGGCGCCAATGGTGGGGGAAAAACTGGATCCGCACCGACATCGGCGACTATGACTCACCGGGCTATGACGATCTGACGATGTCGCTGGCCTTCCTGCCGGACATCAAAACCGAAGCGCCCGGCGCCAGCGGCCTGCCGCTGTTCTACCGCCACAAGCCCGACACCGCCGCGCGCGACATTCCCAGCGCCACCACCCGCGATTACCTGACCGTCTGGCTCAGCCAGTGGGTGCGCGATTACGGCATCGACGGTTTTCGCGTCGATACCGCCAAGCACGTGGAAAAACCGACGCTGGCGCTGTTGAAGCAGCGCGCCACGGCGGCATTGGCGGCGTGGAAAGCGGATCATCCGCAGCAGGCGCTGGATGACGCGCCGTTTTGGATGACCGGCGAGGCCTGGGGCCACGGGGTGATGAAAAGCGACTATTACCAAAACGGCTTCGACGCGATGATCAACTTCGACTTCCAGGACCAGGCGGCGCAGGCATTGGGCTGCTTTGCCGACATCGACGCCACCTACCGGCAGATGGCCGAGCGGCTGCAGGATTTCAACGTGCTGAGCTACCTCTCTTCACACGACACCCGGTTGTTCTTCGCCAGCGACGCCAAAGGCTCGCTGCCGCTGCAACAGCGGGCGGCGAACCTGCTGTTGCTGGCGCCGGGCGCGGTGCAGATTTACTACGGCGATGAAAGCGGCCGCCCGCTCGGCCCCACCGGTTCCGATCCGCTGCAGGGCACCCGCTCCGACATGAACTGGCGTGAGCTGCTGGGGGAAAAAGCCCCGATGCTGGCCCACTGGCAACGGTTGGGGCAGTTCCGCGCTCGCCATCCGGCGATCGGCGGCGGCGTGCAAACCCCGCAGCCACACGCCGCCTACTACGCCTTCAGCCGCCGGCTCGGCGACGATAAGGTGATGGTGGTGTGGGCCGGCGAACGGTCACAATAATCCAGCGTAATATGCTACCAATCGGCCAATGGACGAAGTTTGTGCCCATTGGTCGATTTATCGGCCGCGTTGCAGCGGGATTTGTCTGGCGGTATGGTGGGGGATTACCTGCTAAGAAACAGTACTGCTGCACCTATGACTTTCTCACTTTTCGGCGAAAAATTTACCCGTTATGCGGGCATTACCCGTTTGATGGACGACCTGAACGAAGGCCTGCGCACCCCCGGTGCCATCATGCTCGGCGGCGGCAACCCGGCGCAGATCCCAGAGATGGAAGCCTACTTCAAACAGCTGTGCCAGGAGATGCTCGACCAGGGCAAACTGACCGAAGCGCTGTGCAACTACGACGGCCCGCAAGGCAAGGACGCGCTGCTGAAAGCGCTGGCCAATCTGCTGCGCGACGAGCTCGGCTGGGAGATTTCGCCACAGAATATTGCACTGACGAACGGCAGCCAAAGCGCGTTTTTCTACTTGTTCAACCTGTTCGCCGGCCGCTACGCCGACGGTTCGCGCCGCCGCGTGCTGTTCCCGCTGGCACCGGAATACATCGGCTATGCCGACGCCGGGCTGGACGAAGGGCTGTTCGTCTCCGCCAAACCGAACATCGAGCTGCTGCCGGACGGCCAGTTCAAGTATCACGTTGATTTCGAACACCTCACCATCGGCGACGACATCGGCATGATCTGCGTTTCACGGCCAACCAACCCGACCGGCAACGTGATCACCGACGAAGAGCTGATGAAGCTCGACCTGCTGGCGCAGCAGCGCGATATTCCGCTGGTGATCGACAACGCCTACGGCGTGCCGTTCCCCGGCATCATCTTCAGCGACGCCACGCCGCTGTGGAACCCGAACACCATCCTGTGCATGAGCCTGTCCAAGCTCGGCCTGCCGGGCTCGCGCTGCGGCATCGTGATCGCCGACGAGAAGGTGATCACCGCGCTGACCAACATGAACGGCATCATCAGCCTGTCGCCGGGCAGCATGGGGCCGGCGATGGCGACGGAAATGATCGCACGCGGCGATCTGCTGCGCCTGTCGAACGAGGTGGTTCGCCCGTTCTACAAACAGCGCGTCGAGCACACCATCGAGATTATCCGCCGTTACCTGTCGCCGGAGCGCTGCCTGATCCACAAACCGGAAGGGGCTATCTTCCTCTGGCTGTGGTTCAAGGATCTGCCGATCACCACCGAAGTGCTGTATCAGCGCCTGAAAAAGCGCGGCGTGCTGATGGTACCGGGCCACTACTTCTTCCCGGGGCTGGAGCACGACTGGCCGCACACCCACCAGTGCATGCGCATGAACTACGTGCCCGATCCGGAGAAAATCGAGCGCGGCGTGGCGATCCTGGCGGAAGAGATCGAACGCGCGCATCAGGAAGGCTAACGCCAGCTGATTGAAAATCGACCGATAAAGATATACGATGCATATATCGTATATCTTTTTTTTGGAGGGCTAGTGATGACTCGCATCGTGATCGATTTACCTGAAGAAGACCTGCGGCAGCTCGACAATCTGAAAAATATCCGCCACGTTCCCCGGGCCGAAATCATCCGTCAGGCCGTCTCCCGTTATCTGACGGAGAACCACGTTGAAGATCCCAGCAATGCTTTCGGGCTCTGGTCCGGGGCGATGGGCGATGGCGTAGACTACGAAAATCGTCAGCGCGAGGAGTGGGAATAATGGTGGCTCAACGGGCGTTATTCGACACCAATATCCTGATCGATTATCTCAACGGCATTCCTCAAGCCAAAGACGTTCTGACCGAATACCACATCAACCCGGCTATTAGCGCCATCACCTGGATGGAAGTGATGGTGGGTGCCAAAAAACAGGGGCCGGCGCTGGAGTTGAAAACGCGCCAGTTTTTAGGGCAATTCCTGCTGCTGCCTATTACCGATGAAGTTGCCGAACGCGCCGTAGAACTGCGCCACTCACAGCATGTGAAGCTGCCGGACGCCATTGTCTGGGCCACCGCACAGGTGGGGTTCCGAACGCTCATCTCCCGCAACCCCAAAGATTTTGGCACTGACAACGGCGTGTTAATACCTTACCGGCTGTAGTCGGGCAGTGTTACAGCGTCCAGAACAGCACCGCCAGCAGCTGCGGCGACATGATGCGCAGGAACATCGCCAGCGGATACACGGTGGCGTAAGACAGCGCGGCGGCGCCGCTGGTAGGATGCAGACCGTTGGCGAAGGCCAGCGCCGGCGGATCGGTCATCGATCCCGCCAACATGCCGGACAGCGTCAGGTAGTTCATCTTGCCCACCGTGCGCGCCAGAATACCGACGCTCAGCAGCGGAATGGCGGTGATCAACGCGCCGTACCCGACCCACGTCAGCCCCTCGCCGTGCAGCAAGGTATCGATGAAGTTGCCACCCGATTTCAATCCAACCACCGCCAGAAACAGCACGATGCCCAGTTCGCGCAGCGCCAGGTTGGCGCTCGGCGGCATAAACCAGTACAGCTTGCCAATGCTGCCGATGCGCCCCAGGATCAGCGCCGCCACCAGCGGCCCACCGGCCAGCCCCAGCCGCAATGCCGCCGGGAAGCCAGGCACGAACAGCGGAATGGAGCCGAGCAGCACCCCAAGGCCGATGCCGATAAACACCGGCAGCATCTGCACCTGCTGCAGTTTTTGTTGGGCGTTGCCGACGATTGCCGTCACCGCGTCGATGGCCTCCGGCCGGCCGACCAGGTTCAGAATGTCGCCGAACTGCAGCGTCACGTTGCTGCCGGCCACCAGCTCCACGCCGGCGCGGTTGAGGCGTGAAATTACCACGTCATACTTTTGCTTCAGGTTCAGATCGCGGATTTTCTTGCCCAGCACCTGCTCGTTGGTCACCACCGCCCTCACCACCTGCAGCGCGGTGCCGCGCGTGGACAGCGAGGCGTCCACCTCTTCGCCGATCACCAGTCGGGCGTTCTCCAGATCTTCGCGTTTGCCCACCAGATGCAGGTAGTCGCCCAGCTCCAGCCGCTCGTGCGGCGCCGGCACCATCAACAGCTCCCCGCGTTTGAGGCGCGAACAGACGATCGCTTCACCATTGAGCAGCGGCACCTGCTTAATCGCCATGCCCTGCAGATTGGGGTTGCGCACCGCCACGTTGATGGCGTGCAGTAGCTCACGCTGATTGCCCAGGCTGCTTTCAAACGCCTGCGCTTCGCGCTCGATGTTGATGCGAAAAAACAGCCGAATCAACCACATCACCAGCAGGATGCCGCATATGCCGAACGGATAGGCCATGGCGTAACCCATCCCCATGCCGTCCACCAGCGCCGGATCGGAACCGAGATCGGTCAGGATTTGCTGACCGGCGCCCAGCGCCGGGGTGTTGGTGACCGCGCCGGAGAACACGCCGAGGATGATCGGCAGCGGCACGTCGAACAGCTTGTGTACCGCCGCCGCCACGACGCCGCCGGTCAGCACCAGTAGCACCGCGAAGGCGTTGAGGCGCAGCCCGGAGACGCGCAGCGAAGAGAAGAAGCCGGGGCCGACCTGAATGCCGATGGTGTACACGAACAGGATCAGGCCAAACTCCTGGATAAAGTGCAGCATGTCCCCGTTCAGGTTGATTTGCCCGCTCTGGGCGAAGTGGCCGACCAGGATGCCGCCGAACAGCACGCCGCCGATGCCCAGCCCAACGCCGTACAGCTTCCAGTTCCCCATCCACAGCCCAATGACGGCCGCCAGCGCCAACATGCTGACGGTCAGGGCGATATCGCTCATAGGTCACATCCTTGCCAAAGTTGAAAAGGAATTTGCGGCCAAAGACACACAACTAACAAGGATTATGACATCGGACAAACGGGGGGACTGTGGCATGCGCCACATAACGCAGCGGGGGAGACCCGTCTGGATCTCCCCCGCATGATGATGACCGTTTTTCAGTCGGTTATTTGGCTTCCAGCTCCGGCGTCGCCCCGATGGCGATGCGCTGCGGCTGCAAGGCTTCCGGCACCTGACGCACCAGATCGATGTGCAGCAGGCCGTTTTCAAATTTGGCCTCGGACACCTGCAGATGCTCCGCCAGGGTGAAGGTCAACTGGAACTCTTTGCACACCAGGCCCTGATGCAGGTATTCGACCTGTTTTTCCGGCGGCGTGGGTTTACCGCTGACGGTCAGCCGCGGCCCTTCCACTTCGATATTCAGTTCGCTCTGCCGGAAACCGGCCAGCGCCAGAGAAATGCGGTAGTGATTGTCATCGCTTTTCTCGATGTTATACGGCGGGAACCCCTGGGGTTCCTGGCCGCCCATTGAGCTGGCCAATTTATCAAAACCAATCCACTGACGCAGAAGCGGGGATAAATCGTAATTACGCATAGGAACAACTCCTTTCATTAAGCGAGATGTGTTTATTCAGCCCCCTGACGGCAGGCTAGGTATTATTTGCCGGCAGCGTACCTGCCGGCGAAACGGAAATTTATTTAATTTCGATGCGGCGCGGTTTTAATGTTTCCGGCACGATGCGTTGCATGTCGATATACAACAGGCCATTCTCCAGTTTGGCGCCTTTAATTTGAATATGTTCGGCCAGCTGGAATTTACGCTCGAAATTACGCTCGGCGATGCCCTGATATAAATAGGTTTTTTCTGCCGGTTCGTTATTGTGCGCCCCGCGCACGATCAGCAGATTATCTTGCGTGGTGATCTCCAGCTCCTGCTCGGCAAACCCGGCTACCGCGATGGCGATGCGATAATGATTTTCGTCCACCAGCTCGACATTATAAGGCGGATAACCGCCGTTGCCCTGACTCTGGCCGGCTTCCAGCGCGTTGAACAGGCGATCGAAACCAATGGCGGAACGGTATAGCGGGGAAAGATCAAAATTACGCATAAAACAGCCTCCTAAGGCACTTCAGCGAGGTTGAAATAAATACGCCTTCCACTCTGGACAGGCTAATTAAGCCAGAATTCCCTTACGGCGAATTCTCAATTCGGCTCTGATGATAAAATGGGGGTTGATTTCATCAATTCAACAGGCGAGGATCAAAAAAACTTCGTACCGATTAGGCGAAAGTTTTTTTACCACTTACACTAAAGTGAGAGAGCCGCCACAGAGCGGGATTTTGCTTCTTTTAAAGCAGCGACAGGATGTTATAACTCAGCTTAATTTTAGGGGCACAGCAACCCTGCAGGATGGATTAATGACGACGATGAAAGCGATAGCGACGGGCTGCATGTTGTTGGCGACCAGCGGTTGCTCCAGCGTGATGAGCCATACCGGCCCGAATCAGGGTTACTATCCCGGCACCCGCGCCAGCGTGGACATGCTGAAGGACGACAACACCAGCTGGGCGATGATGCCGCTGGTGGCGCTGGATCTGCCGTTCTCTGCGGTGATGGACACCGTACTGCTGCCTTACGACTATCTGCGTTCCGGCAACGACGCCACCGCAGACTCGCCAAAAGCGCGCATCCTGCGCAGCGAGCAGCAGAATCTGGCGGCAACCGGCAATCCCGGCGAAGGCAACGACAGCGCCGCCACACACTAATCACACACGCAGCGGGCCATCAGGCCCGCCTTACACCTCAACCACAAAGATCTGGTTGAATCCCGCTATCTCGCGCATAAACGCCACTTTCTTGCCGTCCGGTGAAAACACCACGGCGTCCCCCGACGGCGGCTGCACGCTACGCTGCGTTAAACGCTGCAGACGGCCGCCGGCGACCTCGCACAGCATCACGCTGTTGTCACACACCAAGGCAATCGCCCCGCCCTGCGGGTGCCAGCTGAAGGCAGACTGGATATCATGCTCGCTGTGGCTCACCTGGCGCGGCTCCCCGCCGTTCGGCGACACCGTCCACAGCTGCACCACGCCGCCGTCATCCTTCATCAAAAACGCGATCTGGCTGCCGTCCGGCGAGCTGCGCAGCCAGTGGCGCGGCGCACCGGCCACGCCCGGAAAACGACGATCGCCGGTAAAGGTCACCCGCCGCTGCCTGACGCCCTGCGGCGGCGCCGGCAGCTCGCTTTCCGTTCCCTGCAGCGGCAGAGCGCCCGCCCTGGCGTAATCGGCATCGTTCTCCGGCAGATCGACGATAAACACCTCCGGCAGCTTTTCACCGGCAGCGGACAGCGTATCGCCGATGAACGCCAGCGCCCAGCGCTGCCGGCTGCCGTCGGCCTTACGGTAACCTTCGCGGCCAATCCAGCCTTCTTCGTAAGCACGATTGATCTGATCGCTGCCCGGCTGCGGCTGCGGCACGGTCTCGCTGACCAGCACGCAATAGTGGCTGCCGTCATACTCGCGCGGATGCTGTTTCGGCGGATTGACCCCGTGCAGCGGCACGGCCACCCCAACGTTGCGCAGATCGCGCGCCGGATCGCACTCGTGCATGACGTGATCGTTATAGGTAAAGCTGAGGCGGCTGCCGTCCGGGCTGAAAACGTGCACATGGCTGCCGCCGCGCAGCGCGCCGGGGGTGTAGGGGGCGGTGATATCCAGCGCGTCGAGGGTGATGGCCAACTCGCGATCCGGTTCGCTGACGATCACCCCGCGGCGGTGGTGAAAATCATATTGCCAGGCGCTGTCCGGGTGCTCTGGGCCATGGATAAAGGCATAGCGCGCCGGCGCATCGGGGCTGACCGTGACCACGCCGACGTGGGCGCCGTGCTGAGCGCGATAAACCACCTCCACCGCGCCGCTGGTGACGTTGACCCGCTCGATGCTCAGACCGGTGAAAGAGGCGCCGCGCGGGCGCACGTCATAAGCCAGCCATTGGCTGTCCGGCGTCCAGACGTTGATATTGGTTAACTGATGCCCGCGAGGGTCGAAAGTCAGCTGTTTTTCCCGATGGCTCATGGCGGTTCTCCTGCGCATGCCGGCACTGAGTCGCCATCTTACCGGATCGGCGGCAGCGTTTCATATGGCGCGCTGCCGCGTGAAGCAAGGTTATTTTTTCAGGGCGTTGAATTCCGTTTTGGCCCTTTGCAACTGCGCGGCGAAGGTGGGCTCCGCGTGCAGTCGGGCGACGATGGCCGAGGCGACCAAGCGCGCGGCGGTCACGTCGCTTTGCCAGTGATAACCGCAAATCACCCGGCTCTGGCCCATCTCATAGCCGCGCTGCAGTATCGTCCCCTGCCTGGGAGGGTTAATCTCCGCCAGCACCAGCGCGGTCGCCCAACCGATGGCGGTGTGCCCGGAAGGATAAGAGCCGTTCGTCGATAGCGTGCTCTCTTCATCCGGTCGGCAAGTGGGCTCATGGTAAAAAGCGAACGGCCGAATGCGCATATAGTGATTTTTGGCGCTGCGGGTAGCCAGATCGCCGGCGTCTTCACGCATTTTCATCACCAGTTTGAACAGCTCCGGCGTATTATCCTGGGTGATTTCCGTACCGAAAGCGCCGGATAATGCGGCGGCGACGCCATCCCCCGTTACGTGTGCGTCGTGATAAGCCTGTTTGCCCCGTTCGGTATTACGCAATAATTTCCCGGCATCATATTGCGCCTTGTCATTCATAAAATCGATGCTGTCAACGGCGGGCGGCGGCGGCAATAACGCCAGGCTGTCTATCGATTGCGACTCTTGCAGAAAATAAACCTCCGGTTGGGTGGTCACATCTTTGGCGGCGAAACCAAACGGTGTCAGCGTGGCGTAGGTTAATGAGGCGAGTAATATTTTTTTCATTGTCGTTCCCTTATTAAAATAATTGAGCGGTTGCGACTTCCTTAACGCAAATAAATAAAAAATCGTGCCGCTAAACTATACGTTAATGATTATTTTTCGCCGCCAGTGCGATCACATTACGCCGTGCCCGCTTTTGCCCGGCGGCCGGGCGACGGGGTTTACAATTAATACAAAAAAGTACAAACTGGATTTTTAAGTCCAAACATTCTGGAGCCGGTATGAACCCCCTCTTCGATGCCATTGTTTCTGCCCATCAACAGCTGCGCCCTCAGGTACGGGTCACGCCATTGGAGCGCAGCGTGCTGCTTTCGCAGCAGCTGGGCTGCGAGCTGTATCTGAAATGCGACCATCTGCAGCACACCGGCTCCTTTAAATTTCGCGGCGCCAGCAACAAGCTAAGGTTACTGGATAGCGAGCAACGCCGGCGCGGCGTGATCGCCGCCTCTACCGGCAACCACGGCCAGGCGGTCGCTTTGGCGGGGCAGCTGATGGGCGTTGGCGTCACGGTTTATGCGCCAGAGACGGCGGCGAGCATCAAGCTAGACACCATCCGCGCGCTGGGCGGCACCGTGGAACTAATGCCGGGCGATGCGCTGAACGCCGAACTGGCGGGGGAACAGGCCGCACGCGAACAGGGAAAAACCTATATCTCGCCGTATAACGACGAGCAGGTGATCGCCGGCCAGGGCACCTGCGGCATGGAGCTGGTTGAACAGCTCACCGGTCTGGACGCCGTGTTCGTGGCAGTCGGCGGCGGTGGCTATATCGCCGGTATCGGCACCGTTCTGCAGCAATTGTCGCCGAACACGCAGCTTATCGCCTGCTGGCCGGAAAACGCCACCAGCATGTACAGCGCGCTGGAAGCGGGCCATATCTTCCCGGTGGAAGAGCAAGACACCCTGTCCGACGGCACCGCCGGCGGCGTCGAACCGGGCGCCGTGACCTTCCCGCTGTGCCAACAGCTGATCGACCGCAAAGTGCTGGTCAGCGAGACAGAGATCAAACACGCTATGCGCCGGATCGCCGCCAGCGATCGGTGGATTATCGAAGGCGCGGCCGGCGTGGCGCTGGCGGCGGCGATCAAGCTGGCGCCGGAATACCAGGGAAAAAAAGTGGCGGTGGTGCTGTGCGGTAAAAACATCGTGCTGGAGAAGTACCTCAAGGCCATCGCCGATGCACATCCTTAAACGGCAGCAAATCCTCGCCGCGTTCGACGCCGAGGCTATAACCCCGCTGTTGAAGCAGGGTTTTATCGCCTATTCGCAGCGGCGGGTGCAACAGCCGCCGGTGCAGCATTTCCTGTTCGAACAGGCCGCCGGCGATTGCTGCATCAAATCCGCCTGGCTGGAAGGCGAAGAGATGTTCGTGGTCAAGGTCTCCGCCGGTTTCTATCGCAACGCCGAACGCGGTTTGGCCAGCAATCAGGGGTTGGTGATGGCGTTCTCCGCCCAGACCGGCGAACCTCGGGCGCTGCTGCAGGATGAGGGATGGCTGACCGCGCTGCGCACCGCACTGGCCGGCCGCATCGCCGCCGAACTGTGCGCGCCGCCGCATATTCAGGCGATCGGCATGGTCGGTACCGGCCTGCAGGCCCGGCTGCAGCTGCAATGTCTGAAACCGGTGACCGATTGCCGCGAAGTGTGGGTGTGGGGCCGCAACGATCAGGCGCTGGCGGCGTATCGGCGCGAAGCCGAGGCCGAAGGTTTTCGGGTGCGGGTTACGCAGGATGCGGCAGAACTGGCGGCACACTGTCAGCTGATCGTCACTACCACGCCCAGCCGCGAACCGATTTTACAGGCGGCGGATATTCGGCCCGGCACGCACATCACCGCCGTGGGCGCCGACGCGCCCGGCAAGCAGGAGCTGGCGACCGATCTGGTGGCTCGCGCGGACGCACTGCTGGTCGATGCGCTGGCGCAGTGCGCTGACTATGGCGAGATCGCGACGGCTTATCGGCAAAATAGACTGATTTCAACGCCAATCGTCGAAATGGGCGCCCTCTTGGCGCAGGGAGGGCGGTTGCGAAGCGAGCCGCAGCACATCACCATCGCCGATCTTACCGGGCTGGCGATTCAGGATCTGCAGATCGCCAAAGGGGTGTTGGCGGCAATATAAAGGGGCGCCGCAGCGCCCCACTTGATCAGGCGTTGAGCACGAACTTCTCGATGGCGCGCGCCACGCCGTCTTCGGTATTGGCGCCGGTGACAAACTGCGCCACCGCTTTCAGCTCGGGAATGGCATTGCCCATCGCCACGCCGACGCCGGCATACTCGATCATCGCCGTATCGTTGGCCTGATCCCCCAGCGTCATGATGTTTTCCCGCGCCACGCCGAGGTGCTCGGCCAGCATTCTCACCCCGGCACCCTTATCGACGTTCTTATGCAGGATTTCGAGGTAGTAAGGCGCGCTTTTCAGAATGGTGTAACGCTCGCGCGTTTCCGCCGGGATGCGCGCAATCGCGTTGTCCAGCAGCGCCGGCTCGTCGATCATCATCACTTTCGGGAAACGCATCTGGCGATCCATCTCCTCCACGCTGCGGTATTTCAACGGAATACCGGTCATTTCCGCCTCGTGTATGGTGTATTTGCCGATGTCTTTGTTCGGGGTATACAGGGTGTCAAAGTCAAACGCCTGGTAGTGAACGCCGAGCTCGCGCGCCATCTGCTCGAAGTGCAGATAGTCCTCGAAGCCCAGGGTTTCCTGCAGAATACAGGCGCCGTCGGCCGCGCGCAGCACCAGCGCGCCGTTGTAGGTTATGCAAAAATCGCCGGGGCCCTGAATGTCCAACTGGCGCAGATAGTCCTGCACGCCGACATAAGGCCGCCCGGTGGCCAGCACCACGTGCACCCCTTTGCGCCGCGCCGCCGCGATAGCCTGCTTTACCGCCGGCGTGATTTGGTGCTGCGGATCCAGCAACGTGCCGTCCATGTCGATCGCAATCAGTTCAATAGCCATTCAACGCTTCTCCCAGTGGTTTTTTCCCATGCTAACGCGTTTCAGCCTTGGCTGTCAGCGCCAAAAAAGGCGTAAAAAAATCCGCGCGGGTCGCCCGGCGCGGATTTTCACAGCCATTAACGCATCAGATATCGATGTTCGCCGCTTTCAGGGCGTTTTCTTCGATAAAGGCGCGGCGCGGCTCAACCGCATCGCCCATCAGCGTGGTGAACAGCTGATCGGCAGCGATGGCGTCCTTGACGGTCACGCGCAGCATGCGGCGGCTTTCCGGATCCATGGTGGTTTCCCACAGCTGCTCCGGGTTCATTTCGCCCAGGCCTTTATAGCGCTGCACCGACAGGCCGCGGCGCGACTCTTTCACCAGCCACTCCAGCGCCTGCTCGAAGCTGTCCACCGGCTGACGACGTTCGCCGCGCTCGATGAACGCGCCGTCTTCGATCAGCCCGCGCAGCTGTTCGCCCAGCTGGCAGATCTTGCGGTATTCGCCGCCGTGGATGAAGTCGAAGTCCAGCTTATAGTCGGTATCCACGCCGTGGGTGCGGATGCGCAGCGCCGGTTCGAACATCTGGCGTTCGCGGTTCTCGAAGATCACGAAGTCATAGCTGCTGCCGTGCTGCTCTTTGTCGTTCAGCGCCTGCACCAGCGAAGCGATCCAGGTTTTCACCTTGGCTTCATCGCTGAGATCGCCTTCGTTCAGCGTCGGCTGATAGATCAGGTTGTTCAGCAGCGCGCGCGGATAGCGGCGCTCCATGCGGCCGATCAGCTTCTGCACGGCATAGTGTTCTGCCACCAGTTTTTCCAGCTGCTCGCCGCCGAGCGCCGGTGCGCTGGCATTGGTATGCAGCGTAGCGCCGTCCATCGCGATGGCGATCTGGTACTGATCCATCGCCTCGTCATCTTTGATGTACTGCTCCTGCTTGCCTTTCTTCACCTTGTACAGCGGCGGCTGTGCGATAAACACGTGGCCACGCTCGATGATTTCCGGCATCTGGCGGTAGAAGAAGGTCAACAGCAGCGTACGGATGTGCGAACCGTCGACGTCGGCATCGGTCATGATGATGATGCTGTGGTAACGCAGCTTGTCCGGGCTGTACTCGTCGCGGCCGATGCCACAACCCAGCGCGGTGATCAGCGTCGCCACTTCCTGCGAGGAGAGCATTTTGTCGAAACGCGCTTTCTCGACGTTGAGGATTTTCCCCTTCAGCGGCAAGATAGCCTGGTTCTTGCGGTTGCGCCCCTGCTTGGCAGAGCCGCCCGCGGAGTCCCCTTCCACCAGGTACAGTTCGGACAGCGCCGGATCGCGTTCCTGGCAGTCCGCCAGCTTGCCCGGCAGGCCGGCCAGATCCAGCGCGCCTTTGCGGCGGGTCATCTCACGCGCTTTACGCGCCGCTTCGCGCGCGCGCGCCGCGTCGATGATTTTGCCGACCACGATTTTCGCGTCGCCCGGATTCTCCATCAGGTAATCCACCAGCTTCTCGTTCATCAGCGTTTCAACCGCGGTTTTCACCTCGGAAGAGACCAGCTTGTCCTTGGTCTGAGAAGAGAACTTGGGATCCGGCACCTTCACCGACACCACGGCGATCAGACCTTCACGCGCGTCATCGCCGGTGGCGCTGACCTTGGCCTTCTTGCTGTAGCCTTCCTTCTCCATGTAGCTGTTCAGCGTACGGGTCATCGCGGTACGGAAACCGACCAGGTGCGTGCCGCCGTCGCGCTGCGGAATGTTGTTGGTGAAGCAGTAGATGTTTTCCTGGAAACCGTCGTTCCACTGCAGCGCCACTTCCACGCCGATGTCGTCTTTCACGGTCGAGAAGTAGAACACGTTCGGGTGGATCGGGGTTTTGTTCTTGTTCAGGTACTCGACAAACGCCTTGATGCCGCCTTCGTAATGGAAGTGGTCTTCACGGTCGGTGCGCTTGTCCTTCAGGCGGATAGACACGCCGGAGTTGAGGAAGGACAGCTCGCGCAGACGCTTGGCCAGAATGTCGTACTCGAAATCGGTCACATTGGTGAAGGTCTGGTGGCTCGGCCAGAAGCGCACCATGGTGCCCGTCTGTTCGGTTTCGCCCACCACGGTCAGCGGCGCCTGCGGCTCGCCGTGGCTGTAAGTCTGTTCGTGCACTTTGCCTTCGCGGCGGATCACCAGCTCCAGTTTCTCCGACAGGGCGTTAACCACCGAGACGCCCACGCCGTGCAGGCCGCCGGAAACCTTATAGGAGTTGTCGTCGAATTTACCGCCGGCGTGCAGCACGGTCATGATGACCTCTGCGGCTGAAACCCCTTCTTCCGGGTGAATGCCGGTCGGAATGCCGCGGCCGTCATCCTGTACCGATACCGAGTTGTCGGCATGGATGGTGACCTGAATGTCACTACAGTGGCCCGCGAGCGCTTCGTCGATAGCGTTGTCCACAACCTCGAATACCATGTGGTGCAGACCGGTGCCGTCATCGGTATCGCCGATATACATGCCCGGGCGCTTGCGCACCGCATCCAGCCCTTTTAATACCTTGATACTTGAGGAGTCATAAGAATTCGACATCAACGTTTCTCGCTCATTTTAGTCCTGTGGTTGAACCTCTATTTTACCCTGTTCCACGCGGAACATCTTGCCCTTTTCACCAGCCATGTCGGTCACTTGTTCAGCGCTCACCGCGCTGACAAAAACCTGGGCCTGGGTGGCTTTCAGGCGATCGGCCAGCAACCGGCGACGGCCGGTGTCCAGCTCGGAGGCAAAATCATCAATCAGATACAGGCAACGCCGCCCGCTCTGCCGGGTGAGAAACTCACCCTGCGCCAAGCGCAACGCGCACATCAGCAGCTTAAGCTGACCGCGCGATAACAAATCCTCTACCGGCGTGCCGTCGGCACGAATGCGGAAGTCCGCTTTATGCGGCCCCACCGCGGTATAGGTCAACGCCCTGTCGCGCTCGAACTGGCGCTCCAGCAGCTCGCCGTAGTCGCTCTCTTTGTCCCAGCCGCGCTGGAAGGAGAAGGTCAGGGCGAATTCAGGCAGAAACTGCGCGCAGGTCGCGGTGATATCCGCGGCGATCGCGTCGCTGTATTCCGCCCGCCATTCGCTGATGCGCTCCGCGAGCGGGATCAGTTCCTGATCCCAGGCGCGGATCTGCGCATAGCGACTCACCTGGCGCAGCGCGGCATTGCGCTGCTTCAGTAACCGTTTCAGGTTGCTCCAGGCGGTGAAAAAACCGGGTTCGTTATGAAAACAGCCCCAGTCCAGGAAGGCGCGCCGGAATTTCGGCCCGCCGTTCAGCAGGGTAAAACCTTCGGGGGTGATCAGCTGCATGGGCAGCAGCTGCGCCAGCTCGGCCACCTTGTGGCCATCGCTGCCATCGATGCGTACTTTGCTGTCACCCTGACGGCTCTTGCTCAATCCTACCGACAGCTCGCGCTCCGCGCCTTCGATGCGGCCGTGCAGCACGAACTCCGGCTGGTCGTGGCGAATGACCCGACCGGCCTGCAGGCTGCGAAAGGCACGGCCGTGGCCGAGCGTATACACCGCTTCCAGCACGCTGGTCTTGCCGCTGCCGTTGGCCCCGACCAGGAAGTTGAATCCCGGCGCCAGCGCCAAATCCGCCGCCTCGATATTGCGGAAGTCTTTAATCAATAAACGCGTCAGAGCCATGCAATCTCTTTACCGATGACGGTGCTGTAATTCAAGGTAACGAGACTACAACCGCATTGGCATGACAACGTAGGCCGCCGCCTGGCTGGCGCCGTCTTCGATCTGCACGCTGGAGACCGAATCGGTCAACAGCAGGCGCACGTCTTCACACTTGAGCGCGTTCAACACGTCCAGCACGTAGCTGACGTTGAAGCCGATCTCCATCTCCGCGCCGTCGTAGCTGACGTCGAGGATCTCTTCCGCCTCTTCCTGCTCCGGGTTGTTGGCGGTGATCTTCAGCTGGTTCTGGCTGACGTACAGCCGCACGCCGCGGAATTTCTCGTTCGAGAGAATGGCCGCGCGGGCAAACGCCTGCTTGAGCAGATCGCAGCCGGCTTCCAGCGTTTTATCCGGGTTCTTCGGCAAGACGCGGCGATAGTCCGGGAAACGGCCGTCAACCAGCTTGGAGGTGAAGATGAAATCGCCGACGTGGGCGCGAATGTTGTTGCTGCCGATCTGCAGCTGCAGCAGCGAATCGCCGCCGTCCAGCAGGCGCACCAGCTCCATCACCCCTTTACGCGGCACGATCACCGAATGCGACGGCAGCTGTTGGCCGATCGGCATCGAGCACACCGCCAGGCGGTGGCCGTCGGTCGCGACGGTGCGCAGCTCTTCGCCTTCGGTTTCAAACAGCATGCCGTTCAGGTAGTAACGCACGTCCTGATGGGCCATCGAGAACTGGGTGGCTTCGATCAGGCGCTTCAGCGTCGCCTGCGGCAAGGTGAACTCCACCTCGCTCTGCCAGTCGTCCAGGTTCGGGAAGTCCGCCGCCGGCAGCGTGGACAGCGAGAAGCGGCTGCGGCCGGACCGCACCAGCATGCGCTCGCTTTCCAGCGTGACGGCGATCTCCGCCCCTTCCGGCAGGCCGCGGCAGATATCAAAGAATTTGCGCGCGGGCACGGTGGTCGCGCCCGGCTCGTGCGGCTGGGACAGGGCGACGCGCGCCACCATCTCCATCTCCAGATCGGTGCCGGTCAGCAGCAGGGAGCCTTCCGTCACCTGCAGCAGCAGGTTGCCCAGGATCGGCAAGGTCGGGCGGCCGCCCAGCGGGCTGCTCACCTGTTGCAGCGGTTTTAGCAGATGCTCACGTTCAACGATAAATTTCATAGCGCTATGAAGATAATGTTCTGATTAAATTGGAGAAATCTTCTTTGATGTCGTGACTTTCCTCACGCAGCTGCTCGATCTTCCGGCAGGCGTGCAACACCGTGGTATGGTCGCGGCCACCAAACGCATCGCCGATTTCCGGCAGGCTGTGGTTGGTGAGTTCCTTCGCCAACGCCATCGCCATCTGGCGCGGGCGGGCAACGGATCGCGAACGCCGCTTGGACAGCAAATCCGCGACTTTAATCTTGTAATACTCCGCCACCGTCTTTTGGATATTGTCGATGGTGACCAGCTTTTCCTGCAGCGCCAGCAGATCGCGCAGCGCTTCGCGCACGAAATCGATGGTGATGGCCCGGCCGGTAAAGTTGGCGTTGGCGATCACGCGGTTCAGCGCCCCTTCGAGCTCACGCACGTTGGAACGCAGGCGCTTGGCGATGAAGAACGCCACTTCGCCCGGCAGGCGGATGTCGTTTTCGTCGGCCTTTTTCATCAGGATCGCCACGCGGGTTTCCAGCTCCGGCGGCTCGATCGCCACCGTCAGCCCCCAGCCGAAGCGCGACTTCAGACGATCTTCCACCCCGTTGATCTCTTTAGGGTAGCGATCCGAGGTCAGGATGATCTGCTGATTGCCTTCCAACAGAGCGTTAAAGGTATGGAAGAACTCTTCCTGCGAACGCTCCTTGTTGGCGAAGAATTGGATGTCATCGATCAGCAAGGCGTCGACCGAACGGTAGTAACGCTTAAACTCTTCGATGGCGTTGTTCTGCAACGCTTTGACCATGTCCTGCACGAAGCGTTCCGAGTGCATGTAGACCACTTTGGCGTTGGCCTTGCGCGCCATGATGCCGTTGCCGACCGCGTGCAGCAGGTGGGTTTTACCCAGGCCGGTGCCGCCATACAGGAACAGCGGGTTATAGGCGCCGCCCGGGTTGTCCGCCACCTGACGAGCCGCCGCGCGCGCCAATTGGTTGGACTTACCCTCGACGAAGTTGTCGAAGGTGTGTTTGGGGTTGACGTTGGAGCGGTAAGAGAGCTCGGGTTGCGCCGCCGCGTTGTCCCAGCTCGGGCGCAAAGGCGCGGCCGTGCGCGCCGCGGGGGCCGCAGGGGCGCTGCTGACGCTGGCGGTCACGGTCTGGCTGATCACCTGCGCGATCGGCTTGCTGCCGACTTCAAAACGCAGCAAAGGCGCGTCCGTGCCGCAGAAATCATTCAGCAGACCATTGATGTTGTTTAAGTACTTATCGCGAACCCAATCCAGCACAAAGCGGTTAGGCGCATACAGCGCCAGGGTGTTGTCACTCAGTTCCGCCTGCAATGGGCGTATCCACATACTAAATTCTGTGGCAGGTAACTCATCCTGCAATCGGGCAAGACACTGCTGCCAAAGCGAAAGTGACACGGCGGACTCCACTCGAACAAGATCAATAAAGAAAAGAAACGGGCAACTTTTTTATAACTCATGATTTTTGACACATACCCGGCATCGGCGGTTTGCCTGTGGGGGATGCGAACCGCCTTTCACGGTTTGTGTCCCTCACGATCCCGGCATGAGGGATCGCGATCGGAATGACGGATCATAGCGCAATCCGCGCAAGAGATCCTCCCCTTCCTCACAGATTAGATCCATTTTATCCACAGGCCGCGGCCGGCGGCGATCTTTTCACCGTCGGCGCCGGATGACCGCGCAGATCCCGGCCGCTGCGCCGCATTTTTTACATTGTCAACCGGTTATACCCTGTTATCCACGCCGGATCCTGCGATCGCGCGCAAAGGATCTCTCGGGGATCCTTGCGATTTCACCCCGAGTCCGTATAATCTTCGCCCTACGTGTGATACCTGGTTCCTTATGGTGCGTCATTAGCCAGACAGGATTCTGCGGTGACCACGGGCCAAGACCGGATTTTGTTCCGTTATTGGCAGACAACCAGGTAGGCTGGCGCGATGCGAATTGACTCAGGACTGTACAATTATTACAATCCCGCTTCTTTATGTATTGCGATTGAGGCGTCGGTCATCTTCACGCCGAGTAGCCAAACGCGTTTACTGATCAGTAATTATTTTAAGTTTAGGTAGAAATCGCTATGAAACGCACTTTCCAACCGTCCGTATTGAAGCGCAACCGTAGCCACGGTTTCCGTGCTCGTATGGCCACCAAAAATGGTCGTCAAGTTCTGGCCCGCCGTCGTGCGAAAGGCCGTGCTCGTCTGACTGTTTCTAAGTAATAAAGCTAACCCGCTGAGTGGTTAAGCTCGCTTTTCCCAGGGAGTTACGTTTGTTAACTCCCACTCATTTCACTTTCGTCTTCCAGCAGCCACAACGGGCTGGCACGCCGCAAATTACCATCCTCGGCCGCCTGAACCAGCTGGGGCATCCCCGCATCGGTCTTACCGTCGCCAAAAAACACGTCAAACGCGCGCACGAGCGTAATCGGATCAAACGCCTAACCCGCGAAAGCTTCCGCCTGCGCCAGCACGAATTACCGGCGATGGATTTTGTCGTGGTGGCCAAAAAGGGGATAGCGGATTTGGATAACCGCGCGCTGACGGAAGCTTTGGATAAATTATGGCGTCGCCACTGTCGCCAGGCTCCCGCATCCTGATCGGGCTGGTGCGGGCCTATCAGCTCGTCATCAGTCCGCTGCTAGGGCCTCGTTGTCGCTTCCAGCCGACATGCTCTCATTACGCAATTGAGGCATTAAGCAGGTTTGGCATGATAAAAGGCAGTTGGTTAGCATTGAAACGCGTATTAAAATGCCACCCTTTGAACCCAGGTGGCGATGATCCGGTGCCGCCAAAAACCGACGATAACAGAGAACACTAACGATGGATTCGCAACGCAATCTTCTCCTCATCGCTCTGCTGTTCGTGTCTTTCATGATCTGGCAGGCATGGCAAACGGACAACGCTCCGCAGCCGGCCGCACAGACCACGCAACAGACTTCGAACGCAGTAGCCGGTGATGCCGCCAGCCAGGCCGTGCCAGCCAGTGGTCAGGGTAAGCTGATTACCGTGAACACCGACGTGCTGTCACTGACCATCAACACCCGTGGTGGCGATATCGAGCAGGCTAAACTGTTGGCCTACCCGGATACTCTGGGTTCATCGACTCCGTTCCAACTGCTGGAAACCACTCCGTCGTTCGTCTATCAGGCGCAAAGCGGCCTGACCGGTAAAAACGGCCCGGACAACCCGGCCAACGGCGAACGCCCGCTGTATCAGGCGGCGCAAGACAGCTACACCCTGCCGGAAGGCCAGGACGAGCTGCGCATCCCGCTGACCTACACCGATAAAGACGGCGCAGTCTACACCAAGACCTTCGTGCTCAAACGCAACCACTATGCGGTCGGCGTGGATTACAGCATCGACAACAAAGGCGCGACGCCGCTGGAGCTGACCCTGTTCGGCCAGCTGAAGCAAACCACCGAATTGCCTAAACACCGCGACACCGGCAGCAGCAACTTCGCGCTGCACACCTTCCGCGGCGCGGCGTACTCGTCCAGCGAGGACAAGTACCAAAAATACGCGTTCGACAAAGATGAAAACCTGAGCGTCACCACCAAAGACGGTTGGGTCGCCATGCTGCAACAGTACTTCGCCACCGCGTGGGTACCGGCGACCAAGGGTGACAACACCTTCTACACCGCCAAACCGGGCGACAACCTGTCCACCATCGGCTTCAAATCTACGCCGGTCGTGGTGCAGCCGGGCGCTCAGCAGCAGCTGAACGCGACCCTGTGGGTCGGCCCGGAGCTGCAGGATCAGATGGCCCAGCTGGCGCCGCACCTGGACCTGACCGTGGATTACGGCTGGCTGTGGTTCATCTCCCAGCCGCTGTTCAAACTGCTGAAGTTCATCCACGGCTTTATCGGTAACTGGGGTTTCTCCATCATCATCATCACCTTCATCGTGCGCGGCATCATGTACCCGCTGACCAAGGCGCAGTACACCTCGATGGCGAAAATGCGCATGCTGCAGCCGAAGCTGCAGGCGATGCGCGAGCGCATCGGCGATGACAAACAGCGCATGAGCCAAGAGATGATGGCGCTGTACAAGGCGGAGAAAGTGAACCCGCTCGGCGGCTGCCTGCCGCTGATCATTCAGATGCCGATCTTCCTGGCGCTGTACTATATGCTGATGGGTTCGGTCGAGCTGCGCCACGCGCCGTTCGCCCTGTGGATCCATGACCTGTCGGCGCAAGACCCGTACTACATCCTGCCAATCCTGATGGGCGTGACGATGTTCTTCATTCAGAAGATGTCGCCGACCACCGTGACTGACCCGATGCAGCAGAAAATCATGACCTTCATGCCGGTGATCTTCACAGTGTTCTTCCTGTGGTTCCCGTCCGGTCTGGTGCTGTACTACATCGTCAGTAACCTGGTGACCATCCTGCAGCAGCAGCTGATTTACCGTGGTCTGGAAAAACGCGGTCTGCACAGCCGCGACAAGAAAAAAAGCTAAGCGTATTGTAGGGGTTCGGCGCGCCGACCCTTGCAGTCACCCCAAAGGCGGTCATTAGACCGCCTTTTTGCATCTTAATCGTCAGAGAGAACCGTTATGAGCACCACCGATACCATCGTAGCCCAAGCCACCCCGCCGGGACGCGGCGGCGTCGGCATTCTGCGCATTTCCGGAAGCAAGGCCAAAGACGTCGCCCAGGCGTTGCTCGGCAAGCTGCCGAAGCCGCGCTACGCTGACTATCTGCCGTTCCGCGACGCCACGGGTGCCACCCTCGATCAGGGTATCGCGCTGTGGTTCCCGGGGCCGAACTCCTTTACCGGCGAAGACGTGCTGGAACTGCAGGGCCACGGCGGGCCGGTGATCCTCGATCTGTTGCTCAAGCGCGTGCTGGCGCTGCCCGACGTGCGCATCGCCCGGCCCGGCGAATTCTCCGAACGCGCGTTTCTCAACGACAAGCTCGATTTGGCGCAGGCCGAAGCGATCGCCGATCTGATCGACGCCAGCTCCGAGCAGGCGGCGCGCTCGGCGATGAACTCGCTGCAGGGGGCATTTTCCACCCGCATCCACCAGCTCGTGGAAGCGCTCACTCACCTGCGGATCTACGTGGAAGCGGCGATCGACTTCCCGGACGAGGAAATCGACTTCCTGTCCGACGGTAAAATCGAAGCACAACTCAACGACGTGATGGCGGATCTGGATAGCGTACGCGGCGAAGCGCGCCAGGGCAGCCTGCTGCGCGAAGGGATGAAGGTAGTGATCGCCGGGCGCCCCAACGCCGGTAAATCCAGCCTGCTCAATGCGTTGGCCGGGCGCGAGGCGGCGATCGTCACCGATATCGCCGGCACCACCCGCGACGTCCTGCGCGAACATATCCATATCGACGGCATGCCGCTGCACATCATCGACACCGCCGGCCTGCGCGACGCCAGCGACGAAGTGGAGCGCATCGGCATCGAACGTGCGTGGAACGAGATCGAACAGGCCGACAGAGTGCTGTTTATGGTCGACGGCACCACCACCGCCGCCACCGAGCCGGCGGAGATCTGGCCGGAGTTTATGGCGCGCCTGCCGGGCACGCTGCCGATCACCGTGGTGCGCAACAAGGCCGACATCACCGGTGAAACGCTGGGTCTGACGGAAGTGAACAACCACTCACTTATTCGCCTGTCGGCCCGCACCGGCGAAGGCGTCGATGTGCTGCGCGATCATCTGAAACAGAGCATGGGCTTCACCAGCAACATGGAAGGCGGCTTCCTGGCGCGCCGTCGTCACCTGCAGGCGCTGGAGCTGGCGGCACAGCACCTGGTGCAAGGCAAAGAACAGTTAGTGAGCGCTTACGCGGGCGAGCTGCTGGCCGAGGAACTGCGCCAGGCGCAGCTGGCCTTGAGCGAAATCACCGGCGAATTCACCTCAGACGATCTGCTGGGCCGCATCTTCTCCAGCTTCTGCATCGGCAAATAATCGCCTGCGGGCGCCATATCCTCTTCGGCGCCCGCATTTTACGTCTCCGGCGCCAAAACTCACCTAAGCTTATCTCATCAATTTTTCCGCGTGAGAGATAAGCTTAAATGAACGAACCTTTAGACTTGATTGGCGTGGGATTGGGGCCTTTCAATCTCAGTCTGGCCGCTCTGGCCGCCGAAAGCGGCGCCGTCAACTATACCTTTCTCGATCGTAACGCGAGCTTCCGCTGGCACCCCGGCATGCTGCTGCCTTCCGCTTATATGCAGACATATGTGCTGCAGGATTTGGTTACCGCCGTCAGCCCACGCAGCCAATTTTCATTTATTAATTACTTGGTAGAACAGAAAAAAATTTATCGGTTTTTAATCACCGAGCAGCAAATTATCAGCCGAGAAGAATTTTCCGACTATCTACGCTGGGCCTGCGAAAGATTAGACGGGCTACAGTTTTCACAGTCCGTAGAGCGCATTGATTTTGACGATGAAAAGAGTTTGTTCAAGGTAACCACCCATGATCAGACGCTGTGGGCGAAAAATATCTGTCTGGGCACCGGCCATAACCCTTGGTTACCGAAAGCGTTTTACCCGGCGCTGGGCGAAAACTGCTTGCACGCCGCCGAAATAGCCCTGCGCAATCCGGACTTCAGCGGCAAGCGAGTTATGGTGGTGGGCGGCGGCCAAAGCGGCGCCGATGTGTTTTTGAACGCATTGCAGGGGCACTGGGGCGAACCGGCGCAGCTGGACTGGCTCTCGCGCCGTCCCAATTTTCAGCCGCTGGATGAGTCCCCCTTCACCAACGAATATTTCACTCCCGAATACGTCGACTATTTCTATACGCTGCCGTCAGAAATCCGCGAGCGTGAAATCAAAACACAGAAATTGCCGGCAGACGGCATCAGCAATCATACGCTGCGAACCCTGTACCGTGAGCTATATATGCGTTTTGACGTGATGCGCCAGACGCGCAATGTGCGTTTACTGCCTCATCGCACCCTACTGGCCATCGAATCAGTGGGTGAAGCTTTTCATCTGCGCACGCTTCACGGCCTGGAAAATCGCCAGGAAAGTTTCAGGGCCGATATCGTCATTCTGGCCACCGGCTATCGCGCTTCGCTGCCCGCTTACCTGAAACCCTTGCTGCCGCGCATTCCTCTCGATGCGGAACAGCATCTGCCGCTACTGCCGAATTTTAATCTGGACTGGCTCGGGCCGGAGCAAAATCGAATTTATGCGGTTAATGCCGGAATACACAGCCACGGCAGCGCAGAAGGCGGACTGAGCCTGATGGCCTGGCGTTCAGCCCGCATCCTCAATCACTTGCTGGGTAAGCCGTGCTTTGATTTGGCACCGAACGCATCAATGATCCAATGGTGGAGCGATGCCGCGCCGGGCGATATCTCTACCACCGCTGATAAATAGGATAATCCGCATAGCGTTTTTTGATGATAAATCCTCAACTTAGTCTTAATCTAACACCCCTGCGTTCTTAGCGACCCTCTGTCATGGAGCGAACAATGGCGTGTCATTTTGCCCGATGGACCCCGGCCTCCGCCGTCCTGGATACCCAGAGACTCGCCGACGAAGTGATAGCCGCCACCCGCACCTTTTCCGTTAAACGCCGCACGCGCTTCCTGCAAGGGCGCATTCTGCTCGCCGAAATGATGTTCTACCTGTACGGCCTGCCGACGCTGCCCCCCATCGCCACCACGCCGACCGGCCGCCCCTGTTTCGCCGATCATCAGCTGCCCGATTTCAGCCTCGCTTACGCCAGCAACACCGTGGGCGTGCTGCTCAGCGACGAGGGCAAAGTCGGGTTGGATATCGAAGTGATGCGGGCGCGCGGCACCCGGCAAAGCGCGCTGCAACACGCGCATCAGACGCCGGCGGAAAGTGCCTGGATCAGCGCGCAGGACGATCGGCTGGAGGCGGAGACTCAGCTGTGGAGCATTCGGCAAAGCGTGCTGAAAATTTCCGGCCTCGGCAACAGCGGCCAGTCTACGCTGCGTCTACATCCCTTCTCCGGCCACCTGCGCTCCAGCGCCACGCCGGACGTTCAGGTGATGAGCGACGCCGACGAATACCTGAGCTGGGCCTGCGCCGGCAGCCCCGGCCTGGATCGTCTGCTGTGCTGGCGCTACGAAGAGCGCGGCGGACTGCGCAAAGACGGGGAAATCTCGCCGCGCAGCCCGGCGGCGTCCTCACGCTTCGTTAAACTGACGGGCCTGAAGACGCCCGGTTAACGCAGCGCAAAACGGATAACGCTGTCTTTACCGCACGAGTTGCTGGATTAAATTGTAAAGACAGCTAAATGTTGAGCAATCGCCTATTCTCGACCAGCGCTTTAGCCTACTATTCGCCCATGTTGTACGCTGAATCTGCTCATTCGAAAGGGAGAATCACCATGTCAGACCAAGCCTTGAAAATCGTCACTCTGCTCGGCAGCCTGCGCAAAGGCTCCTACAACGCCATGGTGGCCCGCGCCCTGCCAGGCCTGGCTCCACAGGGCGTCACCATTGAAGCGCTGCCCTCCATTCGCGATATCCCGCTGTACGACGCCGACATGCAACAGGGTGAAGGCTTCCCTGCCGCGGTCGAGGCGATCGCCGAACAGATCCGCCAGGCCGACGGCGTGATCATCGTCACCCCTGAATATAACTATTCCGTGCCCGGCGGGTTGAAGAACGCCATCGACTGGCTGTCTCGCTTGCCGAATCAGCCGCTGGCCGGCAAGCCGGTCGCCATTCAGACCAGCTCGATGGGGCCGATCGGCGGCGCGCGCTGCCAATACCATCTGCGCCAGATCCTGGTGTTCCTCGATGCGATGGTAATGAACAAGCCTGAGTTTATGGGCGGCGTGATCCAGAGCAAGGTCGACGAACAGGCCGGTGAACTGAGCGATCAGGGAACGCTGGATTTTCTGACCGGCCAGCTGTCCGCGTTCAGCGATTTTATTCGCCGCGTGGAGTGAAGGTCTCGCGGCGCCCCTTAGGCGCCGCAACAGGACATGAAGTCCATCAATTCATTGAAAATTAAAGCCATAGCATCATGTATTTTTTCATTTTAGCGTTATTTTTTGTTTCCATCACCAGTCCCGCTTTCGCGGCAGAGATGCGTTATCCCGCCGGTGAAGAGCCGCTGGAGCTGCCGGCACACAGCGCGCTCAACGCCCAGCTGTCGCGATCCGCGCAAAACCAGGAAGATAAAAAGCTGGGCGCCATGTCGCTGTACCTGACGCTGATGCGCGAAGACGGCCGCAACGTCTGGGCGCCCTACCAGCTGGCGGTGTCATCGGCGGAGAAAGGGCAAACCGAGCTGGCGGAGCGCTACCTGCAGCTGAGCGCCGACCGCGGCCTGTGGTACTACTACAACCTGCTGGAGGACGACGCCTTCAACAGCATCCAGCACTCCGCCACCTACCAATCGATCCTGGCCGCCACCAAAGCGCGCTATCTGCAGCACGCCCGCCACTATGAAGGCAAGGCCAGCTACGCGATGCCGGACGGCGAAGCGCCGCCCGAAGGCTGGCCAACGGTGATCTTCCTGCATACCTACGGCAAAGCCGCCGCCATCAGCCCCGAAGAACGGCTGCTGTTCGGCGAAATGGGCGTGGCCTACATCGAGCTCAACGGCACACAGATGCTGTCGGAAAACAGTTTCCGCTGGTCGAATTACAGCGACGAGAGCACCCAAACCGCCATTCAGCGTACGCTGCAACAGCTGGCTCCGCAGCTAAAGCTGAATCCCCGGCGGATTTACCTCAGCGCCCGCGGCCAGGGCGCGCTGCACGCCGCCAACCTGATCGCGAAGTACCCGCAGTTTTACGCCGGCGCGCTGCTGATCGCCCCCAACGGCGAGATCAAGCCGGCCCAGCAGTCGCTGGCGGCGCAAAAGAAAATCGTGATGGCGTATTACGATCGGCAGAATTTCAGCGAGCAGGCGCTGGCGTTGCACTTCGCCAATCTGTTCGGAGAGGATAATCAGGTAGAAACGCTGCATTTCGCCCAGGGAGAGGATGCCGCCGGCAGTTGGCAGGCGCGCTTCAAGCGGCCGTTGCAGTGGGTGTTGGGTAAGGCGCCGGATGCGACGCCGGGCGCCTAGGGTTCAGGGCCGACAGGCGTCGGCCCTTTGGCGGTCAATGGCCGTCGACGAAGACGATCTTCAGCACGAACAGTAGCGCCACCACCACCACGCACGGGCTGATTTCACGCCAGCGGCCGGTGCCGAGCTTCATCACGCAGTAGGAGATAAAGCCGAGCGCGATGCCTTCGGTGATCGAGAAGCTGAACGGCATCATCACCGCGGTGACAAACGCCGGTACCGCTTCGGTCAGATCGTCCCACTTCACCCGCGCCAGGCTGGAGGTCATCAGCACGCCGACGTAGATCAGCGCGCCGGCGGCGGCGTAAGCCGGCACCATGCCCGCCAGCGGCGACAGGAAGATCACCAGCAGGAACAGCAGGCCGGTGACCACCGCCGTCAAACCGGTGCGGCCGCCGACGGCGACGCCGGACGAACTTTCGATGTAAGCGGTCACGGAAGAGGTGCCCGCCAGCGAACCGGCCACCGAGCTGATGCTGTCGACGTACAGCGCCTGCTTCATGCGCGGGAACTTGCCCTGGTTGTCGGTCAGGCCGGCTTTATCGGTGACGCCGATCAAGGTGCCCGAAGAGTCAAACAGGTTCACCAGCATAAACGAGAAGATGATCCCGGCCAGCCCGATGTTCAGCGCGCCGGCCACGTCGACCTGGCCCACCACCGAGGTGATGCTCGGCGGCAGGGAGAACAGGCCGCCGTATTTCACGTCGCCCAGCATCCAGCCGATCAGGGTGGTGACCACGATCGACACCAGCACCGCCGCGTGGAAGTTGCGCGAAGAGAGCACGGCGATGATGAAGAAGCCGAGCGCCCCCAGCAGCACGTTGTGCGAGGTCAGGCTGCCGATGGTCACCAGCGTGTCCGGGTTGGCCACCACGATGCCGGCGTTTTTCAGCCCCATCATGCCGATGAACAGGCCGATGCCGCTGGTGATGCCGACCCGCAGGCTGACCGGAATGTTGGCGATCATCCAGTAGCGGATGCGGAAAATGGTCAGCAGCAGCAGGCCGACCGCCCCCCAGAAGATGGCGCCCATGCCCACCTGCCAGGAGATGCCCATCGCCCCGACCACCACGAAGGCGAAGAAGGCGTTCAGGCCCATCGCCGGCGCCAACGCCACCGGCAGGTTCGCCAGCAGGCCCATAAAGATGCTGCCGAAAGCGGCGATCAAACAGGTGGTGACAAATACCGCCTGGGTATCCATGCCCGCCGCGCCCAAAATTTGCGGGTTAACGAACACGATATACACCATGGTAAGGAAGGTGGTGATACCGGCAATCGTTTCCGTACGCGCCGTCGTGCCATGTTGCTTGAGTTTAAACACGCGCCCAAGCAAGCCTTGCTCAGCGTCAAGGCCAGATACTGGTTTGGTCATTATCAGAATTCCGAAAATGGGAATGGACAGTCGCCGGCTATCCTATAACAAAAAGTGGGGCTTTTGACGCCGGTCACAGGTTTTTTTCGCCATCTTTACGGCTAAACGCGTCAACGGCTTGTATTTACAGGCTTTCATCCCGCGTTGCCGTCCGCTGCGTTGCCGTTTGCCGACACGGCCGATAAAATGACCTATCGCATCTCTTACCCTACCCGCGAAAAACAGGAATCCGCATGTCTTCAACCTTTATCGATAAGCTCGCGTTGATCGCGCTGAAAGATGACAAAGTGGCGCTGGTGCGTTCACACAATAAGACGCTGTTTTATATGCCGGGCGGAAAGCGCGAAGCGGGCGAAACCGACGAACAGGCGCTGTGCCGCGAAATCGACGAAGAGCTGACCGTCGCGCTGCAGCCCAACTCCATCGCGTTTTACGGCGAGTTCGCCGGCCCGGCGGACGGCAAGCAGGACGGCACCCAGGTGCGCATTCGCTGCTATCAGGCCGACGTTACCGGGCAGCTGCAGCCGGCCGCCGAAATCGCCGAGCTGAGGTGGTGCGACAGCCGCGATTTACCGCACTGCTCACACGTCGCCGCGCTGATTTTGCACGATCTCAAGGCGCGTAACCTGATCAAGTGATCGCTGAGCGGCCTCCGCGCCGTTAACCCGAAGGAACCTGTCCCGCATGAATCAGATTGACTGCATTTTGTTCGACTGCGACGGCACGCTGGTGGACAGCGAAGTGCTGTGCAGCAAAGCCTATGTGCACATGTTCGCCCGCTACGGCATTCATCTGTCGCTGGAAGAGGTGTTCAAGAAATACAAAGGGGTGAAGCTGTACGAGATCATCGATCGGGTCAACGCCGAGCAGGGCACTGACCTGGCAAAAGAGGCGCTGGAGCCGCTGTATCGGCAGGAAGTGGCGCGGCTGTTCGACAGCGAGCTACAGCAGATTGCTGGCGCCCGCGAGCTGCTGGCGCAGGTGACGGTGCCTGTCTGCACCGTCTCCAACGGACCGGTCAGCAAGATGCAGCACTCGCTCGGCCTGACCGGCATGCTGCCTTATTTTGATGACCGGTTGTTCAGCGGCTATGATATTCAGCGCTGGAAGCCGGATCCGGCGATCGTGTTCCACGCCGCTGAACAGATGCAGGTGCCGGTAACGCGCTGCATCCTGGTGGATGACTCGCCTGCCGGCGCCCAGGCCGGCATCAATGCCGGCATTCCGGTCTTTTACTTCTGCGCCGATCCGCATAACCCGCCGATCGACCACCCGCTGGTGACGACGTTTAACGACCTGGCCCAGCTGCCCGCGCTGTGGCGCGAACGCGGCTGGCGGCTGACGGCCGATTAACTGGCCGGCAACGGCGGCTTGTTGCGCCACCAGCGCCACGACCGTTTCAGCGCGCGGGTTTGCGCGCCGAAGCGGCGGTTGACCGCGTTGGCCAGCAGATCGAGCGCCAGGCAGAACACGAAATAGACCAGCGCCACGAACAGGAACACTTCCATCGGATAGACCATGCTGCGGTTGTTGACCTGGGTCGCCAGGAAGGTCAGTTCGCCAACGCCGACGATATAAGCCAGCGAGGTGTCTTTGATCAGGGATATCCACTGGTTGATGAACGACGGCACCATCATGCGCAGCGCCTGCGGCAGCACGATCATGCGCAGCGTCTGCCAGCGGGTCAGCCCCAGGGAAAGCCCGGCCTGCCACTGGCCGGGGCCGATCGCGGCGATGCCGGCCTTCACCGCATGGGCCAGATAGGCCGAAGCGATCAGCGCCAGCGCGCACACCACGGTGGTGATTTCCGGGATCTCGACGCCAAACACCATCGGCAGCAGGAAATAGGTCCAGAAGATCAGCATGATGACCGGTATGGCGCGGAAAAAGCCCAGCACCGCCGCCAGCAATCCGGCAGCGACGCCGCGCGACATCGCCAGCGCCACGCCGAGCAAGGTGCCTAGCACCGCCGAGGCGACGCCGGCCATCAGGCTGATCGCCAACGTCAGCGCCGCGCCGCCTAATGGACCATCCGGCCAGGTGCCCCACAGCAGGTAGCCCAGGTTATCGTGAATTACGCTGAAATCCATCTCAATGCCCTCCCAGCGGTTTACGCTGTTGGCGCCACATGCCCCAGCCTTCCAGCAGCGCGATGATGGCGATATACAGCACCGTCGCCACGCCGAACGCCTGGAAGGTGCGCAGGGTTTCGGTTTCGACCTGACGCGAGGCGTAAGAGAGTTCGGCCACGCCGATCGCCATGGTCAGCGACGAGTTCTTGATCACGTTCATGTATTGCCCCAGCAGCGGCGGCAGCGCGATTTTCAGCGCCTGCGGCAGCACCACGTAGCGCATCGCCTGCCAGCCGGTCAGCCCCAGCGCCTGCGCGGCATATTTCTGCCCGCCGGCGACGCCGCGAATGCCGGAACGGATCTCTTCGGCGATAAAGGCGGTGGAGTAGAGCGTCAGGCCGAAGAAACCGGCGAGAAACTCGAACGACGGCCATTCCAGCGGGCCGACCTGATGTGAGCTGTTCAGCCACTGCATGGCGGCGGACGGCAGGATCTGCCCGGCGGCGAAGTACCAGAAGAACAGCTGCACCAGCAGCGGCGTATTGCGAAACAGCGAGCTGTAGCCCATCGCCAGCCAGCGCAACGGCCGCAGGCTGCTGTCGCGCATCGCCGCCAGCACGAAGCCCAGCAGCGTGGCCGCCAGGCCCGCGCAGGCGGAAAGCCACAGCGTCAGCAGAAAACCGTGCCACAGCCAGCTCAGGTATTGCGGCGCCAGCAGCCAGTCCAGGTTCATGTTCAATCCTTGTCTTGCAGAATGCATCAGGGGCGCAGCAAGCTGCGCCCCTCCGTGCCGATCTCACCGCGAGCGGTTAAATCAGGCTTTCGGTTGCTGATCCAAAGGCGCGATTTTGAAATCGCCGCGCGGTTGGGCGGATTGGGTTTCCGGCCCGAACCAGCGATCGTAAATCTTAACCGCTTCGCCGTCTTTTTCCAGCTTGATCAGCGTCTCGTTCACCGCGGCGGTCAGGCGATCTTCGCCCTTGGGAATGCCGACGCCCTGGTATTCTTTGGTCAGGCTGAACGGCGAAATTTCAAACTCCGCCTTCTGCGCCGCCGGCAGGTTGCCGAGCAGGCCGACCAGCTTGGCGTCGTCCTGGGTGATCGCCTGCACGTTGCCGTTGCGCAGCGCCACAAACGCCAGCGGGGTGTCATCGTAAGAGATCACTTTCGCCGTCGGGAAACGCTCGCGCAGGGTGATTTCCTGCACCGTGCCCTTATCCGCGCCGATGCGCAGCTTTTTGATGTCTTCCGGGGTTTTCAGCACGCCTTTGCGGGCGATGAATTTCTGGCCGGTGGCGAAGTACGGCACGCTGAAGTTCACTTCCTTGGCGCGCTCGTCGGTAATGGTGAAGTTGGCGGCAATCATGTCAACCTTCTTCGACACCAGCAGCGGAATGCGGTTGGCCGGGTTGGTGGCGCGCAGCTCCACTTTTACCCCCAGCGCTTTGCCGATCGCATCGGCGACGTCCACATCGTAGCCCACCAGCTTCTTGCTCTGCGGATCGATGTAGCCGAACGGCGGGTTGCTGTCGAACACCGCGATACGCACCACGCCGGCTTGCTTGATATCGTCAAGTTTGTCCGCGTGCGCGGCGCCGGCGGCGAGGCCGGTCAGACTGGCTAACAACGTTAAGGCCAAAGCGCGATGTTTCATAGAGAGCTCCTAAGTGGTTGATGTCCTGCTGGCGGATAAGCTAGCAAGCGCCACATAGGTCAGGAAATAATATAAAAAGCTATATTTATAACCTTTTTATCTTTAAGAACTTAAGATGGAATAAAGGCGCGGGAAACCGCGCCTTTGAAGGATATTACCCGGAAAGGGTCAGTCGGCTTTGTCGTCTTTACCGCCCGGAGAGAGCAGCTTTTCCAGGGCGTCGCCGCCCAAATGACGGAAATCCTGTCCTTTGACGAAATAGAAGATAAATTCGCAGATGTTCTGGCAGCGGTCGCCGATGCGCTCGATAGAACGGGCGCAGAACAGCGCGGTCAGCACGCTCGGAATGGTGCGTGAGTCTTCCATCATATAGGTCATCAGCTGACGCACGATGCCTTCGTATTCCTGGTCGACCTTTTTATCTTCGCGGTAAATACGGATCGCCTCGTCCAGATCCATGCGCGCGAAGGCGTCCAGCACGTCGTGCAGCATTTGCACGGTGTGGCGCCCCAGCGATTCCAGGCTGACCAGCAGCGGCTGGTGCTGGTGCGAGAACTTCTCCAGCGCGGTGCGGCAGATTTTGTCCGCCACGTCGCCGATGCGTTCCAGCTCGGAAATGGTTTTGATGATCGCCATCACCAGGCGCAGATCGCTGGCGGTCGGCTGGCGCTTGGCGATGATGCGCACGCAGGCTTCGTCGATCGCCACTTCCATCATGTTGACCTTGGCGTCGCCTTCGATAACTCGCTTGGCCAGCTCGCCATCCTGATTGTGCATCGCGGTGATGGCGTCGGTCAGCTGCTGCTCCACCAGCCCGCCCATGGTCAGCACCTGGGTGCGGATATGCTCAAGCTCTGCGTTGAACTGGCCGGAAATGTGTTTGTTTAAATTCAGGTTATCCATGATGCTTCCTATCAACCATAACGGCCAGTGATGTAGTCTTCAGTCTGCTTTTTCTGCGGCGCAGTGAACAGGTTATCAGTATCACTGAACTCGATCAGCTCGCCCAGATACATAAATGCGGTGGAGTCGGAGCAGCGCGCCGCCTGCTGCATATTGTGGGTTACGATCACCACGGTGTAATCGGCCTTCAGCTCGCTGATCAGCTCTTCAATCTTGCCGGTGGAGATCGGATCCAGCGCCGAGCAAGGCTCATCCAGCAACAGCACTTCCGGACGAATGGCGATGCCGCGGGCGATGCACAGGCGCTGCTGCTGGCCGCCGGAAAGGCTGTAGCCGCTCTGGTGCAGCTTGTCCTTGGTTTCGTTCCACAGCGCCGCCTTGGTCAGCGCCCACTGCACGCGCTCGTCCATATCGGCGCGCGACAGCTTTTCAAACAGGCGAACGCCGAAGGCGATGTTGTCGTAAATCGACATCGGGAACGGCGTCGGCTTCTGGAACACCATGCCGACCTTGGCGCGCAGCAGCGCGATATCCGAGTTGTCGGTCAGGATGTTCTGGCCGTCCAGCAGGATGCCGCCTTCCGCGCGCTGTTCCGGGTACAGCTGGTACATCTTGTTGAAGGTGCGCAGCAGGGTGGATTTGCCGCAGCCGGACGGGCCGATAAACGCGGTGACCTTGTTCTTGGCGATATCCAGCGTGATGTTCTTCAGCGCATGGAATTTGCCGTAGTAGAAGTTCAGATCGCGTACCTGAATTTTGCTGCTGGAAGCGTCAGTAACCATACTCATCAAGACTTCTCTCTTTTCATCAGCGCCGCCAGAGCGGCGCTCAAAATTTTATGAATGCTTTTTCTTGGCGAAAATCACGCGCGCCAGGATATTCAGTAACAGTACGCACAGGGTGATCAACAGCACCCCGGCCCAGGCCAGCTGTTGCCATTCGGCGAACGGGCTCATGGCGAATTTGAAGATGGTCACCGGCAGGTTGGCGATCGGCTGCATCAGGTCGGTGCTCCAGAACTGGTTCGACAGCGAGGTGAACAGCAGCGGCGCCGTTTCCCCCGCGATGCGCGCAATCGCCAGCAGCACGCCGGTGATGATGCCGGACACCGACGCCTTCAGCGTGATGGCGGAAATCATGCGCCATTTCGGCGTGCCCAGCGCATAAGCGGCCTCGCGCAGCGTGTCCGGCACCAGCTTCAGCATGTTCTCGGTGGTGCGAATGACGATCGGCACCTGCAGCAGCGCCAGCGCGACGATGCCGGCCCAGCCGGAAAAGTGTTCCATCTTCGCCACCACGATGGTGTAAACGAACAGGCCCACCACGATCGACGGTGCGGACAGCAGGATGTCGTTGATAAAGCGGATCACTTCCGCCAGCCAGGATTTACGGCCGTATTCTGCCAGGTAGATGCCGGCCATGATGCCCAGCGGCGTGCCGAAGATGGTCGCCCACAGGATCAACAGGCCGCTGCCGGCGATGGCGTTGGCCAGACCGCCGCCTGCGGTGTTCGGCGGCGGGGTCATTTCAGTGAACAGCGCCAGCGACATGCCGTCGAAGCCTTTGGTCACGGTGGCGATCAGGATCCAGATCAGCCAGAACAGCCCGAACACCATGGTCGCCATCGACAGGAACAGCGCGAGACGGTTTTTCTGCCGGCGCCAGGCCTGCATTTTGCGGCGGCTTTCCGCCAGAACGACTGCGTTTTGCATATCCATCGTCGCCATGTTAACGCCCCTCATTCTTGGCCAGACGCATGATCATCAGTTTCGACAGCGCCAGCACGATAAAGGTGATAACAAACAGAATCAGGCCCAGCTCCATCAACGCGGCGGTGTGCACGCCGGACTCGGCTTCGGCGAATTCGTTGGCCAGCGCCGAGGTGATGCTGTTGCCCGGCATGTACAGCGAAGCGCTGTCGAGCTGGTAGGTGTTGCCGATGATAAAGGTCACCGCCATGGTTTCCCCCAGCGCACGGCCCAGGCCCAACATCACGCCGCCGATGACGCCGTTTTTGGTGAACGGCAGCACGATGCGCCAGATGACTTCCCAGGTGGTACAGCCGATGCCGTAGGCCGACTCTTTCATCATCACCGGGGTCTGTTCGAACACGTCGCGCATGACTGCCGCGATGTAAGGAATGATCATGATCGCCAGGATCACCCCGGCGGCCAGAATACCGATGCCGAAGGCCGGGCCGGAGAACAGCTCGCCGACGATCGGAATGCCCGACAGCACTTCGCCGACCGGCGTCTGGAAGTATTCGGCGAACAGCGGCGCGAACACGAACAGGCCCCACATGCCGTAAACGATGCTGGGGATGGCTGCCAACAGCTCAATGGCGATGCCCAGCGGCCGCTTCAGCCAGTTCGGCGCCAGCTCGGTCAGGAACAGCGCGATGCCGAAGCTCACCGGCACGGCGATGATCAGCGCGATAAGCGAGGTGACCACGGTGCCGTAGATCGGCACCAGCGCGCCGAACTGCTCCGCCGGCGCGTCCCACTCTTTGGTCCACAGGAAGGCGAAGCCGAATTTCTGCATGCTTGGCCAGGAGGCGAAGATCAGCGAAACAATGATGCCGCCCAGCAACAATAGGGTAATCAGCGCAGCCAGTCTCACCAGCGCGCTGAAAATGATGTCACCGTTTTTGCCCGGTGCTTTGATGGTCGGCTTGTACTCAGCCATAGATTACTCTCTGTTTGAACCCTGGCAGCCCCAACCGGGATCGGAGCCTGAAGAACTGTGTGGGGCGCGGCGAACCCGCGCCCCTGCGTTGTTAGTACAGCGCTTTGCCTGAACTGTCTTTTACGTTGGTTTTCCAGGCCGCGCGCACCTGCTCAACCACTTCTGCCGGCAGGGTGGCGTAATCCAGCTCGTTCGCCTGCTTGGCACCGGTTTTGTAAGCCCAGTCGAAGAACTTCAGCACTTCGGCGCCCTGAGCAGGGTTTTTCTGCTCTTTGTGCACCAGGATGAAGGTGGTGGATGTAATTGGCCACACGTTGTCGCCTTTCTGGTCAGTCAGATCCTGAGCGAAGGTCTTGCTCCAATCCACGCCTTTGGCCGCGTTGCTGAAGCTCTCTTCGGTCGGGCTGACCGGTTTACCGTCGGCGGATACCAGCTTGGTGTAAGCCAGGTTGTTCTGCTTGGCGTAAGCGTATTCTACGTAGCCGATAGAGCCAGGCAGACGCTGAACGAAGGCGGCGATGCCGTCGTTGCCTTTACCGCCCAGACCGGTCGGCCAGTTAACGGTAGAACCGGCGCCGATCTTCTCTTTCCACTGCGCATTGGCCTTGGACAGGTAGCTGGTGAACACGAACGAGGTGCCGGAACCGTCGGCGCGGCGCACCACGGCGATGTTCTGGTCAGGCAGTTTCACGCCTGGGTTCAGCTTGGTGATAGCCGGATCGTTCCATTTTTTGACGTTGCCCAGGTAGATATCGCCCAGGGTTTTGCCGTCCAGCGTCAATTCGCCGGATTTGATGCCCGGGATATTCACGGCCAGCACCACGCCGCCGATCACGGTCGGGAACTGGAACAGGCCGTCGGCCGCCAGTTTGTCGTCAGACAGCGGGGCGTCGGAAGCGCCAAAGTCAACGGTGTTGGCCACGATTTGCTTCACGCCGCCAGAGGAGCCGATGCCCTGATAGTTAACTTTGTTGCCGGTTTCTTTCTGATAAGAATCTGCCCACTTGGCGTAAACCGGAGCGGGGAATGTCGCACCTGCACCGGTCAGGCTGGCAGCAGCGAACGCGGACACGGTGGTCAGGGAGAAGGTCGCTGCCACAATACTGGCGACGGTGGTACGCATCAGTTTCATAATCCCTCCTAATGGGATATTTAAAATCGACTTCGAGTCGTTTTAATCAGAGTAAGTATTGCTGCAGGAGGGAAAATAGGACAGTTTGGTGACAGAAAAATGTACGCAATATGACAGTTATATTACAGTGTGCCAGACAGACGTTTGTTTCTTTAAAAATCAATTAATTAGTCAAAAAACAGCGCAATTGACGTGCAATAAAAAAACGGTTTGGCGCGGCCTATCCGCTTGAATATGACAATGTTTATCGCCGAATCGGTCGCGCTGTCACCTTTAAGGTCGCTCATGAAAAAAGCCGGCACAAAGGCCGGCTTTTGCAGTTTACCTGCGGCAGATTACTCTACGGTGACAGACTTCGCCAGGTTGCGCGGCTGGTCAACGTCGGTGCCTTTGATCAGCGCCACGTGGTAAGACAGCAGCTGCAACGGCACGGTGTAGAAGATCGGCGCCACGATTTCCTCGACGTGCGGCAGAGGAATGATGGTCATGCCTTCGCTGCTGACGAAACCGGCGTCCTGATCGGCGAACACGTACAGCTGGCCGCCGCGCGCGCGCACTTCTTCAATGTTGGACTTCAGCTTTTCCAGCAGTTCATTGTTCGGTGCCACCACGATCACCGGCATATCGGCGTCGATCAGCGCCAGCGGGCCGTGTTTCAGCTCACCCGCCGCATAGGCTTCGGCGTGAATATAGGAGATCTCTTTCAGCTTCAGCGCCCCTTCCATGGCGATTGGATACTGATCGCCGCGGCCGAGGAACAGCGCATGGTGCTTGTCGGAGAACCCTTCCGCCAGCGCTTCGATCTCTTTATCCATCGACAGCATCTGCTCGATACGCGCCGGCAGCGCCTGCAGGCCATGCACGATCTCTTGCTCCACGCTTTCCGCCATGCCTTTCAGGCGGCCCAGACGCGCCACCAGCATCAACAGCACGGTGAGCTGCGTGGTGAAGGCCTTGGTCGAGGCCACGCCGATTTCCGTGCCCGCTTTGGTCATCAACGCCAGATCCGATTCGCGCACCAGCGAAGAGCCGGCCACGTTACAAACGGCCAGCGAACCGAGATAACCCAGCTCTTTGGACAAGCGCAGCGCCGCTAACGTATCGGCAGTTTCGCCGGACTGCGACAGGGTGATGATCAGGCTGCCCGGACGCACCGCCGATTTGCGGTAACGGAATTCGGACGCGATCTCGACGTCGCACGGCACGCCGGCCAACGCTTCAAACCAGTAACGCGCCACCATACCGGAGTGGTAAGAAGTCCCGCAGGCGATGATCTGCACGTGCTGCACCTTGGCCAGCAGCTCGTCGGCGCGCGGGCCCAGCTCGCTCAGGTTGATTTGGCCATGGCTGAAACGCCCTTCCAGGGTGTTTTTCAGCGCCAGCGGCTGTTCGTAGATCTCTTTTTGCATGTAGTGACGGTAAGCGCCCTTGTCGCCGGCGTCATACTGCACCTGGGATTCGATTTCAGGGCGCTCGATGGCGTTGCCCTGCTTGTCGAAGATGTTGACGGTGCGGCGAGTCACTTCCACCACGTCGCCTTCTTCCAGGAAGATGAAGCGGCGGGTGACCGGCAGCAGCGCCAGCTGATCGGAAGCAATAAAGTTTTCCCCGACGCCGCGGCCGATAACCAGCGGGCTGCCGGAGCGCGCCGCGACCAATACGCTCGGATCGCGGCTGTCCATCACCACGGTGCCGTAAGCGCCGCGCAGCTGTGGGATCACGCGCTGAACCACTTCCAGCAACGTGCCGCCCTGTTGTTGTTCCCAGTGCACCAGGTGCGCGATCACTTCGGTGTCGGTTTCGGAGCTGAAGCGGTAACCGCGTTCGATCAGCAGTTCGCGCAGCGGTTCGTGGTTTTCGATGATGCCGTTATGCACCACGGTAATGTAGTCGGAAACATGCGGGTGCGCGTTCGCTTCGGTCGGTTCACCGTGCGTTGCCCAGCGGGTGTGAGCGATGCCGGTACCGCCGTGCAGATCGGTCTGCTCCGCCGCTTCGGCCAGTTTTTGCACCTTGCCTACGCGACGCAGGCGACTGACGTTGCCTTTTTCGTCGACCACCGCCAGACCGGCGGAGTCGTAACCGCGGTACTCGAGACGGCGTAAACCTTCCAACAGGATTTCTGCGATATCACGTTGCGCTACTGCGCCTACAATTCCACACATCAGTTGTATTCCTAATGAACGCCCTTCATGGGCGCTTTCGATGTCTTGACCTGATTTTTGCCGGTTTTACCGTGCGTCCCCGAGCCTGTAGATGGTGGGGGTTATTATGTTTTGTATTGGGCTCTGAACGGAGCCCAACGCAAAACACACTATGATTTCTTCTTCACCGGGCGTTGCCAGCCCTGAATGTGCACCTGCTTGACGCGGCTCAGCACCAGTTCGTTCTCGGCGATATCGCGCGTCACCGTGGTGCCGGCGGCGATGGTGGAGCCTTTGCCGACCGACACCGGCGCCACCAGCTGAGTATCGGAACCGACGAACACGCCGTCGCCGATCAGCGTCTTGTGCTTGTTGGCGCCATCGTAGTTGCAGGTGATGGTGCCGGCGCCGATATTCACGTCATCGCCGATTTCGGCATCGCCCAGGTAGCTGAGGTGGCCGGCCTTGGAGCCTTTGCCCAAACGCGCCTTTTTCATTTCCACGAAGTTGCCGACGTGGGCCCCTGCCGCCAGCTCCGCGCCAGGGCGCAGGCGGGCGAACGGCCCCACGGTGCAGTCGGCTTCCAGCACGCTGTCTTCCAGCACGCTGTAAGGGCTGATCTCGCAGTCATCGCCGATCACGCAGTTTTTCAGCACGCAGCCGGCGCCGATTTTCACCCGGTCGCCCAGCTTGACGTGACCTTCGATAATCACATTCGCATCAATAGTGATGTCGCGGCCGTGAACAAGTTCCCCGCGCAGGTCAAAACGCGCCGGATCCAGCAGCATCACGCCGGCCAACAGCAGCTTTTCAGACTGTTCCGACTGGAAGACGCGCTCCAGGGTCGCCAGCTGCAGGCGGTTGTTCACGCCTTCCACTTCACTCAGGCGCGACGGGTGCACTGTTTCGATTTTCTTGCCGTCGGCATGGGCCAACGCAATGATATCGGTGATGTAAAACTCGCCCTGTGCGTTGTCGTTATTCAACATCCCCAGCCAGCGCTTCAGATCGCGCCCGTTCGCCACCAGGATGCCGGTATTGATTTCGTTGATCTGGCGCTGCGCCTCGCTGGCATCCTTGTGTTCGACGATGCCCACCACGTTGCCCTGCTCGCGCACGATGCGGCCGTAGCCGCTCGGATCGTCCAGCTTGACCGTCAGCAGACCGATACCGCCCTGCGGTTTGGCCGCCAGCAGGCGTTGCAGCGTATCCACAGAGATCAACGGCACGTCGCCGTACAGCATCAGCACGTCTTCATCGTCGGCAAAGTGCGGCGCGGCCTGCTGCATTGCATGGCCGGTACCCAATTGCTCGGCCTGCAGCACCCAGTTCAGCGCGCCGTCAGTCAACGTGCTTTTCAGCAGATCGCCGCCGTGGCCGTATACCAGGTGAACATGTTGCGCGCCCAGTTTCATCGCGGCATCAATGACGTGTTGCACCATCGGCTTACCGGCCAACGGATGTAAAACCTTGGGAAGATCGGAATACATGCGTGTTCCCTTGCCCGCGGCGAGGATAACCACGCTCATTGCGCTGTTCGACATAAGCAACCTGATAACTCCATTTTGATAGACGAAAGTAAAACCGTTTAGCGACGATATTACTACATATTTCTCATCACGAACCCGGCGCAGGCCGCGTGGGCCTTGGCCTGCCGCTATCGTGGCCAATTCGGCGCCGGGGCGAAAAAACTGTCGGCGATCGGCGACGTTTATTTCCCGATATCAGGGGTTATACACCACACCGCCCGCCGGGCTGAAATGCTTATTTTAAAGTAAAAAAAAAGCGACCCTATAGGCCGCTTTCTTAAAGTTGGGTGCTTTGCACCCAAACATTACATCGCTTTTCTGGTGAGCTCGATAACGCGCAGTTTCGCGATCGCTTTCGCCAGTTCAGCGGATGCCTGAGCATAGTCGACATCGCCATGAGAGCTGCGAATGTGTTCTTCAGCTTTACGCTTAGCTTCCAACGCTCTCGCTTCGTCGAGGTCAGTACCACGGATAGCAGTGTCCGCCAGCACGGTAACCACGCTCGGCTGCACCTCGAGGATGCCGCCGGACAGGTAGATGAACTCTTCTTCACCGTGCTGCTTAACAATACGCACCATGCCAGGCTTGATGGCAGTCAGCAGCGGCGCATGGCCAGGGAAGATCCCCAGTTCACCTTCGCTGCCTGTCACCTGGATCTTCTGCACCAGGCCGGAAAACATCTGTTTTTCCGCGCTGACTACATCCAGATGGTAAGTCATAGCCATATCACCCTCCTCTCAAGGCGTTACAGTTTCTTGGCTTTTTCCACTGCTTCTTCAATGGTGCCAACCATGTAGAACGCCTGCTCCGGCAGGTGGTCATAGTCGCCGTCCATAATGCCTTTGAAACCACGGATGGTGTCTTTCAGCGATACGAACTTGCCCGGAGAACCGGTGAAGACTTCTGCCACGAAGAACGGCTGAGACAGGAAGCGTTGGATCTTACGCGCACGGGATACGACCAGTTTGTCTTCTTCAGACAGCTCGTCCATACCCAGGATCGCGATGATATCTTTCAGTTCCTGGTAGCGTTGCAGAATGGACTGCACGCCACGCGCTACGTCGTAGTGCTCCTGGCCAACGACCAGCGGATCCAGCTGACGGCTGGTGGAATCCAGCGGGTCAACGGCCGGGTAGATACCCAGAGAAGCGATGTTACGGCTCAGTACCACGGTTGCGTCCAAGTGCGCAAAGGTGGTGGCTGGTGACGGGTCAGTCAAGTCATCCGCAGGAACGTAAACGGCCTGTACGGAAGTGATGGAACCGGTCTTGGTCGAGGTGATACGTTCTTGCAGAACGCCCATCTCTTCCGCCAGCGTTGGCTGATAACCTACCGCGGATGGCATACGGCCCAGAAGTGCGGACACTTCGGTACCGGCCAGGGTGTAACGGTAGATGTTGTCAACGAACAGCAGAACGTCACGGCCTTCGTCACGGAATTTCTCCGCCATGGTCAGGCCGGTCAGCGCAACGCGCAGACGGTTACCTGGTGGCTCGTTCATCTGGCCGTAAACCAGGGATACTTTGTCCAGAACGTTGGAGTCGGTCATTTCGTGGTAGAAGTCGTTACCCTCACGAGTACGCTCGCCCACGCCCGCAAACACGGAATAACCGGAGTGCTCGATCGCGATGTTACGGATCAGCTCCATCATGTTTACGGTTTTACCCACGCCCGCACCACCGAACAGACCGACTTTACCGCCCTTGGCGAATGGACAAATCAGGTCCATTACCTTGATACCGGTTTCCAGCAGTTCCTGGGAGTTGGACAGCTCTTCGTAGCTTGGCGCCGCGCGGTGAATCGCCCAACGCTCTTCTTCGCCGATGTCGCCTTTCATGTCGATCGGTTGACCCAATACGTTCATGATACGGCCCAGGGTAGCTTTACCCACCGGCACTTCAATCGGGTGGTCCAGGTTGTTCACTTTCAGACCGCGACGCAGACCGTCGGAGGTCCCCATTGCGATACAGCGAACCACGCCACCGCCCAGCTGTTGCTGAACTTCCAACACCAGTTTTTCGGTGCCGTTTTCTACCTCAAGGGCGTCGTACACTTTTGGTACGGCATCCTGAGGGAACTCGACGTCCACCACGGCGCCGATTACCTGGATAATCTTTCCAGTAGCCATCTTGAATCCTCTACGTAATTCGTAAACCTAGCTTAAACCGCGGAGGCTCCCGAAACGATCTCGGTGAGTTCCTGAGTGATGCTGGCCTGACGCGCCTTGTTGTATACCAACTGCAGCTCTTTGATCAGGCTACCGCCGTTATCGGTTGCGGCTTTCATCGCGACCATTCGTGCGGCCTGCTCGCTGGCCAGGTTTTCCACGACGCCCTGATAAACCTGCGACTCCACATAGCGGCGCAGCAAGGTATCAAGCAGCACTTTTGGATCGGGTTCATACAGGTAATCCCAAGGCGTTTTCTTCAGCTCTTCGTCATCGGCTGGCGGTAACGGCAGCAGCTGAAGCACCTGCGGCTCTTGGGACATCGTATTAACAAATTTGTTGCTGACAATGTACAGCTTGTCCAAACGACCTTCGTCGTAGGCCTGCAGCATCACTTTCACCGGCCCGATCAGATCCGACAGGGAAGGTTTGTCCCCCATGCCGGTCACCTGGGCAACCACGTTGCCGCCCACGGAACCAAAGAAAGAGGCTGCTTTAGAGCCAATCAGCGCCAAATCGGTTTCGACGCCTTTTTCGGACCAGGCTTTCATCTCCGCCAGCAGCTTTTTGAACAGGTTGATGTTCAAGCCGCCGCAGAGACCACGGTCAGTAGACACCACCAGATACCCGACGCGCTTAACGTCACGCTCATCCAGGTACGGGTGCTTGTACTCCAGATTCCCTAACGCAAGGTGACCAATCACTTTGCGCATGGTCTCTGCATAAGGACGGCTGGCCGCCATGCGATCCTGCGATTTACGCATTTTGGAGGCGGCGACCATTTCCATCGCTTTAGTGATCTTTTGCGTGTTTTGCACGCTAGCGATCTTACTACGTATCTCTTTTGCGCCGGCCATCTCTGCTTCTCCTCAGTGCCAGACGGCCTGCTGTCTTTCAACAGCAGGACCGTTCGGCGTTACCAGGACTGGGTTTTCTTGAAGGTCTCGAGGATGTCTTTCAACTTGCCCTCGATCTCATCATTGAAGTTGCCAGTTTGGTTGATGTGGTTCAGCAGCTCGGCGTGCTCGCGGTCCGCATAGGCGACCAGCGCGGCTTCGAAGCTCACCACTTTGGCGACTTCGACGTCGTTCAGGTAACCGCGTTCTGCGGCAAACAGCACCAGAGACTGTTGTGCGACCGACATCGGCGCATACTGTTTCTGTTTCAGCAGCTCGGTCACTTTCTGACCGTGGCTCAGCTGTTTGCGGGTCGCGTCGTCCAGATCGGATGCGAACTGGGAGAACGCAGCCAGTTCACGATACTGCGCCAGCGCGGTACGGATACCGCCGGACAGTTTCTTCATGATCTTGGTCTGCGCGGCGCCACCAACACGGGATACGGAGATACCCGGGTTAACTGCCGGACGAATACCGGAGTTGAACAGGTTGGATTCCAGGAAGATCTGACCATCGGTAATCGAGATTACGTTGGTCGGAACGAACGCGGAAACGTCACCCGCCTGGGTTTCAATGATCGGCAGAGCGGTCAGTGAACCGGTTTGGCCTTTAACTTCACCTTTGGTGAAGGCTTCAACGTATTCGGCGTTAACGCGCGCTGCACGCTCCAGCAAGCGGGAGTGCAGGTAGAATACGTCGCCTGGGTAAGCTTCACGACCTGGCGGACGACGAAGCAGCAGGGAAATCTGGCGGTAAGCAACGGCCTGTTTGGACAGGTCATCGTACACGATCAGCGCATCTTCACCGCGGTCACGGAAGTATTCGCCCATTGCGCAACCGGCGTATGGCGCCAGGTATTGCAGTGCAGCGGATTCGGAAGCGGTCGCCACAACCACGATGGTGTTGGCCAGTGCGCCGTGCTCTTCCAGTTTGCGCACCACGTTAGCGATGGTGGACGCTTTCTGGCCGATAGCCACGTAAACGCATTTGATGCCGGAGTCGCGTTGGTTGATGATCGCATCGATCGCCAGCGCGGTTTTACCGGTCTGACGGTCACCGATCACCAGCTCACGCTGGCCGCGGCCGATTGGAATCATGGCGTCAACGGATTTGTAGCCAGTCTGAACCGGCTGATCAACGGATTGACGCTCGATAACGCCTGGCGCGATAGCTTCTACCGGAGAGAAACCGTCGTTCTCAATCGGGCCTTTGCCGTCGATTGGCGCGCCCAGGGTGTTAACTACGCGGCCCAGCAGACCACGACCGACTGGAACTTCCAGGATACGGCCGGTGCATTTAACCTTCATGCCTTCGGCCAGATCCGCGTACGGACCCATAACCACGGCACCGACGGAGTCGCGCTCCAGGTTCAATGCGATTGCGTAACGGTTGCCAGGCAGCGCGATCATTTCGCCCTGCATAACGTCGGCCAGGCCGTGTACGCGGATGATCCCGTCGCTGACGGAAACGATAGTACCTTCATTGTGAGCTTCGCTCACTACATTGAACTGAGCAATGCGCTGCTTGATCAGTTCGCTGATTTCGGTGGAATTCAGTTGCATGCTCCAGTCCCCTTAAGACTGCAAGACGTCTGTCAGGCGTTCAAGACGACCGCGAACGCTGCCATCAATCACCATATCGCCGGCGCGAACAACGATGCCGGCCAGTACAGACTTGTCAATTTTGCAATTCAGCTTAACTTTGCGTGACAGACGTTTTTCCATCGCAGCGGCGATTTTCGCCTGCTGTTCGTCGCTCAGCGCGCTCGCAGAGAGCACTTCGACTTCGACGGTGGATTCCAGCGAGGCGCGCAGTTCGATGAACTGCTGCAGCACGGCAGGAAGAACCAGTAAACGTCCATTTTCGGCCATTACGCGGATAAAGTTCTGGCCATGTTCGTCGAGCCGATCGCCACAAACCGCGATGAACGTCTTGGACAGCGTTTCTGGCGCGACCGCGCCAGACAGCAGTTCAGAAATCTGTTCATTGCGAGTGACTTCAGCCGCAAACGCCAGCATTTCCTGCCAGCGCTCTACGCTTTGGTGCTCAACGGCAAAGTCAAAAGCTGCTTTGGCGTAGGGGCGAGCTACAGTGACAAATTCAGACATCAGCCCCTCCCTCCTTACAGTTCAGCGACCAGTTTATCAACGATGTCGCTGTTAGCAGCTTCATCCACGGAACGTTCGATGATCTTCTCGGCGCCGGCAATTGCCAGCATCGCGACTTGCTTACGCAACTCTTCACGAGCGCGCTTACGTTCGGCTTCGATCTCAGCCTGAGCCTGCGCCACGATTTTGTTACGTTCCTGCTCGGCTTCGGCTTTCGCTTCATCCATGATCTGAGCTTTGCGTTTGTTCGCTTGCTCGATGATCACCTGAGCTTCTGCTTTAGCAGTTTTCAGCTGGTCGGTCGCATTGGCTTGCGCTAAGTCCAGATCTTTTTTGGCACGCTCTGCAGAAGCGAGGCCGTCAGCGATTTCTTTCTGACGTTTCTCGATGGCAGCCATGATCGGCGGCCATACGTACTTCATGCAGAACCAGACAAACAGAACGAACGCGATGGCCTGGCCGAGGATTGTTGCGTTAAGATTCACAGCACAATGCCTCTTTAAAAGTTAATAGTTTGGTTACGTCGTAGAGGGTTGCTCTACTTACGCGACGGCGAACATCACGTACAGACCCAGACCTACAGCGATCATCGGGATGGCGTCGACCAGACCCATAACGATAAAGAACTGTGTACGCAGCAGAGGAATCAGGTCAGGCTGACGAGCAGCGCCTTCCAAGAATTTACCACCCAGGATGCCGATACCGATCGCAGCACCGATTGCCGCTAAACCCATCATCACAGCGGCAGCCATGTACAGCAGATCCATACTCAGGTTTTCCATGACAGTCTCCAGTTTGTTTCAGTTTAAAAGTGCAAGTGTTTTAAGAAAATCAGTGCTCTTCAGACGCCATCGACAGATAGACGATCGTCAGAACCATGAAAATAAAGGCTTGAAGCGTAATGATCAGGATGTGGAAGATAGCCCAAGGCAAGCTCAGGACCCACTGTGACCACCACGGCAACAGGCCGGCAATCAGGATGAAGATCAACTCACCCGCATACATGTTGCCGAACAGTCGCAGACCCAGTGAAACAGGTTTGGACAGCAGGCTGACACCTTCAAGAATCAGGTTGATAGGAATGAATACAGGGTGGTTGAACGGCTGCATGGTCAACTCTTTAACGAACCCGCCAACGCCTTTCATTTTGATGCTATAGAACAGAATCAGGATAAACACGCCCAGCGCCATAGACAGCGTGACGTTCACGTCGGCGGTAGGCACGACGCGCAGCGCAGGCAGACCGAGAACGTGGGTGCCGAGATAAGGCAGGAAGTCAACCGGGATGAGGTCCATCAGGTTCATCAGGAACACCCAGACGAACACGGTCAGCGCCAACGGCGCAATGACCTTGCTCTTGCCGTGGTACATGTCGCGCACGCTGCTGTCGACGAAACCGACCACCAGCTCCACGGCGGTTTGCAGTTTACCCGGCACACCGCTGGTGGCGTTTTTGGCCACTTTGCGGAAGATCACCAGGAAGAGCGCCCCGAGGACGACGGAGAAAAACATCGAGTCGAGGTTAATCGACCAAAACCCAGTCCCGACCTGAAGCTGCGTCAGGTGGTGACCGATATACTCCTGTGGAGTCAAGACTTCTCCTGCAGACATGATGCCTCTTACCCTTATTTAGTTAAGTTCGGTAACTGTTAATCACGGCCGGTGCCACTATCTGCACCACTAACACCGCTAAATAGGTCAGGCCAAGCGGTATAAACTCCGCCTTGAACACCCCCAGCGCCACGATCAGCAAAACGATGGTGATCACGACCTTTAGCCCCTCGCCGATGGCGAACGACCAGGCAACCCTACCGGGCGCCGGCGTTTGCGCCTGATGGCGCAAGGCAAACAGCATAAACATTGCACTCGGCAACCAGGCGGCGAGACCGCCTGCCAGCGCCGAAGCGCTCCATTCCGGGCTTTTCAGCCAGAAAGCAACGCTGATCAGAACAAAAGTCATTAACTGCAAAAACAGCAGTTTGCGTGCGACTTTCCCGCTGTAAAGGGACACAGACATGACGTTTGTTCTCTCCGTACCCCAGAGGGGGTATGCTGAGTGACGTATACAACTGTTTTTGCTGTCCAGAGTCAAGCAGCAAAAAACGAGCAAATTATACGGGGCATACCAACGAATTCAATCGATAAGTAGCGAAAAGGTGAACAATTATTTAAATTTCCCTATTCCAGCCTATTTTCACAAGAAAACGGTCGGAATAATAGGGCGCATTTAATTGTCTGATTATTCCAGCGTTGCGTTTAGAAACGCGAAGCCGATCACAGTAATGTCCCTTCCTGATTTATAGCCGATGGTCAACCAAACCGTCTTTAGCAATTTGAGCGATCAAAAGATTATATAAATCAAAACATTATCAGTTAACTGTTCAAAAACAATCCGTATACCCGACGAAAACCTTTTATTGACAAGCCGCGGGGCAATATTCCAACAGCCAATTAACATTAGCAGCAAACGCCAATCTTTCGCACATGATTGCTAACGTGACTATTTCCAAATGCAATTACTCTATTGTCGCTAATTAGCCGCGTTTTTTGTGTTAATAGAAAGTAAATTAACTAAAAAAAGCGACCAACTAATTAGCCTGCTTATCTTTCTGCCTGGTACTGCCTTTAATTCACGCTTGTTTGATCAAAAGCAAACTCAGTTTGCCTTAAGAATCACCAGGTGGCGTTCGCCTTCCAGTTCAGGCACCTGCAGCCGCACGATGGACTCCAGGCTAACGCCCGCCGGCAGCTGCGCCAGCTCTTCATCCGGGCGCACGCCTTTCAACGCGTAAAAACGCCCCTGCCCTTTCGCCGGCAGGTGATGGCACCAGGACAACATATCCTGCAGCGAAGCGAACGCGCGGCTGATCACGCCGTCGAACGGCGGCTCGGCCGGAAACTCCTCAACGCGGCTCTGCACCGGCTCGATATTGTTCAGGCCCAGCTCATGTTGCACCTGACGCAGGAAACGCACGCGCTTGCCCAGGCTGTCGAGCAGCGTGAAATGCGCGTCCGGGCGCACGATCGCCAGCGGAATGCCCGGCAAGCCGGGGCCGGTGCCGACATCGATAAAACGCGAGCCCTGCAGATGCGGGTTGACCACGATGCTGTCGAGGATGTGGCGCACCAGCATTTGCTGCGGATCACGCACCGACGTGAGGTTATAAGCCTTGTTCCACTTATCCAGCATGCCGACATAGCCCAGCAGCTGCTGTTTCTGCTGATCGGGCAGCTCAATGCCTGCTGCCGCGAGCAGCGAGTCTAATTTTTTTTGCACAACGGATCCTTTGGCAGGCGCTGAACGACCAGCGGATGGTTAGCTGGCGCAATGAGGCGCCTATGATAATTCAGGGCGCAAGTGATGTCAGCGGCCGTTTGGCTACGGGATGAGCAAACGGCCGCCTGGATGCGGGATTTATGCGCTGCGGCGCAGCAGTCCCTGCTTTTTCAGCCAGATCAGCAAAATCGAGATCGCCGCCGGCGTAATGCCGGAGATGCGCGAAGCCTGGCCGATGGAGTTCGGTTTGTGATCGTTCAGCTTGGCGATCACCTCGTTCGACAGCCCAGAAACCTGACGGTAGTCGAGATCCAACGGCAGCACGGTGTTCTCGTTGCGCTGTTGTTTTTCGATCTCTTCCTGCTGACGAGCGATGTAGCCTTCGTATTTGACCTGGATCTCGACCTGTTCGGCGGCTTGTACGTCGTCCAGCGGCGGCGCGAAGGCCTCGGTGCCGGTCAACAGCGCGTAATCCATCTCCGGGCGGCGCAGCAGCTCTTCGCCGTTCGCTTCGCGCGACAGCGGCGCTTTCAGCAGCGCATTGACCTGTTCGACGTTCTCGGCGTGCGGGTGCATCCAGATGTCGCGCAGGCGCTGACGTTCGCGTTCGATTCGCTCCAGCTTCTCGCTGTAACGCGCCCAACGCACGTCGTCCACCAGGCCGAGTTCACGGCCTTTTTCCGTCAGGCGGAGATCGGCGTTGTCTTCGCGCAGCATCAGACGATACTCGGCGCGCGAGGTAAACATGCGGTATGGCTCTTTGGTACCGAGGGTGCTGAGATCGTCCACCAGCACGCCCAGGTAGGCCTGATCGCGACGTGGCGCCCAGCCTTCCTGTTCGTCAGCGAAGCGCCCGGCGTTCAGGCCGGCCAACAGGCCCTGCGCAGCGGCTTCTTCATACCCGGTGGTGCCGTTGATCTGGCCGGCGAAGAACAGCCCCTGAATGAATTTGCTTTCCAGCGTCGGCTTCAGATCGCGCGGATCGAAGAAATCGTACTCGATGGCATAACCAGGGCGAATAATACGCGCGTTCTGCATCCCTTCCATCGAACGGACGATCTGCATCTGCACGTCGAACGGCAGGCTGGTGGAAATGCCGTTAGGGTAAATTTCGTTGCTGGTCAGGCCTTCCGGTTCGAGGAAGATCTGGTGCGCGTTGCGATCGGCAAAGCGCATGACTTTGTCTTCGATCGACGGGCAGTAACGTGGGCCGATCCCTTCGATGATCCCGGCATACATCGGGCTGCGATCGAGGTTATTGCGGATCACGTCATGGGTTTTTTCATTGGTGTGGGTGATGTAGCACGCCATTTGTTCCGGGTGCTGGCTGGCATCGCCCAGGAACGAGAATACCGGCACCGGCGTATCGCCGTGTTGTGGCGCCAGTACGCTGAAATCGATAGTGCGGGCGTCGATGCGCGGCGGCGTACCGGTTTTCAAGCGGTTGACGCGCAGCGGCAGCTCACGCAAACGCTGCGACAGCGAGATCGAAGGAGGATCCCCCGCGCGGCCGCCGCTGTAATTCTCCAGGCCGATATGGATCTTGCCGTCCAGGAAGGTGCCGACGGTCAATACCACCGCTTTGGCGCGGAATTTCAGGCCCATTTGGGTTACGGCGCCCACAACGCGATCGTTTTCGACGATCAGATCCTCAACCGGCTGTTGGAAGATCATCAGGTTGGGCTGGTTCTCCAACGCGGTGCGGATCGCCTGGCGATACAGTACGCGATCCGCCTGCGCGCGAGTGGCGCGAACGGCAGGGCCTTTGCTGGCGTTTAGTATCCTAAACTGGATGCCGGCATGATCGATCGCCGTGGCCATCAGGCCGCCGAGTGCATCAATTTCCTTAACCAGATGCCCTTTACCAATACCGCCAATCGCCGGGTTACAGGACATCTGTCCCAGCGTATCGATATTGTGTGTCAATAATAAAGTCTGACGCCCCATGCGCGCCGCGGCCATGGCGGCCTCGGTACCTGCATGGCCACCACCGATGATGATGACGTCAAATTGATCTGGATAAAACATGGAACTGCACCTCGCCGTATTGCGAACGATCGTTATTTGCCCTGGGGTGGGGGATTCTACTCAAGTTTAGACGATCGACCAAGCGGTCAGGATCGTCGGTAATTAAAAGAAGATCTTTTTTATTTAAAGATCTCTTTATTAGATCTCTTATTAGGATCGCGATCCTCTGTGGATAAGTAACTATTCACGAAGAAGATCAGCAGATTAAGGAGGATCGTTTGCTGTGAATGATCGGTGATCCCGACGCAGATAAGCTGGGATCTAAAAGGCTTGTTATACACAGGACAAAAAGCGACCTACGGTTGTTTTTTGGATAACTACGGCTTTTACCCTGCTTTTAAGCTTAGTTATCCACAATCGTTCGCGCGATCTTTAGACAAACTAGAGTAAATTAATCCAGTTTTTTACCCATTCCTCGGCCGGATCCTCGGGAATTTCATGCTCGGTTACGTCGATCTCGAGACGATCGCCGATCCTTTTCGCGCCTCTGGCGATCAGCAGATCGTCGATCTGTTTGATCGCGCCGCAGAAGATGTCGTATTCCGAACTGCCCAAACCGACGGCGCCGAACTGCACCTCGGAAAGATCCGGCTGTTGTTCGGCGATCTGCTCCAGCAGCGGCTGAAGGTTATCCGGCAGTTCGCCGGCGCCGTGCGTGGAAGAGACCACCAGCCAGCGGCCGGTCAACGGCAGTTCATCCAGTTCAGGGCCGTGCAGCATCTCGGTAGAGAAACCCGCGTCTTCCAGCTTTTCAGCCAAATGTTCAGCCACGTATTCGGCGCTGCCAAGCGTACTGCCACTGATCAGAGTAATGTCTGCCATGAACCAACGATCCCAACCTTCTCACTCAAAGTGGCTGCATTGTACGCTGTGAATCGGCTGGGATCTACCTGTGGATAATGTGGGTATGCAATTTGGCGGGTTACGGCACGATGGTGCGCATAATGGGGTTCTGCAGCGAGATCAGCGTTTCGGTAGACTGGATCTCGTCGATGGTCTGGATCTTGTTGATAAGTACCTGCTGCAGTGCGTCGATCGATCGGCACATCACCTTGATAAAGACGCTGTAGTGGCCGGTGGTGTAATAGGCTTCCACCACTTCCTCCAGGCTTTCCAGCTTTTTCAGCGCCGAAGGGTAGTCCTTGGCGCTCTTTAATATGATGCCGATAAAGCAGCACACATCGTAGCCCAGCTGTTTGGGGCTGACGTCGATGCGCGCGCCGGTGATGATCCCGGCCTGTTTCATCTTCTCTACCCGCACATGAATGGTGCCGGGGCTGACGGCAAAGTTTTTCGCCAGTTCGGCGTACGGCGTGCGCGCGTTGTCCATCAGAGCGTTGAGGATGCCGCGATCGAGATTATCGATCTGATAAATTTCCGCCATTTAATCCCCCATTAATTAACGATTGTTGAATTCTGTCCGGATAAAAATGAACGATTAAAAGTGAAAAGGCAATATTGATTAATGGATATTGAATTGACATGTCATTTTGTTGCTTAATCGATGGCAACAGAGACAGGTTTACAAGAGATACGGCAATGAAAAAACAGTTTATCCAAAAACAACAACAAATCAGCCAGGTCAAATCCTTCTTCTCCCGCCAGCTGGAGCAACAGCTTGGCCTGATCGAAGTGCAGGCGCCGATCCTCAGCCGTCTGGGCGACGGCACGCAGGATAACCTCTCCGGCAGCGAGAAAGCGGTGCAGGTTAAGGTGAAAACCCTGCCGGACGCCACCTTCGAAGTGGTGCATTCACTGGCGAAATGGAAACGTAAAACCCTGGGCAGCTACGATTTCGGCGCCGGCGAAGGCCTGTACACCCATATGAAGGCGCTGCGCCCGGATGAAGATCGCCTGACGCCTATCCACTCGGTGTACGTCGATCAGTGGGACTGGGAGCGGGTGATGGGCGACGGTGAGCGCAGCCTGGACTACCTGAAAAGCACCGTGCGCAGCATTTACGCCGCCATCAAGGCGACGGAGGCGGAAGTCAGCCGCGAGCATGGTCTGACCCCGTTCCTGCCGGAACAGATCCACTTTGTGCACAGCGAAACCCTGCTGCAGCGTTACCCGGATCTGGACGCCAAAGGGCGCGAGCGGGCGATCGCCAAAGAGCTGGGCGCGGTATTCCTGATCGGCATCGGCGGCAAGCTGTCACACGGCAAATCGCACGATGTGCGGGCGCCGGATTATGATGACTGGACCACGCTGGCGGCGGATGGCCTGGCGGGCCTGAACGGCGATATCGTGGTGTGGAACCCGGTGCTGCAGGACGCTTTCGAGCTGTCCTCTATGGGCATCCGCGTCGACGCCGCCGCGCTGAAACGTCAGCTGGCGCTGACCGGCGATGAAGAGCGCATGAAGCTGGAGTGGCACCAGTCGCTGCTGCGCGGCGATATGCCGCAGACTATCGGCGGCGGCATCGGTCAGTCGCGCTTGGTGATGCTGCTGCTGCAACTGTCGCATATCGGCCAGGTGCAGTGCGGCGTGTGGTCGCCGGAAGTGCGCGGGGCGGTCGAAGGCCTGCTCTGATCCCGCCTAGCGCCGCCAGCGGCGCATCAAACGGCTTTTCAGCCCGGTATCGAAGCGCCAGATATGATCGAAGATGCGCATGATGCCGGGTTTGCCGTAGGCGGACATCGCCACCGCATGGAAACGCTGCTGGTGGCTTTGCTGCTGCTGTTTCACCTTCTTTATTACCTCCTCCGGCAACCGCTGAGCGATAAAATCGGAAATGATCACCGCATCGGCGTCAAACCAGCCGCTCTCCGCCATTTTGGTGACGGTGGCGTTCAGGCAGGCCGCCAGATCGGTGCCGCCGCGAAACTGCTGGCCGAGAAAGCGCACCGCCTGTTCGATGCCGCTGGCGGCGGTGAGCTCATAATGCACGATCTGGTTGGCGAACAGCATGATGTAGCAACGTCGGTTGTCCGCCAGCGCAATGCGCAGCAGCGCCAGGCAGAACGCCTTGGCGCACTGTTCGTTGAAGCCGCCCATCGATCCTGAGGTGTCCACGCAGACGATAAACGGCCCGCGCGGCTGTTGATCCTGCTGCTGGTGGGTGACCTGGCGGATCAGGATCTGTTCCTGCCAGACGTCGCCCTGCAGGCGGTAGCTCAGCAGCCGCTTTTCCAGCAGGCGGCGATAAAATTCGAACTCCAGCTCTTCAATGCCCAGCGTCGCCAGCTCCGGCGGCAGCAGGCGCAGGATGTCGTCGCTCTGATGAATGCCGCTCACTTCTTCCGGCAGCGTGGCCGGCACCTGCACCATCACCCTGAACGGCTCCGGCTGCGCGTCCTGTTGCTGCACCGCCTTGGCCTGATAGCTGCGGCCCAACTGCTGCGCCAGCTTTTTCAGCTCCGGCTGCTGCTGCAAAAAGTTGCCGTACTCCACCAGCCGCTGGTAATCGCCGCGCTGCAGCTGGCCTTTGCTCATGTCCCACAGCCTGCCGGCGGCGGTGTCGTTTTCCGACAGCAGCGGCTCCAGCGCGCCGCTCAGCGCCAGTCGCTCCTGCAGTTCCGCCATCAGTTGCTCGCGCTCCTGTTCCAGCAGCTGGTGGTGCAGCATGGTGGCCTGCAGCGTCAGGCTGATGCGCCAGCGCTGCAGGAACAGGGTTTGGAAGCTGTCGTCCAGCGGATGATTGGGCAGATCGGCGGCGTCCACCAGCGCGCGCGCCTGTTCATAAAACGGCGAGACCAGCTGGCGCAGCAGCTCCATCGTGTCGTTGAGGTTGTGATAGAACTGGGTGTTGTTCTCCAGCTGGCACTGTTGGTAGCGGTAAAATTCCTGCGCCAGCGCCGGCGGCACCATGGCTTCCTGCAGACGCTCCTTGAGCTGCAGTTTCCAGCGTGGCAGATCGCGATCCAGCGCCCGGCGAAGGGCCGGAAACTTTTTAAAGAACACCGACAGCTGCGGCGCCGCCAGCATGCCGACGATCATCTCCTCGATCATTTCGCCTTCGGCGATCGCCAGCAGCAGATCGAGCGTCTCCAGACTGAGCATGGTTACTGGCCGCGCATTTGCTGCAGTTGCTGTTTAACCTGCTCCGCCACCTGCAGCAGACTGGCTTCGATCTTGGCCAGGCCGGCGACGGGCGTGAACAGACAGGGCTGATGTTGGCTGAAGGCACGGCGCTGCTCCGCCAGGCGTTGGGCCAACGCGTCCATTTCGTCCAGCAGCGCCTGCGGCGTGGCGGTGGCCTGTTTGCCCGGCAGCGCCAGCAGCGACGGCTGGCGGCTGACGTCCAGCACCGTCAGGTGCAGTTGGTCGTCGACCTCCAAATCGATCGGCTGCGCGAAGCCGATGCCGTTCAGCTTGGCGCGCACGTCGCCGCCTTTTTGCAGCCAGTTGTCCAGCACGCTGCTTTCGATGCTCAGATGGTTGACCTGAATGTCATGCAGCTGCAGCGGCTTTTGCAGCAACAGGGTGAGGGTGCCGCCAGCGAACGGCGTGGCCGGTGCGTATTGCGGTTTACGGCTGAACATGCCGCCCTTTTTCACCAGGCTGATGGCCTGCCGGTCGCTTTGTTGCTGCTGATCCTGCAGCCAGCGGGTGTGGATTTGTTGCAGTTGGATCAGCATCGACTGTTGCTGGTAGGCCGATTCGGTCAGCAGCTGATCGATCTGCTGTTGCAGCAGCTTCAGCGAGGTGAGATCGTGCCACAGGCAGTCTTTCAGCAGCATCAGGTCGAGCGGGGCGATGGCGTCGCGCCCGCTGAAGAAGGCGCAGGCCTGCAGCAGGCGCAGGGCTTTTTTCCAGCGTCGGTCAGAGACGTACGGCGCCTGTTCCAGCGCGTCCAGCCGCTGGCGCAGCTGGAAAATCAGCTCAAAGCAGGCTTCCGGCAGCGCCACCTTATCGATCTGCGGCTGCCACTGCAGAAACTCTTCGTCGCTGACGCTCAGCGCCGCCGGCACCGGGTTTTGGCTTTCGCTCTGGCGGTTGACCAGCAGCGAGCGGAAATTCTGCTTATCCTGCACCTTATCCAGCCACAGGCGGATCAGCATGCGGTCATATAAGGCTTCGAGGCTGTTGTCCGCTTCGGGCAGTTCGTTGGAGGCGGTCACCAGCAGGCGCAGCGGGATCGGTTCTTCGCTGTTGCCGTTGCGAAAGCGCCGTTCGTTGATCGCCGTCAGCAGGGTGTTGAGGATCGCCGGGCCGGCCTTCCAGATCTCGTCCAGAAACACGATCTCCGCTTCCGGCAGGTAGCCGGCGGTCAGACGCTGATAGCGCCCCTCATCTTTCAACGCCTGAATGGAGAGCGGGCCGAAGACCTCTTCCGGCGTGGAAAAGCGCGTCATCAGGTATTCAAAGGAGCGGGCGTTGCGGAAGGCAAACTTCAGCCGGCGCGCGATCAGGCTCTTGGCGATGCCGGGCGGGCCGAGCAGGAATACGCTTTCGCCGCTCAGCGCCGCCAGCAGGCACAGGCGAATCGCTTCTTGCCGCTCATAAAGACCGCTCTCCAGCGCGCTGCTGAGGCGGGAAATTCGTTCTGCCAGAAGGGATGATGGCGTCATATAATTGTCGCATTGTCCGAGAGTTAGCCAATCTTGGTCGATAATCCGATGATAAACCACCATTATTTTTAGTGGTATAGCTTGTTGATTAGTAATATTTTTCTAAGTTGAGCCGGATATCCGGTTCACATTTTGTTTATTTTTCGGCTCTGATATAAGGGTAGGCAAGCCGTATAAATGGTGCATACTGTGCGGCTTTCTGGTGGGCGTGACGGATCTTTGAGCCCGTATTTTGCCTGATGCGGATGCATCGCTAACGGATGTTCTGATAAAGAAACGAATTATGAGCGCAGAGCATAAGCAGTCCTTATCGGCGGTAACCCTGGCGGCCATCGGCGTGGTCTACGGTGATATCGGCACCAGCCCTCTCTATACGTTGAGAGAGTGTTTCTCCGGCCATTACGGCTTCGATGTTCGTCCAGACGTGGTTTTCGGCTTCCTGTCGCTGATTTTCTGGATGCTGATCGTGATCGTTTCCCTCAAATATCTCACCTACGTGATGCGCGCGGACAACGCCGGCGAGGGCGGCATTCTGACGCTGATGTCGCTGGCCGGGCGCAACACTTCGGCGCGCACCACCGCGGTGCTGGTGATACTGGGCCTGATCGGCGGCAGCTTCTTCTATGGCGAGGTGGTGATCACCCCGGCTATCTCGGTGATGTCGGCGATAGAGGGGCTGGAAATCGCCGCGCCTGCGCTCGATGCCTATATCGTGCCGCTCTCCATTCTGGTGCTGACGCTGCTGTTCGTTATTCAAAAGCACGGTACCGGCAGCGTCGGCAAGCTGTTCGCCCCGGTGATGCTGCTGTGGTTCATCGTGTTGGCGGTGCTGGGCGCGCGCAGCATCATTTCGAACCCGGAAGTGCTGCAGGCGCTGAACCCCAAATGGGCGCTCAACTTCTTCATGGAATATAAGAAGGTGTCGTTCTTTGCGCTGGGGGCGGTGGTGCTGTCGATCACCGGCGTCGAGGCGCTGTATGCCGATATGGGGCACTTCGGCAAGTTCCCGATCCGCCTGGCCTGGTTCACCGTGGTGCTGCCTTCGCTGGTGCTCAACTACTTCGGCCAGGGCGCGCTGCTGCTGAAAAACCCTGAGGCGATCAAAAACCCGTTCTTCCTGCTGGCACCCGACTGGGCGCTGATCCCGCTGCTGATTCTGGCGACCCTGGCGACGGTGATCGCTTCGCAGGCGGTGATTTCCGGCGTCTTCTCGCTGACCCGCCAGGCGGTGCGCCTGGGCTATTTGTCGCCGATGCGCATTATTCACACCTCGGAAATGGAATCCGGCCAGATCTACATTCCGGTGATCAACTGGACGCTGTACATCTCGGTGGTGCTGGTGATTGTCGGTTTCGAACACTCCAGCAACCTGGCGGCGGCGTACGGCATCGCCGTCACCGGCACCATGGTGCTGACCAGCATTCTGGTCACCTCGGTGGCGATCAACAACTGGCACTGGAATCGCTTCCTGGCGCTCGGCATCGCTGCCATCTTGCTGATCATCGACGTGCCGATGTTCTCCGCCAATGCCCTGAAGCTGTTCTCCGGCGGCTGGTTGCCGCTGACCTTGGCGCTGGTGATGTTTATCATTATGACCACCTGGAAGAGCGAGCGCTTCCGCCTGCTGCGCCGCCTGCATGAACACGGCAACTCGCTGGAGGCGATGATCGCCTCGCTGGAGAAATCGCCGCCGGTGCGGGTGCCGGGTACCGCGGTGTTCCTGTCGCGCGCCACCAACGTCATTCCTTTTGCGCTGCTGCACAACCTGAAGCACAACAAGGTGCTGCATGAGCGCGTGGTGCTGCTGACGCTGCGCACCGAGGATGCGCCTTACGTGCACAACGTGCGCCGGGTGACCATCGAACAGCTGTCGCCGACCTTCTGGCGGGTAGTGGCCAGCTACGGCTGGCGGGAAACGCCGAACGTCGAGGAGGTATTCCACCGCTGCGGGCTGGAAGGGTTGCCGTGCCGCATGTCGGAGACCTCGTTCTTCATGTCCCATGAATCGCTGATCCTCACCAAGCGGCCGTGGTACCTCTACCTGCGCGGCAAGCTGTTCGTCGCCCTGAGCCGCAACGCGCTGCGCGCGCCGGATCAGTTTGAGATCCCGCCGAACCGGGTCATCGAGCTCGGCACGCAGGTCGAGATCTAACCCGCCTGACAGGGGCTCAGCATGGCTGAGCCCCTTTTGTCTGTGCATTGTTCGTGCGTGAACGAAACGTTTCGATAGCGATCACACTTCTGCATTGTCCCGGTTGCCTTCCCCTGCCGTTTTTTTAAACTCCCCCAGAGAGCGAAACGTTTCGCTAGCGGAGTGAGAAGATGAAAAAAGGCGTATTACTGAATTCCGACGTGTCTGCCGTGATTGCCCGGCTGGGGCATACCGACCAGCTCACCCTGTGCGACGCGGGCCTGCCGATACCGGCGGCGACGCAGCGCATCGATCTGGCGCTGACGCAGGGCGTGCCGACCTTCATGCAGGTGTTCGCGGCGGTCACGCAAGAGATGCAGGTAGAAAGCGCCATCCTGGCGGAAGAGATCGTGAAACAGAATCCGTCGCTCCACGAGGCACTGTTGGCTGAACTGACCGCACTGGGCCAACGCCAGGGCAATACCATCAGCGTGCGTTATATCAGCCATCAGGCGTTTAAAGCGCAAACCGAGCACAGCCGGGCGGTGATCCGCAGCGGGGAGTGTTCGCCTTACGCGAACCTGATCCTGTGCGCCGGCGTAACTTTCTGAGGCGTTTATGCAACCTTTACTGCAACTGAAAGGGATTGATAAAGCCTTTCCCGGCGTGAAGGCGCTTTCCGGCGCCGCCCTCAGCGTTTATCCCGGCAAGGTGATGGCGCTGGTGGGGGAAAACGGCGCCGGGAAGTCCACCATGATGAAAGTGCTGACCGGCATCTATCAGAAAGACGCCGGCAGCCAGTATTTTCTCGGTAACGAGGTGGCGTTCAACGGGCCTAAAGATTCGCAGGAAGCGGGCATCGGCATTATCCATCAGGAGCTGAACCTGATCCCGCAGCTGACGATTGCGGAAAACATCTTCCTCGGCCGCGAGTTCGTCAACCGTTTCGGCCGCATTGACTGGAAGCGTATGTACGCCGAGGCCGATCGCTTGCTGGCGCGCCTCAACCTGCGCTACAGCAGCCACCGGCTGGTGGGCGAGCTGTCGATCGGCGATCAGCAGATGGTGGAGATCGCCAAGGTGCTGAGCTTCGAATCGAAAGTGATCATCATGGACGAACCGACCGACGCGCTGACCGACACCGAAACCGCCTCGCTGTTCAAAGTGATCAACGAGCTGAAGGCCGAAGGGCGCGGCATCGTTTATATCTCGCACCGCCTGAAAGAGATTTTTGAAATCTGCGACGACGTGACCGTGTTCCGCGACGGGCAGTTTATCGCCGAGCGGCCGGTGAGCGAGCTGCAGGAAGATTCGCTGATTGAGATGATGGTCGGCCGCAAGCTGGAAGAACAATACCCGCGCCTTGATTTGCCGCGCGGGGAAAAACGGTTGGAAGTCAGCCACCTTTCCGGCCCCGGCGTTGAGGACGTCAGTTTTACGCTGTATCGCGGCGAGATCCTCGGCGTGGCCGGGCTGATGGGCGCCGGGCGCACCGAACTGATGAAGATCCTGTACGGCGCCGCGCCGCGCAAGGCCGGCACCGTCAGCCTGGACGGCCGCGAGGTGGTCACCCATTCGCCGCAGGACGGGTTGGCGAACGGCATCGTCTATATCTCGGAAGACCGCAAGCGCGACGGCCTGGTGCTGGGCATGTCGGTGAAGGAAAACATGTCGCTGACCGCGCTGCGCTACTTCAGCCGCGCCGACGGCAGCCTGAAACAGGCCGACGAGCGGCAGGCGGTGGGGGATTTCATCCGGCTGTTTAATATCAAAACGCCGTCGATGGAACAGCCGATCGGTCTGCTTTCCGGCGGCAATCAGCAAAAAGTGGCGATCGCCCGCGGCCTGATGACTCGGCCGAAGGTGCTGATCCTCGATGAGCCGACGCGCGGCGTCGACGTCGGCGCCAAAAAAGAGATCTATCAGTTAATCAACCAGTTCAAGCAGGAAGGGCTGAGCATCATTCTGGTGTCTTCGGAAATGCCGGAGGTGATGGGCATGAGCGATCGCATTCTGGTGATGCACGAAGGGCATCTCAGCGGCGAGTTCCCGATTGAACAGGCCACCCAGGAAGCGTTGATGGCGGCAGCCGTCGGCAAGCAATACGGCGTAAAGCAGGAGTAATCAGATATGAGTTCCCAGACTATCGCAGCTAAGCGCTGGTTCAGTAAAGAGTGGCTGTTAGAGCAGAAGTCGTTGATTGCGCTGCTGGTGCTGATCGCCGTGGTCTCTTCCATGAGCCCGAACTTCTTCACCCTGAACAATCTGTTCAATATTCTGCAGCAAACCTCGGTGAACGCCATCATGGCGGTGGGGATGACGCTGGTGATCCTTACGTCCGGCATCGATCTGTCGGTGGGATCGCTGCTGGCGCTGACCGGCGCGGTGGCGGCGTCGATCGTCGGTTTTGAGGTCAACGCGCTGGTGGCGGTGGCGGCGGCATTGGCGCTGGGCGCCGCGGTTGGCGCCTGCACCGGGGTGATCGTCGCCAAAGGCAAAGTGCAGGCCTTTATCGCCACGCTGGTGATGATGCTGCTGCTGCGCGGCGTCACCATGGTGTACACCAACGGCAGCCCGGTCAACACCGGTTTCACCGACGTGGCCGACACCTTCGGCTGGTTCGGCATCGGCCGCCCGCTGGGCGTGCCTACGCCGATCTGGATCATGGCAATCGTGTTCATCGCCGCCTGGTATATGCTGCACCATACGCGCCTGGGCCGCTATATTTATGCCCTGGGCGGCAACGAAGCGGCAACCCGCCTGTCCGGCATCAGCGTCGATAAGGTGAAGATTATCGTCTACTCGCTGTGCGGCCTGCTGGCGGCGCTGGCCGGGGTGATCGAAGTGGCGCGCCTGTCGTCGGCGCAGCCGACCGCCGGCACCGGCTATGAGCTGGACGCCATCGCCGCCGTGGTGCTGGGCGGCACCAGCCTGGCCGGTGGCAAGGGCCGCATCGTCGGCACGCTGATCGGGGCGCTGATCCTCGGCTTCCTGAACAACGGCCTGAATTTACTGGGTGTTTCTTCCTACTACCAAATGATCGTGAAGGCAGTGGTGATACTGCTGGCGGTTCTGGTAGATAACAAAAGCAACAAGTAACCTCCCCCTACAGGAATCACGATGATGAAAATGAAAAAACTGGCAACCTTAGCTTCCGCCATCGCGCTGAGCGCCACCCTGAGCGCCAATGCCATGGCCAAAGACACCATCGCGCTGGTGGTGTCCACCCTCAACAACCCGTTCTTCGTCTCGATGAAGGACGGTGCGCAGCAAGAGGCCAACAAGCTGGGCTACAACCTGGTGGTGCTGGATTCCCAGAACAACCCGGCGAAAGAGCTGGCCAACGTGCAGGATCTGATGGTGCGCGCGCCCAAGCTGCTGCTGATCAACCCGACCGACTCCGACGCGGTAGGCAACGCCATCAAGATGGCCAACCAGGCTAAGATCCCGGTCATTACGCTGGACCGCGTGGCGAGCAAGGGTGACGTGGTGAGCCACATCGCTTCGGATAACCGCGTGGGCGGCAAAATGGCCGGCGACTTCATCGCCAAGAAAGTGGGTGCCGATGCCAAGGTGATTCAACTGGAAGGCATCGCTGGCACTTCCGCCGCGCGTGAACGCGGTGAAGGCTTCAAACAGTCGCTGGATCAGAATAAATTCAAACTGTTGGCCAGCCAGCCGGCCGATTTCGATCGCACCAAGGGCCTGAACGTGATGCAGAACCTGCTGACTGCGCACCCGGATGTGCAGGCGGTGTTCGCTCAGAACGATGAAATGGCGCTGGGTGCGCTGCGCGCGCTGCAAACCGCCGGTAAAACCGACGTGATCGTGGTAGGCTTCGACGGCACCGCTGACGGCGTGAAAGCGGTCGAAGGCGGTAAGCTGGCGGCGACCGTGGCGCAGCGTCCCGATCAGATCGGCGTGATCGGTGTGGAAACCGCCGATAAAGTGCTGAAAGGCGAAAAAGTGCCGGCGACCATCCCGGTCGATTTGAAACTGGTCACTCAGTAAGTCATACCAGCGCCATCGGAACGGGGCGTTTACGATGGCGCGCAATTCAGGAATCAATGCGATGGAAACAGGTAAGCTGGTGGTTCTTGGCAGCATCAATGCCGACCATATCCTCAATATTGAACACTTCCCCCACCCGGGCGAAACGGTGATCGGGAAACAGTATAAGGTGGCGTTTGGCGGCAAGGGCGCGAATCAGGCGGTGGCGGCCGGGCGCAGCGGGGCGGAGATCGCCTTTATCGCCTGCGTGGGCGCCGACGACATTGGCGAACGTGTCCGCCGGCAGCTGGCGAGCGATCGCATTGATACTCAACCGATTGAAGCCATCGCCGACAGCACCACCGGCGTGGCGCTGATCTTCGTCAACGCCGAAGGCGAGAACGTGATTGGCATCGATGCCGGCGCCAACGCGGCGGTGACGCCGGATTACCTGGCACGCTACCAACAAAAAGTGATCGACGCCGACGCTTTGCTGATGCAGCTGGAGTCGCCGCTGGAGACGGTGATCGCCGCCGCCCGCCTGGCGAAGCAGCATCACACGCAAGTGATCCTCAACCCGGCCCCGGCGCGTGAGCTACCGGACGAGCTGCTGGGCATGATCGATATGATCACCCCGAATGAAACCGAAGCCCAGCGCCTGACCGGCATCGCCGTGGACAACGACGCCGATGCGGCGCGCGCGGCGCAGGCGCTGCACGACAAGGGCATCGCGACGGTGATTATCACCCTCGGCAGCCGCGGCGTGTGGCTGAGCGAAAACGGCAACGGCAAACGGGTGCCCGGCTTCAAGGTGCAAGCGGTGGATACTATCGCCGCCGGCGATACCTTTAACGGTGCGCTGGTCACAGCCCTGTTGGAAGGCAAGGCCATGGCCGACGCGGTGCGTTTCGCCCATGCGGCGGCGGCGATCGCCGTGACCCGCCCTGGCGCGCAGCCTTCGGTGCCGTGGCGTGAAGATATCGACGCCTTCTTGCAGCAGCAGGGGTGATCCTTTGGCCACCATGAAAGATGTCGCCCGCCTGGCGGGCGTTTCAACCTCTACCGTTTCGCATGTGGTCAACAACAATCGCTTTGTCAGCGACAGCGTGCGCGACAAGGTCATGGCGGCCGTGGAACAGCTGAACTATGCGCCTTCCGCGCTGGCGCGCAGCCTGAAGCTCAATCAGACGCGCACCATCGGCATGCTGGTGACCGCCAGCAACAACCCGTTTTATGCCGAAGTGGTGCGCGGCGTGGAGCGCAGCTGCTATGAACGCGGCTACAGTTTAATCCTGTGCAATACCGAAGAAGACGCCGCGCGCATGAACCGCAGCATGGAGACGCTGCTGCAAAAGCGCGTCGACGGTTTGCTGCTGATGTGCACCGAAAACCACCGGCCATCGCAAGATGCCCTGAGCCGCTACCCGTCATTGCCGATCGTGATGATGGACTGGGCGCCGTTCGAGGGCGCCAACGACATTATTCAGGATAACTCGCTGCTGGGCGGCGAGATGGCGACCGATCATCTGATCGCCCGCGGCTACCGCCAAATCGCCTGCATCGCCGGCCCGCAGGATAAAACCACCGCCCGTCACCGGCTGGAAGGCTATCGCAACGCGATGCGGCGCGCCGGATTGCCGGTTCCGCCAGGGTATGAAGTGCACTGCGATTTTGAGTTTGAGGGCGGCGTGAACGCCATGCGCCAACTGCTGGCGCTGGACGAGCCGCCGCATGCGGTGTTCGCCGGCAACGACGCGGTGGCGGTGGGCGTTTATCAGGCGCTGTATCAGGCCGGGCTCTCCGTGCCGCAGGATATGGCGGTGATGGGCTACGATGACATTGAGCTGGCGCGCTATCTGGCGCCGCCGCTGAGCACCATTCATCAGCCGAAGGATTCGCTGGGCGAACTGGCGATCGATGCGCTGATCAATCGCCTGCAAAACCCGGAGCGCGCCCCCCAGGTGCTGGTGCTGACGCCCGAGCTGGTGGAACGCGCCTCGGTGGGCCGCCGTTAACTCGCCGCCTTCGCTTCTTTCTTGCTTTCCTGGCCGCTGATCAAATTGCGGCCATCCTTCCTTCTCAGCAACATAAACACCAGCGCCGACGCTACGGTGACGATCCCCATGGTGATAAAGGTGTAATGGAAGTGGTCGATCATGGTGCCTAACGATAGAGATTCGTAAAAACGCAGCACCGCCGCGCTGATCGCCACGCCGAAGCTGATGGACAGCTGTTGGGTGACCGCCAAGACGCTGTTGCCGGCGCTGGCGTTGGCGTCGTTCAAATCCGCCAGGCTGATGGTGTTCATGGCGGTGAACTGGGTGGACATCGCCATGCCCAGCACGAACAGCGGCAGGATCATCAGCCACAGCGGCATGCCCGGGCTTTGCAGGGCGAACTGGGCGATCAGCACCCCGATGATGACGGTGATGCCGACCAGCGTTTTACGGTAGCCGAACCAGCGCAGCACCTGAGTGACGGTGGATTTCGCCATCAGCGAACCGATGGCGGTTGGCGCCATCATGCAGCCGGCGACGATCGCCGTGTAGCCGAATCCCACCTGCAGCATGAGCGGCATTAAAAACGGCACGCAGCCGGTGCCTAGCCTGGAGGCGACGTTGCCGGCGATGCCGACCGAGAAGGTGCGGGTTTTGAACAGGTCGAGACCGATCAGCGGCTGAGGATGGCGGCGGGCGTGCGCGATATAGCCGAACAGCATCACGAAGCCGCTGAGCAGAATGCCCAGCGAAACGTAGCTGGCCAGTACCCGCTCGCCAAACAGTTCCAACCCGGTAGAGATCAGCACCAGGCTCAGGCCGAACAGCATAAAGCCAAGGAAGTCGAAGCGGCGCTTGGGCGTGGTGAAGTCCGGCATGTATTTACGTGCATAGAAGATGCCGAGCAGGCCGATAGGGATATTGATCAGGAAAATCCAGTGCCAGGTGGCGTAGGTGACCAGCCAGCCGCCCAGCAGCGGCCCCAGAATCGGCCCGACCAGGCCGGGCATGGTGACGAAGTTCAGCACCGGCAGCAGTTCGCTGCGCGGGTAGGCGCGCAGCAGCGCCAATCGCGCGACCGGCATCATCATCGCGCCGCCGATGCCCTGCAGCACGCGAGAGGCGACCAGCGCGCTCAGCGTAGGGGACAGAGCGCACAGCAGCGAGCCGAGGGTGAATAACGTGACGGCGAAGATGAACACGCGCCGGGTGCCGAAGCGGTCCGCCAGCCAGCCGCTGACCGGGATCAGCATCGCCACCGTCAGCGTGTAGCTGATGACGGCCGATTGCATCGCCAGCGGCGAACGCCCCAGGCTTTGGGCGATCGCCGGCAGCGCGGTATTGAGGATAGTGGCGTCCAGCGCCTGCATAAAGAACGCCATTGCGGCGATCCACGGAAGTCCTGCCATACTGCGCGCGGATTGGGTCATGGTCGGTCCTGGTTAAATGGTCGTCTGTCCCTCGTCTCTTTCTTCTATATATAAGCGGGGAGCGTGTCTAGTCTTTCTCTTTCAGCAGTATCTGGCAGGCGACGAGCGCGCCAGCGCTGTCTCCGGCGAGTATCGCATCGACGATAGCCTGATGATGGCGCAGCTTGATCACTTCATTGCCGGTGATGGCGCGGAAGTAGCTTTGGTACACCGAACTGAACAGGTTGGCGAACGAGGTCAGGAACGGGTTGCCGCTGGCTTCGTAGATGAGCTGGTGGAATTGGGTATCGACCTGGATCCAACGCTCGCGATCAAACTGGGTATGCAGCGCGCGCATTTCCGCCATCAGCTCCGCCAGCAGCTTGGTTTGCTGCGGGCTGGCGTGGTTTGCCGCCAACGCGCAGGCCTGCGGCTCCAGCGAGGTACGCAGGATAAGGAAGTGTTGCATCACCTGATCGAAGTTTTCCCGCGTCATCCACCAGGTCAGTAAATCCTGATCGAGGAAATTCCATTGGCTCTGCGGCATCACGCGAGTGCCGATGCGCGGGCGCGGTAGCAGCATGCCTTTGGCGGCTAACATCTTTACCGCTTCGCGTACTGCGGTGCGGCTGACGCCGAATTGCTCGCCCAGTTCCATTTCACCGGGCAGGATGCTGCCGGCCTGATAATTGCCCGCCAGAATTTGTTGCCCAAGTTTCTCTGCAAGCAGATAAGAAAGATTGCGTTGGGCGGCCTGTTGTTGTGCATTTAACGGCATGGCTGCGGGTCCTTACTGACATCGTTATTTCTATTTTACTCCAGTGATCGCCAGCTTTTATGGCTGTTTGCCTGAAAAAGTGACATAAATTCGTCGCTTTTTCGCCCTTTTGTTGAAAAAATC
>NZ_JBICNA010000008.1:0-257684 GCF_043109535.1 Serratia sp. LACPHL-BACT-2024-00286
GTCTGAGGCATTGGGCCGTCAGTCGCAGCAACTACCAGGATCGCGCCGTCCATCTGAGCAGCACCGGTGATCATGTTTTTCACGTAGTCGGCGTGCCCTGGGCAGTCAACGTGCGCGTAGTGACGAGTCGGGGTGTCATACTCAACGTGAGAGGTGTTGATGGTGATACCACGAGCTTTTTCTTCTGGCGCGTTATCGATCTGATCGAAAGCACGTGCAGAACCGCCGTAGGTTTTAGCCAGAACGGTGGTGATCGCTGCAGTCAGGGTAGTTTTACCGTGGTCAACGTGGCCGATAGTACCAACGTTAACGTGCGGTTTTGTACGTTCAAATTTTTCTTTAGACACGGCTATATTCCTTACTATAGCGCTCTCCCCTTCTGGAGAGAGCACGGGACTTTGGTTTTAACCCTGCGGCTTATTTGCCACGGGCTTCGATTACGGCCTGAGCGACGTTGTTCGGTGCATCATCATACTTCAGGAATTCCATGGTGTATGATGCGCGACCTTTAGTCAGAGAACGCAGCTGAGTTGCGTAGCCGAACATTTCGGACAACGGTACTTCAGCGTGGATCTTAACGCCAGTCACTTCAGATTCCTGACCGCGCAGCATGCCGCGACGACGGCTCAAGTCACCGATAACGTCACCGGTGTTCTCTTCTGGAGTCTCAACTTCAACCTTCATGATAGGCTCAAGCAGAACTGGTTTCGCTTTCTTAAAGCCTTCTTTAAAGGCGATAGACGCGGCCAGTTTAAACGCCAGTTCAGAGGAGTCAACGTCGTGGTAAGAACCGAAGTGCAGACGAATACCCATGTCTACTACCGGGTAACCAGCCAACGGACCAGACTTCAGCTGCTCCTGGATGCCTTTATCAACGGCAGGGATGTATTCGCCAGGAATTACGCCGCCTTTGATGTCGTTGATGAACTCGTAACCTTTCGGGTTAGAGCCCGGCTCCAGTGGGTACATGTCGATCACAACGTGACCGTACTGACCGCGACCACCAGACTGCTTGGCGTGCTTACCTTCAACATCGGTAATCTTCGCGCGAATCGCTTCGCGGTAAGCTACCTGAGGTTTGCCCACGTTAGCTTCAACGTTGAATTCACGCTTCATGCGGTCAACGATGATGTCGAGGTGCAGTTCACCCATACCGGCGATGATGGTCTGGTTAGACTCTTCGTCAGTCCATACGCGGAATGACGGGTCTTCTTTAGCCAGACGGCCCAGAGCCAGACCCATTTTTTCCTGGTCAGCTTTGGTTTTCGGTTCAACGGCGATAGAGATTACCGGCTCAGGGAATTCCATACGCTCCAGGATGATTGGAGAGTCTGGATCACACAGGGTGTCCCCGGTGGTCACGTCTTTCAGACCGATCGCAGCGGCGATGTCGCCTGCGCGAACTTCTTTGATCTCTTCACGCTTGTTAGCGTGCATCTGAACGATACGGCCGAAACGCTCGCGCGCAGACTTAACGGAGTTCAGCACGGTGTCGCCGGAGTTAACAACGCCGGAGTACACGCGGAAGAAGGTCAAGTTACCCACGAACGGGTCGGTAGCGATTTTGAACGCCAGAGCAGAGAACGGCTCGTCATCACTTGCGTGACGCTCAGCCGGAGTGTCTTTACCGTCGTCCAGGATACCGTTGATCGCAGGAACGTCAGTTGGTGCCGGCAGGTATTCGATTACCGCATCCAGCATCGCCTGCACGCCTTTGTTCTTGAACGCAGAACCGCAGGTAACCAGGATGATTTCGTTGTTCAGCACGCGCTGACGCAGAGCAGTTTTGATTTCTTCCTCGGTCAGCTCTTCGCCGCCCAAGTATTTTTCCATCAGCTCTTCGGAAGCTTCCGCAGCGGACTCGATCAGGTTCTGGCGCCATTCTTCAGCCAGATCCATCATGTCAGCCGGGACGTCTTCGTATTCGAAGGTTACGCCTGCGTCTTCTTCGTTCCAGTTGATCGCCTTCATTTTCACCAGGTCGATAACGCCAGTGAATTTGTCTTCTGCGCCGATAGCCAGCTGCAGAGGAACAGGGTTGGCGCCCAGACGAGATTTGATCTGGCCTACAACTTTCAGGAAGTTAGCGCCCATACGGTCCATTTTGTTAACGAACGCGATACGTGGCACTTTGTATTTGTTAGCCTGACGCCATACGGTTTCAGACTGTGGCTGAACACCACCAACAGCACAGTAAACCATTACCGCGCCATCCAGCACACGCATGGAACGTTCTACTTCGATGGTGAAGTCAACGTGCCCTGGGGTGTCGATGATGTTTACGCGATGCGGTTCGAACTGCTTGGCCATACCAGACCAGAAGGCAGTAGTCGCTGCAGAAGTGATGGTAATACCACGCTCCTGCTCCTGTTCCATCCAGTCCATGGTGGCAGCGCCGTCATGAACTTCACCGATTTTGTGGTTTACACCGGTGTAGAACAGAATACGTTCGGTAGTGGTGGTTTTACCGGCGTCGATGTGAGCACTGATACCGATGTTGCGGTAGCGTGCAATGGGTGTTGTACGAGCCATTTGATTCCTCTATTCCTAGGGCGTTCAAGTTCAGTTAACCCAAGCGGGCCGATTTGACGCGCCCGCTTGGTTAGCATGACTACAGCCGGGTGATTACCAGCGGTAGTGGGCGAACGCCTTGTTGGCTTCGGCCATACGGTGAACGTCTTCACGCTTCTTAACAGCAGAACCTTTGTTCTCTGCTGCGTCAGACAGCTCGTTCGCCAGGCGCAGAGCCATGGATTTATCACCGCGTTTACGTGCAGCATCAACGATCCAACGCATTGCCAGAGCATTACGGCGAACCGGGCGGACTTCAACTGGTACCTGATAAGTAGAACCGCCAACGCGACGCGACTTAACTTCTACAGTCGGGCGAACGTTGTCGAGAGCGACTTCGAAAGCTTCCAGGTGATCTTTACCAGAACGCTGAGCCAGGGTCTCCAGCGCGGTATAGACGATTGCTTCTGCAGTAGATTTTTTACCGTCTACCATCAGGATATTTACAAATTTGGCCAGCAGCTCAGATCCGAACTTAGGATCTGGCAGGATTTTACGTTGGCCGATTACGCGACGACGTGGCATGGAAATACTCCGTTGTTAATTCAGGATTGTCCAAAACTCTACGAGTTTATTTTGACATTAAAGTTAAAACGTTTGGCCTTACTTAACGGAGAACCATTAAGCCTTTGGCTTCTTCACGCCGTACTTGGAACGAGCTTGCTTACGGTCTTTAACACCGGAGCAGTCAAGTGCACCACGGACGGTGTGGTAACGCACACCTGGCAGGTCTTTTACACGACCGCCACGGATCAGGATTACGGAGTGTTCCTGCAGGTTGTGGCCTTCGCCACCGATGTAGGAAGTCACTTCGAAACCGTTGGTCAAACGCACACGGCAAACTTTACGCAGTGCGGAGTTTGGTTTTTTCGGGGTAGTGGTGTATACGCGGGTGCATACGCCACGTTTCTGCGGGCAGGCTTCCAGCGCTGGAACGTTGCTTTTAGCAGCCTTCACAGAGCGTGGTTTGCGAACCAGCTGGTTAATTGTTGCCATTAAAAAAGCTCCTGGTTTTTGCTTCGTACTAGCTTCGTAAACATGTGATAAATCCCCTCGTATGCACTATTGGCAAAGTACGAGGACGCAGAATTTTAGGGCTGACCAGTATGGGTGTCAAGAAATATACAACATCACTCTCATTACCAGGCCATTTGGCTGCGGTGTTGTTCGGTTAATTCAACGAAGTGATTATAGCCGACGACAGTGATTTTGTGCGAAAAATGACCGACCAATCCCCGGGCTTCCAGGTCGTCCTGCAGCGCATAAAGGGATATGGGGGCGGCGAGCAGCGATTCAAGATGGGCGCTGCCGGCAAGGCCTGCAAGCACGCCGTCCTGCAGCAGCAGCAGCGCGTCACCCTCCGCCGTCAGGCGCAGCAGCGCAGGCAAGTCACATTGGTTTGGCGAGTGGCTCAGGGTATACAGCATCAGAGGATCCTAAAACGTCATCACGGCGTCGTAGCCGGCCAGTTCGCGGCGCAGTTCGTCCGGCGCCAGCACCTCGGCATCCAGCACCCAATCGGTCACCTGGCTCAGCCCACGCTCCTGCAGCGAAGCCTGGCACAGATAGCACCGCTCCACGTCATACAGCGGCAGCACGCCGAAGGTGGCGATGTAATTGCGCGCCAAAATCTTTTCCGGTTGCTGGCCCGGCAACAGCTGCAATACGCCGTCGCCGACAAAAAACACCCCCAAATCTTCACTGAGCGCCGACGTGGCGAGCAGCGCATCCAGCCCTTCCCTGCCGCCGGCGCCGCCGTGCGGCCCGTGGGTGAAAACAAAAGCGACTCGTTTCATCATATCCTCAGAACTGCACCAGACGGTCGCAACTCAGCGACGCTTCGGCCAGGGAACCCAGCCCGCTCAGGGTAAAGCCAGGCTGCAGGTTGGCGCTTGCCAGCCCCTGTTGCGCCGCCTCCTTCTCGTCGGTGACCCCACGGCGCAACGCGGCGGCTACGCAGACGTTGAGCGCTACGCCGTGTTGCTGCGCCAGTTGCGTCCAACCGCGCACCAGGTCGAACTCGTCGCTGGCGGGCGCGGTCAGCTGGTTGGCGTTCAGCACGCCCTCACGGTAGAAAAAGACGCTGGAAAGCCGGTGCCCTTTCGCCAACAAAGCCTGAGCGAACTGATAGGCGCTGCTGGCCTGCTGCGTGCCGTAAGCCGGGCCGGTGACCAACAGGCAATAATCGAGCATCAACGGTCGCTTCCCAACAGATCGCCGCTCTTGAACTGGCGGATGTACAGATACACGGTGTGTTTGGAGATGTTCAGGCGATCCGCCACCTGGTTGATCGCATCCTTGATGTCGAAGATGCCTTTCTCATAGAGGTTGAGCACCACCTGGCGGTTCTTGGCGTTATTGGACACCGAGCGGTCGGCGTTCACCTCTTCGATGGTGAACTCCAGCGTCTGCGCCACCAGATCGTCGACGGAAGACGCAAAATTCACCGACGACGGCACGTCCTGCGTGGCCGGCGGCATAAAGGTCTGCATGATCTGCGAAAACGGTACGTCGAGGTTCATGTTGATGCACAGCAAGCCGATCACCCGCTGCTCGCGATTGCGAATGGCGATGGTCACCGACTTCATCAACACGCCGCTCTTGGCGCGGGTAAAGTAGGCTTTCGACACGCTGCTGTCGTCGCCGGCCATGTCGTGCAGCATGCGCAGCGCCAGATCGGTGATCGGCGAGCCGATTTTACGCCCGGTATGTTCACCGTTGGCGATGCGTACCGCTGAGCTGTTCAGGTCTTCCAGCGCGTGCAGTACGATCTCGCAGTGGCCGCCGATCAACATCGCCAGCCCGTCGACCACCGCTTCATAGGATTTCAGGATTTCATGATCCGTTTGAGTAAACGGACGTTCATTCAGCAAATCAAGTTCGCTGGCTTCGCTGGATAAAAGCGAATTCGACATCGAAGATACCACCCTCATAGATCGCCTGTGCCAGGGGGCGCAGCTAAAACCGCTCGAACCGGATCGCTGCCGTCGTCGGCACGCCGCAGCGCGGCCGGCTGAGAGCGCCATCAAACGGCACGATGACATCCGCGGGCGAGGTGGCCGGGAACAATTTTAGGTACACGCCCTAAGGGGCAGACGCATGACTGATAAGTCAGAATTATTAGTCTAGCAAAGCGGCCGGAGCAAAGTCCTTGCGTTTGCGCGTGGTATTGACGTTAAGCCCGATGCCCGGCAGGCGTCAAGCGTTCAATGGAGAGAGAGGCGGCGGCTGCCGAAATGAAAACCGCCGCGGAGGGCATCCGCGGCGGTGGCAAACAAAGCGGCGATGTTATTTCGCTTTGGCGTCTGCTTTCGCGTCCGCCGGTTTTTCGGCTTTAGCGTCGGCTTTCGGCGCCGCTTTCACGTCCAGCAGCTCAACGTCGAAGACCAGCGTGGAGTTAGCCGGGATGCCCGGAACGCCGGTTTTGCCGTAGGCCAGCGCCGGTGGGATCACCAGCTTGATTTTGCCGCCTTTCTTGATGTGCTTCAGGCCTTCGGTCCAGCCTGGGATCACGCCGTCCAGACGGAACGACAGCGGCTCGCCGCGGGTGTAGGAGTTATCGAACTCGGTACCGTCGGTCAGGGTGCCTTTGTAGTTCACCACCACGGTGTCGCTGTCTTTCGGCGCTTCACCCGCGCCCGGCTTCTCTACCTGGTACAGCAGGCCGGATTCGGTTTTCTTCACGCCTTTTTCTTTAGCGAAGCTATCGCGGTACTTGGCGCCTTTGGTTTCGTTGTCCTTGGCGTCCTGCTCCATCTTCGCCTGAGCGGAAGCCTTCACGCGCGCTTCGAAGCCCTGCAGGGTCTTCTCGATGTCGGCGTCGTTCAGCTTGCTCTTGTTGGCGAACGCGTCCTGAACGCCGGCAATCAGCTGATCTTTGTCCAGCTTGATGCCCAGCTTCTCTTGCTCTTTCAGAGAGTTGTCCATGTAACGGCCGAGAGAGGCGCCCAGTGCGTAGGCCGCTTGCTCGTCGTCGTTTTTGAACTTGCCGGTGCTCGGTGCTGCTGCCGCGTCCGCTGGTTTAGCGGCTTCTGCCGGTTTGGCGGCATCGGCTGCCATGACCTGGGTCGCATTCAGAGCAAAAGCCATGGTGGTTGCCAGAAGCGTGACTTTAAACAAAGATTTCATCCATTTCTCCAGTGTCTGAAGCAATGCCCCAAACAATCATTAGGTAAGATAACCGGGCTACTATAGCTGCCTGAAACAAAACAAAACAGTCGCACAGGTAACCAATCGAGTCAAAGTGTGACTCCAGCTTTGCCAAGAAGTTTCCCCCTGCGTGCTACTCCCATGATAAATCAGATTTTTCTTGCGGAATATTCGGCCAGGCTCGCAAAAAACGGCAGATCGAGCGTGCAACTTTTCAGCACTTTACACTGTCGATCGCAACGTTGCGCGCCGTCTGGAGAAATAGCGCGAGCAAACCCGGCGCCAGCTGTTACCATAGCGCCGAATCAGGATTTTATCGCGTCAGAGGTAGCCTCATGCACAACGCCGACATTCAACGCCTGCTACAGCGGCTTGAAGAACTGGAAAGCCGCCAGGCCTTCCAAGAGCTCACCATCGAAGAGCTCAACCAGACCGTCATTCAGCATCAAATGGAAATGCTGAAGATGCGCGAACACCTGCGCATGTTGACCGACAAGCTGCGCTCGACCCAAACCTCAATGATCGCCTCGCAATCGGAAGAAACCCCTCCGCCGCACTATTGAGGGCTCGCTATGCGGTTATTTCAGGCGTGCCAACCCTTCGACGGCACGCTCGAGATACCGGCGCGGGCACCCCAGGTTGATGCGGATAAAACCGCGCCCCTGCGGGCCGAAACCGCTGCCCATCGACGGCGCCAGCTTCGCCACCGCCACCAGCGCCTGCTGCAAGTCTGTATCGCTCAAACCCAGCGAGCGGCAATCCAGCCAGGCGAGATAGGTCCCTTCAGCCTGGGTCATCGCGCACCAGGGCGCGGCGGCCGCCAGCGCCTGCTCAAACCAACGCCGATTCTCCGCCAGGTAGTCGAGCAGCTCATCAAGCCAGGCAGCGCCCCGTTGATAGGCCGCGGTCGCCGCCGTCATCGACAGCGCGTTGAATACATCCAGCCCGTGGGCGTTCAGCCGATCGACAAACGCCTGCCGAAGCCGGGCGTTGGGGATCAGGAAATTCGAAATGCGCAGCGAGGAAAGGCCGAACGTTTTGCTGGCGGACGTCGCCGCAATCACCCGCTCGCGATATTCCTCGCCCAGATGCAACACCGACGTAAACGTCTCGCCGGGCAGCAGCAGGTCGGCCCAAATTTCATCGGAGATCACCGTAACGTCGTGGGCGTGGCAGAGCGCCATGAGCCGCTCCAGTTCATCGCGGCGCCAGCAACGGCCGGTTGGATTGTGCGGGTTGCACAGCAATAACAGCGGCGGTTTACGCTGCGCCAGGCAGGCGGCCAGCTGGTCGAAATCGATCCGGTATCCCTGCGGGGTTTCCCGCAGCGGGTTTTCAATCACCTCTCTGCCGTTCATGGTGACTATCTTGGCGAACGAGCCATAATACGGCCCCTGCACCACCACCCCGTCCCCCGGCTTGCTGAGCAGTTGGATCAGCATCGCCAGCCCCGGCACCACCCCTTCAATCGACGTGAACCACTCGCGCCGCAGCGGCAAGCCGTGCCGCTTGGCAAACCAGTCGATCGCTGCCTCATAGTAAGCGTCGTCGCGTTCGCTGTAGCCAAAGACGCCGTGGTCCACCCGCTGATGCAGCGCCTGCTGCACCTCTGGCGGGCACGGAAAGTCGAAATCGGACACCCACATCGGCAACAGTTCGCTGCCGTCCAGTTGCAGATAGCGGTCGATGAAGTCCCACTTCACGGAGCCGGTGTTGTGGCGATCGATGATGGCGTTGAAATGACTCGTCATGTCAGGCTTCCTTACTCTGCAAGTCGTTCTGAGGTTGGAGTTTGGCGATACCGAAGCCGGTGAACCCATAAATCAGGGCGAACACCACCGCGGCATAACATTGGATCGCCCACGGCAGCAGATCGAGGGTGCTGACCCCCAGCGTGGTGGCCATGTAAATGCCGGCGGCCGTCCACGGGATCAGCGGTTCGATGACGGTGCCCGCATCTTCGACGGTGCGCGACAGATTTTTGTTGTCCAGCCCCATGCGTCGATAGGCCCCTTTGAACAGCTCCGCCGGAATCAGCAGCGCCAGCTTGCCGTCGCTGGTCGCGCCGGTCACCAGGATAGTGGTGGCAACGGTGGCGGCGATCAGCTGGCCGGTGGTGTGCACCACTTTCAGCAGCCGGCTGATGATCACCGTCAGCGCGCCGGTCAGCGTCAGAGCGCCGGCGAAGGAAAAGGCGCAGAACACCAGCAGGATCGTACTCATCATCGAGAACATGCCACCGCGGTTCAGCAGGCGCGGCACATCGGCGACGATACCCTCGACGTTGTGGCCCTGAGCGGCAAACATCGACAGATTGAAACCGTCCATCAACGCATTCAGCCCCTGCTGCAGGCTAAAACCCTGCAGCGCGACGCCGATGGCGATCGCCAGCGCGCAGGCGGCCAGCATGACGGGGATCACCGGCCGTTTGGTCACCGCGCCCCACAGCACCAGCACCGGCGGCAGGATCAGCAGCAGATTGAAGTGGTACAGCCCCTCGAGCGCGCCGACGATTTCGGTCACTTTTTCCGGCGTTGCCACGCTGCCCACCGCACCGGTGTGGCCGGCGATCAGGTACACCACGGCGGCCAGGATGAAGCTCGGCAACGTCGTGTACATCAGATGCTGGATATGGCTGTAGAGATCGGTATCCGCGACGATGGCCGCGAAGTTGGTCGAATCGGACAACGGCGAAATTTTGTCGCCGAAGTAAGCGCCGGACACCACCGCCCCGGCCGCGGCGGCCAGCGGCACGTCCAGACCGGCGGCCACGCCCATCAGCGCCACGCCCACGGTGCCGGCCGCTCCCCAAGAAGTGCCGGTGCACACCGAGATCACGCTGGTGATGAAGAATGCGGCGATCAGAATGTATTGCGGGCTGATCAGCTTCAGCCCCCAGTACACCATGTAAGGGATTGTGCCGCTGATCATCCAGGTGCCGATCAGGCCACCCACGCAGATCAGGATCAGGATAACCGGCATCGCCTTCGCCAGCTTGGCCACGATGGCCTCGATGATGTCGTCCCAGCGGTAGCCTTGCCACCAGGCCAAGGCGGCGGCGATGGCGGCGGAAACCAGCAGCAGCGGTTCAATGCGCAGGCCAAACTGACCATAGCCGATGATGAGCAGCAACAGCATGGCCACAATCGGCAGCGTCGCCAACCCAAGGTTGAGCGTTTTCTTATTATCCATATACGGCTCCTGTTGAAGATGGGGTACTGCAACAGCGTAATGGCTTCGATAATCGGAGGATGTGAGCGCAGGCAATCGGCCATGTAATCGGTTTCATGAGGTAGCGTTGTGTGAGCCGTCTCTCATTCGCCGCGCTTGCTTTGCGCATGCGCCTCACCGTCGGTTACGGAGTCTCGCAGGATAAGTTCGGCCGAAAAGCGGTTGTTCTGCGGCGCAACGTCGCTGCCGCTGTGGATCTGCAGCGCTAGGCGCGCAGCGCGTCGGGCCATTTTCTCGATCGGGTAATGCACGGTGGTCAACGAAGGATGGAGATATTTCGCCAGGGCAATGTCGTCAAAGCCGACGATCGACAGCGCCTGGGGCAGTTGAACTTGCCGTTGATGGCAGGTGCGCATCATGCCGGCGGCCATCACGTCGTTGAACGTCACTGCAGCGGTGAAGCGTTGGTCGCTGGCCAGAACGCGCTCGGCCGCCAGTTCGCCCCCTCGCTCGTTGAAGGGCACGCTGATGATCCAGCTGCCGGGCACCTCAATGCCGGCGGCGGCCATGGCCTGGCGGTAACCCGCTAGCCGCTGCGCGCGATCGTCGATCGGCAGATCCGCCGTCACGCAGGCAATTCTTCGATGCCCCTGGCGTATGAGCAGCTCGGTCGCCGTCTGCGCCGCATTGGCGTTGTCGAGCCAGATGCAACGGTTGGCGATGGCGGGCAGATAACGATTGATCAGCACCAGCGCGGGCGTATGGGCGGCGTAGCGCAGCAGCGCCTCCTCCCCCATGCGCGTGACGTGCGCCACGATGGCTTCACATCCCTGATTGATGAGAAAATCGAGGCCGCTTTTTTCCAGCTCGGCCTGATGCCCGCCGCTGCATAACATCAACCGCACGCCGGCCTGCCGCGTGATGTCTTCCACGCCCCGCGCCAGACGCGAGAAAAACGGATCGTCGAGATTGCCGGTCAGCAATCCCAGCATATTGCCGCTTCTTTTCGCCAGCGCCAGCGCGGCGGCGTTGCGGTGGTAGTTAAACTCGCGCATCGCTTTCTCGACGCGTTCGCGGGTCACCGGTTCAACGTAGGCGGTATTATTGATCACCCGGCTGACGGTGGCCGTGGAAACGCCGGCGCGCCGCGCCACGTCTTTCATGGTGGCCATGGCATGTCCTGTTGTGCCGTTCGGCGCCCGGTGCGCCGCGCATAAAAAAGGGCAGCCGATGGCCGCCCTCTTGTCTCGTCACTGCGATCTGCTTAGTGGCAGCCGCAGCCGCCGTTACCGCAACCGCCTTTACCGTGGTCGTGACCATGGTCGTGATCGTGGCTGTGGCCGTGACCGCCGCAGCAGCCGTCACCGTGTTCGTGGTGATGGTCGTGCTCGCCGTGTACGTGACCGTGCGCCAGTTCTTCTGCGGTCGCTTCGCGGATCGCGACAACTTCCACGTTGAAGTTCAGGTTTTGGCCGGCCAGCATGTGGTTGCCGTCAACCACCACGTGGTCGCCGTCAACTTCGGTGATTTCAACCGGTACCGGGCCCTGATCGGTGTCAGCCAGGAAACGCATGCCGACCTGCAGTTCATCAACGCCCATGAAGACGTCTTTCGGTACGCGCTGCACCAGGTTTTCGTCGTAGTTGCCGTACGCGTCGTTCGCGCCGACGTGAACGTCAAAACGATCGCCAACGTCGTGGCCTTCGAGTGCTTTTTCCAGACCTGCGATCAGAGAACCATGCCCGTGCAGATAGTCCAGCGGTGCGCTCACCGGAGACTCATCAACCAAAACACCGTCTTCTGTACGTACTTGGTAAGCCAGGCTGACCACCAAGTCTTTTGCTACTTTCATGATATCTCCTACCGTTGGCTACTAGGACGCGCACCGTTATCGGGATGCGCGCCTTTTCCGGACAGATTGTAACGGAAATCTGCCTCGCTGTACCCTCCGGGATAAAAAAACGCTACTTCGGCTGGAAAATGCCGATCACCTGCTCTTGCGGGCGAACGTGTTTTTCCACCTGTTGTTCGGTCTGGCGCTGATGGTGGCCGCACTTGACGCACTCCACCACCTCCACCTGATCCTCCCGCCATACCGCCAGCGTATCCATGGCGCTGCAGCTCGGGCACACCGCCCCGGCGATAAATCTCTTACGTGTTGCAGACATCGTTATGCTCCCGCTTATTCGTATTCGTCCCAGCCGTCGAACTGGCGACTTTCTTTTTGCATTTCGCGATGGAACAGCTCTTCCAGCTCGCGCCGCGCCTCTTTCACGCGGGAAATTTGCGCCACGTCGCCCTGATGCGGCGGCATCAGTTCACGCAGCATGCGCATATCCAGGCGGCGGAAATGCTGCTGGGCGCGGAAGGCCTGATGCGGGTGCATGCCCAACTCCATCAGCGCTTTGCGCCCCAGTTCCAGCGCGCTGGAGAAGGTCTCGCGGCTGAACTGCTTCACGCCCGCCTGCAGCAACTCATGCGCCTCCACGCGGCCGCGCGCCCGCGCCAGAATGCTCAGATTCGGGAAGTGCTGCTGGCACAGCCGCACGATCTCCATGGTGTCTTCCGGCTCATTGCAGGTGATCACGATCGACTTGGCCTTCTCGGCGCCCGCCGCGCGCAGCAGCTCCAGCTCGGTGGCGTCGCCGTAATAAACCTGGTAACCGTAACGCCGCAGCACGCCGACGGCGCTGACATCGCGCTCCAGTACGGTAATGCGCATTTTGTTGGCCATCAACAGGCGGCCGATCACCTGGCCGAAACGCCCGAAGCCGACGATGATCACCTGCGGATCGTCGTCCTCTACGTACGGCGTTTCCTCTTCTTCGCCCTTGGCGTTATAGCGACGCGCCAAAATGCGGTCGATGGCCTGCATCAGCAGCGGCGTGGTCATCATCGACAGCGTCACCACCACCAGCAGCAAGGAGAGTTGATCCGGCTGCAGCACCTTTTGCGCGCCCGCCGCAGAAAACAGCACGAAGGCGAACTCGCCGCCCTGGCTGAGCACCCCGGCGAACTGCAGGCGCACCGAACTGCGCAGGCCAAACAGACGCGACACCCCGTAGAGCACGCCGGATTTGATCGCCACCAGCGCCAGCACGCCGATCAACACCTCGGCCAGATTGGTGTAGAGCACGCCGATATTCAACACCATGCCCACCGAGATAAAGAACAGCCCCAGCAGCAGCCCTTTAAACGGCTCGATGGAAATCTCCAGTTCGTGGCGGTATTCGCTCTCCGCCAGCAGCACCCCGGCGATGAAGGTGCCGAGCGCCATCGACAGGCCAAGCGTCTCCATAAACAGCGCCGAGCCGAGCACCAGCAACAGCGCCGCGGCGGTGAAGATCTCGCGCACGCCGGAAGCGGCGATATAGCGGAACAGCGGCCGCAGCAGGAAGCGGCCGCCGATCAGCATGCCGCCGAACGCCGCCACCTTGAGCGCGATCTTCGCCCAGTCGTCGCTGGTTCCGCCGGCGCCGGCCAGAATGGGGATCAGCGCCAACGCCGGGATCACCGCCATATCCTGGAACAGCAGCACCGAGAAGCCGAGCTGCCCCCCTTCGTTGCGGTTCATGCCCTTCTCGCGCATCAGCTGCAGCGCCATGGCGGTGGAAGACATCGCCAGGCCGATACCGCCGATCACCGCCGCCTGCCAGGCGAAGTGCGTCAGATACAGCAACGCGCCCAGCACCGCCGCGGTGATCAACACCTGGCCGGCGCCGGCGCCGAAGATCGAGCGCCGCAGCTCCCACAGCTTGCTGGGGTTCAGCTCCAGGCCGATGATGAACATCAGGAACACCACGCCCAGCTCGGAGAAATGCAGGATCTCGTCGACGTCGCGAATGAAGCCCAATCCCCAGGGGCCGATGGCGATGCCGGCGATCAGATAGCCCAGCACCGCGCCGATCCCCAGGCGACGGGCGATCGGCACCGTCACCACCGCGGCGAACAGGAACAGCAAAATGGCGGTCAGTAAGGTCGATCCTTCCATCGTCACCGCCCTCCGTGCGGCAGCGGGTGGCTCAGCCACTCGCCGTAGGCGTCCGCATGGCTGCGCAGCACCTCCGGCTTCTGCCGCCGCGCCCAATAGACCACGAACGGCGTCAGCCAATGCATATGGCACATCCCGGCGGTCAACTCGAACGGCCGCAGGATATCTTCCATCGGATAGTGGTTATAACCGCCGGTGCGGTAGGCGCCTTCCGGCTCACCGGTGGTGATCACCGAGCGCCAGTATTTACCCGCCAGCGCATTGCCGCCCACCCCGCTGGCGAAGCCGCGCGACAGCACGCGATCCAGCCACTCCTTCAGCAGCGCCGGGCAGCTGTAAGTATACAGCGGGTGCTGAAACACGATGACCTGATGCTCACGCAGCAGCTGTTGTTCGTGATGGATATCGATAAAAAAATCGGGATAGTGCGCGTAGAGATCGTGCACGGTGACATGTTCCAACTGCTGCGCCGGTCGAAGCAAAACCCGGTTCGCCACCGAGTCATGAGATTCCGGATGGGCATACAGCAGCAAGACCTTGGGCGGCTGCGACATCATTCCCCTCCAAAGCGTCGTCAGGGTAGCGGTTTTCCGTTACCATGCATCGCAAAGACAAAAACAGCGCGCGGTGCGCGTTCTGTTACCTTAATGATAATTTAACATACTCTGAACATACGGCGCTTTATGATTGTATTCTCCTCGCTACAAATCCGACGCGGCATCCGCGTCCTGCTGGACAACGCCACGGCGACGGTTAATCCAGGTCAGAAGGTCGGCCTGGTGGGCAAAAACGGCTGCGGCAAATCCACGCTGCTGTCGCTGCTGAAGGGCGAGATCGCGGCGGATGGCGGCAGCTTTACCTTCCCCGGCAACTGGGCGCTGGCCTGGGTCAACCAGGAGACGCCGGCGCTGGACGTGCCGGCGATCGAGTATGTTATCGACGGCGACCGCGAGTTTCGCCAGCTCGAAGCCGAATTGCAGGCGGCCAACGACCGCAACGACGGCCACGCCATCGCTACCCTGCACGGCAAGCTGGACGCCATCGACGCCTGGACCATCCGTTCCCGCGCCGCCAGCCTGCTGCACGGCCTCGGCTTCTCCAACGAACAGCTGCAAAGCCCGGTGCGCGACTTTTCCGGCGGCTGGCGCATGCGCCTCAACCTGGCGCAGGCGCTGGTGTGCCGTTCCGATCTGCTGCTGCTCGACGAACCGACCAACCACCTGGATCTCGATGCGGTGATCTGGCTGGAGCGCTGGCTGAAAAGCTATCCCGGCACGCTGGTGCTGATCTCGCACGACCGCGACTTCCTCGATCCGATCGTCGACAAGATCCTGCATATCGAACAGCAGACGATCAATGAGTACACCGGCAACTATTCGTCGTTCGAACGCCAGCGCGCCACCAAGCTGGCGCAGCAACAGTCGCTGTATCAGCATCAGCAAGAGAAAGTGGCGCACCTGCAAAGCTATATCGACCGTTTCCGCGCGCAGGCCACCAAGGCCAAGCAGGCGCAGAGCCGCATCAAGATGCTGGAGCGCATGGAGCTGATCGCCCCGGCGCACGTCGACAACCCGTTCACCTTCAGCTTCCGTCCGCCGGAAAGCCTGCCGAACCCGCTGCTGCGCATGGACAAAGTCAGCGCCGGGTATGGCGATAAAGTGATCCTGAAGTCAATCAAGCTGAACCTGGTGCCCGGCTCGCGCATTGGCCTGCTCGGCCGCAACGGCGCCGGTAAATCCACGCTGATCAAACTGCTGGCCGGCACCCTGGAGCCGCTGAGCGGCGAGATTGGCCTGGCGAAAGGCATCAAGCTGGGTTACTTCGCCCAGCACCAGCTGGAATTCCTGCGCGCCGACGAATCGCCGCTGCAGCACCTGAGCCGCATCGCACCACGGGTGCTGGAACAGCAGCTGCGCGACTATCTGGGCGGCTTCGGTTTCCAGGGCGACAAGGTCAGCGAAGTGACCGAACGCTTCTCCGGCGGCGAGAAGGCGCGGCTGGTGCTGGCGCTGATCGTCTGGCAGCGCCCTAACCTGCTGCTGCTCGATGAACCGACCAACCACCTGGATCTCGACATGCGCCAGGCGCTGACCGAGGCGCTGATCGATTTCGAAGGCGCGTTGGTGGTGGTCTCGCACGACCGTCACCTGCTGCGCTCCACCACCGACGATCTGTACCTGGTGCACGACGGCCAGGTCGAGCCTTTCGAGGGCGATCTCGACGACTACCAGCAGTGGCTTGTCGACCTGCAGCGCCAGGAAAGCCAGCAGGACACGCCGGAAAAAGAGAGCGGCGGCAACAGCGCGCAGGCGCGCAAGGATCAAAAACGCCGCGAGGCGGAGTTCCGTACGCAGACCCAACCGCTGCGCAAGCAGATCGCCAAGCTGGAACAGCAGATGGAAAAACTGGGCGCCGAACTGGCGGCGGTGGAGGAACAGCTGGCGGATCCCGCGCTGTACGACATCAGCCGCAAGGCCGAGTTAACCGACTGCCTGCAAAAGCAAAGCCAGGCCAAATCCGCGCTGGAAGAGACGGAGATGACCTGGCTGGATGCGCAGGAACAGCTGGAGCAGTTAACGCAGGCGTTCGAAGCCTAAGCCTTAGGCCTTGTAAAAAGGCCTATCCCCCAGAATGGTCGCGCGGTGCATGATGCGCCGCTGCGGCAGATAATCCGCGTTGGCGTAGTGCTGCGTCACGCGGTTATCCCAGATCGCCACGTCATTTTCCTGCCAGCGCCAGCGCACCTGAAACTCCGGTTTGGTGATGTGAGCAAACAGGAAGTTCAGCAAAGCGTCGCTCTCTTTCGGCGCCAGATCGACGATCCGCGTGGTAAACCCTTCATTGACGAACAGCGCCTGCCGGCCGCTGACCGGGTGGGTGCGCACCACCGGATGCAGCAGCGGCGGGTTTTTCTGCACCGCCTGTTGCCAGCGCTGATGCTCCTCTACACTGCCGCGATGTTTGTGTTCCGGGAACGACTTGGTGAAGTCATGCTCCGCACGCAGCCCCGCCAACAGCGTTCTGAACGGCGCCGACAGCGCCTCGTAGGCCGCGATGCCGCTGGCCCACAGCGTATCGCCGCCGGTGGAAGGCAAGGTCTTGGCCGCCAGGATCGCCCCCAGCGGCGGGTTGTCGATAAAGGTCACGTCGGTGTGCCAGTTATCGTTGTCCGGCGGGTTGTCGTCGTGGGTATCGAGCACGATGATCTCTTCCACGTCGGTGGCGTGCGGATAGACCGGATGGATATGCAGATCGCCGAAGCGGCCGGCCAGATCGCGCTGCTGCAGCGGGGTGATCGGCTGATTGCGGAAGAACAGCACCTGATGCTTCAGCAAGGCGTGATAAAGCTGCTCAAACTGGCCGTCGCCCAGCGGCCGGGCCAACTCGACGTTTTCCACCAGCGCCCCGATGTAAGGCCCCAGCGGGGTGATATTCAGACGTTCGTTCATTGCTGTACTCCATGCCACGGGGTCAATCGGCGCTGCAGGGCACGCAGCCCCAGCTCCAGCCCAAATGCAATCACCGCAATCACGCCGATGCCGGCCAACACCACGTCGGTCGCCAGAAACTCACCGGCGGATTGCACCATAAATCCCAGGCCGCGCGTGGCGGCGATCAGTTCGGCGGCCACCAGCGTCGACCAGCCGACGCCCAGCCCGATGCGAATACCGGTCAGGATCTCCGGCAGCGCGCTCGGTAGCACCACGAAACGCAGCACCTGCCAACGCGTGGCGCCCAACGCCCGGGCGGCACGCACCCTCACCTGCGCCACGCTGCGCACGCCGGCCACGGCAGACAGCGTCACCGGCGCGAAGATCGCCAGATAAATCAGTAAGATCTTTGAGGTTTCGCCGATGCCGAACCAAATCACCATCAGCGGCAGATAGGCCAGCGGCGGCACCGGGCGATAGATTTCAATCAGCGGATCGAGAATGCCGCGCACCGTGTCGTTCAGCCCCATGGCGATGCCCACCGGGATGCCGACGATCACCGCCGCCAACAGCGCTACCAGAATGCGCCCCAGGCTGGCCGCCAGGTGTTGCCACAGCGTGGCGTCCATAAAGCCTTGCGGGCTGGCGATGGTGATCAGCTGGTGCAGCACCTGCTGCGGCGCCGGCAAAAACAGCGGGCTGATCAGCTGCAGCGCCGTCACGCCCCACCAGACGATCAACACCGTCAACAGCGTGGCGCCGCTCAGCCAAACGTTGCGCGGCACGCTGAAACGGCGCGCCGCTTTGCCCTGCGGCTGCGCCGCGGCCTTCAGAGTGGAATGCAGGCTCATAGCAAGGCCTCGCGCTGTTGGAAAACTTTGCCCAGCACGTATTCGCGCTGCGCGATAAATTCAGGATCGGACTTGATGGCGCGGCAGGCTTCGCCTTCGGCATAGCGTTGGCCGAAGTTCAGCGACAGCCGCTCCACCACCTGCCCCGGCCCCGGCGACAGCAGCAACAGCTCGCTGGCGAGGAACACCGCCTCTTCGATATCGTGGGTGATCAGCAGCACCTGTTTGCCGGTATCGCGCCAAATGGTCAGCAACAGCTCCTGCATTTGCTCGCGGGTGAACGCGTCCAGGGCGCCGAACGGCTCGTCCAACAACAACAGCCGCGGATCGGCGGCCAGGGCGCGGGCGATGCCGACGCGTTGGCGCATGCCGCCGGAAAGCTGCCAGATAAAGTGCTGTTCATAGCCCGCCAGCCCCACGCGCTGCAGCATCTGCTCCGCCACCTGGCGGCGCTGCGCCTTGCCGACGCCGGCCAGCTGCAGGCCGAACTCGACGTTGTCCACCACGTTGCGCCACGGCAGTAAACCCTCATGCTGGAACACCACGCCCCGTTCGGCGCTCGGGCCGTGAACGGGCGTTCCATCCAGCGTGATGCTGCCAGCTGAAGGCTCGATAAACCCGGCGATCAAATTCAGCAGCGTGGTCTTGCCGCAGCCCGACGGGCCGAGCACCACCACCAGTTGCCCGGCGGCAATCTGGAACGACACGTCACGCAGCGCGGGCCGCCCCTGATACTCTGCTGAAAGATGATTGACGTTTAGCATCCTGCTTCCTTACGACTGCGGCGCAGCCTGCACCTGTTTCACAAAACGGTCGGTCACGTAAGCGCTGTAGTCGCTGTCGACCTGCGGGATCTTGCCCTGCTGCTTGAGGAATTCGGCGGTATCGCGGATCGCCTTGTCCACCGGCTGGCCGAGCTGGGCAACCTGATCCGCCACCGGCAGATAACGGTTTCCCTTCACCAGCTCCGGCACCTGCGCTTCCGGCACCCCGCTCAGGCGCGCCAGCGTGCTGAGATGGCTCGGATCTTTCAGCCACTGCTCCGGCGCCGCCAGGTAGGCCTTTTGCGCCTGCAGGGCGCTGGCGGCAAAGGCGGTCACCACGTCGGGATGTTTCTCGGCAAAGTCTTTGCGCACCACCCACACGTCCAGCGTCGGCGAGCCCCATTCGCCCACCTGCGCGGAGTCGGTCAACACCTTGCCCTGTTTGGCCAGTTCGTTGACCACCGGCGCCCAGACGTAAGCGCCGTCGATGTCGCCGCGCTGCCAGGCGGCGGCGATGGCCGGCGGCTGCAGATTGAGGATCTTCACCTGCTCAGGCTTGATGCCCCAATGCTTGAGCGAGGCCAGCAGGCTGTAATGGGTGGTGGAGATAAACGGCACCGCAATGCGCTTGCCGATCAGATCCTGCGGGCTTTTGATGTCATTTTTCACCACCAGCGCTTCGGAGCTGCCGAGCTGCGAGGCGATGAGGAACACTTCGATGGGGAGTTTCTGGCTGGCGGCCACCGCCAGCGGGCTGGAGCCGATATTGCCGATCTGCACGTCGCCGGAGGCCAGCGCACGCAGCACGCTGGAGCCGCTGTCGAACTTACGCCAGTCGACGGTCGCGCCGGACCGTTTGGCGAAGCTGTTTTCCGCCTGCGCCACCTTGGCCGGCTCCGCCGACGTCTGGTACGCCACGGTCACGTCCACCGCGTAGGCGCTGGCTGCGCTGAGCGCCAGCGCCAACAGCGCCGCGTTGCGTAAGGAAAAGAGTTTGCCCGCCATGTTCCGCTCCGTTGATAAAAATCTGTTCAGTTGCTGACAGTTTTATCTGAGCGGTGACGGGCGATAAAAGAATAAAAAAGTCTTCTTTATTACCCTGCGTAATATAAACGCGGATTACAGCGCGATCGTCCCGTGCAGGAACACGTGAGCATAGCCGCCGAGCAGCGTACGATCCCCTTGCAGTTCGCAGAACAGTTCGCCGCCGCGTGCCGAGACCTGCTGCGCCTGCAGCCGATGGCGGCCGAGACGCGCCGTCCAGTAAGGCATCAGCGTGCAGTGCGCGGAGCCGGTAACCGGATCTTCACCGCCGTCGAGCGTGAAATAGCGCGAAACGAAGTCCACGGTGTCACCCGGCGCAGTGACGATCACCGCACGCCCGGCCAGCGCGATCAGCGCCGGGATGTCCGGCCGCAGCGCACGCACCTGCGCCTCGTTTTCCAGCACCACCATCAGCGCTTTCGCCTGCCACACCTCCTGCGGCTGCACGCCCAGCAGCGCCGCGAGGCCCGCCGGTTCAGCCACCTTCTGCGGCGGCCGAGCGGGGAAGTCGAGCACCAGCCGTTCCCCGTCCTGCGCATCGCGCTTGACGAACAGTTCGCCGCCGGCCGAGCGGAAGCGAATATCCTGCAGCGCCGGGTTAACCACGCTGAACATCACATGCGCCGCCGCCAGGGTGCCGTGGCCGCAGAGATCGACCTCGCGCTGCGGGGTAAACCAGCGGATGGCGGTCATGTCGCCGTCATCCCAGACAAAGCTGGTTTCCGGCAGGCCGATCTCGTTGGCGATCGCCTGCAGCCGCGCCGCCGGCAGCGGCTGTGTCAGCAGGCAAACCCCGGCCGGGTTGCCGCGCAGCCCTTCGCCGGTAAAGGCAACCACGTGATAATAATTTTCCGCCATCGTTCGCTCCTTAATGCCAGATCAGTAACACACAGGCTGCGGTCAACAACCCCATGGAAACGTTGAAGATAACCCAGGCCTTTTTGCTGCGCAGCAGGCGGCCGATCAGGGTGCCGAACGCCAGCCAGATAATGCCGGCGACGATGTTGACCGCCAAAATGCCCAACGCGATCGCCGCAATGGACCCGTTGTACTTATCGCCCGCCAGGCTGAAGCTGGCCACCGCCCCCAGCGCCATCAGCCAGGCTTTCGGGTTGAGGAACTGCAGCAGCCAGCCCTGATACAGCCGCACCGGCTGCGGCGGCGCCACGTCGGTTTCCAGTTTTTCATAGGCGGCGGTGGCGACTTTCCACGCCAGCCACAGCAGGTACAGGCTGCCGAGGATTTTCAGGATCAGGTGCAGCGACGGATAAACCAGGATCAGGCTGCCGACGCCGAAGGCCACCAGCAGCAAAATGCTTTGCATGCCGAGCATGATGCCGATCATCAGCCACAGCGAACGCATAAAGCCGAAGTTGGCGCCGGAAGTGGTCAGCAGCAGGTTATTGGGGCCGGGCGTGATGGCGGCGACCCACAGGAAGCCCAGCATCGAAAGGAATAAACTCGGTTCCATGGCACGGGTGCTCCTCACCCAAGGCGCTTTTTTGCAGTATCATTGTTAATTCTTGGTATTGAAGCTAACAGTGCGCTAGGGATCTCACAATAGCCGCCCACAACATTTTACTCAGCCTATGCCTAACACCTTTCGCCCTCTGACCGGGGCCAGTAACCCGCACCTGCAAACGCTGTTGCCGCGGTTGGTGCGCCGCCGCGTATTATTGAAACCGCATTGGCAGCGGCTGGAATTGCCCGACGGCGATTTCGTCGATCTCGCCTGGAGCGAGGATCCGGCGCAGGCGCGCGACAAACCGCGTGCGGTGCTGTTCCACGGCCTGGAGGGCAGCTTCTACAGCCCCTACGCGCATGGCCTGCTCAACGCCTGGCGCGAGCGCGGCTGGCTCGGCGTGGTGATGCACTTTCGCGGCTGCAGCGGCGTGCCCAATCGCAAGCAGCGCATCTACCACTCCGGTGAAACCGAAGACGCGCGCTTCTTCCTGCGCTGGCTGCGCGACCGCTACGGCGAGGTGCCGACCGCGGCGGTCGGCGTTTCGCTCGGCGGCAACATGCTGGCCTGCTATCTGGCGCAGCACGGCGCCGACAGCCTGCTGCAGGCGGCGGTGGTGGTCTCGGCGCCGCTGATGCTGGAGCCCTGCGCCTACCGCATGGAGCAAGGCTTTTCCCGCGTTTATCAGCGCTACCTGCTGGGGCAGCTGAAACAAAACGCCACCCGCAAGCTGTTGCACTACCCGGACACCCTGCCGCTCAAGCTGTCCCAACTCAACGGTCTGCGGCGCATCCGCGAATTCGACGACGCCATCACCTCGCGCATTCACGGCTTCAGTGACGCCACCGACTATTATCGCCGCTGCAGCGCCCTGCCGCTGTTGCCGGCTGTCCAAACGCCGCTGCTGATCATCCATGCGAAGGACGATCCCTTCATGACCCCTGAGGTGATCCCCGACGTCGCCGGCCTGCCGCGCAATATCGAATATCAGCTGACCGAGTTCGGCGGCCACGTCGGCTTCGTCGGCGGCACGCTGAAAAAACCATACATGTGGCTGGAGCATCGCATTCCGGCCTGGCTTTCCCCTTATCTGGACATCCCGACGTGATCATTCCCTGGCAAGAACTGGCAACCGACACCCTCAACAGCCTGATCGAATCTTTTGTACTGCGCGAAGGCACCGATTACGGCGAGCACGAACGCTCGCTGGAACAGAAGGTGGAGGACGTGCGCCGCCAGCTGAAAAACGGCGAAGTGGTGCTGGTGTGGTCGGAACTGCACGAGAGCGTCAACATCATGCCGCGCGGCCAGTTCCGCGCCGGGCAGGAAGAAATTTAGTGGCGCTCGGTTCTATGACTGACGGAAAAAATCAGGTAACAATGGGGCATTGCAAACCAGCGCGCGCCATTTTTTCCCGAGATAGAGAGCGTCAACAAGAGCCACAATAATCCCCTGACGCCGGCGCATTCAACACGGAGTGACAACCACCATGTCTGCCAAACATCCCGTTATCGCGGTGACCGGTTCCAGCGGCGCCGGCACCACCACCACCAGCGTGGCGTTCCGCAAAATATTCCAACAGCTCAACATCCGCGCCGCCGAGCTGGAGGGCGACAGCTTCCACCGCTACACCCGGCCGGAAATGGACGCGGCGATCCGCAAGGCGCGCGATCTGGGCAGACACATCAGCTATTTCGGCCCCGAGGCCAACGACTTCGGCCTGCTGCAGCAGAGCTTCATCGACTACGGCAAGAACGGCACCGGGCGCTCGCGCAAGTATCTGCACACCTACGACGAAGCGGTGCCCTACAATCAGGTGCCGGGCACCTTCACCCCGTGGGAACCGCTGCCGGCGCCGACCGACGTGCTGTTTTACGAGGGGCTGCACGGCGGCGTGGTCACCGAGCACCATGACGTGGCCAAGCACGTCGACCTGCTGGTCGGCGTGGTGCCGATCGTCAACCTGGAGTGGATCCAGAAACTGATCCGCGATACCGGCGAGCGCGGCCACTCCCGCGAAGCGGTAATGGATTCGGTAGTGCGTTCGATGGAAGACTACATCAACTACATCACGCCGCAGTTCTCGCGCACCCACATCAACTTCCAGCGCGTGCCGACGGTGGACACCTCCAACCCGTTCGCCGCCAAGGCGATTCCCTCACTGGACGAAAGCTTCGTGGTGATCCACTTCCGCGGGCTGGATCAAATTGACTTCCCCTATTTGCTGGCGATGCTGCAGGGCTCGTTTATCTCGCACATCAATACGTTAGTGGTGCCGGGCGGCAAGATGGGGCTGGCGATGGAACTGATCATGGCGCCGCTGGTGCAGCGGTTGCTGGAAGGCAAGAAGATCGAATAAACGCGTTGAGCGCGGCACCGGGCCGCGCTCCGCCTCGATTACGCCGCTTGGCGGATCTCGAAGCTGTGGGTCACCGTGGCGGCCTTGTTGAGCATCAGCGCCACCGAGCAGTACTTCTCCGCCGATAGGTTCACCGCACGCTCGACGATCTTGTCGGTCAGGTCCTGGCCGGTAACGATGAAATGCAGGTTGATATGGGTGAACAACCGCGGAGCTTCTTCGCGGCGCTCGGAGGTCAGCTTCACCTCGCAGTCGCGCACGTCGTTGCGCCCTTTTTGCAGGATGGACACCACGTCGATCGCGCTGCAGCCGCCCACCGACATCAGCACCATCTCCATCGGGCTGGGTGCTTTATCGCCGGCGTTGCCGTCCATCAGCACCTGGTGGCCGGAGGCCGATTCACCCAAAAACGTTAACCCTTCCACCCATTTAACTCTTGCCTGCATTCTGGTCACTCCGGTTGATTTCTTAAAATCAGAGTACGCTTTCGCATAGAAACAGGCAACGTAACCTGATGCTAATCATGCTGAAGCGAGACAACACGAGACACCCGCCTTACTCTGTGCTACAAACAGAGCCGCAATAAATCTTTCCGGGACACTGAATTTCAGGGAAACGCCCAGAGAAAGGCTCCTTTACCGGTATGTTAACAGAATGTAGCTTGCAGCGCTTACGGCAAGTTAATATGCTAGAGCGACAGCGTATTTTTATGACACGCCTCAAAACTTGCCGGTAGCCCTCGCTCATGACTGCGGCTACAGGCGGGTTTTACAGGGAACTCTGACCCCTGTGACACAAGGCAGCGATAACAACAGAGGATAACAGCGAATGGTTCTCGGCAAACCGCAAACAGACCCTACTCTCGAATGGTTCCTGTCTCATTGCCATATCCACAAATATCCATCGAAGAGTACGCTGATTCACCAAGGTGAAAAGGCCGAAACGCTTTACTACATCGTGAAAGGCTCCGTCGCGGTGCTGATCAAGGATGAAGAAGGTAAAGAGATGATCCTGTCCTACCTCAACCAGGGGGATTTCATCGGCGAGCTCGGATTGTTCGAAGAAGGCCAGGAGCGCAGCGCCTGGGTTCGCGCGAAAACCGCCTGTGAAGTGGCCGAAATTTCCTACAAGAAATTCCGCCAGCTGATCCAGGTGAACCCGGACATCCTGATGCGTCTGTCCGCCCAAATGGCGAGCCGCCTGCAGGTCACCTCCGAAAAAGTGGGCAACCTCGCCTTCCTGGACGTTACCGGCCGCATCGCGCAAACTCTGCTGAATCTGGCGAAGCAACCCGACGCCATGACTCACCCGGACGGCATGCAGATCAAGATCACCCGCCAGGAGATCGGCCAGATCGTCGGCTGCTCGCGCGAAACCGTTGGCCGTATTCTGAAAATGCTGGAAGATCAAAACCTGATTTCCGCCCACGGCAAAACCATTGTCGTCTACGGCACCCGTTAATCCCTGAAGAAACGGCGCAATCTGCGCCGTTTTTTTATCTGCTCTCTGCCATGTGGCGCCGCCTGATCTACCACCCGGAAATCAACTACGCACTGCGACAAACGCTGGTGTTGTGCCTGCCGGTGCTGTTCGGCCTGCTGATAGGCCAGCTGCAGCTCGGCCTGATGTTCTCTCTGGTGCCCGCCTGCTGCAATATCGCCGGTCTGGACACGCCGCATAAGCGCTTCTTTAAACGGCTGGTGGTTGGCGGCTCGCTGTTCGCCTTCAGCAGCGTGCTGCTGCAACAGGCACTGCTGTGGCACGTGCCGCTGCCGGCGCTGATGCTGGGCCTGGCGCTGCTGCTCGGCGTCACCGGTGAAATCAGCCCGCTGCACGCCCGGCTGTTGCCGGCGGCGCTGGTGGCCGCCATCTTCGCCCTCAGCACGGCCGGCACAGTACCCATCTGGCAGGCGCCGCTGCTGTACGCCATCGGCACCGTCTGGTACGGCTTATTCACCTGGTTGTGGTTTAAGCTGTGGAAAGAGCAGCCGATGCGCGAGACCCTGAGCCAGCTCTACCTGGAACTGGCGGACTATTTCGAAGCCAAATACTCGCTGCTGACCCAGCACACCGATCCGCAAACCGCGCTGCCGCCGCTGCTGGTGCGCCAGCAAAAGGTGATGGATCTGATCAGCCTGTTGTACCAACAGCTTAATTTCCTGCCGCACGCCAACAACCTCGAGCAAAAGCGCCTGCAGCGCGCCTTTCAGGTGGCGATGGACCTGCAGGAGCACATCACCGTCAGCCTGCATCTGCCGGAGGAGGTGCAAAAACTGGTGGAGCAGAGCCAGGCCGAAGCGATCATTCGCCGCAACGCTCAGGTGATCGCCGGCCGGCTGCGCGTAGTAGCGCACGATATTCTCTATCATCAACATTCGAAGCGCTTCTCCATGGCCCACGAGCTGGCGGCGCTGGAAAAAATGGCGGCGCAGCATCCCGATAACCCGGTCGGCCAGTTTTGTTATTACCACTTCAGCCGCATCGCCCGCCTGCTGCGCACCCAGCATCCGCTATACCGCCGCGACCTGATGCCCGGCCAGCACCGCCTGCCGTTTTGGCCGGCGCTGGCCAGCTATCTGTCGTTCAAGTCCACCGCCCTGCGCAACGCCGCGCGGCTGGGCGTGACGCTGGCAGTCGGCAGCAGCCTGGGTGCGGTGTTCAATCTGCCGAAGCCTTACTGGATCCTGCTCACCATCATGCTGGTGAGCCAAAACGGGTATAACGCCACCCGAGTGCGTATTCAGCACCGTGCGCTGGGCACGATTGCCGGGCTTTTGCTGGCGGCCGGGCAGCTGCAGCTGCAGCTGCCGGAAGGCGAAACGCTGAGCATCATGTTGGTGATCACGCTGCTGGCCTACCTGGTTTCGCGCAAGAACTACGGGCTGTCGGTGATTGGCTTTACGGTCACGGCGGTTTACACCCTGCAGCTGCTGGCGCTGAACGGCTCGCATTTCCTGGTGCCGCGCCTGATCGATACGCTGATCGGCTGCGTGCTGGCGTTCGGCGGCACCATTTGGCTGTGGCCGCAGTGGCAAAGCGGGCTGCTGCGCAAGAATGCCCATCAGGCGCTGGAGCACGATCAAACCGCGCTGCGGTTGATGCTGGAACAGCCGGAACCGGACGCCACCGCGTTGGCCTATACCCGCATGCAGGTCAACCAGGCGCACAATGCGCTATTCACCTCGCTCAATCAGGCGATGCAGGAGCCGGGGTTCGCGTCGGACTATCTGGCGGACATGCGGCTGTGGGTCACGCATAGCCAGTTCATCGTCGAGCACCTGAACGCCATGACCATTCTGGCGCGCGAACACTACATGCTGACGCCAAAACTGGCGGAAGCGTATCTGCAGGCCTGTGAAATCGCGCTGCAAAGCTGCCAACAGCGGTTGGAATACGACGGCCCGAGCAGCGGCAACAGCGGCATCATGCAGCAGCCGGATCTGCATCCGGAGATGCCCGTTACCGAGATGGAGCGCCATCTACGGCGCATTCTGTCGCACCTGAGCGTGATGCACACCATTTCTTCGCTGGCCTGGCGCCAGCGCCCGCACCACGGCATTTGGCTCAAGCGCAAACTGCGCGATCAATAAGGGCGCGGCATGCCGCGCCCCGTTATATGCCGCGCGGGCGTCAGGCGTTGACCACATCCTGCACCGCCAGCTCGAACAACGCCATGCCGGCCTCGATATCCTGCAGCTCCACCACCAGTGACGGCGCGAAACGAATCACGTTCGGCCCGGCGTTGAGGATCATCAACCCGCGCGCGGCGGCGGCGGTGAGGAAGTCGCGCGCTCTGCCGTGATAATGCGGCGTCAGCTCGGCGCCAATCAGCAACCCCATGCCGCGAATCGCGGTGAAAATACCGTATTTATCGCCGATATGCTGCAAAGCCTGCACATACAGCGCATGACGCTGCTCGATGCCGCTCAGCACCTCCGGCGTATTGATCACGTCCAGCGCCGCCTCCGCCACCGCGCAGGCCAGCGGGTTGCCGCCATAGGTGGTGCCGTGGGTGCCCACCTGCATCACCGACGCGATCTCTTCGGTAGTCAGCATGGCGCTGACCGGGAAACCGCCGCCCAGCGCCTTGGCGGTGGTGAGAATATCCGGCGTCACGCCATAATGCATATAGGCGAACAGTTTGCCGCTGCGCCCCATGCCGCTTTGCACTTCGTCGAACACCAGCAGCGCCTGATGTTGGTCGCACAGCTCGCGCACGCCTTTGAGGAAGCTGGCATCGACCGGCGTAATGCCGCCCTCGCCCTGAATCGGCTCCATCACCACCGCGCAGGTGTGGTCGTCCATCACCGCCTTCACCGCCGCCAAGTCGTTGAACGGCACGTGCACGATGTCGGCCGGCTTCGGCCCGAACCCGTCGGAATATTTGGCCTGCCCGCCCACCGACACGGTGAACAGCGTGCGGCCATGAAACGCGTTATAGAAGGCGATGATTTTGGTTTTGTAGGGGCTGTGGCGGGTGATGGCGTAATGACGCGCCAGTTTGAACGCCGCCTCGTTGGCCTCTGCGCCGGAGTTGGCGAAGAACACCCGATCGGCGAAGGTGGCGTCGATCAGTTTGCTCGCCAGGCGTAGCGCAGGCTCATTGGTGAAGACGTTGCTGGTATGCCACAGGGTTTCGCCCTGGCGTTTGAGCGCCTCGACCAGCGCCGGATGGCAGTGCCCCAGCGCCGTCACCGCGATGCCGCCGGAAAAATCGATGTACTCTTTTCCCTGTTGATCCCAGACCCGGCTGCCTTGGCCGCGCACCGGCACAAACTGGGCAGGTGCATAAACAGGCAGGATCACCTGGTCAAAGGTGCTGCGGCTCACTGCGGATTTTTCAGTCATTTTCGGCTCCACCCTGAAGGTTTTTCAGCGCTATCGTAATGTTAGATTGAAAACATAATCACGAAATATGCATAAAAAACCAATCAAGCGCAAACGCAAAACGCCTGGCGGGCGAAAAAAACGCATCGGGATTAACGCTGGAGGAAATTATCCAGCAGCTGGTGGCCCTGCTCGCTGAGCACGCTTTCCGGATGGAACTGCACGCCTTCCAGCGCCAAAGTGCGGTGGCGGATGCCCATGATCTCGTCGCGCACGCCGTCGCGTTCGCTCCAGGCGGTCACTTCAAAACAGTCCGGCAGCGTATCGGCCTTCAGCACCAGCGAGTGATAGCGGGTCACGGTCAGCGGATCGCTCAGGCCGCGAAACACGCCGACGCCCAGATGACGAATCGCCGAGGTTTTGCCGTGCATCACCGCGCGGGCGCGCACCACCTCGGCGCCGAACGCCTGCCCCAGCGCCTGGTGCCCCAGGCACACGCCGAGGATCGGCAGCTTGCCGGCGAAATAACGAATGGCGGCCAGCGAGATACCCGCTTCGTTCGGGGTGCAGGGGCCAGGGGAAATCACCAGATGCTGCGGCGCCAGCCGCTCGATATCGGCCAGCTGCAGCTCATCGTTGCGCTTCACCAGCACCTCCGCGCCCAATTCGCAGAAGTACTGGTAAAGGTTATAGGTAAAGGAGTCGTAGTTATCGATCAGCAGCAGCATGTTAGGTCCGGCAGAGAAAAATGCCGCCACAGTGTACTGATTTAACCCGCCGCTGCCGACGATAATTTCCGCTTACTTTTTACGGCCGCCGGTGATCGAGCCCAGCACGCCGCGCAGGATCTGGCGGCCGAGATCGCGCGCCATGCTCTTGGCAGCGGTCTGGACGATGCCGTCGCGCTTGCCGCCGCGCGGGCCGGTGGAACCGAACAGCAGCTCGTTCAAGCCGTCCATCAGGCCGCCACCCGCCTGCTGTTGTTGCTGTTGCGCCTGCGGTTGCTGCCCCTGCTGCGGGGTGCCGACGGTGGCAAAACCGCCCGACGACAGCTTCTCGTAGGCGGATTCGCGGTCGATCATATCCTCATAGCGGCCATACAGCGGCGACTTGTTGATCGCACTGTTCAGCCCTTCCGCGCCGAGCATGCCCATTTTGGATTCCGGCGCGATCACCATCGCCCGCTCCACAACGTTCGGCCGGCCCTTCTCGTCGAGGAATGACACCAGCGCTTCACCCACGCCCAGCTCGGTGATCGCCGTTTCGGCATCGAAGGCCGGGTTGGCGCGCAGGGTTTGCGCCGCCGTCTTCACCGCCTTCTGATCGCGCGGCGTGAAGGCGCGCAGCGCATGCTGCACGCGGTTACCCAGCTGGCCCAGCACGCTGTCCGGGATGTCCAGCGGGTTCTGGGTGACAAAGTAAATGCCGACGCCTTTGGAGCGGATCAGGCGCACCACCTGTTCGATCTTGGTCAGCAGCGCCGCCGGCGCGTCGTTGAACAGCAGGTGCGCCTCATCGAAGAAGAACACCAGCTTCGGCTGTTCAGGGTCGCCCACTTCCGGCAGGTGCTCGAACAGCTCAGCCAGCAGCCACAGCAGGAACACCGAATACAGCTTCGGCTGATTGATCAGCTTGTCCGCCGCCAGCAGGTTGATCACGCCGTGGCCGTTGGCGTCGGTTTTCATCAGATCGTTGATGTCGAGCATCGGCTCGCCGAAGAACTGGTCGGCGCCCTGCTCTTCCAGCGTCAGCAACCCGCGCTGAATGGCACCGATCGACGCGGCAGAGATATTGCCGTACTGGGTCTGGAATTGTTTGGCGTTGTCGCCGACGAACTGCAGCATGGTGCGCAGATCCTTCATGTCCAGCAACAGCAGCGCGTTGTCATCGGCGATCTTGAACACCAGCTGCAGCACGCCGCTTTGCACCTCGTTCAGATCCAACAAGCGCCCCAGCAGCAGCGGCCCGAGATCGGAAATCGTGGCGCGGATCGGGTGCCCCTTTTCACCGTAAATATCCCACGGGATAATGGTGCAGGCCTGCGGCTGCCAGTCGCTGACGCCGATCGCCGCCAGGCGCGCCTGCAGTTTCTCGGAAGGCACGCCCTCGGCGCCGATGCCGGACAGATCGCCCTTCACGTCCGCCAGGAACACCGGCACGCCGATGCGCGAGAACTGTTCGGCCATTTTCTGCAGCGTCACCGTCTTGCCGGTGCCGGTTGCCCCGGTGATCAGCCCGTGGCGGTTGGCCAACGCCGGCAAAATCACCAGATCCTGCTCCGGTTTTCCGTCTTTCATCGCTTTGGCGATAATCCGTGGTTCACTCATTTTCTGTTCCTTTGACGCTGACGCGGCGCGAAACGCGCCTGTGGATGCAATAAAGCTATAAGCGCCGCGTAACCCCGTCAAGGACAAACAAAATGGGTGCCGTCGGGGCCTGATGAATTCAGATTGCGCTTAGCGTCAAAGCGCCTTTGCTTGAACAATAAAGCACCAGTGCTATAGTGAGCATTACGCTGTATATACGAGGTAAATACCATGTCTGAATCTACCGTGGTAATCCGCGTGGATGAAGAGTTAAAAACCGCTTTCGCCAGCGCGGCAAAGGCCGCCGATCGCACGGCTTCGCAACTGCTGCGTGATTTCATGCGCGAGTTTGTCAGCCGCCAGGCGCAACAGGAAGAGTACAACCAGTGGTTAAAGGAAAAGGTCGAGGTAAGCCGCAAGGCGTTGCGTGAAGGCAAATTCGCCGACGATGAAGAGGTGGCCGCTTATTTCGCCGAACGCAGAGCCAAATCAACGCGATAAAACACAAAAGGACTTTTGTGAAACTGACATGGACGGAACCCGCCATCGCCGATCGTCTGGCGATTTATGAATGGTTGGAACTTAAAAATCCGGCCGCCGCCGCAGAAAATGATGCAAAAATCGCTGACGCGGCGGCACGCCTCGTGCATCATCCCGCCAGCGGGAAAACGGGGCGGATAGCGGTACGCGCGAGCTGGTCATCTCCCCGTCCTATTTGCTGGTCTATGAATGGGCGGCTCAACGCGTCATCGTATTGGCCATCGTGCATACTCGCCGTCGGTGGCCGCCGGCATAGTCACCCCCGCAGCCCCAGTTGCTCCTTCAGCGTCTTCAAATAGCGCCGGCTGACCGGCACCGGATCGCCTGCCGACATGATCATCTCCGCCGCGCCGCCCTCTTCGAAGCGGATCTCGCGCACCTGCTCCAGATTGACCAGATACTGCCGATGGCAGCGCACCAGCGGCGTACGGCTTTCCAGCGTGCGCAGCGTCAGCTCGGTGAAACACTCCATGCCGTCGCTGCGCACCACGAAGACCCCGCTCAGTTTGGAGCGGATCGCCAGCACTTCGTCGAAGCGCAGCAGATAGATGCGGCTGTGGCCGGTGCAGGGAATGTATTTCAGGTAACCGGCGCTCTCTTCCAGCGCCGCCATGTCCTGCGGCGCACTGCGCTGCCGCAGACGTTGCAGCGTCTTGCTCAGCCGCTTCGGCTCCGCCGGCTTCAGCAGATAGTCGAAGGCGTGCTCCTCGAATGCCTGCACCGCGTATTCGTCGTAGGCGGTCAGAAACACGATGTGCGGCATGCGGTTGGGATCCAGCATGCCGACCATTTCCAGCCCGCTGATGCGCGGCATCTGGATATCGAGAAACACCACGTCCGGCTGCAGCCGGTGGATCTGGCTGATGGCTTCAATGGCGTTGGCGCACTCGCCGATAATCGCGATCCCCGCTTCAGCTTCCAGCAGGTGGCGCAGGTTGTCGCGCGCGGAAGGTTCATCGTCAACAATCAGTGCGTTTAACATCAGGCGGCCCTCTCCATGGGAACATTGAGCGTAATGCGGGTGTAGGCGTCCGGTCGGCAATCCACCTGCACGCCATAGCCTTCGCCGTAGCGCACGCGAATGCGTTTATCCACCAGGTTCATCCCCAGCCCGCTGCAGTTCGGCTTCGGCTGGAACAGCCCGGCGTTGTCCGTCACCTGCAGCAGCAGATGCTCCCCTTCGCAGCAGGCGCCGATTTCGATGCGGCCCACGCCCAGCAGATGCGAGGTGCCATGCTTGATGGCGTTCTCGACGATCGGCTGCAGCGAGAACGCCGGCAGCCGCACCGCCAACAGCGCCTCCGGCAGCGATACCGCGATCTCCAGCCGATCGGCGAAGCGCGCTTTCTCGATCTGCAGGTAGGCGTTCACGTGTTCAATCTCGTCCGCCAGGCTGACTTCGTCATCCGAGCGTTTGAGGTTTTTACGAAAGAAGGTCGAGAGAGACTGCACCAGATCGCAGGCGCGTTCGCCATCGCGGCGGATCACCGCCACCAGGGTATTCAAGGCATTGAACAGGAAATGCGGATTGACCTGCGCATGCAGCAGCTTGATCTCCGACTGCGCCAGCAGCTGCTTGTGGCGCTCGTACTGTCCGGCCATGATCTGCGCCGACAGTAGGCTGGCGATGCCTTCGCCCAGCGTACGGTTGATGGTGCTGAACAGCTGGCTTTTCGGCTCATACAGCTTGATGGTGCCGATCACCCGCTGATTTTCGCCGCGCAGCGGGATCACCAGCGTCGATCCCAGCTTGCAGGCCGGATTGATCGAGCAGCAGTAAGAGAGCTGATTGCCGTCGGCGTACACCACCTCGTTGTTGTCGATGGCGCGATGCGAATGCACCGAGGCGATCGGCGTGCCCGGCAGGTGGTGGTCGTCGCCGATGCCGATAAACGCCAGCAGCTTGTCGCGATCGGTGATCGCCACCGCGCCGATGCCCAGCTCCTGATAGATCACCCGGGCGACCTTCATGCTGTTCTCCTGATCGAAGCCCTGCCGCAGGATGCCCTCGGTGCGCTCGGCGATCTTCAGCGCCTTGGAAGAGAAGGCGCTGGTGTATTTTTCGAACATCGCGCGCCGATCCAGCAGGATTTGCATGAACATCGCCGCACCGACGGTATTGGCGATCATCATCGGCAGCGCGATGTGCTCCACCAGCTGCAACGCTTCGTCGTAGGGGCGCGCCACCGCCAGGATGATCGCCATCTGCAGCACTTCCGCCACCAGCGCCACGCCGCCGACAAACAGCGGATTGAACAGCAGCTCGATGCGCCCGCGGCGCATGGCGATGCTGTGTACGATGCCGCCGACCAGGCCTTCCGACACCGTGGAGATCGCGCAGGCCACGTCGGTCATGCCGCCGAGCGTATACCGGTGCAGGCCGCCGGTCAGCCCGACCAGAAAGCCCACCGACGGCCCGCCCAGCAGACCGCCCAGGACCGCGCCTATCGCGCGGGTGTTGGCGATCGAATCCTGAATGTGCAGCCCGAAATAGGTGCCCATGATGCAGAACACCGAGAAGATCACGTAGCACAGCAGCTTGTGCGGCAGGCGGATGGTCACCTGCATCAGCGGGATGAACAGCGGGGTTTTGCTCAGCAGATAGGCGATAACGAGATAGACGCACATCTGCTGCAACAGCAACAGCACCTGGTTAAATTCATACATGGCAGCAACTCATCCAGAGACAACAAAGGGCGAACGCCGGATTTCCGGTCTGATTATTGTCTGCAGATTAGAGCATGAGGCGCGGGAGAAAACAGTGATGAAGGCAAGGCTTCGAGAGGAAGGAGCGACCGACCCCAACGGGATCGGCCAAAAAACTTACGGCAGCACCTTGGCCGACAGAATCACCACCGGTTTGGTCGGCACATTCTGGTAAGGGCCGACGTTGCCGGTCGGCACCTGGGCAATTTTGTCCACCACGTCCATGCCTTTCACCACTTTGCCGAACACCGCGTAGCCGAAGTCACGCTGGCCGTGATCCAGGAAGGCGTTATCCGCCACGTTCAGGAAGAACTGGCTGGTGGCGCTGTCCTTGTCGGCGGTGCGCGCCATCGAGATGGTGCCGCGCAGGTTGCGCAAGCCGTTGTCGGCTTCGTTCTTGATCGGCGCCTTGGTGGATTTTTGCTGCATGTCAGCGGTGAAACCGCCGCCCTGGATCATAAAGCCCGGGATCACGCGATGGAAAATGGTGTTGTTGTAGTACCCGCTGTTCACGTAATCGACGAAGTTCTGGGTGGAAACCGGTGCCTTCTGGCTGTCGAGCGCCAACTCGATATTCCCCGCCGAGGTCGTCAGCATGACGTGGGTCTCACCGGCGGCGAGTGCGGCTGGCGCCATCGCTGTGAGGGAACACAGCGCGACGAAGGTCACTAAAGTACGTTTGAACATTAACGGGTCCTTTCTCTGAGAGACAAACAACGGAAAAGCGCTTTGATTCTAAAGAGCTGTATCGGCAAGTACCAGCCATTTACCTATATTTACCCAATTACGGGACATATCCTAGGCGGCCCTGAATTTTGCTGCGGAAAGTATGAGCGCAGAAGGCTTTTTTGCCAACCGCATCACGCATTTTTTGCCCCGCGCCGCCCTGGGTTGATTTTTGCGATCTGCCTCCCAGTTTGCACACGCATTGCCGTTACTCTATATAAATGAGAGCGCTCTCATTATAAAAAGAGCGGATACTGAAGCATCCCACGGCGGCGTCGCCGCGCAACCCCTGGAGAAATGACGTGAGTGAACTGATGACTGAAGTCAGCCCCGAGTTTGAAAGCACCATCATGGAACTGCTGGTGTTCTCCGGCAGCGCGCGCAGCAATGCGTTGACGGCGCTGCGGCAAGCGCGCGCCGGCGACTTCGCCGCCGCGGCCAGGCACATGGCCGAGTCCAAAGAGTGGGTGAAGAAAGCACACCTGATCCAGACCGAGCTGATCGGCCTGGACGAAGGCTGCGGCAAACTGGCGATCAACCTGATCACCGTGCATGCGCAGGATCATCTGATGAACGCCATGGTGATCCAGGATCTGGCCGACGACATGATCGAGCTCTATCGCCGTCAGTCGCAGACGGAGGGCCGCCCATGAGCGCACTCAAAATCGCCGTGATCGGCGGCGGCAGCAGCTACACTCCCGAGCTGGTCGATGGGCTGATCCAGCGCATCGAGGAGCTGCCGGTCACCGAACTGGCGCTGGTGGACGTCGAACCGGGCCGGCAAAAAGTGGAAACCATCGCCGCCCTGACCCGCCGCATGCTGGCGCGCCACGGGCTGGAGCAGGTGAAGGTCAGCGTGCACTTTGCGCTGGACGACGCCATTCGCGGCGCCGCCTTCGTGCTGACCCAGTTCCGCGTCGGGCAACTGCCGGCGCGCGCCGCCGACGAACGGCTGGGCCTGAAATACCAGCTGCTCGGCCAGGAAACCACCGGCGTCGGCGGCTTCGCCAAGGCGCTGCGCACCATCCCGGTGATGCTGGACATCGCTCGCCGGGTGGAAAAACTGGCGCCGGACGCCTGGATCATCAACTTCACCAACCCGGCAGGCATCGTCACCGAGGCGGTGTCCCGCTTTACCAAAGCGAAGATCATCGGCCTGTGCAACGTGCCGATCAGCATGCATCACATGATCGCCAACATGCTGCAGGCGCCTTACGCCGACGTGCAGCTGCGCTTCGCCGGCCTGAACCACATGGTCTGGGTGCATCGGGTCACGCAGCAGGGGCGCGACGTCACCGCCAAGGTGATCGACATGCTGTGCGACGGCGCGGCGCTGACCATGAACAACATCAAGGAAGAGCCCTGGCAGCCGGACTTCCTGCGCGCGCTCGGCGCCATCCCCTGCCCCTACCACCGCTATTTTTACCAGACCCGCGAGATGCTGGCGGAAGAGATGGCCGCCGCCGGCGAGCGCGGCACCCGCGCCGAGCAGGTGATGCAGGTGGAGAAAGAGCTGTTCGAGCTGTATGCCGATCCGCAGCTGAACACGAAACCGGAGCAGCTCAGCTTCCGCGGCGGTTCTTTCTATTCCGAAGTTGCGCTGGAGCTGATTCGTGCTATCCATAATAATCTCGGCACGCAATTAGTGGTCAACACCGCAAACCGCGGCGCTATCCATGGCCTGCCGGACGATGCTGTGATAGAAATCAACTGTATCGTTGATGCTCAGGGCGCGCACCCGCTGACCTTCGGCCCGCTACCGGAGCCGATGCAGGCCCTGACGCAGCAGGTGAAAGCCTACGAACGCCTGACCATCGAGGCGGCGGTGCACGGCGATCGCCGCAGCGGGTTGCTGGCGCTGATCGCCAACCCGTTGGTGGGCAACGCCAACCTGGCGCAGCCGCTGCTGGAAGAGGTGTTGACGATAAACGCGCCGTATTTGCCGCAGTTCAGGTAAGCGGCTATACGCAGCCAGACAGGGGTTCGGCGCGCCGAACCCATTTTTTTAGCCGTAATTCAGGAGTGGGACGATGGTGACACTGGAAGATGTCGCAGCGCTGGCGGGCGTTTCGCGCGCCACCGTATCGCGCGTGGTGAACGGCGACAGCAACGTCAAGGCGCCGACCCGCGAGAAGGTTGAACGCGCCGTTGCCCAGCTCGGTTACACCCCCAACCCGGCGGCCCGCGCGCTCGCCTCCAGCCACAGCAATACCCTTGGGCTGGTCACCACCTCGTACCGCGGCGGCTTTTTCGGCGCGCTGATGGACTTCGTGCAGACCGAGGCCGAATCCCACGGCAAACAGCTGCTGGTGACCCAGGGCCGCAACAGCGCCGAAAACGAATGGCAGGCGGTGCAGCGGCTATTTAGCCTGCGCTGCGACGGCGTGATCCTGCACGTGCGTTTTCTCAGCGACGATCGGCTGCGCCAATTGGCGGCGGAGCAACGTGATTTCGTGTTGCTCGATCGTCTGGTGCCGGGGCTGGAAGACCGCTGCGTCACCTTCGATCACCCGCTCGCCAGCCGCATGGCGACGCAGCAGCTGCTCGATGCCGGGCACCGGCGCATCGCCTGCATCAGCGGCCCGCGTGAACGCCCGTCGAGCCGCCTGCGGCTGCAGGGGTTTGAAGAGGCGATGCAGGCGGCGAATATCGAGCCGGTGGCCTGCCTGGAGGGCGTCTACGATCTGGAAAGCGGTTACCGCTGCGCCGATCGGCTACTGCGGCAAGCCGCGCGGCCCAGCGCCATCTACTGCTGCAACGAAGAGATGGCGATCGGCGCGCTGCTGGCGATCAACGAACACCGCCTGCGGGTGCCGCAGGATATCTCCTTGATCTGCTACGACAGCGGCGAACGCGCGCCTTTCGTGCGCCCGGCGTTGAGCAGCGTACATTTTCCCATCAGCGAGATGGCCCAATACGCGGCGCGCAGGTTGATCGACCCCGCCACCCCGGCGCACCGGTTTGAGCCGACGATCGTCAACCGTGATTCCGTTGTGACGGTACGCAAATAGATCACAATAATGCGCACCAGCCCTTCATGGGTTACATCAAAAAATCGACAGCCATCACAAAAAATCCCGTTGTCTGTGCTAGGATCCGCCCCCTGGTGGCCTGATCGGGACTTTTTTCTGCGTTTGCCAGGAAAAGCCAGCGGCCTTATGCCAGCGTTAAAACCTCTAACAGACATATTCAGGCCTATACAATGAATGACAGTAACCGCATACGGCTTACCTGGATCAGCTTCTTTTCGTACGCGCTGACCGGTGCTTTAGTGATCGTCACAGGGATGGTGATGGGAAACATTGCAGAGTACTTTAACCTGCCGGTTTCCAGCATGAGCAACACCTTTACTTTCCTCAACGCCGGTATTTTGATTTCGATCTTCCTCAATGCCTGGCTGATGGAAATCATCCCGCTGAAGCGTCAGCTGATCTTCGGCTTTGTCCTGATGGTGCTGGCGGTCGCCGGGCTGATGCTCGGCAAGAGCCTGACCATGTTCTCGCTGTGCATGTTTATCCTCGGCGTGGTTAGCGGTATCACCATGTCGATCGGCACCTTCCTGATCACCCACATGTATGCCGGCCGCCAGCGCGGTTCGCGCCTGTTGTTCACCGACTCCTTCTTCAGCATGGCCGGGATGATCTTCCCGATCGTCGCCGCGATGCTGCTGGCCCGCCATATCGGCTGGTACTGGGTTTATGCCTGCATCGGCCTGCTGTACGTGGGGATCTTCGTGCTGACCCTGTGCTCCGAATTCCCGGTGCTGGGCAAGAAAGGCGCCGACGCCGGCCAGCCGGTCGAGAAAGAAAAATGGGGCATCGGCGTGCTGTTCCTGTCGATCGCCGCGCTGTGCTACATCCTCGGCCAGCTGGGCTTCATTCAGTGGGTGCCTGAGTACGCCACCAAGTCGTTCAACATGGACATCGGCCAGGCCGGTAAGCTGGTGAGCGACTTCTGGACCTCTTACATGGTCGGCATGTGGGTGTTCAGCTTCATCCTGCGCTTCTTCGATCTGCAGCGCATCGTGACCGTGCTGGCCGCACTGGCTACCGGCGCGATGTACCTGTTCGTCAGCACCGACAACCCGGAGCACCTGGGCTACTACATCATGGCTCTGGGCTTCGTTTCCAGCGCCATCTACACCACGCTGATCACCCTCGGCTCGCTGCAGACCAAGGTCTCCTCGCCGAAGCTGGTCAACTTTATCCTGACCTGCGGCACCATCGGCACCATGTTGACCTTCGTGGTTACCGGCCCGATCGTGGCGAAAGGCGGCGCGCACGCGGCGCTGACCACCGCCAACGGCCTGTACCTGGCGGTGTTCGTGATGTGTCTGCTGCTGGGCTTTGTGACCAAGCACCGCAGCCACGGTCACGTGACGCACTAACGTCTTCGCATCAAATACATCAAGGGCACCCGCAAGGTGCCCTTTTTTTGCGCCTTAGCGCCGGAAATCCACCGTCTCCTCCTGCTGCAAATGCAGCGTGGTTTCCGCCGGCCGCGTTTCGGCGATCACCGCCCCCTGGCGAATCGAATAACGCACCGGCGTCTGGCGGCGCACCGCGTCGAAGCCGCTTTCCGCCGGCAGGATCACCAGGTTGGCGCTGTTGCCGGCCGCCAGGCCGTAGTCGCTCAGGTTAAGGGTGCGCGCGCTGTGGTAGGTGATCAGCTTCAGCCCATCGTCGATCTGGCCATAGCCCATCAGCTGGCACACGTGCAGCCCCATATGCAGCACCTGCAGCATGTTGGCGGTGCCGAGCGGGTACCAGGGATCGAACACGTCGTCATGGCCGAAGCAGACGTTGATCTCCGCCTCCAGCATCTCCTTCACCCGCGTCACGCCACGCCGTTTCGGGTAGCTGTCGAAACGCCCCTGCAGGTGAATATTCACCAGCGGGTTGGCGACGAAGTTGATGCCGGACATTTTCAGCAGGCGGAACAGCCGCGAGGCGTAAGCGCCGTTGTAAGAGTGCATCGCCGTGGTGTGGCTGGCGGTGACTTTCGCCCCCATCTCCAGCTTCAGCGCCAGCGCCGCCACGGTCTCGACGAAGCGCGATTGTTCGTCGTCGATCTCATCGCAGTGCACATCCACCAGCCGATCGTATTTTTGCGCCAGCGCAAACGCCTTATGCAGCGACTCCACGCCGTACTCGCGGGTGAATTCGAAATGCGGAATGGCGCCCACCACGTCGGCCCCCAGCCGCAGCGCCTCTTCAAGCAGCGCTTCGCCGTTGGGGTAGGAAAGGATCCCCTCCTGCGGGAAGGCGACGATCTGCAGCGTCACCCAGGGCGCCACCTCCTGTTTCACCTCCAGCATGGCGCGCAGCGCGGTCAGCGTGGGATCGGAAACGTCGACGTGGGTGCGCACATACTGCACGCCGTTGGCGATCTGCCACTTGAGCGTTTGCCAGGCGCGCTGCTTGACGTCTTCATGGGTCAGCAGCGCTTTGCGTTCGGCCCAGCGCTCAATGCCCTCGAACAGCGTGCCGGACTGGTTCCAGGCCGGCTGACCGGCGGTTTGCGTGGTATCCAGGTGAATATGCGGTTCGACGAACGCCGGCAGCGCCAGCCCGCCCTGCGCATCCAACACGTCGCTGCGCCACTCCTGTCCTTCCGGCTGCGGCACCAGATGCGCGATGCGCCCCTGCTCAATCGCCAGTTGCCACAATCCTTCATGCCCGCTTAAACGCAGGTTATCGATAAACTTCAATGGACGTTTCGCCACCCTTCACCTCTGCCGTTGCGCTGGTTTTCTTCATCATACTGGCAGCGGATCGCGCTGACAAAGTCACCGTTGCCTGCCTACCCCCTGCGTTTACTCCCTGCGGGGTAGTTTGCATGCAAACTGACTCGCTTCAGCTAAAGGTGAATAAAATCCGCAACTTATCAAAAAACGTGAAAAATCATCCATATACCACATTAGAGGTATATGAGAGCGTGATTGATTTGCATCAATAAATTGCCCATTGGGAGAGATAAGGTAAGCCTAGGAAACCAGAATTTTGAGGCAATAATGAGCAGAGTCAAACTTGCCGTCGTCGGCAATGGCATGGTCGGCCACCGGTTCATCGAAGATCTGTTGGATAAAGCAGACAAAGACCAGTTCGAAATCACCGTATTTTGCGAAGAGCCGCGCATCGCTTACGATCGCGTGCACCTCTCTTCCTACTTCTCGCACCACACCGCCGAAGAGCTGTCGCTGGTACGCGAAGGCTTTTACGAAAAACACGGCGTGAAGGTGCTGGTCGGCGAGCGCGCCATCACCATCAATCGCGACGAGAAGGTCATCCACTCCAACACCGGCCGCACCGTCTATTACGACAAGCTGATCATGGCCACCGGTTCCTATCCGTGGATCCCGCCGATTAAAGGTTCGGATAGCCAGGACTGCTTCGTTTACCGCACCATCGAAGACCTGAACGCCATCGAAGCCTGCGCGCGCCGCAGCAAACGCGGTGCGGTGGTCGGCGGCGGGCTGTTGGGGCTGGAAGCCGCAGGCGCGCTGAAAAGCCTGGGGGTGGAAACGCACGTGATCGAGTTCGCCCCGATGCTGATGGCCGAACAGCTCGACCCGATGGGCGGTGACCAGCTGCGCCGCAAGATCGAGCGCATGGGCGTCAAGGTACACACCGGCAAAAATACCCAGGAGATCGTCAACGGCGGCGGCACCGCGCGCAAAACCATGCATTTCGCCGACGGCAGCCTGCTGGAAGTGGATTTCATCGTGTTCTCCACCGGCATCCGCGCCCAGGACAAGCTGGCGCGCCAGTGCGGGCTGGAGATTGGCCGCCGCGGCGGCATCGCCATCAACGACAGCTGCCAGACGTCGGATCCGGACGTCTACGCCATCGGTGAGTGCGCCGCCTGGCGCGATCGCACCTTCGGCCTGGTGGCGCCGGGTTACAAAATGGCGCAGGTGACCGTCGATCACCTGCTGGGCCGCGAGAACGGCTTCCAGGGCGCCGACATGAGCGCCAAGCTGAAGCTGCTGGGCGTGGACGTCGGCGGCATCGGCGATGCCCACGGCCGCACCGAGGGCGCCCGCAGCTACGTTTATCTGGATGAAAGCAAAGAAGTCTACAAACGCATCGTGGTCAGCGCCGACAACAAAACCCTGCTCGGCGCGGTGCTGGTGGGCGACACCAGCGACTACGGCAACCTGCTGCAGCTGGCGTTGAACGGCATCGAGCTGCCGGAAAACCCGGACGGCCTGATCCTGCCGGCCCATGCGGGCAGCAAACCGGCCATCGGCGTGGATTCGCTGCCGGAAAGCGCGCAGATCTGCTCCTGCTTCGACGTCAGCAAAGGCGACATCATCCAGGCGGTCAACAAAGGCTGCCATACCGTGGCGGCGCTGAAGGCCGAAACCAAGGCCGGCACCGGCTGCGGCGGCTGCATCCCGCTGCTCACCCAGGTGTTGAACGCCGAGCTGAGCAAGCAAGGCATCGAGGTCAACCATCACCTGTGCGAACACTTCGCCTATTCGCGCCAGGAGCTGTTCCACCTGATCCGCGTCGAAGGCATCAAGTCGTTCGAGTCGCTGCTGGCCAAATACGGTAAAGGCTACGGCTGCGAAGTGTGTAAGCCGACCGTCGGCTCGCTGCTGGCTTCTTGCTGGAACGAATACATCCTCAAGCCGCAGCATACGCCGCTGCAGGATACCAACGACAACTTCCTCGGCAATATCCAGAAAGACGGCACCTACTCGGTGATCCCGCGCTCCGCCGGCGGCGAAATCACCCCGGACGGCCTGCTGGCCATCGGCCAGATCGCCAAGGAGTACAACCTCTACACCAAAATGACCGGCTCGCAGCGCATCGGCATGTTCGGCGCGCAGAAAGACGACCTGCCGGCCATCTGGCGCAAGCTGCTCGCCGCCGGCTTTGAAACCGGCCACGCTTACGCCAAGGCGCTGCGCATGGCGAAAACCTGCGTCGGCAGCACCTGGTGCCGCTACGGCGTCGGCGACAGCGTCGGCTTCGGCGTCACGCTGGAGCATCGCTACAAAGGCATCCGCACCCCGCACAAAATGAAGTTCGGCGTCTCGGGCTGCACCCGTGAATGCGCCGAAGCGCAGGGCAAGGACGTCGGCATCATCGCCACCGAGAACGGCTGGAACCTGTATGTCTGCGGCAACGGCGGCATGAAACCGCGCCACGCCGATCTGCTGGCCGCCGACCTCGATCGCGAGACCCTGGTGCGCTACCTCGACCGCTTCATGATGTTCTATATCCGCACCGCCGATAAGCTGCAGCGCACCTCGGTGTGGCTGGAGAGCCTGGAAGGCGGCATCGATTACCTGCGCAAGGTGATCATCGACGACAAGCTCGGCATCAACGACCAGCTGGAAGCGGAGATCGCCCGCCTGCGCGATGCGGTGATCTGCGAGTGGAAAGAGACCGTCGAGCACCCGGAAACGCAGCTGCGCTTCGCCCACTTCGTCAACAGCCCGCTGCGCGATCCGAACGTGCAGGTGGTGGCCGAACGCGACCAGCACCGCCCGGCGCGCCCTGACGAGCGCATTCCCGTCACCCTGATCGATACCGAGGAGAGCCACGCATGAGCCAGTGGATTACCGTTTGTCCCGTCGCCGACATTCTGCCCGGCACCGGCGTGTGCGCCCTGATCGGCGATCGGCAGGTGGCGGTGTTCCGCCCCTATGCCGACGAGCAGGTGTTCGCCATCAGCAATATCGACCCGTTCGCCCAGGCCAGCGTGCTGTCGCGCGGCCTGATCGCCGAGCATCAGGGCGAACTGTGGGTCGCCAGCCCGCTGAAGAAACAGCATTTCCGCCTGTACGACGGCCACTGTCTGGAAGACGACAGCCGTTCCGTCGCCAGCTTCACCAGCCGGGTGGTCGACGGCATCGTGCAAGTCGCGGCATAACCTTTCGGGAGGCAACATGTTTACCGACACGATCAACAAATGCGCCGCCAACGCGGCGCGCATCGTCCGCCTGGCGAAGGAGAGCCCGCTCGGCTTTTGGATCAGCTCGGCGATGGCGGGCGCCTACGTCGGCCTCGGCATCATCCTGATCTTCACCCTCGGCAACCTGGTCGACCCAAGCGTGCGGCCGCTGGTGATGGGCGCCACCTTCGGCATCGCGCTGACGCTGGTGATCATCGCCGGTTCCGAGCTGTTCACCGGCCATACGATGTTCCTGACGCTCGGCGTCAAGGCCGGTACCATCCGCCAAAGCCAGATGTGGGCGGTGCTGCCGCAAACCTGGCTCGGCAACCTGCTCGGCTCGGTGCTGGTGGCGCTGATGTATTACTACGGCGGCGGCAGCCTGCTGCCGGTGGATACCAGTCTGGTGCACAGCGCCGCGCTGGCGAAAACCACCGCGCCGGCCGAGGTGCTGTTCTTCAAGGGCGTATTGTGCAACTGGCTGGTCTGCCTGGCGATTTGGATGGCGATCCGCGTCGAAGGCGCCGCCAAATTCATCGCCATCTGGTGGTGCCTGCTGGCCTTTATCGCCTCGGGTTACGAACACTCCGTCGCCAACATGACGCTGTTCGCCCTCTCCTGGTTCGGCAACCACAGCGAGGCCTACACCCTCGCCGGCATTGGCCACAACCTGCTGTGGGTGACGCTGGGCAACATCCTGTCCGGCTCGGTGCTGATGGGCCTGGGGTATTGGTACGCTACGCCTCGCGCCGAACGCCCGCAGGCGGCGAAAGCCGCCGCACGTCAGACCGCCTGAGTTTTCGGGGGCGCATTTCGCCCCCACACTGATTACCCCGAGGAGTGCCGATGGACTACCTGCCGATTTTCTGCCAACTGCAACATAAAGCCTGCCTGCTGGTGGGCGGCGGCGAGATCGCCGAACGCAAGGCGCGCCTGCTGCTGGACGCCGGCGCGGCGCTGACCGTCAACGCCCTGGCATTCAGCCCCCAGTTCCACCACTGGGCTGAGGAAGGCCTGCTGACGCTGGCCGAGGGCGAATTCAGCCCGGCCCTGCTGGCGGAAAAATGGCTGGTGATCGCCGCTACCGACCGGCTGGAAGTCAACGCACTGGTGTACCAGTGCGCCAACCAGCAGCGGGTGTTCTGCAACGTGGTGGACGATCCAAAACGCGCCAGCTTTATCATGCCGTCAATCATCGATCGTTCGCCGATCATGGTGGCGGTGTCCTCCGGCGGCAAAGCGCCGGTGCTGGCGCGGCTGCTGCGCGAGAAGCTGGAAGCGATGCTGCCGCAGCACCTCGGCAAGCTGGCCCAGCTGGGCGGCTCGCTGCGGCAGCGGGTAAAACAACGCTTCAGCAGCCTCGGCGCGCGCCGTCGCTTCTGGGAACGGTTATTCGCCCACGATCGGCTGGCGCAGTCGCTGGCCAACGACGACGCCGCGCTGGCCGAACGCCAGCTCGAGCAGCTGTTCAGCGAACGGCCGGAAGATCGCGGTGAAGTGGTGCTGGTGGGCGCCGGGCCGGGCGATGCCGGCTTGCTGACGCTGAAAGGGCTGCAGCAGATCCAGCAGGCCGACGTGGTGGTTTATGACCGGCTGGTCTCCGAAGAGATCATGACGCTGGTGCGCCGCGACGCCGAACGCATCTTCGTCGGCAAACGCGCCGGCCACCACTGCGTGCCGCAAGAGCAAATCAACCAAATCCTGCTGCAGCAGGCGCTGCAAGGCAAACGCGTGGTGCGCCTGAAGGGCGGCGATCCCTTTATCTTCGGCCGCGGCGGCGAAGAGCTGGAGACGCTGGCGGACGCCAACGTGCCGTTCTCGGTGGTGCCGGGCATCACCGCCGCCTCCGGCTGTTCCGCCTACAGCGGCATCCCGCTCACCCACCGCGACCATGCGCAGAGCGTGCGCCTGGTGACCGGCCACGCCAAGGCCGACGGCGGATTGGACTGGGCGACGCTGGCCGCCGGGCAGCAGACGCTGGTGTTCTATATGGGGCTAACGCAGGCAGCGGAGATCCAGCGCCAGCTGATCGCACACGGCTTGCCGGCCGCCACACCGGTAGCGCTGGTAGAAAACGGCACGTCCTGCCGCCAGCGGGTGATCGAAGGCGAGCTCGGCCAACTGGGCGCCTTGTCCCTGCAGGCCGCCAGCCCCAGCCTGATCATCGTCGGCAGCGTGGTCAGCCTGCGCAGCAAGCTCAATTGGTTCGCCAGCGAGGAACCGCCCGCCGGCCTGGCGCAAATGGCGTGATACCGACGTAAAAAAAGCGGCCTTTGGCCGCTTTTTCTATTCGCCCCGGCGTTACGCCTGCGGCGGTACGAAACCGACGGCCTGATAGACCTTCGCCAGGGTTTCCTGCGCGCGCGCGCGGGCCTTGGCGGCGCCGTCGCGCATCACCTGCTGCAGATAGGCTTCGTCGTTGCGGAAGCGGTGGTAGCGCTCCTGCAGCTCACCCAGCATGCCGGAGACGGCTTCCGCCACCGCGCCTTTCAGGTGGCCGTACATCTGGCCTTCGAACTCGGCTTCCAGCTGCGCGATGCTCTTGCCGGTCACGCCGGCGAGGATATCCAGCAGGTTGGAGACGCCCGCCTTGTTGACCACGTCGTAACGCACGACAGGCGGCTCTTCCGAGTCGGTCATTGCGCGTTTGATCTTCTTGGTCACCGCTTTCGGATCTTCCAGCAGGCCGATCACGTTGTTGCGGTTGTCGTCCGACTTGGACATCTTCTTGGTCGGCTCCTGCAGCGACATGACGCGCGCGCCGGATTTAGGAATGAACGGCTCCGGCACTTTGAACACGTCGCCGTACAGCGCGTTAAAACGCTGGCCTACGTCGCGGCTCAGTTCCAGGTGCTGTTTCTGGTCTTCGCCCACCGGCACCTGATTGGTTTGATACAGCAGGATATCGGCCGCCATCAGCACCGGATAGCTGAACAGCCCGGCGTTGATGTTCTCCGCGTAGCGCGCGGATTTGTCCTTGAACTGCGTCATGCGGCTCAGTTCGCCGAAATAGGTGTAACAGTTCAGCACCCAGCTCAGCTGCGTGTGCTCAGGCACGTGCGACTGCACGAAGATGGTGCTTTTTTCCGGATCGATACCGCAGGCCAGGTACAGCGCCAGCGTATCCAGCGTGGCCTTGCGCAGCTTCTCGGCGTCCTGGCGCACGGTGATGGCATGCAGATCGACGATGCAGTAGATGCAGTCGTAGTCGTCCTGCATCTGCACCCACTGCCGCAGCGCACCCATGTAGTTGCCGATGGTCAGTTCGCCGGACGGCTGCGCGCCGCTAAATACGATGGGCTTACTCATGTTTAAATTTCCTGATTCTCTAAAGATGACAGCCCAAGAGCGGGCAACAAATCGGCGAAGCGCTCCAACACCCGATCGGGGTGGCTCAGGGCGATCGATTCGCCGTAGTTATAACCGTAGGTAAAGCCGACGCTCGGGCAACCGGCACCCTGCGCGGCTTGAATATCGTTGCGGGAGTCGCCGACGAACAGCAGTTCATGCGCCCGCAGCCCAAGCTTGCCGAGCACCAGGTACAGCGGCGCCGGATGCGGTTTCTTTTCCGTCACGTCGTCGCCGCCGATCACCAGCGAGAAATAGTCGCCAATGCCCAGCGCCGCCAGCAGCGGTGCCACGAACGGCGTCGGCTTGTTGGTCACCAATGCCATCGGGTAACCGTGCGCGGCCAGTCGGGCCAGCGTCTCTTGCACCTGCGGGAACAGGCGGCTACCGCTGTCGACGGTCTGCGCGTAGAAATGGTCGAAGCGTTCACGCAGCCGGCTGCACTGCTCCGGCGTGCCTTCCGCTTCCGCCCAGCGCAGCGCGCGCTGCACCAGCACGTCGGCGCCGTTGCCGATCCAGGTGCCGACCCGTTCTTCACCCGCTTGCGGCAGGCCCGTCTCTTCCAGCGCCATATCGATGGCGGCCGCCAGACCCGGCGCGCTGTCGACCAGCGTGCCGTCCAGATCGAAGGCCAATGCGCGGATCGCGCCGAAATCAGCCATGGGTAACCTTTGCCAGCTCGCTGCGCATCTCGTCGATCACCTTGCGGTAGTCCGGCTGGCCAAAGATGGCGGAACCGGCGACGAACATATCGGCGCCCGCGGCGGCGATTTCGGCGATGTTGTCCACCTTCACCCCGCCGTCGACTTCCAGGCGGATATCGCGGCCGCTGTCGTCAATCAGCTTGCGCACCTGGCGCAGCTTGTCCAGAGTGCCGTGAATGAACGACTGGCCGCCGAAGCCCGGGTTAACCGACATCAGCAGGATCACGTCGATTTTATCCATCACGTAATCGAGGTAGCTCAGCGGCGTGGCCGGGTTGAACACCAGGCCGGCTTTACAGCCGTGCTCTTTGATCAGCTGAATGGTGCGATCGACATGCTCGGAAGCTTCGGGGTGGAAAGAGATATAAGACGCGCCGGCCTTGGCGAAATCAGGCACGATGCGATCCACCGGCTTGACCATCAGGTGCACGTCAATCGGCGCGGTAATGCCGTAGTTGCGCAGCGCTTCGCACACCATCGGGCCGATGGTCAGATTGGGCACGTAGTGGTTGTCCATCACGTCGAAGTGCACCACGTCGCCGCCTGCGGCCAGCACGTTGGCGGTATCTTCACCTAACCGGGCAAAATCTGCCGACAGAATGGACGGGGCAATCAAAAACTTTTTCATCCGCTTCTCCAAACGTAGGGTCGAGTTGTTATGCGCCGGGGTGCCCCCGGCTTAGCGATACAGCGCCAAAAGCTCGTTCACTTTGCTGCGGCCGAGAATGTTGCGGCTGATCGTGCGGCGCGCTTTCACCACATACAGCGCGGCATGCTGGTACCAGTCGCGCGTCAGCTCGGTATCGTGATTGGAGATCAATACCGGTACCTGGCTCTCTACCGAGAGCTGGTGCGCCAGATGCGCCAGGCTCTGCTGATCGGCGATGCTGAAGCTGTTGGTGTGGTAGGCGGTGAAATTCGCCGTCGCCGACAGCGGCGCATAAGGCGGATCGCAATACACCACGGCGCCGGCCACGGCCTTCGCCATGGTATCGCGGTAATGCTCGCAGACAAAAGTGGCATTGCGCGATTTTTCGGCAAACCAGTAGAGCTCTTCTTCCGGGAAGTACGGTTTCTTGTACCGGCCAAACGGCACGTTGAACTCGCCGCGCAGGTTATAGCGGCACAGGCCGTTATAGCAGTGGCGGTTCAGGTACAGAAACAGCAGCGCCCGGCGGTAAGGCTCGGTGCTAGTATTGAACTCTTCTCGCAGCAGGTAAAACTGATCCGAGTTATTGAATTCATCGGCGAAAAGCGTGCGGGCATCGCGCACGAAGTCATCCGTGCGCAGCTTAACGATGTTATACAGGTTGATAAGATCGCTATTGATGTCGGCGAGAATGTAGGCGTCGTAATCCGTATTCAGAAAGACGGATCCCGCACCCACGAAGGGCTCGATTAAGCAGTCTCCCGCCGGCAGATGGCGACGAATCTCATCTACCAGCGGGTATTTTCCACCAGCCCATTTTAAAAAAGCGCGGTTTTTCTTCATGCCGTCAATTAGCTACTTATACAATTCAGAGCGGCGGATTGTACTCTGTTTCAGACAGCACATCAGCGCACAAATTTAAATGATTTATTTTTTAAGATCTTGCTGCACTTGGTGTACAGGTCGGACCCACGGTTTTTTCGCCTGCACATCCGCCGGCAACGAAGCAATGGCGCGCTTCGCTTCTGCGGAAGACGCATAGTTGCCGCTTACCAGCACGTACCACGGTTTGCCGTCACGCTTGGTGGCGTACACCAGGTAGTTCTGCAGCTTCTGCTGTTTGGCGTAGGCGTTCAGCGTATCGGAACGCGAAGCGCTGCTCAGCTGCAAGGTATAGTGGCTGCCTGGCGCAGACTGCAGCGAACTGCCGCTGCTGGCGACCGCTCCCGCTTTCGCGGTAGAAGACGGCTTGGCAGGCGGCGTATACACCGTGGTCGGTGATTTATGCTGCGTCGCGCTCGGCTTGGCGGCGGTTTTCGCCGGCGTTTTATGCTGTTGCTGCGCGGTGCCCTGCACAGGGCGAGTCGTTTCGCGCGCCGCGGCGCCACTCATCACCGTCGCCGGTGCGGTCGGCAGCGTCGAGGCTGCGCCGGTCATGCCCTGGGTCGCGGCATCCACCTGCCCTTGCTGCTGCGACAGCGCATCCGCCATGTTGCCAGGCAGATCGACGCGCTGCTGCGCACCGCCCTGCTGAGGCTGAGTTTGCGCTTCGGTCGGCGTGCCGGAGATCGGCGGAACGCTGACGTTCTGCGGTTGCTGCGGCTGAGTCGCGCTCACGCCGTTGTTGTCATGGGTATCCGTGGTGCCGCCCGGCACGCCGTTATTGGCGGTGGTCAGCGACGAAGAACCGGACAGGTTGATATCGCGGGCCGCGCCGTTTTGCGCGCCGCTATCCTGAGCCGCTTCATGCTTGGTCGGCGCCTTCAAGGCGGAACCGATGCCGATAATCAGCAGCAACAGCACCAAAATGCCGATGCCGATCATCAAATGCTGGCGCGAAACGGCGAAGCGCGGCGCGGCGGCCGGCTTGCGCGAACGCGTAGGACGACGATCGCTGCTATCAGGTCTGAGATCGTCTTCCGGTTTAAACTCGTCCATCTGAAACCCTCCAACTAGAGGCAAAAGCCCACCACCGTAGACCTACCGTGGCACGGGCAGATTAACCCGATGATGGCAAAGCGACACCCGTCGTGCTCTGCTCACTGTATTAATATAGATGCAAATGGCGGCTAAGCCACTGTTACTTAGTCCGATTTAATTACGCTGCTGCTCAGGCAGGCAGGCGGCGATCGACGCCAACACCAGCTCATGCCCTACGCCGCCGCGCACTTCCGCCGCACCTATCGCGGTCGGCAGCACCAGACGCAATTCACCCGCCAGCACTTTCTTGTCGCGCAGCATGTGTGGCAGATAGGATTCCGGCGTCATTTCCTGCGGCCCGCAGACCGGCAAGCCGGCGCGCAGCAGCAGCGCTTTGATGCGTTCGATATCTTCAACCGAGAACTGGCCGAGACGGCGCGCGGTTTCCGCCGCCATCACCATGCCCGCAGCCACCGCTTCGCCGTGCAGCCATACGCCGTAGCCCATTTCGGCTTCGATGGCGTGGCCGTAAGTATGGCCCAGATTCAGCAAGGCGCGCAGGCCGCTTTCGCGTTCGTCGGCGGCCACGACCTCGGCCTTCAGCTCGCAGCAGCGGCGGATACAGTACGCCAACGCCTGCATATCCAGCGCCATCAGCGCATCGATGTTGTTTTCCAACCAGACGAAGAACTCGCGATCGAGGATGATCCCGTATTTGATGACTTCAGCCAGGCCGGAAGAGAGTTCACGCGTCGGCAACGTTTTCAGGCAATCCAGATCAACCACCACCGAAGCGGGTTGATAGAAAGCGCCGATCATATTTTTGCCGAGCGGGTGGTTGACGGCGGTTTTGCCGCCTACGGAGGAGTCCACCTGCGACAACAGCGTGGTGGGAACCTGAATAAAGCGCACGCCGCGTTGGTAGCACGCGGCGGCGAAGCCGGTCAGATCGCCGACCACGCCCCCGCCGAGGGCGATCAGCGTGGTATCGCGCCCGTGCGGTTTTTCAAGCAGCGCCGAAAACACCTGCTCCAACACCGCCAGAGATTTGTACTGTTCACCATCGGGAAGGATCACCTGATCCACCACGACGCCCCCCTGCTCCAGCACCTGCCGGACACGCTCCAGATAAAGCGGCGCCAGGGTCTGGTTGGTGACCAACATCGCTTGCTCACCCGCCTTCAACGGCATAAAAGAAGCCGGATCGTTAAACAATCCGGCGGCGATGGTAATCGGGTAGCTGCGCTCCCCAAGCGTTACAGTAATTCTCTCCATGTCGCGCTCAGTTCTCTGTATGGTGCGGCGGTGGTTGATCCCCGCAACAGCGGGGAACACAAATCAGTTTTCCGCATTGGCCGACGGCGAACGCGAAAATCGGCAATCAGTTGCTTTCCAGCATGTTGATGATCTGGTTGGCAACCACTTTAGCGCTCTGATCGTCGGTGCGGATGGTGACATCGGCAATCTCTTCATACAACGGATTGCGCTCTTTCGCCAAGGCTTCCAGCACTTCACGCGGCGGAGAATCAACCTGCAGCAGCGGGCGTTTTTTATCACGCTGGGTACGAGCCAGCTGCTTCTCGATCGTGGTTTCCAGATAGACCACCACGCCGCGCGCGGACAGACGGTTGCGCGTTTCGCGCGACTTCACCGAACCGCCGCCGGTCGCCAACACAATCCCTTGTTTTTCCGTCAGTTCATTAATGACTTTTTCTTCACGATCGCGGAAACCTTCTTCCCCTTCCACGTCGAATACCCAGCCCACGTCAGCTCCGGTACGTCGCTCAATTTCTTGATCGGAGTCGAAGAACTCCATATTGAGTTGCTGAGCTAACTGACGGCCAATAGTGCTTTTGCCGGCACCCATAGGCCCAACCAGAAAGATATTGCGTTTCTCTGCCATGTTTTTCGGTATTACTAAGACAATTCGTTAATGTTAACCCGCCCCGCCAATCAAATCAGCGGCGGGACCTAAACTGAAACCTCATGAGCGATAGTGCGAGATCAGACGAAAAATTATCTCAACACTCTTGGTAGTTTGGCAACCGAATAAATCGCAATCCACGCCGCGGGAGGGAAACCATATGTTTTTAACGGCGTCTTGACGCTAACAAAAAACCTCGGTGCTCAATTCGGTAACCCTTGTAAGCTAAATCGGCCGCAGCGTCAAACGCAGATCCCCCCAAGGGGATAAAAAAGTGTATCTGCTCATCAACTTTAGGAGATTTGCCGCCCGGCCGACAGGCAGCCGCTTATCCCTTAATCAGGGTCGGCGTAATGAAGATCACCAGCTCGCGTTTTTTCTGTTGCGCGCCGCTTTGCCGGAACAAGCCCCCCAGCAGTGGTGCATCGCCCAATCCCGGCACCTTGTCCGCCGTCTTGCCGCTATGCCGTTGAAAAATACCACCGAGCACCAGGGTTTCGCCGTTTTTCACCGTGATCTGCGTCTTAATCTCCTGTTTATCGATGGTCAGGGCTTCCCCCGCGCCCCGGCTGATGGCGCGCCCCGGCATATTTTGGCTGATGTGCAGCGTCAGCGTGATGCGTCCGTCCGGCAACACCTTGGGCGTCACCTCCATGCCCAGCACCGCCTCTTTGAACTCGATCGCGGTCGCACCGCTGGCGCCGCTCGACACTTCGTAAGGGATCTCGGTTCCCTGTTTGATACTGGCGGTTTGCAGATGCGCCGTCAGCAGGCGCGGGCTGGCGATGATCTCCACCTGATTTTCCTGCTCCAGCGCCGTCAGCTCGAGGCTCAGCAAACGCCCGCTGATGCGCGCCAGGTGGAAACCGGCGTTCACCGCGCTGCGCTCCAGCGGCAGGTTGACGCCGAGATTGCCCGGCCGCAGCGGCCGCGTCGGCCTGTCGTCGGGCGCCAATCCCCAACGCACGCCGAGTTCACGCAGGCTTTCGCTGTTGATGGTCACGATATGCGCCGCCAGCTGCACCTGTGCCAGCGGCGCGTCCATTTCCGTCACCCGTTTTTTCAACTGCGCCAGGATTGGCGCGGTGTCGCGCAGCAGCAGCGTATTGGTGCGCTTATCCGCCAGCACGCTGCCACGCTCGCTGAGCAAGGCGCCGCGTTGGGCATTGAGGCTTTCGGCAATCTCCGCCGCATCGCCGTTTTGTAACGTCAGGGTGAGGCTGTGCAGCGGTTGCCGCTGCGCCAGCGCTTCTCGCTGCTGTTTTTTTTCCTGCGCGTCCGGCTCCGGGGCGATCAGCATCACGCTCCCCTCCCGCGTCATCGTCAGCTTGCCCATACGCAGAGTCAGCGCCAGCGCCTGAGGCCAGGGCACATTCTCCAGCCGCAGCGTCAGGTTGCCGCTCACGCCGGGCGCGGCGATCAGGTTCATCTGCCGATAATCCGCCAGCGCCTGCAGGATGACCGTCACCGGCGCATCCTGAAACTCCAGGGAAACCCGCTGCTTATCCTGCGCCTGCGCGGCGCCGAGCGCCAGGCACCACAGCGCCACGCCCAATCCAGCGCGTCCTTTCATGGTTTGCCATCCTTGTTGTTGTCCATCATCAGCGAGATGTCGCCCTGGCTCGCCGGGCAATCCGGTTCGGCCGCCAGCGCCGTTAACGTCAGGCTGCGCGCCTGCACCTGCGTCACCTGCCAGCGCTCGGCCAGCACCCGCTGCTGCGGCCGCAGGCGTAGCCATTGCCCCGCCGGCGTCACCACCCAGCCATAGCGCAGCGCCGGGTGCCCGATGACGCCTTTCAGTCGCCAGCCCGCCGGCGATGCCTCCGTTTGGGCACAAGCAGGCAGCGGAGGCGGCGCAAACGGATCGCGCGGCTCAGCGCATAAGGCCCACGGCCATAGCAGCCACCACCAACGGCCAGGTCTTTTACTCATCGGCCTGCTCCTCGGCGGCATCCTGTAAAACCAACCGCGCCGTCATGCCCTGCGGCGGTGTCTCCACGCTCAGCTGCTGGAGGCGCAAATCGGCGGGCAGCGCCTCCAGCAGCACCAGCAAACCGGCGTAGTCAATGCGCAAGCTCAGCGTTTGCCGCGGCGGTTTTTCCTGCCGCTGCCAGCGCAACAGGGCGCCCCCCGCTCGTTGCAGCACGCTCGCCAGATCGCCGGTGGCGATCGGCGCAAGCGGCGCCGCCGGGATAGCGGTTTGCGGCACCTCATCCAGTTGGCGTTGCACCATGGCGATCTGTTGCAACAGGCGCTGTTGCCGCTCCGCCGCGCTTTCCCGCTGACGCCATTCGTCTTGCAGCATCCAGCCGCCGCCCAACAGCGCCAACGCGCCGATGCCCAGCCCTTGCGCCACCAGCAATAGCCAACCCGGCAAGCTCAGCCAGAAGCGCAGCCCGGATGACAAACGGCTATCCATCACGCCCCCAGCGCGCCGCCAGGTGAAAGGAGTACAGGCCGTCTTCGCGTTGCGCCACCTCAGCCAAACGCAGCCGTGGCAACGCAGGCATCCCCGCCAGCCGTCGTTCGAACTGCGTGATGGCCGCAGGAGAGCGGCTCAATCCACGCAGCCGCAGGCCGTTCGCCGCATCGCTGTCCAGCGCCGTGAGCCACAGCGGGGGAGGAACGCTAGAGGACAATTGCTGCAGCAGCTGCAAATAACACCGGTTATGTTGGGCGTTGCTCGCCTGCCGTTCGGCGCGGACGCTGTGCAACGCTCGCTGCGCCCGCTCTTGCTGCTGCTGGCGGACGAGCAACGTCAATGCCGCCAGCTCTTCACCCAGCATCGCCAGCCGCGCCTGCCGCTGCGCCTGTTGATGCCGCAGCTGGCCGGCGATCAGGAACAGTGCCAGCAGCAGCGCCGCTACCTGCAACAGCAGCACGCCCAGCCAGAAATAGCCGCGCCGCCGCTCGCGGCGCTGGCGCCAGGGCAGAAAGTTGACCTGATACATCAGCGATCCTCCTCGCGCAGCGCCAGACCACCGGCCAACGCGAACGCCGAAGGATGCGCAGGCAACGGCGGACGCAGCTGCGTGAAGGCGCTGAGCGGCGACCAACCAAGGCAACCGGCGGGCAAGGCTCCCGCCAGCACGCCGCCGGCATAGACCGGCCGATCGTCGCCCACCGGCATCTGGGCTTGCAGCGCCCGCAGCGCCTGCGCGTCATCGTCGCCCGGCGCCAGACCAAAAGCGAACGCGCCGTCGGCCGGCGCCACCCACAGCCATTCTCGTTCGAGACGGTGCATCAGCCCCGCAGCGGGCGGCACGCCTGCCGCCGTCGCCATCATGCGCAGCGCACAGGGGGTGATATCGACCGCTTGCGGATGCAGGCCAGCCTGACGCAGACAATGCAGCCACTGCTGCAGCTCCTGCCGCCTCGCAGCGGTCAACAGCAGCGCCACCTCATCCGCCGGCGCGGCGCGATAGTCGAGCACCAACGTCTGGCCGTCGAGCGGGAACTGCTTCAAACCGTGGCCACCGATATAGTCGCTGCGTTCCGGCTCGCGCAGCCGCGCGTCCGGCTGCGTCATGCGCTGCTGTAACACGCGTTGCGCCGGCAGAGCAATGCGTAAGGAAATATGTCGCGGCAGCTGGACGCGCCATTGCCGCAGCGCCCGGATCAGGAATTCGGAAGGTTGCAGGCAGCCATCGCGCAAAACCGCCTGCGGCAGCGCCTGCTGCCACCAGTGGCGCAACTGCCAGCCGTTGCGGCGGCGTTGAGCCGCCACCGCCCGCACGCAGTCGATTTGTATATCCAGCCCTACCTGCCATGCTTGAGGGAACATGTTTCGCAAGCCTCCATAACATCAGATGATAAAAGAACATATCCATGTCGCAGGCTTGCCTTTATACTACCGCGCGGTTGTTTATAAACTGCCCAAATGACTTAGAAATGGGAAATCTCAGGTGAAGTTCGTAAAGTATTTTCTAATCCTTGCAGTATGTTGCATCGTGCTGGGAGCAGCCTCGATTTTTGGCTTGTACAAATATGTCGAGCCACAGCTGCCCGACGTCGCAACGCTGAAAGATGTGCGGCTGCAGATACCGATGCAGGTCTACAGCGCCGATGGCGAACTGATCGCCCAATACGGCGAGAAGCGCCGCATTCCGCTGAAACTGGATCAAATTCCGCCGGTGATGGTGCACGCATTCATCGCCACCGAAGACAGCCGCTTCTATGATCACCACGGCGTCGATCCGGTCGGCATCTTCCGCGCCGCCTCCATCGCGCTGGTCTCCGGCCACGCTTCACAGGGGGCCAGTACCATTACCCAACAGCTGGCGCGTAACTTCTTCTTAAGCCCGGAACGCACCCTGATGCGTAAAATCAAGGAAGCTTTCCTGGCGGTGCGCATCGAGCAGATGCTCACCAAAGATGAAATCCTTGAGCTGTATCTGAACAAGATCTATCTGGGTTACCGCGCCTACGGCGTGGGCGCCGCCGCGCAGGTCTATTTCGGCAAAGACGTCAGCCAGCTGACCCTGAGCGAAATGGCGACCATCGCCGGCCTGCCGAAAGCGCCGTCCACCTTCAACCCGCTCTATTCGCACGATCGCGCCGTTGCCCGTCGCAACGTGGTGCTATCGCGCATGCTGGACGAACACTACATCACGCAGGCGCAGTACGATCAGGCGCGTTCCGAAGATCTGGTCGCCAATTACCATGCGCCGGAAATCAGCTTCTCCGCGCCGTATCTCTCCGAGATGGTGCGTCAGGAGATGATCAAGCGCTACGGTGAAAACGCCTATACCGACGGTTACAAGGTTTACACCACCGTCACCAAACGGCTGCAGCTGGCGGCGCAGGAATCGGTGCGCAACAACGTGCTGGCCTATGACATGCGCCACGGCTATCGCGGCCCGTCCAACGTGTTGTGGAAAGTCGGCGAAGCGGCCTGGGATCGCAAACAGATTGTCGATTCGCTGAAAAACCTGCCGAACTACGGCCCGCTGGCGCCGGCGGTGATTACCGCCGCCAACCCGCAGGAAGCGACGGCGATGCTGGCCGACGGCAGCAGCATTGCCCTGCCGATGGCGACCATGCGCTGGGCGCGGCCATATCGCTCAGACACTCAGCAAGGCCCAACGCCGAAACGCGTCACCGACGTGGTGCAGGCCGGCCAGCAGGTGTGGGTGCGCAAAGTGAACGACGCCTGGTGGCTGTCGCAGGTGCCGGACGTCAACTCGGCGCTGGTCTCGATCAACCCGAACGACGGCGCGGTGAAAGCGCTGGTCGGCGGTTTCGATTTCAACCAGAGCAAATTCAACCGCGTCACGCAGGCACTGCGCCAGGTAGGTTCGAACATCAAACCGTTCCTGTACACCGCCGCGATGGATAAAGGCCTGACGCTGGCCACCATCCTGAACGACTTGCCGATCACCCGTTGGGATGCCGGCGCCGGCACCGACTGGCGGCCGAAGAACTCGCCGCCGACCTACGACGGCCCGATTCGTCTGCGGCAGGGGCTGGGGCAATCGAAGAACGTTGTGATGGTGCGCGCGATGCGCGCGATGGGCGTCGACTACGCGGCGGAATATCTGCAGCGCTTCGGCTTCCCGGCGCAGAATATCGTGCATACCGAATCGCTGGCGCTGGGTTCCGCCTCCTTCACCCCGATGCAGCTGGTGCGCGGCTACGCGGTGCTGGCGAACGGCGGTTACCTGGTCGATCCGTACTTCATCACCAAAATTGAAGACGACAACGGCAATACGGTGTTCGAAGCCAAACCGAAAGTGGTGTGCAGCAGCTGCAACCTGCCGGTGATCTACGGCGACACCCACCGCTCGGCGGTGCTGTCCGACGACAACATCGAAAACGTCGCCACCTCGCAGGAAGGCAACAACAGCACGGTGCCGATGCCGCAGCTGGAGCAGGTCACCCCGGCTCAGGTACAGCAGGACGGCGATCAACAGTATGCGCCGCACGTCATCAGCACACAGCTGGCCTTCTTGATCCACGATGCGCTGAACAGCAATATCTTCGGCGAACCGGGTTGGATGGGTACCGCCTGGCGCGCCGGGCGCGATCTGAAGCGTCATGATATCGGCGGCAAAACCGGTACCACCAACAGTTCCAAGGACGCCTGGTTCTCCGGCTATGGCCCGGATACCGTGACCTCGGTGTGGATCGGTTTCGACGATCACCGCCGCGATCTGGGCCGGTCGACGGTATCCGGCGCCATCCCGGATCAAATTTCCGGCGGTGAAGGCGGTGCCAAGAGCGCCCAGCCGGCGTGGGACGACTTCATGAAGACCGCGCTGGAAGGCATCCCGGAGCAGAAAGTCACGCCGCCGCCGGGCATCATCAGCGTCACCATCGACAAGAGCAGCGGCAAGCTCTCTGGCGGTGGCGGCGGCAGCCGTTCCGAGTACTTCATCGAAGGAACGCAGCCGACGGACTACCCATCGCGCGATACCGGCACCACGTTGACCGATCCGGGCGGTGAAAGCCACGAGCTGTTCTGATCGAAAAGGGCCAGAGAAATCTGGCCCTTTTTTTGTTCGGCGCGAAGCGTATCAGCGCGATGCGCGCAAAAACGCCTCGGAGAGGAACAGCGCGCTGACGTTGCGCGCCTCACGGAAATCCGGTTCCGCCAGCAGCGCCATCATGTTGGCGATCGGCCAGCGCACCTGCGGCAGGGGCTCTGGTTCATCCCCTTCCAGGCTCTGCGGATAGAGATCGTGCGCCAGCACGATATTCATTTTGCTGGAAAAGTAGGATGGCGCCATCGTCAGCTTGCTGAGAAAATCAAAGCGCTTCGCGCCGAATCCCACCTCTTCCATCAGCTCGCGGTTGGCCGCCTCCAGCACGCCCTCACCGGGATCAATCAGCCCTTTCGGGAACCCCAGCTCATAGGATTCGGTGCCCACCGCATATTCGCGGATCAGCAGCAGATCATCGCCAATCACCGGCACGATCATCACCGCTTCGCGATCCGAAGGCCGCATGCGCTCATACACCCGCCGAACCCCGTTGCTGAATTCCAAATCGACCGACTCGACGTTGAACAAACGCGAACGCGCGACCGTTTCCACTTTCAGAATTTTAGGTTTTTGCAGGTGTTTATCCATGATTGCCTCAAAAAGGTTACCCAGACGTGGACGGGGCAACCGAAATAATGATTGGCGTAACGCACGGCTCGTAGGCGCTCAAACGCTGACCAAATTCGATCCTGATCACATTGTGCGTTAAGGGCAAGCTCCGCCGCAACGCGCATGAGCAGTAATTTACTTTCTTTTAACAAGCGTAGCCAGCGGCCGGCGATTTTCCGTACTGATTCAGCAAACAGCGTGCAAGAAAATAGGATAATGCCGATATCGACGGCAGAGGCCGGTTGCTAGTATCACGCAGGCAAGAATCAGTGATAAAATGGCCTTGCGTCATGAAGGAATGAGATCCAGAGCGAGAATCTGTTTGTTCCCTCATTAGTTCTGGGTGCCTCCTGGCGGTTTACTCCGTATAATATTCAGCTTTTCATCAGGTTGGCGAAATTCACGGTGTGAGATGGGGATTGCATGAGCACAATAGTGTTGATATTGGCCTTAGTGCTTGTCTGTCTGATTGCCGCCGGTCTGTACCTGTGGTTCAAGGCCCGCAACCCGTCGGCGCTGGCGCACGCGCTGCCGTTTATCAAACCAGCCCACCGCAAGCTGACCGACGAAGAGCGCGCCGCGGTCGAATTCTACCTCAATCAGCAAAACAAGCTGAGCAACAAACTGTTGCCCGGCGGCGGCGCTACGCTGCCCGCGGCCAAGCTGGCGCTCACCCCGCAAAGCGATAACGTTTATCCCGTCACGCACGCCATCACTCGCTACGGGCTGGCCAGCGACGATCCCAATAAATGGCGCTATTACCTCGACGCTGAAGAGGTGCATCTGCCGCCGTTCTGGGAGCCGTATATCACCGCCGACAACCATGTGGAAGTGATCAGAACCCAGACGCTGCCGCTGGTGATTTCGCTCAACGGGCACTCGCTGAAAGATCATATCCACGACCGGCCGCAGCCGCCGGTGGTGACCGCCGCGCCGACCAAAAACGCGTCCATCCGCAAGGAGGAGAGCGAGCATGTCGAGCTGGTCAATATTCGCAAGGAAACGCCGGAAGAGCATGCGCTGAACCGGCCGAACGGCATCCGTGAAGCCGTTATCATCTCCGTTGCGCTGCTGCTGCTGTTCTTCAGCCTGATAAGCCCGGTGCTGGTGATCCCCTGGATGATTTTCGTGGCGGTGCTGATGATCGCCTGGGGATGCTGGAATCTGTTCCGTCGCCCGGCCTCACGCGAGCTGAAGGAGATCCACTGTCTGCGCGGTACGCCGAAGCGCTGGGGCCTGTTCGGCGAATCCGGCCAGGGGCAGATCAGCAACATTTCGCTCGGCATCATCGATCTTATCTACCCGCCGCATTGGCAGCCTTACCTGACGCAGGACCTGGGCAAGACCACCGACGTGGACGTCTACCTCAATCGGCAGGTGGTGCGCCAGGGGCGCTTCCTCTCGCTGCATGACGAAGTGAAGAACTTCCCGCTGCAGCAGTGGGGCCGCAACGCGGTGCTGGTCGCCAGCTCGGCGCTGGTGCTGCTGTTGCTGCTGATCTATATCCCGCTCAACCTGCCGCTGACCCTCAGCATGGCCTGGCTGCAGGGCGCGCAAAAAGTGGAAGTGACCAGCGTACAGGCGCTGGAGGCCACGCCGCTGCGCATCGGCGACACGCTGAAAGTGCGCGGCAGCGGCATGTGCTATGTGCCGCCGCCGGCCAACGGTGGCGGCGCCGCCAATTTCGCGCCGTTCGACTGCTCCGGCATCTATTGGAACAACGCCGCCCCGCTGCCGCAGCCGGAATCGGAAGTCATAGACAAAGCGACGGCCCTGCTGGCTACGGTCAACAGCCAGCTGCATCCGAGCGGCGCCGATCAGAAGGTCAACCCGCAGTTGGCCAGCGCCATCGAGAAATCCGGCATGATCCTGTTGGATGACTTCTCTGATATCGTTCTGAAAACACAGGATTTGTGTCAGGCAGAAAATGACTGCGTGCGGTTGAAAAACGCCCTGGTCAACCTGGGTAATGCCAAAAACTGGAGCGGCCTGGTGAAACGCGCCAGATCCGGCGCGCTGCAAGGCGTCAACGTGCTGCTGCGCCCGGTGAGTGCCGAATCGCTGGACAGCCTGACCAAAGTGGCCACGTCGTCGTTCATCTTCAATGAAACGCGTCTGGCCGCCGCGGCGCTCAACAGCCCGCCGCCGGGCGGTTTCCTGATCCGCAGCGACGAAGGCCGCCAGTTGGTCAGCCACCCGCAATCCTCGGCGCCGCAGAGCGAATACAACGCCCTCGACCAGTGGAATGAGCTGCAGCGCCTTTCCACCCTGCTGCTGCATACCCCGTTCCAGGCGCAGGGGGTGATCACCAGCCTCAGCGTCGACGCCAACGGCACCCGCCACGTGGCGCTGCACAGCGAACCGGACATGATCACCCTGTGGCGCTACCTCGGTACCAGCCTGCTGTTGCTGGCGGTGGTCATCAGCCTGGGCTATAACGCCTGGCGGCTGGTGCAGCGTCGGCGCATCAATCAGCACCGCGTCGCCGATATCCAGCGTTACTACGACAGCTGCTTCAATCCGCAGCTCAATCCGATGTCGATGCGGCCGATGGCCTGAACCTGGCGTCGGGGCCTCCGCCCTGTCATCTGCTTATGCTACGCTAACGCTATTATTCTCATCTGCGGACCGCCCGTCGGTCCGCCCGTGGAGTTTTTATGGTTCCCGAGTTTGATTGGCCGCAGATCGATACCGTGCTGCTGGATATGGACGGCACCTTGCTGGATCTGGAGTTCGACAGCCACTTTTGGCTCAGCCTGGTGCCGCAGGCGCTGAGCGAAAGGCGCGCCATTCCGTTCGACGAAGCCCGCAATATCATTGAGCGGGAATATCAGGCGGTGCAGCACACCATGAACTGGTATTGCTTCGATTACTGGAGCGAGCGGTTGGATCTGGATATCTACCGCATGACCAGCGAAGTGGGCAGCCGCGCCCGGCTGCGCGAAGACACCGAGCCGTTTTTACAGGCGCTGCGCGACGCCGGCCTGCAAACCATTTTGCTGACCAATGCGCATCCGCACAGCCTGGCGGTGAAAATCGAGCATACCGGCCTCGATCGGCACCTTGATTTATTGTTTTCCACCCACACATTTGGTTATCCGAAAGAAGATCAGCGTCTGTGGCAGGCGGTGCAGCAGCACACCGGATTCAATCCGCAGCGCACGCTGTTCGTCGACGACGGCGAGCCGATCCTCGACGCGGCGCGCGCTTTCGGCATTCGTTACTGCCTGGGCGTGCAAAACCCGGACTCCAGCACGGCGGAAAAAAGCTTCCAGCGCCATCCGTCGATGCGCGACTATCGCCTGCTGATACCGGCGCTGGCCAAGGGGGAAGCATGAAGGAAAAAGCGACGCGCGACGACGCGGTCCGGCTGGACAAGTGGCTGTGGGCCGCACGCTTCTACAAGACCCGCGCGCTGGCGCGCGAAATGATCGACGGCGGCAAGGTGCATTACAACGGCCAGCGCGGCAAGCCGAGCAAGATTGTCGAACTCAACGCCGAGCTCAAGCTGCGGCAGGGTAACGAAGAACGAACCGTGATCGTGCTGGCGCTGAGCAGCCAACGCCGCGGCGCCGGCGAGGCGCAGCAAATGTATCAGGAAACCGAAGCCAGCATCGCCAACCGCGAAAAAATGGCGCTGGCGCGCAAGATGAACGCGTTGACCATGCCGCATCCGGACCGCCGTCCGGACAAAAAGGAGCGGCGCGACCTGATGAAATTTAAATTTGGTGAGCCGGAATAACCCCTCACCGCAATGAGAGAAGATTATGTCCAACCATGACCAATTGCACCGTTACCTGTTTGAAAACTACGCGGTGCGCGGCGAGCTGGTTACCGTCAGCGAAACCTATCAGCAGATCCTGAATAATCACGACTACCCGGCGCCGGTGCAAAAGCTGCTGGGCGAGCTGCTGGTCGCCACCAGTCTGCTGACCGCGACCCTGAAGTTCGACGGCGACATCACCGTGCAGCTGCAGGGCGACGGCCCGCTGAAGCTGGCGGTGATCAACGGCAACAACCGCCAGGAGATGCGCGGCGTTGCGCGCACCCAGGCGCCTATCGCCGACGACAGCACCCTGCATCAGATGATCGGCAACGGCGTCATGGTCATCACCATTTCCCCGACGGAAGGCGAGCGCTATCAGGGCGTGGTCGGCCTGGAAGGTGAAACCCTGGCCGAGTGCCTGGAAGCCTACTTCCGCCAGTCCGAACAGCTGCCAACCCGCCTGTTCATCCGCACCGGCGAAGCGGAAGGCCACGCCGCGGCGGCCGGTATGCTGCTGCAGGTGCTGCCGGCGCAGGACGGCAACCTCGATGATTTCGATCATCTGGTGCAACTGACCAACACGGTAAAAAGCGAAGAGCTGTTCGGCCTGCCGGCCAACGAAGTGCTGTACCGCCTGTATCACCAGGAAGAAGTCACCCTGTACGAACCGCAGGACGTGCAGTTCCGTTGCACCTGTTCACGCCAGCGTTGCGCCGACGCACTGCTGACCCTGCCGACCGACGAAGTGGCGGACATGCTGGAGCAGGACGGCAATATCGACATGCACTGCGACTACTGTGGCAGCCACTATGTCTTTGACCCGGTTGATGTTGCCGCCTTGTATGCGGGTAATACCGGAGAAAGCGACAGGTTACACTAAGTTATACCCCCTTCGGCGGGCGCGCCCGGCGCCCGCCAACGCCCGCCGTTTGCACGTTTGCTTTTTTCCGTGTGCTATCTCTCAGATCGTAACGAAATACCGCCTAAAACGTTAAATATTTGATACCCATCGCTGTTACGCACCGTTAGATCCCTACAATTGCCGCCAGAAATTCTGTGACCAAGGAGTAGTAACATGCGCGTTAAAGGTATAACCCCTCAGGATCTGGCCGCTTACGGCATTCACGACGTTAGCGAAATCGTTCACAACCCGAGCTATGAACTGCTGTTTAAGGAAGAAACAGACCCATCTCTGGAAGGTTTTGAGCGTGGGGTAGTCACCAAGCTGGGTGCCGTCTCCGTCGATACCGGCATCTTCACCGGCCGCTCGCCGAAAGACAAATACATCGTCCGCGACGACATCACCCGCGATACCGTGTGGTGGGCCGATCAGGGCAAAGGCAAAAACGACAACAAACCCCTCAGCCCGGAAGTGTGGGCCGATCTGAAACACCTGGTCACCGAACAGCTTTCCGGCAAGCGCCTGTTCGTGGTGGATACCTTCTGCGGCGCCAACGCCGACTCGCGCCTGAAAGTGCGCTTCATCACCGAGGTGGCCTGGCAGGCGCACTTCGTGAAAAACATGTTCATCCGCCCGAGCGACGAAGAGCTGGCTGACTTCGAGCCGGACTTCGTGGTGATGAACGGCGCCAAATGCACCAACCCGAACTGGCAGCAGCAAGGCTTGAACTCGGAGAACTTCGTCGCCTTCAACCTGACCGAGCGCATGCAGCTGATCGGCGGCACCTGGTACGGCGGCGAAATGAAGAAAGGCATGTTCTCGATGATGAACTACCTGCTGCCGCTGAAAGGCATCGCCTCGATGCACTGCTCGGCCAACGTGGGCGAGAAAGGCGACGTGGCTGTGTTCTTCGGCCTGTCCGGCACCGGCAAAACCACCCTCTCCACCGACCCTAAGCGTCAGCTGATCGGCGATGACGAGCACGGCTGGGACGACGACGGCGTGTTCAACTTCGAAGGCGGCTGCTACGCCAAGACCATCAAGCTGTCTGAAGAAGCCGAGCCGGACATCTACCACGCCATCAAACGCGACGCGCTGCTGGAAAACGTCACCGTGCTGGCCGACGGCAGCATCGACTTCAACGACGGTTCGAAAACCGAGAACACCCGCGTTTCTTACCCGATCTACCATATCCAGAACATCGTCAAGCCGGTGTCCAAGGCGGGTCACGCCACCAAGGTGATCTTCCTGACCGCCGACGCTTTCGGCGTGCTGCCGCCAGTATCGCGCCTGACCGCCAACCAGACTCAGTACCACTTCCTGTCCGGCTTCACCGCCAAACTGGCCGGCACCGAGCGCGGCGTCACCGAACCGACGCCAACCTTCTCCGCCTGCTTCGGCGCCGCGTTCCTGTCGCTGCACCCGACGCAGTACGCCGAAGTGCTGGTGAAACGCATGCAGGCCGCCGGCGCCCAGGCTTATCTGGTCAACACCGGCTGGAACGGTACCGGCAAGCGCATCTCGATCAAAGATACGCGCGGCATCATCGACGCCATCCTGAGCGGTGAAATCGACAAGGCGGAAACCGTCACCCTGCCGATCTTCGATCTGGCGATGCCGACCGCGCTGCCGGGCGTGAACCCGGAAATCCTCGATCCGCGCAATACCTACGCCAGCCTCGAGCAGTGGCAGGAAAAAGCGCAGGATCTGGCCGAGCGCTTCATCACCAACTTCGACAAATACACCGACACACCTGCGGGCGCCGCGCTGGTCAGCGCCGGCCCTAAGCTGTAATTCGGTAGCGTTACCTCTTCAGCTAAGGCGCGGATCCCGCGCCTTTTTTTATTTTCAGCGATTGCTTTTTAACCAGCAAGGCGAGAAAATAAGTCAATGCAATCATTGATAGCAAAGGAGGTTTCAATGGCTACTATCACCGTCAGAAATCTGGACGACGAAATCAAAGAGCTGCTGCGTATTTCAGCGGCGAAAAACGGCCATTCCATGGAAGAGGAAGCGCGCATGATCCTGAAACAGGCGCTGGTGAAAAAGCCGCCGCGCTATGGATTGGGTACCTGGATGCATCAGCACTTCGCCGAATTCGGCGGCGTTGAACTGGAGATCCCACCGCGTGACGCCGTGCCACCACGCATCGTCACCTTTGATGATGAAGATGACAACGCATGATCATTCTCGACACCAACGTCATTTCAGAAACGCTGCGCCCCAGCCCGTACTACAACGTCATTAACTGGCTAAATGAAAAGGACAATGACGATCTCTATCTAAGCGCCATTGTCCTGGCCGAACTGTTCAGCGGCGTCGCCTGCATGCCTGACGGCAAGCGCCAGCGGGATCTCAAGCTCAAATTGGCGGACGCTCTTGAATTGAAGTTCGAGGGGCAGATATTGCCGTTTGATGGGCTGTGCGCGATGCAATACGCGGAATTGACGGCAAGGAATCGGCTGCTGGGTAAAGCGATGAGCGTGCCGGATGCCCAAATCGCCGCCACCTGCCTGCATTACGGCGCCGCCCTGGCTACCCGCAATACCAAAGACTTCCTCCACTGCGGCATCGAGTTAATCGATCCGTGGCAGGCGCCGACCGGCCGTCGGTTGCATGAGGATGCGGCGGAATACTACGTGATGAGCAGGAAGTCCTGACGGGGCCGCAACGACGCGGCCCGCGCCAAGCGCGTCAGGCGTTTTCCCTGGCGGTTTGATGGCCGTTGGCCGACTCTTTTTTCTCCATCGGCAACGGAATATACGCGCGGATCAAGAGCCCGCCGCGTTCGCTGGTGCCGATTTCCAACTCACCGTCGTGCGCATCGATAATACGCTGCACGATCGCCAGCCCCAGACCGGTGCCGCTGGTGCTGCGCGCGCTGTCACCGCGGACGAACGGCTGCAGCAGGTGCTTCAACTCTTCCGGCTTGATGCCCGGGCCGTCGTCTTCCACCTGGAACCAGCCGCGCTGCAGCTCGCGGCCGCTGCTGACCTTGATCCAGCCGTTGCCGTAACGCGCCGCGTTCACCACCATGTTCACCGCCGCCCTCTTAATCGACAGCGGGTGCACGTTCATCATCAGCTCACCCGGCGACAGCGCGGTTTCAATCACCCGCTCATAGCCGCTTTCCGCCGCGACCACCTCGCCCAAAATGGCGTTCAGATCGCTGCTTTCGGTCGGCATCTCCTGCCCGGTGCGCAGATAATCGATGAACTGCTCGATGATGGCGTTGCACTCTTCGATGTCTTTATTGATCGACTCGGCCAGATAGCCGTCTTCGGCGCTCATCATCTCCGTCGCCAGCCGGATACGCGTCAACGGCGTGCGCAGATCGTGGCTGACCCCGGCCATCAGCAAGGTGCGGTCATCCGCCAGCTGCTTGACGCCCGACGCCATCTGATTGAATGCGCGAGTCACCGACCGCACTTCGGAAGCGCCATACTCGCGCAGCGGCGGCGGAATAATCCCCTTGCCCACCTGCAGCGCCGCATGTTCCAGCTCCACCAGCGGGCGGTTTTGAATGCGGATAAACAGCCAGGCGCCGCCGATCGCCAGCAGCATGATCGCCAGCGTATAGCGGAACAGCGGAGAGAAGTCGCCCTGGTGGATTTCCGTCAGCGGCACGCGCACCCAGATATCGGGCTGCAGCCAGGTTTTCAGCCACACCACCGGGGAGTTCTTGTTCACCTCCACCCGCACATCGGTCGGCCCGCCGAGCTGCTGCGCCATCTGCTGGCTGAGGAACTGGTAGTGCTGCGCCCAGCGCAGGCCGCTCTCCTCCGCCGCCGAGTTGGTGTAGAGAGAGATGCCCAGTTCGCGGTAAATCTCGCGGCGGAACGCCGGCGGCACTTCCAGCAGCGTGCCGTCCTCCAGCTGCAGCCGATCGGTCATCAGCATACGCACTTCGTAGGCCAATACCTTGTTGAACTGCTGCAGGCTGGGCAGGATGGCGAAGTTCAGCACCACCAGATAGGTCGTCACCAGGCTGACGAACAGCAGGGTGACGATCAACAACAGGGTTCGGGCAAACGAGCTACGCGGTGAAAAGCGCAATCGCCTCATGCCTTGCTGCCGTCCGGGACGAACACGTAGCCGAGACCCCAAACGGTCTGGATATAACGCGGATGCGCCGGATCTTCTTCCACCATGCGGCGCAGGCGAGAGATCTGCACGTCGATGGAGCGCTCCATGGCGCTGTATTCGCGGCCACGCGCCAGGTTCATCAGCTTATCGCGCGACAGCGGTTCACGCGGGTGGCTGACCAGCGCCTTCAGTACCGCGAACTCGCCGCTGGTCAACGGCATCGGTTCGTCTTCGCGGAACATCTCGCGGGTGCCGAGGTTCAGTTTGAATTTGCCGAACGCGATCACCGCTTCTTCCTGCGAAGGCGCGCCCGGCAGCTCGTTAGCCTGGCGGCGCAGCACTGCACGAATGCGAGCCAACAGCTCACGCGGGTTAAACGGTTTAGGAATGTAGTCGTCGGCGCCGATTTCCAGCCCGACGATGCGATCGACCTCTTCACCTTTGGCGGTGACCATAATGATCGGCATCGGGTTGCTCTGGCTGCGCAGGCGGCGGCAGATGGACAGGCCGTCTTCGCCCGGCAACATCAGATCGAGCACCATCAAATGGAAGGATTCACGGGTCAGCAAGCGATCCATTTGCTCAGCGTTGGCAACGCTGCGAACCTGGAAGCCCTGCTCGGTTAAATAACGTTCCAAAAGTGCGCGCAGGCGCATGTCATCATCGACAACCAGGATCTTATGATTCTCTTGCATGGTATTACTCCCAAAGGCTTTATTGCCTGACTCGAATATTGTTAGAAAACCTTGCCATTTGAGACAGCGTTTAATGGTATGTATTCTAGACGAAATTGTTACAAAGCTTATTCTTTTCCCCATTTATCAACAATTTTCAGTGAATGTCGACGGGGGTTCGTCAAAATATCGCCCTTTATCAGCGCAATGTGGGGCCGCGGCCCAATTTTACGCAATTTCGCCACCGGCAAACCGCACGGTGGCGTTTTGACGGCGAGTCAGGAAGTCTGCAGGAAACGCGCCAACTGCCGGCGCAGCTGCCGGTTCTCTTGCTGCAGCGCCTCAACCCGATCGAGCAACGTCAGCGCCATGGCGATCCCCGGCCAATCCAGATCCAGCTCGGCCCGCAGCCTGCGCGCACGCTGCAGATGGCTCAGCGCCGGGTAGTCGAACTCCCAGCTCGGCTGCGCCGGCTCCAGCGGCACGATCACGCCCAGGCCAACGATCTCGACCAGCTCATCCTCTGAAATCTCCACCCGTTGGCACAGTTCCACCACGGTGAAAGTGATCTCTTTCTTCATCATGTGCTTTACTCCCATTCCGCGCGCGGGTTGAACGCCGCCTGTTCAGCCAGTTCTCGCCACAGGGCGCTGGCCTTCTCGTTCGGCTTCGGCGGCATCACCACCTTGAGAATGACATACAGGTCACCGGGCTCTTTCTTGCCCGCCAGCCCCTTGCCCTTGACCCGCAGCCGTTTGCCGCTCTGGCTACCGGCCGGCACGGTCAACGCGATTTTTCCGGTCAGCGTCGGCACCTCAATGCTGGCGCCGAGCGCCGCCTCCCACGGGGCGAGCGGCGCCACGATGCTCAGGTTGTGGCCGTCAATCTCGAACAGCGGGTGCGGCGCGAGGCGGATGACCAGATACAGATCGCCGTTCTGGCCGCCGCCCACGCCGGCCACGCCCTGCCCCTTGAGGCGAATGCGCTCGCCGTCGCCCACCCCGGCCGGGATTTTCACGTTCAGCGTTTTGCTGGCTTCGCTCACCTGCCGCCCCAGCTCGTCGTACACCGGCAGCTTGTAGGAGATCTCGCGGCTTTGGCCATGCAGCGTTTCCTCGAGGAACAGCGGCACCTCCATCTCCAGATCCTGGCCGCGGAAGCCATGCCCGCCGTGCGAGTGCGAAGCGGAGCGATGCCCGCCCGCCGCACGCCCGCCGAACATGCTTTCGAAGAAATCGGAGAAGTCTTGCGCGTCGGCACCGCCGCCGTGCCATGAAGCGCTCTGCTGATAGCCGCCGCGATCGCCGCGCGCCTGGCGGCCAAAGTTCGGATCGTTGCGGTGCAGCCGGATCTGATCGTACTCGGCGCGGCGCTCTTCGTCCTTCAGCACCTCATAGGCTTCGGCCAGCTCCTTGAATTTGCTCTCGGCGTCTTCTTCGGTGCTCACGTCAGGGTGATATTTACGCGCCAGCCGGCGGTAGGCCGTTTTGATGGTTTTCAGATCGGCGTTGGGCTCAACGCCCATCGTTGCGTAGTAATCTTTAAATTCCATGCGGTAATACCTTCAATGTGTTGGGTTGTGCGCCAAAATTCCTTGTCTCTCTCGCCAGATATCCTCCTTTCGTCACATTCCTTTTCCGCTATCGCTAAGCATACTCCCGATTGTTAAAAGCTGCGCAAACTGAATAACAACCGTGCGGCAACGCGCAGGCCCGCGCGCCATTTCTAAAGCCCCCCGCATTCACGTACACTGTGGCGGTGGCCCCATAAAGATAAATCACCATGAGAACTCAACTGATAACCCGTGAAGGGTATGACAAGCTCAAACAAGAGCTGGATTACCTCTGGCGCGAAGAACGCCCCGAGGTGACCAAGAAAGTGACCTGGGCCGCCAGCCTGGGCGACAGAAGCGAAAACGCCGACTACCAGTACAACAAGAAGCGGCTGCGCGAGATCGACCGCCGCGTCCGCTATCTGACCAAATGCCTGGAGCAATTGAAGATCGTCGATTACTCCCCGCAGCAGGAAGGCAAGGTGTTCTTCGGCGCCTGGGTGGAGGTGGAGAACGACGACGGCGAGACCAAACGCTTTCGCATCGTCGGTTACGACGAGATCTTCGGCCGCAAGGATTACATCTCCATCGACGCGCCGATGGCGCGCGCCCTGCTGAAAAAAGAGGTCGGCGACGTCGCCACCGTCAATACGCCGCTGGGCGAGGCGCAGTGGTACGTTAACGAGATAGACTACCCGAAGTAAGCTTTCAGCTTTTTCCGAACCGCCGCCAACGCCGCCGCCTGCGCAGTTCTCCACGTGGCGGCCGCGCGGCGGCGGCCCGCTCCACTGGCATTTTCCCCGATCAATCCGTATAACTGTCCCCTGTTTATTCACCGTTCTCAATACAGATACCAGACCTATGAATGACCCACTGAGCCGCATTATTGCAACAGAACTGCAGGCCAGGCCGGAGCAAGTCGACTCCGCCATCCGTCTGCTGGATGAAGGTAATACCGTGCCCTTTATTGCACGCTATCGTAAGGAAGTCACCGGGGGCCTGGACGACACCCAACTGCGCCAGCTGGAAACCCGCCTGGGTTATCTGCGTGAACTGGAAGATCGTCGTCAGACCATCCTGAAGTCGATCGATGAACAGGGCAAACTGACCGAACAACTGGCGGGGGCGATCAACGCCACGCTGAGCAAGACCGAACTCGAAGACCTCTATCTGCCGTACAAACCGAAGCGCCGCACCCGCGGCCAGATCGCCATCGAGGCCGGTCTGGAACCGCTGGCGGACGCACTGTGGCAGGATCCGCAACAGCAGCCGGAACAGTTGGCTGAACGCTACGTCGACGCCGACAAGGGCGTGGCGGACGTCAAAGCCGCCCTCGACGGCGCGCGCTATATCCTGATGGAGCGCTTCGCCGAAGATGCCTCGCTGCTGGCCAAGGTGCGCGACTACCTGTGGAAAAACGCCCATCTGGTGTCCAAAGTGGTCGAGGGCAAGGAAGAAGAAGGCGCCAAGTTCCGCGACTATTTCGATCACCACGAACCGATTTCCCAGGTGCCTTCGCACCGCGCGCTGGCGATGTTCCGCGGCCGCAACGAAGGTGTGCTGCAGCTGGCGCTGAACGCCGATCCGCAGTTTGAGGAAGCGCCGCGCGAAAGCCAGGCGGAGCTGATCATCATCAATCACCTCAACCTGCGCCTGAACAACGCCCCGGCCGACGCCTGGCGCAAGGCGGTGGTCAACTGGACCTGGCGCATCAAGGTGTTGCTGCACCTGGAAACCGAGCTGATGGGCACGGTGCGCGAGCGCGCGGAAGATGAAGCGATCAACGTTTTCGCCCGCAACATGCACGATCTGCTGATGGCCGCGCCGGCCGGCATGCGCGCCACCATGGGCCTCGATCCGGGCCTGCGCACCGGGGTGAAAGTCGCCGTGGTCGACGCGACCGGCAAGCTGGTCGCCACCGACACCGTCTACCCGCACACCGGGCAAGCGGCCAAAGCCGCCGCCATCGTCGCGGCGCTGTGCATCAAACATAACGTGGAGCTGGTGGCCATCGGCAACGGCACCGCTTCGCGTGAAACCGAGCGTTTCTATCTCGACCTGCAAAAGCAATTCGGCGAGGTCCGGGCGCAGAAAGTGATCGTCAGCGAAGCGGGCGCGTCGGTGTATTCCGCGTCAGAACTGGCGGCGCAGGAGTTCCCGGATCTCGACGTGTCGCTGCGCGGCGCGGTGTCCATCGCCCGTCGTCTGCAGGATCCGCTGGCGGAGCTGGTGAAAATCGACCCGAAATCCATCGGCGTCGGCCAGTATCAGCACGACGTCAGCCAGAGCCAGCTGGCGAAGAAGCTGGACTCGGTGGTGGAAGACTGCGTGAACGCCGTCGGCGTCGATCTGAACACCGCGTCGGTGCCGTTGCTGACCCGCGTGGCCGGCCTGACGCGCATGATGGCGCAGAACATCGTCAACTGGCGCGACGAGAACGGCCGCTTCAGCAACCGTGAGCAACTGCTGAAAGTCAGCCGCCTGGGGCCGAAGGCCTTCGAACAGTGCGCCGGCTTCCTGCGCATCAACCACGGCGACAACCCGCTGGATGCTTCCACCGTTCACCCGGAAGCCTACCCGGTGGTGCAGCGCATCCTGGCCGCCACCGAGCAGGCGCTGCAGGACCTGATGGGCAACGCCTCGGCGGTGCGCAGCCTGAAAGCGGTCGACTTCACCGACGACAAGTTCGGCGTGCCGACGGTCACCGACATCCTGAAAGAGCTGGAGAAGCCGGGCCGCGATCCACGTCCGGAGTTCAAAACCGCCACCTTCGCCGAAGGGGTGGAAACCCTCAACGATCTGCAGGTGGGCATGATCCTGGAAGGGTCGGTCACCAACGTCACCAACTTCGGCGCCTTCGTGGATATCGGCGTGCATCAGGATGGCCTGGTGCACATCTCCTCGCTGGCGGACAAGTTCGTTGAAGATCCGCACACCGTGGTGAAGGCCGGCGACATCGTCAAAGTGAAGGTGATGGAAGTCGATCTGCAGCGTAAACGCATCGCGCTGAGCATGCGCCTGGATGAGCAGCCGGGCGAAGGTTCACCGCGCCGCGGCGGCAACGCGCCTGCACAGACGCGCGACCACGCCAACCGTTCGGCGGGCGGCAACAAGGCCAAACCGCGCAACGCGGCGCCGGCCGGCAACAGCGCCATGGGCGACGCGCTGGCGGCGGCATTCGGCAAGAAACGCTAAGTCAGATCCAACAGGGGGCGGAGCCTGCTCCGCCCCTTTCTGATGAATAAAACTTGCGGCATTTCTTGACCCGCCTCAATAAACCGTCATCTTTTTATTTCCCGCGCCTGCGTGACCACCCTCCCATTATTCAGGCAACAACAATCCCTTCTGCAGCCATTTATTAACAACTTCGTTAACACGCATTTTTCATCTCGCGAATTGTGAGAGAAACACAAATGGTTACCGCTCGCATTACGGCGGAATAATGTTATCGAATTGCCTTTCGGTGGAAATAAATAAAGGGGAAAAACCATCTATATTTGCAAACAAGAAAACTCGGCTACAAATACGTAACTGATTTAACTCGCCATTCTCATTTGTTCCCCAGCGCAACCGGTGGTAAAACGTCGTTAATCAAGACAACGCCATCAAAAACTGTCGACGCCATAATAATTGGTTACAATACCCTTACTTTTTGTATTGAACGCGATAATGATAATTACTATTATTTGCGCTCACTTTATTGCATGACCTTATGGATGAATACCGCCGACGGCGTGGCATTTTCGCCGGCAACGTCCAATTATCATCAGCCCGATGCTCATCGGCACCCGGAAGGTTAATCACATGCAGCTCCAACCTAAACGCACGTATAAGATTGTCGGCTTTTCCGGTGAAATTGCGCCGGCCTACCGCCAGAAACTGTTATCGCTCGGCATGCTGCCCGGCTCTTCGTTCGACGTGGTGCGCGTCGCACCGCTGGGCGATCCGATAGAAATTAAAACTCGCCGCGTCAGCCTGGTGCTGCGCAGGAAGGATCTGGCGCTGCTGCAGCTCGACGGCCAGCCTTGAGCCGACGCGCTCTCCGTTTGCCGACGCGCCTTTGCGCCGGCGCTGTTCTCCTTGAAGACGACACGCTGAACTATGAAAAAACTCACCATCGGCTTAATCGGTAACCCGAACTCCGGCAAAACCACGCTGTTCAACCAGCTGACCGGCGCACGCCAACGGGTCGGCAACTGGGCGGGCGTGACGGTCGAACGCAAAGAAGGCCATTTCACCACCCCGCAGTCCGACGTACGGCTGGTCGATTTGCCCGGCACCTACTCCCTGACCACCATTTCAGAGCAAACCTCGCTCGACGAGCAGATCGCCTGCCACTACATTTTGAGCGGCGACGCCGATCTGCTGATCAACGTGGTCGACGCCTCCAACCTGGAGCGCAACCTCTACCTGACGCTGCAGCTGCTGGAGCTGGGCATTCCCTGCATCGTGGCGCTGAACATGCTCGACATCGCCAAAAGTCAGCATATCGATATCGACGTCGCCGCGCTGTCGGCGCGCCTCGGCTGCCCGGTAGTGCCGATGATCTCCACCCGCGCCGACGGCATCGGCGTGCTGAAACAGATGATCGACAATCATCACATCAACGAACAGCAGGCGCTGGTGAACTACCCACCGCTGTTGCTGAAAGCGGTCGCCACGCTGAGCGACGCCATGCCGCAAACGCTGCCGGCGGTGCAGCGCCGCTGGCTGGCATTGCAAATGCTGGAAGGCGACATCTACAGTCACCGGCTGGCCGGCCCCGCCGTCGCGCTGTTGCCTGCGGCTGCCCAGGCGTTGCAACAGCAGCAGCAGGAAGACCCGGCGCTGGTGATCGCCGACGCGCGCTACCAGTCCATCGCCGCCCTGTGCGATGAGGTCAGCAACTCGCAGCAGGCGATGCCCAACCGTCTGACCGAGCTGCTGGATAAGGTGATCCTCAACCGCTGGCTGGGCGTGCCGATCTTCCTGCTGGTGATGTACCTGATGTTCCTGCTGGCGATCAACATCGGCGGCGCGCTGCAGCCGATCTTCGATATCGGCTCGGCAGCGATCTTCATTCAGGGCATTCAGTGGCTCGGCTACACCCTGCACTTCCCCGACTGGCTGACCGTTTTCCTGGCGCAGGGCGTCGGCGGCGGCATCAATACCGTGCTGCCGCTGGTGCCGCAGATCGGCATGATGTACCTGTTTCTGTCGTTCCTGGAGGATTCCGGCTACATGGCGCGCGCGGCGTTCGTGATGGATCGCCTGATGCAGGCGCTCGGGCTGCCGGGCAAATCCTTCGTGCCGCTGATCGTCGGCTTCGGCTGCAATGTGCCGTCCATCATGGGCGCCCGGACGCTGGACGCCCAGCGCGAGCGCCTGATCACCATCATGATGGCGCCGTTCATGTCCTGCGGCGCCCGTCTGGCGATCTTCGCGGTGTTCGCCGCCGCCTTCTTCGGCCAGGACGGCGCCGGGGTGGTGTTCTCGCTGTACATGCTCGGCATTGCGGTGGCGATCCTTACCGGCCTGGTGCTCAAATACACCCTCATGCGCGGCGAAGCCTCGCCGTTCGTGATGGAGCTGCCGGTCTACCATGTGCCGCACCTGAAAAGCCTGCTGCTGCAAACCTGGCAGCGGCTGAAAGGCTTCGTGCTGCGCGCCGGCAAGGTGATCGTGGTGGCCAGCATATTCATCGGCGGCCTGAACAGCTTCTCGTTCAGCGGCAAGACGGTCGACAACATCAACGACTCCGCGCTGGCCTCGGTCTCCAGGGTGCTGACGCCGCTGCTGCAGCCGATGGGCGTCCACAGCGATAACTGGCAGGCCACCGTCGGGCTGGTGACCGGTGCGATGGCGAAAGAAGTGGTGGTCGGCACGCTGAATACGCTGTACACCGCCGAGCGCATCAACAAAGAGGCGTTCGACGCCGCCAACTTCAACCTGCTCGATGAACTGGGCGGCGCGCTGCACGAAACCTGGGACGGCCTGAAAAATACCTTCAGCCTGAGCGTGCTCTCCAACCCGATCGAAGCCAGCAAGGGCGACGGCGAGATGGGCGTCGGCTCAATGGGCGTGATGAGCAGCAAATTCGGCTCCGGCATCTCCGCCTACAGCTACCTGATCTTCGTTCTGCTGTATGTGCCTTGCGTCTCGGTGATGGGCGCCATCGCCCGTGAATCGAGCCGCGGCTGGATGACCTTCTCTATTCTGTGGGGGCTGAACGTGGCCTACTCGCTGGCGACGCTGTTCTATCAGGCGGCCACCTTCAACCAACACCCGCAGTACAGCCTGACGGCGATCCTGGCAGTGGTGCTGGTGAATCTGCTGGTGCTGTTCGGCCTGCGCCGGGCGCGCAGCCGCGTCACGGTGCGCCTGGGCAACGCCACGCCGGCGGCCTGTTGCCAGAGCGCCAAAGGGAGCTGTCACTGATGGCCGGGCTGCTGCAGGTGCGCGATGCGCTGGCGCTGCGCGGCAGCGCCCAGGCGCAGCAGCTCAGCCACTCGCTGGCGACGCCGCTGCCGCTGGTGCAGGCGATGCTGGATCGATTGACGGCGATGGGAAAAGTGGAACGCATCGAACAGGATGACGGCGCCTGTCTGAGCGGCAGTTGCAAAAGCTGCCCGCAGGGGGAGGGGTGCAGCACGGTGTTCTACCGGCTGAAGGCCTGACGATCAGGGGCGCCATGACGGGCGCCCCTTTGCCGTTCAAGGCTTATTGCTTGTCTTTGTAAACTTCGGCGATGGCGCTGAATTTACCGTGTTCGCGGCCTGCCAGGATCACGTAGTATTGACCGCCCTTTTCGTCAGCCAGTTTGGACAGCTCTTCCTTGGCATCCATCGGTGACGTGGTTTCCGCCGTCGTGGTGACGGTGCCGATCTTCTCGTATTTACCCGGGTTCTTATCCAGATCTTCCTTGGTCAGCAGGGTTGCCGCCATGGAGCCGAAAGACACCGAACCCAGCACTGCCGCTGCAATAATCATCTTCAATGATTTCATGACACTAACCTCTCAATGGATAATTTATCTGTTATGAAAGCCGTCAAGAATCCATGCGTAGTACCGCAGGCTGCCGCGACATCCTCAGGCCTCGTTGCTTTCCCTGACGGGGCCTGTTTCCCAGAGACGAAACGCCAAAATGAAAAGCGCCGCACGCGGTCTTTTCATTTTGCAGCCAACGCATTGACTCACTAAGTATCGAACAGCTTTGTCTTTTATCCACCCGGCGGCGTTTTTTTTAGCGCCCTATCGTGCGATTTCCCACCGGATTCAATGTGCTGCAATAAACGCTTCGATCATCGTCACAAATTCATCGGGATGAGAGATAAACGGCGCATGGGCGGCTTTGGCCACGATCTGCGACGCAGAATGCGGCCAGGCGGCATCGAGCAGCTCGGCGACCTTGCGCGGCACCAGCCCGTCCAGATAGCCGTAGATCCGCAGCAGCGGCAGATTCAACTCCGCCAGCGGTACGCGCAGATCGGCGGTGCGCAGGATCTCCAGCCCGCCGTTCAACACCTCGACGCTCGGGGTCGGTTGGCTGAGCACCACCGCCTTCAGCTGGCGCGCATCCTGACGCGCGCTCTCGGTGCCCAGCGTCTGCAGCGCCAGAAAACGCTCGACGGTGCGCTGGAAATCCAGGCTCAGCTGATGCTGGAAACCGCTCAGCACGTCCGGGCGGATCCCCGGCCACTCATCGCGGGCGGCAAAGCACGGCGAGGAGGCCACGGTGATCAGCCCCTTGACCCGCTCGGGCTGCATCAGCGCCGCCTGGCTGGCCACCAGTCCGCCGAGCGACCAGCCTAGCCACCAGGCCTGCGGCGGGGCGGCCGCCAGCACGATTTCCGTCATCTGCGCCAGCGACAACGCGCCGAACCCCTGGCTGCGGCCATAACCCGGCAGATCGACCAGGTGCAGGCGAAAATGCGGCGCCAGTCGCGCCTGAATGCAACTCCACACTTCGGCGTTCAAGCCCCAGCCGTGCAGCAGCACAAGATCGCGTTCGCCCTCACCTATTGTTTGCCAGTACAGCGCTGTCATTGGTTATTGTCCTTTCATGCTTATCCGTCTCGGAGGCTCTATGCTATCAATCCGCAGCCGCTGTTGGCTATGCCGACAGCCGTTGAGCCTGATGCGTCATGGCATCTGCAGCTGCTGCCTGCGCCATCTGCCGGCCCACCCGCCGTGTTGCCCGCGCTGCGGATTGCCCGCCGGGGAAACGCAAATGCCCTGCGGCCGCTGCCTGCAACGGCCGCCGCCCTGGCAGCGGCTGGTGTTCGTCGGCGACTACGTTGCGCCCCTCAGCCGACTGGTAAAGAGGTTCAAGTTTCACCGCGCGCCCGAGCTGGCGCCGACGCTGGCACGCCTGATGCTATTGCGGTGGCAGCAGGCGCGCAGAGAGCAGAATCTGAACAGACCCGACCTGATTTTAGCGGTACCCTTGCATACATCACGCTGTTGGCGCCGTGGTTATAACCAGAGCGATCTGCTGGCCCGGCCGCTGGCGCGCTGGCTGGGCTGCGCCTATCGGCCCGCCGCTTTGCGCCGGGTGCGCAAGACAGCCCTGCAACAGCGGCTGAGCGCCGGAGCGCGCAAGCGCAATTTGCAGCGCGCTTTCATCTGCACGGTGCCGGTCGCCGGCCGGCATATCGCCCTGGTGGATGACGTGGTGACCACCGGCAGCACCGTCGCGGAGATCGCGGCGCTGTTGCGGCGGCAAGGCGCCGCCTCGGTGCAGATATGGTGCGTTTGCCGCACGTTGTAGTGCCACGGCAATGGGCGTATTATAACCGACTATAGAAGTCAACTATTGAGCTAATGCTATGATCCGTATAACAGATGCTGCACAGGAACACTTTGCCAAACTGCTGGCAAATCAAGAAGAAGGCACCCAAATCCGCGTATTCGTGATCAACCCGGGCACGCCGACGGCCGAATGCGGTGTCTCTTATTGCCCGCCGGACGCGGTAGAAGCGACGGATACCGAACTGAAGTTCGACAAACTGTCCGCCTATGTCGATGAGCTGAGCGCGCCGTATCTGGAAGACGCCGAAATCGACTTCGTGACCGACCAGCTGGGCTCTCAGCTGACGCTGAAAGCGCCAAACGCCAAGATGCGCAAGGTCGATGACGACGCGCCGCTGATGGAGCGCGTGGAATACGTGCTGCAGTCGCAGATCAACCCACAGCTGGCGGGCCACGGCGGCCGCGTGACGCTGATGGAGATCACCGACGACAACATGGCGATCCTGCAGTTCGGCGGCGGCTGTAACGGCTGTTCGATGGTCGACGTCACGCTGAAAGAAGGCATCGAGAAAGAGCTGCTGCAGAAATTCCCGGAGCTGAAAGGCGTGCGCGATTTGACCGAGCACCAGCGCGGCGAGCACTCCTATTACTGATCCCCGGCGCTCGCGCCGCGGTGGATAACACAATGCCGGAAGGGGGGAACCCGTTCCGGCATTGTCGTTTTCAGCCCACCGACACCTTGCGCCGCCGTTTGTCCAAATCCTTCAGCAACCGGTTTATCCGCGGATCGGCGAACATCTCCTCCAGCGTTTCGGTCAGCTTGCGCCGCCAGTTAGGGTATTGATCGCTGGTGCCGGGAATATTGACCGGATCGGCCATGTCCAGCCAGTCTTCCGGCTGCAGGCCGAGCAGGGCGCTGGCGCTGTCGGCGACATAGCGCTGCAGCCCGCGGTTAAGCAGCGGGCTCATGCCGAGCAGCGCCGCCTTCTTGCCCACCTTCTGCGGCACGCAGCCATAGCGATGCAACCCGTCCAGCAGCCCCTGCTTGGCGCGTTCCCGATCGGCGAACAGCGCCCGCAGGATCTCCGCATCCGGGTAAAGGCCCAGCCGGTTGCCGAGCGTCAGATCGTCGCTTTGCCAGTAGCCGCGCAGCGTCGGCAGATCGTGGGTGGTGATGGTCGCCATCGCCTGCACCGGATAGGCCTGCGGCGCGCGGAAATGGTGTTCGCCGTCGCTTTCGAAATACAGCACTTTGTAGGAATAGACGCCGCTGTCGCGCAGCTTGCCGACGATCTCCACCGGCACGGTGCCGAGATCCTCGCCGATCACCATGCAGCGGTGGCGCTGGCTTTCCAGCGCCAGCACCGCCAGCAGATCGTCCACCGGGTATTTGACGTAGGCGCCGCGATCGGCGGTTTCGCCATACGGGATCCACCACAGCCGCAGCAGCGCCATGACGTGATCGATGCGCAGCGCGCCACAGCTGGTCATGTTGGCGCGCAAAAGATCGATGAACGGCTGATAACCGCGCGCCGCCATCACGTGCGGATCCATCGGCGGCAACCCCCAGTTTTGCCCCAGCGGCCCCAGGATGTCCGGCGGCGCGCCGACCGACGCTTTCAGGCAATACAGTTCGCGGTCACACCAGGTTTCCGCCCCGCCTTCCGCCACCCCGACCGCCAGATCGCGATACAGGCCAATCGGCATCTGCTGCTGCCGGCTCTGTTCGAAACACTGCGCGAACTGCGTGGCCGCCAGCCACTGCAGCCACAGGTAAAAGCGGACCGCGTCCTGATGCTCATCGCAGAACTGCCGCACCGCTTCGCTCTGCCCACGCCGATAGCGCTCGGGCCAGGCCGGCCAGCCCCACTGGCTGGCATCCGTGGCCGCCAGATGGGCGTGCAGCGCGTCGAACGCCGCCTGCTGATACAGGCTGTCGCCGCCCTCAGTCACGAACCGTTCGAACGCCTGACGCTGCGCGTCGTTCGGCTTGCGCGCCTGAAACAGCGGGAACGCCAGCTTCAGCCCCGCCAGCTTCAGCTGCATCACGGCGGTGTAATCCACCCACTCCGCGGCGCGCGCCTTGGCCAGCTGCTTCTGCGTCGCCGGCTTCTGCCACCAGCGCTGAGCCGCGTCGCTGCGTTGGAAATCCTCCACCGCGTTGACGTCGATATACGCCAGATTCAGCCAGCGGCGCGACGAGGGGCTGTAGGGGCTGGCGCTCTCCGGGTTGGCCGGATACAGCGCATGGATCGGATTGAGGCCGACGAAAGCGCCGCCGCGTTCCCCCACCTGCTCCACCATCAGGCGCAGATCGCCGAAATCGCCGATGCCCCAGTTGCGATCGGAACGCAGCGTATACAGCTGAACGCAGGCGCCCCACAGCTTCTTGCCGGTCAGCAAGGCGTTCGGCTCGAAGCAGCGCCTCGGCGCGACGATCACTCGGCATGACCACTGCCGCGCGCCCTGGCTCAGCGTCAATTGGTGGTAGCCCGCCGGCAAATCGCCCGGCAGCGTCAGGGTCTTGCGCGCGCCGACGCGCCCCTGCAGGCATTCGCCGTCTTCACGCTGCAGCGCCCACAGGTACTCGCCTTCGCCCGCCGGGGTCAACGCCAACGGCGCGCCCTGATAGAACACCTTGACCGCCGGTAACGGCGACGCCGCCCCTTCCTGCGCGGCTTCGGCCCGATTCATGGCCGCCAGCAGCTTGCGCTTGGTCTCCGGTTCAATCGCCTGCCGCTTGCCGTGGGCATTGATGAAATCGGCGGCGATCCCCGCCTGTGCCGCCGCCTGATCGATACGCTTGCGATCCATTCGTTCTCCTTAACGTTTGGCTTGCCAGATGCGCTGCTGGTAATCGCGGATCGAACGATCCGAGCTGAACATGCCGACGCGCGCGGTGTTAAGGATAGTCCGCCGCGTCCATTCGTCCCGATCGCGGTACAGTTCATCGACCCGGCTTTGCGCCTGGCAATACGAGGCGAAGTCCGCCAACACCAGATAAGGATCGCCGCCCTCCAGCAGGCTGTGCAGCATCATGTCGAACGCGTGCTTGTCGCCGTGGCTGAACACGCCGCTCGCCAGCTCATCCAAAATCGCCTTCAGGTGCTTGTCCTTTTTGCGGTAGCTGAGCGGATCGTAGCCCTTCGCCAGTATCGCCTTCACCTGCTCCACGGTATTGCCGAAGATAAAGATATTGTCTTCGCCCACCTGCTCGGCGATTTCGACGTTGGCGCCGTCCAGCGTGCCGACCGTCAGCGCGCCGTTCAGCGCCAGCTTCATATTGCCGGTGCCGGAGGCCTCTTTGCCAGCGGTGGAGATCTGCTCGGAGATATCCGCCGCCGGGATCATCAGTTCGGCCACCGACACGCGGTAGTCGGGAATGAACGCCACTTTCAGGCGGTCTTTCACCAGCGGATCGTTATTGATCTTCTCGGCCGCCTGGTTGATCGCGTAAATGATGTTCTTCGCCAGGTAGTAGCCCGGCGCCGCCTTGGCGCCGAACAGGAAGACGCGCGGCACGATGTCCAGATTCGGGTTGTCGCGCAGCTGGCGATACAGCGACAGGATGTGCAGCAGGTTCAGGTGCTGGCGTTTGTACTCGTGCAGACGCTTGATCTGCACGTCGAAAATCGCGTCCGGGTCGAGCGTCAACCCCATCACGCCGTGCACGTAATGGGCCAGCGCCACCTTGTTGTCGCGTTTGATCTGCTGATAACGCTGGCGGAACGCCGCGTCGTCGGCGAATTTTTCCAGCCCGCGCAACGCGTCGAGATCGTTCGCCCATTCCACCTTCAGCGTCTCGTCGATCAGGCCCGACAGCGCCGGGTTGCACTGTTTCAGCCAGCGGCGCGGCGTGATGCCGTTGGTGACGTTATGGAATTTGTTCGGCCACAGCTGGTGATATTCCGGGAACAGATCCTTCACCACCAGATCCGAGTGCAGCTGCGCCACGCCGTTGACCGCAAAGCCGCTGACCACGCACAGGTTGGCCATGCGCACCTGCTTGTTGTGGTGAACCGCCAGTTTGGCCCACACCGCCTCGTCGCCCGGCCAGTGCTTATCCACCCGCTTTTTGAACCTGGCGTTGATCTGTTTGATGATGGAGAAATGGCGCGGCAGCAGGCTGCGCACCAGTTTTTCATCCCAGCACTCCAGCGCTTCCGGCATCAGGGTGTGGTTGGTATAGGCGAAAGTGTTGCTGGTGATCGCCCAGGCCGCCTCCCACTCCAGCTGGTGCTCGTCCAGCAGAATGCGCAGCATTTCCGGAATGGCGATGGTCGGGTGGGTGTCGTTCAGCTGGATCACTTCGTACTTCGGCAGCTCTTCAATCTTGCGGCCGGCCTGATGGTGCTTACGCAAAATGTCCGCCACCGAGCAGGCGCACTGGAAATACTGCTGCATCAGGCGCAGGCGCTTGCCGGCCTGATGGTTGTCGTTCGGGTAGAGCACCTTGGTCAGCTTGTCGGCTTCTACGCCCTGCTTCTCCGCCTGCAGGAATTTGCCGTCGTTGAAATCGCTCAGGTTGAACGGATGCTGATGGGTCGCCTGCCACAGGCGCAGCGGCTGCGCCACGCCGTTGCGATACCCCAGCACCGGCAAATCCCAGGCTTCGCCGCGCAGGGTGAAGGCCGGACGCCACAGTTCGCGGCCGTCGGCCTGCTTTTCCAGCTTGCCGCCGATGCCCACGTCCACCGCCAGCGCGGCGTTGTGGCGGAACCACGGGTAGCTCTCGCGCTGCCAGTTATCCGGCGCCTCTTGCTGCTGCCCACCCTGGAACGACTGACGGAACAGCCCGTACTGGTAGTTCAGCCCATACCCGGTGGCCGGTTGCTCCACCGTCGCCATCGAGTCAAGGAAACAGGCCGCCAGCCGCCCCAGCCCGCCGTTGCCCAGCGCCGGATCGGTTTCCTGCTCCAGCAGATCCGCCAGCTTGACGTTCTGCTCCGCCAGCGCCTGCTCGACGGTGTCGTACCAGCCCAGGTTGATCAGGTTGTTCGCCGTCAGCCGGCCGATCAGAAACTCCATCGAGATGTAGTTCACGTGGCGCAGCGGTTTGGCGCTTTTGCGCGGCGCCGGCTGTGCGGCCAGCTGCTCGGCCAGCGCCGCACTGACGGCTTCCCACCATTGATGTTGCGTCATCTGCTGTGCGGAACTGAGGCCGAACCGTTGCCACTGACGGGCAAGCGCCGCCAGAAAAGCATCCTTCTTGAGCGTAGGCTGTGACATAAGGAAAACTCTCTATCCAGTAAGTGGGTCAAATTGCCGCTATCGTGCCGGTGAGAAAGCCTGACGGCATCATCCCGCCTGGGGATTAGCTGGGGAGGAGGATTGGGGCGTAGCTGGAATTGTGATCTCAGGCACTGTTTGACTCCCTTGCAACGATGCAAAAAAGCCCGCCAACGCGTGCGGCGAGCACTGAGAACGTTAGCCATGACGTTAGCACAAGTATTCGCACTGCTGAAGTTTTGTGCATGGCCGGAAATGCGATCTGCAACCGCAACGCCGCGCGCCGACGCCAAACGTAAAAAAGTGTGATCGATAGCAACTTAACTCCAAGCCGATGCGGAAGCTTGTTGCAATACGTTTAGGGTTGGCAGAAATTAGGGGGAGCTATTAATTACGAACCATAAAATAATTAGCACCTCTCCAATCCCGGCGGGAACCGCGATTTATACCCTGGAATACTATGCTGATCCCATCAAAACTGAGCCGCCCGGTACGGCTGCAAAATACCGTGATCCGCGATCGCCTGCTGGCCAAACTGGCCAGCGCGGGCAACTATCGCCTGACACTGGTCAATTGCCCGGCGGGATACGGAAAAACCACGCTGATCGCCCAATGGGCGGCCGGCAAGGCCGATCTGGGCTGGTATTCGCTGGACGAGAGCGACAACCAACCGGAGCGCTTCGCCAGCTACCTGATCGCCGCGCTGCAGCAGGCCAGCGGCGGCCGCTGCGTCAAGAGCGAGGCGCTGAGCCAGAAACACCAGTACGCCAGCCTGTCGGCGCTGTTCGCCCAGCTGTTTATCGAGCTGGCCGACTGGCACCAGCCGCTGTACCTGGTGATCGACGACTACCATCTGATCACCAACGACGCCATTCACGAAGCCATGCGCTTCTTCCTGCGCCATCAGCCGGAAAACCTGACGCTGATCCTGCTCTCGCGCACCCTGCCGCCGCTCGGCATCGCCAATCTGCGGGTGCGCGATCAGCTGCTGGAAATGGGCACGCAGCAGCTAGCGTTTACCCATCAGGAAGCCAAACAATTCTTCGACTGCCGCCTGGCGGCGCCGATGGAACAGCAGGACAGCAGCCGCCTGTGCGACGAAGTCGAAGGCTGGGCCACCGCGCTGCAGCTGATCGCGCTGTCGGCCCGCCAGTCTGCCTCGTCGGCTCAGCTGTCGGCCAAGCGGCTGGCGGGGCTGAACGCCAGCCACCTGTCCGACTATCTGGTGGACGAAGTGCTGGATCACGTCGATGCCGAGGCGCGCGCCTTCCTGCTGCGCTGTTCGGTGCTGCGCTCGATGAACGACGCGCTGATCGTGCGGCTGACCGGCGAAGACAACGGCCAGCAGCGGCTGGAGGAGCTGGAGCGCCAGGGGCTGTTTATCCATCGCATGGACGACACCGGCGAATGGTTCAACTTCCATCCGCTGTTCGCTTCTTTCCTGCGCCAGCGTTGCCAGTGGGAGCTGGCGCTGGAGCTGCCGGGGTTGCACCGCGCCGCCGCCGAGGGCTGGCTGGCGCTGGGGTATCCGGCGGAGGCCATTCACCATGCGCTGGCGGCCAGCGACGTCAGCATGCTGCGCGATATCCTGCTGCAACACGCCTGGTCGCTGTTCCACCACAGCGAACTGGCCTTGCTGGAGGAGTGCCTCAACGCGCTGCCTTATGAGCGCCTGATCCAAAATCCCAAGCTGGCGCTGCTGCAGGCCTGGCTGGCGCAGAGCCAGCACCGCTACGGCGAGGTCAACACCCTGCTGGAGCGCGCCGAGCGCACCATGCGCGAGCAGAAAATCGAGATAGACCAAACGCTGCACGCCGAGTTCGACGCCTTGCGCGCCCAGGTGGCAATCAACGCCGGCAAACCGGAAGAGGCCGAGCGGCTGGCGACCGAAGCGTTGAAATTCCTGCCGCTGTCCAGCTATTACAGCCGCATCGTCGCCACCTCGGTGACCGGCGAAGTGCACCACTGCAAGGGCGAACTGGCGCGCGCGCTGCCGATGATGCAGCAAACCGAGCAGATGGCGCGTCGTCATCAGGCCAACCATTACGCGCTCTGGGCGCTGCTGCAGCAGAGCGAAATCCTCATCGCCCAGGGCTTCCTGCAGGCCGCTTACGAAACCCAGGACAAGGCGTTCGAACTGATCCGCGAGCAACACCTGGAACAGCTGCCGATGCACGAGTTCCTGCTGCGTATTCGCGCGCAGATCCTGTGGTCGTGGTCGCGGCTGGACGAGGCGGAAGACGCGGCGCGCACCGGGCTGAAAATCCTGGCGAACTACCAGCCGCAACAGCAGCTGCAGTGCATCGCCATGCTGGCCAAATGCTCGCTGGCGCGCGGCGATCTGGACAACGCCAATACCCATCTGCAGCGCTGCGAAACCCTGCTGCACGGCGCCCACTACCATCGCGACTGGCTGACCAACACCGACAAGTCGCGGGTGATCCACTGGCAGATGACCGGCGACACCGCCGCCGCCGCCCAATGGCTGCGCCACACCGAAAAGCCCGGCATGGCGGACAACCACTTCACGCAGGGCCAGTGGCGCAACATCGCGCGGGTGCAGATCCTGCTCGGCCAGTATGAAGAGGCCGGCGTGGTGCTGGATGAGCTGAACGAAAACGCCCGCCGCCTGCGGCTGGTGAGCGATCTCAACCGCAACCTGCTGCTCAGCAACCAGCTCTACTGGCTGCAAGAGCGCAAGGGCGAAGCGCAGCAGGCGCTGATCGAAGCGCTGTCGCTGGCCAACCGCACCGGCTTTATCAGCCACTTCGTCATCGAGGGCGAAGCGATGGCGCAGCAGCTGCGCCAGCTGATCCAGCTCAACACGCTGCCGGAGCTGGAACAGCATCGCGCCCAGCGCATCCTGCGCGACATCAACCAGCATCATCGGCACAAGTTCGCGCATTTTGACGAGAACTTCGTCGATAAGCTGCTGACCCATCCGCAGGTGCCGGAGCTGATCCGCACCAGCCCGCTCACCCAGCGCGAATGGCAGGTGCTGGGGCTGATCTATTCCGGCTACAGCAACGACCAGATCGCCGGCGAGTTGGACGTGGCAGCCACCACCATCAAGACGCACATCCGCAACCTGTATCAGAAACTGGGCGTGGCCCATCGCCAGGAAGCGGTGCAGCAAGCGCAGCAGCTGTTGAAGATGATGGGGTACGGCGCCTGAGAGTCAGCGCTGGCCGTAATAGGCGCCGGCGCCATGTTTGCGGCTGAAATGCTTTTCCAGCAGATAGTCATCGATCCGTTTCAGGCCGGGGTTAATATCCCGGCTGATCCACGCCATTTTCGCCACCTCCTCCAACACCACGGCGTTATGCACCGCCTCATCCGGCGTCCTTCCCCAACTGAACGGGCCATGCTGATACGCCAGGATGCCGGGAATGTGCAGCGGTTCACGCCCTTTCAGGGTTTCGATAATCACCCGACCGGTGTTCAGCTCATATTCCCGCGCCACCTCTTCCGCCGTCAGCCCACGGGTACAAGGAATGTCGCCGGAAAAATAGTCGGCGTGGGTGGTGCCGAGCGCCGGTATCGCTTCACCCGCCTGCGCCCAGGCGGTGGCATGGGTAGAGTGCGTATGCACCACACCGCCGAGTTGGGGGAACGCCCGATACAGCGCCAAATGCGTCGGCGTATCGGACGAAGGCCGCAGTTGCCCCTCGACAACCTCACCTCGCGCATTCACCACCACCATATCCTCAGCCCGCATCGTTTCATAAGGTACGCCGCTGGGTTTGATCACCACCAGCCCACTGGCCCGATCGATGCCGCTGACATTGCCCCAGGTATAGGTCACCAGCCCGTGCTCAGGCAACGCCATATTGGCTCGGTACACCTGACTTTTCAGTTGATCCAGCATGCTCCCCCCTTATTTCCAACCCGGCCTCGACCATGCGTTCAACCACCCAGGCTCGCGCCTCCCGCACCGCCCGCAGCGGATCGTCCGCTTTCTCGCTCCACATCTCGAGCAGATAGGGGCCGCGATAGCCGCTCTGCAACAGCGTTTCGAAACAGCGCACGAAATCGACCACGCCCTCGCCGAACGGCACATTCTTAAACTCCCCCGGCCGCGTATCCTTAACGTGTACCGCCACGATATGTCCGCGCCCGGCCATGAGCTCCATCGGCACATCGTTGTCCCAGGCAGACAAGTTGCCGATGTCCGGGTACAGCTGAAACCACGGGTTATTCAGGTAGTGGGCATAGCCCAGCGCCTTGCTGATCGAGTTCATCAGCGGATAGTCCATGATTTCCATCGCCAGCATGACCTGCGCACGGCTGGCCATCTCCACCGCCTGCGCCAATCCGGCACGGAACCGGGCGCGGGTCTGTGCAGTTGACTGCTGGTAATAAACGTCATACCCGGCCAGTTGGATCACCCGGATACCGGTATCCTGCGCCAGCCGAATAGCTTTTCGCACGATCTCCAGTCCCCGGTCGCGCGTGGTGTCGTCTGCACTGCCCAACGGAAAACGCCGGTGGGCGCTGAGGCATAAAGAAGGGACGCGCACACCGCTCGCCGCAACGGCGCTAACCAAGGCGAGCCGCTGTTCAGCGCTCCAGTCCAGCCGCGCCAGGCGGCCGTCACTTTCATCGATCGACATTTCAACGAAATCGAATCCCAACTCACCCGCCAGTTGCAGGCGCGTCAGCCAGTCCTCGCCCGGCGGCAACGCTTTCTCATAGATGCCCAACGGCACGGATTTGTGCAACATAACCGCTCCTCAGCCCCACAGCTGGGCAATGACGGATTTAAATTCCCGCGCCGCCGCGACCGGATCGGCGGCATCGCGAATGCTGCGTCCGGCGATAAAGACATGGATGGGAATGCCCTGGAACAGAGGCAAATCCTCCAGCGCCAGTCCGCCGGTGACCGTCACCTTAAAACCCATCTCGCTCAGGCGACGCACCGCGCGGATATCGTCTTCGCTCCATGCGACCCCTGCGGCCTGCGCATCGCGGCTGCGGTGGTACACCACCTGACCCATTCCCGCTTCACGCCACGCCTGCGCCTGTTCCCAGGTCCAGAACCCCGTCAGTTCGATCTGCACGTCGCCACCGAACTCATGCGCTACCTGCAGGGCGCCCTTGACCGTATTGATGTCGGCACAGCAGATCACCGTGATCCAATCGGCATGCGCCTCGAAGCACATTCGCGCCAAAATCTGACCCGCATCGGCGATTTTTGCGTCCGCCAACACGATGCGATCCGGATACAGCGCTTTCAGATCGCGTACGGCGCGCACGCCTTCCGCCACGCACAAAATAGTGCCGACTTCGATGATGTCGACTTCGGCCGCGATCAGGCGAGTCGTATCGTAAGCCGCGGCCATGGACAGGTTATCCAGCGCCACCTGCAACATCGGTAACTGCGTGTTCATTGTTTGTCTCCTTCAATCAATTCGCCGCCGTAGACGTTTTGTCGATCAACGCCAATACCTCGCTCGCGTGGCGACAGGCCCGCAAGCGATCGAAGTTCGCCTCATCTTCAAACAGATTCACCACTTGCATGATCCCCACCTCCTGATGCGTTTTGGCGTCCACCGCCGCCAGGGTGATCAAGATGTCTATCGGATCGTTGTCCTCATCGCCGAAACACACCGGCGTTTTCAAGGTGACCAAGGCGAAGCCGGTTTTCAGCACCCCTTCCTCCGGCCGGCCGTGCGGCATCGCCAGGCCCGGCGCCAGCACGAAGTAAGGGCCGTGCCGTTCGACGCCGGCCAAAATGGCGTCGAAATAGCGCGGTTCCACCACCCCGGCAGCCACCAGCAAATCGACGCCCAACCGCACCGCCTGCCGCCAGTCAGCAGCCTCCGCCTGCAGTTGGATGGCGTTGTTTTGCGCCAACGAATCGCTCAGCTTCATCACTCGCTCCTTACTGCTTCAAATCTTGCGGAAAATGCGTGCCGATAACTTCCATCAGCTTCGGGCCGAAGTCCGCCGCCGAGAGCATATTGCGCACCCCAACCACATATTTGTTGCCGCTCACGACGATTTCGTCGGCGACATGGGTGGAAGCAATGATGATGTCGGCCCCGTTCAACTCGGATTTGTATTCCCCCACCGCACAGCTGTTGACCGAATGATTCACACCTTGCTGCGTTAAAAATTGGTCGACTTTCATTTTCATGATCATGGAACTGCCTTGCCCGCAACCGCATACCGCCAGGATTCGTACCGTCATAATCTGCACTCCTATTAACGTGACGCCGGTTCAACCGATTGTTTTTCAGCATCTTCTTCCGCACGCAGGGTGCGTCCGGCGAAGAACATGTACAGCAGGGCGATAACGATCACCACCCCCATAAACCACAGGCCCAGACTCAGCCCCTGCATCAGCGGCGGCGCCAGAATCGACCAGTCCGCCATGCCCATCCAGGCGCTTAGCCCGGTCAGTTTGATGGCCCACACGCAGCCGAAGATCTCTATCATTCCCATCACCAGACAGATCTTCATCGCCGCGCGCCAGCCGCCGAAGTGGTTAGCGAATACGCCGATGGTGGCGTTAGAAAAGAACATGGGAATGAAACCGGGAATGATCATGATGGAAGAGCCGAGCGCCAACAGTATGCCGACGGCGATCAGTTGGCCGATGGTGCCCCACATAAAACCCCACACCACGGCGTTGGGCGCGAAGCTATAAATGGCGGCGCAGTCGATGGCCAGTACCGCGCCGGGGATCAGACGTTGGGATATACCGTTAAAGGCCTCGGTCAATTCGGCGACGAACATGCGCACGCCCTGCACGATGATGAAAATCGCCACCGCGAACATCAGCCCGGTTTGCAGGATATAAATGCTCCAGTGGGTTTTACCGGCCATCGCCTGCAGAGTGTCCAAGCCGAACGAGCACAGAATGATGCCGAAAAACAGCGTCATCACGATGGCGGTGGACACGATGTTGTCATGGAAAATGTTCAGCCACCCGGGCAGCTTCAGATCTTCCACGCTGTCCTCTTTTTTACCGAGATACGGTGCGGCCTTGTAGGCCAGCCACGAAGCGAACTGCTGTTGATGCCCGATCGAGAAACCGCTGTTTTCCGTTACCGCCTGCGTCGGTTTGAACATCATGTTGGAGGTGATGCCCCAGTACAGTGAAGCCAATAGCGCGCTGCACAATACCGTCGTCCACATGCCGTAACCCAGAATGTAGAAAAATACCGCGATCAGCCCGACCTGCTGAAACATGATGTGGCCGGTGAGCATGATGGTACGAATCCCGGTAATACGCCGCAGCAGTACGTAGATAATGTTCAGCGCCAATGCCAGCAATACCGCGTAGCCGACCCAGCTGTAGGCGTCCCCCATACGTTCGATGGTGGCCATCATCGAAGCATAGGTGTCCGAAATAGCCCCGTTGATGCCGTATACCTCGGACAACTTCGCCACAACCGGTTTGAACGTGCCGGTCAGGATGCCGGAGCCGGCCTGCAATAACATGAAACCGATAATGGTCTTGATGGTGCCTTTGATGATGACCGCCGCGCTTTTGCGCAGCAACGTGTAACCCAGCAGTGTAACCAGCCCCAGCAGCAGCGGCGCATTGGTCATCACCTGGTTAAAAAAGACGGTGAAGATGGTGTAAAGGGTTTCCATACGGCTCTCCCGGAAAGGTTGGCGTGCAGGTAACGCTTTCACCATATCAATCACCAACAATCACAAAAAGATCATAAATGATTATTTGTGAACAACCTCGCAAGATAAAAATCAATTCCACTAACATTCAATGAATTAGGCAACACTCATTTTATTAACCATTGAATTTAATAGCAGTAACCAGGAGGAGCATAAGCGCCATGGGCAGTGTCGCACGCGAATAAGGCGGCGTTGACGGGAGTTAAGATCGTTGTCAGCTGAAAAAAACGATGCTAGATTCAATCAAAACAAGTCACATAAAATCCTAATGTGATTACTTATGATTTTATCATCACCGACAATGAGGAAAAACCCATGAGTAAAGTCAACGACATCACCCGCGAGTCCTGGATATTGAACACCTTTCCCGAATGGGGCACTTGGCTGAACGAAGAGATAGAGCAGGAGAAAGTCGCGCCCGGCACCTTCGCCATGTGGTGGCTGGGCTGCACCGGCATCTGGCTCAAGTCTGAAGAAGGCGCCAACCTGTGCGTCGATTTTTGGTGCGGCACCGGCAAGCAGAGCCACGCCAACCCGCTGATGAAAACCGGCCACCAAATGCAGCGCATGGCCGGGGTGCGGAAACTGCAGCCGAACCTGCGCACCACCCCATTCGTACTCGACCCGTTCGCCATCACCCAGCTCGACGCCGTGCTGGCCACGCACGATCACAACGACCATATCGATGTGAACGTCGCGGCGGCCGTGTTGCAGAACTGTCCCGAATCCGTCCCGTTTATCGGGCCGAAAAGCTGCGTGGATATCTGGATCGGCTGGGGCGTGCCGCCGGCGCGCTGCATCACCGTCAAACCTGGCGACGTGATAAAAATCAAAGACGTCGAAATTCATGCGCTGGATGCTTTCGATCGCACGGCGCTGATCACATTACCGGTGGAACAAAAGGCCGCGGGCGTACTGCCGGACGGCATGGATCTGCGTGCGGTCAACTACCTGTTCAAAACGCCGGGCGGCAACCTTTATCACAGCGGCGATTCTCACTACTCCAACTATTACGCCAAGCACGGCAACGATCACCACATTGATGTCGCCCTCGGCTCCTATGGCGAGAACCCACGCGGCATTACCGACAAGATGACCAGCGCCGACATCTTGCGCATGGCGGAATCGTTGAACGCCAAGGTCGTGATCCCCTTCCACCACGATATTTGGTCGAATTTCCAGGCAGACCCGCAGGAGATCCGCGTGTTGTGGGACATGAAAAAAGATCGGCTCAAGTACGGTTTCAAACCCTTTATCTGGCAGGTTGGCGGCAAGTTCATCTGGCCGCAGGACAAAGACAATCTGGAATATCACTATCCGCGCGGGTTCGATGATTGTTTCACCCAGGAACCCGACCTGCCCTTCAAGTCTTTCTTGTAATCAACCGGTGTTGCATACTGATGCGCGCTTTTGAACGGCAATGATTCAAATCGTCAAACGGCGCGCATATAATCGAAGGCAACGACGTTCTTCTCACCCTGATGGAGCCCGCATGACAGAGTCCCAACGCCACAATGCCATTCTCGATCTCTTGCATCGCAAGGGGCAAATCTCCGTGGCGGACGTGATCGCGGCGTTTGACATCTCTCCGGCCACCGCGCGCCGGGACATCAACAAACTGAATGAAATTGGCAAATTGCGCAAAGTGCGCAATGGCGCCGAAGCCACGCAAACCCCGCGCCCGGCCTGGACGCCGCTCAACATCCACCAGACCCAGCATCTCGACGAAAAAATGCGCATCGCGGCAGCGGCGGCGCAACTCTGTCAGCCGGGCGAAAGCGTGGTGATCAACTGCGGTTCCACCGCATTTCTGCTGGGGCGTGAAATTTGCGGCAAGCCGGTTCAGGTGATTACCAACTACCTGCCGCTGGCCAACTACCTGATCGAACAGGACCATGACAGCGTGGTGATCATGGGTGGCCAGTACAACAAGACTCAGTCGATTACCCTGGCGCCTCAGGACGGCGACGCGACGCTGTACGCCGGGCACTGGATGTTCACCAGCGGTATCGGCCTTACCGCCGAGGGTTTGTATAAAACGGATATGCTGACCGCCATGGCGGAGCAAAAGATGCTCAACTACGTCGGTAAACTGGTGGTGCTGGTCGACAGCAGCAAAGTCGGCCAACGCGCCGGCATGCTGTTCAGCCGCACCGAGCAAATCGCCATGGTGATCACCGGCCGCGCCGCCAATCCGGCGATCGTTGAACAACTGCGTCAACAGGGCGTTGAAGTGCTGCTGGTGTGACAAAACCACACCCTTGCTCTGGTCTTAAACGCCGCAGAGTTGGTTACAATAGCGGCGTCCCCCAATTACGAGGCAGTCAGCAGTATGGAACAGTTCGAAGCGATCAACGTTGAGCAAGCGTACGCCCGCTGGAAAGAGGGCAGCGCCGCCCTGGTCGACATCCGCGATCCGCAAAGTTTTGAAGCCGGGCATACGCCGGGCGCCTTTCACCTCACCAACGCCACCCTGTCGGCCTTTATGCAGCAAAACGACTTCGAGCGGCCGGTAATGGTGATGTGCTACCACGGCAACAGCAGCCGCAGCGCGGCGCAGTACCTGCTGCACCAGGGGTTCGACGCGGTCTACAGCATCGACGGCGGCTTCGAGGCCTGGGCCCGCCAGTATCCGCAAGACGTGGAAACCTCTGCCTGATTCCCTCCGCCCGCCGTGCATCGGCGGGCTTCCTCTTCGATTTTGTGCGCGTTTTCGCGGGTTTTTCGCAGATCCGTTTGCCAGCGCTCAGGATTTCGACGTTATAATCGGCCGTCAGGGTCGCCGGCGGGCAAGCCGCGGCCAAAATCATTCACTTACGACGGAAGAGCAATGGTTAGAGTAATCGCCGTATCCAACCCGCGCCTGGCGCTGGCCTTTGTCGACTATATGGCGACCCAGGGCATCCGGCTTGAGCTGCGCAACAGCGGCGAGGCGGCGGAAATCTGGCTGGCCGACGACGTTCACCTCGAGCAGGTGCAACACGAGCTGCAGCAGTTTCTGACCGATCCGCTCAACCGCCGTTATCAGGCCGCCAGTTGGCAGACCGGCCATACCGACGCCGGCCTGCACTATCAGAGCGAATCCTATCTGCACACCCTGCGCAGCAAGGCCGGGCCGCTGACGCTCGGCGTGATGGTGCTGTGCATCGCGGTCTATATTCTGATGCAGGCGCTGGGCGACGACACCGTGATGTACTGGCTCTCCTGGCCGCAAAACAGCAGCCAATACACGCAGCTGTGGCGCTGGGTCAGCCATGCGTTCCTGCACTTCTCCCTGCTGCATATTCTGTTTAACCTGATGTGGTGGTGGTATCTCGGCGGCCAGATGGAAAAACGCCTCGGCGCCGGCAAGCTGTTCGTGCTGGCGGTGGTGTCGGCCTTCTTCAGCGGCTGGGCGCAATCGCTGTTCAGCGGCGCGCTGTTCGGCGGGCTGTCGGGCGTGGTTTATGCGCTGATGGGCTATGTGTGGCTAACGGGTGAACGGGCGCCGGAGCGCGGCCTGATGCTGCCACGCGGCCTGATGGCGTTCTCGGTGCTGTGGCTGGTGGCCGGATATTTCGATATTTTAGGAATGTCGATCGCCAACGCGGCACACGTAGCCGGTTTAGTGTTAGGGTTATTGATGGCATTTTGGGATACGCGCCATCGCGCACACAACGAACAATAACAGCCGGGAGCTGTGCCCAGCGGGCATAGCGGGCGTTTTAGGGGATTATCGTGAAGCAAACACAGCGTCATGACGCAATTATCGAGCTGGTGCGCCTGCAGGGTTACGTCAGCACGGAAGAGCTGGTCGAACATTTTGACGTCAGCCCGCAAACGATTCGCCGCGATTTGAATGACCTGGCCGACCAGAACAAGATCCAGCGTCACCACGGCGGCGCGGCGCTGCCTTCCAGCTCGGTCAACGCTGCCTATAACGATCGCAAGGTGATGTGGTCGGAAGAGAAGGCCCGCATCGCGCAGCGCGTCGCCAGCCAGATCCCGGACGGCGCCACGCTGTTCATCGATATCGGCACCACGCCGGAAGCGGTGGCCCACGCGCTGATGAACCACAAGAACCTGCGCGTGGTCACCAACAACCTCAACGTCGCCACCCTGCTGACCGCCAAGGAAGACTTCCGTCTGATCCTGGCCGGCGGCGAAGTGCGCACCCGCGACGGCGGCATCATGGGCGAAGCCACCCTGGACTTTATCTCCCAATTCCGCCTCGATTACGGCATTCTCGGCATCAGCGGCATCGATATGGACGGCTCGCTGCTCGAATTCGACTATCACGAAGTGCGCACCAAACGCGCGATTATCGAAAATTCCCGCTGCGTGATGCTGGTCACCGACCACTCCAAATTCGGCCGCAACGCCATGGTCAACCTGGGCAACATGAATCTGATCGACTACCTGTTTACCGACCAGTTGCCGCCGCCGAGCGTGATGAAAATCATCGAGCAGTACGACGTGCAGCTGGAGCTGTGCTGATCCGCCGTTAACCCGCGGGGCGCGCCGCCGCCCCGTTTCCCACCCCCGACGCCCCCTTTTCGACAGCCGTTTGCCCGCCCGCTCCATATCCTTATCATTTATGTGCCTATCATCACCAAACTGTTACCTTTATCACGCCTAAATGTTTTTGTTTGGTTAAGTCTTGGCTTGCTTGTTGGTTTTTGATTACAATCATGAGCGAAAACGAACATGAAAGAGCTATTTCGAACATCTGGAGGAAGATGACGTGGAAACCAAAGACTTGATCGTTATCGGTGGCGGCATCAACGGTGCCGGCATCGCGGCGGATGCTGCCGGGCGCGGGCTGTCGGTACTGCTACTGGAAGCGCAAGACTTGGCCTGTGCTACGTCTTCCGCCAGTTCCAAACTGATCCACGGTGGCCTGCGCTACCTGGAACACTACGAATTCCGTTTGGTGAGCGAAGCGCTGGCCGAACGTGAAGTGCTGCTGAAGCTGGCGCCGCACATCGCGTTCCCAATGCGTTTCCGCCTGCCGCACCAGCCGCACCTGCGCCCGACCTGGATGATCCGTATCGGCCTGTTCCTGTACGATCACCTGGGCAAACGCACCAGCCTGCCGGGCAGCAAGGGCTTGCGCTTTGGACCAGAGTCGGTGCTGAAGCCTGAATTGAAGCGCGGTTTCGAATATTCCGACTGCTGGGTCGACGATGCTCGCCTGGTGGTGCTGAACGCGCAGGAAGTGGAAAAACGCGGCGGCGAAGTGCGCACCCGCACCAAAGTGACCCGCGCATGGCGTGAAAACGGCATGTGGATGGTGGAAGCGGTCGATATCGACAGCGGCAAAACCTTCACCTGGCGCGCCAAAGGCCTGGTGAACGCCACCGGCCCGTGGGTGAAAAACTTCTTCGACGACGGCCTGAAGCTGAAATCGCCTTACGGCATCCGCCTGATCAAAGGCAGCCACATCGTGGTGCCGCGCGTACACGATCAGCCGCAGTCTTACATTCTGCAGAACGAAGACCACCGCATCGTGTTCGTGATCCCGTGGAATGACGAGTTCTCCATCATCGGCACCACCGACGTGGAGTACAAAGGCGATCCGAAGGACGTGAAGATCGACGAGAACGAAATCGCTTATCTGCTGAAAGTGTACAACGATCACTTCAAGAAGCAGCTGGGCCGCGACGACATCGTCTGGACTTACTCCGGCGTGCGTCCGCTGTGCGACGACGAATCCGATTCGCCGCAGGCGATCACCCGCGATTACACGCTGGACGTGCACGACGAACAAGGCAAGGCGCCGCTGCTGTCGGTCTTCGGCGGCAAGCTGACCACCTACCGCAAGCTGGCCGAGCACGCGATGGAAAAACTGGCCCACTACTACCCAGGCTGCGGCCCGGCGTGGACCAAAAACGCCACGCTGCCGGGCGGTGACATCGGCGGCGATCGCGACGGCTACGCAGCCAAATTGCGCCGCGCCCACGGCTGGCTGCCGGAAGCGCTGGCGCGCCGCTATGCCCGCACCTACGGTAGCCAGAGCGAGCTGATCCTGGCCGGCGCCAACGGCCTCGCCGATCTGGGCGAAGATTTCGGCCACGGTCTGTATGAAGCCGAACTGCGCTACCTGACCGAGAAAGAGTGGGTCGTAGAGCTGGCCGACGCCATCTGGCGCCGCACCAAGCTGGGCATGTGGCTGGACGAAGCGCAACAGGCGCGAGTGCAAGCCTGGCTGGCGGAACACGCGAAAACGAAAACGCTGTCTCTGGCTTCCTAAGCCACAGCGTAACGAAAAAGGGCCGGTTATCCGGCCCTTTTCTTTGCTCTTCCTCGCACGCTTTACAGCTTCACCGGCTGAATGTGCCAGATTTCATCCGCATATTCCTGAATGGTGCGATCGGAGGAGAAGTAGCCCATGTTGGCGATATTCAGCACCGCGCGCCGCGTCCACTCGTCCTGATTGAGATACACCTCGTCCACCTTGTCCTGCGTGTCCACATAGCTGCGGTAATCCGCCAGCAGCTGATAGTGATCGCCGAGGTTGACCAGCGAGTCGAACAAATTGCCATAGCGTTTCGGCTCTTCCGGGCTGAACACGCCGGTGGCGATCTGCGTCAGCGCCTGATGCAGCTCCGGGTCTTGCTCATAGTACTGCCGCGGGTTGTAACCGTTGCGGCGCAGTTCCTCGACCTGCTCGGCGGTATTGCCGAAGATAAAGATATTCTCCTCCCCCACGTGCTCGCGCATCTCGACGTTGGCGCCGTCCAGCGTACCGATGGTCAGCGCGCCGTTCAGCGCGAATTTCATGTTGCTGGTGCCCGAGGCCTCGGTGCCCGCCAGCGAGATCTGTTCGGACAGATCCGCCGCCGGGATAATGATCTGCGCCAGGCTGACGCCGTAGTTCGGAATGAACACCACCTTCAGCTGGGTATGCACGCGCGGATCGTTGTTGATCACTTTGGCCACGTCGTTGATCAAGCGGATGATCTGTTTGGCGGCATAGTAGGCCGAGGCCGCCTTGCCGGCGAAGATCACCACCCGCGGCACGCGCTCGATCTCCGGATCGTCCAGCAGACGGTTATACAGCGTGATGACGTGCAGCACGTTGAGCAACTGCCGTTTGTACTCGTGGATGCGCTTGATCTGCACGTCGAACAGCGCATCCGGGTTGACCACCACGTTGAGCGTTTTGGCGATGTACAGCGCCAGCCGCTCCTTGTTCTGCCGCTTGGCGCGCTGCACCGCCTGCAGGAAACTCGGGTAATCGACGTTGGCTTTGATCTCGCTCAGCTGGCTGAGATCGGTGCGCCAGGTTTGGCCGATGCAGTCGTCCAACACCGCCGCCAGCGGCGGGTTGGCCAGCGCCAGCCAACGGCGCGGCGTCACCCCGTTGGTTTTGTTGCAGAAACGATTGGGGAACAGCCGGGCGAAGTCGGCGAACAGCGACTGCACCATCAGCTCGGAATGCAGAGCGGAAACGCCGTTGACCTTGTGGCTGGCCACCACCGCCAGCCACGCCATGCGCACCCGGCGGCCGTTGGTTTCGTCGATGATCGAGACCCGCGCCAGCAGGTCGTTGTCGCCCGGCGCCACTTCCTGCACCATCTTGAGGAAGTGATCGTTGATTTCGAAAATCAGCTGCAGGTGGCGCGGCAAGATGCGGCCAATCATGTCCAGCGGCCAGGTCTCCAGCGCCTCGCTCATCAGCGTGTGGTTGGTGTAAGAAAACACCTGCTCCACCACTTCCCAGGCGTCGAGCCACTTGAATTTGTGCTCGTCGATCAGCCGGTGCATCAGCTCGGGAATCGACAAGACCGGGTGAGTGTCGTTGAGGTGAATGGCGATCTTGTCCGCCAGGTTGTCGAAGGTTTTGTGCATCAGCCAATGGCGGTTGAGGATGTCCTGCACCGTCGCCGACACCAGGAAATACTCCTGCCGCAGCCGCAGCTCACGCCCGGAGGAGGTCGAGTCGTCCGGATACAGCACGCGCGACACGTTCTCCGAGTGGTTTTTATCCTCCACCGCGGCGAAATAATCGCCCTGGTTGAACTTGCCGAGGTTGATCTCGTTACTGGCCTGCGCGCCCCACAGCCGCAGGGTGTTGGTGGCATCGGTGTCGAAACCGGGGATCACCTGATCGTAGGCGATGGCCACGACCTCTTCGGTCTCCAGCCAGCGCGCCTTGGCGCCCTCCTGCTGCACGCGGCCGCCGAAGCGCACCTTGTAGCGGGTGTTGTGACGCGGAAACTCCCACGGATTGCCGTACTCCAGCCAGTAGTCCGGCGACTCCATCTGTTGGCCGTTGACGATGTTCTGCTTGAACATGCCGTACTCGTAGCGAATGCCGTAGCCGCGCCCCGGCAGCGCCAGCGTCGCCAGCGAATCGAGGAAGCAGGCCGCCAGGCGGCCCAGACCGCCGTTGCCGAGGCCAGGGTCGTTCTCTTCTTCCAGCAGTTCACCCAGGCTCAACCCCATTTCGTTCAGCGCGTTGTCGATATCCTGATAGATGCCCATCGACAGCAGCGCGTTCGACAGGGTGCGGCCGATCAGAAACTCCATCGACAGGTAATACACCTGCCGCACGTCCTGCGACAGCTGGGCGCGGTTGGAACGCAGCCAGCGTTCAACCATGCGATCGCGCACCGCGAACAGCACGGCGTTCAGCCAGTCGTGCCGGTTGGCGATGGCCGGATCCTTGCCGACGATAAACATCAGCTTATAGGCGATGGAGTGTTTCAGCGCTTCCACACTGACCGTAGGTGAGGTGTAACTAAACGGTGAAGTCATGGCTTTTTAATCCCTTGTAGGGAGCCCAGCCATTCGCCGCGGAATAGCGGGCTCCGCTGAACATGGACGCGGCACGCCGCGCCCCGACAATCAACCCAAACGGCTGCCCGCCGCGCGTCAACCCGAGACGCGAAACGCGGGCTACAAACGTTGATAAAGCGATAAATACTCTTTCGCCGCCACCGGCCAGCCGAAGTCCACGCTCATGGCGTGGCGCTGAACGTGGCGCCAGTGTTTCGGCCGGCTCCACAACACCATGGCGCGGCGGATGGCGTTGCCCAGCGCGACGGCGTCGCAATCGTCGAACACGAAGCCGCTGGCGGTGCCGTCGGCCAGGTTCTCCAGCGCGCAGTCCACCACCGTGTCCGCCAGCCCGCCGGTGCGGCGCACCAGCGGCAGCGTGCCGTATTTCAGGCCGTAGAGCTGCGTCAGGCCGCAGGGCTCGAAGCGGCTCGGCACCAGAATCACGTCGGCGCCGCCGATGATGCGGTGGGAGAAGGATTCGTGATAGCCGATCTGCACCCCAACCTGCTCGGGATAATCGGCGGCGGCGGCCAGAAACTCCTGTTGCAGCACCGCATCGCCGGCGCCCAGCAGCGCCAGCTGCCCGCCCTGCGCCAGCAGCTCAGGCAGTGCCTGCAGCACCAGATCCAGGCCTTTTTGGCTGGTCAATCGGCTCACCACCGCGAACACCGGCAGCGATTCATCCACCTTCAGCCCCATGGCCTTTTGCAGATGCAGCTTGTTTTTGACCTTGCTTTTCAGATCGTCGGCGTCGTAGCGGGCGCTCAGCCGCGGGTCGCGGGCCGGATCCCAAATGTTGTCGTCCACCCCGTTGAGGATGCCGCTCAGCCTGCCCTGCCGCTGCCGCTCCTGCAGCAGCCCCTCCATGCCGTAGCCGAACTCCGGCCGGGTGATCTCGCGCGCATAGGTCGGGCTGACGGCGGTCACGTGGTCGGCATAAAACAGCCCGGCCTTGAGGAACGACATCTGGCCGTAGAACTCCAGGCCATAAACATCGTAAAACGACGCCGGCAGCCACAGCTCGGTCACGTGATGGGCAGAGAACAGCCCTTGATAGGCCAGGTTGTGCACCGTAAACACAGAGCGCGCCGGGTGGCCGTTGGCGGCCAGATAGGCGCAGCTCAGGCCGGCGTGCCAGTCGTGGGCATGCACCAGCTGCGGCCGCCAATAGCGATCCAGCCCCTTGGCCAGCTCGCAGGCCATCCAGCCCAGCAGCGCAAAGCGGCGGTGGTTGTCGGGATAGGCGTACATGGACTGATCGTGGTACGGGCTGCCCGGCCGGTCATACAGCCAGGGCGCATCGATGAGATAGATGCCCACGCCATGGTAGGTGCCGTAACGCAGGCCGATCCGGCCGGCGAACGAGTCGATTTCCGCCACCAGCGAGGTGTCGGGGATGCCGTTGCGTACGTCAGGGAAAGCGGGCAATAGCACCCGAACATCGGCGCCTTCGGCGATTTGCGCCGCCGGCAGCGCGCCAACCACGTCTGCGAGTCCGCCCGTTTTCAGCAGGGGGAACATTTCAGAACATACGTGTAAGACCTGCATTATCACTCCTGAAAGTCGGCCGAAGGCCTCTGGATAAGAAATAAAGCAGGCTTGCCGCTGTTATGCGTGCCGCGTTGCGCAAGCCATCGAACCGTTCATCAGGCGGCAGGCTATCGTTCTGCCGCCCACGTTAACTCACAATTTTGACAACATTTCGCGCGTCACCAGCACGATGCCGCCTTCCGAGCGATAAAAACGCTTGCTGTCCTCATCGGCGTTTTCCCCGATCACCATGCCTTCCGGAATGTGGCAGGCGCGGTCGATGATGCAGCGCCGCAGGCGGCAGGAACGGCCGACGTTCACGTCCGGCAACAATACGGTAGAGTCGATGGTGCAGAACGAGTTCACTCGCACGCGCGGGAACAGCACCGAATGCACCACCACCGAGCCCGAGACGATACAGCCGCCGGACACCAGCGAGTTCATGGTCATGCCGTGGCTGCCGGAGCGATCCTGCACGAACTTGGCCGGCGGCAGCGGTTCCATGTGGGTGCGGATCGGCCAGGCGCGGTCGTACATGTCCAGCTCCGGCGTCACCGACGCCAGATCGAGGTTGGCGCGCCAGTAGGCGTCCAGCGTGCCCACGTCGCGCCAGTACGGCGGCAGATCGGGGTTGGAGGTCACGCAGGACAAGGTAAACGGATGCGCCCACGCCGCCTGCTGCGCGGTGATTTTCGGGATCAGATCCTTGCCGAAATCGTGGCTGGAGCCGGGGGTCGACATATCCTCTTCCAGCAGCTGAAACAGGTAGGCGGCATTAAAAATATAGATGCCCATGCTGGCCAGCGACATATCCGGGTTGCCCGGCATCGCCGGCGGGTTGGCGGGCTTTTCCAGAAACTCGATGATGCGGTCGCTTTCATCCACCTTCATCACGCCGAATTCGCCGGCTTCGCTGCGCGGCACCGGCAGGCAGGCCACGGTGCACTGGGCGCCCTTCTCGACGTGGTCTATCAGCATGCGCGAGTAATCCATCTTGTAGATATGGTCGCCCGCCAGGATCACCACGTATTCGGCCTCATAGCGGCGGATGATGTCCAGGTTCTGGTACACCGCGTCGGCGGTGCCTTTGTACCAATGCTCGGTGCTGAGGCGCTGCTGGGCCGGCAGCAGATCGACGAACTCGTTCATTTCCTCGTTGAGAAACGACCAGCCGCGCTGAATGTGCTGCACCAGCGTGTGCGACTGGTATTGGGTGATCACGCCGATGCGGCGAATGCCGGAGTTCAAGCAGTTCGACAGGGCGAAATCGATGATGCGGAATTTGCCGCCAAAGTGGACGGCGGGCTTGGCGCGGGTGGAGGTCAAATCTTTCAGGCGCGAGCCGCGGCCGCCGGCCAGGATCAGCGCTACGGATTTAATCGGCAGCTGGCGCGCCAACATCAGGGGGTCTTTATTTTCAAACCTAACCATAGCGGACTCCTTTTATTATTTCCGTACCAGAACGCAAAGCGAGCGCGCGGCCTGGTGCCAGGCGGGTAACACCGCCCGTGAGTCTTCCTGAGTGAACGGGGCGACAACCTGCCAATCGCCTTCCGGCAACCTCATCTCCACCGTTTGCGGCGTGGCGTTGACCAGCAGCAGCCAGCGCTGCGACAGCAGGATCTGCATGAGCAGATCGCCTTGCTCCCACTGCTGCGCGTCGAGCGGCTGCCCTTGCGCGTTCAGCCACTGCACGCTGCCGTCGTCCTGCTGCCACCAGCGGTCCTGTTGCAACGCGGGGATCTGGCGGCGCAGCGCGATCAGCGCCGCGACGTAATCGGTCAGCGCGTCATCCGCCGTGGCCCAATCGAGCCAGGTGATGGCGTTGTCCTGACAATAGGCGTTGTTGTTCCCCTGCTGGCTGTGTCCCTGTTCATCGCCGGCCAGCAGCATCGGCGTTCCCTGGGACAGCAACAGCGTGGCGAGCATCGCCCGCTGGCTGGCCCTGCGGCGTTGCACAATGGCGTCGTCGGCGACCAGGCCTTCCACGCCGTGGTTGTTGCTGAAATTGCGATCGCTGCCGTCACGGTTGCCTTCGCCGTTCGGCTGGTTGTGTTTCTCGTTGAAGCTGACCACGTCCTGCAGGGTAAAACCGTCATGGGCGGTCAGCATGTTGACGGTGGCGTAAGGCGCCCGCCCACGCTGGTTGTACAGATCGCTGGAGGCGGCGAAACGCCGGGCAAACTGGCCGAGCGACACGCCGCTCTGCAGCCAGAAACGGCGCATGTCGTCGCGATAATGGTCGTTCCATTCGGCGAAGCGGCCGGGGAACGCCCCCACCTGATAGCCGCCGGGGCCAACGTCCCAGGGTTCGGCGATCAGCTTGCAGCGCGACAGCACATCGTCCGCCAGCATCGCCTGGAACAGCGGCGCATCGCGATCGAACCCCGGCGTGCGGCCGAGCACGCTGCCCAGATCGAAGCGGAAACCGTCGACGTGGCACTCCCGTACCCAAAAACGCAGGCAATCCATCACCCAGGCCACGCCCTGCGGCTGATCCAATCGCAGGGTGTTGCCGCAGCCGGTGTCGTTGACATAGTCACCCTCCGGCGTCAGCCAGTAGTAGCTCTGGTTATCGATGCCGCTCAGCGACAGCATCGGCCCGTCCCTGTCCAGCTCGGCGCTGTGGTTGAACACCACGTCTAGGATCACCTCAATGCCGGCTTGGTGCAGCGCCTTGACCGCATCGCGAAATTCGTTCAGCGGCGTGCCGTCGGTGCTCAGGCTGGCGTAGCGGTTGTCCGGCGCATAGGGCGCCAGCACGTTATAGCCCCAGTAGTTGATCAGCCCCAGCCGCTGCAGCCGCGGTTCGGAGGTATGTTGCTGCACCGGCAGCAGTTCCAGCGCGGTGATGCCAAGGCGTTTGAAGTGGGCGATCATCACCGGGTGCCCCAGCGCGGCAAAGCTGCCGCGCAGCGCCGGCGGGATCTTCGGGTGCAGCAGCGTCAGGCCGCGCACGTGCGCTTCGTAAATCACCGTCTGCCCCCAGGGCGTGGCGGGCGGGCGATCGTCCTGCCAGTCGTACTGTTCGTCCACCACCACGCATTTCGGCATCAGCTCGGCGCTGTCGTGCGGATCAGGCTGTTCGTAACCGCCGTGCAGGTGCGGGTGATCCGCCACCGGCCCCTCCACCGCGCGCGCGGCCGGATCGAGCGCCAGCTTGTTGGGGTTGAAACGCTGCCCGTTCGCCGGGTCGAACGGGCCGTAGACCCGGTAACCGTAACGTTGCCCCGGTCTGCCGCCCGGCAAGTAGCCATGCCAGATATCGCCGCTGCGCGCCGGCAGCGGCAGGCGCACTTCGCGCTGCTGGCCGTCGAACAGGCACAGCTCCACCCGCTCGGCGTGCGCCGAGTACAGGGTAAAGTTGATGCCTTCGCCGTCGTAATGGGCGCCCAGCGGCGCGGCGAGGCCGGCCGTCAGCTCCGTCATGGCGCCTCCCGCAGCAGATAAATGGTCGCCAGCGGCGGCAGCGTCACGCAGATGGAAAAGTCGCGGCCATGGCTACCGACCGCTTCGGAAGAGACCCGCCCCTGATTGCCGGCGTTGCTGCCGTGATAGTGGTGCGAATCGGTATTGAGGATCTCGCGATAGTCGCCGGCGCGTGAGAGGCCGATGCGGTAGCGGTAGCGCGGCACCGGGGTAAAGTTGCTGATGGCGATCAGCTCATTGCCCTGCGAATCGTAGCGCGCGAACGCGAACACCGAGTTGTCGTGATCGTCGACCACCAGCCACTCGAAGCCGTCCGGGCGGTAGTCGCGCTCGTACAGCGGCGCCTGCTGCCGGTAGCAGTGGTTCAGATCGCGCACCAGCCGCTGCACGCCGTTGTGCCAGTTATCCAGCCCTTCCAGCAAATGCCAGTCGAGGCTGGTATCGAAATTCCACTCGCGCCCCTGCGCGAACTCGCAGCCCATAAACAGCAGCTTTTTGCCCGGATGCGCCCACATAAACCCGTAGTAGGCGCGCAGGTTGGCGAACTTTTGCCAGGCGTCGCCCGGCATGCGGTCGAGGATCGATTTTTTGCCGTGCACCACTTCATCGTGCGAGATAGGCAACACGAAGTTCTCGGTGTAGGCGTACAGCATGCCGAAGGTCATCTGGTTGTGGTGATACTTGCGGTGCACCGGATCGCACTTCATGTAATTGAGCGTGTCGTGCATCCAGCCGAGGTTCCACTTGTAGTGGAACCCCAGGCCGTTGGCGTCCGGCGGCAGGGTGACGCCGGGATAGTCGGTGGACTCCTCCGCCAATGTCACCGCGCCCGGCTGCGCCTGGCCGATAGTCTGGTTGGTATAACGCAGGAAGGCGATCGCCTCCAGGTTCTCGTTGCCGCCGTAGTAATTCGGCACCCACTCGCCGTCGGCGCGGCTGTAGTCGCGATAGATCATCGACGCCACTGCATCGACCCGCAGCGCGTCGATACCGAAACGCTCCAGCCAATACAGCGCGTTGCCCGCCAGGTAGTTGCGCACCTCGTGGCGGCCGTAGTTGTAGATCAGCGTATTCCAGTCCTGGTGGTAGCCTTCGCGCGGATCGGCGTATTCGTACAGCGCGGTGCCGTCAAAATTCGCCAAGCCGTAGGCGTCGCTCGGGAAATGCCCCGGCACCCAGTCGAGGATCACGTTGATGCCCGCCTCATGCGCCGCCGCCACGAACGCCCGGAAATCGGCCGGCGTGCCGAAGCGCCGGGTCGGTGCATACAGCCCCAGCGGCTGGTAGCCCCAACTGCCGTCGAACGGATGCTCGTTGATCGGCAGCAGCTCGATATGGGTAAATCCCATGTCCTTCACATAGTCGATAAGCTGCACCGCCAGCTCGCCGTAGCTGAGCCAGAAATGGTTGTCGGTGTGGCGGCGCCATGAGCCGAGATGCACCTCGTAGATGGCGATCGGCTGGTCAAAATCGTTGGCGCGGCGGCGCGCCTGCGTCGACGGCACCACCTCCGGCAGCGGCGCCACCAGCGAGGCGGTGTCCGGGCGCATCTGCGCCTCGAAGGCGTAAGGATCGGCTTTCAACTGGGTATTGCCGTAGCAATCGACGATTTCATATTTGTACAGCTGGCCGGCCCGCACGCCGGGCAGGAACAGCTCCCAGATGCCGTTTTCACGCCGCAGACGCATCGGATGGCGGCGGCCGTCCCAGAAGTTGAACTCCCCCACCACCGAGACGCGCTGGGCGTTGGGCGCCCAAACGGCAAAGCTGACGCCGTCGACGTCATCCAACGTGGCGAGGTGAGCTCCCAGGCGTTCATAGGGGCGCAGGTGCGTGCCCTCGGCCAATAGCCAGCTGTCGATGTCCTGCAGCAGCGGGCCGAACCGATAGGGATCGTCGACGGTCTGTTGGTGATCGCGCCAGCTGACCTGCAGCTGATAGCGGAAAGGATTTTTGCGCCGCGGCACCACGGCACTGAAGAAGCCGCGCGGATCGTCGCAGTTCAACTGCACCAGCCGCCGGCCGGTTTGCTGTTCCACCAGCCAGACAGCGCCGGCGTCCGGCAGCAGCGCGCGCACCTGCAGACCGTTATCGGTCGCATGCATGCCAAGCAGAGCAAAGGGGTCGGCGTAATGGCCGGAGATGATCTGATCAATCACGTCACGATCGGGAAGTACAGGCATAGTCTTCTTCCTTAGATTAACAGCATGATCTAAGCACGGCTTGTTGGTTATTCCTTGGCCGTTTTGGTCATCATGCAATGCATTCGGTATCCAAAGCGTGATTGCGGTCGGTTATTGACCAATCTTTACTCTGCCGACCTGAATTTCGCTCTTTATGCTTATTTTTTGAAATATTTCAGTCATGGTGAAAAATTGTTCGCCCATGCGTTAAGCATAGCCAATGTCTGTTAAAAACTGCTCAGCATTGCTCAGGAAAATTCTTCATTAAGAAAACTGCCAGCCTGGCGGCGCCGGCATGCGGCGGCCGACGAGGAGATATGCGGGGTACAGCTCATTGAAGCAGGGCTTGCGATGACGTTGCCCGACGCGGACGCGGCGAACAAAAAAGTGGAAAATAAGGCTTTAGGGGGCTGAAAGTAGCCAGCCCCCAGGAAGTGCGGGTTTACAGCAGAATACGCAGCATGCGGCGCAGCGGCTCGGCCGCGCCCCACAGCAGCTGGTCGCCCACGGTGAACGCCGACAGGTACTCCGGCCCCATATTCAGCTTGCGCAGACGGCCGACCGGCGTATTCAGCGTGCCGGTCACCGCCGCCGGCGTCAGTTCGCGCATGGTCAGCTCACGGTCATTCGGGATCACGCGCACCCAGTCGTTGTGCGTCGCCAGCATCTGCTCGATTTCCGGCAGCGACACGTCTTTTTTCAGCTTCAGGGTGAACGCCTGACTGTGGCAGCGCAGCGCGCCGACGCGCACGCACAGACCATCGACCGGGATCACGCTGCCGGTGTTCAGAATCTTGTTGGTTTCCGCCTGGCCTTTCCACTCTTCGCGGCTCTGGCCGTTGTCGAGCTGCTTGTCGATCCACGGGATCAGGCTGCCGGCCAGCGGCACGCCGAAGTTATCGGTCGGCAGTTTGCCGCTGCGGGTGGCCTCGGTCACCTTACGCTCGATATCCAGAATGGCGGAAGCCGGATCCTGCAGCTCCTTCGCCACGTCGGCATGCAGCATGCCCATCTGGGTCAGCAGTTCGCGCATGTGGCGCGCGCCGCCGCCGGAGGCCGCCTGATAAGTGGCGACCGACGCCCACTCCACCAGATCGTTGGCGAACAGGCCGCCGAGCGACATCAGCATCAGGCTGACGGTGCAGTTGCCGCCGACGAAGGTTTTGATGCCGTTGTCCAGGCCCTGCTGAATCACCGCGTGGTTGACCGGATCCAGGATGATGATGGCGTCGTCCTGCATGCGCAGCGAAGAGGCCGCGTCGATCCAGTACCCCTGCCAACCGCTGGCGCGCAGCTTAGGATACACTTCGTTGGTATAATCGCCGCCCTGACAGGTAATAATGATATCGAGCGCGCTCAGCGCGTCGATATCATACGCATCCTGCAGCGTGCCCTGCTGGCCGCCGAAGGCCGGCGCGGCGGAACCGTGCTGCGAGGTGGAGAAGAAGACCGGGCGAATGGCGTCGAAATCGCGCTCTTCCGTCATGCGTTGCATGAGAACCGAGCCGACCATTCCGCGCCAACCGATGAAACCAACGTTTTTCATAATATCTGTGTCCCGCCCGGATAAGGGCTTATGTAGGTGATAACGAGTTGTGTGCAATATCTCCTCACCTTACAAAATGTCGGCGCGGGCGCAAAGTGAATTTATTCGATGGCTGGGGATTTCTCAGCAATCCTTCTTATAGGCAAGGACGCGGCCGGAAAGGCCGAGGCGTTTTCCCGATCACGAGGTCACCATGACAGAGATGATTTCCGCTACGGTATTGCTGTTTTTAATTATGGATCCGCTGGGCAACCTGCCGATTTTCATGTCGGTGCTCAAGCATCTGGAACCGCGCCGCCGCCGGGTAGTGCTGATCCGCGAGCTGCTGATCGCCCTGCTGCTGATGCTGATCTTCCTGTTCGCCGGCGAGAAAATTCTGGCGTTCCTCAACCTGCGCACCGAAACCGTCTCCATTTCCGGCGGCATCATTCTGTTTCTGATCGCCATCAAGATGATTTTCCCCACGCAGGAGGGGAACAGCTCCGGGCTGTCCGCCGGCGAAGAACCCTTCCTGGTGCCGCTGGCGATCCCTCTGGTGGCCGGGCCGTCGATTCTGGCGGCGCTGATGCTGCTGTCGCACCAGTATCCGCATCAGCTGCCCCATCTGGTGGCGGCGCTGTTGATCGCCTGGGGCCTCTCTGCGGCCATTTTGCTGATGTCGAACCTGTTCCTGCGCCTGCTGGGCAGCAAAGGCGTCAGCGCGCTGGAACGGTTGATGGGGCTGATTCTGGTGATGCTGTCGACCCAGATGTTCCTGGACGGCATACGGGCTTACATGAAGCTGTAGGCGCCTGGCGGCGCCGACGACGGCCCGCGCTCAGCGGGCGGTGATGCGGTTGATGCAGGCGAGCGTGTCGGCGACCACGCCGTCCAGCGGCTGGTTGATGTCGATCGCCTGCACATCCGGCTCCTGCTCGCCCGGCTCTTCCAGCGTGGCGAACTGCGAAACCAGCATCTGCGGTTTGAAGAAGTGGCCCTTGCGCTGTTTCAGGCGCTCCTCAATCACCGTCTTGTCCCCTTTCAGGTAGAGGAAATGCAGGTTGCGATTGCCTTCGCGCAGGCGGTCGCGATAGCTTTTTTTCAGCGCCGAACACACCAGCAGCGACACCGGATTGGTGCGTTGCATGGCGAAGATGGCGTCGTTCAAGGCCGCCAGCCACGGGGCGCGATCGTTGTCGTCCAGCGCGTGCCCGGCGGCCATTTTGTTGATGTTGGCGCGCGGGTGCAGGTAATCGCCGTCCAGCATGGCGGCATCGGCCTCGTGGGCGACGGCGCTGGCCACGGCGGATTTGCCGCTGCCGGATACGCCCATCAGGATAAATACGTGATTCTGCGGATTACTCATTGTGTCATGCCCTTATGGGAACTGGCGCGAGCGCGCCAAATGCGTCCCGACTGATAAAGATACTCTGGAACGCCGACGCCCCGCAGGGCGTCGGATAAAGATTATACGACCGTCGCCAGCAGCAGGCAGCCCACCAGGCCGCACACCGAGATGATGGTTTCCAGCACCGACCAGGATTTGATGGTTTCCATGATGCTCAGGTTGAAGTACTCCTTGAACAGCCAGAAGCCCGGATCGTTAACGTGCGAGAAGATAACGCTGCCGGAACCGACCGCAATCACCATCAGCTCAGGGCTGACGCCGGTGGTGGCGATCAGCGGGGCGACGATGCCGCCGGCGGTGATCGCCGCCACGGTGGCGGAACCCAGCGCCAGACGCAGCGCGGCGGCGATCGACCAGGCCATCAGAATCGGCGAAACGTTGCTGCCTTCCATCAGGCCGGCGATGTACTGCTCGACGCCGCTGTCCACCAGCACCTGCTTGAAGGCGCCGCCGCCGCCGATGATCAACAGCATCATGGCGATGATTTTAATCGAATCGGTGATGGTGCCCATCACTTCATCCATGGTGCGGCCGCGGTTCAGGCCGAAGGTGAAGATAGCGATCAGCACGGCGATCAGGGTCGCCATCACCGGGTCGCCGAAGAACTCGGCGAAACGCAGCAGGCTGTGGCCCTTCGGCAACACCATTTCAGCGACCGCGCGCAGCGCCATCAGGATCACCGGCACCAGCGACGTGGCGACGCTGACGCCAAAGCTCGGCATCTCCGCTTCGGTAAAGGTTTTCGGGTTGTACAGGCCTTCCGGCACCGGCTTGTCGATGCCTTTCAGGAAGCGGGCATAAACCGGGCCGGCCAGGATCACCGTCGGGATCGCCAGCAGCGTGCCGTACAGCAGGGTTTTACCCATATCGGCATGGAAGATGGTGGCGATGGCGGTCGGGCCCGGGTGCGGCGGCAGGAAGCCGTGGGTCACCGACAGCGCGGCGGCCATCGGCACGCCGACGTACAGCAGCGGGATGCGCGCGGAGGCGGCGATGGTGAACACCAGCGGCAGCAGCAGCACGAAGCCCACTTCGTAGAACAGCGCGAAGCCGACGGTGAAGCCGGTCAGCACCACCGCCCATTGAATGTGTTTTCTGCCGAACTTGTCGATCAGCGTGGTGGCGATGCGCTGCGCGCCGCCGCAGTCCGCCAGCAGCTTGCCGAGCATGGCGCCGAAGCCCATGATCAGCGCCAGGCTGCCCAACGTGCCGCCCACGCCGGCCTTGATGGAGCCGATGACTTTATCGACCGGCATACCCTGTGCGATCCCGACCGCCAGGGCAACCAGCACCAGAGAGATAAAGCCGTTCAGCTTGAAGCGGATCATCAGCAGCAGCAGCAGCGCTACGCCGCCTGCAACAATCACTAATGGCATAATTTTTCTCCAACCTTTTATCGCGACTCTCTTTACGATAGGCGTAAAGCGTGCGGTTGTTTTATTTTTAGGCTCTTTCCCGGTGTTTAAGAAGAGCTGTAGGTGTTGTTGAGTCAGAGGTTCAGTCTTGCAGCAAGATGACCGCACACTCGTTGTTACCGGTATCATGATACCGGTAACAACATGAGCGCCGGAACCGGGTAAGCGGCTAAAATTCGCGTTCTGGGACAGAGATCAAACTTATGCCGGCAACGAGCGGCGGGCTTACAGGCGGGATAACCCGCGCGCCTCAGGGCGCGCTGCAAAAAGAAAGGGTGTTAAAACAGAACGTTAAAATGGCTCAGATACTGCCGCCGGGGATCACGGTGAAACCGACGTCCACCATGCGCGGGCACACCGTTTCGCCGCGCAGCCGGGCCAGCAAGCGCTCGGCGCCGATCTGCCCCATGCGTTCGCGCGGCGTCAGCACGCTGGCCAACTTCGGCACCATCACCTGGCCGATATCATGGCCGTGGAAACCGGCGATCGCCATGTCCTGCGGGATCGACAGCCCCTGCCGCTGGCACTCGAAGGCCGCGCCGATCGCCAGGTCGTCGTTGGTGCAGAAGATACTGTCGATCTGCGGGTAGTCGCGCTGCGCCTGGCGCAGCAGCTCGCCGCCGGCGGAATAGGAGGAAGAGCGTGCGGTCATGATGCTGTACGGCTCCAGGCCGGATTCGCGCATCGCCTGCTCATACCCCTGCTGTTTGATGATGGTACGTTCATCCTGTCGGGCGCCGAAATAGACCACGTGACGGTGGCCGTGCGCGATGATCTGCTGGGTCATCTGGCGCGCCGCCTCGAAGTTGTTGAAGCCCACCGCCAGATCGATGCACGGCGAGACGCAGTCCATCAGCTCCACCACCGGAATGCCCGCCACCTCGATCATTTTCAGGGTGCGTGGCGTGTGATGGCGCTCAGACAGGATCAGGCCGTCGATATTGTAAGAAAGCAGCGAGGTCAGACGCTCTTCTTCACGCTCCGGCAGGTAGCCATAGTGCGCCAGCATGGTCTGGTAGTTGTGCGCGTCGGTGACGCTTTCGATGCCGCGCAGCACTTCGGCGAACACCTGGTTGGTCAACGACGGCAACAGCACGCCAATCGCCCGGCTGGTGGCGTTGGAGAGGATGTCCGGCGCGCGGTTGGGGATGTAACCCAGCTCATCCAGCGCGACGGCGATTTTTTGCTGCAGGGCGGCAGAAACCTGGTCGGGATTGCGCAGATAACGGCTCACCGTCATCTTGGTCACGCCCACCTTGTCCGCCACATCCTGGAGTACCGGCCGTTTTTTCTTCATTATCAATGAACTGACTAACCGTGAATGGGCAGTCATTTTAGCAAAAAAAACGGCGGGCCGATATTGTCGGTTATGCGACGGCCAACAGAACTCACAGATTCTCCGCGCCAAGCGGAAACCGATAACCGCTACGTGCACTTCATCACACATTCGCCGTAATTTTTGGATCTCTCCACGCTTTTGGTGTATCCCTGACATAAATCTTCACTTAAATGAATATTTAAATGAGCCGCAGTCAATTTATAAAAAAAGAAGGGTTATCGCTGAGCTGTCTGGCGATGTACTTGCTGGGATGCCAACCGGGGGAGCGATTAAAAACGATTGGCGAACTGGCCCACGACAACGCCCTGTCCATCGGTTTGATGCAGGCGGCGCTCAAGACACTGGAAAACGCAGGCTGCATAACCGTACAACGCAGCGGGCGCAACGGCAGCTTCTTAACCCATGTGGACTATAGGTCGCTGCTGGATTACGCCAACATTTCCCGCGTTGTTTGCGCCATGCCGTTACCCTATACCCGCGAGTACGAGGGGCTCGCCAGCGGATTGAAGCGCGAGTTTTCCGACGTACCGTTCTACTTCGCACATATGCGGGGAGCGGATATTCGCGTGGAATGTTTGCGCAATGGCATTTATGACCTGGCGGTCGTCTCGCGTCTGGCCGCCGAAGAGTATGTAAGCCGGCCGGAAAACGGGGTGAAGATCGCGGCGACGCTTGGAGAGCATTCTTGGGTATCGCATCAAATCATTCGCCGCCGCGGGGATCACGGCGCGGTGCGCAGAGTCGGCGTGGACTGCCGTTCGATGGACCAAAAGCTGCTGACGGATATGATTTATGACCCGGCGGCGGTCGCACGGGTGGAAATTCCTTACCACGACTGCCTGAGCCGGCTCGAAAACGGCACCATCGATGCCGTCGTCTGGAACGTCGAGAACCGCCGGGTGTTGGCCCGCTACGGGCTGGAGGCCGTGCCCCTGGAAGGGGATCAACGCGTCGTGCTGGCGACGGAGGCTACCATTTTAATCCGCAGCGATGACCGAAGCACCGGGAAACTGCTGGATACTTTTGTCGATACGCATCGGGTTCGCCAGCATCAGCGCGCCGTGGTGTCAGAAGAGATTGAGCCCAGCTATTGAAGGAGAGATTGTGGAAGAGAAGATGAAGCTGCTTTGCCAGGCCGGAGTGATAGATGAAGATATCTTCCGCGGCATGTTGCAAGTCATTGACGATCTGGAAACGCGCTGGGGGCGCCCGCTGCCCGAGGAACAGGGATGGATGGCCATCGCGCATATGGCGAACGCGCTGATGCGTTCACGGCGCGGCGAAATCATCGCACCGCTGGGCGAGGATTTTCTGCAGGAGATCGCCGCATCGGGTGAACTGCCCCACCTGCGGCGGCTGAATGATGGGCTGCTGGCAAAGTTCAGCGTACGGCTGCATCCCAACGAGGAAGGTTATCTCTTGGCCAACCTGTTCGGCTTGTCTCCCCAACAGCGGCATTGATTTTTTCGCAACAAATGTTCAAAAAAATGAATATTTAAACGACGGCCAATCTGATGTTCCGGAAACCGCTGTCTTAAGGAGTCGCCAACCCTATGTTTTTAGATGCGCTACGCAAACAAAATCAACCGCTGATTGACGCGTCGATCGGGCTGCTGCGCCAGCACAAACTCACGCCGGACACCTGGGTGATCGATGTGGATATGGTGAAACAGAATGCGCGCCGCATTCTGCAAACGGCGGAAGAATATCGTGTGACGCCGTATGTGATGAGCAAGCAGTTCGGCCGTAATCCCTGGCTAACCCAACAAATTATCGACCAGGGGTTCAGCGGAGCGGTGGCGGTGGATTTCCGCGAGGCGCGATGCCTGGCCAATAACGGCGTGCCGCTTCGCCATCTGGGGCATTTAGTGCAAATTCCGGACGGGGAAATCGAAAGCGCGCTGCGATGCCGGCCGGAAGTCATCACGGTTTTCTCATTTGAGAAAGCGCGCAGGATCGCCGAATGCGCCCGGCGTCTCGGCATGCGGCAACGCCTGCTGCTGAAAGTATGCCAGACCGGCGATATCGTCTACCCCGGTCAGGAAGGCGGCTTCCTGCCTGACGAGCTGGTCGATGTCGCGGCGCGCATCGCCGCGCTTGGCGGCGTGGAGATCGTCGGCGTCACGAATTTTCCTTGCGCCCTGGCGTCGGCAACGGCGGGCGAAAGCCTCACCACGCCGAACTTTACCACGCTGGTCAACGCGGCGAAAACGCTGCGCGCGGCGGGCTTTCCTATCGAGCAGGTTAACGCCCCGTCGGCCAATAGCTGCAACACCATCCCTGCGCTTGCCCGCGGCGGCGCGACGCATATTGAACCTGGCCACGCGTTTACCGGCACCATTCCGGCCAATGAATACGGCGATCAACCGGAACGCATCGCCATGCTGTATCTGTCGGAAGTGTCTCATAACGCAGGATCGAACAGCCTGTGCTTCGGCGGCGGCTATTACCGCCGCGGCCGCCTACGGAACGCGCTGGTTTTCGCCGGGGATACCCCCAGCGAGACGCGGACACTGCCGTTCAAATCGGACAATATCGATTACTACCTGGGGCTGGAGGGCAATTTCGCGGTTGGCAGCCCGGTAATCATGTGTTTCCGCACGCAGATCTTCGTCACCCGCAGCGACGTAGCGCTTATCCAGGGCATCAGCGCAGGCCGGCCAACGCTGGCCGGGCTCTACGACAGCCTGGGCAATCCCATCGTCTCGCGGCAATAGCCAAACGCCGTCGGCGTCTCAGCCGCCAATATCAGGGGGGAACACAGCATGAACAAATTTGTAGTCCTGGTGATCGACAGCTTTGGCGTCGGCGCCATGGAGGATGTGCCGCAAGTCAGGCCGAACGACGCAGGCGCCAATACCTGCGGCCATATCTTGCAGCAATGTCCCGACCTGCGCCTGCCCGCAATGGAAAGATTGGGCCTGATCAACGCGCTGGGATACCGGGCCAACGTGATGGAGCCCAATCCGCAGGCAAACGTCGGCAAAGCGGCTCTGCAACATGAAGGCGCCGACTCGTTCATGGGGCATCAGGAAATTATGGGAACTCAGCCCAAACAGCCCTTCAGAATGCCGTTCGGCGAAATCATGGATAAAACGGCTGGCGCCCTGCGGAAAGCGGGCTACCGGGTGCAGCGGCTCCCGGTGACGGCGAATACGGCATACCTTTGGGTCAACGACGCCGTGGCCGTCGGCGATAACCTTGAAACCGACCCCGGCCTGGTCTACAACGTGACCGCCAATCTGAACCTGATCGATTACGACACGGTCAGAAAAATCGGCGCCATCGTTAGGCGATGCGCGCCCGTGAGCCGCGTCATTGTCTTCGGCGGAGAAAGCACCAGCAACGAAGCCATCGCCGCAGCGGCGCAAAGCCGGCAAGACATGTACGCCGGCATCGATGCCCCGCGTTCGGGCGTCTACCGGCAAGGCTTCCGGGTCGTTCATTTGGGTTACGGCGTCGATGAGGCCGTACAGGTTCCCGCCTGTCTGCAACGTCAAGGCATCCCGACATCCCTGATAGGGAAAGTGGCGGATATCGTCGCCAATCCCGACGGCGATAACTTCGGCGGGATTGTCGATTCCGCGCAAATCATGGCGCTGACCCTGAGCGAAGCGCAACGACCGGGCCGGCGATTTATCTGCACCAACATTCAGGAAACCGATCTGGCCGGGCATGCGCAGGATGTGGCGCGTTATGCGGAGCGCCTGCAACTGGTGGACGGATATCTGGCGCATCTCATGTCGCTGCTGGATAAGGACGACGCGTTAGTGGTCATGGCCGATCATGGCAACGACCCGACGATCGGGCATTCACAGCACACGCGCGAGTGCGTGCCCCTGCTGGTCTGGCGCCCGGGCGTCACTGGCGTCCGGCTGGGAGATCGGGCCACGCTGTCCGACGTGGGCGCCTCCGTTTGCGACGCCTTCGGCGCTCCCGCACCGCAGAACGGCACCTCTTTTTTCTCATTATTGCAGGGGAATTCTCATGGCTGATCAGATTGAATGGCTCAACGCCGACGGCTACACCTATGCGCATGAACATCTGCACATCGATCTTTCACCGTTTAAGCATAACGATGACTGTCGCCTCGACAGCTATGCTCTGCTGCGCGATGAAATGGAGGCGTTGATGGCGCGGGGAGTCCGCAACATCGTCGAGGTAACGAACCGCTATATGGGGCGGGATGTCCACTTCATCGCGCGCCTGATGCGCGACACCGGTATCAACGTGCTGCTCTCCACCGGCTACTACCAACAGGATTTCTATCCCGAACACGTCGCCACCCGAGACGCGCAAACGCTGGCCGCCGAAATGATTGCCGAAATTGAATGCGGCATCGACGGCAGCGGCCTGTGCGCTGGCGTGATTGCCGAAATCGGCAGCAGCGAGGGCCGAATCACGCCCGACGAATCAAAAATGTTCCACGCCGCCGCCCTCGCTCACCACGCCACGGGGCGGCCAATCTCCACGCATACCAGCTTCAGCACCATGGGGCCGGAGCAGCTCGCCCTGCTGCAATCTTACGGCGTGCCGGCCGACCGCATCGTGATTGGCCACTGCGATCTGAAAGACAATCTGGAAACTGTCTTGCACCTGATCGATCGGGGAGCGTGGGTGCAGTTCGACACCATTGGCAAAAACAGCTACTACCCGGATGAAAAACGCGTGGCGATGCTGACCGCGCTGTCGCAACGCGGCCTGCTCGAGCGGGTGATGCTGTCGATGGACATCACGCGCCGTTCGCATCTGCGCGGCAACGGCGGCCCCGGCTTCAGCTACCTCATGGACAGTTTCGTTCCGCTGTTGCTGGAGGCGGGGATCGGTCAGCAAGCCGTGACCGCAATGCTGCAACACAACCCAAATCGGTTCTTCAAATAATAAGGTGATAGCCATGAAAAAAATCGGAATTGCAGGTTTACAGCGGGAACAGATCAAACAGGCCATCGAGAGCGCCGCCCCAGGCATTTTTGACGTCAGCATCTTAAGCGACATGGACGCCGCCGCCCGAGTCAAAAACGGCGAACTGGACTATTTCATCGGCGCCTGCAATACCGGCGCCGGCGCTGCGCTGTCCATCGCGATAGCCATCATCGGCTTCAACAAATGCTGCACGATCGCCAAGCCGGGCATTCGTGCGAAAGAAGAGCAAATAACGAAGTGGGTGGCGGAAGGAAAAGTCGCGTTTGGCCTTTCGGTCGAGCACGTCGAACATGCGATCCCGCTGTTGATTCGGCAACTGTCATAAGGAGGCGAAAATGGACCCTATCCTTTCCGTCATTCTGGTGTCCCTGTTGACGGGCATGACGGCGCTGTTATCTCACCGTTCGGCGGCAGTCTTTCATGACGGCATTCGCCCTATCCTTCCGCAACTGGTGGAAGGCCATATGAACCGTCGGGAAGCGGGCAGCATCGCTTTTGGCCTCAGCATAGGGTTCGTGGCCTCCGTCGGCATTTCATTTACCTTGTCCACCGGCTTGCTGAACAGCTGGCTGCTGTTTCTGCCTACCGACATCATCGGCGTGCTGGCCGTCAACGTGTGGCTGGCATTCATTCTCGGCGCCATCTGGGGCATTCTGGTCTTCACCAGCCTGCAGCCCATCAACCAACTCCTGACCTCGCTGCCGGTAGACATCATTGGCGCGCTGGGGGAACTGAGTAACCCGGTCGTGTCGGCCTTCGCGCTCTTTCCCCTGGTCGCCATTTTCTACCAGTTCGGCTGGAAACAGAGCGTGGTCGCGGCCCTGCTGGTGTTGCTGTCGCGCCTGATCGTCGTGCGTTATTTCCCGCATCTGTTCCCGGAGTCGATCGAAATCTTCGTCGGTATGGTTTTGCTGTTGGGCATCGCGATTTTCCGCGATCTGAGAGATCGGCGGACTTCCCCAACGGGTGAAGAGGCTTCGGCCCCGTCGATGTTTGAGGAGCGCACACAGCGCATTATCAACAACCTGCCGCTTATCGCCGTAACCGGCGCGCTGATTTCTGCCGTCGCCAGCATGAAGATCTTCGGAGGCTCCGAAGTCTCGATTTATACGCTGGCGAAAGCCTACGCGCCCGGCATCTCGCCCGAAGAATCAGACGCCCTTCTGCACCAGGCGGCGCTGGCCGAATTCATGCGCGGGCTTGGATTCATTCCGCTGATCGCCACTACCGCGCTGGCGACCGGGGTATATGCGGTGGCGGGCTTCACGTTCGTCTTTGTCGTCGGCTACCTTTCCCCCTCGCCCTGGCTTGCCGCACCGGCGGGCGCCATCGTCATCACGCTGGAAATCCTGCTGCTGCGCTATATCGGCAAATGGCTGGGCCGATATCCTTCGGTGCGCAATGCATCCGACAATATCCGCAACGCGATGAATATGCTGATGGAATTCGCCTTGTTGATCGGCTCCACTTTCGCGGCCATCAAAATGGCCGGGTACACGGGCTTCAGCATGGCGGCGGCGCTCTATTTCCTTAACGAAGCGCTCGGCCGCCCGGTGCTGAAAATCGCCGCGCCGGTGGTGGCGGTCATTATCACCGGCATTCTGCTCAATATTTTCGGCTGGATCGGCCTGTTTGTGCCGCAGTGATCAAACCGTCGTCATTACTGAAACAGCGTCATGCCAGGAAGGGAATATATAACGATGGCTATATTCACTCTGAACATAAAACGAAGCGCCGTTACAGGGCTCGCCCTGATTTGTCTGCAAAACGCGCCGGCGCATGCCGAGTCCATCGCGCCCAACAGCGATACCCGCGAGCGGTGGCGGGTAGACTATTCGGATATCGGCTATCCGAATGTAGGCTTTTCTCCCTACATAGAAGGCTGGATCAACGGTTATCTTACGCCCGCAGACTATCCGGACGGCGCGGCAATCCTGCCGGCCCCGCCGATTGAAGGCAGCGCGGCCTGGAAAGCCGACGAGGAAACCTTTTACCAGCTCCGCAAACTGCGCGATACGCCCCGGGGCAGGTTGGCGGTGGAGGATGCCAATCTGTCCTTCAATGCCATCGGTCGGGCTTTCTCCGCAGCGTTGGGGACGGAGATATCGCGCCAGCGCACGCCGCATACCCACCTTTTGCTGAGCCGCCTGCTCACGGACGCCGGCTATGCTTCCAACGGCGCGAAAAAGGCCCACGCCCGCATTCGCCCCTACTCCGCGCTGCGGGTGGAGAGCTGTACCCCGCAAGAGCACAGTGCGCTCAGCAACGATGGCGGTTCCTATCCCTCCGGGCATGCCGTAACCGGTTTCGTATGGGCGATGACGCTGACGGCCATGGTGCCGCAACGTGCGACGGAGCTCATGCGCAAGGGTTATGAGTTTGGCCGCAGCCGGCTGATTTGCGGCGTACACTGGGCCAGCGATGTCGAAGCCGGCCGCGTGTTGGCGGCCGGTGCCTTTGCTCGATTGCAAGCCAGCGCGGAATATCAGCAGCAATTTCGGGAAGCAAAACGAGAGATAGATCGGCTGTTGCAGCAGCAAACGGAAGAACGCTGACCCTTAGCCCGCGTCGATTCCCCCGCGCTTGCGCGCGGGGGAATCATGCCATTCCGCGGCGACTATGGAAGAGCATTAGGGGTTAAACGGTGTGTCATAGCCTGCGAACTGATAGACATACTGCAAAATCGCCGTGCCGTTTTCATCCGCCCGATTTTCACGATCGACCAGCAGGGCGGTAATGCCCTCCGCACCGCGCAGATGGGCGCCGCCGAGTAAACCCGACAGCGTGATTTCCACCGCATCCGGCACGCCCGGCGGCGGCGTCAACACGGGATGGCATTCAGACCAACGAATAGTGGTGCCCAAATAATCATTCAGGGTTTTGCCTCTCTCCGCCAGCAAACGCACCATGCCCTCGTACTTATCGACAAAATGATCTTTGGCGACATAGTCCTGTTTATCCGGATCGAGAACATCGTCAAAACTATTAATGCCGTGTTTGCCGGTAAAGGTCCCTTGCCAGGTATTCACATCCGTGACATGCACTTCGCCTTTGCCAGGCAGATTCATGACCTTATCCCGCACGCCGTTGGCCCAATTTGACACCGGCACGTCGGAATAATATTTAGGGAGATGGTTTTCATCATAATGCGTGTAATATCCCAGATCCCAGAAGTCTTGTTCGCTGAGCTGGTAACCGATAAAACCGAGATAGTTCATCGTCGCATACTGCATTTGCTTGAACATCTGAGGATCCGTTGAACCTTGAGTATAGTATTTGCCGATACCCAAACGCTCGAAATATTCTCTTATCGAGACATTGCTTTTGGTTGTCGTGCCATCCTGGGCCCGAATAACCCGGCCGGGATACTCCACATCCTGATAAGATGTCGCGGTTGGATTATCATAATTTTCCGCATAATATTGCGCTTTTTGCGGATCGATCGTGCTTTCGAAAGTGAGTATCGCATTTAAGAAATCATCATAAGTGCCGTTACGTTCATTTTTAATTTTCATCATTTTTCCTCTACCTCCAGGTATGAGATTGTTTTCTGCAATGGCATTCAGCGTGTCGAAAGCCCGTACGCGTGAGCTCGGACGCCCCTCTGTGGCGCGATTGGAAAACCAAAAAATAAACTGACGAAAGAAATTAAAAATATATTTAGCACGCAACCCACTGAGCGGCTATCGTCCAAGTCAAAAAATCAGCCACCGCTCTGGCACTCATTTCCGGACCGTTTTATTTACGTATTTCAGCCCGTCAATATTATTTGACCATCAGTTCACAGACGCCCTACCTGAAATTAACATCATGCAAACACAAACAATGGCATTGCCTTTGCAATTAATACGTTATCAGGAAATGATTTATTTATATAATAATTCTAAATCCTTTATTAAATCGCTCGATAAACAGACAGGCTGTAAATATTATTATCAATAATGTAAAGCCAGATTAATTTAATCGTTGCCGCTCTCATGTCAGGCGTATAAAAATCACACAGCGGCTCCAGAATTAACTTTCTTGCTCAAAAGAAGGCAAACACTTTTTGCAGCCTGGCGCGAAGGAAACGCCAGAAAACCGAGGAAATAACCGGGCCATAACAAGAAAACCAACCCGCACTCCAGGCTAAGCCTGAAGCACCAGGTTGGTCATATTGCGCCGCCAGCCGCATCAGCGGAAGGCAACAACTTGATATTTACCGCCTAATCACACCGACGGCAGATCGAACAGCAGGATTTCGCTCTCTTCGTCGGCCTGAATCGTCAGACCCGATTCATCCCACACCGCAAACGCGTCGCTGATGCCGGCGGCCTGGCCGTTGACCGAGACCTTGCCGCGCACCACCTGGATCCAAATGCGACGGCCGGCGGCGATCGGATACTCACCCTGCTCGCCTTTATTCAGCGCCCAACGCGACAACGTCATATCCTGGAACACCTTCAGCGAACCGTCGCGCGCATCCGGCGACAGCACCAGCTGACGGCCCTGCGGCGCGTCGAACATGCGCTGCTCGTAGCGCGGCTCCAGCCCGACCTGATCCGGAATGATCCAAATCTGGTACAGGTGCAGCGGACGATCCTGATTGGCGTTGTACTCGGAGTGACGTACCCCGGTGCCCGCGCTCATGATCTGGAATTCGCCGGCCTGGATCTGCTCCTTGTTGCCCATGCTGTCCTGATGCTCCACCGTGCCGCTCAGCACATAGGTCAGGATTTCCATGTCCTTATGCGGGTGGGTGCCGAAACCCTGCCCGGCGTCGATCACATCTTCGTTGATCACACGCAGCGCCGAGAACCCCATAAAGTTCGGATCGTAGTAGTCGGCAAATGAGAAGGTGTGCCAGCTATCCAGCCAGCCATGATTGGCGTGGCCGCGGTCTTCCGCTTTACGTACATAAATCATATTCAACTCTCCTCAATGTTTTTTTACAGTCTAGTCCTGCGGGCAGAATAAGAAAGCGTAAAAAACTCATGCCTCTGTTCAAAAATTTCGATGGAATGAAACGGCGGATGGGCAACGGATTTGTTGAAGGCGGAAGCGGTTGAAAAAGGGCAAAAAAAAAGCCAGCACCCGAGCTGGCTAAGTAAACACTGGAAGCAATGTGAGCAATGTCGTGCCTTCGCAGCGAGAGTATCAAGGGTTGATGCCCTCCCCGGAACGCATCGCAATAATAATCATTATCATTCGCACCTGTAAAGCGTTTTTTTTGACCCGTTGAAATAATATTGACTCAAGGCAGTAAACGGATAAATTCAGAGGTTATTCAACCGGTAAGCAACAGGAGCAGCGAGATGAGCGAGATCGTGATACGCCACGTGGAAACAACGGATGCGCAGGCCCTGCATCATCTTTATTCGCTGGCGCCCGTCTACCGCGATACGCTGCAGCTACCGCTACCATCCGTCGAGTCCTGGCAGAAGCGCCTCGCCAATCCCGAACCGGGCACGTATAACCTGGCGGCCGTTATCGACGGGCAGCTTGCCGGCCAGTTGGTTGTGATGCTGAATCAGCGCGTGCGCCGCCGCCACGTGGCCACCTTCGGCATCGGCGTCGATCCGCGCTACCACGGTAAAGGCGTCGGCAGCCGCCTGATGCAGGCGATGATCGACCTGTGCGACAACTGGGCGGCCATCGAACGCATCGAGCTGACGGTATTCACCGACAACCCGGCGGCCATCGCGCTGTACCGCAAATTCGGCTTCGAGATAGAGGGCACCAGCCGCGCCTATGCCATGCGCGACGGCGTACTGGTCGATGCCTACCATATGGCGCGTTTTCGCTCCGGGCAGCCGCGCGGCGATGCGTAATCTTCCCCACCCGCAGGGGCCGCTGCGCCGGCCCCTGAACATCAACCGCCGAACCTTTTTACAAGCGCTGGCCGGCCTGACCGCCGCCGTCGGCATATTCTCTCCTCTCACCCCATTAGGTGCCGCTATGCCAACTTCCGCCGCCGGACGCCCAGGCGCCCGCAACCTGATTACCGATGTGCCGGGCCTGAAGGTCGGCGTGGCGCAGGACAGCCGGGTGCGCACCGGCGCGACGGTTATCCTGCCGGACAGCTCGGCGATCGCCGCCGTGGACGTGCGCGGCGGCGGCCCCGCCACCCGGGAAACCGACGCGCTGGGCGAAGACAATTTGGTGCAGACCGTCGATGCGCTGACGTTCAGCGGCGGCTCGGTTTACGGCCTGGCGGCGGCGGACGGCGTCGCTGCCTGGCTGGGGCAACAGGGTAAAGGCTACGCGCTGCGCCCGGCGCCCGGCGTGCCGGTCTCCCCGATCGTGCCCACCGCCTGCCTGTACGATCTGGCCAACGGCGGCGACAAAAACTGGCAGCTCACGCCGCCGTATCGCCAGTTGGGCATCGATGCGGTCGGCAAGGCCGGGCTGAATTTTCCGCTCGGCACCGTCGGTGCCGGCTATGGCGCCATGACCGGCATGGGCAAGCTGAAAGGCGGCCTCGGCTCGGCATCTATCATTGCCGCCAACGGCGCTACCGTCGGCGCGCTGGTGGCGGTCAACAGTTTGGGTGCAGTGGTAGCGCCCGGCACCCGCGCCTTCTGGGCGACGCCCTATGAAATTGACGGTGAATTCGGCAACGGCGGCACGGCGGCGCTGGCGCAACTGCGCGCCCAGGGCGAAGATTGGATGGAACAAGAGCCGCAGGGCGGCAGAAAGAACACCACCCTGGCCTGCATCGCCACCGATCTGGCGCTGACGCGAGTGGAGTTGAAACGGGTGGCCATCATGGCGCAAGACGGCATGGCGCGCGCTATTCGCCCGCTGCACAGCCCGTTTGACGGCGACGTGGTGTTCGCCCTGTCCACCGGGCAGCGCGAGGTTCAGGGCAGCCGCGAACTGGCGGTGCTGCAAATCGGCGCGCTGGCGGCGGACACCCTGGCCCGGGCGATCGCCCGTGGCGTGCATGCCGCCACGCCGTGGCCAGGCAGCCAGGTCGCAACCTGGCAAACGCTCGGCGGCTAACACGCCGCCACCAAAAAAGGGGCGCTGGCGCCCCTTAATCATGATTAACCCTCGCCGCTTAAATGCCGGCGGTTTCCCGAATATAACGGCGCGCTTTTACCGCATACTCGAACGGGTTGGCCAGCGCCGGATCCTGCTCGGCCTCCACCACCATCCACCCTTTGTAACCGCGCTCGTCCAGCAGCTTGAACACCGGCCTGAAGTCGATCACGCCATCACCCGGCACGGTGAAGGTGCCCTTCTTCACGCCATCGAGGAAGCTCAGCTTGTTGGCCTTCACTTCCGCCACCACCTCATCGCGCACGTCCTTCAGATGGACGTGGTTGATGCGCGGCAGATACTTCTCCAGGATCGCCATCATCGCCTGCTGGCTGCCTTCCGAATAGTAGGCGTGGCCGGTATCGAACAGCAGGTAGACGTCGTCGTTGACCATGCTCATGTAGCGATCGATTTCGGCCGTGGTTTGAATGCCGGTGCCCATGTGGTGGTGCAGACATACCTGCATGCCTTTACCGGCGGCGATCTTCGCCAGCTCGTTGTAACCGTCGGCCACCCGCTGCCACTCTTCATCGCTGAAGTACGGTTTCTCTTCGAACACGCCTTTGGTGGTGCCCTGAATGCTCTTGCTCTGCTCGGAGCAGCCGATCACCCTGGCGCCCATGGCATGCAGGAAATTCATGTGGTTGATAAATTCATCGATGGTTTTGTCTTTCTGGCCGTCGGCGAAAAAGGTGCTGAACCAGGCGTTGCAGATCTGGATACCGCGAATGTCCAGCATCGGTTTCAGCACCGCCGGATCGCGCGGGTATTTGCTGCCCACTTCGCTGCCGGTGAAGCCGGCCAGCGCCATTTCGCTGACGCACTGCTGGAAGGTATTTTCCTTGCCCAGATCGGGCATGTCGTCGTTGGTCCAGCCGATCGGCGCAATGGCCAATTTCACGTTGTCTTTATTCATGGTCTGCCTCGGTGCTTGGAGGGCCGCCGGCGCAAACGCCGCCGGCGAGCCGAATAAGATTATTTGCCCAACAGCTCTCTTTCGATGCGCTCTCTGGTCGCCACCGCCTGGCTCGGCATCTTTTCCGGGTAGCCGAACAGCGAAGTGCAGATGATCGATTCGCCGCCGACCTTGAAGCTGCGGTTGGCAAACTCCATGTCGCGCAGCGTCTGAAACAGGGCGTCGAAATTCACCTCGCCTTCGCCGATGCCGACGTGCTGATGCACCGCTGCGTCTACCCCCGGCGGGTTGACGATATAGCGGCAATGCTTGGTGTGGTTCATGGTGTCGGCAATCAGCACGTGGGAAAGATCGTCCCCGGCGTACTGCAGCATGCCGGCCACGTCGCCCTGCCCCTTGTCGTAGTAGAAGGTGTGCGGCACGCTGTAGAGGTATTTGACGTGATCGCTGCGCAGCGATTTCACCAGATCGGCGGTTTCGTTGCTCAGTTCGCAGAAGTCCCACGGGTGCGACTGGATCTCCATACGGATACCCTCGCGCTCGACGATCGGCAGCAGCTCCTCCATCGAGCGATACCACAGCTCCTCGCAGATCTCCGGCTCGTTGGGGTTGCCCGCCAGTTCGGTGTTGATCACCTGCACGCCCATTTCCACCGCGATTTCGATCATCCGCCGCCAGTTTTTGACCGCCGCCTGGCGGCGATCCTCCCCCGGCCCGGACCAGCGGTACACCACGATAAATGAGGAGATCTCCACGCCGGTCGCTTTCAGGGCGTTTTTATACTCCGCCATGATTTCGCGGCTGGCCTTCGGATGCTTGTAAAACGGGTTGATCTGCGGGTGCGGCGACTGCTCGATGTATTTGTAGCCCCAGTCCGCCACCTGTTGAACCATTTTGGTGACGCCCAAATCCCGGATAACGTCAACATCAAAAGCGATCTTCATGGTCACTCCTCTGCAATCGTGGGTAGGTGGTGCAAGCCGGTTATTTGTTGTAAAACGCCGGGCGCGCCGGCAGGGTCACCGGCACGATTTCGCCGCTGAGCTGGGCCGCCACGCAGGCGTCGGCGGTCACCGCGGCGGCGTAGCCGTCCCAGGCGGAAGGCCCGGTCAACTTGCCCGCGGCCACGTCGTTGATGAAGCCCTGTAGCTCAACGTCATAGGCGTCGATAAAACGATCCTTCCAGTCGGTCAGGATTTCGGTCGACAGGCGGGCGCCGCTGCGCATCTGCACCGAAGACGGCTCCGGCAGTTTGGCGATGCCGGTTTCCCCTACCACTTCACACTGAATGTCGTAGCCGTACTGGCAGTTGACGAAGATTTCGACGTCAATGCGCGTGCCTTTGGCGGTTTCGAACAGCACAATCTGCGGATCTTTTAGGTGTGGGAACGCCTTCGGGCTCTTGCGCGGGAACACCACCTGCACCGACACATAGTCGTCGTCGAGCAGCCAGCGCAGCACGTCGATTTCGTGGATCAGGGTGTCGGTGATCGCCATATCGGTGGTGTAGGCTTCGCCGACCGTCGGGTTGCGGTGCGCGCAGTGCAGCATCAGCGGCTCGCCGATCTGGCCGCTGGTCAGCACCTGTTTCAGCGCGCGATAGCCCTGGTCATAGGGGCGCATAAAGCCGACCTGCACCAGCCGTTTGCCGTGCTTCGCTTCGGCATCGACGATGTTTTTGCAGCCCTGCGCGGTCACCGCCAGCGGCTTCTCGCAGAACACCGGTTTGCCGGCGGCGATGGCCGCCAGCACGAACTCTTCGTGGCTCGGCCCCCAGGAAGTCACCAGCACCGCCTGCACGTCGGCGGCCTTAATCAGATCGTGGCCGTTGTCATACACCCGCGCATCCAGCTGCAGATCGCTCACCACCTTGGCGGCGTTGTCGCGGTTGATGTCATTCACCGCCACCACCCGTGCGCCCTGCAACACTTTGCTGCAGCGACGGATATGATCGCGGCCGATGGCGCCGGTGCCGATAACCCCAATGTTCAATGTCATTTTCGCTACCCTCGAGATTTATGTATGAAAACGAATCAGTAATCGCGCGCCTTATCGATGTTTTCCTGCAGCTTGCGCGCCACTGCGACGATTTTCTCGCTGTCGGCCACCTGAGCGCCGCCCACGCGCCACCAGCTGAGATACTTGTGCACCATGGTCTTCGGCAGCACCTTGATGTCCAGCAGCGTGGACACGGTCTGCCTGCGGGCGTCGGCCAGCGCATCGAGCAGCTGCTGCTCGGTGGTGACGCGATAGGTTTTGCAACCGTAAGCCGCCGCCAGCATGGCGAAATCGACCGGCACCAGTTTGCCGTCGAGCTTGCCGCCCTGTGGATTACGGAAGCGGAATTCGGTGGTGTAGCTGTCCATGCCGTGTTCCATCTGCAGGTTGTTGATGCAGCCGTTGGTCATGTTGTCGAACAGCATCACGTTGATCTTGCAACCTTCCTGAATCGAAGTGACCAGTTCGGAATGCAGCATCATGAAGGCGCCGTCGCCCACCATCGCGTACACCTCGCGCTGCGGCTCGGCCAGCTTGACCCCCAATGCGGCGTTCACCTCATACCCCATGCAGGAGTAACCGTACTCCACGTGATAACCGTGCTCGCCGCGGTTGTGCCACACCCGCTGCAAATCGCCCGGCAGGCTGCCGGCGGCGGCGACGATCACGCTGTCCGCCGGCAGCTCGCGGTTCAGCACCCCCAGCACCCGGCTCTGGGTCAGCGCGGAATCGGTCTGGGCGATAAATTCGGCGAACACCCGCTCGCGATCGAGGTGATCGTCTATCTCCGGCACAAAGCCTGCGCCGCCGTATTCCACCGCGTAAACGCGCTCGGTCTCTTCACGCTGGGCGCTGCGCGCCGCGGCGATGGCGTCGCCCCAGCCGGCGCGGTACTCGGCCTGCGCCAGCAGCGCGCCCAGTTCGCTCAGGGCCTCGCGGGCGTCCGCCAGTACCTGCACGCCGTCGAGCTTGCCGGCGTCAAAGGCGCTGACGTTGATATTGAGGAAGCTGACGTCCGGATTTTGGAACAGCCATTTGGACGAGGTGGTGAAATCGGTGTAACGGGTGCCGACGCCGATCACCAGATCGGCCTGACGAGCCAGCGTATTGGCCGCCAGGCAGCCGGTTTCGCCAATGCCGCCGAGGTTGAATTCATGGTCGCTCGGCACCGTGCCTTTGCCGGCCTGGGTTTCGGCGAACGGAATGCCGAAGCGCTCGGCGAATTCGCGCAGCGCCCGCCCGGCCTGCGAGTATTTCACGCCGCCGCCGCACACCAGCAGCGGTTTGCGTTTGGCCGCCAGCAGCGCCAACGCGTCCGCCAACATGCCGTCGGTCGCCGGGCGGCGATCGAGCCGATGCACGCGTTTTTGGAAGAAATAGTCGGGATAGTCGTAGGCTTCACCCTGCACGTCCTGCGGCAGACACAGCGTCACCGCGCCGGTTTCCGCCGGATCGGTCAGCACGCGCATCGCGTTGATGCAGGCGCTCATCAGCTGTTCCGGCCGCACGATGCGGTCCCAGTATTTGCTCACCGCGCGGAACGCGTCGTTGGTGCTGATGCTGAGATCGTAAGACTGCTCGATTTGCTGCAGCACCGGATCCGGCTGGCGGGATGCGTAAACGTCGCCCGGCAGCAGTAATAAAGGAATGCGGTTGGCGGTGGCGGTGGCCGCGGCGGTGATCATATTGGCGGCGCCGGGGCCGACCGATGAGGTGCAGGCGTAGATCTGCCGGCGCAGCTTCTGTTTGGCGAAGCCGATCGCCGCATGGGCCATCCCCTGCTCGTTGCGGCCCTGATGCACCCGCAGATCGCCGCTATCCTGCTCCAGCGCTTGCCCCAGCCCCAGCACGTTGCCGTGGCCGAAAATCGCAAAAATGCCCGCGACGAATTTGGTTTCCACGCCGTCGGCCAGCAGATACTGGTTATCGAGGAATCTGACGAGCGCCTGCGCCATGGTTAGCCTGATCTTGCCCATTTACTCACCCTTTAGATTGAGGGCCGCCCCGGAAAGGGCTCGCGCCGAGCCGACAATTCCGTGTTTGTGTTACGCGGCGGCAGCTATTATCTTGAGCAGGCGATGCCCGCTGCTCACGAAGTCGACAACCTGAAACGTGAAGCGATTATAAACAAATATATTTTTCATAAAATCACATTACAGAAGAAACATTTCATTTTGCGATAAAGATCGCATAATGCATGAAAAGCCCGTTTCATCTCGTGATTCAGCCTTCACTGGCTTCGCGCCACGCACCGGCCAATAAAAGCCGTTGGCTCATGGGTTGACCGCCTTTTACCCTGTCATTTCCCCTCTTTTATGCGTGCCCCGGCCCCCCTCCCGTAGCCGTTTCACCGCCTTTTCCCACGCCTCTGTCGATGTTTTAAATGCATCACATTTTTGGGGTGTAAATTTCATTCTATATTGAAATTGAAATTTTCATTCCCCATACTGTCCACATGCTTCCTGCAGGGCGCCACGCTCGGGCCGCCGCCGGAGTTTTGCTTAAACAGAAGGAAACGGGTATGGCTACACAAGAAAAACAGCTTGATGTCATTTGTCTCGGGCGCATCGCCGTCGATTTCTATGCTCAGCAGATCGGCGCGCGGCTGGAAGACGCCGGCACATTCGCCAAGTACCTCGGCGGTTCTTCCGGCAACGTGGCCTACGGCACCGCCATTCAGGGGTTAAAATCCGGCATGCTGGCGCGCGTCGGCGACGAGCACATGGGCCGCTTTCTGCGCGAAGAACTGCAGCGCGTCGGGGCCGATACCCGCTGCCTGATCACCGACAAACAGCGATTAACCGGCCTGGTGATCCTCGGCATCAAGGACCAGGAAACCTTCCCGCTGATCTTCTACCGCGAAAACTGCGCGGACATGGCGCTGACGCCGGACGACATCGATGAGGCCTACATCGCCTCCTCGCGCGCGCTGGCCATCACCGGCACGCACCTGTCGCACCCGAACACCCGCGCCGCGGTGCTGAAGGCGCTGGAATACGCGCGCCGCCACGGCCTGCGCACCGCGCTGGACATCGATTACCGCCCGGTGCTGTGGGGGCTGACGTCGCTGGGCGACGGAGAAACCCGCTTTGTGGAATCGGACCAGGTCACGCGCGAGCTGCAGGAGGTGCTGCACCATTTCGATCTGATCGTCGGCACCGAAGAAGAGTTTCATATCGCCGGCGGCAGCACCGACACGCTGACGGCGCTGAAAAACGTGCGCCGGGCCACGGCGGCCACGCTGGTGTGCAAGCGCGGCGCGCAGGGTTGCTCGGTGTTCGAGGGCGAAATCGCCGATGGCTGGGAACAGGTGAAACTGCACGCCGGCGTGCGGGTTGAGGTGCTGAACGTGCTGGGGGCCGGCGACGCCTTTATGTCCGGCCTGCTGCGCGGCTACCTGAACGATGAGGGCTGGGATCAGGCCTGCCGCTACGCCAACGCCTGCGGCGCGTTGGTGGTCTCGCGCCACGGCTGCGCGCCGGCGATGCCGACCAAACGGGAGCTGGACGACTACCTGCTGCGTGAACGGCAGGTCACGCGCCCGGACCGCGATGCGCGCCTGAACCACCTGCACCGGGTCACCACCCGCAAGCAACAGTGGCCGGAACTGTGCGTCTTCGCCTTCGATCACCGCAAGCAGCTGGCGGACATGGCACGCGAAGCCGGCGTCGGCGAGGAGCGCATTCCGCGCCTGAAAACCCTGCTGCTGACCGCGGCGCAACAGGCCGCCGCGCAGGCCGGCCTCAACGGCAACAGCGGCATTCTGGCCGACACCACCTACGGGCAGGCGGCGCTGAACGAGATCACCGGCCAGGGATGGTGGATCGGCCGGCCGGTAGAGCTGCCCAGTTCGCGCCCGCTGCGCCTGGAGCACGGCAATATCGGCTCGCAATTGATCGACTGGCCGCAGGAGCACGTGGTGAAGTGCCTGGTGTTTTATCACCCGCACGACGCGGCGGAACTGCGTCGCGAGCAGGATGAGCTGATCGCCGACGTCTACCGCGGCTGCTGTAAGTCCGGCCACGAGCTGCTGCTGGAAGTGATCCTGCCGGACAACAACCCCGACAAGGACGAACGTTATTACCTGGAGATGATTGAGCACTTCTACCAGTCGGGCATTCAGCCGGACTGGTGGAAACTGCCGCCGCTGAGCGCGGAAAACTGGCGGCGGGTCGGTGCGCTGATCGATACCTACGATCCCTTCTGCCGCGGCGTGCTGATCCTGGGGCTCGACTCCCCGGAAGCGGTGCTGAAGGCGGGCTTTGCCGCCGCCGCGGATGCGCGCTGGGTGAAGGGTTTCGCCGTCGGCCGCACTATCTTCGGCCAACCTTCGCGCCGCTGGCTGCAGGGGGAAATCGACGACGCCGCCCTGATCGAGCAGGTGAAACAAAAATACCTGACGCTGATCGGTTTCTGGCGCCAGTACCGCCCGCAGGCGGGCGGCGCGCACTGACAGCGAGAGCAGGTTCACGTCCCCTTAAGGCCATTTCGCCGCTTTAAGGGGATTTTTTTGCCTATTTTCTGTGAAGTCGCGCAATGTGCGATCGAATAAATCGCTTTTTGAGGAAATGAAATTTCCGCTCCGTCTGTTAAAATACCCTGTCAATATTTCAGGCGTCAGGCCAATGCGCCTTCACCCCACTGCGAGCCGAATGGATGAACAACCCAACTCAACTTTCGCTGTTACAGGACGAGATCCGCCACCGTTATGAAACGCTGAGCAAGCGTTTGAAGCAGGTGGCGCGCTATATTTTGGATAACAGTAACAGCATCGCTTTCGATACCGTTGCCTCCATCGCCGCACAGGCCAGCGTGCCGCCTTCCACCCTGATCCGTTTCGCCAACGCCTTCGGCTTCAGCGGCTTCAACGAAATGAAGCAGGTGTTCCGTCAGCATCTGATGGAAGAGACGGTGAACTATACCGAGCGCGCGCGCCTGTTCCGCCAAACCTCCACCGACGACAACGTCGCGCCGGAGAAACCGGCGGAAATTCTCAACGTATTCACCATGGTCAACGCGCAGGCGCTGCAGCAGCTGGCGATGCAGATCGCCCCCGAGCAGCTGGATCGCGCCGTCGAACTGCTCAACAACGCCGAAAACATCTACGTGATCGGCCTGCGCCGTTCGTTCAGCGTCGCCTCCTATCTCACCTATGCGCTGCGCCATCTGGAGCGCCGCGCGTTTCTTATCGACGGCCTGGGCGGCATGTTCACCGAACAGCTGAGCATGGTGAAACCGAAAGACGTGGTGATCGCCATCAGCTATTCGCCGTACGCCCGCGAGGCGGTGGAACTGGTGGAATTGGGCGCCAAGCGCGGCGCGCAGCAGATCGCCATCACCGACAGCCAGGTCAGCCCGCTGGCCGCCTTCAGCGACGTCTGTTTCGTGGTGCGCGAAGCGCAGGTGGACGGGTTCCGTTCGCAGGTGGCCTCGATGTGCCTGGCGCAGACGCTGGCGGTTTCGCTGGCGCTGAATAACGCCCGGGACGAGTAAGGCTGACAAAAAAGCCCGGCAAGCCGGGCCTCAGGCGCCTATTGCGCGGCGGGATAGCCGTCGCCGTTAATCCAGGCGTGGTCTTTTTCCCAGGTGAATTTCCATTGCCGCACCGGCCCGGCCATCACGTTGAGATAATAGTTGTCGTAGCCCGCCAGGGTCGCCACCGGGTGATAACCGCGTGGCACTTTCACTACGTCCCGATTGTAGACCGGCATGCACTCGTCGAGCGTGCGATCGTCGGTATAGACACGCTGCATGCAGAACCCCTGCTCCGGCTGAATGCGGTGATAATACGTCTCTTCGAGATAGGTTTCGTCCGGCGAGTCTTCCCGATCGTGCTTGTGGCTCGGGTAGGAACTGGTGTTGCCCTCGTCGGTGTAAACCTCCACCACCAGCAGGCTGTCGGCCGGCTCGCTGTCCGGCAGAATGTTGTGCACCAACCGCTGGTTACGCCCCTTGCCGCGCCGCTCCACGCCGATATCCGCCGGCGTGATCAGCCGTGAAGGCAGGTGGCCGCTGCCGGGCGCGCTGCACACCGCCAGCTCCAGATCGGTTTCTGCCCGCACGTCGATGCGATCGTGGTGCGGCACATACACCGCGTAAGGCGGCGTGCGCTCGAACGGGCTCATGCGTTTGCCGATATGCGGGTATTCGGCGCGCAGCGTGGCGACGGAGGCGATACCGGCCACCAGCACCAGGCACAGCTCCTTGTCACCGCACTCCAGCTGCAGCGACTGCCCGGCGGCCAGGCGATAAACGTCGAAACCGACATAGCGCCACCCGGCATTTTCCGGCGTCACGTGCTGAATACGCCCCTCGGCGTTCGGCGTCTGACATTTGGCAAGCAGTGAAGACATCTCGATTCTCCTGTTAACTCCCCGTGCAAAGGCCGTTGCCCCGAAGGAGCAACGGCCCGCTCATACTTTGCGATCGCTTAACCCAGCGTCGGCATGCTGAATTCGGACACCGTCTGCTGCCCGGCCGGCCAGCGCGCGGTGGCGGTCTTCATGCGCGTGTAGAAGCGCACGCCGTCGGTGCCGTGCACGTTAAGCGCGCCGAACACCGAGCGCTTCCAGCCGCCGAAGCTGTGGAACGCCATCGGCACCGGCACCGGCACGTTGACGCCGACCATCCCGGCCTGCACTTCTTGCACGAACTGGCGCGCGTAGTGGCCGCTGCCGGTAAAGATGGCGCTGCCGTTGCCAAACTCGTGGCCGTTCACCGTGTCGATGGCGGTGCGGTAATCCGGCACCCGCACGATGCCCAGCACCGGCCCGAAGATCTCTTCACGGTAGATGCGCATGTTCGGCTTCACATGGTCGAACAGCGTGCCGCCGACGTAGTAGCCTTCAGGATAGCCCGGCACCTGATAATTGCGGCCGTCGGCCACCAGGGTGGCGCCTTCTTCCACGCCCAGATCGATGTAACCCAGCACCTTTTTCTGGTGGGCGGACGACACCAGCGGCCCCATTTCATTCTCTTCTCCGCCCTGCTGCAAGCCCGGCCCGACGCGCAGCTGCGCGATCAGCGGCTTCAGTTTGGCGATCAGTTTATCGGCGGTGTCGTCACCGACCACCACGGCGATCGGCAGCGCCATGCAGCGCTCGCCGGCGGAGCCGAAAGCGCCGCCCATCAGCGCGTTGACCGTGGCGTCCAGATCGGCGTCCGGCATGACGATCGCCTGGTTCTTCGCCGCGCCGAAGGCCTGCACCCGCTTGCCGTGCGCGCTGGCGGTGGTATAGATATGTTCCGCCACGGTGGAGGAGCCGACGAAGCTCACCGCTTGAATGCGCGGATCGGTGCACAGCTGCGCCGCGTCTTCATTGGCGCAGTGCACCACGTTGAACACGCCGTCCGGCAGGCCGGCTTCTTTCAGCAGTTCCGCCAGGCGCACCGAGGCGGAAGGCACCAGCGCCGGCGGCTTGAGGATGAAGGTGTTGCCGCAGGCCAGCGCGATAGGGAACATCCACATCGGCACCATCGCCGGGAAGTTGAACGGGGTAATGCCCGCCACCACGCCCAGCGGCTGCATCAGCGAGAAGCTGTCGACGCCGCTGCCGACGTCCGGCGAATACTCGCCCTTGATCAGATGCGGGATGCCGCAGGCGAATTCGACCACTTCCATGCCGCGCGTCAGTTCGCCCAGCGCATCCGAGTACACCTTGCCGTGCTCGCTGACGATAAGCTCGGCCAGCTCGTCGCGGTGCTGTTCCAGCAGCGCCTTGAAATTGAACATGATGCGCGCGCGGCGCAGCGGCGTGGTGCGCGACCAATCGGCAAACGCCCGATGGGCCACGTCGATGGCCTGCTTGACTTCGGCGGCGGTGCTCTGCGTGACGCGCCGCTCAACCTGCCCGCTGGCCGGGTTGTGCACGTCGACGGTTTGATTGCTGCTGCTCAGGCACACCTGCCCGTCAATAAAGTTACCCACGGTTTTCATGTCACGCCCTCTTTTCAAGTCCGCTGTCGCCTGGCCACTCGCCGGCGGCGCGGCGTTAATCGTCCCGCTCGCCAAACCCCGTCGGCAAGCCGGCTACATCCTGACCGGATGCAGCAAACTCTATTTCATTGAAAAAAAAGTTTCAAATAAATTGTTTTGAAAAATTTGTTTTTAGTGCGTGAGGTCGCAATTTTGCGGTGTCGATCGGGTTGGCGCTTTCATTACCGCGCCAGGGAAAGCGCAACGGCGCAGGAGAAACCAGGGGCAATACACACTGACTTTGCTACAGAAAACCCGCACCGCGCCTGCCCTGTCGCCGTTACCGCCCGCCCCCGAACGCCCAAGGCGCCCGGATCGCGCGTGACGGTTTTTTTTGAACTGGATCTAAAAATCAATATTCCATTATTCACTAATTATGAAATAAATGTTCTTGTTTGTTCCAGCATTTATCGACGACATCGCCTTGATGACAGGCACGGTTCACACCCTTCCGCTCGCCCTCTTCCCGATAACCCAACCGTGCGGACGGAAGCCAGGATAAAAATCGGAGCAACACATGTCATATCAGCGTAAGCACAATACCGGCTACATATTGCGAATTTGCGGCATCGCCGCCCTGGGCGGCATTCTGTTCGGCTACGATACCGCCGTGATCTCCGGCGCGATCGAAGCGCTGAAAACCTATTTCAATCTCAGCCCGGCCGAAACCGGTTGGGCGGTCTCCAACGTGGTGATCGGCTGCGTGGTCGGCGCCTTCGCCGCCGGGCCGCTGGCGGCGCGCTGGGGCCGTAAAAAGGCGCTGATGCTGGCGGCGCTGCTGTTCACCGTTTCCGCCGTCGGCGCAGCATTGGCCCCGACCTTCACCTGGTTCGTCATCTACCGCATCATCGGCGGGCTGGCGGTCGGCATCGCCGCCACCGTGTCGCCGATGTACATGTCGGAAGTGTCGCCAAAGGACATGCGCGGGCGCGCGCTCAGTATGCAGCAGTTCGCCATCGTGTTCGGTCAGATCGTGATTTTCTACGTCAACTTCAAAATCGCCAGCCTCGCCAGCGAAGCCTGGCTGGTGGAAATGGGCTGGCGCTGGATGTTCGCCTCGGGCGTCATCCCCTGCATTCTGTTCTGCATCCTGGTGTTCGTCATTCCTGAGTCGCCGCGCTGGAACGTGATGATGGGCCGCGACGATCAGGCGCTGGCGATGTTGACCAAGGTTTCCAACGCCGCCCACGCGCAGAATCTGCTGAAAGAAATCAAAGACTCGCTGCAGCAGGATCAACAGCAGCGGCATCGGAAGCTGAACTACGGCGATGTGCGGGTGCGTTTCATCCTGTTCGTCGGCTGCATGATCGCCATGCTGCAGCAGGTGACCGGCGTCAACGTAATGATGTATTACGCGCCGGTGGTGCTGAAAACCGTCACCGAAAACGCGCAGGAAGCGCTGTTTCAGACCATCTGGATCGGCGTGCTGCAGCTGGTCGGTTCGGTCATCGGCGCCATGCTGATGGATCGCATGGGCCGCATTCCGCTGATGCGTTACGGCACGCTGGGCGCCATCGCCGGCCTGCTGCTCACCTCGTACGCGCTCTACACCCAGGCCACCGGCTATTTCGCGCTGTTCGGCATGCTGTTCTTCATGGTGTTTTATGCGCTGTCCTGGGGCGTCGGCGCCTGGGTGCTGGTGTCGGAAATCTTCCCGAACCGCATGCGCGCGCAGGGGATGAGCATCGCCGTCGGCTGCATGTGGGTCGCCAACTTCGCGGTGTCGCAGTCGTTCCCGATGATCAACGACCACCCTTACCTGTTCTCGCATTTCCACGGCGCCTTCCCGATGTGGATCTTCGCCGCCTGCTGCCTGTTCAGCTACTGGTTCATCGGCCGCTATATTCCGGAAACCAAAGGCGTCTCGCTGGAAAAAATGGAGCAGGTGGTGCTGGCTAAACGCCACCGCCACCCCCTGCCCGACGGCAAGCCGCTGCCGCTGGAAAACGGCAAATCCTGATCTCTCAACCCTGACCGCTGGAGTAATGCCTCATGACCATTGCACTGGACCGCTTCTGCATTAACCGCAAGATCGCGCCGAATCTCGATCTGGACAGTTTTTTCCGCCTGGTGAAACGCTGCGGGCTCAGTAAGGTTGAGCTGCGCAACGATATGCCCAGCGGCAAGGTGACCGACGATCTGAGCGACGCGCAGCTCAATGCGCTCGCTGCGCAATACGGCATCGAGATCGTCACGATCAACGCCCTCGGCATGTTCAATCTGATGGACAACCCGGCGGCGCTGCAGCAGCGCGCCGAAGCGTTGCTGGCGCAGGCGCAGGCCATCCACAGCCGGGCGCTGGTGCTGTGCCCGCACTGCAGCGCCGATGACACGCGCGGCGAGCAGCAAAAACGCGACGACACCCTCGCCGCGCTGCGGCTGCTGGCGCCGCTGTTTGCCCGCTATGGCGTGCAGGGGTACGTCGAGCCGCTGGGCTTCGGCATCAGCTCGCTGCGATCGTCGCTGCTGACCCAGGCGCTCATCCGCGATTCGGGCGCGCCGTACCGCATCGTGCTCGATACTTTCCACCACTATTTAAGCGGTGTGGCGCAGGCCGACTTCGACGCGCAGATCCAGGTGGCGCAGATCGGCCTGGTGCATCTGTCCGGCGTGGAGGATGGGCGAGATAAAGGCGCGCTGAGCGACGAAGAGCGCATCATGTTGAGCGAGGGCGATCGGCTGGAGAGCCGCCGCCAGGTGCAAAACCTGGAACGCCTGGGCTACACCGGCGTCTATGCCTTCGAGCCCTTCTCTTCGCAGCTGGACGGCTGGAGCGAGGCGGATATCGAACGGGAAATCCGCCAGAGCATCGCCCTGCTGCAAGGGTAAAAAAAACGGCCTCCGCGGAGGCCGTTTTTCATGGCGTTACTTCAGGTTGCCGACCACCAGCTGGTGGCGCGCGTTGTAAAACTTACGGTAGGCCAGATAGCAGGCGATGATGGTCGACAAGCTGGCGGTGGAAAGCAGCATGAAGGTCACCATAATCTGGTATTTGATCGCTTTCACCGGATCGATGCCGGCGAAGATCAGCCCGGACATCATGCCCGGCAGGCTGACCAGCCCAACGGTTTTCGCCGAATCCACGGTCGGGATCAGCGAAGCGCGGATGCTGTCGCGGATCAGCGCCGCCGAAGCGAACTTGGGCGTCGCCCCCAGGCTGAGCATCTCCTGAATCTTCTGCTGTTCGCTTTTGAAACGTTGGCCGAGGTTGGTGTAGCACAATCCCACCGCCACCATGGCGTTACCGGCGATCATCCCGGAGATGGGGATTACCTGCATCGGCGTAAATTCGATGGAGCCAGTCAAGACCAGCACCGCCAGCGTCAGCACCGCGCCGGTGGTGATGGCGATAAACGACGTCACGAACGCGTGTTCGACGTACTTGCTGCGTTTCTTGGCGTTGTAGGCCGCGTTAAAGCAGATGAACAGCACCATCAACACGGTGAGCACCGCGTTATCCAGATCGAAAATGTACTTCAGCACGTAGCCGACGATGATCAGCTGCACCACCGCGCGGCAGATGCTCCAGATAATGTCCTTTTCCAGCGCCAGCTTTTCCCGGTGGCTGATCAGAATGGCGACCACCACCAGGATCATCGACAAGCCTAAGGATTCGTTGGTGATGTTATGCTGATTCATGCTGTTGCTCCTGTTGCTCGGCGCCGTGCGCGCGCAGGGTGATCACCTCGTCCGCATGCGCTATCTCTTCGGTATCGTGCGTCACCCACAGCACCGCCAGCCGGTGCTCCGCCACCAGCTGATGCACTATCTCATTGACGTTGCGCTTATTTTCCTCGTCCAGCGCGCTGGTGATCTCATCGAGCAACAGCACCCGGGGCATAAACTGCAGGTTGCGGATCAGGGACACGCGCTGCTTCTCCCCGCCGGACAGCTCATTGATGCTTTTGGTCAGCATCGCCTCCGGCAGCCCGAAACGCGCCAGATCGGCCTGCATTTTTCGTTCATCCGGCGACTGTTGACGGATCTGGTAGGGCAGCGCCAGATTGTCGTAAACCGTATTGCCGAACAGCGCCGGCGTCTGGAAGCAGTAAGAAACCTGTTTGCGATACGCCTCCGGCGACATCTCGGCGATCGCTCGTCCGTCGAAATAGAGGTTTCCGCTGGTCGGATCCATTAAGGAAGAGATGATTTTCAGCAGGGTGCTTTTCCCGCAGCCGGAAGGCCCGGTGATCAGTTTGAACTCGCCTTCACCCAGCGTGAAAGAGACGGAGTCCAGGATCACCTGGTTGTCTATTTGATAATGAATATCATCCAATCTCAGTATGTCTTTCTTTTCCTTCATTACGATGCCGGCTCCCTACACCTGTTCCCGTCTGAGCGATAAGTATATGGCCGCAAAAAACATATTAGCAATGCCTGTGCGGATGGCAGCGAGCGGAGAGGAGGATTGACGGAGCAAAACGCCCCGTCAAATAATAAATTTTACTAATGATTAGCTGTAGGAATAGTCAAAAGCGACCGCCAGGGTCGAATCACTCTTTTTTTATCGCTGCCTGTTCGTCGCAGCTGTACCAGCGTAGAGAATTGTTGATGCTGCGGTGGGTGCAGCGGACCTTGCCCTCCTTTTCCAGCGCCAGCAGCAGGGTGCGGGTGGTATAAATGTTTTCGCCGCATTTATCCGCCAGCTCGCGCGTCTTCGGCCACTGCTCCGGCGGGGGATGCAGGCCCCCGGCCCCTTCCACAAGATCCCGGCACAATCCCCGCAACACATCCAGCATCAGCGATTTTCTACTTTCAAACGTTTTCGGCACCTTGGCCATAGCATTCCTCCTGAGTGGTTACTGCTGAGCCCCCGTTCATGACTGCACGTCAGTGATGCGCAGGGGCATAAATCACGGCGGCGTCCGCGCAAACGACGTTGTTCCGATAAAATAGACCTGGCGCTGCCTATCACCGCGCGAATGAATATTTATTAATGAATCCAACCTTTGCCGATAAAATGTCATGCATTGTTCCTCGGATTTTTCACTAGGATTTTTCTGTGCAATTTTTTTCATGGTTATCATGATATGAAGATGTTTAAACAATCCCATAACGAACCGCGAATACATAATTACCAACATTGTCAACGCATGCGCCTTACATCTGTTAAATGCATTAATCTCAGTAATCATTCCATCGTTCATCCTTTGATTATCACTTAGGTCATTATTATGTAATGCCTACGGCATCACCTGCCCTTTTCTGGTTAATCACAATGGGTTAAATAACATAAGCGCGTCCAAAAAATAGCATCTGATAAGAATAATCTTCCCTCTGCCTTGTTGTTATTTTTTTGTTAACACCCCTTCGACAACCCAGGAATAGGCGGTGGAACGCCATAGGGACAACTAACCACACAAAATCATACAAAACAAATGCTTATGTTTTTCATTTTGTTTCATAAAGAAAATTCTTCAATGTTCGTCAAAGCGTAATATTAGCAAAGCGATATTGCGCATTGTAGGGCAACAGCTATTACAGTCGATCTAATATCTCGCATAACCTTATTTATGCAGTCATTTATTCTGGATAATATTTACATACGATCTATTGGTTTTTGATCTTATATTTAACTTTTTCCTTTTGGTTTTATATTCTGAATTTGAGTTATTTCAACAAAATCTATTTCCAAGTAATGCTATTGTTTGCAAGAATATTCCCAGCAAAACGCCATACTGATATTCGGGTTTTAAAATCAAATAAAACCGACCAAACATCACATAACCATTTCGTTATTAAAAGCAAATAACGAAAAGTGTGCGTATTGCCCAAAGCAAAAGGATCTGGCTCCCATCGCAGTGCGGCTAACAGGGCGTTGCTGCTCTGCGGGGATTTAGGTGTGCTTTTCTTTTTATTTAAATACTCTCTACAGGAACCTGAGAAATGAAACTGAATAAATTAATGCTGGCGACCGCCATTGCTTTTTCTACCGCCTCCGTTGCACATGCGGCGCCGACCCCGAACCAGGGCAGCGGCACCGTGACCTTTAGCGGTGAAATTATCGATGCGCCTTGCAGCATCACGCCGGACTCCGTCGATCAAACCGTCCCGATGGGCCAGATCAGCAGCCGCATCCTGGCCAAAGAAGGCAAATCCAGCGCCGAACCCTTCAGCATTGAGCTGAAAGACTGCGCGCTCAACACCATGAAAAACGTCAAGGTGACCTTCACCGGCACGCCGGATGCCGTCAACAGCAAATTGCTGGCGCTGAGCGGTTCCGCCAGCGGCGCGGGCATCGTGATTTACGACCAGCTGCACGCCAAGGAAGTTGAGCTGGGCACCGCAACGGACGGCCAGGGCCTGAACGAAGGCAACAACGCCCTGAAATTCGCCGCATACCTGCAAGGTAACAGCGCTTCCGGCGCCGTCGTGCCGGGCCAGTTCACCAGCGTGGCGAACTTTACCCTGGCTTATCAGTAAGCCTCGTTGGGGATGCCGGCGCGGGCATCCCCATGCTTAACGACGCCGGCTCCGGCAAAGGAACCGATCTCGACAGGGAGAAGCCAGCATGACCATCCATTGGCGAGGCGCATTGCTGATCGCGCTCAGCATCGGCAGCGCTAGCGCCACGGCGAAAACTCAGGGCCACGGCAAAGTCAGCCTGGGCGGCGAAATCGTCGAAACGCCGTGCAACATCGCCGGCGACAGTTTGGATCAAACCGTTGATTTCGGGCTGGTTTCAATGAGCGACGCCGGGCGAGATGCCCAGCCGAGCCTCATCGGCAGCCGCCGCCACTTCGCCATCAGGTTGGTGAACTGCGAACTGGCCAGCCAGATAAAGCCCGATTTTATTTATCGCGCGGCCAACCTCACCTTCAGCGGCATCGCGGATAGCCAAGATCCGCAATGGCTCGCCGTCCATGGCGAGGCGCGCGGCATGGCTATCGAGTTGCTGACCGACGCCGGCACCCCGATCCCGCTCGGCAGCACGACGGCGGATTATCTGATCGTTGCCGGCGATAACACGCTGCGCTTTGGCGCCCAGCTGCGCATTCACCCCGACAGGGCACGGGCGGGCGGTTTCAGCTCATTGGCCAAATTCACCCTGTCTTATCTGTAGCCGGTTTTCGTTAGGAACGCTGTACAGCATTACGTATTCAGGTCTTACGGGATGACCTGCTATTAGGCGCGGATTTGCCATGAGTGATCATTCTATGACGTCTTTACTGACAATAAAAAAAACGCCCATCATCGTCATTCTCTCTGTTCTCTGGGCAAAACCGGTCTTTTCCGCCACGGAATTCAATACCGACGTGTTGGATATTGGCGAACGCAGCAAAGTGGACTTATCCCGCTTTTCCGACGCCGATTACGTCATGCCGGGCACCTATCTGCTGGATATCAAAATCAACCAGAAAACGCTGCCCCAGCGCAGCATTCAGTATTTCCCGTCGCCGGATAACAAGAGCGGCAGCCAGGTGTGCCTGCCGCCTGACCTGGTGGAAAAAATGGCGCTGAAAGAAGAAGCGGCCAAAAAAGTCACCCTGTGGCGCGACAACCAGTGTGCCGACATTCGCGGCATCAAAGGCGCAACGGTTTCCGATCGCATCAGCGGCGGCGTGCTGGCGATCACCATTCCGCAGGCCTGGATGAAATACTCCGATCCCGACTGGACGCCGCCCGAGCAGTGGGACGATGGCATCCCCGGCGTGCTGCTGGATTACAATCTCAGCGGCCAAATCGGTAAACAGCACCACGACAACGGCACCGCCGAAAACCTCAGCAGCTACGGTACGTTGGGCGCCAACCTGGGCGCCTGGCGCCTGCGCGCCGATTACCAGACCGATTTCAACCAACAATACGGCCGGCGCGACAGCAATTTCGACTGGAATCAGATCTACGCATACCGCGCGCTGCCGATGCAGGCCGCCAGGCTGACGCTGGGTGAAACCTACCTGAATTCGCCGGTGTTCGACGCCTACCGTTTTACCGGCCTCAACCTCGCCAGCGACGAGCGCATGCTGCCGCCCAACCTGCAGGGTTACGCGCCAGAAGTACGCGGCATCGCCAAAAGCAACGCGCGGATCACCGTCTCTCAGGAAGGCCGCACGCTGTATCAAACCACGGTGCCCGCCGGGCCGTTCGCCATTCAGGATCTCAGCAGCTCGGTACGCGGCAAACTGGATGTGAAAGTGGAAGAACAAGACGGCAGCGTTTCCACTTTTCAGGTAGATACCGCCAGCATTCCTTATCTGACCCGCCCCGGCTACGTGCGCTATAACGTGGCGCTGGGCAAGCCGTCTGCCTACGATCACCGCACGCAAGGGCCGGTGTTCTCCGCCGGCGATTTCTCCTGGGGCTTGAGCAACGCCTGGTCGCTGTACGGCGGCGCGCTGCTCGGCGGCGATTACAACGCCTGGGCTCTCGGCCTGGGGCGCGACCTGAACCTGTTCGGCGCCCTGTCGGTGGACGCCACGCAGTCGATCGCGCGCCTGCCCGATGAACCCAGCGCCAAAGGCATGTCATTCAAGGTCAACTACGCCAAACGTTTCGACGAGCTCAACGGCCAAATCACCTTTGCCGGCTACCGCTTTTCGCAGCGCAAATTTATGACCATGTCGCAGTACCTGCAGGCGCGCTACGGCGACATTGACGATCGCTACAGCGGCCGACAAAAAGAGTTGTATACCGTCACCGCCAGCAAAACCTTTATGGCGGAGGACAGCGCTCAGGCGATCACCGCTTATCTGACCTACTCACACCAGACTTACTGGGACGCAGGCGCGCAAAACCGCTACGGCATGTCGACCAGCAAGCTGTTCGACTTCGGCGGGATCAGCAACATCACCGCCTCGTTGGCGGCCTATCGCACTCACTATCGGGGCCGCACCGACGATAGCGCGATGCTCAATTTCACCGTGCCTATCGGCGAGCACAACCGTCTGGGCTACGCGCTGCAGGTCAATAACCGCGACGTGACCCAAACGGCGACCTACACCGACAACAGCGACATCAACAATACCTGGCAGGTCGGCAGCGGCGTCACCCAGTCCGGCAAACCGACGGCGAGCGGTTACTACACCCATAACGCGTCGTTCGGCACGCTCAACGCCAACGCGTCTTATCAGCAGGGCAGTTACTCCTCGATAGGCGGAACTTTCCGCGGCGGCCTGACCGCTACCCGGCACGGCGTCGCCGCGCACCAGAACGCCGGCAACGGCGGCAGCCGCATGATGCTGGATACCAACGGCGTCGCCGGCGTGCCGATCAACAACGGCCGCGCTTACAGCAACCGCTTCGGATTGGCGGTGATCTCGGACATCACCAGCTACTACAACACCGATACGCGCATCGACGTCAACAAGCTGGCGGACGACGTTGAAGCCACGCGCGCGGTGGTGCAAGGCACGCTGACGGAAGGCGCCATCGGTTATCGCCACTTCGAGGTGGTGAAAGGCAGCAAGCTGTTAGCCACCATCAAACTGGCGGACGGTAGCGAACCGCCGTTCGGCGCCACGGTGCTGAGTGCAACCGGACGGGAGATCGCGGTGGTGAACGACGGCGGCTCGGTGTATCTGACCGGCGTCCAACCGGAAGAGCGGTTGGACGTCGCCTGGGAAGGCCGCCGTCAGTGCCGCATCGCCATCCCAGGCGCCGCCAAACCGCTGGACCGGCTGCTGTTGCCGTGTGCCAAACCGTAATCCGCAACACATTGAGAGTAGACGCATAACATGAACAAACATTCGATAGCAGTAACCGCGGGCAGCCTGGCGTTGATGACGCTGGCTTCGACGGCCGACGCGGCGATCGCGTTGGATCGCACGCGCGCCATCTATGTGAGCGACGCCAAATCGATCAGCCTTAACATAACCAATGAGAACAAAGAGTTGCCTTTCCTTGCTCAGGCCTGGATCGAGAATGCGCAACATCAAAAGATCGTTTCGCCGCTGGTGGTATTGCCGCCGTTGCAACGGGTGGAAGCCGGAGAACGCAGCGTCGTGCGCATTACCAAAACGCCGGAAGCCGAGCTATTGCCGCAAGATCGCGAATCGGTGTTTTATTTCAATTTGCGCGAAATTCCGCCCAAAAGCAGCAAAGCCAACGTGATGCAGCTGGCGCTGCAAACGCAGATCAAACTGTTCTTCCGCCCGAAGGCCATCGTCGCACCGCAGGGTGAGATATGGCAAGAACAGCTGGTGTTCCACAAAACCGCCGACGGTTTCACCATCGAAAATCCGACGCCGTTCCACATCACGCTGACCGGCATCGCCCGTCAGACGCAGAAACAAGGCGGTGGCGCGATCGGCGATTTTCAGCCGGTGATGCTGTCCCCCAAATCCAGCGAAAAAGTGCGTTTGCGCGACCATGGGTTCGACGCCTTCGTCGTCACCTATATCAATGATTTCGGCGGCCACCCCGAGCTGCGCTTCACCTGCAGCGCTAGCCTCTGCACCGCCGCACCCGGAAAAAAATAAGGAGATACGGCATGGCTGACTTCACCGGCCGCCTGCGGCCTCTGCTGATCGGCGCCTTGCTGCTCGGCAACGGCGCCGCAATGGCCTCTCCGCCGGGAGAGGTTCAGGGCACCAGCGGCACCGTCGGTTTTCAGGGCGCTCTGCTGAGCTCTCCCTGCAGCCTGGCGCCGGACAGCCGCGATCAGTCGGTCGATCTCGGTGAGATCGGCACGCTCGCCTTCCGGCGTGTCGGCGATCAAAGCGCGCCGGTACGTTTTCGTCTCGCCTTTACCCATTGCCTGCTGGGCGCCAAGGCGCTGGCAGACAATCCGGCCGGCATGCGCAACGGCGACGCCGGCAGGCTTTACCTGCGGGGGGAGCAGGCCGCCACGCTGGTGTTCCTCGGTGAAAGCGATCCCGACAATCCGCAGTTGCTGAAGCTGCACGGCGGCGTACAAGGCGTTGGCCTGCGGCTGAAAGATCAACGGGGCCGCGCGCTGTCCCTCAACCAACCCGGCGCCCCCTATGTCTTGCAGCCCGGCGGCAATACGTTGTGGTTCAGCGCTCAATTGGAATCAACCCGTCCGTTCATCGAAGCAAACCAATTCAAAGGAGTGGTGCATGTCCAGCTGGTCTATTTATAAACGCCTGGCGTTGCTGGGTTGCCTGGCGACGCCATTCGGCGCTCAGGCGCTGGAATGCCATCTGAATACCGAGAACGGCATTACCGAAGAGAGCGAGGATATCGGCCGGTTGACCATACCGGCCACCTTACCGGTCGGCAGCCGGCTTTGGACCTCCAAACCGATGAGCCGCGACGTTATGTGCTGGGCGCACGCCAGCAAACCCAAGGGGGAATGGGTTTACTTCTATCCCAATCCGGACAACCGGCAGTTCGCCGCCGGCATCGCCATGGGGGTGATTTATAACGGCCGGGATCTCGGCTTGATCAACTCCCGAGTACAAACCGATATGTTTCGTACCCCCAAGCAACGGGAGCTCGGTCATGTCAACTATCAGGTTTATTTGCAAAAAACCGGAGAAATCACCGCAGGGGGCGCCAGTCAGATCGCCGTTTTTCAGCTCGATGGCGTAGGCGGCATCAACGTCCACCCGGGAAAAAATTACCGTTTCACCCTAACCGGGCTGGATAAAATCAAGGTGATCCAGTGCGCCGCTTCGGTGGAGCTTTCAACCCCGGAAGGCGTTGACTTCGGTGAGATCCCGACCTGGAAACCCAATGCGGGCACCGTAGCGAGCAAGGATTTCAGCATCTTGATCCGCAAAAACGGCTGCAGCGACAGCTTCGCGCTGGAGGCCAATTTCATGGTGAAAAACGGCACGCTGACCGACGCTACCGGCTTGAATATGGACAATGGTTCAACCTTGCGCATCCACGATAATTCCAACCCCAAATGGATTAAATACAATCAGTTCGACAGCTTTGCCGACATGAGTGGCCGCGATCAGGTGCAAAAATCCTACAGCGCCTCATTGCAGGCCAGCGGGGAAGGACAGGAAGGCAATTTCCGCAAGACCGTAATCTTGCTGATTAATTATATTTAATGGTGGTGATGATGAAGAGCTATCGGACAATCACCGCTCTGTGCGGCATCGGTTTTCTATTTTCCTCCGCAGTCGCGGCGGAAAATAAGGAAATAGACTTTTTCGGCTCCGTGGTAAGCAGACCCTGCAATATCGACCCGCAGTCTCTTCACCAGACCGTCGAGATGGATACGGTGTTGATCAAAACCTTGTACCGCTACGGCCATACCAACCCCGTGTCATTTTCCATTCGCTTAACCGACTGTAAAACCGCCGTTTTCAAATCGGTCACCGCCACCTTTACCGGCACCGAAGATGCCGAACTGCCGGGCAAGCTGGCGATCAACAATGGCGCCAACGGCGCCGCCATCGCGCTGTTCGACGGTGCTGGCAAAGCGATTGATCTGGGCACGCCGGCCGATGCGGTGACATTGCAAGACGGCCCCAACGCCCTGAGGTTCAGCGCCTATGTCCAGGCCCGGCCGAGCGCGATGAAAGATAAAAGCCTTACCGAAGGCGAATTCAGTTCCGTCGCCAATTTTGTGCTGGCGTACCAATAAGCCCCGCACCGCCTCAGGGAAATCAGGAAAACGACCGGCGCGCAAACGCCGGCGATTGGCCGTCACCGTTCGCTCCGGCGCGGCGCCGCGGCCTTTTAAGGAGCCACCCATGCCAGATATTCGCTTCACGCTGTTCGACAGCGATAACTTCTACCAGCAGGGGCTGCGTCTGCTGCTGCAGGACTATCTGCACTCCCTGAACGAATGCCAGCGCCTGTACCCGCAGTTCTCGCCGCTGGCGCTGCAGGCGTTGGATAACATCGAAATCGTGTTCCGCACGCCGGAAGAGCGCTGGGGCTGCGCCTGCTGCTACCGGAGCCCCTACGGCATCCCGCGCCAGCGGCAGCTGACCTTGCTGATCCTCGACGACACGGCCCAGCAACAGGTGAAAAACCTGTCTCCGCTGTTCAGCATCCACCGGCGCGACTCGGTTTACGCCATTCGCCTCAAGCTGCAGATGGCGCTGGAAAAATTCATTCAGCAGCCGTGGATGGCGCTGCACGCCGCCGACATATGGAAATGCCAGGCCTGCCGCCTCGCCGCGCTGAGCCACTGTGAGAAAAAGGTGCTGGGCCTGATGAGCAGCGGCATGTCCGCCTGTAGCATCGCCGGCCTGCTGCAGCGCAGCCAGAAAACCATCAGCGCCCACAAACGTTCGGCGATGCGCAAGCTGAACGTGCGCAAAAACAGCGAGTTGAATCGGGTGCTGCTGAATCAGCGGGAGCTGAACTGAACGACAACAGGCTCGCGAGTGACGCCAGAGTGGTTTACTCTGAATACTCATTTTCGTACTGCAAAGCGAGCCGTAATGCATGCCCAGAACAGCCAAAGCCGTTGACGTCCCCGCCCTCGGCGAGCTCGATCGTCAGGCGGGTCAACTTAGCCACCAGCTGGCGCAGGCCCTGCGCCAGGCCATCCACCGGGGCGATCTGAAAGCGGGCGATCTGCTGCCCTCGACGCGCCGGCTGTCGGCGGCGTTGAATCTGGCGCGCGGCACGGTATTGGAGGCGTTCGCTCAGCTAACGGCGGAAGGTTTTCTCGAACCGCAGCCCGGCTCCGGCACCCGGGTCGCCCACTATCAGGCGTCGCGTCGCACGCCACACGCCACGGTGCAGGCCGCTCCGTCCACAGCCGTGCCGCTTTCCGCACAGGCGCAGCATCTGGCGCGCTTTGCCGCCCAGGCGCGGGCGTTGCCGCCGGTGCCGTTCACCGTCTCGGTGCCGATCGGCGATACCGCGCCCGACGATATCTGGCGGCGGCTCGGCAACCGCATCCGGGCGCGCGGCCCCGGCGCCCCGTCAGGCTACGGCGATCCGCTGGGCGCGTTGCCGCTGCGCGAAGCCATCTGCGACTATGTGCGCCGTTCCCGCTCGGTAAACTGCACGCCGCAGCAAATCCTCATCACCTCCGGCACGCAACAAGGGCTCTATTTGGCCGCCCAGATCCTGCTGGACGCCGGCGACAGCGCCTGGGTGGAAGACCCCGCCTACGCCGGCATCACCGCTATTTTCGACAGCCTGTTTCGCGATCGGCGCATGATTAGGGTGCCCGTCGCCGCCGACGGCATCGACGTCGCCGCCGGTATCCGCCTGGCCGCCGACGCCCGCGCCGCCTTTGTCACGCCGTCCCATCAATATCCGCTGGGCATGCCGATGAGCATGGTGAAAAGAAGCGCCCTGTTGGGCTGGGCCAAAGAGCGGCAGGCCTGGATCGTGGAAGACGACTACGACAGCGAGATGCGCTACGCCGGCCACCCGTTCCCTTCGCTGCAGGGGCTGGCGCCCGAGCGAACGCTCTATCTCGGCACCTTCAGCAAGGTGCTGTTCCCTTCGCTGCGGCTGGGTTACGCCATCGTGCCGCCACCGCTGGTCGACGCCTTTTGCGGCGCCAGGATCCTGATGGATCGCCATCCGCCCAGCGCGGATCAACACGTGCTGGCCGCCTTTATCGCCGAAGGGTATCTCGACCGGCATATCCGCAAAATGCGCGGCGTCTACGCCGAGAAACGCCGGGTGCTGATCGAGGCGATCAACACGCACATCCCCGCCGATTTGGCGATAGTGCAGCCCTGCGATCAGGGCATGCACATGGTGCTGTGGCTGAGGAAAGATCTCGATGACGTGCGGGTCGCCCAATGCGCCAACGAAGCCGGATTGGCGCTGCGGGCGGTGTCGCCGATGTATGCGCCCGGCCACGGTGAGCCGGGTCTGGTGCTGGGATTGGGCGGTTACGCCGACCGCCAGGTGCAACAGGCGGTGGAACGGCTCGGACAGGTGATCCTGGCCTGCGCCGGCAGCGGCGCCTAGCGGGAAAAGCGCTTGGCACCGAACACGCAAACCACCACGCCGGCCATCACGGCGATCATCATCGGCTGGACGGTTTCCTGCAGCAGCCAGCCCGCCAGCGCCAGGCCAAAGAACGGCTGCAGCAGCTGCAACTGCCCGACGGCGGCGATGCCGCCCTGCGCCAGGCCGCGATACCAGAAAATAAACCCAATCCACATGCTGAACACCGAGACGTAAACCAGCGACAGCCAGGCGGCGCCGCTGACGGCAGGCCAACCGGCCGGCGCCGCCAGCCAAGTGGCCGCCAGCGTCAACGGCAACGCCGCCACCAGCGCCCAGGAGATCACCTGCCAGCCGCCGATCCGGCGCGACAGCACCGCCCCTTCGGCATAACCCAGGCCGCACAGCAGCACCGCACCGATCATCAGCGCATCCCCCTGCCAGGCTCCGCCGCTCCCCTGGCTTAGCGCGAAAGCGCCCACCAGCACGGCGCCGACGCCTGAAAAAGCCCAAAAAGCGGGCTTGGGCCGCTCTCCGCCGCGCAAAACGCCAAAACCGGCGGTCGCCAACGGCAGCAGGCCGATATACACCAGCGAATGCGCCGAGGTGGTGTGCTGCAGCGCCAGCGCCGTCAGCAGCGGAAAACCGATGACCACGCCGAGCGCCACAAACAGCAGCGGCGGCAAATCGGCCCGCGTCGGCCGCGCCTGGCGGGTGATCAGCAGCGCACACAGCGCCAGCAAGGCGGCGATCGCCGCCCTGACCGCCGTCAGAAACAGCGGATCGAGCTCCAGCACCGCCACCCGCGTGGCGGGCAGCGAGCCGCTGAAAATAATCATGCCGAGGAAGCCGTTCATCCAGCCCTGGGGCGAATGCCCGGCGGCGGGATGCGCAGGGGGAACAACGAGAGTTTTTTCAGACTGACTGTCCGTCATGTGAACGCTCCGCACGCCTGAGGCATACCGAAATCGGCAACCCGCGAGGCGATGTCATAGTGAAAGAGAACATCGTTCCCCGGCGTCACTTGCCGGGGCCTGGTTCTATTTTTCAGATAAAGCGGTTCACGGACAGGTCCGGATAGCGAGATTTTCACTGTGCCGGTTCCGCTAACGCCAAAGAAGGGCGTTTTTCGGGCTGTCCTTGGCCGTTTGGCGGCTCTGCCTGCGGGGTATCATGGACTTTTATGCGTTTTTGCAGAACAGGACAAGGTGCGGTGCCGTGGTGAAACCCTTCTTACGCAGTGGCAGTTTGGATGATGTGCTGGCTTTAGGCGAAAACGGGCAACCGATCTACGCCTGCGCGCAGCAGCTGCGGGAAACCCTGCGTCTTCGCCGGCAGCAGCAGGCCGCCGACTGTCTGGCGATCCCCCAGCCGAACGAAAGCGGCACCCGCATCGACTGGTATGCGCCCTTCCCCGGCAAGGTCACCTCCTGGCTGGCGGCGAGCGATGCCCAGCGCGCGCAGGCGGTGCGCCACCTGGAACACTGCCTGACGACCTTCCGCAGCCTGACGGAACAGGCCCAGGCGACCGATCACCCCAGCCATCGCCTGTTCGGCGCGCTGCTGGCCAAAGCGATGCAGATGCCCGACCCCAACCACGTTTACCTGGTGGACGATCGGCCGGTGCTGACCTTCTGGGGCTTTATCAAGCCGCAGGCGCAGAGCCCGGACGATCCGCTAGCCTGCCTGCGCCCGCTCGAATCGGAAGTGGAAAAACCGGCGCCGATCGCCGCCGCACCGCGCAAGACGGCCGTTGTCGAACCGGTAAAACCGGCCCCGGCCGCCGAGCCTGAACCGGCGCCCGCCCCGGCAGCGCCTATCGAATCCTCTGCCGTCGTTCGCCCGCGCCGGCGCTACGCTCTCTGGCTGTTGCCCGTACTGTTGCTGGGCAGTGCGGCGCTGGCCGCCTGGCTGCACCGCTCACCGCCGCCGCAACCGGCGATGCCGGCGGAGCTCCGGCATCCGGCGCCGCCGGAAAAAACCGCCGCGCCGTTGCCCAAGCTGCGCTTACCGCTGGCGCACGCGACGCTGATGCCGCCGCCCCCGGCGCCGGTCATCCCGCCGCCGCTGGACAAAAATGCGCTGGTGCTGCCGCCCGAGGCGGTGAAGGCCGGCTCCACCCGTTTCCTTAATGGCAAATGGCGCGCCACGGTGGCGCTGAAAGACCCGATTACCGGCAAGCGGCCCAGCCTGCAATATCGTCTGAACGGCGGTAAAGGCATCGCCGTCATCGCCTACGGCGACGGCGTCAGCTGCCGGGTGGCGGTCGAAGCCGGGCTGATGCAGTCCGGCAATCTGGTGATCAACAGCCGCACCAAGGCGCGCTGCAGCGACGGCAGCCGCTACCAGATCCCGGAGATCGTCTGCCGCCAGGGCGACACCGGCGCGGCGGAGTGCACCGGCCGCTACGATGCGGACACCACCTATCCCATGACGTTCAAGCGCGAGAGTAAATGATGCTGGCACCCCTTACGGACTACAAACACGGCATTACGCTGATTCAGGACAGCGGCATTCAGTTTCTGGACTTTGCCCTGACGCCGCTGCTGGACGCCGAGTTTCCCGGCAAATTCGTGCGCAAGACCGCCAGCGGCCCGTTGCTGCGCCTGCAATGGGAGGCCGAGAGCGGCAAATACCAGCTGCCGGCCGTGGGCGACCAGGCCGCCGAAGTGGTGCGGCCGGAGTTCAGCTATCCGCTGCAGCAGTCGCTGCACCTGCTGGATAAGCTCTGGTTGCCGCTGCCCTGCTTGCGCCACACCCCGGCGGGCCTGTTCTTGTCGGGCCCGGACAACTGGGCGCGCCTGCAGGTGGTGCAGTTGGATGAACCGGATCAGGACGGCAACCTGCTGCGCGTGGTGCTGGCCTTCGACACCCGCGCTGCGGCGCCCGGCCAGGAGGCGCTGGCGCCGGGCGAAAGCGATCTCGGCACCGATCTCCGTTTCGCATTGGCGCACCGCAACCACGAGCTGGGCGAGTTCCTCGATCTGACCTGGGTGGACGGCTGGCTGCGCGAGGCGTTCAGCCAGCGCGCCGCCGAGCGGGAGCAGCGTGCCGAAGTGGAGATCAACGCCGGGCTGAAAACCTTCGAGTATCAGGCGCACTACCTCAATCTGTTGCACATGCTTGGCCATCAGCTGGCGGTGCCGCAGATAAAGATGGTGGCGGCGACGCTGCAGCAACCGGCGATCGACGTCGATCTGGTGCTGGACGTCGGCAACTCCCACACCTGCGGCGTGCTGGTCGAGGATCATCCGGAGGAGAGCAACGGCCTGAAGCAAACCTACGAGCTGCAGCTGCGTTCGCTGTCCGAACCGCACCGCGTCTACAACGAACTGTTCGAGAGCCGGGTGGAGTTTTCTCGGGCCGGCTTCGGCAAGCCGCATCTGTCGTTCCAGAGCGGGCGCGACGACGCCTTCCAGTGGCCGTCCATCACCCGCGTCGGCCGCGAAGCCGCACAGCTGGCGCAGCGGCGAACGGGCCATGAAGGCACTACCGGCATTTCCAGCCCGCGCCGCTACCTGTGGGACGAGGAGCGCTATGCGCCCGGCTGGCGCTTCAACGAGCGGCACGAGCCGATGGCCGCCGCCGCGCCGTTGACCACCCTGATCAACGACGAAGGCGTGCCGCTGTCCGCCCTGCCGACGGCGCAACGGCTGCCGGTGTTCGCCGCCCATTACAGCCGCAGCGCGGTGATGACGCTGATGCTGAGCGAGCTGCTGGCGCAGGCGCTGATGCAGATCAACAGCATCGCCCAGCGCAGCCGCATGCCGAACGCCGCCGCGCCGCGCCGTTTGCGCGCCATCATTCTGACGCTGCCTTCGGCGATGCCGAAACCGGAGCGCGAGATCTTCCGCCGCCGCATGCAGGAGGCGATCGGGCTGGTGTGGAAGGCCCTCGACTGGCACCCGCAGGATGCGCCGTTCGACGGCGCGCACGCCCGCTTCCCGGCGCCGCAGGTGCAGATGGAGTGGGACGAGGCCACCTGCGGCCAGATGGTCTATCTGTACAATGAAACCCAGGTGAACTTCGCCGGCCGCACCGACGCCTTTTTCGCCGCCATGGCCCGGCCCGACCGGCCGCTGGCGCCGGATGAGCAGGCGGGCAAAACGCTGCGCATCGCCTCCATCGACATCGGCGGCGGCACCACCGATCTGGCGATCACGCACTATTCGCTCGACGACGGCGTGGGCAACAACATCAAAATCAACCCGCGCCTGCTGTTCCGCGAGGGCTTTAAAGTCGCCGGCGACGATATCCTGCTGGACGCCATCCAGCAGTTTATCCTGCCCGCCGTGCAGCAGGCGTTCGAAGCCGCCGGCGTAAGCGCCGCCCCGGCGTTGATGGACAGGCTGTTCGGCAACGAAGGGCGTATGGACGGGATTTCCACCCTGCGCCAGCAGGCCGCGCTGCAGATTTTCATGCCCGCCGGGCGCGCGCTGCTCGGCGCCTATGAAGAATACGACCCGCTGGACAGCCGGGCGGAAATCGCCGCCAGCCTGGGCGATTTGCTGCCGCAGCCGCCGACGCCGCAGGTGCTGGCGTTTATCAACGGCGAGGTGCAGCGCGAAGCCGACAGCGACGCCTTCGAGATTCTGCACACCCCGCTGGTGATCCGCCTGGCCGATCTGCACGCCGCCTTCTTGTCCGATCGCATCGGCATCGGCCGCTGCCTGCGCCTGCTGGCCGAGGTGGTGGCGCTGTATACCTGCGACGTGCTGCTGTTGACCGGCCGCCCGGCGCGTTTCCCCGGCGTGCAGGCGCTGCTGCGCCATCTGCAGCCGCTGCCCGCCAGCCGCATTCTGCCGCTCGAGGGCTACCACACCCGCAGCTGGTACCCGTTCAACAAGCGCGGCCGCATCGACAACCCGAAATCCACCGCCGCGGTGGGCGCCATGTTGTGCCTGCTGGCGATCGACCTGCGGCTGGAGAGCTTTTACTTCAACGTCGGCGATTTCCAGCCTTACTCCACCATTCGCCACCTGGGCATGCTGGACGGCAACAACATGCTGGCGGACGATAACGTCTATTACCGCGACATCGATCTGGATCGCGCCGACTTCGCGCTCGACCCCGCCGGCAGCTTCCAGCTGCGCGGCCCGCTGCGCCTGGGCTTCCGCCAACTGGACAACGAACGCTGGCCGGCCTCGCCGCTCTATACGCTGACCATCAATGACGCCCAGCTGGCGCGCAAACTGGCCGGCGACGCGGTGATCACCCTGCGGCTGGCCATTACCGCCAGTGCCGAACAGGGCGCGGAAAGCGTCAGGATCGCGCAGGCGTTGCTGGCCGACGGCAGCCCCGTCCCGGCGCACCATCTGCAACTGAAACTCAATACCCTGGCTGCCAGCGCCTCCGGCGCGACCCACTACTGGATAGACAGCGGGAGCATTTACCCACGATGAAAGCTATCACTACCGCCCAATCGGCCCCGAACCACGCACTCAGCGCCGGCATTCTGCAGGCGATCGCGTGGGTGGACACCGCGCGCCGGCAGTCCACCCGTTTGGAACGGGAAGCCGATCGCCTGACGCTGCGCCTGCGCCGTTGCCATAACCGCGCACTGCAATTGGCGAAGGCACAACCTGCGCAGGTCGCTATCGGCCTGTACGGCCACAACGCCGCCGCCAAGGCCCACCTGCTGGCGGCGCTGGCCCCCGGCGCAGAAAGGCTGCACGGCGACGCCGCGCTGGCGGTGCGTTACTGCGCCACCGCGCCGACGCCGTCCACCGAGTATCCTCTCGCCCTCGCGCTGCTCGATGAAGCGCAGTGGCTGGCCATCACGCTCGATGCCGCCGCGATGGGCGGCTTCCGGCTGGACTGGGACGCCCGCGCGATCGCCGGCCATCTGCAAGCGTTGGCGCGTCACCGCCAAGCCGTCGCCCTCGACGGCCTCAGCGACAGCGATGTGCTGGCGCTGTGGGATAGCCAACGCCGCCACGGCGACAAGGGGCAACAGACGCTGGACAGGCATTTCTGGCCGCAGGCCGTGGCGCTGGCGCCGCAGCTGAGCATCGACGATCGCGCGCGCCTGTTTGCGCCGCTGTGGGGAGAGGAAACGACGCTGACGGCGCATTATCGCCAGCTGGCGCACACGCTGCATGCCCTCGGCGGCAGCCGACAGGTTCATGCTCCGCACCGCGCCTTACCGCTGCTGACCGCGAGCGCCGCAGCGGAAAACGCCGCGATCGTCGTGATGGCCGAACACGGCGGTGAACGGAAGATCGCGTTGAGCGATCTGACCTGGCTGACCGCCGAAGTCACCACCGTTCTGCCGCAGACGGCGCAGGCGGGCCTGCCCGCCGACGTGGCGCTGATCGACCTGCCCGGCAGCCGCGCCTGCCCGCAGGCGGAACCGACGCAGCGGCTGCAACAGGCGAAACGCGCCCATTTGCTGACCCGCTGCGCAGACGGCCTGCACGCCAACCTGCTGCTGGTGGCCGATGCCGCCGCCACGCCGCAGGACGCCGCCCGCGTCGGCCAGGCGCTCGCCAACTGGGTCAATCAGACTCAGGGAGAAACCCCGGCGCTGCGCCAGCGCCGCAAACCCGGCCTGATCTGGGCGATCACGCCGTTCGATCAACGCGGGGAAGGCAAAGCGCGCCCCGACGACGCCGTACAGCGCCAGGTCGGCGAGCCCGGCGACAGCTGGGCCACGCTGCTGGCGCTGGATGAACAGGATTGCCGCCGCATGGTAAGTTACCTGGCCACCCAGGCGCGCCCGGCCCAGAAGCAAGCGAGCCTGCTCGAACAGCGCGAAGAGTTGCAGCGTGAGCTGACGGAAAGCCTGCTCGGCAACTGGCTCACCGCCGCCGATCCGCACGCGGCGCAGCAACGCGGCCAACAGCTGCTGCGCGCGCTGCAGGCGCAGGCCGGCCGCCACGGCGAACTGCTGGAACGGCTGTTGCCGCAGCGCGATACGTTGCGCCAGCTTTATCAGCAACAGCAGCACGCCGCGCCGGCCCCGACGACGACGCCTGTACCGTTCGGGCTCGACATCGATCTGTTCGGCGCGCCGCAAACCCCGGCATCCGGCGAGCCCCCCGCGTCATCCTTTGCCGCGCGGGTATTCGCGGATTGGATCAACCATCTGCGCAGCCTGCCGGACAGCCGCCGGTTGCTGGAGCTGCTCGGCGTCGAAAAGCCGCACCTGGAACTGCTGGTCGATGCGCTGATCGGCGCCGCCTGTCGCCTGCGGCTCGATGATGAGCTGGAACGCGCGCTGTGCGCCGGGGGCCTGCCGGAACAGAGTGAAGATCGGCAAATCAGCCAGGCGCTGGCGCTACTGGGCGACTTCGTCGCCTGGCTCGGCTTCCAGCGGCGCGATGCGGCAACGCGCCCCGAGAGCCGCGTCAACCCCGGCCAGCCGATCTTTACCCCGCCGCAGCAGCCGGCGGTGGACTGGAGCAGCCAGCAGCGGTTAACCCGGCTGGCGCCGACGCCGACCAAAAACACCGCGTTTTATATCTATGACTGGCTGATCGGCCTGCAAACCCTGCTGGCGGAGAATGCGGCGACGGAAAGCGCGCTCGGCGAGGCGCAGCGCGCGGCGTTGGAAGAGATCGTGGCGACTCTGCGATAAGCGGCGGCTCTGGCAGCAATAGGGGGCGAAAACAGGATAAATCGGGCGTTGCCGATTATGCTGATGAGTAACGCAGCGATTCTGGGAGAAAATCATGCCCCCTTTCAGCCTGAAGACTATCGATCATGTGGTTCTGCGCGTGCGCGATGCGGAAAAAAGCCTGCGGTTCTATACCCAGACGCTGGGTTGCGACATCGCCAAACGGCGGCCCGATTTGGGGCTGGTGCACCTGCGCGCCGGAACGGCCATGATTGATCTGGTCGACGTGAACGGCCAGCTTGGAAAAAAAGGCGGCGACGCGCCCGATCCTCACCGGCAAAATGTCGATCACCTCTGCCTGCGCATCGATCCTTTCAACGAAGACGAACTGCTGGCCTATCTGCGATCGCAGGGGATCGCCGTCGACCCTGCTGAATCGCGCTACGGCGCGGAAGGCGACGGGCCATCGATTTACTTCAGCGATCCGGACGGCAATCGCATAGAGCTTAAGGGGCCGGCGGCCGATTAAATCACGGTGTGTTCCGGATGTCGGATAACCATAAAATAGCCTTCTAAATCGGCCTAGCCCCTTCACGCTGCTGAACGTTAACGCCCCTGCGCCGCCAACGCCTGGGCGCAGGCCCAGGCCGAGCTCCACGCCCACTGGAAGTTGTAGCCGCCCAACCACCCGGTCACGTCCACCACTTCGCCGATAAAATAGAGCCCCGGCGCCTTGTGGGCTTCCATCGTCTTGGAGGAAAGTTCGTTGGTGTCGACGCCGCCGAGCGTCACTTCTGCCGTGCGGTAGCCTTCGGTGCCGTTCGGCTGCACGCGCCAGTTCTGCAACAGCTCCACCAGCGCCGCCTGCTGCGGCGCATTCAGCTGCTTCAGCGTGGCCTCCGGCAGTTGTCCCAGGGTTTGCAAGCACTCCACCAACCGCTTCGGCAATTGCAGCGCCAGGGTGTTTTTCAGGCTTTGGTTCGGGTGCTGGCGGCGTTGATCATCCAGGAAGGCCGCCAAATCCAGCTCAGGAAGTAAGTTAATGCTCACATACTCACCCGGTTGCCAGTAGCTGGACAGCTGCAGCACCGCCGGGCCGGACAGGCCGCGATGGGTAAACAGGATGCTTTCACGGAAGCTGACGCCGTTCTCGGCGGTGATCACCGCCGGCACCGAGACGCCGGACAGCGTCTGCACATGCTCCAGCAGCGGCTTATGCAGGGTAAAAGGCACCAGCCCGGCGCGCGTCGGCAGCACCCTGAGGCCGAACTGCTCCGCCAGCTTGTAACCGAACGGCGAAGCGCCCAGCCCCGGCATGGACAAACCGCCGCTGGCCACCACAAGTGAGCGAGCACTCACTTTTTCACCATTCAGCGCCAGCGCGTAACCATGTTCGGTTTTCTCCACGCCCAGCACTTCGCTGCGCAGGCGCATCGTCACCTGGCCCAGCTCGCACTCTTTGACCAGCAGATCCACCACCTGCTGCGCCGAGTCGTCGCAGAACAGCTGCCCCAGCGTTTTTTCATGGTAGGCGATGCCGTAGCGGTTGATCAGATCGATGAAGTCCCACTGGGTGTAGCGCGCCAGCGCCGACTTGCAAAAGTGCGGGTTGTTCGACAGGTAGGCCGCCGGTTCGGCGTACATGTTGGTAAAGTTGCAGCGCCCGCCGCCGGACATCAGGATCTTGCGGCCCGGTTTTTTGCCGTTGTCGAGCAGCAACACGCGGCAACCGAGTTGCCCCGCCTGCGCGGCGCAAAACATGCCGGCGGCGCCCGCCCCAATCACTACGACATCAAACTGTTCCACCTGAGCCTCACTTATCAAAACCACAATCGCGACAAAAGAGCGCCATATTACGCCGTTTCGCCGCCGGTCACCGCCAAATTCACGGCGGCAGATTGTAAAGCCCCGGCGGCGCCAACGCCATAGTAAGAAAATATTACAGAGGTCAGAGGAGATTAACGCATTGATATTCCATATTTTTGTTATAGGCGCGTCATCGTTTCGTCATGTCCAAATCAAAAAAACGTCATATTTTCCTTTTCCCCGGCCCCGGTTGTCACTGATAATGCGCGGCGTTCATGTCCACAAACTGGCGTAACGCTTATGCTGCATTTGTTCGCTGGCCTGGATTTCCATACCGGCCTGATGTTAATTCTCGCATTGTTGTTCGTGTTGTTTTATGAAGCCATCAACGGTTTTCATGATACGGCCAATGCGGTCGCTACAGTTATTTATACCCGCGCCATGCGCTCGCAACTTGCGGTCGTGATGGCAGGTTTGTTCAACTTTCTTGGCGTAATGCTCGGCGGTTTGAGTGTTGCTTACGCCATCGTCCACTTGCTGCCTACCGATCTGTTGTTGAACGTCAGTTCAGCACACGGATTAGCCATGGTCTTCTCCATGCTGTTGGCGGCAATCATCTGGAACCTCGGCACCTGGTATTTCGGTCTGCCGGCCTCCAGTTCCCATACGCTGATAGGCGCAATCATCGGTGTCGGTTTAACCAACGCCCTGATGACCCACACTTCGGTGGTGGATGCGCTTAACGTCCCGAAAATGATTGGTATTTTCCTTTCTCTGCTGTTCTCGCCGCTGGTCGGCATGATGGTGGCGGGAGTGATGGTGTTCGCCTTGCGCCGCTATTGGAGTGGCACCAAGAAACGCCAGCGTATCCACATGACCCCAGCGGAACGTGAAAAGGTCGACGGCAAACGCAAGCCGCCGTTCTGGACCCGTATCGCGCTGATCCTGTCAGCGATTGGCGTCAGCTTCTCGCACGGCGCCAACGACGGCCAGAAAGGCATCGGCCTCATCATGCTGGTGCTGATCGGCGTTGCGCCGGCCGGCTTCGTGGTCAATATGAATGCAACCGGTTATGACATCACCCGTACGCGTGACGCCGTGACCCACCTGCAGCAATATTACCAGCAGCACGGCGACGCGCTGTCGCATGCGGTGTCGTTGACGCCGCTGGTGCCAAGCCCGGATGACGAAGCTGCGCCGAACAAGCCGGCCGAGTTCCACTGCGACAGTTCGCGCGCCATGCCGGCGATCGAGCTGGCTCAGGGCATGCTGACCAACCTGCAAAGCTACGATCAGCTGACGGTTGAGCAGCGCAGCCACCTGCGCCGCCTGCTGATGTGCGTGACCGACACGGCGGATAAAGTCGCCAAGCTGCCGGAAACCTCATCCGCCGACCAGCGCTTCCTGAAGAACCTGCGTCAGGATCTGCTGCAGACCGTCGAGTACGCGCCGATGTGGATCATCGTCGCCGTCGCGCTGGCGCTGTCGCTCGGCACCATGGTGGGCTGGAAACGCGTGGCCACCACCATCGGCGAGAAGATCGGCAAGAAAGGCATGACCTACGCCCAGGGCGTATCGGCCCAGATGACCGCGGCGCTGTCTATCGGCGTGGCGAGTTATACCGGCATGCCGGTCTCCACCACCCACGTCCTCTCTTCGGCGGTTGCCGGGACGATGATCGTGGACGGCGGCGGCGTGCAGAGCAAAACCGTGAAGAACATCCTGTTGGCCTGGGTACTGACCCTGCCAATCTCGATTCTGCTTTCCGGTGCGCTGTATTGGGTTGCGTTGAAGCTGATCTAAGCGATAAGCATCATGAGGAAGGCGGCCGCAGGGCCGCCTTTTTTTTGCCTGCATCAAGGGAAACAGAAAGGCATTAATACCAGATCATCAGCGCTATCAGGCTGATGACCACCAGGCCGCACAGGGCCGAGGTCAGCATAAACTGCCCGCGCACCCGCTCGCAGCGGCGAATAAACTCCGGATCGTGGTGCTCGACATAGCGCTGCGCGAAGATATAGCGCACCAGCCTCAGCTGCTTGCTGGGTTGCCCGTGGGCGGTGAAGAAACCGCCGCCATCGACGTATTGGTACAGCAACGGGTCACAGCCGCGCAATACCACCAGCAGCGCGCGCAGAGAAGAGTAATACCGCACCATGTTAACCACACACACCACACATAAGGCCCAAAACAGCGCGACGGTACTGATCATGATTACCCCCTCAAGGCGTTGTTATCCGCGGCCATCCGCCGGGTCCAACCGCCCTACCTCATTACCCGATACTCTGCTGGAGCTTACCGCTCTCATCCCCTTTTTTGCCTGCACGGGCCATGCCCATAACCCACCGCCTCCAGAGACGTTACCGCACCGCACAGAGAGATTTGCACGGCGTGATTCCACTCAGAGGGGAAATGGTGAGGCCCATATTCATCATTGTAGGTTAATGAAACGCAAACTGGCCTGATCAGTGGATAAAATTTACCGCCACGCGCCGAAACGCCCCCGCGGGGGCGTTATAAGTGATAACCGTTCGTCTGCAATTAGTCGTTTTTCCTGGATAGTCTATCCCGCCCCACGCCGCTGATCTTTCCCCCCACGCTGGCTAGACTCAGGTTTCCGTTACGCTCATCCAAGGAAACTGTTATGGCAAACCATTCAATCAAGGGAAAAACCGTCCTGATCGCCGGCGGCGCCAAGAATCTCGGCGGGCTGATCGCGCGCGATTTGGCTGAACAAGGCGCCAAAGCGGTAGTGATCCACTACAACAGCGCCGCCTCCAAAGCCGAAGCGGATAAGACCGTCGCCGCCATCCAGGCCGCCGGGGCGCAAGGCGTCGCGCTGCAGGCCGATTTGACCACCGCGGGCGCGGTCGAGAAGCTGTTCGCCGATGCGGTCGCCGCCGTCGGCAAGCCGGATATCGCCATCAATACCGTCGGCAAAGTGCTGAAAAAGCCGATGGTCGACATCAGCGAAGCCGAGTACGACGAGATGACCGCGGTCAACGCCAAAACCGCGTTCTTCTTCCTGAAAGAGGCGGGCAAACACCTCAACGACAACGGTAAAATCTGCACGCTGGTCACCTCGCTGCTCGGCGCCTTCACGCCGTTCTATGCCGCTTACGCCGGCACCAAGGCGCCGGTGGAGCACTTCACCCGCGCCGCCGCCAAGGAGTTCGGCGAACGCGGTATCTCCGTGACGGCGGTCGGCCCCGGCCCGATGGACACCCCGTTCTTCTATCCGGCCGAAGGCGCCGATGCGGTGGCGTATCACCAAAGCGCGGCGGCGCTGTCGCCGTTCAGCAAAACCGGCCTCACCGATATCGAAGACGTGGTGCCGTTTATCCGCCACCTGGTCAGCGACGGCTGGTGGGTTACCGGCCAAACCATCCTGATCAACGGCGGCTATACTACCAAGTAACGCCGCATGGGGGGCGCGCGTCTGGCGTCCGCCCCCGCCAGGAGGCGCAGCGTAGAGGATATTGCAATGCACATGCTGATGGTCATTGGCGGAGGCGTGGTTCTCCTGGGTTTGTTTGTGCTGTTCGGCTGGCTCTGGGGCGCCAGCGCGGCGGGCATGGCGCTGGCGGCAAAAATTTTCGTCCCGGCCTGGTTGCTGATCGCGGCGGTCAATATGTGGGTGGGCGTCGCCCACGCGGGCTACAGCCTGCGGGCGGAGTTGCCGATCCTGCTGCTGGTGTTCGCGATCCCCGCCGCCATCGCCGCGTTCGTATTCTGGCGCCTCGCCCATGTCTGAAAGCGCCGGCGACCTGCTCAACGTGGTGACGCTACTGGGCGCCGCCGTGGTGGCCGTGCCGCTGTTCAAGCGCTTGGGGCTGGGCTCGGTGCTGGGTTATCTGGCCGCCGGTTTGGCGATTGGGCCGTTCGGCTTTGGTTTGTTCAACGATGCGCAGACCATCCTGCACATCGCTGAACTTGGGGTGGTGATGTTTCTCTTCGTCATCGGCCTGGAGATGCGGCCTTCTCATCTGTGGAACATGCGGCGCGATATTTTCGGCCTGGGCAGCCTGCAGGTATTGAGCTGCGGGCTGCTGCTCACCGCCATCGGCATGGCCTTCGGCTTTTCATTGGCCATCTCCTTCATCTGCGGCATGGGATTCGTGCTGACGTCTACCGCCATCGTCATGCAACTGTTGGGCGAGCGCGGCGACATCGCCAGCCCGCGCGGTCAGAAAATCGTCGCCGTATTGCTGTTTGAAGATCTGATGATTGTCCCGCTGCTGGCGCTGGTGGCGTTCATCGCGCCGGCCGGTTCATCGACGCCGGTATCCGGTTCCGCCTGGGGCGGCATCGCCATCGCCGCCGGTGCGCTGGCCGCGCTGGTGGCGGCCGGCATCTGGCTGCTGAACCCGCTGTTTCGCATTCTGGCGCACGCCAAAGCGCGCGAAGTGATGACCGCAGCCGCGCTGCTGGTGGTGCTCGGCGCCGCTTTGCTGATGCAGCTGGGTGGCCTCTCCATGGCCATGGGCGCCTTTTTGGCCGGCGTGCTGCTGTCGGAATCGACGTTCCGCCATCAGCTCGAAGCCGACATCGAGCCCTTTCGCGGTCTGCTTTTGGGGCTGTTCTTCCTCGGCGTCGGCATGTCTCTCGATCTGGCCGTGGTGGCGCGCAACTGGCCGCTGATCGTCAGCGGCGTGCTGGCGATGATGTTCATCAAAGGCCTGTGTATTTACTGCGTGGCCCGGTTGACGAAAAGCTCGCACGGTGATGCTCTCGACCGCGCCGTACTCATGGCGCAAGGGGGAGAATTTGCGTTTGTGCTGTTCGCCGCTGCGCTGGCCAATCAGGTGCTGCCTGCGGAAGCCAACGCCAACATGACCGCCGTCGTGGTGCTGTCGATGGCTTTGACACCGCTGGCGGTGTTGATCCACCAACGCCTGCGCGCCTCGTCCGACGCCTCGTTGGACGGCACGGAACAGCCCACCGGCTTGACCAACAGCGTGCTGATCGTCGGGTTCGGCCGTTTTGGTCAGATCGTCAGCCAGCACGTTTTGGCGATGGGCGCCGATATCGCCATTATCGACCGCGAACCCCAGGTTGCCCGCGACGCGCAAGACTTCGGCTTCAAAGTTTACTATGGCGACGGTGCGCGCATGGATGTGCTGCATGCGGCGGGCGCCGGCCACGCCCGCGCCATCTTGGTCTGCATTGACGATCCGCAAGCCGCCACGCAGATTGTCGAACACGCCAAAACCCACTTCCCGCAGGCCCGCGTGCTGGCTCGCGCTCATGACCGCGAACATGCCATCGCGCTGATCAAGGCCAATGTGGATTACCAAATTCGCGTCACCTTAGAGTCCGCCATGTCTTTCGGGCATGAAGCTATGTTGGCGTTGGGCTCCGATCCGGAAACCGCGGCGGATTTGATGGCCGAGCTGCGGCGCAAGGATGCCGAACGGTTGGCGATGGAGGTGTCCGGCGGCATTTACGCCGGTACATCGATGATTTTGGGCAATGCGCCGACCAAGGCGAAGAAGGAATGACGGGCATGCCGACCCTTTTCCGCCGGCGCAGCGATGCGCTCGCGGCCGATAATCAAACGGCCGATGAGGTGGTGCGGTTTTGGCGAGACGCCGGCGCAGAGCAATGGTTCCGGCAGGATCCGCGCTTCGACCAACGCTTTCGCGCGCGCTTTTTGGGCCTGCATCTGGCGGCGGCCCGGCGTGAACGCGACGACTGGCTTAAGACGCCGGAAAGCGCGCTGGCGCTGATGATCCTGCTCGACCAATTTCCGCGCAACGCTTTTCGCAACACCGCCCACATGTACGCCACCGATCCGCTGGCGCGCCGCTTCGCCCGCATCGCCATTGCGGCGAACTACATGCAGGCCGTCGAGCCTTCGCTGCGCCTGTTTTTTTGCCTGCCGTTCGCCCACTCGGAAAATCTCGCCGATCAGGATCTTTCCGTGGCGCTAAACGCTCAACTGGGGCCGGCTGAACGCGCGCACGCCGAGGGACACCGCGATATCATCCGCCGTTTCGGTCGTTTCCCACATCGCAATCAGCTGCTGTTGCGCGATACTACCACGCAGGAGCAAGCCTTCCTGGAGCAAGGAGGGTTTGCCGGATAACGCCGCAGAATGCTTTAAGCGGCAATAATAAGGACAATAACGGGCGCATCGATGGACAGATTCAATCAATACCGCGTATTCGTGCAGGTGGCGGAGATGGGCAGCTTTATCCGCGCAGCCCATGTGCTGGAGGTGCCGCGCGCCTCGGTGTCCGCCGCCGTGCAACAGCTGGAAACGCAGCTGGGCGTGCGCCTGCTGCACCGCACCACGCGGCAGGTGCGGCTGACCGCCGACGGCGAACAGCTGCTCGAGCGGCTGCGCCCGCTGCTGGCCGAGGTGGAGGATATCGATCAGTCGTTTCAGGCCAGCCAGCGCCAGGCCTCCGGGCGGCTCAGCGTCGACGTGCCGAGCCGCATCGCCCGCCGGCTGATCGCGCCGGCGCTGCCCAGCCTGCTGCGGCGCCATCCCCACCTGCAGCTGGTGCTCGGCTCCGCCGATCGCGCCATCGATCTGGTGCAGGAAGGGGTCGACTGCGCGGTGCGCGTCGGCGATCTGCACGACAGCAGCCTGGTGATGCGCCCGCTCGGCCATATCGCGCTGATCAACTGCGCCAGCCCCGCCTACCTGAGCGAATTCGGCCATCCGCTTCAGCCCGCCGATCTTGCCGAGGGGCACAGGAGCATCGGTTACGCCTCGCCCAAAACCGGCCGCGAATCCCCCTGGGAATACCTGACCGACGACGGCCATACCCAGCGGCTCGAACTGCCCAGCCGGGTGGTGGTCAACAACGCCGAGAGCTATATCGCCTGCTGCCGCGCCGGGCTGGGGCTGATGCAAATCCCGCGCTACGACGTGCAACACCTGCTCGACGCCGGTGAACTGGTGGAAGTCCTGTCCGCTTACCGCGCCGCCTCCATGCCGATCGCCCTGATCTATCCCCATCGTCGCCAGCGCTCACGCCGCCTGGCGGTGTTTCACGAATGGTTTGAAAGCCTGCTGCAGCCGCATCTGGAGCGCTGATTGCGCATTTAGCGCTATACTTTGTTTAATAACGCTTATAATTCAAGCGGTCAGACCGGCAGCATCCGCATAATCAATAGGCTTTTACGCCGCGCGGGTGTACAACGAAAGGTATCGGGCGGAGAGATTTTCGATGCGGCGCAGTGTGATCGCCCCAACATATCATTGCGTTATCCGAATGATACTATGGAACCAAAAGCGCAAGGCGGGTAAACGGAACGCCTGCTAACCCTTTTAATCGGCATGTTTATGGAAGGAGTATTCTTATGGCTTACAAACACATACTGATCGCGGTGGACCTATCCCCGGAAAGCAAGATCCTGGTAGAAAAAGCCGTCTCGATGGCGCGGCCGTACAACGCTAAAGTTTCTCTGATCCACGTCGATGTCAACTATTCCGACCTCTATACCGGCCTGATCGACGTCAATCTCGGCGACATGCAAAAACGCATCTCCGAGGAAACCCATCAGGCGCTGACCGAGCTGTCGCAAAACGCCGGCTACCCGATCACCGAGACCCTGAGCGGCAGCGGCGATCTGGCGCAGGTATTGGTCGATGCCATCAAGAAATATGACATGGATCTGGTACTGTGCGGCCACCACCAGGATTTCTGGAGCAAGCTGATGTCTTCCGCTCGCCAGCTGATCAATACCGTGCACATCGATATGCTGATCGTGCCGCTGCGTGATGAAGAAGATGAATAAAGTAAGCACTCGCTAACTTAACTGCCCAACGCCCGCGCCCTGCGGGCGTTTTTCATGCCGCTACGCCGATTAATCGCTTGATAATCAACCGCCCTCCGATGATATAGTCGCTAAAGACACAACATCCTCCCCCGGGCATCGCCTATACCCATATCTATAAGAAATAGCGGGGGAAAACTTAATGCTAAAAGGAGTTATCCATGGAATATGCCGTATCGGTAGAGTCTTTCCTGTCCTCGTTACAGCGCCATAACCCCCACCAGCCGGAATATCTGCAGGCGGTGCGCGAAGTCTTCACCTCGCTGTGGCCGTTTATCGAACGCAACCCGCGCTATCGCGAACAGGCCCTGCTGGAGCGCCTGGTGGAGCCCGAGCGCGTCATTCAGTTCCGCGTCAGCTGGGTGGACGATCGCGGCCAGGTGCAGGTCAACCGCGCCTTCCGCGTGCAGTTCAACTCGGCCATCGGCCCCTACAAGGGCGGCATGCGCTTCCATCCGTCGGTAAACCTGTCGATCCTGAAGTTCCTCGGTTTTGAGCAGACCTTCAAGAACGCGTTGACCACCCTGCCGATGGGCGGCGGCAAAGGCGGCTCCGATTTCGATCCCAAGGGCAAAAGCCAGGGCGAGATCATGCGCTTCTGCCAGGCGCTGATGACCGAGCTGTATCGCCACCTGGGGCCGGACACCGACGTGCCGGCCGGCGACATCGGCGTCGGCGGCCGTGAAGTCGGCTTTATGGCCGGCATGATGAAGAAACTGTCCAACAACACCGCCTGCGTGTTTACCGGCAAGGGTCTCTCCTTCGGCGGCAGCCTGATCCGCCCCGAGGCGACCGGCTACGGCCTGGTGTACTTCACCGACGCCATGCTGCAGCGCCACGGCCTGGGCTTTGAAGGCATGCGGGTGGCGGTGTCCGGCTCCGGCAATGTGGCGCAGTACACCATCGAGAAAGCGCTGGAGCTGGACGCGCGCGTGATCACCGTGTCGGATTCCGGCGGCACCCTGGTGGACGAGGACGGCTTCACCACCGAGAAGCTGGCGCACCTGGCGGAGATCAAAAACCAACGCTACGGCCGGGTGGCGGACTATGCCCGCGAACGCGGCCTGACCTATCTGGCCGGCCAGCAGCCGTGGAACGTGCCGGTGGATATCGCCCTGCCGTGCGCCACGCAGAACGAACTGGATCTCGAGGCGGCGCAGACGCTGATCCGCAACGGGGTGAAGGCGGTAGCGGAAGGCGCCAACATGCCGACCACCATCCAGGCCACCGACGCCTTCCTCGACGCCGGCGTGCTGTTCGCGCCGGGCAAGGCGGCCAACGCCGGCGGCGTGGCCACCTCGGGGCTGGAGATGGCGCAAAACGCCGCGCGCATCGGCTGGCGGGCAGAGAAAGTGGATGTACGTTTACAACATATCATGGCCGATATTCACCACGCCTGCGTGGAATACGGCGGCGAAGGCAAGCAAACCCACTACGTGCACGGCGCAAATATCGCCGGTTTCGTCAAGGTCGCGGACGCCATGCTGGCGCAGGGCGTGCTGTAATCCGCCTTAAAGGTGATCTTGTTCACACATCGATTAAATGCTTCAATGCCGGCCTCTGCGCCGGCATTTTTTTATGCTTTCTCGCCATCCAAATGATACTAATTTGTTAAATAAAAGTTAATGCATGGTTATTTATTGCTTCTTAATCGGTAGTAAATTTACCACCACCAAATAACTAAACATTTATTTAACACTAAATACGCCATTATTTTACTTAACTGTGCGCAGATCACATTTCGTTAACTTCAGCTACGCCCCCTCTTCCATTCCTTTGTAATCTGCAGCGGTGGAAAAACCGCCACCCCTACAGATAAAAAAAGGTACAGCTAATGAAATTTAACCTCGCATTATTAAATGCATGTGTGGTTTCTGCGTGCATGTTATCGACAACACCTGTGTTCGCCGCTGATAAATATGAGATTGCCGTGGTCGCCAAAGTAACCGGCATTCCGTGGTTCAACCGCATGGAAGTGGGCGTCAACGAAGCGGCGAAAAAACTCGACGTCAACGCCTACCAGACCGGCCCTTCTACCCCGGATCCGGCCGCGCAGGTCAAGGTGATTGAGGATCTGATCGCCAAGAACGTCAACGCCATCATCGTGGTGCCGAACGACGCCAAGGTGCTGGAGCCGGTGCTGAAAAAAGCGCGCGACAAAGGCATCGTGGTGCTGACCCATGAATCCCCGGACCAGCAGATCGGCCAGTGGGACATCGAGACCATCGACAGCGAGAAATACGCGCAGGCCAACGTCGATGAGCTGGCGAAAGACATGGGCGGCAAAGGCGGCTACGCGATCTACGTCGGCTCGCTGACCGTGCCGTTGCACAACGCCTGGGCCGATTCCGCCATCAAATACCAGAAAGAAAAATACCCGGACATGTTTGAAGTCACCTCGCGCCTGCCGGTGGCGGAAAGCATCGACAAATCCTACGCCACCACGCTGGATCTGATGAAAACCTATCCGCAGATGAAGGGCATCATCGGCTTCGGCTCGCTCGGCCCGATCGGCGCCGGCCAGGCGGTGGCCAAGAAACGCGCCAAGGACAAAATCGCGGTGGTGGGCATCGCCATGCCGGCGCAGGCCGCCCCTTACCTGATGCGCGGCGACATCAAAAAAGCGCTGCTGTGGGATCCGAAAGACGCCGGCTATGCGCTGGTGACGGTGGCCGACCAGCTGCTGCAGGGCAAGGAAGTGAACAAGGATCTGGCGATCGAGGGCCTCGGCAAGGCCGACGTCGACATGGAACACAAAGTGATTCGGTTTAACAAGATTTTGGAAGTCACCAAAGACAACGCCCAATCGCTTGGATTCTGATTTTTCGCGTAATTTCGCTACACCGGGAAAGTAGTTAAACCCTCGTAGGGGCGCAGCTTGCTGCGCCCAGGGCTTCGGCCGCTACGCAAGCACAGGTTAACGTTATGACAGCCTCCCCCGCATTTATCACCCTGGAGAATATCAGCAAGCGATTCCCAGGCGTGCTGGCATTAGACCAGATCAACCTGACGCTCAATATTGGCGAAGTGCACTGCCTGGCCGGGCAAAACGGCTGCGGCAAAAGCACCATCATTAAAATCATCTCCGGCGTCTATCAGCCGGAAAAAGGCGCCAACATTTCGCTGGAAGGCAAACTCTTCCACGCCCTGACGCCGCAGCTGTCCGGTTATTACGGCATACAGGTGATCTACCAGGACCTGTCGCTGTTCCCCAATCTGACGGTGGCGGAGAACATCGCCATCCACCGTTACCTGCCCGGCGGCCATTTCTGGGTGCGCAAGCGGGTGATGCGCCAGACGGCGCTCGACGCCATGGCGCGGGTCGGCATACGCATCGATCCCGATAAAAAGGTGGAAAAACTGTCGATCGCCGATCGGCAACTGGTGGCGATTTGCCGCGCCATCGCCGCCGAGGCGCGGTTGGTTATCATGGACGAACCGACCGCCTCGCTGACCCGCCAGGAGGTCGACGGCCTGCTGCGGGTGGTCAACGAGCTGAAGGCGGCCGGCATCTGCGTGGTGTTCGTCAGCCACAGATTGGATGAAGTGATGGAAGTCGCCGATCGCATCAGCGTGATGCGCGACGGCAAGCTGGTGGGCACCTGGCCGGCCAGCGAACTGGACAGCCACGAACTGGCGTTCCTGATGACCGGCCAACGCTTCCACTACAGCCCGCTGCCGCCGCTACCGCCGGCCGAACAGGCGCCGCTGCTCGAGGTACGCAACCTCAGCCGCGGCGAGAAATACCGCAACATCAATCTGGCGCTGCGCGGCGGCGAGATCGTCTCGATCGTCGGCCTGCTCGGCGCCGGCCGCACCGAACTGTGCCTCAGCCTGTTCGGCATGACGCGGCCGGACAGCGGCGAGATCCACATCGAGGGCCAGGCGGTGCAGCTGCACAACAACCGCGAAGCGGTGCGCCACGGCATCGGCTATGTGTCGGAGGATCGTCTGACGCAGGGGTTGATCATGGAGCAATCGATCTACGACAACACCATCGTCACCGTCTTCGATCGGCTGCATACCTCGCTCGGGCTGCTGGATCACGCCAAAGCGACCGAGCTGGTCAACCGGCTGATTCGCGATCTGAACATCAAGGTGTCCGACAGCGCGCTGCCGGTGAAAACCCTGTCCGGCGGCAACGCCCAGCGCATCGCCATCGCCAAGTGGGTGGCGACCCAGCCGAAGATCCTGATCCTCGACTCGCCCACCGTCGGCGTGGACATCGCCAACAAAGAGGGGATCTACCAGATCGCCCGCGATCTGGCGCAGCTGGGCATGGCGGTGCTGATGATCTGCGACGAGATCCCGGAAGCCTATTACAACAGCCATCGGGTGATGGTGATGCGCAAGGGCGAACTGATCGCCGAATTCGCGCCGCACCAGAGTACCGAGCAACAGATCGCCGAGGTGGTGAATGGATAAATCATTATTGGCCCGCCTGGCCGGGCGGCACGAGTTTTATCTCGGCCTGTTGGTGCTGCTGCTGGCGATCGGCCTGAGCGCCGGCACCGACGAGTTTCTGACGCTCGGCAACCTGACCGACGTCGCCACCAGCTACGCCATTCTCGGCATCCTGGCCTGCGGGCTGTTCGTGGTGCTGATCGCCGGCGGCATCGACATTTCGTTCCCGGCGGTCACCGCCATCGCTCAGTACGTGATGGCCAGCTGGGTGATCCAGCACGGCGGCAGCTTCCCGCTGGCGTTCGCCCTGGCGATTGGCGTTGGCCTGCTGCTCGGGCTGGTGAACGGTTTCCTGGTGTACTGGCTGAAAGTGCCGGCGATCATCATCACCATCGCCACCCTCAACCTGTTCTACGGCCTGCTGGTGTACGCCACCAACGGCACCTGGCTGTACGGCTTTCCGGACTGGTTCATGAACGGCATCAACTGGTTCTCGTTCCAGGGCGCCGACGGTTACGACTACGGCCTGACGCTGCCGCTGCTGTGCCTGCTGGCGACCATCGTCGTCACCGGCGTGCTGATGAACCGCACCCGGCTGGGGCGCCAGATCTACGCTATGGGCGGCAACCGCGACGCGGCGTCGCGCCTGGGGTTGAACCTGCTGCGGCTGCATTTTTGCGTCTACGGCTACATGGGCATTCTGGCCGGCGTCGCGGCGGTGGTGCAGGCGCAGATCACCCAGTCGGTGGCTCCCAACTCGCTGCTCGGCTTCGAGCTGACGGTATTGGCGGCGGTGGTGCTGGGCGGCACCAGCATGAGCGGCGGCCGCGGCTCGTTGACCGGTACCCTGCTCGGCGTGGTGCTGCTGGCCTTCCTGCAAAACGGGCTGACGCTGCTCAGCGTCTCGGCCTATTGGCACCAGGTATTCAGCGGCGCGATCATTTTGATCAGCATCAGCACCACCGCCTGGAACGAAAAACGCAAGCTGCTCAAGGAGATCTGACATGACGCAGTTAACTCGGTTGATCCCAAACGATCGGATCATTCGCCTGCAGGGCGCGATCATCATCGCGGTGGCGCTGCTGTTCGCCGGGCTGCTCGGATCGCGCTTCTTCAGCCTCGGCAACTTCCAGTCGATCGCCTCGCAGCTGCCGATCCTCGGCCTGCTGGCGCTCGGCATGGGCATCACCATGCTGACCGGCGGCATCAACCTGTCGATCATCGCCGGCGCCAACGCCTGTTCGCTGGTGATGGCGGCAATCATCGTCAGCCACCCTGACCAGCCGCTGTTCCTGGCGCTGGCGCTGGTGGCCGGCCTGCTGGTGGCGGTGGCGATCGGCGCGCTCAATGGCGCGCTGGTGGCCTGGATCGGCGTCTCGCCCATCCTCGCCTCGCTCGGCACCATGACGCTGATCACCGGTCTGAATATCCTGCTGTCCAACGGCGCGGTGATCTCCGGCTTCCCGGCGGCGATTCAATTTCTCGGCAACGGCGCCGTGCTCGGCGTGCCGGTGGCACTGATCCTGTTCCTGCTGGTGGCGGTGGGTCTGTGGCTGCTGCTGGAGCACACCACGCTGGGGCGCAGCCTGTACCTGATCGGCTCCAACGAGCAGGCCACCCGCTTCAGCGGCGTGAACACCGCGCGGGTGCAGGTAGCGGTGTATATCCTGTCGGCGCTGCTCGGCTGGGGCGCCGCGCTGCTGATGATGGCCAAGTTCAACTCGGCCAAGGCCGGCTACGGCGAATCTTATCTGCTGGTGACCATTCTGGCCTCGGTGCTGGGCGGCATTAACCCGGACGGCGGTTTCGGCCGTATTCTGGGGCTGGTGCTGGCGCTGATCGTGCTGCAAATGTTGGAAAGCGGCCTCAATCTGCTGGGGGTCAGCAGCTACCTGACCATGGCCCTGTGGGGCGGCGTGCTGATCCTGTTTATCGCGTTACAGAATCGAAAAGCCTGAGGAGAAAATAATGGCGAGCTATTTTATTGGCGTAGACGTGGGCACCGGAAGCGCGCGCGCGGGCGTATTCGATCTCAATGGCCGCATGGTCGGCCAGGCCAGCCGGGCCATCGATCTGTACCGGCCGAAGGCGGATTTCGTCGAGCAGTCGTCGGATAACATCTGGCAGGCGGTGTGCAATGCGGTGCGCGACGCGGTCAACCAGGCCGACATCAACCCGATCCAGGTCAAGGGGCTGGGCTTCGACGCCACCTGTTCGCTGGTGGTGCTGGATAAAGAGGGCAAGCCGCTGACCGTCAGCCCCTCCGGCCGCACCGAACAGAACATCATCGTGTGGATGGATCACCGGGCGATCGCCCAGGCCGAGCGCATCAATGCCACCAAACACCGGGTGCTGGACTTCGTCGGCGGCATTATCTCGCCGGAGATGCAGACGCCGAAACTGCTGTGGCTGAAACAGCACATGCCCACCACCTGGGCCAACGCCGGTTACCTGTTCGATCTGCCGGACTTCCTCACCTGGCGCGCCACCCAGGACGCCACCCGTTCGCTATGCTCGACGGTGTGCAAGTGGACCTATCTCGGCCACGAACAGCGCTGGGACAAGAGCTACTTCCAGCAGATCGGGCTGGAAGACGTGCTGGAACATGACGCGGCCAAGATCGGCAGCGACGTCAAAATGATGGGCGAGCCGCTGGGCCACGGCCTGACCCAGCGCGCCGCCAGCGAGATGGGGCTGATCGCCGGCACGGCGGTGAGCGTGTCGATCATTGACGCCCACGCCGGCACCCTCGGCACGCTGGGCGCCACCGGCGTCTCCGGTGAGGTGGCCGACTTCAACCGCCGCGTCGCGCTGATCGGCGGCACCTCCACCGGCCATATGGCGATGTCGCGCACCGCGCGCTTTATCGGCGGCGTCTGGGGGCCGTATTACTCGGCGATCCTGCCGGAATACTGGCTGAACGAGGGCGGCCAGTCCGCCACCGGCGCGCTGATCGACCACGTCATCCAGTCGCACCCGTGCTACCCGGAGCTGCTGGCGCAGGCGAAAACTCAGGGGCAGACCATCTATGAGGTGTTGAACGCCATTCTGCGCCGCATGGCCGGCGAGCCGGAGAATATCGCCTTCCTGACGCAGGACATTCACATGCTGCCGTACTTCCACGGCAACCGCTCGCCGCGCGCCAACCCGACGCTGACCGGCATCCTGACCGGGCTGAAGCTGTCGCGCACGCCAGAGGACATGGCGCTGCACTACCTGGCCACCATTCAGGCCATCGCGCTCGGCACCCGCCACATCATCGAAACCATGAACCACAGCGGCTACAGCATCGACACCATTATGGCCAGCGGCGGCGGCACCAAGAACCCGATCTTCGTGCAGGAGCACGCCAACGCCACCGGCTGCGCCATGCTGCTGCCGGAGGAGAGCGAAGCGATGCTGCTGGGCGGCGCGATGATGGGCACCGTGGCGGCCGGCGTGTTCGACACCCTGCCGGAGGCGATGAGCGCCATGAGCCGCATCGGCAAGACGGTCACGCCGCAGACCAACCAGATAAAAAGCTACTACGACCGCAAATACCGGGTATTCCACGAGCTGTACAACGACCACATGAAATACCGCCGGTTGATGCAGGAGGAGGCGTGATGCAGCAGGAATGGCGGCAGGCCGTGCAGGGTTGGCAAACCTACAGTCAGGAGCTGGCGCAGCTGGGCGAACGCCTCGACGCGCGCACCTGGCAGCGGCTGCTGACGCTGCTGGCCGACTGCCGCGGTAAAATCGCCGTCACCGGCGTCGGCACCTCGGGGATTGCGGCGCGCAAGATAGCCCACATGCTGGCCTGCGTGGAACGGCCGGCGGTCTACCTCGACGCCACCGGCGCGGCGCACGGCGATCTGGGCTTTCTGCGCGCCGACGATCTGCTGATCCTGATCTCGCGCGGCGGCAATTCCGACGAGCTGACCCGCCTGCTGCCGACGCTGCAGGCCAAGGGAGTGACGCTGATCGCGGTGACGGAAAACCCGCATTCCGCCATCGCACAGGCGGCGCAGTTGACGATCGCCACCGGGGTGCAAAAGGAGATAGATCCGCTGAACATGCTGGCCACCACCTCAATTGTGCTGGTGCTGGCGATCTTCGACGCCGCCTGCGCCTGCTTGATGGCGCGCAGCGGTTACGACAAGGACACCTTGTTGGCGGTGCATCCGGGCGGCGGCGTGGGGAAAAGCTTGCGGGAGGAAAACTGAGGGCCCGACACGGCGGGCCCGGCAGACATTACAGCGGCATGTAGATATCGAAACGGTGGCTTTTGGTCAGCGTGGTGGCGTGCGCCGGCACGTCGGCCAGCGGCGGCGCGTAGTCCGGGCGTTTCACCACCACGCGCTTGGTCGCCAAACGGCGCGCCGGCTCCAGCAGGCCGTCGGCGTCATCGTCGCTGCCCACCAGCGATTGAAACACCCGCATCTCTTTCTTCACCAGCGCGCTTTTCTGCTTGTGCGGGAACATCGGATCGAGATACACCACTTCGGGGCGCGGGCTGAGATCCGCCAGCGCCGTCAGGCTGGAGGCGTGCAGCAGCGTCAGGCGCTCGCGCAGCCACGGGCCGATTTCCGCATCCTGATAGCCGCGCTGCAGGCCGTCGTCCAGCAACGCCGCCACCACCGGATTGCGCTCCAGCATCCGCACCCGACAGCCCAGCGCCGCCAGCACGAAGGCGTCGCGCCCCAGCCCGGCGGTAGCGTCCACCACGTCCGGCAGATAGCTGCCCTTGATGCCGACCGCTTTGGCCACCGCCTCGCCGCGGCCGCCGCCGAAGCGGCGCCGGTGCGCCATGGTGCCGGTGACGAAATCGACGTAGATTCCGCCGAGCTTCGGCTCGTCGCGCTTGCGCAGCTCCAGCCGCTGCGGGGTCAGTATCAGCGCCATCGGCGCGTCGTCGTCGGACGTCAGCCGCCAGCGCTGCGCCAAAACAGACAAGGCGCCGGGATCGGCGCCTGCTTCACACAATAAACACACGCTCACGTGTCGGGTTATCCTTTAATGCCGTAATGGCGCAGCATAGCATCCAGCTGCGGCTCGCGGCCACGGAAGCGTTTGAACAGCGCCATCGGCTCTTCCGAACCGCCGCGCGACAGGATGTTGTCGAGGAAGGATTTGCCGGTTTCGGCGTTGAAAATGCCCTCTTCTTCGAAGCGCGAGTAGGCGTCGGCCGACAGCACTTCCGCCCACAGGTAGCTGTAGTAACCCGCCGCATAGCCGCCGGCGAAGATGTGGCTGAAGGCGTGCGGGAAGCGGCCCCAGCTTGGCGAAGGCACCACCGCCACCATTTTCTTCACTTCCGCCAGCGTCGGCAGGATCTGCGCCCCTTTTTCCGGGCTGTATTCGAAGTGCATGCGGAAATCGAACAGGCCGAACTCCAGCTGGCGCAGGATGAACAGCGCCGCCTGGTAATTCTTGGCCGCCAGCAGCTTGTCGAGCATGGCCTTCGGCAGCGGCTCGCCGCTCTGGTAATGGCCCGAGATAAACGCCAGCGCTTCCGGCTCCCAGCACCAGTTTTCCATAAACTGGCTCGGCAGCTCGACCGCATCCCACGGCACCCCGTTGATGCCGGAGACGCCGGCGGTATCGATCTGCGTCAGCATGTGGTGCAGACCGTGGCCGAACTCGTGGAACAGCGTGGTCACTTCGTTATGGGTGAACAGCGCCGGCTGGTCGCCCAGCGGGCGGTTGAAATTGCAGGTCAGGTAAGCGACCGGCTTTTGCAGCGTGCCGTCGGCCTTGCGCAGGCTGCCGACGCAGTCGTCCATCCAGGCGCCGCCGCGTTTGTTTTCGCGGGCGTACAGATCGAGGTAGAAGCTGCCGCGCAGCTCGCCGTCGGCGGCGAACAGATCGAAGAAGCGCACGTCCGGATGCCAGGTCTCCACGTCTTTACGCTCTTTGGCGGTGATGCCGTAGATGCGTTTCACCACTTCGAACAGCCCTTCCACCACCCGCTGTTCCGGGAAGTACGGGCGCAGCTGCTCGTCGCTGATGGAGAACAGGTGCTGCTTCTGTTTTTCGCCGTAATAGGTGATGTCCCAGGCTTCGAGCTCGTCCACGCCATAGTGCTGTTTGGCGAAGGCGCGCAGCTGCGCCAGCTCTTGCTCGGCCTGCGGGCGGGCGCGCTTGGCCAGATCGCTCAGGAAGCCGATCACCTGCTCCGGGCTTTCCGCCATTTTGGTCGCCAGCGACTTGTCGGCGTAGGTGTCGAAGCCCAGCAGCTGAGCCAGCTCGTGGCGCAGCGCCAGCGTTTCCGCCATCACTTCGCTGTTGTCCCATTTGCCGGCGTTCGGCCCCTGATCGGAGGCGCGGGTGGCGAAGGCGCGGTACATCTCTTCGCGCAGCGCGCGGTTGTCGGCGTAGGTCAGCACCGGCAGGTAGCTCGGCATGTCCAGCGTCAGCAGCCAACCGTCCTGCTCTTTGGCCTGCGCCATCGCCTGTGCCTGCGCCAGGGCGCTCTCCGGCAGGCCGCTCAGCTCGGCTTCGTCGGTAATCAGTTTGCTCCAGCCCATGGTGGCGTCGAGCACGTTGTTGCTGTAAGTGGAACCCAGTTCGGACAGGCGCGCGACGATCTCGCCGTAGCGCTGCTGTTTATCCGCCGACAGGCCGATGCCCGACAGTTCGAAATCGCGCAGCGCGTTGTCCACCGCCTTGCGCTGCGGCACGCTCAGCGCCTCAAACGCCGCGCCCTCTTTCAGGCTGCGGTAGGCCTGGTACAGCCCTTCGTGCTGGCCGACCCAGGTGCCGTACTCGGACAGCAGCGGCAGCGCCTGCTCATAGGCGGCGCGCAGCTCCGGGCTGTTTTTCACCGAGTTCAGGTGCCCGATCGGCGACCAGATGCGCGACAGGCGATCGTCCGACTCCGCCAGCGGCTGACACAGATTGTCCCAGGTGAACGGCCCCGGCTGCGCGACCACGCGCTCTACCGCGGCGCGGCAGTCCGCCAGCGCGGATTGCACCGCAGGCACGATATCTTCAGGGCGGATCGCCGAGAACGGCGGCAGGGAAAACGGGGTCAGCAACGGATTTGTCATAGGGCAGTCCTGATTAGCGTTGGGGCCCGCCGTGGGGGCGAGCCTTAAAATGCGTATGAATCTCTAACATGGAGCCAGACAACAGGAAAATCAATGCCCGGCGTTGATCGTTGGTGCCTTAAACGACGCTTTGGCGGATGCGGGCGGCCAGCGCCGCCAGCTGCTCGTCGTCGGCGCGCGCGGCGTCGTGGGAGGAGATATAGCCCTCGTAACGCGCGAAAAACTTCGGCGAGGTCGATTCGATCGGCCGCCACTGCTCCAGCGACGCGGTGCCGTGCAGCGGGATCAGTTTGGCGTGCACGTGGTCGACGCCGTAACCCTCGAACACCATACCGCAGCGGCCGACGTCGTCGAACGCGCGATCCAGCTGCTTCGCCACCCGCTTGGTCGCCAGCATCAGCGCGCTCAACACCTCGTCCGGCAGGTCAAAGGCATAGCTCGGGTGGTGCGCCTTGGGGATCACCACGCTGAAACCGTCGGTGTTGGGGAAGATGGACAGGAACGCCAGATGGTCGTCGTCTTCCCAGATTTTATGGCACGGCGCCTTGCCCGCCACGATGTCGCAAAAAATGCAGCTCATCCTTTCTCCTTGTGATTCACAGCGTTTCAACCCATTCGAACGCTTCGAACACCGGCCGCCAGAACGCCCGTTTGCTCATCGTCCTGTCCCTTTCTGTGAACGTCTGCGGCAACGGAGTCCGGTTTTTCCCGGCCAGACAGTTTATACTGTGCAGATTATAAGCCTTATTGCATTGAATGCTCCGCCTGCGGAGCACAAGGAACCGCCACCCGTCATGTTAAGTTATCGCCACAGTTTCCACGCCGGCAACCACGCCGACGTGCTCAAGCACACCGTTCAGAGCCTGATCATCGAGTCGCTGAAGGAAAAAGAGAAGCCGTTCCTGTATCTGGATACCCACTCGGGCGCGGGCCGTTATCAGCTCAGCGGCGAACACGCCGAGCGCACCGGCGAATACCTGGAAGGCATCGGCCTGCTGTGGCAGCGCGACGATCTGCCGGAAGAGCTGGCGGCCTACATGAGCGTGGTGCACAACTTCAACCGTTCCGGCACGCTGCGCTACTACCCCGGTTCGCCGCTGATCGCCCGCCAGCTGCTGCGCCCGCAGGACAAAATTCACCTGACCGAGCTGCACCCGAGCGACTACCCGCTGCTGCGCAGCGAGTTCCAGAAAGACGAGCGCGCCAAAGTGCAGCGCGCCGACGGCTATCAGCAGCTGAAATCCCAGCTGCCGCCCCTGTCGCGCCGGGGTCTGATCCTGATGGACCCGCCGTATGAAATGAAGACCGATTACCAGGACGTGGTCAAAGGCATTCAGGAAGGCTACAAGCGTTTCGCCACCGGCACCTACGCGCTGTGGTACCCGGTGGTGATGCGCCAGCAGATCAAACGCATGCTGCGCGATCTGGAAGCCACCGGCATTCGCCGCATTCTGCAGATCGAACTGGCGGTGAAACCCGACAGCGATCAGCGCGGCATGACCGCCTCCGGCATGATCGTCATCAACCCGCCGTGGAAACTGGAACAGCAGATGAAAAACGTGCTGCCGTGGCTGCACAAGGTGCTGGTGCCGTCGGGCATCGGCCACCATCTGGTGAACTGGGTGGTACCGGAATAATCCCCGGCAGGGCGCGGTTCGCCGCGCCCTGCGTCCACCTATCGCAGCCATCGACGCAATCTTTGCGACAAACCCCGGTCAGGCGTTAAACTCTTACCCTCTTCAAATTCACAACTCATGGAAATCCCAGATGACGAAACATTACGATTATCTAGCAATTGGCGGCGGCAGCGGCGGTATCGCATCGATCAACCGGGCAGCCATGTACGGCCAAAAGTGTGCGCTGATTGAAGCCAAAGAGCTGGGCGGCACCTGTGTAAACGTGGGTTGTGTACCGAAAAAAGTCATGTGGCACGCGGCGCAGATCGCCGAGGCCATCCATCAGTACGGCCCGGACTACGGCTTCGACACCACCGTCAACGCCTTCGACTGGAAGAAGCTGGTCGCCAACCGCACCGCCTATATCGACCGCATCCACAACTCCTACGACAACGTGCTGGGCAAGAACAAGGTCGACGTGATCAAAGGCTTCGCGCGCTTCGTGGATGCGCACACCGTGGAAGTGAACGGCGAGCTCATCACCGCCGACCACATCCTGATCGCCACCGGCGGCCGCCCGAGCCACCCGGCTATTCCGGGTGCGGAATACGGCATCGACTCCGACGGCTTCTTTGAGCTGGACGCCATGCCGAAGCGCGTCGCCGTAGTCGGCGCCGGCTATATCGCCGTGGAGATCGCCGGCGTGCTGAACGCGCTGGGCGCGGAAACGCACCTGTTCGTGCGCAAGCACGCGCCGCTGCGCAGCTTCGATCCGATGATCGTCGAAACCCTGGTGGAAGTGATGAACACCGAAGGGCCGAGCCTGCATACCGAATCGGTGCCGAAAGCGATCGTCAAGAACGCCGACGGCAGCCTGACGCTGCAGCTGGAAAACGGCAAGGCATTCACCGTCGACTGCCTGATTTGGGCCATCGGCCGCGAACCGGCGACCGACAACCTGAACCTCGGCGTTACCGGGGTGAAAACCAATGAGAAAGGCTATATTGACGTCGATAAGTTCCAGAACACCAATGTCAAAGGCATCTACGCGGTGGGCGACAACACCGGCGCGGTAGAGCTGACCCCGGTCGCCGTGGCCGCCGGCCGCCGCCTGTCCGAGCGCCTGTTCAACAACAAGCCGGATGAGCACCTGGATTACAGCAACATCGCCACCGTGGTGTTCAGCCACCCGCCGATCGGCACTATCGGCCTGACCGAGCCGGAAGCTATCGAGAAGTTCGGCGCGGACAACGTGAAGGTGTACAAATCCTCCTTCACCGCCATGTACAGCGCCGTGACGCAGCACCGCCAGCCGTGCCGCATGAAGCTGGTGTGCGCGGGTAAAGAAGAGAAAATCGTCGGCCTGCACGGCATCGGCTTCGGCATGGATGAAATCCTGCAGGGCTTCGCCGTGGCGGTGAAGATGGGCGCCACCAAGAAGGACTTCGACAACACCGTGGCGATACACCCGACCGCGGCGGAAGAGTTCGTTACCATGCGCTGAGGCGCAGCCTCGCCGAGTTCCGGCGCATAACAGGCCAGGCGCGAAAGCGTCTGGCTTTTTTATTTATCTCGCTCGCCTCACGGCGCCCGGCGGTAGTGATCGCGAAGAAACACCGGCAAATCGTTCGCCGGCGAAGCGAAGGGCACCTGATAGAGCATATCGCCGACAAAACCGCGATGATAGGTCGCGTGGTTGACGACATGCAGCACGATTTCCTGGCGCGTCATGCGACCTTCCCCCCCGCCGACGAATTCGAACTGCACCACCTGCGCCAGCGCCTCGGGCGACCAGTTATCCACCTGTTCGATATACCAGTGGTCCATTTCCTCCACCGCACACCGCAGAGCGTCAAGCGCAGGCGTTTGCTCGGTGTTGCGCGCGAGGTAGCCATGTTTTCGACCTTGCAGGTGGTGCCTGAAGATATCGTCCACCACATAGACATGATTCAAGGTATGCACCATATTGCCAAAACGGGTCGGCCGCGGCCGCAAGGCTTCACCGGCCGGCAAAGACATCACGGTGTCAAAGGTCAGCGCATTCGCCCACGCTTTGTAACGTACCAGCATTTTCAACGTATCGATGACCGTCGTCGGCTGAGTGATATCAGCTTCGACGGGGGTATCGTTTTGTGGCATCGCAAACATACTGTTCACTCCTTATCATCGGATGAAAATCGATATTCCGTTCAGCCGCACACAGTGCGGCGACGCGTTCTACGCCGTGCCAATCCCTTGCAACCGCCCTTCGACCTGAATGCGCGTATTGCCGCCCACCCAAATCCGGCCACCCTCGTCGCGGGTGATATGCACGTGCCCGTTGTGCCCACGACAGCGGCCCTGAGCGGCAATATATCCGCCGCTGACCACGCCGCTTGCGAACAACCACTGGGCCAGGGAGGCATTGAGACTGCCGGTGACCGGATCTTCGACGATAGCGCCAAGATGATCGCTCAAAAAAGCGCGCACTTCGAAGGCTGCGTCACCCTCGGCATGTGGGCCGACGACGCCAATGTCCACTCTGCGCGGCCAGCTTCTCGCCGGCGTCAGGGAAAGTACCCGCTCGGCGCTGGCCAGCCGGATCCCCAGCCACCCCGGGCCATTATCGATCCAGGCGGCATCGAGCACCTCATCAGACGCGATCCCCAAAAACCGCAACGCGTCGGCCAACGTCTCTCCTGACGGCGCCCCGGAACGAATCAACGGTGGCGCGGCAAAACACAACCGCCCTCCCTCGCGACGAATGCTCACCAATCCTGCTCCGCACTCCTGGATGATCTCCGTCTCGTTGCTGGGCGCCCCTCCCAGAGCGAGCCAGGCATGGCAGCTGCCCAACGTCGGGTGCCCGGCAAACGGCATTTCACGATCCAGCGTGAATATTCGCACCCGGTAATCCGCCTGCGGGTGCGTCGGCGGCAGTAAAAAGGCCGTCTCCGACAGGTTGAACCAACGCGTCAAGCGCTGCATGTCCTCCGTCGACAACGCTCCGGCGCCCGCGATCACCGCCAACGGATTGCCGGCGAGTGGCCCGGCGCCAAAGACATCCACCATCTGCATGCCAAAAACCATCGCCTCTCTCCTCAGGTTAACGCCGGGCGTGCATGATTACCCCCGCGATATCAACAGCTCCAGGCCCACGCAAGCGAACAGCAGCGCAAGCATTCCTTCAATCCAGCGCCTCACCCGGGTATAAAACGCGATCATCGGCGCCGTTGAGAACAGCAGGGCATACCCCCCGAAAATCGTCACGCCGAGCAACGCACAACCGCCGATAATCGCCGGTAAAACGCCTTCAGGCGCCCCTTGTCGCAAACCCAGCGACATGATCGCCATCCAGGACATGATGGCCTTGGGATTACCGAGATGCATCAGCACGCCCTGCCGATACAACTTCCGATAAGATCGCCCGCCATCCCCTGCCGCTATCCCTGTCGAGACGGGAGACGCCCGTAATGCGGATTGGCCGGCGCGCAGCGCCAGATACAGCATATACACGCCGCCGACGATTTTGATGGCCCACAGCGCCTGCGCATACGTGGCCAGCACGGCGGAAAGGCCGGTCGCGGCCAACAGTGCCCAGCACAGCGATCCGGTCACCACCCCGGCAGCCAGCGCCAGTGCGGGTGAGCGGCCGTCACGCATCGCCACGCCCATGATCGCCATGTTGCTGGGGCCCGGACTGGCGGTTGCGAGAAGATATGCGCCATAAACCAACGCAAGCTGACTGACATTCATGGAAAAACTCCGCTGACCCGCCTTGCGGCCGAGACGTTGTTGAAAACTCAGGGACTCTTCACCAACATAGTATGTGTTACACTTTTCACCTATTTAAATAGTGTCACGTGACACTATTCATTTTTCGGAGCATCACCATGCGGCTTCAATCGCCCTGGCAACCTCGCCTGGCCAATGCGGAAGTCACCACCGTCGAGCGGCTGGTGTTGGCGTTAGGCGACGACATTATCGAGGGTAAACTGCAGGGTGGCGATCGTCTGCCGGCTCACCGTACGCTCGCCTGGCAATTAGAGATCGGTCTGGGCACGGTGACCAAAGCCTATGCCATCCTGGAACGACGCGGGTTGGTACGCAGCGTGAAAGGCCGCGGGATGTTCGTGGCGATTCGCCACGCCCGTGAAAAACGCGAAATCGATCTTTCGTCCAATGCGCCGCCGGCGGTGCTGACCGATCGTTTGCTGGCGCGCACGCTGGCCAGCATTGCGCGGAAAATGGATGCGGATCATCTGAACCTCTATTCCCCTCCGACCGGGCATCTGGAGCACCGACGTTTGTTGGCCCGCTGGCTCGAAAACGTCGGCGTCACGATCGAACCGTCGAATCTGGCGCTGACCAGCAATGCCCGTCAGGCGATTTCACTGGCTTTTGACCTGGCCTGCGGGCCACGCGGGACGATACTGACGGAGAGAATCAGCTATCCCGGCGCGATCGCGCTGGCCCGGCGCAAAGGCCATTGCTTGATCGGTATCGATATCGATGCGCAAGGCATGGTGCCGCAAGCGCTGTCTCGCGCGCTCGAGCGTGTCTCCTGCGGCCATACTGCGGTCTATCTGACACCGACGCTGCATAACCCGACAACGGCCACCATGAGCGCCGAGCGCAGGCAGGCTATCGTCGAGATATGCCGGCAGGCGAATGTCTGGATCATCGAGGATGGCGTGTATACCTTGGGGCATTCAGCAACGCCTGCGCTCGCGACATTGGCACCCGAGCGGGTGTTCCATGTCAATGGCTTGTCGAAAACGCTCGGCCCGGGGTTGCGGATCGGTATGCTGACTCTGCCGCCCGGCATGCAAAACGCGGCGGAAGAAGCCTTGCAAGATATTCCCTTCGCGCCTTCGCCACTGTCTTGCGCAGTGGTGGGGGAGTGGCTGTCCAGCGGCGCGGTCGAGGCGATACCGCAAGCGTTGCGCCATGAGGCTCAGCGCAGAGTGCATCTGGCCACCTCGATATTCGACGCCGGCGAATGCGTATCGCATCCCGACGCTTATCATGTCTGGCTGCCGATGCCGCGCGAAACCGCCGAGTCTGTGGCCGCCGCCGCCGCATTGGCCAACGTAAAAGTGACGCCGCCGGACGCCGTGATGGTGGACCGCGACGAACGGGCAACGGGCATTCGCCTGTGCCTGGGTTCCTCTTCGCTGGACGAGCTAACGGCAGGCCTGACACAGCTGGCGCAGCTGTTGAAAGCACATCGGAACGGCTGACAAACGGAAGGGAAAGGTTACGCGCACGGGACGACCGGTTCAGGCCTGTTCTTTTTGTGCGGTTTACTATTCCTTTCGCGCCCGCCTGCTTTTTCTGCCATTATTCTGCCTGATAAATTAGCGGGACTGATACAACCTCCCCGCGCCTCTGGAGAACACCGATGCTGTTCAAACTATGCAAAACCCTTGCGATGGCCTGCGTGGCCCTGATTATCGCCCAGAGCAGCGCGCTCAGCTTTACCCTCGAAGTGGCGGGCAAGATCGACAACGTGACCGACCCGGTCAACAAAAGCTATCTGTTCACCGATAAGCAGCTGTTGGCGATGCCGGTGCGCAGCATCACCACCTCCACTTCCTGGACGCCGCAGAGAAAATTCGAAGGGATTTCGGTGGCCGATATCCTGGAGCGCGTCGGCGCCAAGGGCGAGACGCTGACCTTCTATGCGCTGAACGACTATTACATCGACGTGCCGCTGTCCGACGTCAAAAAGTACAACATGATCCTGGCCTACAAGATGGACGGGGAGATGCTGAAACTCAGAAACTTCGGCCCGCTGTTCCTGGTTTACCCGCGCGACGCCGCCGGGCCTGAACTGAACTCGCCGTTGTACAACTCGCGCTTTATCTGGCAAGTGGACAGGATCGTGATCAAATGAAGCTGACGACCTTTAAGAACGGCAGCAGGCTGGCGATCCCGGCCATTTTCGCCGCGCTGTTTTTAGTGGCTTCGACCGTCACGCTCTATTACTACAGCGCCACCCTGTCGAAGAAAGGGCTGTATGCCATCGCCGGCACGCAGGAGAACTACTCCTGGTCAATCGCCAAGTTCTCCATCAAGCTGGCGGAGTTCGACACGCTGGTCGAGCAGCAAAGCCACGCCGCGCAGGTGGACAACGACAACCTGCGGCTGCGGTTCGAAATCCTCTATTCGCGTTTTTACGTGCTGGAAACCGTCTCCGAATCGACCCAGCCGCTGTACGCCGAGCCGGGCTACCCGGAAGTGGTCAAACAGATGCGCCTGCAGATGGATCGCATCGATAAGCTGCTGAGCAGTCGGAAAATCGACTTCGGCCAGGTTTCCGCGGCCATGAGGGCCATCAAGCCTTACGCCATCGAAATGGCCAACCTGACCGACCACGCCGAGGTGAAGCAGCGCACCGCCGCCTATGAGGATTACATCGAGAAACGGCACATTATTTTCTATGGGCTGGTGATCGTCATGTTCTCGGTGATCGCACTGATCGCCATCACCCTGATCGTGTTCCGTCAGCAGCGGCTGACCATTCGCCAGCAGGCCAAGGCCATCGAGGCGGAGAAAGCGACGCGCACCAAAAACGCCTTCCTCGGTGCCATCGGCCACGAGCTGCGCACCTCATTGCAGAGCGTGATGTCGGCCATCGACGTGCTGGTGAATACCCGGGTGTCGGCTGAGCACGCGGACACCTTTCAGCGGCTGGAGACCGCCGCGCAGCAAATCGAAAGCCAGATGAAAGATCTGACCGACTATGCGCACCTCGACAGCGGCATGATGGAATTGCGCATCGTGCCGTTCGACGCGCAGAAGCTGATCGCGGAGACCGCCAACGAAATCGCCACCCTGACCCGCAAAGAGCAGGTCAAACTGAGCTGTGAAGTGGAATGCAGCCACCTGCTGGTGCACTCCGATCCGCTGCGCATCCGGCAGATTATCGTCAACCTGCTGACCAACGCCTACAAGTACACCGAAAGCGGCAGCATTACGCTGCACAGCTGCCTGCGCCGCCAGCCGGGCGGCAGTTCGTTGATTATCGAAGTGACCGACACCGGCATCGGTATCGAAAAAGACCAGCTCGATCAGATCTTCAAACCCTTTACCCAGCTGGATCAGTCGCATACCAAGCAGTATGCCGGCGTCGGGATGGGGCTGGCGATCGTGCACGGCCTGGTGACATTACTCGACGGCACCATCACGGTGTACAGCGAAATCAAGAAGGGCAGCACCTTTATCGTCAGCATTCCGGTGCAGATCAGTGAAGACGAACGCGCCGACGCGCCCGCCGCCGCCAATGCCTCTCTGCAGCAGAAGCCGCAGCAGGTGCTGGTGGTGGATGACAACAAGTCGGTGGGTGACGCCTTTGCGGCGCTATTGGACAAGCTGGGCTACCAGCACGAACTGTGCGACTCGCCGGAGCGCGCGCTGCAGAAGCTGCTCAGACGCCCTTACGACGCGCTGTTGCTGGATCTGCAGATGCCGGGCATCGACGGCGCCGCCCTGGCCAGGCAGCTGCGCAACCGCCGCGGCCCCAACCGCCATGTGCCGATCATCGGCATCAGCGCCTACACGCCGGAGCAGCTGACGGCGGATCAGCGCGCCCTGTTCGATAACTACCTGATGAAGCCGGTTCGGCTGGATGCGCTGTCAAACGCACTGGCCGAGGTGTTCCCCGCTAAAGATTAAAACAGCGTTGCAGTGCGGCTTCGATCACATGGAGCCGCACCGGCTTTTCATAAGGGCCGAGCACATCGTACTCGCGCATCGCCTGAGCGATTGTTGCGCGGCGCGAAAAATGAAAAAGCGGGCCACTTAAAATGAGAACCCGCTAACTTTGCTACTTATTATCAAATTACCCGAATTTAAATACCCAACCGAGATGCGAGCACCGCATCCGCTTCGGACGCAGAATGTAGGTGTAACATATCCCTGAATGTTCCATAACAGCCCGTTGTAGTGCTGCCAGGTGTACCGACTACCAAGGCAGCTGTCCGATCGCGCAGGTCTGCCAGGGCACCCGTTGACGAGGTCGTTTTCATCGCGAACTTACCCTTTTCATAACCGGTGATAACACCGGATGTCACATCGAATAATCCAGCCGCTGGCACGTAGTCTTCATACAGTGTGGCTGCAACCATCAACGCGCCACCAACATCCGCTGGCCAGCCTGAATCACGAGTACCAAAACGCCATGACTCAGTGATCGCTTGGTTGTTCGTAATCATCGTTCGCATATATGCCATCGGGAGCGATCCTATCGGATAGCCGAAAGTTAAACCGTTGCCATCAGCGCGACTACTATCGCTCATGCATCCGGCAAGCAGATAAGTTGCGGACTTCTGCATCACGATACTGCCCCGGCTTTGGAGCCAGGTACCACCGTTAGACGTAATTTGAACATTGATCGAACGGGTCGATATGTCATACAGCATCGGGCCAGGTGGTGTGCCTTTTGATACTGCCAACAGGTCGCCTGCCTCACCGAGCAAGTTATATACGGTCAGAACGTTACCCGCGCTGTCCGTTTTGATGCCAAAGGCCGGTGTCAGAGATACAACAGTTCGCTCAAACATTGCATTGAGCAAAAGGAATTTAAACCGTTCGATACAGCCTACTTCGTCGGGAATATGCCCACCGTCCGCCAACACGCGGCTCTTGTAGCTAGCAAACAATGCCTGCGGATCAAGAATCGACGCTGAAAGATCAAGTGCGGGACGGAATCCTGTATAGGCTTTTCCGGTGTTAATTGCAGCTACCATCAGATTTCTCCAGTCAAAGGAATACGGTCTAAGCACATCCAGTTATAAAGCGGGAACGGAACCCCGGAACGCGTCACCCATTTAGAAATGACAGGCGACGAGTCGCGGAAGCATGTTGTGGGGTAAACACTGCCGTTTGTGTGTGGTTGCGTATTCGTAAATCCGATTAGCAACACGTCGTCAGCAGCCGGAGCCTTATCAAATTCAACACGGATCGTATTACCGTCTACGATTGAGACATTCATCACGGTGGCGCTATTGTGCTCCAGACTGATGCCTTTACCAGGGCAGTCACGGATAAATGCGCTGTCGATGACAATGGGGGGGTAAGGGACATCACACAGTAAATCCGCAATCGCGCCGTTCAGCGTTACATTTCGAATTTTCAGCCCCGTCCACGTGCCTTTCTTTTCCGTGTCGTAGAGATGCCAGTGGATAGCCTGCGCCGTATATTCGCCCTGGAGGACTTTACCGGCCGCATTTAAATGGCTCATCGTACCGTCACTAAACAGCCAGTTCAGGGGATACTTGGGGCCATACATGATGGCTGTATCCGGGTTGTGGCGCACATACGCGGTCTGGTCAACCGCAGTGACTGAATATGGCTGTACGACGATAGTTTCCCCGGTAGGGTTTCCCTCTTCGTCAATTTCACCCGCTTTGGTATTAACACGGCTTCCGACCTGCCCAATAACAACCAGGAACGGTTCAGTCTGCCCCGTGATAGGCGTTACATCAGCTTGGAAATCAGAGAAGTACTCTGTCTCTTTAGCCAGATAATCGCCTGGTTTTGGGTTATCGCCATTGTCGTTGTCGCTTTCACCATGCTCCATAGTCAGGAACTTAAATGAATAGGGTTTCCCAACGGCATCAGCAGCGGTTTTATAAAGTTGAATTAATGCCAACCCCTTGTTGTACGGGACAGTGCCTTTTTTGATTTTGGAGAACGGGGCACCACCAACGGCGAACCCTGCGTGCATAAAGACCACGTTACCCGGTGTAAATGACATCAGCTTATTGTAGAGCGGCAAGACATTGCCCTGACGATAACCTGGGTATGACATATCATTGATCGTCGTTCTGTCAGCGTTCCCGATTCCGCGCCCGCCATCGCCTTCCGGTTTACCGTTGGTGGCGGCGAGCAACCGCCCACGATAGGCTGGGTCACGGTTCACCACGTTTGTATTGCCGGTTTTGTCATACGGGGTGTTCAGCGATTGACCTGTCGAGCCGCCGCCATGAATTTCAGTCGCATCGAGCGGCATTTCACGAATAGACGGGATATACATAACGCCTGCACCAGCAGCAGCTTCGCCACCAGGCAAGTAGCTGAAAACCATCCCGGCATCAGTCAGTTTCTGAACGGTAAGAACGGGGCGCTCAGACCATACCACCGTATTATCCCATGCAGCCGCAGGAACCCCGCCAGAGGTCACCAGTTTGGCGCGTGATTCACCCAATTTGTCTTGCAGCGGCCCATCAACCCCAGGAATGAATACGCCACCATTATCATCAATAGCGAATAGAGCCGTTTTCAAATCAGCGGCAAAAATGACGTGCTGGAACCCCACAATGGTGCGAGAGAACGTTGTTGAACAGAGCGTGTCTAGCCGTTCTTGCAGTACATCATCGGTGCCGACGATACGAATGTCGCCGTTGTCGTTAATCGTCAACAGGCCATCAATCCCATTTCTGGCAACGATAGCGTACTGCAAATTTTGATAGCGGTTCGCCAGGTCTTTCGGAATAAGCTGCTCTACATAATCTTGCAGTGATGACGTCAGTCCGGCTACCCACAGGCCAAAATCATTATCAAGCGCGAGAGCCGTTTCAGAAGGCCCACGTAGGCTCGATAATATCCATTGCCAGTTGTTTGAACTGTACTGATTTAGAACTTCTGTCGTCTTCTGCAACGACGCCTGTTGTGCAGACAGTACAGCCATAAAGTCATTCAAAATCCTGACTGAGTTCGAGCTGGGCGCGTCAGTAATGAGTAACGCAGTGCCATTGTCGTTCTGATAATATTTGAACGATTGTTCGCTATCCAATCCCTGAGGAACACTAAAATATTGTCCGTTATCGGTTTTACTCAGCCCTTCCTCAACCGTATCAAATACGCTGGATTGCGCCGAAAGCCGTTCATTTATCAATGAAACAATAACCGTTGCGATTTGGTTATATTTAAACTTGTCTGGTGCGACATTTGATAGCTTGAGAATATTTAACAGCTCAAGCATGACGATGTTAAACCAGTCGGCGCCAGGGTAAGACGCCTTGTCTTTTTCTTCGGTAAAGTAGCGAATGCTGGTGCTTTCAACATCGCTAACTTTTGGCATTACTTCTACGCCGCTTGGGTTGTCAATATGGAACATGATGGAGCTTCCTTAGGGCTTCGCAGGCCACTCAATGTTAGGGGCAAGTTCAGGTTCAACACGCATCAGCAAGACGCGGTAGCGGCTCCAGGCTTCAAGATTGGCAATCTCATCTTCCGTGGCGATGCCGTATTTGACGGCATCACTGAGGACGGCAATTTCTTCATCGGCTTCATTGCGTAATGCATTCTTTTTCTGGCGGGCCTGCTCGACCTGGTTTTTTACCACTGCATCCTGATTGGTCACCCAGCCGGTGCCGTTCCATTCGTCAAAGGGAGTGGCGGGCATAATGAATGTCAGGGTGTCAGGCAACGCGCCAACATCTGAAATGACGACAGGCGAGCCATCTTCAATGTGATAGGCAGTTTTTCCCCGGTGGTCTTCAACATAAACCCAGTCCAGTCCTGCCCATTGGGTCGCGAACCCTAATTTAGGCTCTGGTGGTTCAACAAATGTATTTCCTTCCGGGAGTATGAAATATGGCTCAGGGACAATATGAATACCGCCGAGATTATCGTAATATTTTTGCCCGGTTTTATCCTCACGCTGTTGCCATTCCCCATTCTCGAACAGCAATACATATCCCGCGAGTTTTTTAGGTGGCTCAATGAGCGTCATACCGTCAGGAATAACGTCACTCAATTCCACGATAACTGAACCATTACCGAATTTATCCCAGTAGCGCGTTCCACGGTTATCACGCATGTAATCCCAGCCAGTCCCATTCCAAACGCCGGTAAAGCCACTCTGCGGCTCACATTTAACTGTAGTGGTATTGGCAGGTAATCCCGTACCCGCCGGTATGATGGTCAACCCACTACCGATAAACACACCCTTGGCGTCGAAGTGGAACAACCACAGAGCCTGGTTAGTGTCAGAGAAAGAAAATTCACTCATTACGCGAGCCTCACGATGTAATTAAATGCGATGTTCTTGACGGTGGTTTCTGGGTTGCCGTCGCCGTTAACCCGCCCGGTATGGCCGTGCCATCCCAGCACCATGGTGTGAAAATGTTGCCCAGCCCAGCTCGTCTTATTTCGTGTGCGGCGTGAGTCGTTATCAGAGCCGACGATATAATCGGTGTCCCATGCTGCACCTGGCCCGCTCATGCCACCATCGTGGTCATGCCCAGGGTCGGTTGAGGTCTCCTTGGTTCCTAAATCGGTGCTGTCGATCTCCAGCCCATGGGCATGGTATTTGTTGCCGTCAGCCTCATAGCTCAGCAGCGCCCGATTTGCTGCCGGTAAGCCCTTGATGGTCTGGCCGCGCATGTCGGGGATGACCAGGCCGGGATAGGCTTGTGCCAGCTTCGGATAGGCTGCGCCGTCGAACGCCTGGCCAACCATTAGCGCGAACCCCGCAGGAGCAGACGAACCCGGCCACGGGTATGGGATGCCGACCGGCATCATGTAGTCGGTGGACATCAAGCGAATAGCCTGGGCGAACTGATCCAGCTTTGTCTTGTCAGGCGCAATGCCCGCCAGCGTCAGCACGTTGAGCATTTCGGCCTGGATGATGTTGAACCAATCGCAGCCGGGATACGTTGGCTCTATGCCTTCACCGCCTTCGGTAAACCACCTAGGCTGAGTAAATAACTGCGGGTGAACCGTGGGCATTTCCGCCACACTGCTTGCATTATCGATATGGAACATTAATTCACCTCAAAAATATATTCGTAGCCGTACCCGGCCAGGCGATATTTGGTTAATACGCACTCAAGCATTTGGGTGTGGTATTCAATCAATGGCGTCAGCACATCTTCCACCACGGTAAACCGAGTGACCGGCGTGTCATGTACCGTAATGGACAATAAAAACCGGTAGCGCTTGGGGTAAATACGCGCCATGCAATTACGCAGGCAGTGGTGCGGCAATATTTCCCGCACCGTAATATCGAATCCCAGCGCGTTCGCCACGTTTTGGATTTGCCACGGAGCCAGCCCGCCTTTGCGGTGATATTTCTCAACCACAGCAGCCCGGCGCGATAAAAAATCATTATTGGGAATATTGCACTCCGGCAATCCCAAATAATTTTCCCACTCAGGCAGGAGCTGAGCGGTAGTTTCTGGGCGCATTTCCGCCAGTAGTAAGTCGGCGTTAATTTCAAGCCGGTTTAAACGGTGGCTAACGCCCCTTATCAGCGCAGTTAAATCCGCCGTTTCATCACGGGGCCAGGCTCGCCCTCGGGGCATGTTCTGCTGAATGGCATCTTGCCATTCTGTTACGCTGTGAGCCATGTGACGTCCCCGATGGTGATCAGCTCACCGCTCGCGCTGGTGATATCGCTGTTGATGTTCAGGGTGTAATCCGTCACGCCGGTAGCCGTACCGATGGCTGTGCGTAGGCTGGACAGCAGCAACGTCGAACCTGGTGACAATGTCCGTTGCAGTGCGTTGAGGTTGGCCAGCGTGGCGCGGCGTGTCTCCGCTGAGTCGGGCACCAGCTTAATGGCCGGGCCAATCGGCTTGAGCGTCAGCGATATGATCCACACCTCAATGCCGCCTGGCTTACCGACAAAATTCCCGGTCGCCGGGTCAGCGTGCCGGAACAAGTACTCATTCATCGCGGCCCTGTCGGCGGCGGTCGGGGTGATGTCCGTGCGGCTATCGTAAACCCAGGCGAGGCCAACGGTTCCCGGCCCGTGCCAGGCATCCCAGGCCCAGGCACGGCTTACCCCCGCCATCTCACGCGCCCAGATGACGTAATCATGGACGGCACCGCCCACCGGTGGGTTGCGTTTGCGGAACAGCAGCCGATCAAGCAGCTCACTGATAGGTTCAATATCGGTGCCGCCGGTAAGGCCGTTGCCATCCACCACGCCGGTGCTCTCGACGCCAGGAATGGGGGAAACCAGCGTTAGCTGGGCGTCGGCATCCAGGTTGCCGGACGCGCCGACGTCGTCAGCCTGGATAGTGACGGTCTGCACACCGTTGGCCGGTGCACTCGCGGTAATGACATGGTAACCGTTACCGTTACGGGCCAGCATCTCGGTGTTTAGCGGGATGGGCTGAGACCCTTTGAAGACGGCCTTGCCGGTGGCATAGGTTGCCGCTTTGCGGATGACACCTTCGGTGCTGGCGGTATCGATAATTGTCTGGTCATCAGATTTTGGCGACGGTACTACCTGGTCGGCGATCCAAGACTGATAGTCATAGACGTCACGAACAGCACCACTGAATGAGGTATTGAGTGCGCGCTCAACACCAACCGGCGGCAACTTTTCATCCAGTTCAATTTCAATATCCTGTTCGCCGGTTTTAATTAACTGGCGCAAGGTCGGCACATTAAATGGCATTCTCTAACGCCTCCCAGCGCTTTTTAATTTCTACTGTTAATGCCGTTTTATTTGGGCGAGCTAATACAACGGAAAAGGAAATCCAACCAGGCTGCGGAATAATTGCGGTGACGTGGGCGGTTTTCGCATAGCCCGCGTTAATTAGCGGTTGCATGGACAACCTGGCGTAATTCTCTACGAGTAAACGAACAGATTCGGTGAGCTTCTCGCGTTCGAGCAGCCACAACCGTGAACCCCATTCGTCATCGCTGAAGGAATCACCCGGCCATCCGCGACGGTCATCAGTCCCATCAGGGATAACGTCGCTTTCTTTGGCGCGGGCGTCGGTGAAAAGACAAATCAGCACTAAAGTAACAAGGCCCTCGTCAGACGAAAGGCCATTGTTGGTTACTTCGATATCACCGCCTTGGGGGTGGTGCCAATTTATTTTGACGGTCATAACATCTCTGAAGTATCAGCACCGTCGCCATCTTTGTGAATGTGTTTAAGAACGCTTTTGCCCTTAACAGTTATATCTTCACTGAAGTTGGCGGGGCCGGTGACATTAATAAGTTTACTCACAATGTCACAGGATTCTTCAGCAACCAGATTAACCGTTTTCCCTCTTAATTCTATTACACCATCTTTCTTAAGGGTGATGGTGTGGCCCTCACTGTGATACACGCAAACGTCGCCGGGGTCTAGCCCTTTAGGCCGTGATTTCTTGTCCTCAACCGCGATGGCCACCAGGCCGGAACGTCTACCTCCGACCGCTATCACGATAGCTTCAGAGCCTGCTGGCGGCACTGACGTCACCCCGTAATTCTGGAACCTTTCAACGTCGTCGTTTGTCTCATCCGCCAGGCTTTGTACCTGTAAGTTTTGCCGCCCCAGACTATCGGTCACGATGCGCACCACGGCGCGGTCTACCATCAAGCGCAAGCGGCGACTCATGGCGGTGATTGAACGGGCTATATTCTCGGTTTTTAATCCCATGTAACCCCCAGACTGGCCGTTTTCTTACCTTTGCCTTTCTTGCCCTTGGCTTTCTCGGCGGGCATATCCATTGATTCAGGCGGCACCAGGGTTAATACCGTGATGCGGCCATTTTCATCGTGCGAGAACGACACGGTTTTAATTAGCCAGGTCACCTTCAGTTGCTGAATTGGATCATCAATCGGCACCAGTATATTGGGCAGCCAGAGTGGCCCGGTTTCGCCATTCTCACGCCAACCGGCAACGGTGATATCTGTGGCGTTCGCCTCACCCATAGCGCTGGCTTTGTACCACTCCCCACGCGCGCTCGCGCCACCAACAGTCAGGTTGTCTTCGTTCACCAGGATTTTGGGACGATAGCGCGTAATCTCAGCATCCGTGATAACCACCTGGCGACCGCCAACCACTTTGACTGGCTGGTCATCCCAGGTTGTTCCACCTGCCGCAGCGGAGCCTTTTACAATGTACTGGCTGGCGCGCTCACGCCAACTGAAGCGACCACGTGCGGCAAGGATGTTTTGACCAAGTACCAGCGCTACGCTGGCGCGCTTAGTGGATGCTCGAGTGATAACCAACCGCCCCCAAGCGTCAGACGTCATTAAAACACCGCGCTGTTTTGCCAGGCGATCGAGCAGTTCGAAGGCCGTTTCGCCCTGTTCCAGGGTGACGCCGCCAAAGGTGTCGCCGGTGTCAGTTTCGGTGATGACCTGGATGTTGTAGGGCTTGCAGATCGCAGCGGCAATTTGCTCCAGTTTTTGGCCTCGCCACTGCCCGGATTTGTCTACCACCGAGCTGTCAACCAGGTCACCGGTTTTATCCCGGCCCAGCACGCGTAATGAAACATTCCTGTCGTCGTAGCTGGGAATAAAGTCATCAATGTAGCCCGTTAGCGTTCGATCCTGGCCGATGTTGACGCTACACGCCATGCCTGGCTTGATGGAGCGCGGCGCGGCCTGCGACCACTGTGCGGTCACTGCCAGGTCAAATTCACCAGCGATGCTGTCCAGGCTGCGGTTAATGGTCATTGCTGTCCAACCGCCCCAAATTTTCCCGTCAACGTTGAGGGTCAGCTCCTCACTCATTCCCGATCACCTCAATGGTTTGTGATGGCAAAATAAACGCGGGATATCGAAGTCTGTTGCGTAATACCAGGCTATCGCGTCTATCTGCGTAGCCCAGTTCGCGCCAGGCTAACAGCATCACCGGCGTGGTTTGAGATGGAGATATGCGGCGCAGCTCCGGTAGCTGCACACTACGAATACGAACATCGTTGACCACGGCAAATCGCAAGGCTCGCAATGAGCGCCACAAATCACGCTGCCCGGATTCAACCGCGATGTTGGCTTGTTCTCCCAGCAATTCAGCAAGCTGATCACCGGCGTTTTGAGCCTCCTGGCTGGTTTCAAACGTTGCAGTCGCTACAGTTTCGGCTTTCGCGACCAGGGCAGAGGTCACAACCAAGAGCCTGAAATCATCGATGTTGGTGCGCATCTCATCTGTGATATCCACCAGAGCCGTAGGGGTGACACTACTGGCAAAACCCGTGGTGGCATTTACCGCCACATTGTCCGCCATGGATTTGGTTGCCGACTGTGCCGCGCGGTCACCATCCCATTTATCGCGGAGTTGGTCATAGACACGCAGCGCCCACGGTGCCTCAGTCACCAGGTCTTTTATATCGCTGATGAGGTCTGTGACATCCCGGATCAGTTCACCAGGTGTTGCCACGATGATTCCAGCGAGGTCTTTGAAGCGGTTCAGTCTGTCCATCCACTCATTAAGTGCGTCAGGCAGGGTTGGGAGGTTAGCGACCAGCCCTTGCATATCGTCAAGCAAGGTATCCACCATGCTGCCCATGCCATCAATCGTCGCAAAGTAATCGCCATTGACCAGCGCCGCTTTAACCTGGTCGGCAGCACTCAATGTTGTGGCACTGGTGTCTTCCTGCTGGGTGGGAAACAGTTGTTGGCCAGCCTCAAATACTTCAAAACTTATGTAGGCAATACCGCCTTCCTGGGTACTAAGCCGGTGGGTTACTTTGCCTGCCTGAACCTGCTGCACGCCATACCAGGGGTGAACCAGTTCACCAGGCCCAGGCGTATTGAGCGCAGCCAAAAGCCTGTTCAGTTTATCCAGGTAATCGGCCCCCAGAAGGATGCCGCTAATTTGCTGCTGGGTGAGTTCTGCGCCGTTGTCCTCTGTCCAGCCCACGTTCTTTCGTGGGTAGGCATGAGGGATGGCGCGACGGCCACCGGTACCTTCGACGTCCTCAAGATAAAACGCGGCCCCACGGAATGAGGCTTCATGTAAGTCTTCCCACTTGGCCATCAATCTTGCTCCACATTACGCACGCCGCTGCTGGCGCTCATCGTCACACCAGGCGTGCTTACATTGACTTTACTCACTTGCACCCGGTCATCTTTAACCGTCACCTCAATGCTGCCCTGAAACTGCTGGGGAACCATGGGATACGAGCTGCCTTGATTTTGTGGCTGAAGGGACGCCCACGGCGATGGGTCTTGATAGGCAGGGGCGGACGTTACCCAGTCCTTGACCTCTTGCCAGACAGAACCCGCAGACACTGGCGTAGGCAAGGCGGATTTATCAACTGACTCATCGATCCAGCTACGGAGTGCGGAGCCTTTGGCCCATTCACCTGCACCAGTGATGTCGTACAGGGTTTTAGCACCATAGTCCGCCAACTCCGTCATGCCGTAGACCATCCCCGCACCGCCGATCGCGCGGCCTGCCAGCCCCCAGAATCCTTTAGTGGCCGCGCCTGCACCGGCCGCAGCGGCTGCACCGCCTCCAGCAGCACCTGGTGCGCTTTTTCCCGCAGCGCCGCCCAGACCGCCAACCCCCATGTTAACGACGTAGACCGGCATGACGCCGGAGCCAAACACATCGGTAACGCCTTTGGGAACGCCTTTCTTTCCAGGCTTCAGGAAGTCATAGGCACCTTTACCTATCTGGAACGCCTTACGAGCGGCCAGCAGGCCACCCACCGCGAGCGTGACGTTCTTGCCGATCTCCAGCCAGTTCTGGACTGTGGCCTGGTCTACGGAGTTCAGCGCATCGGCCAACTCCTGCACTGGTTTGGCCAGGTTGGCGTTCGCGAATTTCTCGCCGGTGGTTGTCAGGCTCTGAATCGCGGAAGTGAAGTCTTGCCCAGCATATTTTGCATCGCCCTCAATGCTGCTGCCGTCTGCGGTCACCCCCATAAAACGACGCAGGTTTTCCATCCCGGATTGACTGGACACACCGGAGATTAAGTCCAGGCTGGTCTGGGTAAAGCCGACCTGTTGCAGCTCACCAATTTGGCCTTGCCCTCCTTTTTTGGCACCACCAGCTTTAGACTTTCGTGCAATCTCTTCAAGTAGCTCCGGCAATGCTCGTAGACGTCCTGCGCTGTCTTTGACGTTCACGCCTTTGTACTTAAGGTTTTTTGCTATCTTGGGGTTCTGAATCTCACGGATAAAGTTTTCGACCAGTGTCGCAGCGGTATCGCGGTTACCGGTGGCCCCGATCGCTGACTCCAACAGTACGCCAACATCTTTGATGCCTTTAACACCGATGCCGCCAGCGGCCGCATAGAGCGACAGGGCTGGTGTTGCCTTTTCAGCGAGGTCTTTCAGCTCAAATGCACCTTCCTTGCCCAGCTTGTTCAAGACGTCCATGGCCAGGAAGCCGTTCTTGCCGTCGTTGATCCCGTACTTTTTGAACTCGGCAAACAGCCCGCCGATAGACGCCCCGGAGCTGCCGGTACCGGCAATGGTTGCAGCCAGCCCCTTCAGGTTTTTTAGGCCAAACTCCATATCACCGGTGCGGGCGTTGATCTCCTCCAGCGCGCCAACCACTTCACTACTGTCTACCTTGAATGCAATAGACACATCCTGGACGTCGTTGAAGATTGCGCCCATCTCTGCGCGTGTTTTGTCGGCGGAAATACCCAAGCGGGTTAGCCGGCGATCGACGGTGGCGTAATTACGTAAAATCGCGCCGCCGGCAAAGCCGGCGATGGCCGTGGTATATCGATTCCCTAAACTGTCCAGCCCGCGCCCAGCCGCCGCCGTGGTGGCTTTGACCACTGACATGGCCCGCTCGTTACGTCGGGCAAAGTCTGTCATGTTGGCACCATACTGGCGGGCCTTGGCCGTGAGGTTACCCGCCAGATTAATGATGATTTCAGTGTCGAGGCGCTTGGACATGCTGCTTCCTCAGTTGTTCGGTGATGCGGAACAGTTGCCGCAAGGGCAACTGTTCCAGGTATGACACGCTGAACCGCGCGCTGAGGTTGACGAAAAGGTTACTGAACGCCGTCGCCAGCGGCATCAGCTCGCCCCCGTTGGCCGATCCCCCGAATTAACTCATCCAGGCTCTCGGCTTTCTGGTTGAGCAGTTCCAAATCTTCCGGGTGAAGCTGGCCCAAATGCTTGAGCGACAGCGGCCCAGGCAAAATGCCCAGTTGAGATACCTGGCGGCGTAGCAGCTCCAGCCCATACAGCACTTCGGACACATACGCTACGGCTTTGCCGTTCTCACCGATCACGACACGTTCAGCCGCCAACTGCGAATCGATAATGTCCTGGCCGGACAGTTCACGCAGCTCGACGTTGAGGTTTTTCGTTTCATCGTCGGTGCCTTTTCCGGTGACCAAGCCGTGGGTTAACTCAAAACTGACTTTGGCCATGGCTTATACCTTTACACATTTGGTGCCGAGGAGCGTGACACTGATCTGGCCATTGTCTTCGCTCAGTTCAGCCGGATTTTCTGCGGCGGCGCCGGTCATCATGTAGCTCAGACCATTGTCACCTTCGAACATCACTGTGACGTTTTCCCAGTTGCTGATCTCGATGACGTCCATGTCCTCTGCTGCCGCGATGGTCAGCTGTATAGATGGCGCAGCCATCTTGCGAGAGGTTCCCCAATGCTTCCCGCCGCCGCTGTGCATCGTGCGCGCATAGCCGCCAGGGTTAAGGGTGGAGGATCCCTCCGTTTTAATTTCACGGCCATTCACGCGAATGGCTGCCATGCCTAAAATCATGCTGCCCCCTTAGAGCTTGAATTGGATCAGGCCAGCCAGAACGCGGAGCTGGTTGATGATGTTCGGATGAGCGACAAAATTGAGCCGGTTCTGGTCACTGATGTCCCGTTCAACAGCCAGCGAGTCTTTGTAGTCGTCAAAGTCTTCCACCAGACCGGCAGGCTCAAGTTCAGTCAGGAAGATATCCAGCAGCTCCTGGCGACACAGCTTTGGCGTGATGACCGGCTGGCCTGCGGCCAAGGTCTCCAGCACATCATCATCGGCGAGTTTGTGGCGCGGATATCGATTGGTGAATCGGTTCTTAATGACGTAGCGGATATGGCCCAGCGTGGCCGGTGAGGTGATATCCAGATAAGACACATCAGCATCGCCAAAGCTGTTAACGCGATAGGTCGTAATTTCGCGCTCGATGCACACGTTGCCGCCTGCATCTATAAAGTGCGTCGCTACGCCATCGAACAGATGCAGGTTACGTTCGACCATATCCCAGCGCACTTCTTTAGCCGGGGCCAACAGACCAGGCAATCTCAGTGTTTGCAGCGGTCGTGCCGGGTCGATTGCCAGGTTAAACGCCGCGACGCCACCATAAGCCGCCGCCCACAAGTACGACGGTTGCGGGGCAATGTTGGTGCCGATAGCGGTGATCAGGAAGTCATTGCGGGAGCTGCCCCAGGTGCCGGTTTGTGCGTGGGTACCACGAACGGCGGTATAGGCGATGGCCTCAATCATCTTGAGCGGCCCCCAACGGCTCAGCAACTCATCGCGCAACGTGTTCAGGCTGGCCACATCGTTAAACGGGCTGACGATATGGTTGAACCACTCATCGCCCAGGGCTGCGACCACTTCAGCCATTTCCGGCGTGCCGGAACCACCGGTGAAGGAGGTTGTGGTGATGCTTAGCCCGGCAGGCGTCTGTTCGCCGACGTAGTAATTCAGGCGCACGTCCAGGTCATTTGTCGTTTGACCTGCCCACTTGGCCGTCAGTACCACCGTGCCAGTGTCGTTGCCTTTTGCGGCCGCAGTGACTGGCAGCGATGCTTTCGCATTCAACGCAGCAATCACCGCGCTGGTCACCGTCGCCGCTGTATCACCGGCTTTTACGCCGACCTGAATGGTCACGCCGCACACCAACAATGCCAGCGTGCCAGCCGCAGTGGCGGTGCCGGAAACTTTCAGCTCTGATACGGCTGCGGCACCTTCAGCCAACTCATCGATCCCCATCGCCCAGGTTTCGGTGTAGCTGTTGCCTTTGCGTAATGCCTTGAGCATTTCCGCCAACATTGAGCCACGGCCATAGAGCTGATCGGCCATGCTGTCACTGGTGATACGGTTTTGGGTCAGTGCCGAGGCAGTACCGGTTTTCAACTGATGACCAATGACCAGGATTTTATGTTGCTGCGCCGGGGCGCTATCCAGTGCCAGGGAATTATCGATTTCGATATAGACCAGTGGCACGCGGACATCATTGGGAATTGAGCCTAACGACATTGTTACTTCTCCGCTTTGGTTGGTTTGGCGGCTGGCGCTACATCGACCAGCTCGGTGGTTGGCACTGGAATATCGCTAACAACCAAATCGCCTTCAGCAATTCGGCGCAGCCAGAATGCCGTCAGCGGCAAGGGTTCACCGGCAGCAGCTAACAGGGAGCCGTCAGGCTTGCGAACCTGCACGGCTTCTGACTTGGGTTTAATTTGTTTTGTTTTCATCGTTCTTCTCTCGCACGTTAATCACACCGTTAACCTCAGGCACGCCGCCGGGCGGTATTACTGTCATCCCCAATCGGAGGAAATCAGGCAGCTCGCTAATGTCCGTTTCTTCATCGAGTTTAAATTCTTGGCCCCATGTCACCGCCCACATGGTCACGCCCAGGTCATCCAGGCTTCCGCTATAGATGTTCTCGGCGGAAATGCTTTCTGCCTTGCGCTCCGCCCCCATACCTTTAGTGGCTTGAGGCATCGCCAAGCGGCGGGCCAGTTTGCCAACCATCACTTCTGCGCGTAGGTCTCGCCCATATCCCCAGGCGTCGGTGGCCATCACATATGCCACCCAGGTCACCAGCCCGACAATCCCACCTGTTTCATGGCGGATATCTCGGACACGCAGGGCCGCGACACGCACGGAACCATCGCGATCGGTGAGATGTCGCTTCACTTCATCCGGGCTGTTGAATTGGCCAATGTGGCGTTCGACAACGCGCACCTGGTCGGGTTGGCTTCCCTGCAAAACGGGCTGCAGCCAGTTAACAATCCGCTCAGCGGCGGAAACTGTGCTGCCTAGCGTGACCAGGCTGGGACGTTCACTCACGGCAATACCTCTTTCCAAAAGTCACCAATGATGTGCAACAGCTCGTTGCTGTTGCTGTTCGACAAGCCAAGCCATTCACGCTGCGGGATGTTCATCATACGGCTGTGGGCGCGCACGCTTTGCCATACCGGGTGCTTCAGCGCCCGACCAAATGCCTGGCGGATCAGCCTCTGATGAGCACCGACGGACACGCTACCGCTGAAGCCATCCTGGTGAATGCCTGGGTATTTCAGCGGTGTCCCCACACGCACCTGGTTTCGCTCTGTGATAAACGTAATGCTGTCCAGCATATCGCCGTCACCTTGCAACAGGCTTTGGTTGCCGTGACGGGTCTTTGCATAGCCCTCTGACCAGTCTTGCCAGGCTTGCCCACCTGGCGCTTGTTTCTCGTCGGTAATGCGACGGCGGGTCTGGGATTCAACCACTGCCCCGATACTGTCCAGCAGTTCGGCGCGCAAACCGCCGTCGGCCAGACGCTCCATGGCTTTCTGGATATCCGCCAGCTTTTCAGCGCCCAGGACTTCAACCTGAATCCCCATCAGAGAACACCCTTAAGGCTCTTGCGGGTGAACAAGCGCGGGTTTTCACCGACCATGATGACCTTGCCGCTATCGCCTTCGGCAGGTTGTTCTATGGTCGGCAACCCCAAATCACGCTGGCCGTTTGCGATTTCCTTCAACGTCTTGATCGCATCTTCATAGCGTTTGCGAACCAGCTCGGTCGCCTGGTTATCACGGTCAGCCAGCCAATAGAAAGCGATGGAGATCGCCACCCGGTTCAGAATGCGGGGAACCGCCGTTTCCAGAGGCAACTTGTACCGGCGAGACAGCAACGAGTTGATTTCCTCATCGGTGTCATCCAGTGCCTGGCTGATTGCTTCCTCATCCAACTGATCGGTTTCCCGATTGATGGCCACGTTCCAAAGATAGGAACCGTCGGCAATCAGCAAATCATCACGGGTGGCGTAGTGCATCATTCCCCCTGGTCTTTAATCACGGTTGGCAGAACGGTTACTCGGAGGTGTGGCTCAGCCTTCAACCTGTCAGCGGTCTCGGTGCTGATGAACGGTGCAATAGCATCCTCTGCTTGGCTTTCAGCGTTATCCGCATCAGGCGTATCACTGACGAACACATTGACGCCATCATGCGGCCAGAACAGCCCGGCGCGGTAAAAGCCGTTGGGCGAAACCGCCTGCACCAGCAACACTTCAACATCCGGCAACGTGGCCACGTTGGACTCCGGCAACGTAGGCTTATCATCGCCAACTACTCCAGATGCTGCTGGATCCGATTCCGGTGACGGACTGGGCTGGGCAAGTGGCTGATAGTGTCCTGTAAGAGCTGACGCAGTAACCGGCGTTTTAGCCGTTTGAGTTGCTTTTGAATCAGCCTGGTTGGCTTGCTCCGACTTTTTTTTGTCTGGTTTTCCACTCACTTTTCCATCCTCTTTGTGGCGTTAGCGAGCGTTTAAACACCCGCTAACGCATAGGTAAACGTGGGTTAATAGACGGTGGCTTAGCCGCCGGACGGTGGCGCAGCAGGCGTCACGATGAACGGGCTGTTCACAATATCCACGTCTTTGTAGTAGATGTTGGAGTCACCGCCATTGACCAGCATGGCGTCGATTAGCTTCTTCGCGGCCGCCCGGTTGGATTTGCCGACGACTAATGCAGTCGGGTTGATACCCAGTGGGACGCCGTTGTCTTTCTTCATACCCTGGAGGATCTCCACGGCTTTTTCGTAGTTTGCGACCGTCAACGGAGCACGGGAACCTACCGCGGTTTGCCAGAACCCAAAACCAGCTTCACAACGGCCGTCCACACCGAACAGGAACTCATTGTTCTTGAAGGTATGCTCCCGGCTGTAATCGTCCAGCGCTGTGAATTCAAACTCACGACGTGGCTGGAAGATGATAGGTTTGAGCACTTGTGAGTTATCGATCAGGAACCATGGCTCACCAGCTTCAGCACCTGTCCCTACAATGTTGCTGTAGGTGCCGCCTGCCATCGGATGGTCGGTATCAAAGAAGTTCTGACCGTCGTAACACAAGGTGCTGAATCCATTAACAAGTAATGGGAAAGTCAGCTTGTCAGGGAAAATGGCAACATCTTGGCCAATACGCTGCGCAATAACGCCATATTGACCCACCTGATCATCTTCAATCGATTCACGTTTGACCTTGACGGAGCTTTCCCACGTCTTGTTGACGATCACGTAACCGTTCTTAGCCAACTCAGCGAACTGGCGCTCACCAATCCACTCCTTGATCTCCGGCCAATCACCTAACCAGGCGTAAGTGTTGGACGCGCCACTGCTCGGTATCACGGTGGCAATTTGCAGGTACTGCGGCTGCGCACCGTTAAGCCCTTTGGTGTACGCGGCGCTCAGTGTGGTGCTGATAGCGTGTAAGATTTCTGCATTAGGTGTTGGCATTACGGTTATTCCTCAGTGGCGTTAGGTTTGGCGGCCAGGAACTCCGCCTCGGTGATACCCATGGAACGGCACATGGCCACCTCGGTTTTGGTCAGCGCCTGCTTGTCCTTCTGGCCTGGCGCTTTCTTTTTCTCCGGGTCGGTGTTCACAATCACCGGTGCGGCTTCGGTGAACGCGCCGAACTGCTTGCGACCTTCTTCGGTGCGGCAGGTTGCCAGGTACATATCACGGTTGGCTGGGGCGATTTTGCCTGCGGCAATCGCCGCATCCACCAGGCCTTCCGCGTCTTTCTCTGCGCGTTCTTTCAACGCGGTCTCCGCTGTTTCCGCACGATTGAGCGCCAGCTGATGGGTCTCTTTCGGCACCCAGGACGCCAAATCGGGATTTTGCGCACGGTTCAATGCGACCTGTTCGGCGGTCTTCAGGCTCTGGATAGCAGTGACACCGGATTCCACGGTGGCGTCTGCGCCCAGGCCCAAGGCTGCCGCAATCTGTTCAGGCAGTTTCATGTCGGTGTTCTCCGAGTTAAGGGCTGGTACAAATAAATTGGGTTTGTTGGTCAGGCCGACGCTGGACAATTTCGTGACCAGGCCACTGGCGGTGAAATGGAATGCCGGACTGTAGTAGAGGTACTTTTTCCCCTGGATGAGCGCAGCCCCCTCTGGGGTCCACTCAACGCGTGCCCAAATCTGATCACCGTCGATTTTAAGGTCGGTGATCCAGCCGTAAGCGGGCGCAGGGTCGCCTTGCGGGCCTTTCAGCTCGGTGGCGTGCTCCATATCGAACGGCAGCTTGTTGTATTGCAGCGACGCGGCAATGACGGCTTCCGGTTCGTTGGTGATCCACGAACGGCCATCGCGCCCGGTGAACGAACCTATAGGCAGCATCGGCAACCATTCAGGCAGCTTGTTGTCAATGGTGTCCGGCAGCTCGAAACAGAGCGCCAGCAATTCAACGGACATGGGGTCATCCACACAAAGAAATCGTATGGACAGTGTGCGGGGGAACGGAGGGAAAGGTGGATTAACCGCTTTCCCTCCAAATGCGGGAGAGAACCGTGTTTAAAACACGTTTAAAAGCGCACAGGAACGTTTAACAAATTTTCTATGCGCCATCGTACCACAGAGCGCGTTAGCGTCACTACGCGCGTTACAGCGAGGTTACCCGCCGGAGTTAGCGGCCAGCATCAAAAGCCTGCTGCTTGGCCTGGAGCTGGCGTTCCAGTGCGGCCTGGCGACTGATGCCGGGATTGTAGTTCCACCCAGGGTCAATACCCTCCGGCACCAGTTCCTCCTCGCCAGTGCGCTTGTTCAACCATTTGACGTTTTTGACTGGCGGAGCCTGCGTTTTCAACGGCACCCTGGAGCGACTGACCTGTCCGGTGGGTTGGCCGTTACCGTCGAATACCGGCGCGGTCTCCGTCACGCCATTTTGCACCATCTGGTCATACTCGTATTTGCTGACCTGGCGCACACCGCATTTGCAGCCCCAGCCGTTCGGGCCGATGTGAGTCAACCAGAACGGGTGATCGACAGGCAGGCAAGTGTTGGCCCATTGGAGATGATCCACGCGGTGCTCCCTGGACGGCCCCAGGGTATAAATCAGGTACGGCATCGCGCGCTTGGTTCGCTCAATACGCTGCCACTGCCCGGCACTCCGGGCGGTGCGCATGTTGGTGTTGTAGATGGTGCGCAGGCGGCTATCGCTGCCGAGCTGCACGACGCGGGTTTCGCCGGTCAACGGGTCGTCCATCTCCCGCACTCCCCACCATCCGCGTTTGACCAACAGCGGCTCCAATACTTTCTGAAAGTCGCGGAAGGTCTGGCCCTCGGCCAGCGCCTGAGTGACCAGGGCTTTCACATCGCTGAGCAAATCGAGCTGCGTCATCTTCGCCACGGTAAATGCGGCGCTGTGTTCTTCCAGCCACACATCACGATAATCAAAGCCGGGTTTGAGCTTCTTGGCCTTGAACCAGGCCAGGGCCTCCTTGGGGACAATGTCGTTATCAGCCATCGTTCATATCTCCCAGGCCGCGCGCCTTGAAGCACAGTTGCGTCAACCCTTCGATAAATTCGCTGGCATCCAGGCTGGCTTGCAGCTCCGGCAATCGCGCCAGGAACTCTTCATAGCTGTCAACCTCATTGACCAGCGCTAATACCGGATTGGTGAACGCCGTGCCAACGCGTTGCCAGTCGTTGATCCCCTCGTTGGCCAACAGGTCAATATCATCCGGTGCAGACTCGCGATTCAACGCCAACTGTTCGCGGTTAAGGGCGGGCAACATGGCATAGCCACTCTGGCTCCCGGCAGGTTGCAGGATATCGGAACCTTCTTCCGGCTCGTCCAGGCCAAACTTGTCACGCAGCGCCGACGACTGGATCTTCATCCCCCGGTCAATCAGCGGAACCAGCGCCTCCACCATGGCCTTCAGGTCTTCCGGCTCATTGATACGCAGGCAGACTTTCGGGTAATTGGCCTGCGGGCCATAGTTGAGCATGATGAACGGCCGCACCAGGAACTCATTGAGGGTGTTCTCCAGTTGGCGAGCATCCCACCTGGCGATATCCATGCGCACCCGGTCATGCACGTTGGCCTGGCTCTGACTGCTGCCGTTGTCGGTGGTCATCGTCTGCCCCAGAACCGCCTTACTGGTCTGTGCGTCACACCATTCCGCCATGCCCTTGAATAGGTCGCCGCCGCCCTGGCGGCTGGCGGTCTCGACCATGTCCACCTGCATGGTGGACGGGATGGCGCACCCGGCATCGGAAGCCAGAGACGCGATGGCGTCAATCAGGGTCTGAATATCTTCTGCGCTGGCGTTGTTACCATATTTGCCGATGGTGATCGGCAAACCGAACTTCTCACCGAACGCCCACCAGTCGCGCACCGTGAATGACTTCAGCATATACATGACCGCCACCAGACGCGCCAGACCGTTGCGCAGCGGCAAGCCGGATTTAAGGCGGGGCTGATGGATGATGTATTTGTACGCGGCCAACGGCTCGCCGTTGAACGGCTCCGCTTCGGTCAACACATGCACCTGGCGCAGCGTATCCGCGTCCATCTTGAGGAAGCGTGGATCAACCCAGGAATAATCACGCGGCATCCATGGTACGGTTGAGGTGTCCCAAAGGATCTCCGCCACACCAATGCCTTTACCCAACCCGTCAAGGAGGTCAAACAGCAGCTCAGGGAGCTGCGGGCGCTCAATCATCACGCGGACAGCATCGGCCAGCTCGACGTCGCGTGCATCATCGCTGGCGGCCTCGACCGTCGGGATAATACCGGCGACGGTGAGCTTACGGGTACGCAGCACGCTGGAGTAATGGAGATCGCGCTCCTCCATCTCTTCGGCCAGGATGAAATAATCCAGAGCATTGCCGTCGGCCGCGTTGCGTAGCACCCCCGCCAGGCGTTGCGGCGTGATGGTGCTGGCGACGCTGATACCGGCATTGGCGCGGCGGGTGCCGGTGGCGCGGGCACGGGTTTGTTCTTCTTTCAGAAGGTCTTGACTTACCTCTACCTTGTCACCGGTGGCGGGGTGAAACAGGTTACGGATGGCTCCGGTCAGCTTGTTTAACATTACAGTAGCCCTCGTTGATTTTTCAGCCCGCGCGTGATGCGCATTTGGCGGCGCTCATCGCGCTCCTCCGGCCGTTTGGGTTGATTGAGTCGGTGCAGCTCATAACGGCGGCAATCCTCTTTACTGGCCAGATAGGCCAGGAAAATCGCATAGGCGCTGTCACCGTGCCGCTTGTGGCCATCGCTGCCGGTATTCTCCCGGTCATCGATACCCGGCACGCCGCGCAAGACGACAATCTGGCCCAGGTCGTTGACAACATCCTCATGCTTCGGCACGACCAGTTCATCGTCTTCAAACGCTGCCTTGAAGCGCGGCATGTTCTCGCGGTAGTGGGCGACAGACGGCATCACGACTTCCACTTCGGCACCGTAGCGTTCGGCGGCCTGCTCGGCCAGGTAGTTGCCGTTGCCGCGCCCATCAAGCTTGATGCCGTCACGATGCGGCAGACGGTCGCAGATGAAGAACAGCGCCTGCTCCTGCTGCTTGTAGGGGACGTTCGCCAGCTCGACCAGGAACGGCACCGTTCGCGTGGTGTCGTCATTGACAGTGATCGGCGCAAAGACCGTCAGGTGACCGGAGCGCGCGAAGTCTTCGCCCAGCGCGTGACGTTTATCGGGGAGCTGGTTAAGTACCGGCAGCACGGTTTTCTCCAGCCATTCCCGCATATCCAGCGCCCGCATCCCTTCCGGCAGGGCGTTGAACTCCGCCGAGCCGGTAAAGCGCAGAACAGGGCCGTCACCGCGTGCGGCACGCTCTCGGATTGACCGGGCCAGGTAGGTGCCGCTGCCGTTCTTCGGCACGCAATAGTATTCCTCCAGCGCATCATCCTGCGTGGCAGTATCGCGCAACAGATCGGCTTTCCATTGGTCTTCGGCGGGCTGGCTCCATTCGCGCTTTTTCACCTGGCAGATGCGCTTGTACAAGCCATCGCGGCACGCATCATCAAGGGTGATGGTATGAACGGAATAGCGTTTCTTCCCGGCGCGACTGTCCTGGATCAACTCGTTGAACAGATTGTCCGTGCCGTTATGGGTGCTGATAAGGCGGACTTTTGCGCCCCACATCGTGAGCGCCAGCGCCGCCTTCAGCACCTCCGCCAGGCGCTCATGGAACGCCGCTTCGTCGATAGTCACGTTGCCTTGCATACCGCGCAGGTTGCTGGGGTTACTGGACAGCGCCTGCACCTTGAACCTACTGGCGAAGTAGATGACAAACGTCAGAATGTCCTTATCGTCATCGGCCAGGACTTCTTCGCAAACGTCAGCCGCTGCCAGGTCGTAGGCTTTGGCCCACATCGCCGCCGCATCGATAAACTCGCGTGCCATCTCTTTGTTGGAGCCGACGTAAAAGTGATTGGTGCCACCGGCGGCTTTGGCTTTCGACGCCGTTAAAGCGGCATCTGCCGCCTCTGCCCAGGTGATACCGGTTCGGCGGGATTTCTCAGCAATCTTCAGCGGTGAGTCGTCAGCGATCCAACGCCGCTGATAACCAAGGAGGACTTCGTTTTCATCGAAGTCCTCCCCGCTGTTAATGCCGGTCGCAATGGCGTTTAAACTGGCTGTTAGCATCATGCAATCCCCAATATCTGGCGTTTGATGTCTGCTGCCTTATCCGCAGACAACCCCGCCTGAGACACGATCTTCTCCGCTGTGGCCGCCGCTTCTTCCGCGAACGCCTGGCGGATCTCTTTTTCACGTTTGTGGCTGACCATTTGTGCCGATTCGATGCGCTGCGCGACTAATGCCAGTTGTCCCAGGGCTTTCGGCTCCACGGGGCCATCGCCTTCGGACAACGTCATGGAGGTTTCAAACGCCAGGGTTTTCACAAACTCCATCAACAATTTGCCGACGTCAGACGTCGGCGCGGACCCCAGCTTGGCGGCCCAAATTTCCGCCATCTCGCGGGAGGCGCGAATTTTGGAGCCGATAGCCTCCATGCGGCTGGCGTAGCGATTCAGGCCGGTACGGCTTAGCTGCATGTCGTCAGGCAACTCATGCTGGTCAATCAGCGTGTTGATAGCCTCACGGATTTCTTCCTGGGTGTGGCGTTTGTCGCGCAGCATCTGGTGCAGTGCATCACGGATGTTCTCCGGCAACAGGTCAATCTTTGACGGACGGCCACGGGTCGGCTTTTCATCGGCCATGCTTCGTTCTCCAGGCTGATATCTGCGCTTTACGCTCTTTGCCAATGGCCCGTCGTAGCGTATCCATGGCGCGCTTGTAAGACGGGTTATTGTTCAAGAACGTGTTGGTGAAGCTATCTGGTGACTCGCGGTCATAGGGCTTGCCGGTGGCCTTTTCATAGGCTGGCGCAATCACATCGGACTCTATCTCCAGACAGACCATAACGGCGGCAAGGTGGTGGATCAGCCGCCGTTGTGCATCGGTATAGGGCTTAAGCTTTGCCATCCGTTACCCCCGTGCCCGTGGCTTTTTGACACCTGGCACGATGGCCCGGCCGTTGGCCACATCGTCGCCGCGCCCGGTGATCGTCGCGACATAACATCCGGCCACATCGCGCAGACTGACAAGTCGCTGCTCCGCCAGCCAGGCCAGATGCGTGCGTACCACATCACGGGATGTACTATGCCCATACGCCTCAAGGCAGGTTTGCAACACGGATTCGTTCGCGCTGTCACCGCACTCCAGCAAGGAACGCAGGATGACCAGTCGCTGATCGCTATCAAGAATTTCTCGCATGGCCATGGCCTCACTTATCCTTCAATTCGTTTTCCAGTAGGAGATCGCTGACGTGTTTCACCTGGCGAATGGCCGGGCCGAGTTCACGTAGGTCTCCCCGTAAATTGCTCATTTCAAGCTGTAACTGGTGCAAGTCTTTTTGACTCGGTAACCCGGCGATGGTGTTCTCCATGGATTGCAGACGGGTGCGGAACAACTCCAGCTCCTCACGCTTCACATAGGTTTTTGCAAGCAGTAACTGGATCACGTTGACGGCAGACATGAACAACGCCCAAATGATGGCCCAGTTGCCTTTAACGACCTCCCAATCCACGCTGGGCCTCCCGTTGCTCTCTGATTTGTTGGCAGGTCACGCAGCAGACTGCATCAGGTAGCGACGCCAGCCGCCGCGCGGGATTGTCATCCCCGCAGTCATTGCAATAGCCATACTCGACAGGCGCCTCTTTAACCCGGTTTAAATGGGTATTTAACGCTCGTTTACGGTCTTCCATTTCCAGTTCGCTGGCGCGGTCGAACGCATCACCCATCACTTCACCACCGGCAGTTTGTGCTTGCTGGACTTGCTGAAGCGGGCGAACCCATCCAGCGTGCGGAAACCGAGATACCCCAGTGCAGGGGTCGCCAACATCAGGGCGATATCCCAATCCGGCGCGGGCATCGTCAGCACATGACCGGCAGCGGTGGCAATCGCCGCCGCCTGCTGTCCGACAGCCAGTAACAGCACATAGGCGATGGAGCTGTAGAGTGACAGACGCGCCATCAACGGGCGGGTGCGGCGCACATAATCATCAACGGCGTTGTCACCGTTGCGAATGGTCTCCTGCTGTTCGTGGTGGGCTGCCTGCTGATCGGCAAACCTGTTACGCTCACGTTCGGCGTTAATCTTCTCCAGCTCAACCTTGAGCTTCTCCAACTCAACGAACTGTTCCGGGGGAAGCGCCGCCAGCTTTTGTTCAAGCACACGCTGGCGGTCTTGCGGGTTGACGGCACCGTTAACGGCTTCAACCATTCCAGCGACAGCATCTGCTGTTTTGGCCGAACCACTACCGAACAGACCACCGACTGCCCGCAGCACGGACGGCCCGGCTTTCATCAACACCCCGGCGACGGTAGACACGGTTATTGGATCCATGGCAAGAACCCCTTATCGCGAATGATACGAATGACGGATGCACCGGCGACAAAGGCCATCAACTGGATGATGCCAAGGGGGCCAATAGCGATTGAAACTAACCCCACACCGAAACCGATAGACGAGACAACCAAGGAGAGTAAGTCCCGAGCTGTAAGAAGATGGCCAGTATCTTCCAGGCTGTTCCCGACATAGGTCACAGCGCCTGCAACAATTGCCAGAAGCCACCACAGCGCAGAAGCTTGTGGCAGCGTTGTTGCCAGGATTAACGATGCCAACAGCAATGCAGCCGCCAGCCAGACAGAATCAATGATGTTTTTCAGGATGGTTTTCACTGTGCAATTCCTTGTAGCGCTGGCACTGCCAGGCAATATCGCGCGGGCCGACGGATTCCCAGCCCTTCATATAAAAGCTGGCATGAGTGCCATCGCAGCCCCGGTAGTTAACCGGCTCTGGTTTGGGGCCTCCGGCCATGCGATAGAGCACCTCCTTTTTGAGGCGATCGCGGCGGCCCTGGCGCATCGACTCATCCCAGCCTTTACCCATGGTGACTAGCTCCGAACGACCGACGCCGAACCGCCGACGACTTCCCATGCGGTATTCGCCACACTGTCCAGGCGGTTGAACCACCCGTTGAGGTATTTACCTTGGGACGGATTGGACTTGATGATGTCGGCGTAATAGCGGGCGCGGTAGACCAGGAAACGGGCCAGCAGCCATTCAGGGTCGGCGTTCAGGACAGCGCCTCTGGTTTTAGTGCCAACGATGCCGTCAGCGGTTACACCTGCTGCCGACTGCAACAGGGAAATGGCTTTCTTGACGCCATGCTGAACGGCGGCATCAAAGACCAACAGTGAGATGCCGTCCGGCCAGTCTGGGCAGTAGGCTGGATACCAGTAATCGCGGAAATAAATCTGACTAGCCTGTTCAAGGGTCAAGTCTTTGATGCGGGTGTCGGGCTTGCCGTCACCGTCAACGTCGGTCATACCGTCGGCGACACCGTCGCGCTTGTCGGAAATGCCGTACTTGGTCTCACCGCCCTGGTCGGTAGGATCATTGACGTAGCCGCCTTCTTTGCCCAGGACAAAAGCAACGGCATGGGTAAACGCTGGGGTAGGATTGAACTGACTCACATTTGCACCTCTGGAAATCTAACTGGATAAAATAATCAGCAGAGTTCCATAGTGCGGCAGGCATAAAAAAAGCCGGATTAACCGGCTTTAATGCATAGTCTTAATTAACTTTAATTCCAGGTCACAAATCCTTCAATTTTACACGCTATAACTGGCGTACTATCAAAGGCAAGGGCTTTTGCTGAAAACATGTAGCCATTGACCAAATCATTTTCCGCACTCCCCATATTCATGGCGGATTTCACTATCACATTTTTAATTGAATTCAGTTGTTCCAACTCAACCTTTGGCATGACCACTCTGGCCAAGCTAGAGCAAACGGAAACAACATGCGCACCTTCAACTTTTGAGTCTTTTCCTGGCAGCATCATGATTGCTGAAACAGCATTATCAGAAATGGAATAAGCATCACGGCCCACCTGGGCGGTCTTTAATTTCATACCCGAATCAGACTTGGCATCTTGCCATTGATTTTGCTGTACTAAATTCAGAGAGTGAAAATTATTAATCAACTCACTTTGTTTAGGTAAGTATGTATCCGCCTTAACAAGGTTCGAGTTGAAAAATAAAATTGCCATCAGGCCAACAACACTTATCCGTTTCATCTTATCCTCAAAATAGCTGTGGTTGTCTTTTCTGTGTTTCTAGTCGTCTCATCCTTCGGATAGCTTTATACACGGTTTTGAAGGTGACGTGGTAGCGATTCGCCAGCTCCGGCACATTGCGACCATCAAAATCTTGCCAGATCTTCATATCTCTGACCAAGAATTCAAGCGCTTGGCCACGGGGTAAATATACCTGGATACCGCCAATTTGTTTGCTGATCGCTACTACCAGCTCTAATGAGTGGTTTGGATTTCCTCCCAGTCGCTCCAACTCAGTTTTCAGCAGAGCATTCAATTCCGCCAACAAAGCCGGGAACTTCGCTCTCTCGGCTTCATCACCTTCAAGGTGTTCAAGAATACTATCGTCCTGCTCATCGTCGAAAAGCTCCAAATTATCGCTCATGGTTTGCTACCCCCATTGCGTTCAAGCCACTCAGTTCCGCCGGGCAATCTCGACACATCTTGGCCAAGGCGGAACATATTAGCCAAATAATCGTCGCGGTTTTTATCCTGGTCAGTTTCGCGCTTGCTCTCATCGCGTTCGCGTGCGTTGATGTTGCTGGTTTGGGCGAATATCTGCTCAGAGGTGCGATAGACTTCACGTAGATAGCTATGATTGTTCAGCGGTTTTTTGTCGCCGTTGATGCGCTTGGCACGGATGCGTTCCACCGTTTCGCTCAAGGCATGGGTTAGGATCCGCCCAGGCTGGTGCTGCGCCAGCACCTCGTTAACCAGCTTCACCGCTCGTGAGTGCGATAAGTTCGACTTCTCTGGGCGAAACAGCCCGATATACGCCACCATTGCCTTGGCGGCACCTCCGGGTAATTTCGTCAGCAGGGTCAGAAGCTCCCGGCCAGCATCGTCTTCAAGAATTGCATCGAGGTGCAATTCAGAGTGGCAAATAGGACAACGGCCCAGTTTCATAGCGAGTCCTCGTAGGCATCCAAAATAATGTCATAGCTGCGTGCATCATCACCGCTCAGCGGGTGCTGTGGTCGTGGTTTCTTGCGCGCATCCAGCGTCGCCAGCATCAGGCGAATGTGCCACTGCTTCAGACACTCCAGGACGCGAAACGCCAAGAAGCCGTCGAGCCAGCCAACTTCATCAACACCGGCACCACCATTAATTTGGCTGCTCATGCGTTTGACATATTTGTTTAACGCGGTTTCTTCACCGCTTTCGACAAAGCCATGGCGATGCATAGTGGCCCATATGGCGCGGAGCTTGCTGATTTCTTCCACGCGCGGTACGCCTTTGGCATTATCGCGCACGCGCTTCGTGGCCTTCTTGAAACTGCGCTTAAAGCCTTTACTTTGCAGCTCGGCATAGACGTCACGTAGCTCCATGATATTCATCTGACTGCAACTGCTTTTTCCGTTGGCAGCGTTGGCCAGTAATGCGCGATAGGCATCATCGGGAATATTTAGTTTTCCCTTAGCGACATGAATCAATCGAACTAATTGTGGTTTATTCATATTAACCTCGAACCCATAAGATAAAAATCAAACCCAAGGCCCAAAAGCATAACGAAGCGGCGAAAACACAAAACCAGGCTGTCCGTTTCATTTTCTTCCCCTTGATTTAGGCGTAAGCGCGCCCTGGCGCGCCTGCGCCTGATATCCTCATGAATTTATTTAAACTGGAATAAGAGCGGTAACTTTAACGAAATACGGCGCTTTATTTATTTCCACGACAGTGCCTGACTTTGTAAAGTCTCGCGCTGGCCCCAGTATTTTAACCAGTACGAACAAAATTTCCTGTTCAGGCTGATATCGAAATACCGACCCGATTTTATGCTGCCGATTAAACTCGTTGGCGCTGACTTTTTTCATATCAGACCCCCGAAATATCCAGGCTGATTTGCGTGTACTTTCCGCTCTCCTGACGTTCATAAATTCGCAGGTATTGGCTGGTGCCCGTAACCGTTATTGAGTCGGCGATAGCCTCCATCGCCTCACGCCATTTGTCATCATCAATATCCAACTGACGCAAACTAAGCACCTGATTAACATCAATACGGCCTTGCTTGTTTACTCGAAATGCGTGCTCTACGAGTGCTCTAAGATTATCACTGGCACCATCCGACCAGGCGATCAAGCATTCATCAATAAGCTTCTTGGCTGCTTGAATGCGCTCATCAAAAACACGATGATCGCCAATAGCACGCCGCACTTGATAGCGACCATCAAAACTGGTCAGCAACACGTTACCCTTGGCCCCGCCAAACTCCACGCCATACTCGCTAGCAGAAAGGTCAACGAAGTCTTCAATTTGCCCCATTGACTCAATTTTGAAGACAGCCATAACTTCGCGGAGAGTTTTTGCCGCCGCGACAATTTTCATCACGACGTCATCGCGCAGTTTATCGACTGGGCGGATCAAGTCTTCGGGAACCAGATAACCCTGGGCGTTTTTGCGATAGTTGCCATTTTTTAATTCAGTATTCATTTGCTCACCTCAAAAAATCGCATCGTTAATTTGGTCACAGGCTTGCTCCAGCCCATCAATAACTTCTTCTATACAAGAAATTGCGTTTTCAGCTGATTGTCCTATCTCTGATTGCTGCAACCCTTCAGGCATGGAGTCAAAGGCATTTTGTTCTTCATCACGAATATCTTCTACTTCACCTTTTATCTGTTCTATTTTCACAAAAATTTCCGACAGCCTTTTTCTACGGTCTGCGTTCATAGTTGATTATCTCCAATAAATAATGCAGCCCTGAATAGTGGCGGCGGATACAGCATGGTAGTTATGCGCTTTACGCTTCAGGTCAGCGTCTGGCGCAGTGACTTCAACGATGGGCTGAGCACGGCTGATATTCACATGCTTGATTTCTACATTGCGACGTTGCAACCATCCCAGCGCATTCACCAGCTTGGTTGGGTTAATCATGCGGATACTCCTTCCAGGTCTTTAACGGCGGCGCGGATGTGTTTTTCGCTCATCGCTTCGTTGCTGCCACGTGCGAACATTGAGGCCAGGCGGAGCGTATGAGAAATGGTACGTAGCGCACCAGGCTTGTCGGCCAGCGCGTGGATCAGATCCCGTTCTGCTTTACCGTTTAACCCCCAGGCATCGGCAATCGCTTCAACGTCGGCTTTCTTGGTTTTCAGGATGGACACCTTTTTCGCAATACGACTGAACAGGCGGGCAAAGTCCATATTGCGGCTGTTACCCCCCGTGAGTTTGCCGTAAACCTGATGGTTACCAATCAGCGCCAAACCGACACCGGTTTCTTCCTGCAAGATGCGCAGCTCCTCCAGCACGGAGTAGTCCAGGTGATCGGCTTCATCGACAAGTACCACACCATTGGTGCCGCGTAATTTGCGACGGATGGCACGACCTAACTGGCCAGAACGGCGCGGAGCATCACCAATTCCCAGCTCCAATGCCAATTCGTACAGGCACTCACTGAGGCTCGAACGTGATGGTGACACGGTTATCAACCAGACATTGGGACGATCGGCGGCAAACTGCTGAAGCGCGCGTGTTTTACCAACACCAGAGTTGCCATAAATCACTGTGATGCACTGCGCTAATTGCGCATATTGGAGAGCATCCCAAATTTGCTTAACGGTGCGCGTTGGGATGAAGTCAGGGGCCACAGGCATATCATTGGCGCGGCGATTGCGGTTATCCAGCCACACACTGATTTTCGCGGCGACGCCGTTATTATCACCACGATATTCGCCTTTGATGAATTGAGAGATAACGCTGGTTGAAATTCCCGCTTCGCGTGCGACGGCAGCGTAAGTCACATCAGAGCTTTCAACGATGGTGCGAACCTTTGCGCGGACGTCGGCAATCTTCTCTTGTTGTTGGTCTAAATCAATTACGTTTGTCATAATTTTTCTCCATTAAATCTGTTTATTCTGAAACGCGTTATAGAGCTGGCTTACTGCATTGCTAAAGGCTTCTTCTGACTCGTCTTCTTCAATCTGTTCTTCCACAATCTGCCGCCGGAGTGTGTTGCCAACTGGGCGCAGCATTTCTACCACCCGTGATTCCGGCGGTGCTGGTGGTACGGTTTCTGGCATAAGCTCGGCCGCTTCCAGCGCTGACATTCTTTTTGCTGCGGCAGCAGCCTCTTTGGTGCGTTTAACGAACTGAGTGCGGTTACGGTTATGCTCTCTCGCTGCCTGCGTGTCGCCAAAGCCGGTTCTTTCGATGCACGTCGCTTCGCAAATAAAACGCCCGTCGAGCGTGTAGCACAGGACACTCTGATGAAGGTTCTGCGGGTCGAAGCGCACCACAATCTTGTTCGGTTTGACGCCCAGCAATCTTTCGCTGAAGTAGCGGTTTTTTCGAGCCTGTACTTTGCCGCCAGCCTCCATAACAAATGTGCCGGACTCGCTGATCCGCACAGCTTCGGCGGGCAGCAGAAGCAAACGGCGTTGCTCTGGTGTTGCTTTGCGAATGGTGGCTTGCTCATAGCTTTCTTCGAATGCCTGATCAAACGACAAGATGCCCCGGCACATTTCGGTATTACGGTTAGGACGGCGGTTCCAGAATGCGATCCCCTCGGCCAACACCCGCAAGAACTCCTCGGCCTCAATAACCCGGTCACCGTAATTGTCAGGCTTATCCATCGGGTTAGGGCCGGTATGCGCGCCAGCCAGTGCCGGGTGCTTATCGACGGTTTCACCAAGTCCACCGTGAGAGAATGCACGCTCTACAGGCTTCGCCTGGCCATGGCCGCGACCGAATAAGACGCTGGTCCAATGCAGTTCAATACCCAGCAGAGGGATGATCCCTTTAGGGTCGTCCTCTTTAATTTTGAAGCGATAGCGGTTAGGAACACCGCCGGTTGTCCATTTGTTTGCTGCCGCCATCGTGTTATCGATGGTCAGTTTGCGTGGTATGCCATAGCGTTCAATCATGTCCGAAAGAGATAGCCGGATTGAGTCGCTGTTCTCACTGACGTCAGTACGCCAAGCCAGAATTTTTCTCGTCTTCACATCCTGCCAAATCCATGTTTTAGGGCGGATCACTTCACCGTTAAACCAGCGGACAAATACGTTGTGCTGATAGCCGTCGCCGTTCACCCATTCCATCGCGTCGAGATCGGCAACGGTTCGCTCCTGAGAAGGGAATAGACGCATAACAGCGTGCTCGCCTTCGCGCAGCAATACCCGTTGCTCAACAGGAACCTCTCTCTCTAACTTGCGACGAATGGTTGATAGGCTAGGGATTTCCCACCCGCGGGCAGCAGCCGTTTCAGCCAGGCGCGCATAAGCTGTACGTAACGCCGGACGTTCTGGACGCAGGAAATCTGCAAGGAAAAAGTCCCATGCTTCCTGGTCACAATCCGCCTCTTTTTTACGGCGTGTTTCGATGCTTTTGCCGTACTGGCCCAGCAACGCTGCCATCCAATCTTCACGAGAAAACTTACGGGCTGAGTAGTACCAGCGCCGCACTGATGCAACAGAAGCATCGTGTGTTTCCGCTACCGCATCGAATGCGGTTACAACGTCAATGCCGGTATCAATAAGAGCAACGACAGCTTGAACGGCTTCGGTCTTTTTCTGCGCGGCAAGGCGCTGTTTTTCAGTGGCCGATTCCCAATGATGCCAAAGGGCTTCGCGGCAATAAGAGTCCTCTTTACGTTGAGGAACCTTATAGGTTTTTTCTCCAACGCAGACCTCACCACGTTGTTTCAACACGTATGCTCTAGCTACAGGAGCTAAACAGTTGATGTTGTATTCAAACGCTTTGGATCCTTGGCGCTTTCTTCGAATGTCTGGCTGGGCTAACGCTTGCTTATCCATGGCCATTCTCAGGCCACGTTCAGTTGTGGGATATCCTGGTACGCCTAAGATTTCGGTTATCGATAACCAAATGCTGTTGCTCATGCTGACATTGCTCATTACGCAACCTCACCACTGTAGCGAGTTGGCCAAATGTCAGCAGGGCTAACACCAATAACAGTGGCTATAATATTTTCACCTTTAGGCCAATGGCGGTCTAAGGCGTTATTTAAAGTCCGCGCATGCCAACCCTGCGCACGCGATATGGCGGCCAAAGTGGTTCCTTTTTTCTTCACGGCGGCAACAATGTCCGCTCGGTGCCAATCGCTTTTATTGGTTCCATTTGGAGCCAGATTTTGAGAAGCTACGGGGTTATTCATAGTCATAACACCTAATCATTATTCACTGTAATGATAGTGTTGATCCAAAAAGGAACCATGTCAAGGTGAATGATTCCTTTTGGGTTCGGTTGTGGCAGAGAGAAACCACCAATCAAACCGGATTGTAATCAATGAGTTACGAGAAAACTGACAACGGCGAACCCAAAAGGAATCAAAGTCCTTTGGGTGAAAGTAGTAAAGGAAGCGGTTTTACGGAGAGATTGAACCTCATAGTTGGTTCTGAAACGGGCCGTTCGTTTGCCCGTAAGGCTGGCATTCCTTACAGCACATTTCATAAATACCAAGCAGGCACGACCCAGCCGACGTTGGATAACCTGATACTTTTGGCGAACGCGGCTGGTGTAAGTGTTGAGTGGTTGGCGACTGGGAAAGGTGACAACCAAGCCCCCTCAGAACAAACTGAATTTTTGGAAGAGTTCGCGCTGATACCTGGATACAACGTCCAAGTGTCCACTGGGCACGGGACTACGGCAATAGACGGTTACGCCCCCACTCGTTACTTAGCATTCCGTCGCAAATGGTTGTCATTCAGAGGTTTCAATGAAGATGACCTGGTGCTGTTATGGGCCAAGGGAGATTCGATGGAGCCGACAATATCGAACAATGACACATTGGTCGTAAACACTGCTTTTACCAAACCCATTGATGGCAACATTTACGTAATCAGGCATGATGATACATTGTGGGCTAAGAGGGTACAGGTTCAGCCTGGCGCATGGCTTTTGATAAGTGACAACCAAGCGGTTTACCCTCCCATGGAAATCAAACGCGAAGACATGGGAAACTTTGAGGTTATCGGCCAGGTTGTTCACATATCAAAAGACGTGGGAATGTAGGTGGGTTTAAACATCATTTAAACCTGCTGATGCGGATCAGCATCTTTATCAAAATAAGTGGTCACCAATCTGGATCCGCATCCGGTTTCTCATTTTATCCTTCTGGCGTTTTTTTCAACCGAAACGTGGCTAGAACCATCCTAACCCCTTGTCTAGCGTGGGTTAGCCATTCCCGCCTGTTCCCGAAAATTTCCGCCAATTTCCTTATTTCCCTTTATCATTCTTAATGACCCATAACAGCGATTTCCGACTCGCGTCGGTCGGTGCCCAGTTCGCCGGTCAGCACCAGTACCGGCGCGTCCGGGTTGTCGGAGGCGCGAATGGTGGCGATACAGCGATCCGCCGTTTCCTCACCGATCAGCCAGTCCACCACGTAGCCGTCGAACAGGCTTTGCTGCAATGCCTGACAGAAACTGTCGACGTCGTAAAACGCCACCGCGTTGAAGCCGCAGCCGCCGAGATACTTGGCCAGCTCATCGGCCGCCTGATGCGAATCGTCCAATACCGCGATGCTCAGCCGCTCGTCGTCGCCGAAGCCGGGCCGGATTTCGATCAGATCGACGCCGTAACGCGGGCCTGCCGGTGCCTCATCGGCGCGATAGATACGCCACTGCCCTTCCACGCGCAGCGCCACAAATTCCGCCGGCCGCCCGGCAGGAAGCTCATCGCCAATGTGCCCGACGCAAGGCATCGCCACCCCCGCCACGAAAAAGATGGCATCGCGCGCCATGTTTGGCTCGGTGGTCTCGTGTTCGGCGCTCAAATCGGCGATCGCCGCCGGCGTTTCTCCCAACGCGGCCGCGACGCTGTTGATCTGTTCCAGCGTCCAGGGGCTTTGCCCTTTCAGTTTGCGGTGCGCATGTGAAAAACTCAGATCCAAGATGCGGCTGAGCTCGCGGGCATGCTGACGTTTTCCAATCCCGTAATGTAAAAACAGCTCCCTGACCCGATTGGCAATCGACTGTGAATCGAATTTTTGGTGATTGTTATCCATTTGTTCCTTCGATTTTTTTTACTGATTTATCAGTCGTTTTGATTATTTCCGCTGAAAAAGCCACATCTAAAACTGGCATCTCATGCAATTATGCGTTAAAAACGTTGCTTGACATACCATGTTGCATCGTCAAACATGGTATCAAAAGAGACATACAGCAATACACTATAAAAAATAACACCAGCACGTTTTTTAATAATAACCATAGTAACACCAGGGAAAATTTGTTCCGTTGCCGCTACTGAGACGATGAGCACATCGCTTGGACTGCGCAAATCAAACGGGGCTTGAGCCTTTAGCGCTAATCTGTTTTACCCACTTTTAAGCCGGGATCCGTCAGGATCCCGGTTTTTTATTGCCCTGGCGCCGCGCCATCATACGGGCTCACCCCGCAGCCGCAAATAAAAACGGAGCCGGCATGCCGGCTCCGTGGTCATTGCGATGATCGCTGAACGTCAGAAGCGCCAGGTAAAACCGGCGTTGACGCTGTTGTCCTGATGGTTCTGCGACAGCAGCCCGCCGTAGCCCAGCGACAGCGTGGCGTTTTCGTTCACCGCCACTTCCGCCCCCGCCTTCAGCACCATGCCGTCGCGCGAGACCGGCACGCTGTCCACCACGAACGGCGCGTTGCCGCCGTTGAACCGCAGCCCGGTGCCACGCTCCAGCCCGCCGTACTGGTGTTGCCACCCCAGCTCGCTGCGCAGCGCCACCGTCGTTCCCGCGCTCACCTGCCATTCGGTGTCCGCACGCAGACCCAGCGTCGACACCGTCGCGTCCGTGTGCTGCTTGTCGCCGCGCAATGCCGCCGCGCCGCCGCTTTCTGCGATGCCGTTGTTCTCGAAGTTCACGTACGCCAGGTTCACGAACGGCTCCAGGTTCAGCCACTCACCCTGCACGCTGTAGCCCGCTTCCGCGAACAGCTGCTCGGTGCGCGCGCTGTACTTCGCCGTGTCGCGGTCCGACTGCATCCCGTAGTTCACCGACCGCTTGGTGTCGATGCGGTGCCAGGTGTAGCCCGCCCCGCCGCGCAGCGCCAGCGCCCCGAACTGCTTGTCGCCGTACGCCGCCAGGTGGTAGTTGTCGCTGTCCGCCTTCGACCCGTACCCGCCGTGCAGCGAGGTGCGGGTGTAGCCGGTCGCCATCCCCAGCCGCCAGTCGTCCGCCGCCGCCGAGTCCAGCCCCACCAGCACCCCGTAGGTCGAGGCCTGATAGCCGGTAGCATTGGCGTCGCCCGACGCGTGGTCCCACGCCCCCAGCAGCTGCGCCCAGGCACCGCCCTCGTCCGCCTTGATGGCCGACGAGCTCGCCAGCCCTTCCGCCTGACGCAGGCGCCCGTTCAGCGCCTCGCGCAGGTAGCGGCTGTCGTTCACCAGCGCCGAGGCGATGTCCGCATGGATTTGCCCCGACAGCTGACGGAACGCCTGCCGCGCTTCGCCCGCCGTGCCGCTGCCGAGCAGGCTCTCGTACACCGGGTTGCCCGCCGCCAGCGCATCCGCCGCCGCCGCCACCGCCCGCTCGTTCGCCGTCTGCGCCACGCTGGCGAAGCTCGTGCCGTTTCGCCCGACGCTCAGCGTCACCCCGGTCGGCTGGTAGCTCAGCCCGGTACCGAGGAACAGGTAGTTCGGCGCCACCGCGTCAAACTGCCCGCTCACCCCCTGCTGCGCGCTCAGGATGGTGTACTGCTGGCCCAGCAGGCTGCGCACCTCGCTTTGCGTCAGCAGGTTGGGGCTGTTCTCCAGCGTGACCGCCACCTCGCCGCCGCCGATCGTCGCCGATCCGCTGCTCTGGATCCGATCGCTCTGGCCGTTCGGCCCCACTTCCACCGCGTAGCGCGAACCCGGCTCGAAGCTGACGTTGCCGACCACGTTAAGGGTACCGATCGAGTTGCCCGGCGCCACGGTGCCGCCCTGACGGGCGGTCAGCGAACCGACCGTGCCGCTGCCGCCGACAATACCGCCGCTCTGCACGCTGACGGCCGAGGTGACCGAGCCGTTGACTGCCAGCCGGCCCTGATTGACCAGCGTCGGGCCGGCATAGGTGTTGTTACCCGTCAGCACCAGCGTGCCGATGCCCTGCTTGGTCAGGCCGCCGTGGCCGGAGATGTCGTTGCTCCAGAAGTCCAGGCCGCAAAGATCGCTGCTGCAGACGCGCTCGGTCGGTTTGCCCTTGTCCAGCACCGCGCCAACGCCCGGCAGATCCACCACGAACTGGGTCGGGCCGTAAGCCACGCCCGTCGGATCCGGGATGCGGAATTCTTCGGGAATATCCTCGACGGTCGCCAACATGCCAGGGCCGTTGATGGCTTTGCCCAGGTTGATCATCCCCCAGCCGTAGAGCGCGTCGATGCCCGGCGCCCCCATGTCGGTGGCGGTGGTTTTCAGCACTTCCGCCACCTGCGCGCCATTCAGATACGGGAAACGCTCCATCAGCACCGCGACGCTGCCGGCCACGTGCGGCGCCGCCATCGAGGTGCCGCTGTATTTGGCGTAGCCGGTCGTCAGATTCTCCACGCTGGTGCCTTCAATCACCGAGCTGTATACCCGGGTGCCCGGCGCCGAAACGCAGAAGCTGGCGGTGTAGCCGCAGCGGGAAGAGAAGGTGCTGATGCTGTAGTCGCCGCTATTAGAGGGATCCTGCAAGCTGGCGACCGACAGCCAGTTCGGTGCAATCTCCGGCACGAAATAGGCCAGGCCGGCCATGGCATCGGGGTTATTCAGATTGCCGTCGTTACCGGCGGCGAAGATGGTGACCACGCCGCTGCGCGCCGCGTCGATCGCGCCCTGATAGGCGCCGCCGGGCTTGGTGCCGAGGATCTGTTTGATCTGATCGAACTGCTTTTGCGCATCGTTTACCGTGAAGTGTGGATAAGCCGGGTCATAACCCCCCTCCTCAAACTTTTCGGTAATGCCGATGCCCCAGCTGTTGTTGATGATGCGCGCGCCGCTGGCCACCAGCGCATCCCAGCCGGCCTGGTACACCGCGCCGTCGTTGCCGAGGATGATGCCGTCCTCCGGGCCGGGATCGCCGTTTTCGGCGCTGATGATCTGCGCGTTGAACGCCACGCCGTGCATGGCGCCGCCGTCGCGGCTGCCGGCGGCGATGCCGCCCACGTGGGTACCGTGCGAACCGAGCGTGCCATCGGAGTCCACGCTCGGCGTACCGTCATAGCGGAAAGTGTCGCCTTTTTTCACCGGGATATAGGGATCGGTGTATTCGCGGATGCCTTCGGTGACCAAATTGATCACCTTATTCTCACCGGCAAATTCGGGATGCTTGGCGTAGACCGGCTGATCGAAAATGCCAAGTTTGATGCCTTTTCCGGTATAACCAGCGGCGTAGGCCTGGTCGGCGTGGATCGCCCCCAGCCCCCATTCCGCGTTGAACTCACTGCTGCGCCAGCTGGCCGGATCGCCCGCTTTGCCGTTCTCTATATAGCTGGCAGCCTGCGCCCCGCCGATCGCCGTCAGGCAGATCAGCATCGCGCTCCATTGTGCGCGATGAACTCCGATTTCAGGCCAGCCGAAGGCCGCCCGAGCGGATTTGACTCCTCTAAGTTTCTTCTCCATCCCAGATACCGTCCGTTGTTGTTTGCAAATGTTTTATAAGATTTTTTGTGTAACAGTTTGGTAACACCAAATAAATAAAGCACAACAATCTCAAGTGCGCTTAATGTGTCATCCGGCAGTTCGGCGGGAGGAGAGAAAGTTTCAGGGGTGAATCAGGCCAGCGACGATAAGAAATGACAATGACGCTTGGCGGTATCGGAGCGGCGATAGCACGTGAGGGAATAAATATTAATTAACTGATAAATAAAAATATAATTCAGGGGTAAATGAAGGGTGTGGCCGCCTGAAAAGTGCTTAACAGGCGTCTTTTATCACTTTAAATTATAAATTTTGCCAATATTCACTCAGTGAATTATGCTGGTTTTTCAGTCAGGCATCGGCAAAAATTGGATTATCCTGCTGATGTTTTTTTGCGGTTCGTCGCGTCCTCTTCCGCCTGACGAAGGATGGCTTTGGCCATCCATTGCGTGACGTCCTGAATGCTCTCAAGCTCCAGCCCCCAGATATCTTTCAGCACCAGGAACACCTCCGAGCCGTAAATCAGCGAGAAAGCATGAATCACTCTCTGCAGAGAGTCCGGCGGCAGTTTGCCCTGCAGCGGTTCTACCGCCAGCGCCAACAGACGCTTGCGGTTGCCGCGCACGAATTTTTCGCCCGGCGTCGCGTGCGCCCACTGCTGCAAAGAGAGCTGCAACGCCGCGCGCAACGCCCCCTCGTGCCGTTCCATCTGAGGATAGGCGAAGGTCAGCAACTGCTGGATGCGCTTCAGGGCATCATCGTCTTGCGGGCGCCATTCCAGAATAGGCCCCAGGCTTTCCGCCACCACGGCGCTAATCAGCGCACTCTGGGTCGGAAAGTAGCGGTAGGCGGTCGCACGCGATACCTGCGCATACGCCGCCAGTTCGGTGATCGAAGGAAACGCGCCTTCGTCATACAGCGCCATCGCGCTGGCCAGCAACAAACGGTAGGTTTTTGCCCGGGTGGACGTCAGTGAAGGATCGAACGGGGTGGGAAAAGCATTTATCGGCACTTAAACCTCATACATCTGTACATGCTTGCGCGGCTGGAGATACGCCACTGCCGACAGGTTGACGACAAAGGCTCGGCCGCGCAAAAAGCTCAAAAATGAGACAGAAGTCCCATTTTGCACTGAGCTGCCCTTGCAAAAATGATACTGCCGTCTCATTATATAAATACATTAATCAATTTAATTTAAATGCCAACACCAGGGCACCTAAAAAAATATAATGCATTAATTTTTAAAATAAAAATTAGAAGCACCTCGGAAAACCCATGAAAGATACTTCAAATTTTGTCTATATTGCTACCACAGCAGATACGAAAGGACAAGAGTTGGAGTATGTGCGGCGGCTGATTGCCAGCCTGGATTTACCCACGCGAACCGTCGATCTCTCCACCCGTAGCTTGCCGTTTGACTCCCCGGCCGATATCGGCCCAGAAGAGGTCGCTCGCCACCATCCGGCGGGCGCCGGCGCGGTCTTCTGCGCCAGCCGCGGCCAGGCGATCGCCGCCATGGCGACCGCTTTCGAACGCTTTATCCTGACGCGCCGCGATATCGCCGCCCTGCTTGGCCTGGGCGGCTCCGGCGGCACCGCCATCATCACGCCGGCCATGCAGCAACTGCCGATCGGTCTGCCGAAAGTGATGGTCTCGAGCATGGCGGCGGGTGACGTTTCCGCCTATGTCGGCGCCAGCGATATCAGCATGCTGTATTCGGTCACCGATCTCGCCGGCCTGAATCGCATCTCGCGACGGGTGCTGGGCAACGCGGCGCGCCAGATAGCCGGCGCAGTCCGCTTCGCCGCCGTCGACTCTCACGACGACAAGCCGGCGATCGGCCTGACAATGTTTGGCGTCACCACGCCCTGCGTTCAGGCGTTGATTGCCGAGTTGGGATCGCTATGGGATTGTCTGACGTTTCATGCGACCGGCAGCGGCGGCAGAGCGTTGGAAAAACTGATCGATAGCCGCCAACTGCACGGCGCCATCGATTTGACCACCACCGAAGTGGCCGATCACCTGTTTGGCGGCGTGCTGCCCTGCAATACCGATCGTTTCGGTGCCATCGCGCGTACCGGCATCCCGTGCGTGCTCTCCTGCGGCGCGATCGACATGATCAACTTCGGCGCGCCGAACACGGTGCCGGCTCGCTATGCCAACCGTCTGCGCCACCCTCACAACCCGCAAGTGACGCTGGTGCGCACCAGCGCGCGGGAGAATGCGTTAATGGGGCGTTGGATGGGCGAAAAAATCAACGCCTGCGCGGGCGAAGTGCGTTTCGTTATCCCGGCGGGCGGCGTATCGGCTCTGGACGCGCCCGGGCAACCGTTCTGGGATCCGGCGGCGCTGGCCGCCTTTACGCAAGCGCTGGAAGAAACGGTGCGCGCCACCGACAAACGCCGGTTGATAAAAACGCCTTATCATATTAACGACCCGCGCTTTGCTCAGGCCGTTGCCGAGCAGTTCCGGCACATGGTCGGCGGAGAATGATTATCACTCACTGCATAGCCTGCCAGTGATAACGCCAAATAGGAAAAGGGCCAGACAAATAGTCTGGCCCTTTATTATTCACCGCGAGCGGATATTACTGATCGGAGGACATCTGCGCCTTCATTTTATTCATATGGTCCATCATCTTTTGCTCACGTTTCTGATAATTCTCATTGTATTGTTTTTTCTGCTCAGGGGTCAGCAGGTTATACATTTTATTTTCCGCTTTGGCGCGCTCCAGCATGCGTTCGGATTGCGCTTTACCGATCGCGTCAATTTGCGCCTTCGCCTTCGCTTCGTCAAAGCTGTCGGAAGCGACCAGATTGTGCAGCGCCTGGCGCTCCTCTTTCATGCCCGGCCCGCGCTTCTGGTGCGACTCTTTCATGATATCGCGCATCTGCTGGCGCTGCTGCTCGGTCAGGTTCAGCCCGGCGAACGGGCCGCCTTTGCCTTCACCCTTGTGATGCATCATTTTCATCGGCGCCGCATCCGCCGCCGGGGCAGTGGTGTCTGCAGCGAACGCCGCGGAAGCAGAACCCAGGGCCAGCGTGGAAGCAATAAATAAAGCCGTCAATTTACGCATAATCATTTCCTTAAAAGTTTTTCTTCATCAGGAGCGCTGTACGTTAACAGGCTCATTCGTCGTCGGAGATAATAATAGGCTGATAAATTTCAAGTAATGCGAGGGTGTGTAAACTTTTTAAAACCCGTCTCGGATTTATTCACCAATTATGAGAAAACTATGAAGATGGCGTTTATTTGATGGAAATTTTAATTTCCCGGCAACAATCCCCTCGGTGGAGTTATTTTTCCGCTTTCCCCTTACCGTTATAATTTACTCGCCTGCACGGCAACCTTGCATCAACCGTTTTCCGATAACGGGGGGAAGTCAGTACCAGCATCACAGGATCCGATGTTCTCCTACACTTTAAGACAACCGGCCGCCGGGCGACGTTTACACCGCAAAACTAATCATTGCTTATATAATAGTTCCCATCACCCGCTCCGCCTGTGAAAACCTGTTATATGATGCACAGATGCGTACGGCGATCGCTTTCGGGCCAACAGGCTGCCCGGAGCTGTGCTGACCGGCCGCCCGTGCTCTTTTGAGGAATCATCATGCCCGCAGACCAAGGCCCTGAGCTTCTTAACGCCCACTTCGGCACCCAAAGCCCCCACTGGCGGCTGGCGTTTGACAGCAATGCCCTGGAGCTGTCCGCCGTTAAAGGCAAAGCCCACGTCGCGGTGGCGCTCAGCGCCATGGAAGCGGCGAAAATCCGTCGCCTGACCGGCGTCACCGCCAGCCTGGAGCTGACCATTACGCTAGCCGGTGCACCGCTGCATCTGCATCTGGTCGGGCGCCGCGTCAACAACCTCGAATGGGCGGGCACCGCTTCCGCCTTCAGCGACACCCAATCTGTGGCGCGCGACCTGGTGCACGGCCTCTCCTTCGCCGAGCAGGTGGTGTCCGAAGCCAACTCGGTGATCGTGATCGTCGATCAACACGGCCGCATTCAGCGTTTCAACCGGCTGAGCGAGGAGTATACCGGGCTGCACGAACACGAGGTGATCGGCAAAAACGTTTTCCAGCTGTTTATGAGCCCGGAAGAAGCCGCCGCTTCGCGGCGCAACATCGCCGGCTTCTTCCGCAACGGTTCGTCCTATGAGGTGGAACGCTGGGTAAAGACGGTCAAGGGCGAACGGCTGTTCCTGTTCCGCAATAAGTTCGTGCACAGCGGCAGCGGCAAAAACGAAGTCTTTCTGATCTGCTCCGGTACCGACATCACCGAAGAACGCCGGGCGCAGGAGCGACTGCGGGTGCTGGCCAACACCGATCTCATCACCGGCCTGCCGAACCGTAACGCCATCCAGGACAAGATCAATCACGCCATCGCCACGCGCGGCGAAGAGAGTTTCGGCCTGGTGTACCTCGATCTCGACAACTTCAAAAAGGTCAACGACGCCTACGGCCATATGTTCGGCGATCGGCTGCTGGTCGAGGTCGCGCTGGCGATCCTCGGCTGCCTGGGCCCGGACCAGGTGCTCGCCCGCCTCGGCGGCGACGAATTCCTGGTGCTGGCACCGCAAACCGATCGCGAGCGCCTGCAAACGCTGGCGCAGCGCATCATCGACAGGCTGAAAACCCCTTTCCGCATCGGCCTGATTGAGGTGTATACCGGCTGTTCGATCGGCATCGCGCTGTGCCCGGAGCACGGCAACGATCTCGACAGCCTGATCCGCAGCGCCGATACCGCCATGTACGTCGCCAAGGAGCACGGCAAACGTACCTATACCGTCTTCTCGCCGGAGATGAATAAACGCGTCGCCGAATACATGTGGCTGGACACCAACCTGCGCAAAGGGCTGGAGCAAAATCAGCTGGTGCTGTATTACCAGCCGAAAATCGACGCGCGCAGCGGTGAAGTGCACAGCGTGGAAGCGCTGGTGCGCTGGGATTCGCCGGAGCGCGGCCTGATCCCGCCGCTGCAGTTCATTTCCTATGCCGAGGAGTCCGGCCTGATCGGCCCGCTCGGCCAATGGGTGCTGCAGACCGCCGCCGGGCAGGCGGCGCAGTGGCAAGAACAGGGCTTGAATCTGCGGGTGGCGGTCAATCTCTCTGCCCGTCAGCTGGCCGATGACAGCATCGTCAACGACCTGCTCGGGGTGCTGCGCCGTCACCGCATGGCCCCCTGTCTGCTGGACTTCGAGTTGACCGAAAGCAGCCTGATTGAAGACGAGAACCGCGCGCGCGCGTTGATCACCCGGCTGCGCGAACTGGGCGCGCAGGTGCATCTCGACGACTTCGGCACCGGCTATTCGTCGCTGGCGCAGCTGGCGCGCATTCCTCTGGACGCCATCAAGCTGGATAAAAGCTTCGTGCGCGGGGTGAATTTCAACCCGGTATCGCAATCGTTGGTGCGCGCGATCGTTGCGGCGGCGGAGGCGTTGGCGTTCCGGGTGATCGCCGAAGGGGTGGAGACCGAGAGCGAAAACCACTTCCTCGACGAGGTCGGCGTGGACGAAAAACAGGGCTTTCTGTTTGCGCGGCCAATGCTCCCGGAACAGCTGGAGCATTGGCTGCAGTCCTATCGCCCGCGCTCACCCTCCGCATGAGGCGGGCGCGTTAAGGTTAGCCGGCACGACGCAGGTTCAGGGTATGGCGATCCTGCAACATCACCAGCCGCTCGATGTAGGCGCGGTCTTTTTCCTCAATGGTAAAGGCCGAGTGCACCCAATCTTCGGTAATGTCCATCAGCTCGGAGCGCGTCAGCTGCAACACGCGCTGACGCGCCCGCAGCATGGCGCGCATGCCGTTGAGCTTCGGCCGAATGGTATCGATAAAGGTGCGCGTCGCCATGTAGGCGTCGCCGGGCTGGAACAGCTGATCCACCAGCCCGCGGCTCTCGAACCACTCTGCGGTGTGCGACTCGCCGCCCCAAATCAGCTCCTCGGCCAAGCGCATGCCCGCCTTGCGCGCCACCAGCGAGTAACCGCCCATACCGGGAAACAGATTGAACGCGATCTCCGGAAACCCCATGCGCGCATTGTTCTGCGCCAGCACGAAATGGTGCGCCAACGCCGCTTCAAAGCCGCCCCCCAGCGCGCTGCCTTCGACCATCGCAATGCTGACCGCGCCGGTGTCGAAACCGCGAGCCGCCGCATGCACGCAGTCGATGCAGGCGCGCGCGTAGGCCATCATCGCCTCGCGCTTGCGGTTTTTGATCGCGTCGGCGAAGAACTGCAGATCGCCGCCGACGTTGAACATGTTCGGCACCAGCGAGCCGGTGACCCAGAAATCGAACCGCAGCGAAGATTCCTTCGCCGCCTGCGCCAGCGTCATGATGTCTTCGATCAGCGCCTGGTTGAAGCAGGGGCGCGGCGCGGCGCGCAGCAGCATCCACATGATGTGCCGCCCCTCTTCATAGTAGGCGGACAGCTGCGACAGATTGCCCGCTTCGGTAAACGGGCGGCAGGTGGGGTGATTAAGCAATTTCATAAGACCTTCCAGTTTTTCTGTTGATGACGGATGAGACCGTTCCAGCCCCTACGGCTGCAGCGGAGCGGCGAGCGGCAAAGCGCAACGCCACATCATGAGTAAACGCTTTCTCGCCGACGAAACAGATAAAAATTGGAGGTAGGAAAGTGAAAAAAACCGAGGCGCCACGGGGTTTTCATAGGAATTTTACCTATCTGCCCCTCCCCGGCATTTCATGCCGGGCGCTAACGCGCTAAGCTCGGAAAATGACCGTTTACCGCCCCGGCGCTCAAAACGCCGCGGGGCTTTGGCTATAATCAATGCTGAAACATGCCGTTTAACGTTAAGGAAATCGTGAAGTAATGCCTACAGGACCAGACCAGGAACGCCGCCAGCCCGCACAAGACACGCCGCCGAAGCCGCTTATCGCCATCAAGACCGGCCATGAGACCCTCGACCGCCGCATCGGTGGTTTTTCACGTCTGATTGAACGCATCAAAGCCTGGCCGAGCGTGGCGCACCTGCTGCGCGCGGCCGAACGCTTTAACGATCGGCTGGGTAGCCAGTTCGGCGCCGCCATCACCTATTTTTCATTCCTCTCGCTGATCCCGATCCTGATGGTGTCGTTTGCCGCCGCCGGCTTCGTGCTGGCCTCCAATCCGGATCTGCTGGCCCGCTTGATCAACCGGATCGTCGGCAGCATCAGCGATCCGACGCTGGCCAGCACGCTGAAGAACACCGTCAATACCGCCATTCAGCAGCGCACCACCGTGGGGTTGACCGGCCTGGCGCTGGCGCTCTATTCCGGCATCAGCTGGATGGGCAATCTGCGCGAGGCGATCCGCGCGCAGTCGCGCGATGTCTGGGAGCGCAATCCGCAGGATCAGGAGAAAATCTACTTCAAATACACCCGCGACTTCATCTCGCTGACCGGCCTGGTGGTCGCGCTGATTATCACGCTGTCGCTGACCTCGGTCGCCGGGTCGGCGCAGGCGGCGATCGTCAACGCGCTGGGGCTGGACGGCATCGAATGGCTGCGGCCGGCGCTGACGACGATCGCGCTGTCGATCTCGATCTTCGCCAACTATCTGCTGTTCCTGTGGATTTTCTGGATGCTGCCGCGCCACAAACCGAAGAAAAAAGCGCTGCTGCGCGGCACCTTGCTCGCCGCCATCGGCTTTGAAGTGATCAAGTTCGTGATGACCATGACGCTGCCGCAGGTGGCGAAGTCGCCTTCCGGCGCGGCCTTCGGATCGGTGATCGGGCTGATGGCGTTCTTCTACTTCTTCGCTCGTTTGACGCTGTTTTGCGCCGCCTGGATCGCCACCGCCGACTACAAAGGCGACAAAGCGTTGCCGGAACGCGAGCCGCCAGCGCGCTGAAGCCATGCAATCGTGCCGGTGTTATCGCACACACCGGCACGTTAATCTGGTTAACAGCCAAAAAACCAGTCAATACATCTGAATCGCACGGTGCGCCATCCGGAAACCAGCATAACAAACTGCCCAGTCACTTTTCTTTGCCGTTTTTACAGCCATTCCCTCTGCGCGAACTCCATTTCTCAACGTTTAACGCTGCAGAAAAGAAGCCCGGTAAAACATTAGTCTTTTTAACCGGTTAGGAGCGGCGTTGCCCAAAGCTCCCGCGTTGAAAAGGCCGCATGCTGTCACTAAGATGGATTTTTACCCCCTCTAACGATAAGAAATATTATGCAAGCCACCATCGCACCCCCACTCGACGCCGACGAGGCGTCCACACCGGTGAACTCCCGCGGGAAAGTCATCGTCGCCTCGCTGGTCGGCACCGCCATCGAGTTCTTCGACTTCTACATCTACGCCACCGCCGCGGTGATCGTGTTCCCGCACATCTTCTTCCCGCAGGGCGACCCGACCACCGCGACGCTGCAGTCGCTGGCCACCTTCGCCGTCGCCTTTGTCGCGCGCCCTATCGGCTCTGCGCTGTTCGGCCACTTCGGCGATCGGGTAGGGCGCAAGGTCACGCTGGTCGCCTCGCTGCTGACCATGGGGATTTCCACCGTGCTGATCGGCCTGCTGCCAAGCTATGAAACCATCGGCATCTTCGCCCCTATCCTGCTGGCGCTGGCGCGCTTTGGGCAGGGTCTGGGGCTGGGCGGCGAATGGGGCGGCGCCGCCCTGCTGGCGACGGAGAACGCGCCGGCCAAAAAGCGCGCGCTGTACGGCTCCTTCCCGCAGTTGGGCGCGCCGATCGGCTTCTTCTTCGCCAACGGCACCTTCCTGCTGCTCTCCTGGCTGCTGAGCGACCAGCAGTTTATGGATTGGGGCTGGCGCGTGCCGTTCATCCTCTCCGCGGCGCTGGTGCTGATCGGCCTGTACGTTCGGGTATCGCTGCATGAAACGCCGGTGTTCGCCAAAGTGGCCAAGGCCGGCAAACAGGTGAAAGTGCCGCTCGGCACGCTGCTGAGCAAGCATCTGAAAGCCACTATCCTCGGCACCTTCATCATGCTGGCGACCTACACGCTGTTTTATCTGATGACGGTGTATTCGATGACCTACGGCACCGCGCCGCAGCCGCTGGGCCTCGGCTACTCCCGCAACAGCTTCCTGTGGATGCTGATGGTGGCGGTGATCGGCTTCGGCGTGATGGTGCCGATCGCCGGCCTGCTGGCGGATGCGTTCGGCCGCCGCAAGACCATGATCGCCATTACCCTGCTGATGATCGGCTTCGCGTTCCTGTTCCCGCCCCTGCTGGGTTCCGGCAATCAGGCGCTGGTGATGGGCTTCCTGCTGTGCGGCCTGAGCATCATGGGGCTGACCTTTGGCCCGATGGGCGCGCTGCTGCCGGAGCTGTTCCCGACCGAAGTGCGCTATACCGGCGCGTCGTTCTCCTACAACGTCGCGTCGATCCTCGGCGCGTCCGTGGCGCCTTATATCGCCGCCTGGCTGGCGGCCCACTACGGGCTGTTCTACGTCGGCATGTACCTGGCGGCGATGGCCGGGTTGACGCTGCTGGCCCTGCTGTTGATGAAAGAAACCCGCCACCGGTCGCTGTGATCCCCTGCGGCCCCCTCACTGCGGGGGCCGCACGCGTTGTTCGTTTACTGTCATAAAACCGGGCTATGCTGGATGTTTCTCTCGGTAACAGGATCGGCCGATGTCTCTGCGTCGTGGGTTATTTGTCTGCGTTGCGCTGCTGGCGGCTCTCGCCATCGCGCTCTATTACGGGTTGAAGCCTGATCATCCCGATGCGCTGTGGCGCATCGTCAGCCAGCAATGTCTGCCCAATCAGCAAGCGCATGACAACCCGGCGCCCTGCGCGCAGGTAGATGTGCCGGCCGGCTTCGTGGTGTTTAAAGATCGCAACGGGCCGCTGCAATACCTGCTGATGCCCAGCGCCAAAATCACCGGGATAGAAAGCCCGGCGGTGCTGGACGCCACTACGCCGAATTTCTTCGCCCAGGCCTGGCGCGCGCGCCACGTGATGGCGGAACGCTATGGCAAGCCGATCGACGATGGCGATATTTCACTGGCGATCAACTCGGAATATGGCCGCACGCAAAACCAACTGCACATTCATATCTCCTGCCTGCTGCCGGCGGTAAAACAGCGGCTGGCGCAGATCGGCCCCGATTTTATCGATCAATGGCAACCGCTGCCCGGCGGCCTGTTGGGGCATGACTATCTGGGGCGGCGGGTGACCCCCGCCGAACTGGAACAACAGGGCGCCTTCCGCCTGTTGGCTTCCGGCCTGCCGCGCGCCGAAGGGCGCATGGGCAGCTTCGGCCTGGCGATGACCGCGCTGCCGGACGGCGATTTCCTGCTGCTGGCGACCGAGCGCAGCCTGCTGCCGTTTACCCTGGCCTCGGCGGAAGAGATCCAGGATCACGACTGCCGGCTGCTCACGCCGCCGCCGCGCGCCTGACTATTTTTTGCCTTTCATCTCCCGCAGGATCTGCCCGCACTGGTTCTCCTCGCCGCCTTCACTGGGTGAAACCAGCGCCAGCAGCGCCGCCGCCGGCGTCAGCACCGCGCCCAACGCCACCGCCGCCGCGCCGCGGGCGATCAGCGGCCCGGCTTTGACGCCGGCGTCGGGGTGCTTGAAGGTGCCTTTCACGTACAGCGGCGAGCGCAGGGTCAGCACGCGCATCCCCTTGCTTTCCGGATCGATGGACAAATCCAGCCGTTCGGTGGCGAGGTTGGTGTTGCCGGTGATGTTGATCACCGCGTTCTCGGTGTCGAACACGAACAGCCGCGGCGCGGCGACGCCGTTGCGGATGCCGACGTCCGCCGCCGCGCAGTTGATGCCCACCACATCGTCACCGAACAACTGCGCCACCAGATAGTTGCCGACGTTCAAACCGAGGATCTCCATCAGGCTGCGGCTGATCACCCCGTTATTGATCAACAGGCGCAGGTCGCCGTTGCCGGTCGCCAGCAGCTCGGCTACCGAATTGCCGCTGCCCGTCAGCCTGGCGTCGCCGTTCATCTGCCCGAGGCTGCGCTTCATCGCCGCCACGTTCGGCAACAGCTGTTTGAGCTGGAGTTTGCGCGCGTGCATATCCACCTGGCCGCGCATCGGCTTTTTGCCGCCGTCGAGACGCACCACGGCGTTCAGGCTGCCGCCCGCCATGCCGAAGCGCAGCGGATCCAGGCGCAGTTCGCCATTGTTCAGCTTCAGATGCGTGGCCAAATCGCTCAGCGGCAAATCGCTGCCGCGTTCAATGCGTGCGGCGGCAAACTTCACGTCCGCATCCATCTTGCGCCAGCTTTGCGTATCGAACTGTTCGACCGGCAGCACCTTATCCGCCGGCTGGCGGCTCTTCTCGCCGCGCCCGGCTTTGGCGGCGTTGGAGTCCGCGCCGATCAGCGGCGCCAGATCCGCCAACCTCAGCTGCCGGGAGCTCACCGCGCCGCTCAGCGTCGGCCGCGGCTTACCGGCAACGTATTTCAAATCGCCGTGAATGTCGCTGTCGCCGATTTTGCCGTCGAATTTCTGATATTCGAACACGGCGCCGCCCGGCTGATGCAGGCGGGCTATCAGATGGCCATCGGTCGCATACGGCGGCGTGTTCGGCAGCAGCACGCCGGTCAAGCCATAGAGATTACCCAGGCTTTCGCCGGAAAATTTCAGCTGCACGTCCAGCCCGCCGAGGTTCAGCGGATCGGTCAAGGTGCCCGCCACCGCCACACGGGTGCTGCCGGAGCGCACGTCGGCCTGCAGCGGGAACGGCAGATCGGCGCTCTGCAGCGACAGCATGCCACCAATCTTGCCGCTGCCGCTCAGCGGCTCGCCGTTGTATTTGCCCTTGACCTGCCAACCGAAGACGTAGTCAGGAGTGGCGGCCTTGCCGCTGCTCTGTTTGCCGGTCACTTCACTGAACGGCAGCGGTTTGCCGAGCGGATCGATGACGGCGCGGAAGTCCGCCTTCAGCGTGGCGTCTTTAAAGGCGATCTGCCCCTTGTCGAACACGATGTCGTGAACGGTGAACGACCAGTCGGAAGGCGGTTGCTGCGGATCCTGGCCAGCGGCCAGGTCAAACGTCCAGTTGTTGTCGCCGTTGGCCAGGCGTTGCAACGACGCATTCGGCTGCTTGAGCCAAATGCGCGGGATCAGCAGTTCTTTCTTCAGCAACGCCAGCGGTGCGATGCTGGCGTCGACGCGCTGCAGCGTCACCATGCTGTCGCCGGGCATGTTTTTCGGGTTACCCAGCCACACGTCTTCGGCGTGAATATGCGGCCAGGGCACCCAGGCGCGCCAGCCGCCCTCATCCCGATTACGCGACCAGTCGACGCCCAGATCGCCGCGGATGGCGAACGGCCGCCGCAGTTCGGCCGACACTTTGTCGTTGATGGTGGGCTTGAGTCGATTCCAGTCGAAGGTAGCGATGAAGATCGCCAGCGCGGCGATCGCCAGCAGCACAATGCCGCCCAGCCAGCTGAAAACCTTTCCTGTTCTTGTCATAGGGCTCCCTCAGCACATAAACCGGGCTGCCGAATGAAAGGAAAAGGAATGAGCAGCCCCGTTTAAGATTAGCTGAGGATAGGCCGGAGTTCACGCCGGCGCGCCGGGCGCGGCGAACAGCGTCGGTACGCTGTGTAAAGTTTCAAAGCATGCCGGGCGGGAAAGATAGTAACCCTGCGCGGCCAACGCGCCGGAACGCTGTACCAGCCGCCACTCCTGCTCGGTTTCCACGCCTTCGACGATCACCCCGTCGCTGTGCTGGTTCATCATCTTGATCAGGGTGCCGAGCAGCTGCACGCCCTCTTCAGACTGTTTAAGCAAGGTGAACAATTCGCGCGCTACCTTGATGTATTGATAGCGCCAGGCGCCGACGGCGGAGAAGTTGGCCAGCCCGCTGCCGAAATCGTCCAGCCACAGCCGTTCGCCGCCGACCATCTGGTGCAACGGGCGGTTTGACGCCGTTTCGGCGTGCTCCACCAGTTCGAAGCGCAGATAGGGCATCTCGGCGATCTGCCGCTGCAGCTCGCTATGGCGCTGCAACGCTTGCAGCGCCATGCCGTCGATATTGACCGACACCATCAACGCGTGGCGAATGAACAATGCCTGCCAGCGCTGCAACAGCGCCAGCTGTTCCTGGATCACCCGCAAACGCTGGGCGACGCCGAGCGAGGAAAAATACTGTTCCGGGGATTGCCGTTTGTCCGGTTCATTCGGGTGATATACCGCCGTCAGCAGTTCCACCGCCAGCAGCGCGCCGCTGGTGCGATAAATCGGCTGGAAGGTATACAAGCGCCGGCATTGCCGCCAGTAGCGCCGCGATTTGGCGCAGGCATAGAGGGCAAAACAGGGCGCCAGCAGACCCGAGATCAGGTTGGTTATCATCGGTACTATCGCCGTGGCGGGGAAGTGAGAGCGCTGCCGCTGTTTCTTTACCCAGCTTATCGGCCGCGCCGCGCAAAACTTTAAGCACGAATTGCCGCACGGTTTCTTCTTCACCCTGTTTTGGCATGGGCCGATCGCGATCATAAAAAAATCAAAACACCGTTTTAATTTATTGACTCCCTCACCGCCTTGCGTGGAGACTGGCGGTTGTTGCTTCTTCTTTAGCCAGGGCTTATTGACGATGACTATCCGAAATCTCGCCGTGATCGGCGAATGCATGATCGAACTGTCGCAGCAGGGCGCACAGCTGACGCGCGGCTTTGGCGGCGATACCCTCAACACCGCCGTCTACCTCGCCCGCCAAATGCCGGAACAGACGCTGCAGGTACATTACGTCACCGCGCTCGGCACCGACAGCTTCAGCGGCGAGATGCTGCAGGCCTGGCGGCAGGAGAAGATCGAGACCGGGCTGATTCAGCGGTTGGAAAACAAACTGCCGGGCCTGTACGTGATCGAAACCGACGCCGCCGGCGAACGCACCTTCTACTACTGGCGCAACGACGCCGCCGCCCGGTATTGGCTGGCGGGCCCCCAGGCCGACGCACTGTGCGCCCGGCTGGCGCAGTTCGATTACCTGTATCTCAGCGGCATTAGCCTGGCGATCCTCGCGCCTGCCGACCGCACGAAGCTGCTGGCGCTGTTGCGCCGCTGCCGCGCCAACGGCGGCCAGGTTATCTTCGACAATAACTATCGCCCGCGCCTGTGGCACAGCCGTGAGGAAACGCAGCAGGCCTACCGTGAGGTGCTGGCCTGCACCGACATCGCCTTCCTGACGCTGGATGACGAAGAGCTGCTGTGGGGAGCGCAGCCGGTTGAACAGGTGGTGGCGCGCACGCAGGCGCTCGGCGTCGGCGAGATCGCTATCAAACGCGGCGCGGATGCCTGTCTGGTGTTCAGCGTGGAGGGAGAGCGGCTTGAGGTGCCGGCGATCGCGCTGCCGCCGGAGCGCGTGGTGGATACCACCGCGGCGGGCGACTCTTTCAGCGCCGGTTACCTGGCGGTACGCCTGAACGGCGGCAGCGCCCAACAGGCGGCGCAGCGCGGCCACCTGCTCGCCGCAACGGTGATCCAACACCGCGGCGCCATCATTCCCGCCGAGGTCATGCCGGAGGCATAAAAAAGCCGGCATCGCTGCCGGCTCTGTGTGCTTTGCCTTGCGGGAAATCAGCCCGCAACGGCGATGCGTTTCATGTCGGTCATGTAGCCACGCAGTTTGCGGCCGACGGTTTCGATAGGGTGGCTGCGTACCGCTTCGTTCACGTCACGCAGCTGCGCGTTGTCCACCGCCGTACCCGCCACGGCTTTGCCCAAATCGCCCGCCTGCAGGGTGGTCATGAAGTCCTTCAGCAACGGCACCGCCGCGTTGGCGAACAGGTAGTTGCCGTACTCCGCGGTATCGGAGATGACCACGTTCATTTCATACAGACGCTTACGCGCAATGGTGTTGGCGATCAGCGGCAGCTCGTGCAGCGACTCGTAGTAAGCCGACTCTTCGATGATGCCGGCATCGACCATGGTTTCGAACGCCAGCTCAACGCCCGCTTTCACCATCGCCACCATCAGCACGCCGTGATCGAAGTACTCTTGCTCGCTGATTTTGCCTTCAAACTGCGGCGCATTCTCGAACGCGGTTTTGCCGGTCTCTTCGCGCCAGGTCAGCAATTTCACGTCGTCTTCCGCCCAGTCGGCCATCATGCCGCTGGAGAAAGCGCCGGAGATGATGTCGTCCATGTGCTTCTGGAACAGCGGCGCCATGATGGTTTTCAGCTGTTCGGACAGCGCATAGGCACGCAGCTTGGCCGGGTTGGACAGGCGATCCATCATCAGGGTGATGCCGCCCTGCTTCAGCGCTTCGGTGATGGTTTCCCAGCCGAACTGAATCAGTTTCTCGGCGTAAGCCGGATCGGTGCCCTCAGCAACCAGCTTGTCGAAGCACAGCAGCGAACCCGCCTGCAGCATGCCGCACAGAATGGTCTGCTCGCCCATCAGGTCGGATTTCACTTCGGCGACGAAGGAGGACTCCAGCACGCCGGCGCGGTGGCCACCGGTCGCCGCCGCCCAGGCCTTGGCGATCGCCATGCCTTCGCCTTTCGGATCGTTTTCCGGGTGAACCGCAATCAGGGTCGGCACGCCGAAGCCGCGTTTGTACTCTTCGCGCACTTCGGTGCCCGGGCATTTCGGCGCGACCATCACCACGGTGATGTCTTTGCGCACCTGCTCACCCACTTCAACGATGTTGAAGCCGTGGGAATAACCCAGCGCCGCGCCGTCTTTCATCAGCGGCTGCACTGCGCGCACCACGGAAGAGTGCTGCTTGTCCGGCGTCAGGTTGACCACCAGATCCGCCTGCGGGATCAGGTCTTCGTAGGTGCCGACCTTAAAGCCGTTTTCGGTCGCCTTGCGCCAGGAAGCGCGCTTCTCGTCGATCGCTTCTTTGCGCAGGGCATAGGCGACGTCCAGGCCGGAATCGCGCATGTTCAGACCCTGGTTCAGCCCCTGGGCGCCACAGCCGACAATCACCACTTTTTTACCTTTCAGGTAGCCGGCTTCGTCAGCAAATTCGTCGCGCGCCATAAAGCGGCATTTACCCAATTGCGCCAACTGCTGACGCAGGTTCAATGTGTTGAAATAGTTAGCCATGGTGGTACTCCGGTTTGATGTTGTCTTGCATTGTTATTTTCATTCCCCGCCCTGTCTGTGCGGAGATTCGTTAAACTCAATGTATAACAGGAAATGCGTTGCTTAAATTGATATATTAAGAACGTGATATTGCAATTTATGCAACACTCTCACTGCGAGCGTATCGATATGGATTTACGTGATTTAAAGCTGTTCCTGCATCTGGCCGAAAGCCATCACTTCGGGCGCACCGCCAAGGCGATGCACGTCAGCCCGTCGACGCTCTCCCGCCAGATCCAGCGGCTGGAAGAGATCCTCGGGCAGCCGCTGTTCCTGCGCGATAACCGCACCGTGCAGCTGACCGACGCCGGCGAACAGCTGAAAGAATTCGCCCAGCAAACGCTGCTGCAATATCAGCAGCTGAAGCACTCGCTCGGCCAGCACGGCCCTTCGCTCAGCGGCGAACTGCGGTTGTTCTGCTCGGTGACCGCGGCGTACAGCCACCTACCGCCGATCCTCGATCGCTTCCGCGCGCAGCACCCGCTGGTGGAGATTAAGCTGACCACCGGCGACGCCGCCGACGCGGTCGACAAGGTGCAATCCAACGAGGCCGATCTCGGCATCGCCGGCCGGCCGGAAACGCTGCCCGCCAGCGTGGCGTTCACCAAAATCGGCGAAATCCCGCTGGTGCTGATCGCGCCGGCGCTGCCCTGTGCGGTGCGCAGCCAGGCGTTCGCCGACAGGCCCGACTGGGCCGAGATCCCGTTCATCCTGCCGGAGCACGGCCCTTCGCGAAAACGCATCGAGCTGTGGTTCCGCCGCCACCGCATCAGCAATCCGCTGATTTACGCCACCGTCGGCGGCCACGAAGCCATCGTGTCGATGGTCGCTCTGGGCTGCGGCATCGCGCTGATCCCGAGCGTGGTGGTGGACAACAGCCCGGAGCCGGTACGCAACCGCATCTCGCAGCTGGATAACATCTCGATGGTCGAACCGTTCGAGCTGGGGGTCTGCGTCCAGAAAAAGCGCCTCAGCGATCCGCTGATCGACGCCTTTTGGCGCTTGCTGCATCCCCGCTGACGCAGGGTTTACAGATCCGCCGGATCGATCTGCTTCATCGTCTCTACCTGCATCAGCCAGTGGTAGAGCGGCTCAAGCTGCAAAAATGCCCCGGCCAGCAGCGGCGCCAGATCGGCGCTGAACAGCTTTTCCACTTCGCTGTCGGTCACCATCACCGCAAACGACTTGCGGTTGTACCAGGTGGCGATCTCCGCCGCCTGTTCCTTCACCAGCGGGCGCTTGTAGCTCTCACCCACCAGCTCGAACGGCGGCCGGCAGCAGGTGGCCACCTCAAGGAAAGGCTGCGGCCGCTGCCTCAGCGTATGGCGGAACAGATCCATGGTCGGCTTGTTGGCGCTGTAGTAGCCGAGCCCATAGCGCAGCATGTCCGGCCCCAGTTCGAAAAAGTAAACCGGCGCGTCTTTCCAGTCTTTACTCGGGCGCTTGAACGTCAGCCACATGCGGCTGCGGTAGCGCGATTTGTCATGTGAAAAGCGCGTATCGCGATGAATGCGCGACAGCGTTTTGCCGATCGCCGGGCGAGTCTCGAACTGCGGGTCGATCGCCAGCATGCCGGGAGCCAGCTGCTCCACCAGCGCGCGAAACGGCGCCAGCAGCTCGCGATCATAGATGCCGCGGTTGCCGTCGAACCACGCCTTATCGTTCTCGATCCGCACCTGCTGCAGGAAATTCAGACCCTGCTGGCTAAAGCCGGAGAAGGGTTGCGTCATAAGTTTTTCCGTTCTGACGGTTTATCGGGTGTTGCGCAGATCTTCCCTCTGCCAACGGCGTTTGATAAATACGCGCCGACGCGTGCGAAAATAGGCGACATAGAGAGAGAACACCGCCCGGTTGCTGAATAGCGCCCCGCCAACCACGCCCCCCAGCAGCATGGCGACAGTGGCGATGCCGGTCATCCCCGCCGCCCACGCCGCCGCGGCGCCAAGGCAAAACAGGCCGAGCATGCCAAGATAATATTGCAGCAATACCACCCCGCTGTTTTTACCCTGCGCCAGTTGGAACAGGATCAACGTCATCCACACCGCCACGATCGCGCCGCTGCCCATGAGAACGGCAGCGGAAGTCTTGCCGCTCCAGGCGGCCGCCACGTCCGTGGCCAGGCCCATCACGCCCGCCAGCCCCAGCGTCAGGCAAACCATCAGCAACATGACATTGCCGACGCCCGGCGGCGACAGCCGCTGGCCCGGCGTCAGGAAATGCTGCTCGAGCTGCGCATCCACACCGGCGAAAAGCGCGCCATCGCGCGCCGCGATTTGGCGTTCCATCTCCCGGCCTTGTGCCGCTAAGCGGGCCAGCCGGCCGGGTAAACGCACCGGACTCACCCCTGCAAAAAGAAGCGGAACGCCGGGTTGTCGGTTTCGTCGTGACAATCGTAGCCCAGCGCCTGCAGGTGACGCTCGAATTCCGGCTCGCTTTGCGCCAGCTCGAAGGCCGCCAGCACCCGGCCGAAGTCGGTGCCGTGGCTGCGATAGTGGAACAGCGAAATGTTCCAGTGCGTGCCCAGCGTCTGCAAGAACTTCAGCAGCGCGCCCGGCGACTCCGGAAACTCAAAGCTGTACAGCCGTTCGCGCAGCGGCTTCGATGGACGCCCGCCCACCATGTAGCGCACGTGCAGCTTGGCCATCTCGTCGTCCGACAGATCCACCACCTGATAACCGTCGGCGTTGAGTTCGTCGATGATCTCCCGCCGTTCGGCGTGGCCGCGCGTCAGACGCACGCCGACGAAAATGCAGGCGTTGTCGGCATCGGCGTAGCGGTAGTTGAATTCGGTCACCGAGCGGCCGCCCAGCAGTTGGCAGAACTTGAGGAAGCTGCCCTGCTGTTCCGGAATGGTTACCGCCAACAGCGCTTCGCGTTGTTCGCCCAGTTCGCAACGTTCGGAAACGTAGCGCAGCCCGTGGAAGTTGAGGTTGGCGCCGGACAGCACGTGCGCCAGACGCTCGCCCTGAATATTGTGCTGCTGCACGTACTTTTTCAGCCCCGCCAGCGCCAGCGCGCCGGAAGGTTCGGCAATGGCGCGCACGTCCTCGAACAGATCTTTGACCGCCGCGCAGATGGCGTCGCTGTCCACGGTGATCACGTCGTCCAGATACTCACGGCACAGGCGGAAGGTTTCGTCGCCGATGCGCTTCACCGCCACGCCTTCAGCGAACAGCCCGACGCGCGCCAGATCCACCGGATGGCCGGCATCCAGCGCCGCGCGCAGGCAGGCGGAGTCTTCCGCTTCGACGCCGATCACTTTGATCTGCGGCATCAGCTGCTTGATCAGCACCGCCACCCCGGCGGCCAGGCCGCCGCCGCCGACCGGCACGAAGACCCGATCCAGATGCGCGTCTTGCTGCAGCAGCTCCATCGCCAGCGTGCCCTGCCCGGCGATCACCGTCGGATGATCGAACGGCGGCACGAAGGTCATGCCCTGCTGTTGGGAAAGCTCGATCGCCTTCGCCTTGGCCTCGTCGAAATTGGCACCGTGCAGCAACACTTCGCCGCCGAAACCGCGCACCGCATCCACCTTGATGTCCGCGGTGGACACCGGCATCACGATCAGCGTTTTGAGCCCCAGCCGTTTACCGGAGAAGGCGACGCCCTGCGCGTGGTTGCCGGCCGAAGCCGTTACGACGCCGCGCGCCTTCTGCTCTTCGTCCAGCCCGGCGATCATCGCATAGGCCCCGCGCAGCTTGAAGCTGTGCACCGGCTGGCGATCTTCGCGCTTCACCAAAATGGTGTTGCCGAGGCGCGAAGAGATTTTGCTCATGGCCTGCAACGGGGTGACCTGCGCCACCTCGTAGACCGGCGAGCGCAGTACCGCTCGCAGATATTCCGCGCCGCAGGGGGCGCTGGGTAGGGGTTGAGAGACCGCCATGCTGCTTATCCCCCCAGTTTGCTCTTGTCGCGCACCGCGCCTTTGTCGGCGCTGGTGGCCAACGAGGCGTAAGCGCGCAGCGCGAAGGACACCTGACGTTCACGGTTTTTCGGCGTCCAGGCCGCATCGCCGCGCGCCAGTTCCGCCTCATGCCGCGCCGCCAGCTCCTGCTCGCTGACATCCAGCTGGATGCCGCGATGCGGAATGTCGATCGCGATCATGTCGCCGTCCTGCACCAGGGCGATCAGGCCGCCGTTGGCCGCCTCCGGCGAGGCGTGGCCGATGGACAGCCCGGAGGTGCCGCCGGAGAAACGTCCGTCGGTGATCAGCGCACACGCCTTGCCCAGCCCCATCGATTTCAGATACGTGGTTGGGTAAAGCATTTCCTGCATGCCCGGCCCGCCTTTCGGCCCTTCGTAACGGATAACGACCACGTCGCCCGCCACCACTTTGCCGCCGAGGATAGCTTCTACCGCATCATCCTGGCTTTCATAGACTTTGGCCGGGCCGCGGAAGGTGAGGATTTCCTTGTCTACGCCGGCGGTTTTGACGATACAGCCGTTTTCCGCCAGGTTGCCGTACAGCACCGCCAGCCCGCCGTCCTGACTGTAGGCGTGCTCACGGGTGCGGATGCAGCCCTCCTTGCGGTCGGTGTCCAGCGAATCCCAGCGGCAGTCCTGAGAGAATGCCTGCGTGGTGCGGATACCGGCCGGCCCGGCGGAGTACATTTTCTTGACGCTTTCGTCGCGGGTCAGCATCACGTCGTAGGCTTCCAGCGTCTGCGGCAGGGTCAGCCCCAGCACGTTGTTCACCTCGCGGTTCAGCAAACCGGCGCGATCCAGCTCGCCGAGGATGCCGATTACGCCGCCGGCGCGGTGCACGTCTTCCATATGGTATTTCTGCGTGCTCGGCGCCACCTTGCACAGGTGCGGCACTTTGCGCGACAGGCGGTCGATGTCTTCCATGGTGAAATCCACCTCGCCTTCCTGCGCCGAAGCCAGCAGGTGCAGCACGGTGTTGGTCGAGCCGCCCATGGCGATATCCAGCGTCATGGCGTTTTCAAACGCCGCCTTGTTGGCGATATTGCGCGGCAGCGCGCTTTCGTCGTCCTGCTCGTAATAGCGTTTGGTCAACTCGACGATGCGCTTGCCGGCGTTGAGGAACAGCGCTTTGCGATCGGCGTGAGTGGCCAGCAGCGAGCCGTTGCCCGGCTGCGACAGGCCCAGCGCTTCTGTCAGGCAGTTCATCGAGTTGGCGGTAAACATGCCGGAGCAGGAGCCGCAGGTCGGGCAGGCGGAACGCTCGATCTGCTCGCTGTCGGCGTCGCTGACGTTCGGGTTCGCGCCCTGGATCATCGCGTCCACCAGATCCAGCTTGATGATCTGATTGGAGAGTTTGGTCTTGCCGGCTTCCATCGGGCCGCCGGAGACGAAGATCACCGGGATATTCAGGCGCAACGCCGCCATCAGCATGCCCGGGGTGATCTTGTCGCAGTTGGAGATGCACACCATCGCGTCGGCGCAGTGGGCGTTCACCATATATTCGACCGAGTCGGCGATCAGCTCGCGCGACGGCAGGGAATAGAGCATGCCGCCATGGCCCATGGCGATGCCGTCATCCACCGCGATGGTGTTGAACTCTTTGGCCACGCCGCCGGAGGCTTCGATCTGCTCAGCGACCAGTTTGCCCAGATCGCGCAGATGCACGTGGCCCGGCACGAACTGGGTAAAGGAGTTGACCACGGCGATGATCGGCTTGCCGAAATCGGCGTCGGTCATCCCGGTCGCGCGCCACAATGCGCGGGCACCCGCCATGTTGCGGCCGTGGGTGGTGGTGGCGGAACGGTACTTAGGCATGCTCTTTTCACTCCAAATGTATTTATGACAGGCGGCGAACGAACCGCCTGGATATTCTTATCTGTCTGTCTTGTCGTTACGGATTGACCGGATCCAGCCAGCCGTATTTGTCTTCTGTCTTGCCGCTGAACAGGCCGAAGAACGCCTGCTGGATCTGTTTGGTCACCGGGCCGCATTTGCCGATGCCGACCTGAATGCCGTCCACGCTGCGCACCGGCGTGATTTCCGCCGCGGTGCCGGACATGAACACTTCGTCGGCCAGGTACAGCGATTCGCGCGACAGCACCTGCTCACGCACTGCGAAGCCCATGTCTTTCGCCAGCTTGATGATCGCGTCGCGGGTGATGCCCGGCAGCGCCGAAGAGGTGAACGGCGGGGTGTAAATCACGCCGTCTTTCACTTCAAACAGGTTCTCGCCCGCCCCTTCGGAAATGTAGCCGTGCACGTCGAGCGCAATGCCTTCCTGATAGCCGTGGCGACGCGCTTCGCTGCCCACCAGCAGAGAGGAAAGATAGTTGCCGCCAGCCTTGGCCGCGGTGGGGATGGTGTTTGGTGCGACGCGGTGCCAGGAGGAGACCATCGCGTCGATGCCTTGATCCAGCGCTTCTTCACCCAGATAAGCGCCCCAAGGAAACGCCGCGATAATCACGTCCGTTTTGTAACCGGCCGGCGGGTTGACGCCCATGCCGACATCGCCGACGAACACCAGCGGGCGGATGTACGCGCTGACCAGGTTGTTCTTGCGCAACGTGGCGCGGCAGGCTTCCATCAGTTCGTCAACGCTTTGCGAAACCGGCATGCGGTAGATTTTCGCCGAATCGTGCAGGCGCTGCATATGCTCGCGATGACGGAACACTACCGGCCCCAAGTGCGAGTCGTAGCAGCGCACCCCCTCAAATACCGACGTGCCGTAATGCAGCGCGTGCGACATCACGTGCACTTTGGCCTCGGCCCAGGGAACCATCTCACCATTGAACCAAATGTAATCGGCTTTCTTTGTCATTGTTATTTATCCTTCTCGGCGCCTCAGGCGCGTATTTGTTGTGATGTTGGCTGCTGGATCTCGACGCAGGAGACGTCCATCAGTTTGCTTAATTGAGATGACAACAGGGCAACCGGACGCGGGCTGGCAACGGTCAATTCGATATTGATGCTGTCGGCGTTGGCCGGGGAAACCATATTCATAGCACAAACCTGAAAGCCGCGATGACGCACGACCCGCAATACGCGCTCTAACATTTCGGGGCGAAAACGCGCCTGGATCGAGAGTTGATGCTGCATCATGATATTTCCTCCAACATGGTTTCGTTGCCGGCGCCCGGCGGCACCAGCGGCCAGACGTTTTCGAGTTCGTCGATAGAGACCTGCAGCAGATAAGGGCCTGCGGTGTTGAACAGCGCCTCGAGCGCGCCCTCCACCTGATCCTTGCGGCTGATGCGCTGGCCGGGAATGCCGAAGGCGGCGGCCAGCATCAGGAAGTCGGGGTTATCGGACAGGTTGGTTTCACTGTAGCGGCCGTCGAAGAACAACTGCTGCCATTGACGCACCATTCCGAGGCGCTGGTTGTCCAGCAGCACGATCTTCAGCGGCAGCTGTTTGCGCTTGATGGTGCCCAGTTCCTGCACGTTCATCATGAAGGAGCCATCGCCCGAGACGCAGATCACCGTATCTTGCGGGCGCGCGATCTGGGCCCCTACTGCCGCCGGCACGCCGAACCCCATGGTGCCGAGGCCGCTGGAGGTGATGAAATTCTCCGGGCGTTCGAACGTCATGTGCTGCGCGCTCCACATCTGGTGCTGGCCCACGTCGGTAGTCACTACGCTGTTGGCCGGCTTGCGGGCGGACAGCTGGCGCAAGAACAGCGGCGCGTAGATCGGCTGGCCGGGGTGATCGTAGCGACAGGCGTGGTCGGCTTTCAGCGCCGTCACCTGCTGCTGCCAGGGGGCGATGTTCAGCGGGCGCTGCAACGCCGGCAGCAACGCTTTCAGATCGCCCTGCAGGGCCACATGCGCCTGGCGCAGCTTGCTCATTTCCGCCGGGTCGATATCCATGTGGATCACTTTGGCGTGCGGTGCGAAGGCGTTCAGTTTGCCGGTCACGCGGTCATCGAAACGCGCGCCGACGGCAATCAGCAGATCGCACTCCTGCACCGCCAGGTTGGCAGCCTTGGTGCCGTGCATGCCCAACATGCCGAGGTACAGCGGATCTTGCGCATCCGGCGCGCCCAGCCCCTTCAGGGTGGCGACGTTCGGCATGCGGGTCACGGCGATGAACTCGCGCAGCGCCGGCACCGCCTGCGCCATGCCCACGCCGCCGCCGACGTACAGCATCGGTTTGTGCGCCTGCGCCAGCAGCTCGGCCGCCTCCGCCAACGCCGCCGCCGGGAATGCCGGCACTTCATCGACCGGTATCAGATGCGGGTGCAAGTCGCCCTGCGCCAGCTGGATGTCTTTCGGGATATCGATCAGCACCGGGCCAGGGCGGCCACCGGCGGCGATGGCGAAGGCTTCCGCCATGATGCCCGGCAGCGCGTCCAGCGATTCCACCAGGAAGCTGTGTTTGGTGCAGGCCAAGGACAGGCCGAGAACATCGATCTCCTGAAAGGCATCGGTGCCGATCAGCGCGGAACCCACCTGACCGGTGATGGCGACAACGGGAACGGAATCGAGCAGCGCATCAGCCAGGCCGGTGATCAGGTTGGTGGCGCCGGGGCCGGAAGTGGCGATGCAAACGCCGACTTTGCCGGTGGCGCGGGCGTAGCCGATGGCGGCCATCGCGGCGCCCTGTTCATGGCGGCACAGCAGGTGTTCCACGCCGCCGTCGTACAGCGCATCGTACACCGGCATGATTGCCCCGCCCGGATAGCCGAATACGGTATCCACACCCTGCGCACGCAACGCTTGAACTACCCACTGAGCGCCATTCATAGTTATTTCCCCGCCTTACTTCGACAACTGCAGGATTTTGTTCTGTTTTTCATGTTATGACCCTTGCTCCACTTTTCTCTTGCCAATAAAAAACCCCCGGACCTGACGGTGCGGGGGTTCTCTTGCGATTCCGGCTTGTTTGCTAAGCCTTTCTTCGTCCAAGTGCAGCCCCGCACGGTGGGATAATAATCACCACCACGCTAATCACGACTAGGCTAATCACTTGGGCAAAGGCTTTCATAATGGGTTTGTTCACTGTGCTCATTCAGAACTAATGCTTACAGAGGTACCATAGTCGCGCGCGGCATGACAACACTTTTTTTGCGTTATTATTCGGCGCAATCTGGTCATACCTCACGCGAATCGCCCGGATTTCACACGTTGGCGCGCACGCCCGGATTTCTCACCGCGTCTGTGATCGCCTTGCCGCGCGTATCCTTGCCGAAGAACACCAACAGGGCGATCGCCAGCGCCACCGTACCGGCGACGATCGCCATCGCCAGGCCGTAATTATGCCCATGATGTTCGGCGATGGTGGCTTGCAGCGTGGCGTTGACCGAAGCGATCAGGTTACCCAACTGGTACACGAACCCCGGCAGCACCGCGCGGGTGTTGGCCGGCACCAGCTCAGTCAGGTAGGTCGGCACCACGCCCCAGGCGCCCTGCACCATGAACTGCATCAGGAAAGCGCCGATCCCCAACATCAGCGAACCGCTGGAAAATGCCCACAGCGGGATCACCGGCAGCGCCAGCAGCGCGGCGATGATGATCGCTTTTTTGCGGCCGATCTTTTCCGACAACGAACCGAAGAAAACGCCGCCGATAATTGACGCGATATTGTAGCTAATGGCGATGATACTAACGGTTTTTGGATCGAAACCATGCTGAACTTTCAGAAACACCGGATACAGATCCTGCGTGCCGTGGGAGAAGAAATTGAACGCCGCCATCAGCAGCACCAGATAGCAGCACAGCTTCCAGTGGCTCTTCAACACCGGCAGCAAGGCAGAGCTTTCCTTGCGTTCACGCGCCGCCAGCCACACCGGCGACTCCTGCACGCAATAATAAATAAACGGCAGCAGCAGGATCGGCGCCGCGCCGATGACAAACATGCCGCGCCAGCCGACCGTTTCGAACAGCAGGCCGTACACCACCGCCGCCAGCAGATAACCGAACGGATAGCCGGCCTGGAAAATACCCGACATCAGGCCGCGCGAGCGGTCCGGTATGGTTTCCATCGCCAACGACGACGCCACGCCCCAGATGCCGCCCATCGCAACGCCGTACAACACCCGCAACAGCAAGAAGACCGTCAGCGAGGGCGCGGCGGCGGAGAGCAGCTCAAACACCGAGAAGAAGACGATATTCAGCATCAGGATCGGCTTGCGGCCATATTTTTCCGCCGCCCGCCCGAAGATCAGCGCGCCAATCGGGCGCACCGCCAGCGTGAGCAGAATCGCCAACGTCACCTGTTCCAGACCGACGTGAAAGGATTGCGCGATGTCACTGAGTAAGAATACCAGCACGAAAAAATCGAAAGCGTCGAGCGTCCAGCTTGAAAAGCTGGCGATTGCCGCGTTGCGTTGCAGCGGGGTCCAACCAAACATAGTGTTATCCCTACCGTAGAGTACGAAGTCAGGAGGTTTAGCGGCTGCCGGGCAGAATGCGGCGGCGGTCGGGGTTTGTTAAATAAGTGATTTTTCTTTTAATCAATTGTTAAATACACCCGTTAACCCTATGGTTGCAATGCGTATGGGCCGCTAATATGTTGCAGCCTTCAGCGAATTGTTAATGGGTATTGCCGCAGGTTGCGAGGCGGCTCGCACAACCTCATTTATTTCGATGAAAATCAGCGATTACTCTGCTAAATGCATCGAAAAACCACCAATAACGCCGCGCAATGCCCGGATGAATCACGCATCATGTCGCCCTCAGCAAGGAGAGCGATATGTCACTGGCGGTAATCTATAGCCGCGCCATCATCGGCGTTCAGGCCCCTTCCGTGACGGTGGAGGTGCATATCAGCAATGGCCTGCCCGGCTTGACGCTGGTCGGCCTGCCGGAAACCACGGTAAAAGAGGCGCGCGATCGGGTGCGCAGCGCCCTGATCAATAACGGTTTCACCTTTCCCGCCCGGCGCATCACCGTCAATTTGGCGCCCGCCGATCTGCCGAAAGAAGGCGGGCGTTACGATCTGCCGATAGCGCTGGCGATCCTCGCCGCCTCCGAGCAATTGCCCCTCGCACCGTTGGCGCGCTACGAGTTTCTTGGCGAGCTCGCGCTGTCCGGCTCACTGCGCGCGGTCAGGGGCGCGATCCCGGCGGCGCTGGCGGCGGCTGATGCCGGGCGGCAACTGATTCTCTCAACGGACAACGCCGCCGAAGTCGGCCTGATCGCGCAGTCGCACTCCCATACCGCCCGGCACCTGTTGGAAGTCTGCGCCTTTCTGCTCGGCCAGGGCGAACTGCCGGTGGCGGCCACGCCTCCCGCTGCGGACACCGCCTGCGACAGCGCCGATCTGCGCGATATCATCGGCCAGGAGCAGGCCAAGCGGGCACTGGAGATCGCCGCCGCCGGCGGGCATAACCTATTGCTGATTGGGCCGCCGGGCACCGGTAAAACCATGCTGGCCAGCCGCCTCACGGGCCTACTGCCACCGCTCACGGAGCCTGAGGCGCTGGAAAGCCTGGCGGTCGCCAGCTTGCAGCATCACATTCCCGCTGCCCTACCATGGCGCCAGAGGCCGTTTCGCGCACCGCACCACAGCGCCTCGATGGCGGCATTGGTCGGCGGCGGCTCACTGCCGCGACCGGGCGAGATCTCGATGGCGCATAACGGCGTGCTGTTTCTGGATGAACTGCCGGAATTCGAGCGTAAGGTACTGGATGCGCTGCGTGAGCCGTTGGAATCCGGCGAGATCGTGATTTCACGCGCCAACGCCAAGGTCTGTTTCCCCGCCAGAGTGCAGCTGATCGCGGCAATGAACCCCAGCCCGACGGGGCACTATCAGGGGCTGCACAATCGCGCCTCACCGCAGCAGGTGTTGCGCTATCTGGCCCGGCTGTCAGGGCCTTTTCTCGACCGTTTCGATCTGTCTATCGAAGTGCCGCTGTTGCCGCCGGGAACACTCAGTCATCGGAAAACACGCGGAGAAAGCAGCGAACAAGTGCGAAAAAGAGTGCTGCAGGCACGCGCCCGGCAACTCGAACGTGCCGGTAAAGTCAACGCGCTGCTGAGCAACCGCGAAGTGGAACGGGATTGCGTTCTGCAGGCGGCAGACGCCGAGTTTTTGGAAGCGACATTAAACGCGCTGGGGTTATCGGTTCGCGCCTGGCAGCGCATCTTGAAAGTGGCGCGCACGCTGGCGGATTTGGCGGGAGATGCTGAGCTCGACAGGCGCCACCTCAGCGAAGCGCTGGGCTATCGCAGCATGGACCGCCTGCTGTTACAACTGCATCGTAGTCTGGAATGAAAATGGGGCCCGCAGGCCCCATCGTCTTTAGTCTTCGCTGTCGCTGTAATCTTCTACTGCGTCAGCCTGCGGTTTACCGCCGGACAGAGTATGGAATTTCTTCGGGCGACGTGTGCGCGCCAGATATTTAGCCCATACTTTTTCCTGCTCGGTAGCCGCTTCGCGCTCACCGCGGCACACTGCGACGAACAGTTGTTCTTCTTCAGTGGCCGGCTGGCGTTTGCCCGAGTCCAGCTCGTTAAACGCGTAGCCGAAGCGCTCTAGCAATTGCGCCTCTTTAATGGTGAAATCGCCGTGACGGGAGAACCCGCGAGGGTAATGTTTATTATCAAAAAAACGATTGGTCGTGGTGAAGCTATCCGCCATCTGACACGCTCCTAATTCTCTTATGGCCGTGCTGTTTATGGCGCGGAGTATTAGATAGGCTTGACAGCGTGTAAAACAAAACATTTAAATCTTAACGACAAATTTTTTTGGAGATAGGTGTGGATACCGAATTACTGAAAACCTTTTTGGAGGTCAGTAGAACGCGTCACTTTGGCAGAGCCGCAGAATCTTTGTACTTAACGCAGTCCGCGGTCAGTTTCCGCATCCGTCAGTTAGAAAACCAGCTGGGCGCCAATTTATTTACCCGTCATCGCAATAATATCCGCCTGACGCCTGCCGGCGAGCGGCTTCTGCCCTATGCCGAGAGCCTGATGAACACCTGGCAGCTGGCGAAAAAGGAGGTCGTGCGTTCGCTGCAACACACCGAGTTGTCGATCGGCGCTACCGCTTCGCTGTGGGAAGCCTATCTGACCCCTTGGCTACAGGCGCTCTATCAACAACGCGAAGCGCTGCAGCTAGAAGCCAGGGTGGCATTAAGGCACTCTTTGGTAAAACAACTGCATGAAAGGCAGCTCGATTTACTGATCACCACTGAACCGCCTAAGATGGATGAGTTGGCCAGCCAGCAACTGAGCAATTTCTCATTACGCCTGTTCTCATCCGCGCATCGTGACAAACAGGCCCCCATGCCCTACATCAAGCTGGAATGGGGAGCCGACTTCCACCAACAGGAAAGCCGCATGCTGGAAGGTGATAACGTGCCGGTGCTTACCACCACCTCTGCTCACCTGACTCGTCAGCTGTTGGAAACCACGGGCGGATGCGCTTTCCTGCCCAGCCAGTGGGAAAAAGAGTATCCACAGTTGGTGGCCGCCACCGAGATCCCGCCGATTATCCGCCCGCTGTATGCCGTCTGGTTGCAAAACAGCGATCAACAGCCTTTGATTCGGCAATTACTTAAAATACCTTTAAATACCGCAGCCTAAAGCGTTATGGCGGCCTTAAACGCCGTCATCGTGGTCATGCCTGTCTATCACGCCAAAACGCGCTCATCGCCTTCTGAGAGAAGATAATGCAAAACGAGATAAGAATCAGGAGGCCGGCAGGATAGAGTTCGGAGGAACATGAAGCAACCAGGATCGGGCAAACATCGGCATATAGCGTCAAAAGCGCTCTATTCCAAAGCGGCAAGGAAGAAAAATGATAGGCAAAAAAAAACCCTTTGCTTTCGCAAAGGGTTCTTAATATGGCAGGGGCGGAGAGACTCGAACTCGCGACACCCGGTTTTGGAGACCGGTGCTCTACCAACTGAGCTACGCCCCTAAATCTCGCTTAACATTATGCCTGCTAATAAAGCAGGCATAATTAAATAAGTGGCGGAACGGACGGGGCTCGAACCCGCGACCCCCTGCGTGACAGGCAGGTATTCTAACCAACTGAACTACCGCTCCACCGATTCTTTTACGTTGCATCTCTCGATGCCGGCAAATTCGCGCGCTGCGATTTGCGCATTACCAGTCGTCACGCTGATAACGTTTATTTGATGCCTGGCAGTGTCCTACTCTCGCATGGGGAGACCCCACACTACCATCGGCGCTACGGCGTTTCACTTCTGAGTTCGGCATGGGGTCAGGTGGGACCACCGCGCTATTGCCGCCAGGCAAATTCTGTTTCATTCCAACCGCTTCACTCTCGTGTCGCCATCAGAACCAATCTCGGAACTTCGCTGAAAATATCTTCGTCTCTAAAACACCTTCGGTGTTGTAAGGTTAAGCCTCACGGATCATTAGTACTGGTTAGCTCAATGCATCGCTGCACTTACACACCCAGCCTATCAACGTCTTAGTCTTAAACGTTCCTTCAGGGACCTTAAAGG
>NZ_JBICNA010000009.1:0-119950 GCF_043109535.1 Serratia sp. LACPHL-BACT-2024-00286
TCTTCTCGCTGACCCGGCGGCTTGTCAGTCGTTGTTCCCGGTCAGTGGAGGCGCATTATAGGGAGTTCTCGGCAGGCCGCAACCCCTATTTTCAATATTTTTTCCGACCGTTGAATGTTTAACCAAAACACCGTTAAAGCGGCAGTTTTTTCAACGATTTAAAGCCGTAGCTCTGCAAAACGGGCAATAAAGCGTCAGTATCTTCATTCAACGCCATGCAATAGGCCAGATTCTCTTCCTGGCTCGAGACCAGATTTTCCTGCGTCGAGATGAGCCAGGCGGTACGACGGGCAATCGCCGCGCCGGAATCCACCAGCCGGGTGCCTTCCGGCAACACCTGCATCAGCTCTTCAGCTAATAGAGGGAAATGGGTGCAGCCCAGCACGACGGTATCCGGCGGCTCGCGCATGCTCAGCCACGGATGCAGGATCTTCTTCAGTACCGGCAACGGCACGGCTTCGCCGTGCAGCTTGGCCTCCGCCAGCTCCACCAGCTCTGAAGAGCCCAGCAGCTCAATCTTGCAGTCGGTAGCGAAACGGGAAATCAGTTCGTGGGTGTAGCTGCGCTGTACGGTGCCGCGAGTCGCCAACAGGCCGACAATGCCATTGACGGTAAGACGGGCGGCAGGCTTGATGGCGGGTACCACGCCCACGACCGGGAAACTGAAGCGCTCGCGCAGGGCCGGCAAAGAGACGGTGCTGGCCGTGTTACAGGCAATGACGACAATCGCCAGAGGATGCCGCTGCTGCACTGCGCCGACAATCTCCATCACGCGCTCAACGATAAACTCTTCGGACTTCTCACCGTAGGGGAACGCCACGTTGTCGAAAGCGTATATATAGTGGAGATCCGGCAGCAACTGCCGAATCTCCTGATATACCGACAGCCCGCCGACGCCGGAATCGAAAACCAGCACCGTCGGGCGAGGTGTGGCGGTGCTGTTAGAAGGTATAGCTTCCAGTGAGGTAGTATTCTCTTCCTGGAGTAGCGTAGCCATAGGCCGTCTCATAATCTTTATCAAACAGGTTGGCAATTCTACCACGAACTGTCAGATGAGATGTGACCGGATACGAAACTGCGAGATCCCACAGGCTCACGCCGCCGAGTTTCACGCTCTGCTCCGGATAGGTACTGTAGTCCTTGTCATAACGTTGACCCAAATATTGATAAGTCACCGCCCAGTCAAAGTCATACAGCTGCCAGTCCAGCTCATATTTCACCTGCTGTTTGGCGCGGCGCAGCAGCACTTCGTGAGTTTTTGCGTTGCGCGGGTCGACATAATCGTAACCAATCTGGTGCGTCAGCGGGCCGGTATCAAAAGACGCCGTCGCTTCAATCCCTTTGATGGTCGCCTTACCCACGTTGTAGTAGACGTAGTTGGTTTCCCCCGTCGAATCGATCAAATTGTCAATGTCGTTGCGATAACCGGAGATGCGCCAGGTCACCGGCCCGGTCAGCCCTTCAAAACCGCCTTCCCACTGCTTGCTTTCTTCCGGCTTCAGATCGGTGTTATTGCCAAAGTTGCCGTATAGCTGGCCCATATTGGGTGCTTTGAACGCCGTGCCATACGACGCGATAAAACGGTATCCCTCGACGAACTCCCAGGCCGCGCTGGTTTGCCAGGTGCCGTGCCAGCCAAACTCGGAATGATCGTCACCCCGAACCGCGCCTTCCAGCGTCACCGGGCCAACCAGTTGCTGCGCGGTCAGATAGATGCCTGCATCACGTTGGCTTTTTTCACCCTTTACGGTGGTGGAGTCCGGTTTGATTTTCTGTTGCTGCCAGTCGACGCCAGAGCTTACGGTACCCTGTCCAACCTGCAGCGTATTGCCCCACTGCAGGTTGTACTGTTCGGAATCCACCAGGCTGGCCGAGCTGTCATGCATACCGCGGCGAGGATCGTAATCGTAATCCTTGCTATGGCTGTAGCTGCCGGTCAATTGTGTTGCGTAAATGCCTTCTTTATAACGCAATCCGGTATCCCAGGTTTGGCTGTACAGCTTGCGAGTATCTAGCAGAGAGCTGGCCGGAGAGGAATAGTAACTATCGTACGCCGTGCGGTTGTCGTAGCCATACCCACGTACAAAACCGCTGACCGATTCGCTGAACTGATGCTCAAGCGCACCATACAGCGATTTACTCATAAAGCCATCGCGATCCTGCTGGCTTTGCATACCGGTACTGCCATAGGCCACCACGTCATACCCTTTGGTATAGGTGTAGTCGCCCGCCACCGTCGCCACGGTGCTGTCGCCCAGCTGCTGTTGGGTCGACGCGTCATAGGATTGATAGCCGTTGGAGCCGAGGCCGGCGGAAAGCGTCGTGCCGTTCTTTTCGCGGGTGGTAATGATGTTGACCACGCCGCCGATGGCGTCGGAGCCGTACACCGCCGAGCGCGGGCCGCGAATGTATTCGACTTTCTGCACCAGCGAAATTGGGATTTGGCTAAGATCGGAAGAGCCGCTGACGCCCGCCTGGTTAAGGCGAATGCCGTCAATTAGCACCAGCACGTGGCTGGAGTTGGTGCCACGAATAAACAGCGAGCTCTTTTGCCCCAGCCCGCCGTTCTGGCCAACATCCACGCCCGGCAGGCGGCGCATCACGTCGGTCAGGCTCTTGGCCTGCCAGCGATCGATATCGTTGCGGGTGACGATGGAAGTCGGCGCCAGCACGGAAGAAACCGGCTGCGGGAAGCGGTTGGCGGTCACCACCAGGTTATCGCCATTCGTGGTTGTGGTGTTGTCTTGCGCCCATCCAGAAAAAGCCGTGACGGAGGAAACCACCGCCAGCAGCGTATTTTTTGTAATTGTCATGAGAAAAGCATCCAAACTTAATTGGCGGATGCCGCAGGATCATGGCCGATAGTTCGCGACGGCCACGGACATTGCGACGTAACACCGGCAGGTCTTCGGGCTTGGGATTTGCAGGCCGCGGGGCGCGACCGGCAACGGGCGATGACTTCCCATCCTGCAATGGACAGTGTCTGCGTCGAAACGCTATCGCCGTGACTTCCCCTTACCGCTGCGCGTCAGCTCCGGATTCACACCGGATTCCCTTTTCACTCGCTGCTTGAGGCCGGACGGCAATGCTACGATCAATGAAAATAGATGTCTAGACTGCTACTAATGTTACAAATAATAAACGCGACAAAACTGGACTTCACGGGCTGATTCCCTACAATCCCCGCTGATCAAATTTGCCTGACGAGAAGACACACATGACGCCCGAGAATTTGCCTATTGAACGTTACGATGACCAACTGGCGGAGAAAGTCGCCCGCCTGAAGACGTTGATGTCACCGTTCGCGGCGCCCGAGCCGGAAGTGTTCCGCTCGCCAGTCGACCACTACCGCATGCGCGCCGAATTCCGCATCTGGCACGACGCGGACGACATGTACCACATCATGTTCGATCAGCAGACCAAGCAGCGTATTCGCGTCGATCGTTTCCCGGCCGCCAGCGAACTGATCAACCGCCTGATGAGCGCCCTGATCGCCGCGCTGAAACCGGAACCGATCCTGCGTCACAAGCTGTTCCAGATCGATTATCTGTCGACGCAAAGCGGCAAAATCATCGCCTCGTTGCTGTACCACCGCAAGCTGGATGACGTTTGGCAACGGCGCGCCGAGCAGCTGCGCGACGATCTGCGCGCGCAGGGTTTCGACCTGCAGCTGATCGGCCGGGCGTCGAAGACCAAAATCATGCTCGACCAGGATTATGTTGACGAAGTGCTGCCGGTCGCCGGCCGCGACATGATCTACCGCCAGGTGGAAAACAGCTTCACTCAGCCCAACGCGGCCATGAACGTGCAGATGCTGGAATGGGCGCTGGCGGTGACCGCCGGTTCCAAAGGCGATTTGCTGGAGCTGTATTGCGGCAACGGCAACTTCTCGCTGGCGCTGGCGCGCAATTTCGAGCGCGTGCTGGCGACCGAAATCGCCAAACCGTCGGTGGCGGCGGCGCAGTACAACATCGCCGCCAACCATATCGACAACGTGCAGATCATCCGCATGGCGGCGGAAGACTTCACTCAGGCGATGAACGGGGTGCGCGAATTCAACCGATTGAAAGGCATCGATCTGAGCGGCTACAACTGCGAGACGATTTTCGTCGATCCGCCGCGCAGCGGGCTGGACGAGGAAACGGTGAAGATGGTGCAGGCCTACCCGCGCATTCTGTATATCTCATGCAATCCGGAAACGCTGTGCGCCAACCTGGAAACGCTGCAGGCCACGCACCGGGTCAGCCGCCTGGCGCTGTTCGATCAGTTCCCGTATACCCATCACATGGAATGCGGCGTGCTGCTGGAAAAGCACCGCTGATACGACAGGGGCGCCATCATGGCGCCCCGTTTCATTACGACTCTTGAGTCGGCGCATCCGGCGCCTTGCGCGCCTTCAGTTTCATCCCGATCCACAGCACCAACGCCACGCAGATCACCGACGGCAGGAAGTTGGAACCGATCTGCGGGTATTCGGCGCGCACGATGGCGCTGTACAGCAGCAGCCCCAGCAGGAAACAGGCCGCCGCCAGCTTCGGCATGCCGTCCGGCATAGCGCGGTTCAGGTAACGCTGATGCAGGCAGTACACCGCCAGCACCAACGCGATCAGCGGGAAGATCGAAAACGGCACCACCGAGCTGAACAGCGCGGCAAACGAACCGTTGATCGAAAGGCCGGCAATCAACGCCAGCAGTAAGGTGCCATTTTCACGGCCTGGTTTTTCCATCATTTTTTACCTTTTTTATACGTGGGACACAGAAGCTTTTTCTTGTTCGCGGCGATACCAGTAATACGCCCCTTTGGAGATCATCCGCAGCTGCAGCACCAGCCGCTCTTCCAGCTGCTGCCGCTGCTCGACGTCGATATCCAGCGCTTCCGCGCCGGCGCTGAACACGATGGTGACCATCGCTTCCGCCTGCGCTTCGGTAAAGCTGCGCGGCATGTGGTTTTCCAACTCGAGGTAGTCCGCCAGTTCGGCGATGAAATGCTGGATCTCGCGCGCCACCGCCGCACGGAATGCCGCCGACGTGCCGGAGCGCTCACGCAGCAGCAGACGGAAGGCGTTCGGGTTGTTGCCGATAAATTCCATAAAGGTGGACACCGAGGTGCGGATCACGCTGCCGCCCTTGGCGATGCGTTGGCGCGCCTGGCGCATCAACTGACGCAGCATCAGGCCGCTTTCGTCCACCATGGTCAGCCCCAGCTCATCCACATCGCGGAAATGGCGGTAAAACGACGTGGGCGCGATGCCCGCCTCGCGTGAAACTTCCCGCAGGCTCAGGCTGGCGAAGCTGCGTTCGGCGCTCAGCTGGCTGAATGCGGCTTCGATCAGGGAACGACGAGTCCGTTCTTTTTGTTGTGCTCTGACGCCCATATGCATATCCGGATAGGTTCCATTCTCTCAGTCTAACGCCCTAGACTCGGCAATATAGCAAATTTTATTGCAACAGCATTTATACTAACGCGCTCTATCACACTTCCGCCCTGAGCCGATTGTGCTTTGCCTCAAAAAGCCTAATGGTGATTGGGTGAGCAGCGCTATGATGTTAAGATACCGTTGTAATCTTGTATAAAAAACAGGTCTCTCCTACATGCAACAGCACTATCAATTTGATGCCATTGTGATTGGCTCGGGCCCTGGTGGTGAAGGTGCCGCCATGGGGCTGGTGAAACAGGGCGCCCGCGTGGCCGTTATCGAACGGTACAACAACGTAGGCGGCGGATGTACCCACTGGGGCACCATCCCTTCCAAAGCCCTCCGCCACGCCGTCAGCCGCATTATCGAATTCAACCAGAACCCGCTTTACAACAACTCGCGCACGCTCAGCGCGACCTTCCCTGACATTTTACGCCACGCCGATAACGTCATCAGCCAGCAAACCCGCATGCGCCAAGGGTTCTATGAGCGGAACCAGTGCAAACTGTTCGCCGGCGACGCGCGTTTCATCGACGCCAACACCGTCAGCGTCAGCTACATGGACGGCACCCAGGACACCATCCGCGCCGACCACATCGTGATCGCCTGCGGCTCGCGCCCTTATCACCCGGCCAGCGTCGATTTCAATCACCCGCGCATCTATGACAGCGACTCCATTCTCGAACTGAGCCATGAACCGCGCCACGTGATCATTTACGGCGCCGGGGTGATCGGCTGCGAATACGCGTCTATCTTCCGCGGTCTGAACGTCAAGGTCGATCTGATCAACACCCGCGATCGCCTGCTGGCATTCCTCGATCAGGAGATGTCGGATTCGCTCTCTTACCACTTCTGGAACAACGGCGTGGTGATCCGCCACAACGAGGAGTTCGAGAAGATTGAAGGCACCGAAGACGGCGTGATCGTGCACCTGAAGTCCGGCAAGAAGGTGAAAGCGGACTGCCTGCTGTACGCCAACGGCCGTACCGGCAACACAGATTCGCTGGGGTTGGAAAACGTCGGCCTGGAATCGGACAGCCGCGGGCTACTGAAGGTGAACAGCATGTACCAAACCGCGCTGTCGCACATCTATGCGGTCGGTGACGTGATCGGCTATCCGAGCTTGGCTTCCGCCGCCTACGATCAGGGCCGCATCGCCGCGCAGGCGATCGCTTCCGGCGAAGCCAGCGGTCACCTAATCGAAGATATCCCGACCGGCATCTACACCATTCCGGAAATCAGCTCCGTCGGCAAAACCGAGCAGGAACTGACGGCGATGAAGGTGCCGTATGAAGTGGGCCGCGCCCAGTTCAAGCATCTGGCGCGCGCGCAGATCGCCGGGATGAACGTAGGCAGCCTGAAGATCCTGTTCCATCGCGACACCCTGCAGATCCTCGGGATCCACTGCTTCGGCGAGCGTGCGGCGGAGATCATCCACATCGGTCAGGCGATCATGGAACAGAAAGGTGAAGGCAATACTATCGAGTATTTCGTTAATACGACCTTCAACTATCCGACCATGGCCGAAGCCTACCGGGTGGCGGCGCTTAACGGCTTAAACCGCCTGTTTTAACGCGTTGTCGATGTAGCCCTGCATGTGCTCGCGGATCGCTTCGGCCAACTGCTCATAACGGCTGCGCAGTGGGGAACCGGGGCGATACACCAACGCGATGGTGCGCTTCGGTTCCGGCTTGTAGCAATCCAGATAGCAGACGCCGTCGCGTTCGCGCTGCGGCGGCACCGCCAGTGACGGCAGCAGGGTAATGCCGCTGCCGGCCGCGACCATATTGCGCAGCGTTTCCAGACTGGTGGCGCGGAAGTGGGTATCTTCGTCCGCGCCCGCCTGGAAGCAGAAGCCCATCGCCTGATCGCGCAGGCAGTGCCCATCCTCCAGCATCAGCAGCTTCTCTCCCGCCAAATCCGGCATCGCCACGCGCTCGCGCTGCGCCCACGGGTGATCGGAATACACCGCCAGCTTCATCGGTTCATCGAACAGAGGCACTTCGATAAACGCCTCGGTTTCCTTCACCAATGCCAGAATGGCGCAGTCCAATTTGCCGCTGTCGAGTTGCGCCAGCAGTTGCTGGGTTTGCGCTTCGTGCAGGTACATTTCCAGTTTCGGGAAAGTTTTGTGCAGCGTCGGGATGATCTGCGGCAGCAGATAAGGCCCCACGGTCGGGATCAGGCCGATGTGCAGCGGCCCGGACATGGCTTCGCCCTGCTGGCTGGCCATCTCCTTCAATACTTTCACTTCGCGCAGCACGGTACGCGCCTGCTCCACCAGCAGCAGACCCGCCTGGGTGAACAGCACCTTGCGGCTGGTGCGCTCGAGCAGCATGACGCCCAACTCGTCTTCCAGCTTGCGGATCTGCCCGCTCAGCGTGGGTTGGCTTACATGGCATGAATCGGCCGCGCGGCGGAAGTGCCGGTGCTCGGCCAAGGCGACCAGATACTCTAAATCACGAATATTCATTGTTTCCCTCCATTCCATGATAGCTCATGGCGATAGATAAGATAGCAATGAGCGATTAGATCTATCAACCCCCAGCGACAATAATGTGTCCCAACGAAGCGATATCGCGCTAAATGCTAAAAATTAATTTTGCTAATTAAGGGGTTAATCAATGTTTACCAGTCAAGAAGGCAAGAAAGTTCCTCAGGTTACTTTCCACACCCGTCAGGGCGACCAATGGATTGATGTGACCACTGATGACCTGTTCAAAAACAAAACCGTTATCGTGTTCTCGCTGCCGGGCGCATTTACGCCAACCTGTTCTTCGAGCCATCTGCCGCGCTACAACGAACTGTCCAGCGTATTCAAGCAGCACGGCGTCGACGGCATTCTGTGCGTCTCGGTGAACGATACCTTCGTGATGAACGCCTGGAAAGCCGATCAACATGCGGAAAACATCACCTTCGTGCCGGACGGCAACGGTGAATTCACCAAAGGCATGAACATGCTGGTCGAGAAAGCGGATCTGGGCTTTGGCCCGCGTTCATGGCGCTACTCGATGCTGGTGCGCGACGGCGTGGTCGAGAAAATGTTCGTCGAACCGAACAAGCCGGGCGACCCGTTTGAAGTGTCCGACGCCGACACCATGCTGAAATACCTGGCGCCGGAATTCAAAGTGCAGGAGTCGGTCTCCCTGTTCACCAAGCCGGGCTGCCCATTCTGCGCCAAAGCCAAGCAAATGCTGCAAGAGCGCGGCATTCAGTATGAAGAGATCGTACTGGGCAAAGACGCCACCACCGTCAGCCTGCGCGCCGTCAGCGGCCGCGCCACGGTGCCGCAAGTGTTCATCGGCGGCCGTCACATCGGCGGCAGCGACGATCTGGAAACTTTCCTGTCAGCTTAATAAGTAATAACAAAGCCAACGTGAACTTTGGCGGGCTACGGCCCGCCCTTTTTTTACCTTTCAGGAGCGGATATGAAACTGTTGAACGTTGATGTTGCGGTCATCGGCGGCGGCACCGCAGGGCTCGGCGCCTATCGCGCGGCCAAACTGTCTACCCCCAGCGTGGTGATGATCGAAGGCGGGCCTTACGGCACCACCTGTGCGCGCGTTGGCTGCATGCCATCCAAGTTGCTGATCGCCGCTGCCGAAGCGGTACATCAAATCGAACGCGCGCCGGGCTTTGGCGTGCACCCAACCGGTACAACCCGCATCGACGGGCGCGAAGTGATGGCGCGCGTCAAACGCGAACGCGATCGCTTCGTCGGCTTCGTGCTGGAAGGCGTGGACGAGATCCCGGCCGGCGATAAAATTCAGGGCTATGCCCGCTTTATCGACGACAACACGCTGCAGGTCGACGAGCATACGCGCATCGTGGCGCAGCGCATCGTGATCGCCACCGGTTCCCGCCCCAGCTGGCCGGCGCCGTGGAACGAACTGGGCGATCGTCTGATCGTCAACGACGATCTGTTCAACTGGGATGATTTGCCGCAGTCCGTAGCGGTATTCGGCCCTGGCGTCATCGGGCTCGAGCTGGGGCAAGCGCTGCACCGCCTCGGTGTCGACACCAAGGTCTTCGGCATCGGCGGCGCCGTCGGGCCGCTGACCGACAGCGCCGTGCGCGACTACGCCGCCAACGCGCTGGGGGAAGAGTTCTATCTCGACGCCGACGTGAAGGTAGAGATGATGCAGCGCGAAGGCGACCGCGTATTTATCCGCTATCGGGATCTGCAGGGCCAACCGCAGGAGATCCTGGTGGACTACGTGCTGGCCGCCACCGGCCGCCGCCCCAACGTCGATCGGCTGGGCCTCGAAAACACCGGCTTACAGCTCGACGCCCGAGGAGTGCCGTTGGCCGACCGCCTGACGATGCAAACCAGCGTGCCGCATATTTTCATCGCCGGCGACGCCAGCAACCAGCTGCCGCTGCTGCATGAGGCCAGCGATCAGGCGCGCATCGCCGGCGCCAACGCCGGCAGTTTCCCGGAGATCAATCCGGGCCTGCGCCGCAGCGCGATTTCAGTGGTGTTCTCCGATCCGCAGATCGCCATGGTCGGCTCGACCTTCCGCGAGCTGAGCGAGAAGTTCAGCGCCTGCGGCTGCTTTGAAGTGGGCCAGGTCTCGTTTGAGAATCAGGGCCGCTCGCGGGTGATGCTGCGCAACAAAGGCATTCTGCACGTCTACGGCGAGCAAGGCACCGGCCGTTTCCTCGGCGCGGAAATGATCGGCCCGGACGCCGAGCACATCGCGCACCTGTTGGCCTGGGCGCATCAGCAACAGATGACCGTCGATCAGATGCTGGACATGCCGTTCTATCACCCGGTGATCGAGGAAGGCTTGCGCACCGCGCTGCGTGACCTGCAGGCGAAGCTCAAACTCGGCACGGCCGAAATCGAGCGCTGCCAGCGCTGCCCGGGCGAATAACCTCTCATTCTCCGTTCATCCCCACCGGGCCTTCAGGCCCGGTTTTTTTGCGCAGCACTTTCCACATTTTCCTCCCTCCTCTTGCCTCACGGCCCTTCTGCGTTCATTTTTTATGCTTCGACATTGAAGTGATACCAATAACGATACTAGAATAAAGCAGGGAGCCAGAATGGAGGAAGAACATGGAAAAGCATGAACACTATACCTATCGCATCACCTGGTCAGCGGAAGATCGTGAATATGTCGGGCTGTGCGCCGAATTCCCCTCGTTGTCCTGGCTGGCGGCCACGCGTACCGGCGCGCTGGAGGGTATCGAAAAAGTGGTGAGCGAAACGATCGACGATATGTTGGCGCAAGGTGAAACGCCGCCGCAGGCGCTGGCGGAAAAGAACTTCAGCGGAAAACTGGTGTTGCGCATGACGCCGGAACAGCATCGGCGGCTGGCGATCGGCGCGATGGAGGAAGGCGTGAGTCTGAACCGTTATCTGTGCGCACGCCTGGCGGGGTAGAGGTTCAAGGGCGGCACCGGGCCGCCCTTGTCGTCGTCAAGCCAAACGCTGTTTCGCTGCGGCGATTGCCGCGGCCACCTGCTGCGGCGCGACGCCGCCTTTGGCCGCACGCTTGTCCAGGCAGGATTGCAAGGCCAGGATCGGGTAAACGTCGTCGCCGATCGTTGCGCTGAACTGCTGCAAGTCCGCCAGCGGCAGCGCTTCCAGCGGTTTGCCCTGGCGAATCGCTTCTACCACCGCCTCGCCGACGATATGGTGCGCCTCGCGGAACGGCACGCCCTTGGCGACCAGGTAATCCGCCAGTTCGGTGGCGTTGGCATAGCCCTGCTCCGCCGCTTCCTGGCAGCGCGGGCGCTTCACCTGAATGCCGTCCAGCACCAGCGCCGCCATCTGCAGGCAGTCCATCCAGGTGTCGAGCGCGTCGAACAGCCCTTCTTTGTCTTCCTGCATGTCTTTGTTGTACGCCAGCGGCAGGCCTTTCAGCGTCATCATCATGCCGGTCAGCGCGCCCTGCACGCGGCCGCACTTGCCGCGGATCAGCTCCAGCGCGTCCGGGTTTTTCTTCTGCGGCATCAGCGAAGAACCGGAGGTCACACGGTCGGACAGCTCGACAAACGCCGCTTCACCGCTGTTGAAGAAGATCAGGTCTTCGGCGAAGCGCGACAGGTGCACCATGCTGATGGCGGCGTTGGACAGCAGCTCCAGCACGTGATCGCGATCGGATACGCTGTCCAGGCTGTTGCGGGTCGCCGAGGCGAAGCCCAGCCAGCCGGCCAGCTGCTCGCGATCGATAGGATAAGCGGTGCCGGCCAGCGCGCCGCTGCCCAGCGGGCTGACGTCCAGCCGTTTCAGGGTATCCTGCAGGCGGCTCTCATCGCGCGCCAGCATCTCGACATAGGCCAGGCACCAGTGCGCGAAAGTCACCGGCTGCGCGCGTTGCAGGTGGGTATACCCCGGCATCACCGCATCCTGGTTGGCTTCGGCGGTCTCCACCAGCGCCTGCTGCAGCTGGACGATCGCCTGATGCAGATCGCCGACTTGCTGTTTGCACCACAGCTTCAGATCGGTCGCGACCTGATCGTTGCGGCTGCGGCCGGTGTGCAGCTTCTTGCCCAAATCGCCGACCTTCTCGATCAGCTTCTGCTCCACCCAGCTGTGGATGTCTTCGGCATCGCTTTGGACGATCGCCAAAGGATCGGCCTGGACCTCCGTCAGTAGCGCATTCAGCGCCTGCTCCAGCTGCTGTTGCTCCGTTGCCGTCAACACGTTAACGGTCACCAGCGCCTTCGACCAGGCCACCGAGCCCACGATATCCTGCTCCGCCAGGCGATAATCGAACCGCAGCGAATCGTTGAGTTGCTTGAACCGCTGATCCGCCGCCTGAGTGAACCGTCCGCCCCAAAGTGCCATATCTTACTCCTGAATTTTTATGCGAAAGGGCGCAGCATGCTGCGCCCTTGCAGAGTCACGCCAATCGATTATTTATTCTTTTTCTCGTTCAACGCGCGGATGCGTGAAGACAGAGAGAACAGGCGGATAAAGCCGCCCGCGTGGCTGTGATCGTAAACTTCGTCTTCGCCGAAGGTGGCGAACTCTTCGGAGTACAGGCTGTTGGCGGATTTTTTCTGGATCGCCGTCACCTGGCCTTTGTACAGCTGCAGCACCACTTCACCGTTCACCTCTTCAGCCAATGCTTCGGCAGAGGCCTGCAGCGAGCGGCGCAGCGGCGCGAACCAGCGGCCGTCGTACACCACATAAGACATCTCCAGGCCCAGCTGCTCGCGCCATTTGAAGCTGTCGCGGTCCAGCACCAGCTGCTCGACGGCGCGCAGCGCCGCCACCATGATGGTGCCCCCCGGGGTTTCATAGCAGCCGCGGGATTTGATACCCACCAAGCGGTTTTCCACGATGTCGATACGGCCGACGCCGTGCTTGGCGCCCAGCGCGTTCAGGGTTTCCAGGCACTGGTACGGCGACAGCGCTTTACCGTTAACCGCCACGACGCGGCCTTTCTCAACGGTGACGGTCACCTGCTCAGGCTGGTCCGGCGCTTCCTGCGGATCGACGGTCCACACCCAGCAATCTTTGTTCGGCGCATTCCACGGGCTTTCCAGCACGCCGCCTTCGGTGGAGATGTGCCAGGCGTTTTCATCGCGGCTGTAGATCTTCTCCAACGACGCGGTAGTCGGGATGTTGCGCTCTTTCAGGTAATCCAGCAGCGCTTCACGGGAACGCAGGTTCCACTCACGCCACGGCGCCACCACTTTCAGCTGCGGTGCCAGCGCGGTGTAGGTGGTCTCGAAGCGCACCTGGTCGTTGCCTTTGCCGGTCGCGCCGTGGCACAGCGCGTCGGCGCCCACTTTCAACGCCAGCTCGACCTGCGCCTTGGCGATGATCGGCCGCGCCATCGAGGTGCCCAGCAGGTAGCTGCCCTCGTACAGGGCGCCGGTCTGCAGCACCGGATAAACGTAATCGCGGATAAATTCTTCACGCAGATCGACCACGTGACATTCAGAGGCACCGGACTGCAGGGCTTTTTGCTCCACGCCTTCCAGATCGCTGCGCTCCTGACCGATGTCCGCCACGAACGCCACCACTTCACAGCCGCCGTAGTTCTCTTTCAGCCATGGAATGATGGCCGAGGTATCCAGGCCGCCGGAGTACGCCAGAACGATTTTTTTGATGCCTTGGTTTTGCATGATCTATTCCTTTCTAATTCTAAAATTAAGCGAGGATCCGGGTGCCAATCGACACGCCGTTAAACAAAGCAGGAAGCTGATCGGCATGGCGCCAGCTGGCGATATCCACCGGGCGGCCGAGGGTGCGGGCCGCGTCGAGCGCCGCATTCACCTTCACCACCATACCATCGGTGATAATGCCTTGCGCGATCAGTTGTTCCGCTTTTTGCGCCGTCATTTCCGCAATGCGTTGCCCCTTGCCGTCGAGGATGCCGCTGACGTCCGACAGCAGGATCAGATCCGCCCCCAGCGTCGCCGCCAGCGCCGTCGCCGCCTGATCGGCGTTCACGTTCATTAACTGCCCATCGGCGGTGATGCCGATGGAGCTGACAACCGGCAGGTAGCCGGCGCTCAGCAGGGTATTGAGCAGCGCGGGCGAACCGGGCTGCGCGTTGCCGACGTGGCCCAATGCCGGATCGAGCGGGGTCACGACTGCGCTGCCGCCGTCCGCCAGGCTCAGGCCGACGGCGTTGATTTGGTGTTTAATCGCCCACGCCAGCAGCGTTTTGTTGGCGGTGCCGGCCAGCGCGCCGGTGATGATGTCGATCTGATCGGCCGGCGTGACCCGCAGGCCGTTCTTTTTCACCACCGGCAAAGAGAGCTGCTTCATCAGTTCGTCCACCACGCAGCCGCCGCCGTGCACGATCACCAGCGGGCGCTGATGCTGCTGCCGGTAGCTGTCCAGCGCGGTAAACAGACGCTCCAGCGCTTCTTCACTGTCTAATAACACGCCACCTAACTTGATAATTAACGGGTTCATTGCTGTTTACTCACGCTGGTTTAAAGGAGTGACTGGGTTTCCGGGAAGCCGAAACGGATATTCAGGCATTGCACCGCCTGTGCCGCCGCGCCTTTCAGCAGGTTGTCTTCCACCGCCACGGCGATCAGATGCTCGCCCTGCACCGCAAAGCCGATGTCGCAGAACGGCAGCCCCACCACCGCTTTCAGCGCCGGCACGCCCTGGTCGTACAGCCGCACCAGCGGCTTGTCGTCATAGGCGGCGTGATAGGCGGCGGCCACGTCCTGCGCGGTCACGCCGGCCTTCAGGCGGCAGGTGATGGTTTCAAGGATGCCGCGCGGGAAGTTGCCCAGGTGCGGCGTAAAGATGACCGGCACGCCCAGGTGCGCGGCGATCTCCGGTTGGTGCCGGTGGGTGAAAATACCGTACGGCTGCAGGCTCACTTCGCAGAAGCTGGTGGTCATGCTGGCCTTGCGCCCGGCGCCGCTGACGCCGCTGGTGGCGTTGATCACCGGCCACTGGTCGAGGTTCAGCAGCTGCTTCTCGATCAACGGCTTCAGCGCCAGCTGCGCCGCCGTCGGGTAACAGCCCGGCACGGCAATCAGCTGCGCCTGTTTAATCTTGTCGCTCTGCCATTCCGCCAGGCCGTATACCGCCTGCTCCAGCAGGGCGCCATGCTGATGTTCAAAACCGTAGTACTGGCTATAAAAACCGGCGTCCTGCACGCGGAAGGCGCCCGACAGATCGAACACCACGCAGCCCGCCGCCAAGAAGGCCGGTGCGATATCGTGGCTGACTTCATGGGCGGTGGCGAGGAACACCACGTCGATGCCCTGCGCCGCCTTGGCAACGTCGGTCAACGGCTGCAGCGGCAGATCGACGATGCCTTTCAACTGGGGATGGAGATCGGAAAGCAACTTTCCTGCATCTGCACTTTGCGCTGAAACCGCTAAAGCGGTTATGTTCATGTGTGGGTGGCGATTCAGGTAAGCCGTGAGCTCCGCTCCGGCGTAACCGCTGGCACCAACGATCAGCGTATTCAACATGTGGCCTTTCACCTTCTAAACTGACGTGCGGTCGCTTGCGACCCAGGTAACAGGGCTAGCCAGCGTTGTTGCGCCGTTCACCCACGGAGCCAGGCGTTGATGCTTTTATAAACATCCGGGTATCGGGTTCCCTTACGCGTCGGCTTACTGTATTTTTATTCAAAATAAATGCATGAATATTGATACTATCCTAACCAAAGGCTGTCAACAGTGAAGATGAAATTACCTCCATTTATTGAGCTGTACCGGGCGTTGATCGCAACGAAGTCGATCAGCGCCACCGATGCCGGCCTCGATCAGAGCAATGAGGCGTTAATCAACTTGCTGGCCGGCTGGTTTGCCGACCTGGGCTTTCGCGTCGACGTGCAGCCGGTGCCGGAATCGCGCCACAAATTCAACCTGCTGGCCAGCATCGGCGAAGGCAGCGGCGGCCTGCTGCTGGCCGGCCATACCGATACGGTGCCTTACGACGAAGGCCGCTGGACGCGCGATCCCTTCACCCTGACCGAGCACGACAACAAGCTCTACGGCCTGGGCACCGCCGACATGAAAGGCTTCTTCGCCTTTATTCTGGATGCGGTGCGCGACATCGACGCGAGCAAATTGACCAAGCCGCTGTACATTCTGGCTACCGCAGATGAAGAAACGACGATGGCCGGCGCGCGTTATTTCGCCGCTTCCACCGCCATTCGTCCGGATTTCGCCATCATCGGCGAACCGACCTCGCTGCAGCCGGTGCGCGCGCACAAGGGCCACATGGCCAACGCCATTCGCATCGTCGGCCAGTCCGGCCACTCCAGCGATCCGGCGCGCGGCGTCAACGCCATCGATCTGATGCACGAATCCATCGGTCGCCTGATGGAGCTGCGCAAAACCCTGCAGGAGCGCTACAACAATCCGGCGTTCGCCGTGCCTTATCCCACCATGAACTTCGGCCATATCAGCGGCGGCGACGCGGCCAACCGCATCTGCGCCTGCTGCGAGCTGCACCTGGATATCCGCCCGCTGCCCGGCATGACGCTAGACAACATCAACGAGCTGATGCATCAGGCATTGGAGCCGGTGAGCCAACGCTGGCCGGGCCGCCTGACCATCGAAGAGCTGCACGCGTCGGTGCCGGGTTACGAATGCCCGACCGACCACCGCATGGTGGCGGTGATCGAGGAGCTGCTGGGCACCCGCACGCAGGTGGTCAACTACTGCACCGAAGCGCCGTTCGTGCAGCAGGTCTGCCCGACGTTGGTGCTCGGGCCCGGTTCCATCGATCAGGCCCACCAGCCGGACGAATACATCGACACCGCGTTTATCGAACCGACGCGCAAACTGCTGGGCCAGCTGGTCAATCACTTTTGCCGGCAGTAAACCCGACATTTAACAGGGGAAACGCGCTATGCTTCCCCTAACTCAAAATAAGTAGAAAACGGCGAAATAACCCACGCTGATAACCGATGCGGCGTAATTAAATTTCAGAAAATGCGCCGATTTTGATGTTTTTTTGCTAAAAATAGTGTCAATTGACGATTGGACAGGAACGCGATGTGATCAGGCAGGCGGTCTGCGCCTGACGCGTGAAATTTATTTACAAGATAAAAATCATACAGAACTGGGTCAGGGGTTATATGAACGAACAATATTCGGCAATGCGCAGTAATGTCAGTATGCTCGGCAAATTGCTCGGCGATACCATCAAAGAAGCGCTGGGCGAGCATATTCTCGATCGCGTTGAGACCATCCGTAAGCTTTCCAAATCTTCACGCGCCGGCAACGAAGCGCATCGCCAGGAGCTGCTCTCCACCCTGCAGAACCTGTCCAACGACGAGCTGCTGCCGGTGGCGCGCGCCTTCAGCCAGTTCCTCAACCTGACCAACGTCGCCGAGCAGTACCACAGCATTTCGCCCAACGGCGAAGCCGCCAGCAATCCGGAAGCGCTGGCGCAGCTGTTCAGCCGTCTCAAAGACAAAAAGCTCAGCGACAAAGAGCTGCAGCACGCGGTGTCGCAACTTTCCATCGAGCTGGTACTGACGGCGCACCCGACGGAGATCACCCGCCGCACCCTGATCCACAAGCTGGTGGAGGTCAACACCTGTCTCAGCCAGCTCGATCACAACGATCTGGCCGACTACGAGCGCAACAAGATCATGCGCCGCCTGCGCCAGCTGGTGGCCCAGTCGTGGCACACCGATGAAATTCGCAAACATCGCCCTTCCCCGATCGACGAAGCCAAATGGGGCTTCGCGGTGGTGGAAAACAGCCTGTGGGAAGGCGTGCCGGCGTTCCTGCGCGAGTTCAACGAGCAGTTGGAAAACTCCATCGATTACAGCCTGCCGGCGGAAGCGGTGCCGGTGCGCTTCACCTCCTGGATGGGCGGCGACCGCGACGGCAACCCGAACGTGACCGCCGAAATCACCCGCCATGTGCTGTTGCTCAGCCGCTGGAAAGCCTGCGACCTGTTCACCCGCGATATTCAGGTGCTGGTCTCCGAGCTGTCGATGACCGAATGTACCCCGGAGCTGCGCGCCCGCGCCGGCGGTGACGAGGTGCAGGAACCGTACCGCGAAATCATGAAGCAGCTGCGCAGCCAGCTGATGAGCTCCCAGGCCTATCTGGAAGGCCGCCTGAAGGGCGAACGCGTGCTGAAGCCGCACGACCTGCTGGTGAACAACGAGCAGCTGTGGGAGCCGCTGTATGCCTGCTACCAATCGCTGCAGGCCTGCGGCATGGGCATCATCGCCAACGGTCAGCTGCTGGATACCCTGCGCCGCGTGCGCTGCTTCGGCGTGCCGCTGGTGCGCATCGACGTGCGCCAGGAAAGCACCCGCCATACCGAGGCCATCGCCGAGCTGACCCGCTACCTGGGGCTGGGCGACTATGAAAGCTGGTCGGAAGCCGATAAACAGGCGTTCCTGATCCGCGAACTGAACTCCAAACGCCCGCTGGTGCCGCTGAAATGGCAACCGAGCGCCGACACGCAGGAAGTGCTGGAAACCTGCCGGGTGATCGCCGAAGCGCCGCAGGGCTCGATCGCCGCCTACGTGATTTCGATGGCGCGCACGCCTTCCGACGTGCTGGCGGTGCACCTGCTGCTGAAAGAGGCCGGTTGCCCGTTCGCGCTGCCGGTCGCTCCGCTGTTCGAAACCCTCGACGATCTGAACAACGCCGACGACGTGATGACTCAGTTGCTGAACATCGACTGGTATCGCGGCTTTATTCAGGGCAAACAGATGGTAATGATCGGCTACTCCGACTCGGCGAAAGACGCCGGTGTGATGGCCGCTTCCTGGGCGCAGTACCGCGCGCAGGACGCGCTGATCAAAACCTGTGAAAAGGCCGGCGTGGCGCTGACGCTGTTCCACGGCCGCGGCGGTTCCATCGGCCGCGGCGGCGCACCGGCGCATGCGGCGCTGCTGTCGCAGCCGCCGGGCAGCCTGAAGGGCGGCCTGCGCGTCACCGAACAGGGCGAGATGATCCGCTTCAAATTCGGCCTGCCTGAAGTCACCATCAGCAGCCTGGCGCTGTATGCCGGCGCGATCCTCGAGGCTAACCTGCTGCCGCCGCCGGAACCGAAGAAAGAATGGCGGGCGCTGATGGACGATCTGTCAGACACCTCCTGCCGGATGTATCGCGGCTACGTGCGTGAAAACCCGGACTTCGTGCCTTACTTCCGCGCGGCCACGCCGGAGCTGGAGCTGGGTAAACTGCCGCTGGGCTCACGCCCGGCCAAACGCAAGCCGAACGGCGGCGTAGAGAGCCTGCGCGCCATTCCGTGGATCTTCGCCTGGACGCAGAACCGCCTGATGCTGCCGGCCTGGCTCGGCGCCGGCGCCGGATTGCAGGAGGCGGTGAAAGCCGGCAAACAGGCGGAACTGGAGGCGATGTGTCGCGACTGGCCGTTCTTCTCCACCCGCATCGCCATGCTGGAAATGGTGTTCGCCAAGGCCGACCTGTGGCTGGCGGAATACTACGATCAGCGCCTGGTGGATAAATCGCTGTGGCCGCTGGGCCAACAGCTGCGCGATCAGCTGGAAAGCGACATCAAGGTGGTGCTGACCATCGCCAACGATGCGCACCTGATGGAAGACCTGCCGTGGATCGCCGAATCCATCGCGCTGCGCAACGTTTATACCGACCCGCTGAACGTCTTGCAGGCCGAGCTGCTGCACCGTTCACGCCAGCAGGAGCAGCCGGACGCCCGCGTCGAGCAGGCGCTGATGGTCACCATCGCCGGCGTCGCCGCCGGGATGCGCAACACCGGCTAGCGAGCCTCATCGCGGCCCCGTTTATCGGGGCCGTTTTTTTATGCCTTTCCCCCACAAAAAAAGGGCGCCGCGGTAAGCGACGCCCTTTTTCAATGGAACAGGCCTGTCAGGCGGCGGCCACCGGGCGCACGCCCAGCGTGTGGCAGATGGCGTAGCTCATCTCGGCGCGGTTCAGCGTATAGAAGTGGAAATCTTTCACGCCTTCGCGGCTGAGGATCTTCACCATGTCCATGGCGATGTTGGCGCCGACCATTTTGCGGGTCTCCGCATCGTCGTCCAGCCCTTCGAACATGCTGGTCATCCAGCTTGGCACCCGCACGTTGGTCATGGTGGCGAAGCGCTGCAGCTGCTTGAAGTTGGATACCGGCAGAATGCCCGGCACGATTTCCACGTCGATACCGGCGGCGACGCAGCGGTCGCGGAAGCGCAGGTAGCTCTCAACGTCGAAGAAGAACTGGGTGATGGCGCGGCTGGCGCCGGCGTCGATCTTGCGCTTCAGGTTGATTAAATCGGCCTGGGCACTCTTCGCCTCCGGGTGCACTTCCGGGTAGGCGGCGACAGAAATGTCGAAGTCGCCCACGTCTTTCAGCAGCGCCACCAGATCGGTCGCGTACATGTCCGGCTTGCCGCCGCCCGGCGGCAGATCGCCGCGCAGCGCCACGATATGGCGAATGCCGCTGTTCCAATAATCGGCCGCGATGTCGCGCAGCTGCGCCGGGCTGGCGTCGATGCAGGTCAGGTGCGGCGCCGCCTCCAGGCCGGTGCGCTCCTTGATCCCCTTGATGATGCTGTGGGTGCGATCGCGCTCGCCGGAGTTGGCGCCGTAGGTGACGGAAACGAATTTGGGTTTGAGGATGCTCAGACGATCGATCGACTGCCACAGGGTCTCTTCCATCTCGCTGGTGCGCGGCGGGAAGAACTCGAATGATACGTTAATCTGGCCGTTCAACTCCGCCAGACTCTGATTCAGCGCTTCCCGCTGGTTTGCGTGGAAAAAGCTCATACCCTGCTCACCTCTTATCAATCACTGTTTTTTTCATCTTGATGAGCGTCTATACGTTTAGACGTCTAGATAGAAAATGCCGCATGTTGGCTAAAGAGTCAACAGGAAAATGAGGGGAATAAGATGATTAATCTTCACCCGCTCAACGAGGGAATTTCATGACGGCGGCAGGGATAAGTATGGCAGGAAAAGCGAAGGGGCGCGGTGAACCCGCGCCCGCAGAGGATTAAAGCAGCTGCGCCAACCGGTTAAGGTCTGACTGGATCGCTCCGGCGGTCACGTCGCGGCCGGCGCCCGGCCCGCGGATCACCAGCGGATTATCGCGATACCAGCGGCTTTCGATGGCGAACACGTTGTCGCACGGCAGCAACGAGGCCAGCGGATGCTCAGGACGCACCGCCTCCACGCCGACCCGCGCCTTGCCGTTGGCGTCGAAACGCGCCACGTGACGCAGCACCAGGCCCATTTCGCTGGCGGCCTCAAAACGCTGCTGCATCTGCTGGTTCAGCGCCTCGCCGTTCTCGAAGAACTGATCGACGGAGCCCTGCTCGCAGCCCGCCGGCACCAGCGACTCGACCCGCACCTGGTTAGGTTCGATGTCGTAGCCCGCTTCGCGCGCCAGGATCACCAACTTGCGCATCACGTCCTGGCCGGAGAGATCGACCCGCGGATCCGGTTCGGTCAGCCCCTGCTGCCAGGCCTGATCCACCAGCTCGGTGAACGGCACCGTGCCGTCATACTGCAGGAACAGCCAGGAAAGCGTGCCGGAGAAAATGCCGCTGATCGCCAAAATGCTGTCGCCGCTGTCGCGCAGATCGCGCACCGTGTGGTTGACCGGCAGACCGGCGCCGACGGTGGCGTTGTACAGCCAGTGGCGGCCGGTTTTGGCGAAGGCGTCGCGGATTTGGCGATAGGTATCGCTGCACGAGGCTCCCGCCAGCTTGTTGGCGCTGATCACGTGGAAACCGTAGCTGGCGAAATCCAGATACTGCCCGGCCAGCTCTTCGCTGGCGGTCACGTCGAGCACCACCAGATCGTCGAACGGGTGCGCGCGCATCCACAGGAACAGCGACTCTTCGTCGAGCGCCTGCGCCTCGTCCTCAAAGAACGCCAATGCGCGGCTGGCGTCCAGCCCTTCGTAGTTCAGCAGGCTGCGGCGGCTGTCCACCACCCCCGCCAGGATAAATTCGAAGCCGCTGCGCGCGGAAATATTGGTCTGCTCGCGGGCAAACAGCTCCAGCCAGCGCGACCCAATGTTGCCCTTGCCGAACAGCACCAGACCGATGCGCTTCTCGGCGCGGAACAGGCTTTGGTGCAGCCCCTGAATCAGCAGCGCGGTCGGCCCCTGACGCAATACCGCCACCAGGCTGATGCCATCTTCCGCCTGCCAGATAAACTCGACCGGCTGATCTTTCAGCTGCTGATAGAAGCGATGGCTGTGCAGCGGGTTCTTGCACACCCCGGCGCCCACCATCGCCACCAGCGCCAACCCTTCGCGCAGGTGCAGTTCACCCGGCAGCGCCGAGGCCTGCAGGATCGCCAGCGCGCTGTTGACCACCTCGGAGGTGTAGCACAGCTGTACCCGATTGCGATCAGGATGGATGCCCACCGCCAGCGGTTTGATCTGCGCGCGCTTGAGCACCAGATCCAACTCTTTCTGCGCCAGTTTGAAGTCATGCTGAGCGGCGACGTGCAGCTCAATCAGGCACACGTCATCGTGGCTGGTGACAATCTTGGCGCCGGTGCCGGACGCCAATACGCGCTCGATGCGCGTCGAGCCCTGCTCCGGCTGGTAGCTGCAGCGCAGCTGAAGATCGATATCGCTGCCGGAGACCGGCTGCAGGGTGCGGGTATGCAACACCGGTGCCGCCAGGCGCGCCAGCTCGCTGGCTTCGTCCAGGCGCAGCAGCGGCAGCAGGCAGGCGTCTTTCACCTTGCGCGGGTCGGCGCTGTAAACCCCGGCCACGTCGCTCCAGATGGTGACGCGCGCCGCGCCGGCCAACGCGCCGACCTGAGTGGCGGAGTAGTCGCTGCCGTTACGCCCCAACAGCACGGTTTCCCCGGCGTCGTTGCGCGAAATGAAGCCGGTCACCACCAGGCGCTTGCCCGGATGTTGAGCCAACAATTGCTGCAGCAGCGGATAAGAACGGCCTTCATCCACCTGCGGCTGCGCGGCGCGCTCGGCGCGCAGGAAATCACGCGCATCCAGCCAGGCCGCCTGCATATCCAGGTGGTTGAGCACCGCCGCCATCAGGCGCGCCGACCAGATCTCGCCGTGCCCGACCACTTCGGCATAGCACACCTCGTCGACTTTGCCGTCCAGCAGCACCGCCAGACGTTCCAGATCCTGAATGAACTCGGCGATCAGCGGCTCGGCGCTTTCCGGCGGCAGCAGGCCGCTGATAAGATCGCTGTGATAACGACGCAACGTCTGCTGCACCTGGTGCGCAGACAGGCGATCGCTCTGGCTGAGCTTCAGCCAGTTGATCAACTGGTTGGTGGTACTGCCGGCGGCCGATACCACCATCATGTCGCCCGGCTGGCTGTATTCCGCCATAATCCCGGCCACACGCAGATAACACTTCACATCCGCCAGACTGCTGCCGCCAAACTTGTGCAGTTGACGCCCACTCACCGGCCCTGCTACAGCAATTGCATTCATGCTTACCTCGTTGCCGCCGCCTGGAAAGCGCGTTCCAGATCGGCAATCAAATCTTCACTGTCTTCAATACCCACGGAAATGCGCAGCAGGCTCTCGGAGATGCCGGCCGCTGCCCGCGCCTCCGCCGCCATGCCGGCGTGGGTCATGGTCGCTGCATGCGAGATCAGGCTTTCTACGCCGCCCAACGATTCTGCCAGAGTAAACAGCTCAAGGGCAGAGAGAAAACGGCGCAGCACCGCTTCATCGCCGTCCAGTTCAAAACTCAGCATCGCGCCGAAACCGCGCTGCTGCCGGCGGGCGATCTCATGCCCCGGATTCTCCGGCAGGGAGGGATGATACAGCTTTTTCACCAACGGTTGCTGCTGTAAATAGTCAACAATCGCTTCAGCGTTTAGCTGCGCCGCCTTGATGCGCGGCGACAGCGTGCGCATGCCACGCAGCAGCAGATAGCTGTCGAACGCGCCGCCGGTCACGCCGATGTTGTTCGCCCACCAGGCCAGCTCGACCGCCAGCTCGGGATCTTTGGCGATCACCGCCCCGGCCACCACGTCCGAATGCCCGTTCAGGTATTTGGTGCATGAATGGACCACCAGATCGGCACCGAGTTCGATCGGCTGTTGCAGGGCCGGGCTGAGGAAGGTGTTGTCCACCACCGTCAACGCGCCCGCCGCGTGCGCGGCGGCGCAGATCGCCGCGATGTCCACCACCCGCAGCAGCGGGTTGCTGGGGCTTTCGATCAACACCAGCTTCGGCTTTTGCGCCAGCGCCTGTTGCAGGGCGGCTTCATTACCCTGATCGACGAACAGCACGCGATAGGCACCGCGTTTGCTCAGGCTGTCGAACAACCGATAGCTGCCGCCGTAGCAGTCGTGCGGCGCCACCAGCAGATCGCCGGGCTTCAGCAGCACGGTGGTCACCAGATGGATCGCCGACATCCCGCTGCCGGTCATCACCGCGCCGGCGCCGCCTTCCAGCTCCGCCAACGCGCGTTGCACCACGTCGCGCGTCGGGTTGCCGCGGCGCGAATAATCATGGGCTCGGGGTTGGTTGAAGTCGGTAAAGTTATAGGTGCTGGACAGATGAATCGGCGGGACAACGCAGCCGTACTGTTCGTCGTCGTTCAGGCCGCTGCGTACGGCAATCGTGGCTGGTTTACGCGTCATGGGCTCGCTCGGCTCTCGGTTCGGTGAATGAGGCCTAAAGAGTAATCGCAGGATTGATAGACGTCAATACATCTGGACATCTAAACTTCTCTGCGTATAGATTGAGCAATGGCACAATACCCGCTAAAATTATGCCGATATGACATGACGATAAGATGTTAAGCCGCAATGCCCGGCCGAGGCGGGGCATTCAGTGACCCTGGTCGCGTAAAATTGACATTTATTTAGTGAGAACAGTGAAGATCGGGCATAATTGGCCGGTTTTTAGAATTTTGTAATTTTTCTGACAAAGTTAAGGTGTCCCATGGCTGAGTGGAACGGCGAGTATGTCAGCCCTTACGCTGAACACGGTAAAAAAAGCGAGCAAGTCAAAAAGATCACGGTATCCATTCCGCTGAAGGTCCTGAAAATCCTCACCGACGAACGGACCCGTCGCCAGGTGAACAACCTGCGCCACGCCACCAACAGCGAACTGCTGTGCGAAGCGTTTCTGCATGCCTTTACCGGCCAGCCGCTGCCGAACGATGAAGACCTGCGCAAAGAGCGCAGCGATGAAATTCCGGAAGCCGCGAAAGTGTTGATGCGCGAACTGGGTGTCGACCCCGATACCTGGGAATATTGAGAACCGCCCGGCGAACGCCGGCGGCAGAAACGAAAAAAGGCGCCAAAGGCGCCTTTTTCATCGGACGATAAGAAATCTTATTTCTTAGCGCCTGGTACGCTGAAACGCTTGTTGAAGCGGTCAACGCGGCCACCGGTGGCAACGTCACGCTGCTTGCCAGTGTAGAACGGGTGGCATGCGCCACAAACGTCCAGGTTCAGATCGTGGCCCACGGTGGAGCGGATCTTCATCACGTTACCGCAAGAGCAGTTAGCAGTAACTTCTTCGTATTTTGGGTGGATACCTTGTTTCATGGGAAACCTCAGTTAAGGCCGTGTCGCTATCCAGCCCTGTTTCGCCAGACACCACACGTGGTTGATAATAGAATTTTGGTATCGAATTATACCAAAGGCGGCAAATTATACAGCATTAGTCGGGGCGCGCAATCGGAACCGTACATTTGCCGATGCGCCGTGTAAACTGATGCCCACTTTTTTCAATTTGGATGAGATCATGCCCGTCGTACACGTTGCCTTGCCGGTCCCCCTCGCCCGCACCTTCGACTATCTGCTGCCGCCCGGCATGCAGCCGGTGGCCGGCGCGCGCGTGGGCGTGCCCTGGGGCAGGCAGCATGCGATCGGCATCGTCACCGGCTGCAGCGACACCAGTGAACTGCCGCTGGACAAGCTCAAACCGATCGACAGCGTGATCGACGCCGAATCGCTGTTCTCCCCCAGCCTGTGGCGCATCCTGCGCTGGGCCAGCGATTACTATCACTACCCCATCGGCGAAGTGCTGTTCCATGCGCTGCCGATCCTGCTGCGGCAAGGCAAACCGGCCGAGGCCGCGCCGCTGTGGCAATGGTTCGCCACCGAAGAGGGGCGCGCCACCCCGCCCGAAAGCCTGAAACGCGCGCCGAAACAGCAGCAGGCGCTGGCGGCGCTGCTGCAACGCCCGGTCTATCGCCACCAGGTCAGCCAGCTTGAGCTGACGGAAAGCGCCCTGCAGGCGCTGCGCGCCAAAGGGCTGATCGATCTGCGCGCTCAGGTCGCGGATACGCACGACTGGCGCCCCAACTTCGCAGTGCTCGGCGAGCGGCTGCGGCTGAACACCGAGCAGGCTACCGCCGTCGGGGCGATCAGAAGCGAGGATGAGCAGTTCGCCGCCTGGCTGTTGGCGGGGGTAACCGGCTCCGGCAAGACCGAAGTCTACCTCAGCGTGCTGGAAAACGTGCTGGCCAAAGGCCGACAGGCGCTGGTGCTGGTGCCGGAAATCGGCCTGACGCCGCAAACCATCGCCCGCTTTCGCGAGCGCTTCAACGCGCCGGTAGACGTGCTGCACTCAGGGCTGAACGACAGCGAGCGGCTGGCGGTTTGGCTGCGCGCGCGCAGCGGCGAAGCCGCCATCGTCATCGGCACCCGTTCGGCGCTGTTCACGCCGTTCCGTCAGCTGGGCGTAATCATCATCGACGAAGAGCATGACAGCTCCTATAAACAGCAGGAAGGCTGGCGCTACCACGCCCGCGATCTGGCGGTGTTCCGCGCCCGGGAAGAGGACATCCCGATGGTAATGGGCTCCGCGACCCCGGCATTGGAAACGCTGCACAACGTGCAGCTGGGTAAATATCGCCAGCTGAAGCTCACCCAGCGCGCGGGCAACGCCAAACCGGCAACGCAGCACCTGATCGATCTAAAGGGGCTGCCGCTGAAGGTCGGCCTGTCGCAACCGCTTTTGAAAAGCATGCAGCACCATTTAAAAGCCGGCAATCAGGTGATGCTGTTCCTCAACCGCCGCGGTTACGCTCCGGCGCTGCTTTGCCACGAGTGCGGCTGGATCGCCGAATGCCAGCGCTGCGATCACTACTACACCTTCCACCAGCATCAGCGCCAGCTGCGCTGCCACCACTGCGACAGCCAGCGGCCGGTGCCGCACCAGTGCCCACAGTGCGGCTCCACCCACCTGGTGTCGGTCGGCGTCGGCACCGAACAGCTGGAGCAGGAGCTGGCGCCGCTGTTCCCCGACACGCCGATCACCCGCATCGATCGCGACACCACCAGCCGCAAAGGGGCGCTGGAGCAGCACCTGGCGGATATTCATCGCGGCGAAGCGCGCATTCTGATCGGCACGCAGATGCTGGCCAAGGGCCACCATTTTCCCGACGTCACGCTGGTGGCGTTGCTGGACGTGGACGGCGCGCTGTTCTCCGCCGACTTCCGCTCAGCCGAGCGTTTCGCTCAGTTGTATACCCAGGTCTCCGGGCGGGCCGGCCGCGCGGGCAAACAGGGTGAAGTGCTGCTGCAAACCCACCATCCGGAGCACCCGCTGCTGCAGGTACTGCTGCAACAGGGTTACGACGCCTTCGCCAAACAGACGCTGGCGGAGCGCAACAGCGTGTTTCTGCCGCCTTACACCAGCCACATCATCGTGCGCGCCGAAGATCACGACAACCAGCAGGCCCCGCTGTTCCTGCAGCAGCTGCGCAACCTGCTGGAAGCCAGCCCGCTGAAGGACGATTCGCTGTGGGTGATGGGCCCGGTGCCGGCGCTGCAGTCCAAACGCGGCGGCCGTTTCCGCTGGCAGCTGCTGCTGCAGCACCCGACGCGGCGCGTCCTGCAACAGCTGATGAAAAGCTCGCTGCCGCTGATCGGCACCCTGCCGCAAACGCGCAAGGTGAAATGGACGCTGGATGTCGATCCGATCGACAGCTGATCCCGGAAAAGTCCGATTTAGCTGCCGCAGTGCAAACGTTTACCCTTGAAATTGCGAGCGAACGCTAAAAAACCTTCTCAGGTCACATTTTTTATGCAAATTAGGTAACAAAGGCGGGGCGTATTCTGTTTAGAATGTCTGCGAGGGCAAATTTTGTCGCCACATCGCAGCGCGACGGAGTGCCCGAACGCGAGTGGCGCTCAATGACAACAATTTCGCCACCGCATGCCGGACATTGTGAGCAAACAGCAGTAGTGGCGTCGGCATGGGGCTGACGCAAGGAGAAAGGCGTTGGAACACAAGAAAGAGTTATCCATGGCGACCATGAAAGACGTCGCCGAAATGGCGGGCGTTTCAACGGCTACCGTATCGCGTGCGCTGATGAACCCGGAAAAGGTGTCAACGCCGACGCGCCAGAAAGTGGAACAGGCCGTCCTGGCCGTGGGTTATTCTCCTCATGCTCTGTCACGCAATATCAAGCGCAACGAATCCCGCACCATCCTGGTGATCGTGCCCGACATCTGCGATCCGTTTTTCGCCGATGTGATCCAGGGGATCGAACAGACCGCCGCCCAACAAGGCTATCTGGTGCTGATCGGCGACTGCGCGCAGCAAAACCAGCAGGAGCGCACCTTCGTCAATCTGATCATCACCAAACAGATCGACGGCATGCTGCTGCTGGGCTCCAACCTGCCGTTCGACGCCAGCAAGGAAGAGCAGCGCAACCTGCCGCCGATGGTGATGGCCAACGAGTTCGCTCCCGAGCTGGAACTGCCGACGGTGCACATCGACAACCTGACCGCCGCCTTTGAAGCCGTGCATTATTTGCATCAATTGGGCCACCGGCAGATCGCCTGCGTCGCCGGGCCGGAACAGATGCCGCTGAGCCATTATCGGCTGCAGGGTTACGTTCAAGCGCTACGTCGTAATGGCATTACCGTCGAAAGCAGCTATATTACCCGGGGTGATTTTACCTACGAAGCCGGCGCGCAAGCACTGACGGCGCTGATGGCACAGCCGAAACCGCCGACAGCGGTATTCTGCCACAGCGACGTCATGGCGATCGGCGTGCTGTCCCAGGCGAAGAAAATGGGGCTGCGGGTGCCGCAGGATCTGTCGATCGTCGGCTTTGACGACCTCAAGCTGGCGCAGTATTGCGATCCGCCGCTGACCACGGTGGCGCAGCCGCGCTTCCAGATCGGCCAGCAGGCGATGTTGTTGCTGTTGGAGCAGTTGAACGGCCAGACGGTGGCCAGCGGCTCCCGGCTGTTGGACAGTGAATTGATTATCAGAGGCAGCACCGCTGCCCCGAAACGCTAGTCAAATATTTTAGGGTTCAGTAACATGACGGACTTATCCTTTCATCAGGACACAGCGGAATAATAGTGGCACAAAAAGACTATGTAAGCCGTGGGCGCGCAGCAGGAGCTAAGCGTAAAACCCCCAGCCGTAAAAAACGCAGTTCTCCGAAGGTTTCCAAAACCGTGCTGGCGTTAGCCGCCGCGTTGCTGGTTGTCTTTGTCGGTGGCCTCTATTTCATTACGCACAACAAGCCGGAAGACGCGCCGTTGTTGCCTGCGCACACCACGCGCCCCGGCAACGGCCTGCCGCCGAAGCCGGAAGAGCGCTGGCGCTACATCAAAGAGCTGGAAAACCGGCAGATCGGCGTGCAAACCCCGACCGAACCGACGGCCGGCGGCGAGCTCAATTCCAAAACTCAGCTGACCGCCGAACAGCGGCAGTTGCTGGAACAGATGCAGGCCGACATGCAGCAGCGCCCGACGCAGCTGAACGAAGTGCCGTATAACGATCCGGGCCAGGCCAACGCGCGCAGCACTCGCCAGCAGCAGCAAATGCAGCAGCAGCCGGTGCAGCAACAGCAGCAGGTCAGCCAGCCGCCGCGCAACCCGTTCAACAACGGGGCCACCACCGCGCCGGTGCAGCCGCACCCGCAGCCAAAACCGACTACCCAGCAACCGGTGCAGGTGAAACAGCCTGAGCCGAAGCCGCAACCGAAACCGGAGCCCAAACCGGAAGTGAAACAGGAAACGGCCAAGCAGGAAACCAAACCGGAATCAAAACAGAAGTGGATGGTGCAATGCGGTTCGTTCCGCGCCACCGATCAGGCTGAATCCGTGCGTGCGCGCCTGGCGTTCGAAGGCATCGAGAGCCGCATCACCGCCGGCGGCGGTTGGAATCGCGTGGTGCTCGGCCCGTACAGCAGCCGCGCCGCCGCGGACAAAACCCTTTCGCGCCTGAAGGGCGTCGGCATGTCGAGTTGCATTCCCCTCTCCGTTGGGGGTTGAAAAGCGTCAATCCCCCCCCATCTATACTCTCAATATGCCTCGTAGCGTCTGCGAAAGCAGGCGCTGCGGGGGCTTCTTTCCGTCTTTAACGAGGGTCTGCTCGTGACAACAATTGTAAGCGTACGCCGCAACGGCCAGGTCGTCATCGGTGGTGATGGCCAGGCAACCCTGGGTAATACGGTGATGAAGGGTAACGTCAAGAAAGTGCGTCGCCTGTATAACGACAAAGTGATCGCCGGTTTCGCCGGTGGCACCGCTGACGCCTTCACGCTGTTTGAACTGTTTGAACGCAAACTGGAAATGCATCAGGGTCACCTGGTGAAAGCCGCCGTCGAGCTGGCGAAAGACTGGCGCACCGACCGCATGCTGCGCAAGCTCGAAGCGCTGCTGGCGGTCGCCGATGAAAACGCTTCGCTGATCATCACCGGCAACGGCGATGTGGTGCAGCCGGAAAACGATCTGATCGCCATCGGCTCCGGCGGCCCTTACGCTCAGGCCGCAGCCCGCGCCATGTTGGAAAATACCGAGCTGAGCGCCCGCGACATCGTTGAGAAATCCCTCAACATCGCCGGCGACATCTGTATTTACACCAACCATTTCCACACCATTGAAGAATTGCCTTCCAAAGCGTAAGGATCGAATACCATGTCTGAAATGACCCCGCGCGAGATCGTCAGCGAACTGGACAGCTATATCATTGGCCAAAACAAGGCCAAACGCGCTGTCGCCATTGCCCTGCGCAACCGCTGGCGCCGGATGCAGCTCAACGAGATGCTGCGTCACGAAGTGACCCCGAAAAACATTCTGATGATCGGCCCGACCGGCGTCGGTAAAACCGAAATCGCCCGCCGTCTGGCGAAGCTGGCCAACGCGCCGTTCATCAAGGTTGAAGCCACCAAGTTCACCGAAGTGGGCTATGTGGGCAAAGAAGTGGACTCCATCATCCGCGATCTGACCGATGCCGCCATCAAAATGGTGCGCATGCAGTCGATCGAGAAAAACCGCACCCGCGCCGAAGAGTTGGCCGAAGAGCGCATTCTCGACGTGCTGATCCCGCCGGCCAAAAACAACTGGGGCCAGCCGGAAGAAAATCAGGAACCGTCCGCCGCCCGCCAGGCATTCCGCAAGAAACTGCGCGAAGGCCAGCTGGATGACAAAGAGATCGAAATCGATCTGGCCGCCGCGCCGATGGGCGTGGAAATCATGGCGCCTCCGGGCATGGAAGAGATGACCAACCAGTTGCAGTCGATGTTCCAGAACCTCGGCGGCCAGAAGCAAAAACCGCGCAAGCTGAAGATCAAAGAAGCCTTCAAGCTGCTGGTGGAAGAAGAAGCCGCCAAGCTGGTGAACCCGGAAGAGCTGAAAGAGCAGGCGATCGAAGCGGTTGAACAGCACGGCATCGTGTTTATCGACGAGATCGACAAAATCTGTAAGCGCGGCGGCCAAAGCTCCGGCCCGGACGTCTCGCGCGAAGGCGTACAGCGCGATCTGCTGCCGCTGGTGGAAGGCTGCACCGTGTCGACCAAGCACGGTATGGTGAAGACCGACCACATCCTGTTCATCGCTTCCGGCGCGTTCCAGACCGCCAATCCGTCAGATCTGATCCCGGAGCTGCAGGGCCGTCTGCCGATCCGCGTTGAGCTGCAGGCGCTGACCACCGAAGACTTCGAGCGCATCCTGACCGAGCCGAGCGCGTCGCTGACCGAGCAGTACAAAGCGCTGATGGGCACCGAAGGCGTCAACATCGAGTTCACCGCCGACGGCATCCGCCGCATCGCCGAAGCCGCGTGGCAGGTCAACGAAAGCACCGAGAACATCGGCGCGCGTCGTCTGCACACCGTGCTTGAGCGTCTGATGGAAGATATTTCCTACGAGGCGAGTGAAATTAATGGCCAATCCATTACAATTGATGCGGATTACGTGCGCAGTCATCTGGATGAACTGGTGGCGGATGAAGATTTGAGTCGTTTTATCCTATAATCGCTCAATCTTTGTCTTGTCAGTCATCTGTGTGGGAGGCATTGCCTCCCACAATTATTTCTAACGGACACCGCAACTTACTGACAGAAGCGAAACATGAGCTCATCGACCCCCACCACCCCGATCTCCGCCTGGCTGGAAAGTCTACGCCCCCGCACCCTGCCGTTGGCCTTTGCCTCCATCGTGGTCGGTTCGGCAATCGCCGCCTGGCACGGCAGCCTGAAACCCGAAGTGGCGCTGCTGGCGCTGTTGACTGCCGGCCTGCTGCAGATCCTCTCCAATCTGGCGAACGACTACGGCGATGCCGTCAAAGGCAGCGACAAAGAAGATCGCATCGGGCCATTGCGCGGCATGCAAAAAGGCATGATCACCCAGGCGCAGATGAAACGGGCGCTGGTGGTGACGGTGGTACTGATCGCGCTCGCCGGCTGTTCGCTGATCGCCGTCGCCTGCGAGCAACCCAGCGACGTGGTCGGCTTCCTGGTGCTGGGCGGGCTGTCTATCGTGGCGGCCATCACCTATACCGTCGGCAACAAGCCCTACGGGTATTTGGGGCTGGGCGACATCTCGGTGCTGGTATTCTTCGGCTGGCTAAGCGTAGCCGGCACCTACTATCTGCAAACGCACACCTTCGACAGCGTCGTGATGCTGCCGGCCACCGCCTGCGGCCTGCTGGCGACGGCGGTGCTCAACATCAACAATCTGCGCGATATCGAGAGCGATCGCGAAAACGGCAAGAACACGCTGGCAGTGCGTCTCGGCCCGCACAAGGCGCGCATTTACCATGCCCTGCTGCTCGGCGGCGCGGTGCTGTGTTTCGCGCTGTTTACGCTGTTCAATCTCCACAGCCAGTGGGGCTGGCTGTTCGTGCTGGCGATCCCGCTGCTGGTGCGCCACGGCCTGCGCGTACTGCGCGATCCGACGCCGGTCGGCATGCGGCCGATGCTGGAGCACATGGTCAAGGCGGCGTTGCTGGCCAACCTGCTGTTCGCCATCGGCGTGGCGCTCAGTTAAAAACTGATGATTTTGCCAACAGGGCGAATAAAGGGATATACTGAACATTCCAGCGGCAAACAGACGTAAAATCCTATGAAATACGATACTTCCGAACTTTGCGACATCTATCATGAAGAGGTGAACGTTGTTGAACCTCTGTTCTCCAATTTTGGCGGGCGTACTTCATTTGGCGGGCAGATCACCACGGTGAAATGCTTTGAGGATAACGGCCTGTTGTTCGATCTGCTTGAAGAAAACGGCCGCGGCCGCGTGCTGTTGGTCGACGGCGGCGGTTCGGTACGCCGGGCGCTGATCAACGCCGAACTGGCGCGCCTGGCCGCCCAGAACGAATGGGAAGGCATCGTGGTGTACGGCGCGGTGCGTCAGGTGGACGATCTGGAAGAGCTCGACATCGGCATTCAGGCGATGGCGGCGATCCCGGCGGGCGCGGTAAGCGAAGGCGTGGGGGAAAGCGATATCCGCGTCAACTTCGGTGGCGTCACCTTCTTCTCCGGCGATCACCTGTATGCCGACAACACCGGCATCATCCTCTCCGAAGACCCACTCGACATCGAGTGATTTTCGGTCATGAAAAAGGGCGCCGCAGGCGCCCTTTTCGTTGCTGCCTGGCGTGAGGAATCAGACCTCTTCCATTTTGCCCAGCAGAGCGCGCAGGCGATCTTGCCATACGTGCTGTTCTTCTTTCAGCTGTTGGTTTTCGCGCACCAGCGCTTCGTGGTTGCCGGAGGCAGCCTGAACTTCCTGCGACAGAGAGTTGTTTTTGTCTTTCAGCTCTTCAATTTCCATCTGCAACAAGGTGATGGTATCAATCGCCTGCTGTACTTTTGCTTCCAGTTTCTCAAATACTTCAAATGACATGCTTCAGTCCCCTCATGATAGCAAGGCGTACATCTATAAGTAGCGGCCGCAACGTCGGCTGCAGCTACTGCGAATATTGCATCGCGCTCAGTGACGCGCGCCGTTATGGAAGGCGCGCCAGTCTCGATTCGTTAAAAACGATTGTAAGTAGCCAGTCTCCGCCTGTCTAGCAACATACCGGATCATCGCGCAGTCTGTTGCAATTTTCCTGCCTCCGCCATCAGCAAAAACTGAAAATCCCCGCCGCCGCCGCCGCGAGTTGTTAACGCCCCTCGCCAAACCACTGGTCAGATCACACTTTTATGGCTCAGAAAGAACACTAAACGACGCGAAATCGCTCAATTTTATGACGAGCTACACACATTTTGATTTCGCTATTTCTCGTTTATGTTCGTTAACGATAAATTTACATCACGTCCTCATTCAATAATTGGACGAGATGAAAAAAACTGTGCCCATAGGTCAGATGTATACCTAACTGAGCCTATAAACCAACAACCGCCGTTTTGCAGGACAACAACATTATGAGCCAAACCACCAGTCCGACATTAAAAGGCCAGTGCATCGCCGAGTTCCTCGGCACGGCGCTGCTGATCTTCTTTGGCGTAGGCTGCGTTGCCGCGCTGAAACTGGCGGGCGCCAGCTTCGGCCAGTGGGAAATCAGCATCATTTGGGGCCTGGGCGTCGCCATGGCCATCTATCTGACCGCCGCCATTTCCGGCGCGCATCTCAACCCCGCGGTCACCCTCGCTCTGTGGCTGTTCGCCTGCTTCGACGGGCGCAAAGTGGTGCCTTACATCATTGCGCAGATCGCCGGTGCCTTCTGCGCCGCCGCCCTGGTCTATGGGCTGTACTACAACCTGTTCTTCGACTTCGAAGCGGCTCACCACATGGTGCGCGGCAGCAACGAAAGCCTCGAGCTGGCCGGCATCTTCTCGACTTACCCTAACGCGCATATCTCCGTCGGCCAGGCCTTCCTGGTAGAAATGGTGATCGCCGCCATTCTGATGTGCCTGATCCTGGCGCTGACCGACGACGGCAACGGCATCCCGCGCGGCCCGCTGGCGCCGCTGCTGATCGGTATTCTGATTGCCGTGATCGGCGCCTCCATGGGACCATTGACCGGCTTTGCGTTGAACCCGGCGCGTGACTTCGGGCCGAAACTGTTCGCCTACCTGGCCGGCTGGGGCAAAGTCGCCTTCACCGGCGCACGCGACATCCCGTACTTCCTGGTGCCGATCTTCGCCCCTATCGTCGGCTGTGGCCTGGGCGCTTTCGGTTACCGCGCGCTGATTGGCCGCCACCTGCCGTGCGACGTCTGCGTGACGGAAGAAGAGCCCGACGCCAAGACCCAGCAGCGCAAAGCATGATGGGTGCAGTTTTACACGGTTAACAACAGCAGGATAATTACCATGACTGTAGAAAAAAAATACATTGTCGCACTCGACCAAGGGACCACCAGCTCACGCGCCGTCGTGCTCGATCACGACGCCAACATCGTTGCGGTATCGCAGCGCGAATTCCCGCAGATCTATCCCAAGGCCGGCTGGGTTGAGCACGACCCGATGGAAATCTGGGCGTCGCAAAGTTCGACGCTGGTAGAAGTGCTGGCGAAAGCCGACATCAGTTCCGATCAGATCGCCGGCATCGGCATCACCAACCAGCGCGAAACCACCATCGTCTGGGAAAAAGAGACCGGCAAGCCGATTTACAACGCCATCGTCTGGCAGTGCCGCCGCACCGCCGACATCTGCGAGAAACTCAAGCGCGACGGCCTGGAAGAGTACATCCGTCACAATACCGGCCTGGTGGTTGACCCGTACTTCTCCGGCACCAAGGTGAAGTGGATCCTGGACAACGTCGAAGGCGCCCGCGAGCGCGCCAAGCGCGGCGAACTGCTGTTCGGCACCGTCGACACCTGGCTGGTGTGGAAAATGACCCAGGGGCGCGTACACGTCACCGATTACACCAACGCCTCACGCACCATGATGTTCAACATCCACGAGCTGGACTGGGATGAACGCATGCTGGAAGTGCTGGATATCCCGCGCGCCATGCTGCCGAAAGTCCGTCCTTCCTCCGAGGTGTACGGCCAGACCAACATCGGCGGTAAGGGCGGTACGCGTATTCCTATCGCCGGTATCGCCGGTGACCAGCAGGCGGCGCTGTACGGCCAGCTGTGCGTTCAACCGGGCATGGCGAAGAACACCTACGGCACCGGCTGCTTCCTGCTGATGAACACCGGCAAAGAAGCGGTGCGTTCGAAAAACGGCCTGCTGACCACCATCGCCTGCGGCCCGCGCGGCGAAGTGAACTATGCGCTGGAAGGCGCGGTGTTCATCGGCGGTGCGTCTATCCAGTGGCTGCGCGACGAGCTGAAACTGATCAGCGACGCCGCCGACTCCGAATACTTCGCCACCAAGGTGAAAGACAGCAACGGCGTCTATGTGGTGCCGGCCTTCACCGGCCTGGGCGCCCCTTACTGGGATCCGTACGCCCGCGGCGCCATCTTCGGGCTGACCCGTGGCGCCAACAGCAACCACATCATCCGCGCCACGCTGGAATCCATCGCCTTCCAGACCCGTGACGTGCTGGACGCCATGCAGGCCGACGCCAACACCCGCCTGCAATCGCTGCGCGTGGACGGCGGCGCGGTCGCCAACAACTTCCTGATGCAGTTCCAGTCCGATATTCTCGGCACTCGCGTAGAACGCCCTGAAGTGCGTGAATCGACGGCGCTGGGCGCCGCGTTCCTGGCGGGCCTGGCCATCGGCTACTGGAACGATCTGGACGAAGTGAAGAGCAAAGCGGTGATTGAACGCGAATTCCGCCCAAGCATCGAAACCACCGAACGCAACTACCGCTACGGCGGCTGGAAAAAAGCGGTGGCGCGCGCTCAGGCGTGGGAAGATCACGAGTAATCCCGAAGCTGCCGTTTCACCAACAAGCGCTGCCTGCGGGCGGCGCTTTTTTTTGCCCCGCCCCGCCGCCGCCGCGCTGTGATAGACTTTGCCGATATTTTCTTCCCTTTCTCACAGACAGGTTTGCCATGAAACGTGAATTAGCCATCGAATTTTCCCGCGTTACCGAAGCCGCCGCGCTGGCGGGCTACAAATGGCTGGGACGCGGCGACAAGAACGCCGCCGACGGCGCGGCGGTCCACGCCATGCGCATCATGCTTAACAACGTGGATATCGATGGGCGCATCGTGATCGGCGAAGGCGAGATCGACGAAGCGCCGATGCTGTATATCGGCGAACAGGTCGGTACCGGCCAGGGCGACGCGGTCGACATCGCGGTCGATCCGATCGAAGGCACCCGCATGACCGCCATGGGCCAGTCCAATGCGCTGGCGGTATTGGCGGTGGGCGATCGCGGCACCTTCCTGCACGCGCCGGACATGTACATGGAGAAGCTGGTGGTCGGCCCGGCGGCGCGCGGCGCCATCGATCTCAACCTGCCGCTGGCGGAGAATCTGCAGAACGTCGCCGCCCGGCTGGGCAAACCGCTGTCGCAGCTGACGGTGATCGTTTTGGCCAAACCGCGCCACGACGGCGTCATCGCGCAGATGCAGCAGCTCGGCGTGCGGGTGTTCGCCATTCCTGACGGCGACGTGGCGGCCTCCATTCTCACCTGCATGCCGGAAAGCGAGGTCGATGTGATGTATGGCATCGGCGGCGCGCCGGAAGGGGTGATCTCAGCCGCGGTGATCCGCGCGCTGGACGGCGACATGCAGGCGCGTTTGCTGCCGCGCCATGAGGTGAAAGGCGACAGCGCCGAGAACCGCCGCATCGGCGAACAGGAGCTGGCGCGCTGCCGGGAGATGGGTATCGAAGCCGGTCAGGCGCTGCGTCTGGATCAGATGGCGCACAACGACAACGTGATCTTCTCCGCCACCGGCATCACCAAGGGCGATCTGCTGGAGGGCATCAGCCGCCAGGGCAATATGGCCACGACCGAAACGTTGCTGATCCGCGGCAAGTCGCGCACCATCCGCCGCATCCGTTCAACCCACTATCTGGATCGCAAGGACCCGGCGCTGCACGAGTTTTTGCTGTAACGAAACAGGGCGCCGAATGGCGCCCTGATGATTGATGACAAACCTCATGACCTTGCCGAGTTGGCAGAGAGCAACGAATAGAAAACCAGGAAAATCAATTTATTGATTTTCGGCTGATAACCACAAAGGGGGAAAAATCACGCTTTTTCCCCCTTTGTCAACTGCATGAGGGCGCCGAATGGCGCCCTGTCGTTATGCGGTATGCCCCTGATGTTGCATCCGGTTGGACAGCGGCCACCAGCACAGCAGGATCAACAGCGCCATCGCGAACATCAGCAATCCGAGGCTGAACTGCCCGGTTTGCGGCAGCATGGCGGAAAGCCAGGTCGCAAGCCCCGATCCCATATTCTGCATGCCGCCAACCAATGCGCCCGCCGCGCCGGCCAGGTAAGGGAACGGCTCCATCGCCCCGGTGGTCGCCAGCGGGAACAGCATGCCGGCGCCGAAGAAGAACAGTGCGGCCGGCACGATCAGCGTCCAGATGTTCATCACGCCGAACCAGCCCGGGATCCACATCATCGCCCCCGCCAACAGGCAGCTAATCACCGAATGCCACATCAGCGTGTGGAAGGTCTTGCCGTCGCGCCCGGCGTACCAGGCACCGAAAAACGCCGCCGGGATCGGCAGAATGAACAGGATGCTGACGGTCAGGCCACTCAGCCCCAACACGCCGCCCATCAACACGCCGCAGCTGGCCTCGAATACCGCAATGCCCGCCAGCGCGCCGATCAGCATCACCAGATAGCAGCTGAAGGTGCTGTCAGCCAGCAGCTGGCGGAAACTGGCCAGCATGCGGCGTTTTTCCGTTTGCACCGGGCGGGTTTCCGGCAACCAGCGGAACATGGCGAAAGCGACGCAGGCGCACAGCGCCAGCAGGAAGGCGTAGCTGGCACGCCAGCCGAACACCATCGCCAATGCGCCGCCGATCACCGGCGCCAGCAGCGGGCTGACCAAAATCCCCATATTCAGCAGGCTGTTGGCATAGCGCAGCGCGGTGCCGGCATACAGATCGCGCGGCATGGTGCGCGCCATCACGCCCGCCACGCCGGTGCCCATGCCCTGAATCGCGCTGGCGGCGACCAGCATCGTCAGGTTGGTTGACAGCAGCGCGCCCAGCGCGCCGATCAGGAAGATCATCATGCCGGTCAGGATCACCGGACGACGCCCGATACGGTCCGATATCGGCCCGTAAATCAGCTGGGAGAAACCGTAGGTCAGCAGATACGCCGCCATCACCCGTTGCACGGCGCCGGTGCGAACCGACAGATCGTGGGCGATATCAGCAATAACGGGAACATAAATGGTTTGCGCCATCTGGCCGACGGCGACCAACAGGATAAGCATCACCAGCAGGTGAAAATTCTCTAGTTTTCTCATTATCTTCGTTAACGTTTCAACTCGTCACAGCGTCCCGGAATGGCCGTTGCAGCAGCCAGAACGGCGAGCAGCCCTCTATGGCGGCATAAACTAATCAAATCTGATTTTTTTAGCGAGTTTCAGGCAGATATTGATCCAGGTCACACTGGCAGCAAACCCGACCAGGCTCGTAAATTAAACTGTACGTCTAACGCTTTGGAGTTAAAAACAGCGCCCTTGCAGTAGCCGCGCTTTAGCATTTAATCGATAATCCTTTTCATCAACTTGAAATAAAATAACACCATAGGGATTTGGTTCATGAAAACACCTGAGCTGATTTTATTGCAGTTAAAGGCTCTCGGCCCGCACTCGGCCAAAATGCTGGCGGAGCGTCTGGACATCACGCCGATGGGCATCCGACAACATCTGCAATCCCTGGAAAAACGTGAGTTGGTTTGTTACGAAGAAGCGCGCAGCAAGGTCGGCCGCCCGACGCGCTACTGGTCGCTGACCGAGCGAGGGCATGCCTTTACGGCCGCCGACCAGGAGCGGTTGCGGGCATCCGCGCTGCAGCTGTTTGGCGGCGCCGGGGTGGAACCGTTGCTCAGCGCGCGCGAAGAGCAGCTTTATCTGCGTTATGCCGAAGAGCTGTCCGCCGAGCGTAGCCACCATGATCGGTTAGCCCGACTGGTGCGCCTGCGGCAACATGACGGTTACATGGCTGAATTGCTCGACCACCCGCACGGCGCGCTGCTGGTGGAAAACCACTGCCCGATCGGCGTGGCCGGCTCCAGCTGCAGTAGCCTGTGCAATTCCGAGCTGCAGCTGTTTCACCGCCTGTTCGGCAACGACTACCGGGTAGAGCGCACCGCGCACGCCATTTCCGGCTCACGACATTGTGCTTATTTGATTCGACCACGGGAGCTTTAGAGTATGGCTGAATGGGTAAACGGCAAGGTTACGCAGGTAAAACAATGGACCGACGGGCTGTTCAGCCTGGTGGTCAATGCCCCCATCGATCCTTTCACCGCCGGGCAATTCGCCAAGCTGGCGCTGGAGATCGACGGCGAACGGGTGCAGCGCGCCTACTCCTACGTCAATGCCCCCGACGACGCCAATCTGGAGTTCTATCTGGTCACCGTGCCAGAAGGCAAACTGAGCCCGCGCCTCAATCAGCTGCAGCCGGGCTCGGACGTGATGGTAACCAAAGAAGCCGCCGGCTTCTTCGTGCTGGACGAGGTGCCCGACTGCGACACGCTGTGGATGCTGGCGACCGGCACCGCCATCGGCCCCTATTTATCGATTCTGCAGCAGGGCATCGGGCTGGAGCGCTTCAACAACCTGGTGCTGGTGCACGCCGCGCGCTTTGCGCGTGACCTGAGCTACCTGCCGCTGATGCAGCAACTGCAGCAGCGCTACAACGGCAAGCTGCGCATCCAGACCGTCGTCAGCCGCGAAGAGGCGCCCGGTTCATTGACCGGCCGCGTACCAGCGCTGATCGAGGACGGCCGGCTGGAAGCGGCGATCGGCTTGACCATCGACGCCGAAACCAGCCATGTGATGCTGTGCGGCAACCCACAAATGGTGCGGGACACCCAGCAAACGCTGAAAGACCACCGCCAGATGCGCAAGCACCTGCGCCGCAAGCCGGGCCACATCACCAGCGAACACTACTGGTAACCCGGCGAGGGTCAGCGGAACTTCACCGGTTCGGCTTCCGGGCCGAACCGGTTATCTCCCGGCGTGCCGACGAAGGCGCCCAGATCGATCATCATCATCACGATAATCAGCGTCGGAATGAAACGCCCGACGCCCCATTGCCAGATCGGCGCCAGCATCTGCCAGTTCCCCGCCGCCAGCATCCACGCCAGGATCAGCAGCAGCGCCCACCAGCCGGCCTTGTTGCGATCGTGCAGGCGCTTGACCAGCACCGCCGCCGTCGGCCACAGCAACGCCACGATAAAGAAGGCGATGGATTGGATGGCGATCAGCTGATAATTGGCCAGCGTAAACGCCGCCGCCATCAGCGCCAGCCACAGCCCCATCCAGATCCAGAAGTCGCGCCGCCCGATACGGCCCTTAAAAGAAAAACACCACTGTTGTAACGTCATCGATTCCTGCGCTCTAAGCCTGCCCATATTCTGCGCCGCAGTGTAACATAGGCGCTGCCGGGCCGAGTTTTCCGCCTTGCATAACGCGGTGCGCCGCACAGCTTTCTCGTCAGCGAACCGATAATGGCGTGGGATCTTTGACAAGCCCCGCGGGTTATCGCTTTAATCGGAGCCATCTTTGTCCTTGATGCCATACGCCATGCTGAGAAAAACCCTCGTCATCGCCTGCCTGCTGCAGGCGGCCGCCAGCGCCTGGGCCGATCCGCCGCCCACCGAAGCGACGCCCGCCGCACCTTACCTGCTGGCCGGGGCGCCGACGTTCGATCTGACGGTGGTCAAATTCCGCGAAAAATACAACCGCGACAACCCGAAGCTGCCGATTGGCGAATTCCGCGCCATTCCCGCCGCCGAAGACGATTCGCCGCTGCTGACGCGCGCCGCCAGCAAACTCAACGAAAACCTGTACGCCTCCACCGCGCTGGAGAAAGGCACCGGTAAAATCAAAACGTTGCAGATCACTCACCTGCCGCTACAGCAGGCCACTGAAGAAAAAGCCGCGCGCGCCATCGCCATCAGCTACATGGCGGCGCTGATGCGCCAGTTCGAACCGGCGTTGACGGTGGAACAGAGCCAGAACAAGGTGAACAGCCTGCTGGAAAAAGGCAAAGGATCGCGCTTTTACCAACAGCAGGTCGGCGCCATTCGCTATGTCGTTTCGGACAACGGCGATAAAGGCGTAACCTTCGCGGTTGAACCGATTAAGCTGGCGCTTTCCGAGCCGTAACGGCGCGGCATTTAATGACGAAAAGCAAAGCCTTCGCGCTTAATGATCTCTATACTGTTGGGCAGGTAAACTGCCGGTCCGGCAGTTGTCATTTCGACTCTCGCGTTCCCTAGTTGGAGGAAAAAACATGCGTCATCCATTAGTTATGGGTAACTGGAAGCTTAACGGCAGCACCCACATGGTCAACGAACTGATCGCCGGCCTGCGCAATGAGCTGAGCAGCGTTGACGGCTGTGGCGTCGCCATCGCCCCGCCGGTGATGTATCTGGATCAGGCCAAGCATGCGCTGGCCGGCAGCCGCATCGCGCTGGGCGCGCAGAACGTGGACGTTAACCTGTCCGGCGCCTTCACCGGTGAAGTTTCCGCCAACATGCTGAAAGACGTCGGTGCCCAGTACATCATCATCGGCCACTCCGAGCGCCGCACCTACCACAAAGAAAGCGACGAAGTCATCGCCGAGAAATTCGCCGTGCTGAAAGAAGCCGGCCTGATCCCGGTGCTGTGCATCGGTGAAACCGAAGCGGAAAACGCCGCGGGCAAAACCGAAGAAGTGTGCGCGCGCCAGATCGACGCCGTGCTGAAAACGCTGGGCGCACCGGCGATGAAAGGCACCGTGATCGCCTATGAGCCGGTCTGGGCCATCGGCACCGGCAAATCCGCTACCCCTGCGCAGGCGCAGGCCGTGCACAAATTTATCCGTGGCCACATCGCCAAGCACGATGCCGCGGTTGCCGCTGAAATCATCATCCAGTACGGCGGTTCGGTGAACGACAAGAACGCCGCGGAGCTGTTCTCTCAGCCGGACATCGACGGCGCGCTGGTTGGCGGCGCCTCGCTGAAAGCCGACGCTTTCGCCGTGATCGTCAAAGCCGCTGCCGCAGCGAAAAAAGCCTGATTCCCTTAGGCCTGCCATAAAAAAACCCCGGCTTGCCGGGGTTTTTTATTGCCGCTCAACCGGCATCAGCGTTTGCTTATCTCGTCGAACACGCCGCCGGTGGCGAAGTGCACCTTCTGCGCTTCGGTCCAGCCGCCGAAGGTGTCATCCACGGTGAACAGCTTCAGCTGCGGGAACTGCCCGGCAAACTTGGCCGCCACCGCCGCATCGCGCGGACGGTAATAGTGCTGCGCCGCGATGGTCTGCCCTTCCGGCGAATACAGATACTTCAGGTAGGCGGTCGCCACGTCGCGGGTACCGCGTTTATCGACCACCTTATCCACCACCGACACCGTCGGTTCGGCCAGGATCGATTCGCTCGGCGTAATAATCTCGAACTTGTCTTTGCCGAGCTCTTTCTCCGCCAGCAGCGCTTCGTTTTCCCAGGCGATCAGCACATCGCCGATGCCGCGCTCAACGAAGGTGTTGGTCGCGCCGCGCGCGCCGGAATCCAGCACTTCGACGTTCTTGTACAAGTTTTTGACGAAGTCCTGCGCCTTGGCCTTATCGTTGTTGTTGTGGTGCAACGCGTAGCCCCAGGCGGCCAGGTAGTTCCAGCGGGCGCCGCCGGAGGTTTTCGGGTTCGGGGTGATCACCGACACGCCCGGCTTGATCAAATCGGGCCAGTCGTGAATTTGTTTCGGGTTGCCTTTGCGCACCAGGAAGACGATGGTCGAGGTGTAAGGCGCCGAGTTGTCCGGCAGGCGCTTGATCCAGTCTTTCTCGATGCGCCCGCGTTCGGCGATGGCGTCGACGTCATAGGCCAACGCCAGCGTTACCACGTCGGCCTCGATGCCGTTGATCACCGAGGTCGCCTGCTTGCCGGATCCGCCATGCGACTGGCGCACCGTCACCTTGTCGCCGGTTTCCGCCTGATAGTGCTTGCTGAATGCCGTGTTGTAAGCCTGATAGAATTCACGCGTCGGATCGTATGACACGTTCAGCAACTGAATATCCTTCGCCATGGCGCCGGACGCCAACAGCACCAATGTCAGACCTACACCCCATTTACGCATCGACAGGCTCTCCCAGAAAATTAAGCGCAACCTCAATCGGTTGGTTTAGCATCAGAGCCTGCCAGAAACTTTCCCGGCAATTAAAGAATAAAAAATTTTGGGATAGATGATTACGGAATATATCGCCGGCGGGCATCAAAAAGCCCCCGCAAGCGGAGGCTCTTTTGTCGTGCGGTGAGCGGCGTATCAGTACAGTTTTTTCGCCGTTTCCAGCCAGTCGCCCTTGAACGGACGCTTCATGTTTTCGATCGCGTCGATGATGTCGTGGTGCACCATTTTTTCGTTCTGGATACCGACGCAGCGGCCGCCGTAGCCCTGCAGCAGCAGCTCGATGGCGTAGGCGCCCATGCGCGAGGCCAGGATGCGGTCGTAGGCAACCGGTGAACCGCCGCGTTGAATGTGGCCCAGCACGGTGGCGCGGGTTTCACGCTTGGTTTCCTGCTCGATGTGGCGCGCCAGCTCATCGATGTCGCAGATGTGCTCGGTGATCGCCACGATGGCGTGTTTTTTACCCTTGGCGATACCGGCCTTGATTTCGCACACCAGATCTTCGCGGTTGAATTCGATTTCAGGCAGCACGATGAATTCGCAACCGCCGGCAATCGCCGCCGCCAGCGTCAGATCGCCGCAGTAACGGCCCATCACTTCCACGATGGAGATACGCTGGTGCGAAGAGGAGGTATCGCGCAGGCGGTCAATCGCTTCCACCACGGTTTCCAGCGCGGTGAAGTAACCGATGGTGTAGTCGGTGCCGGCAACGTCGTTATCGATGGTGCCCGGCAGACCGATGCACGGGAAGCCTTCTTCCGTCAGGCGTTTGGCGCCCATGTAGGAACCGTCGCCGCCGATCACCACCAGCGCGTCGATGCCGCGATTCTTCAGGTTTTCAATCGCCTTGGCGCGCACGTTTTCATCCCTGAACTCCGGGAAGCGGGCAGAGCCGAGGAAGGTGCCGCCGCGGTTGATCATGTCGGACACGCTATAGCGGTCCAGCTGCTCCATGCGATCTTCGTACAAGCCAAGGTAGCCATCGTAAATACCAAAAACTTCCAGACCTTCTGAAAGCGCAGAACGCACAACGCCGCGGATTGCAGCGTTCATACCCGGCGAATCACCGCCGCTCGTCAGTACACCGATTTTCTTGATCATGACTACCTCTGAACTGTGTAGATGCAATTTCTTAAGAATTCTGTCTCCGCCGATCGTCTTGAAACCTCTCCGGCTGCAGAAAACCAGCTTTACGGCTTATTGCTGGATATTATATCAAAAACACCCAGCTGAATTGATTCAAGTCACGCAATATAACGGTAAAAATACCGCATGGCACGCTGAGCTAACTCAGATATTCATGATAATACTTCGATCTGTGCCTCTATCTGATTATAGCTCCCAATGCCCCTGCCTACCCGGCGGCACCACGGAGCACGGATCCAGGTGAATGATGACGTCCGCCCCCGCAAAACGGTGCCGCAGCGCCTGTTCCACCTGATCGGCCAACCGGTGCGCCTCGCGCAGCGGCAGCGTGTCTTCCATCTCCAGATGCAGTTGGATGAAACGCGTCGGCCCCGACTGCCGCGTGCGCAGATCGTGCGCGCCTTTCACCCCGGGCCAGGAGGAAACCACCTCGATAATCGCCTGACGCTCGTCATCCGGCAACGCCCGATCCAGCAGCGACTGCACCGCTTCGTAGCCCATGCGCAGCGCGCTATACAGGATGTAAACGCCGATGCCCAGCGCGAACAGCGCGTCTGCCCGCCGGAAGCCGTACCAGCTTAGCCCAAGAGCGATAAGAATAGCACCATTCATCATGACATCTGACTGATAATGCAGCATATCTGCGCGCACCGCCTGGCTGCGCGTTTTTCTGACCACCCAACGTTGATAGGTGACCAGAATCAGGGTGCTGATCAACGCGATCACCGTCACGACCACCCCAACGCCGGGATCGCGCAGCGTTTGCGGCGCATACAGATGTTGGAAGCCGGTGAGAAACAAAAACAGGGCGGAACCGGAAATAAACATGCTTTGCGCCAGCGCTGCCAGCGACTCAGCTTTGCCGTGGCCAAAGGTATGCTCGGCATCGGCCGGCTGCAGCGAATAACGCACCACCAGAAGGTTGGTCAGCGAGGCGGCGATATCGACCAGCGAATCTACCAGCGCCGCCAGCAGGCTGACCGAACCGGTGTGGTACCAGGCGACGATTTTGATCAACAGCAGTGACGACGCCAGCGCGGTAGCGGCCAACGCAGCGGACTTTACCAGGCGTGCATAGCGCTGTTCCATCAAGGGATCCCGGTCAAAAGGTGTGGCGCTCAATATAGCGAAATGTCGGATAAAAAAAACCCCGCCATCATGGCGGGGAAGACAGGGATGGTGTCTATGGCAAGGAAAAACAGGGGACTACTCAGTCGTACTTCACTTCTGGGCAGAAGCTTGCTGCAAACCAGAAATTTGTTGCTCCATCTGCTGCATACGCTGCTGATGTTTCTGGTCTAAAACACTTTTTTGCTCTGGCGTCAGCAGGTTATACATTTGGTTACGCACCCGGGCCATCTCGACCTGGCGCTTGACCTGCTGTTGGGCCATCTTTTCCGCCTGGGCATACACGGCGGCTTCGTCAAATTTCTCTGCGGTCACCAGTTTATGCATGGCTTCCATTTCAGCTACATTGACACCAGGCAGATCGTGCCGGGCCTGGCGCATCAAATCGCGCATTTGCTGGCGCTGCTGTTCGCTGAGGCTGACACCGTCGAACATATGGTGTTGGCCGGGTATTCGGGTCATCGCGTCGTTGCCGGGAGGTTGGGCTGTGTCCGGTATAGTGTCGGCAGCGAAGGCAGCGGTCGAACCAATTGCCAGCAGTGATGCCATAACTAATGCGGTCACCTTACGCATTTCAACTCCTCAAGCTTTCTCACTTTGCGAATCAACGAGGAGCAGTGTACCGCTACACCTGAAAACCTGCGTCAGTGCATGTAAAACTACGTAAAGTCATGGAATGGCAACAGTTGATGACGTATTTTGCGTCTGGAGGTAAATCATAATGAACAAGATTCTGTTAGTTGACGACGACCGCGAGTTGACCTCGCTGTTAAAAGAACTGCTTGAAATGGAAGGTTTTAATATCGTCGTCGCGCACGATGGCGAGCAGGCGTTGTCGCTGCTGGACAGCTCCGTCGATCTGTTGCTGCTCGACATCATGATGCCGAAGAAAAACGGCATCGATACGCTGAAAGAACTGCGCCAACATCACCAGACGCCGGTCATCATGCTGACCGCGCGCGGCAGCGAACTGGACCGCGTGCTGGGCCTGGAGCTGGGTGCCGATGATTACCTGCCGAAACCCTTTAACGATCGCGAGCTGGTCGCGCGCATTCGCGCCATTCTGCGCCGTTCCAACTGGAGCGAACAGCAGCAGCAGGTCGACAGCGGCGCCCCGACGCTGGATGTCGATGGCCTGCAGCTGAACCCCGGTCGCCAGGAGGCCAGCTTCGACGGCCAAGTGCTGGATCTGACCGGCACCGAATTCACCCTGCTTTACCTGCTGGCGCAGCATCTCGGCCAGGTGGTGTCGCGCGAACTGCTGAGCCAAGAAGTGCTGGGCAAACGCCTGACACCGTTCGATCGCGCCATCGACATGCACATCTCCAACCTGCGGCGTAAGCTGCCGGATCGCAAAGACGGGCATCCGTGGTTCAAAACCCTGCGCGGGCGTGGTTATTTGATGGTATCTGCAACATGATCAACAGTTTGACGGCACGCATCTTCGCCATTTTCTGGTTCACGTTAGCCCTGGTGCTAATGTTGGTGCTGATGGTGCCTAAGCTCGACTCCCGCCAAATGACTTCGCTGCTCGACAGCGAACAGCGGCAGGGGTTGATGCTGGAACAGCACGTCGAGGCCGAGTTGCAAAACGATCCGGCCAACGATTTGATGTGGTGGCGCCGCCTGTTCCGCGCCATCGACAAATGGGCGCCGCCGGGCCAACGCCTGCTGCTGGTCACCAGCGAAGGCCGGGTGATCGGCGCGCAGCGCAATGAAATGCAGATCGTCCGCAACTTCATCGGCCAATCCGACAACTCGGATCATCCGAAGAAGAAAAAGTACGGCCGCGTCGAGCTGGTAGGGCCGTTCGCGGTGCGCGACGGCGAAGACAACTACCAGCTGTACCTGATCCGTCCCGCCAACAGCCCGCAATCCGATTTCATCAACCTGATGTTCGACCGGCCGCTGCTGCTGCTGATCGTCACCATGCTGATCAGCGCCCCGCTGCTGCTGTGGCTGGCCTGGAGCCTGGCGAAACCGGCGCGCAAACTGAAAAACGCCGCCGATGAAGTAGCGCGCGGCAACCTGAAGCAGCATCCGGAACTGGAGGCCGGCCCGCAGGAATTCCTGGCCACCGGCGCCAGCTTCAACCAGATGGTCAGCGCGCTGGAACGCATGATGAATGCTCAGCAACGCCTGATATCGAACATCTCGCACGAGCTGCGCACGCCGCTGACGCGCCTGCAGCTGGCCACCGCGCTGATGCGCCGCCGCCACGGCGAAGGCCACGAACTGGCGCGCATCGAAACCGAAGCGCAGCGGCTGGATTCGATGATCAACGATCTGCTGGCGCTGTCGCGCGGTCAGCAGAAGAGCGAGCTGGCGCGCGAGCAGCTGAAGGCCAACGAACTGTGGGCCGACATGCTGGACAACGCCCGTTTCGAAGCGGAACAGATGGGCAAGCAGTTGGAGATCACCGCGCCGCCCGGCCCATGGACGCTGTTCGGCAACGCGAGCGCGCTGGACAGCGCGTTGGAAAACATCGTGCGCAACGCCCTGCGTTATTCGCACACCCGCATCGCCGTGGCGTTCAGCGCCGACAATCAGGGCGTGACCATCCAGGTTGACGACGACGGCCCCGGCGTCAGCGCCGAAGACCGCGAGCAGATCTTCCGTCCGTTCTATCGCACCGACGAGGCGCGCGACCGCGAATCCGGCGGCACCGGCCTCGGCCTGGCAATAGTCGAGGCGGCTATCAACCAGCATCGCGGCTGGGTGAAGGCCGAAGACAGTCCGCTTGGCGGCCTGCGGTTGGTGCTGTGGCTGCCGCTGCATCATCAACGTCTGTCGACTAAGACAGAACAGTAAGAGTTTGCTATCCTGCGCCCCTCGTTCACGAGGGGCCTGCAACATGCTGAACATCGTTTTATTTGAACCCGAAATTCCACCCAACACCGGCAATATCATCCGCCTGTGCGCCAATACCGGCTTTAACCTGCACCTGATCGAACCGCTGGGTTTCCCGTGGGACGACAAGCGCCTGCGCCGCGCCGGGCTGGACTACCATGAGTTCACCCGCGTCAGCCGTCATGCCGATTACGCCGCCTTTCTCGCCGCCGAAAAGCCGCAACGGCTGTTTGCCCTCACCACCAAAGGCACGCCGGCGCACAGCGCCGTCAGCTATCAGGCCGGCGACTACCTGCTGTTCGGCCCGGAAACGCGCGGGTTACCCGCCGATATCCTCGATGCGCTGCCTGCGCAGCAAAAAATCCGCATCCCGATGCAGGCGCAAAGCCGCAGCATGAACCTGTCGAATGCCGTCTCGGTGGTCGTGTATGAGGCCTGGCGGCAGCTGGACTATGCCGGCGCGCTGATCAAGGCGTAATCCGCGACGACGCGCCATACTGAAAGGGTCATCCTCTCCAGAGCACGGCACATGGTTTTCGTCGCAGATATTGTCACCCAGCTTCGCCGGCTTGAGCCGGCGCTGAACGAGGCGCTGTTGCGGCTGCAACAGGCGCAAGACACCGAAGCGCTGCACGACTTGCGCGTCTGTCTGCGCCGCATTCGCAGCCTGCTGCGCCCGTTGCGCGGCTGCCCCGGCGCAACGCGGCTCGATCGGGCCGCCGCCGAGTTGGGCAGGCTCACGACGCCGCTGCGCGATCTCGAGGTGCTGATCGCCGAACTGGCGCGCCATCGCCTGGATTGGCAGGCCAACGTGCGCCAGAGCGATCTTCAGGCCCGCTACCGTCAACTGCTCGCCCATCCGCAGATCATCGACTTTCCCTCGCTGTTGCACACCTGGCCGCGCCGCTTCCGCCGCACCGCGCGACGCACCGCCAAACACCGCCTGAACCGACGCCTGCAGCGCCAGCAACAGCAATTGCGCCGGGCATTGGCCGATACCGGCTACGATCGCCACCGCCTGCGGCTGCTGATAAAGCGCCTGCGCTACGCGGCCGAAGCCTATCCGCAACGCCTCCCCCTCTCTCCCGCCGCGATGGCGGGCCTCAAGGCGGCGCAAAGCGCCCTCGGCGACTGGCACGATCGTGAGGTCTGGTGCCTGCAGGCAGAACATCAGGCGGATCTCTGGCCCTTGTTGCCCCGGTGGCAAGCTGAGCAACGCCAGACGCTGGCCAAGGCGGACGACTTGCTCGCCGCCTTATCGTCGGCGCTGACGGCGAAAACCGGCGGCGCATCACGATCCTGAAAAAAGGCCGCGGCAGGGCACGCCCGGCCCCGAAAATGCCCGATGAGGCGTAGATAATGCGCTATGTTTTGTAAGGGTAATCACCACTCATCATAGGAAACCATATGAAGAAACAACGCTTGAGCGTTGCCATGGCGGTTCTGGCAGCGGGCCTGTTGCTGGCGGGCTGTTCGTCCAAAGTCACCCAAACGTCGCAGTATTCGGGCTTCTTGTCCGATTACAGCAAACTGCAGGAAACCACCTCGCCAAGCGGCCATAAAACGCTGCGCTGGATAGACCCAAGCTACAAGGAATCCAACTATCGCGGCCTCTATTTCCAACCGGTGGTCTATTTCCCGGCGGAGAAACCCACGGCGCGCGTCAGCCAGGACACACTGAACAAGATTAAGGCCTACGCGACCCAGCGGATCAAAACCGCGCTGCAGAACCGCTTCACCATTCTGCCAAGCCCGACGGGCTCGCGCGTGCTGGTGGCCAAGCTCGCCATCACCGCCGTTTCCGCCGAAAATGAAGACATGAAATTCTATGAGGTGGTGCCGGTCGCCGCGGTGGTCGCCAGCACCATGGCTGCTACCGGGCACCGGACGCAAAATACCGCGCTGTATATCGAAGGCGAGCTGATCGACCAGGATACCGGCAAAACGGTGATGGAAGTGGTACGCAAGGCCTACGGCAAAACCGTCAACAACGACAGCACGCCGGTCACGGCGGATGACGTCAAGGCGGCGATCGACGACATCGTCACCGATATCACCAACTTCCCGAAACAGGGCTGACCGCCGCCTGAAAAACACAGGGGAAGCCGAAGCTCCCCCTGAATGGCTGCAAAGACGGCGCTCAAATGCCGTCGCCGTACTCGAAGCCGTGATTGGTGCCGTTAAAGTATTGGTCCATATCCATCGACGGCGTATCGCTCTCCGGCCGCCCGACGATGCGCGCCGGCACGCCGGCGGCGGTGGTGTGCGGCGGTATCGCCTGCAAGACCACCGAGCCCGCGCCGATCTTCGCGCCCTTGCCCACTTCGATATTGCCGAGAATTTTGGCGCCGGCGCCAATCATCACCCCTTCGCGGATTTTCGGGTGACGGTCGCCGCTGGTTTTACCGGTACCGCCCAGGGTGACCGACTGCAGGATAGAGACATTGTTCTCCACCACCGCCGTCTCACCGATCACGATGCCGGTGGCGTGGTCGAGCATGATGCCGCAGCCGATGGTCGCCGCCGGGTGGATGTCCACGCCGAAGGCGACGGAAATTTGATTTTGCAGGTAGATAGCCAGCGCTTGCCGCCCTTGCTGCCACAGCCAGTGACCGATGCGGTAAGCCTGCAGCGCATGGAACCCTTTCAGGTAAAGCAGCGGCGTGGAGTATTTATCGACCGCCGGGTCGCGCAGCCGTACCGCGAGGATATCGCGCGCCGCCGACACGATCATCTGGTTGTCGGACTTGTAGGCCTCTTCCACCACCTCGCGCACCGCGATGGCGGGCATGATCGGCGTCGCCAGCTTGTTGGCCAGCATATAGCTGAGCGCGCTGCCCAGGTTCTCGTGCTTGAGCAACGTCGCATGGAAAAAGCTGGCCAGCATCGGTTCACAATCAGCCAGTGCTCGCGCTTCTGATTTAATGCTGTTCCAGACCTGTTCCAACTCTTCTGACGACATCACATTCCCCTCTGCCTTGCCAAACGGGCCGCTTCACACGGTAGCGCGAAGCGGCCCAGGTCATTAGCGGGGTCAGCATGCTGCCCCGACATATCGTTTTATGTCACGCGCTGGGTTTTTCGTCCTTTCGGGCTCGCCCCAGCAGGCTCAGCGCCGCTTCGCGGGCGTCTTTATGGCAGTAAAGCACCTGATAAATCTGTTCGGTGATCGGCATTTCCACACCGTGCCGCTGCGCCAGCGCCAACACCTCTTTGGTATTGCGATAGCCCTCGACCACCTGACCGATGCTGTCCTGCGCTTCCTGCACGCCTTTGCCCTGCCCCAGCATAATACCGAAGCGGCGGTTGCGCGATTGGTTGTCCGTGCAGGTTAGCACCAGATCCCCCAGCCCCGCCATGCCCATGAACGTCGAAGGATCGGCGCCCAGCGCAGAACCCAGACGGCTCATTTCCGCCAGCCCGCGTGTAATCAACGCGGTGCGGGCGTTGGCGCCAAAACCGATGCCGTCGGACATGCCGGCGCCGATGGCGATCACGTTCTTCACCGCGCCGCCAAGCTGCACGCCGATGAAATCGGGATTGCTGTAGACGCGGAAGCTCTTGCCGCAGTGCAACAGCTGTTGCAGATCGTCGGCGAACTGCGCATCGGTCGCCGCCAGCGCGATCGCCGTCGGCAGGCCGGCGGCCAGCTCTTTGGCGAACGTCGGCCCGGAGAGCACCGCCAGCGGGATCGCCTCGCCCAGCGCCTCACGCGCCACGTCCTGCAGCAACCGGCCGGTTTCCGCTTCCAGCCCCTTGGTGGCCCACACGATGCGGGCGTCCGGGCGCAGATGCGGCTTCAGCTGGCGCAGCACGTCACCGAACACGTGGCTCGGCACCACCACCAGCACGTCGCGGCTGGCCGCCAGCGCCCGCGCCAAATCGGCTTCAAGCAGCAGGGTATCGGGGAAGGGAACGTCGGGCAGAAACGCCTGATTGCAGCGATCTTGCTGCAACGTTTGAACTTGCGCGGGGTTATGCCCCCACAGCACCACGGTGTGGCCGTTACGCGCCAGCGTAATGGCCAATGCGGTGCCGTACGAGCCGGCACCGATGACAGTCATTGAAGCATTGACGGTGTTCATCAGGCATCCTGATGTGGTGCGGCACCTTCGCCTTCCGCCTGCTGCTGCAGATAGTTCATGAACAGCGCGTCAAAGTTGACCGGTGCCAGGTTCAGCTGCGGGAACGTACCGCGGGAAACCAGGCTGGTGATGCACTCGCGCGCATACGGGAACAGGATGTTCGGGCAGTATGCGCCCAGGCAATGCGCCAGCTGCGTGCCTTCGATGCCTGCTACCGAGAAGATGCCCGCCTGTTGCACTTCGCACAGGAACGCGGTCTCTTCGCCCAGGGTCGCCGTCACGGTTACGCGCAGTACCACTTCATACACTTCGTCAGCCAGCTGGCTGGACGCGGTATCCAGATCAAGTTTAACTTCCGGCTGCCATTCCTGCTGGAAAACCTGCGGCGCATTCGGCGCTTCGAAAGAGATGTCCTTGGTATAAATACGTTGGATCTGGAAAGCCATTTCGGTGCTGTTTTGTTCTGACATGTGAGTAATACCCTTGGTTAAACGTCCTTATTGACACTCGGTGAACCGGCAAGCTGCTTAAAGCAGTGGATCCAGGCCGCCGCGAGCATCGAGTTCATATAAATCATCGCAGCCGCCGATATGCCGGCCATCGATGAAAATCTGCGGCACGGTGGTGCGCCCGCTGCGCTCGATCATCACTTCGCGCTTGGCGTTATCGCCGTCGATGGCGATCTCGTTAAACGCCGCGCCCTTGCTGTTCAACAGCGCCTTGGCGCGATGGCAGAACGGACAGGTCGCTTTGGTGTAGATATCAATGTTAGCCATGGATTGCCACCTCAAATAGGTTAAACGGTTACTTACCGCGCACCAGCGGCAGGTTTTCTCCACTCCAGCCGGAAATGCCGTCTTTCAGCATAGTCACCTTTTCAAAACCGGCCTTGCTCAGGTTCTCCGCCGGCTCGCGGGAGGCGGTGCCGTTGGCGCACACGACGATGATCGGCTGCGCTTTGTGTTTTTCCAGCTCGCCCAGGCTGCCGCTTTTGATTTCGCTGGCGGTCAGGTTGATGGCGTTGGCCAGGTGACCACGGCGAAAATCGTCGCGGCTGCGGGTGTCGACCACCACGGCTTCTTCTTTGTTGATCAGACGAATAGCTTCACCGCGGGCGATCTCTTTGACCTTGGAGAAACGGCTTTTGAAGGTCATGACGATCACGGCGACCAGCAGAGCGATCCAAGCCAGGCTCAGAATAGGGTGTCTGCTTACGAATGGCATAATTTCTTGCAGCATGGGGTGTAACAACTCCCGTCAGTTAAGGGATAAATAAGTCAAGGTTCCAGAGTATACCTGCCGAGTGCGGCAAATACAGCCAATAAGCAAGCGCGATTGCAGAAACTGCGGGCCGCGCTGAGAAATTCCCGACGTCAGAGCATAAAAGCCCGCGCGATTCGCCGCAACCTTGATCTCTTTGGGCTATTTATCGCCGGCGGCGATGTAAAATCAGCCGGTTTTTCGAGGGTGAATAGCCATGCTTGCGGCGGGCGCATGGCTATTCGCAGCTTAAAAAGTTCATAAGAGGTCAATGCAATGTCGAGCAACAAAAAACCGATGGTTCTGGTGATCCTGGACGGTTACGGCCACCGTGAAGAGCGGCAGGACAACGCGATCCTGAACGCCGGCACTCCGGTGATGGATCGCCTGTGGCGGGAGCAGCCGCATACGCTGATCGCCGCCTCCGGGCTGGATGTCGGCCTGCCCGATGGGCAAATGGGCAACTCCGAAGTCGGCCACGTCAACCTGGGCGCCGGGCGCATCGTGTACCAGGATCTGACCCGGCTGGACAAAGCGATCGCCGACGGCGACTTCTTCGCCAACCCGGTGCTGACCGCCGCGGTCGATAAGACCGTAGCGGCCGGCAAGGCGGTGCACATCATGGGCCTGCTGTCGCCGGGCGGCGTGCACAGCCACGACGAGCACATTCTGGCCATGCTCAAGCTGGCCGCCCAACGCGGCGCCAAAGCGGTTTATCTGCACGCCTTCCTCGATGGGCGCGACACGCCGCCGCGCAGCGCCGAAGCCCCGCTGCAACGCTGCCGCGACGCCTTCGCCGCATTGGGCGTCGGGCGCATCGCCTCGCTGATCGGCCGCTACTACGCGATGGACCGCGACAACCGCTGGGATCGCGTGCAGCTGGCCTATGACCTGCTGACCGCGGCCAAAGGCGACGCCGTGGCCGAGGATGCGATCGCCGGGCTGCAGGCCGCTTATCAGCGCGGTGAAAACGACGAGTTCGTCAGACCGACCGTGATCCGCGCCACCGGTGAGGCCGATGCCGCGATGCAGGACGGCGACGCGTTGATCTTCATGAACTTCCGCGCCGACCGCGCGCGCCAGATCACCCGCGCCTTCGTGAACGCGGATTTCGACGGTTTCCCGCGCGCCAAACAGGTGCAGTTCGGCGATTTCGTGATGCTGACCGAATACGCCGCCGACATCGCGACCGCCTGCGCCTATCCGCCGGCGTCGCTGGCCAACACCTTCGGCGAATGGCTGATGAAGCACGACAAAACCCAACTGCGCATCTCGGAAACCGAAAAATACGCCCACGTCACCTTCTTCTATAACGGCGGCGTGGAAGCGCCGTTCAAGGGCGAAGACCGCGTGCTGGTCAACTCGCCGAAGGTCGCCACCTACGATCTGCAGCCGGAGATGAGCGCCGCCGAGCTGACCGACAAGCTGCTGAGCGCCATCCGCAGCGGCAAATACGACGCCATTATCTGCAACTACCCGAACGGCGACATGGTGGGGCATACCGGCGTGTATGAAGCGGCGGTCAAAGCGGTGGAAACGCTGGACGCCTGCATCGCCCAGGTGGTTGATGCGGTGCGCGACGTCGACGGTCAGCTGCTGATCACCGCCGATCACGGCAACGCCGAGCAGATGCGCGATCCGGCCACCGGCCAGGCGCACACCGCCCACACCAGCCTGCCGGTGCCGCTGATTTACGTCGGTAAACCGGCGCGGGCGGTCGAAGGCGGCAAGCTTTCGGACATCGCGCCAACCCTGTTAACGCTGATGGGAATGGAAATCCCGCAAGAGATGACTGGTAAGCCGCTGTTCATCGTGGAATAATCCTTCTCCATGAGGGAGAAGGCGTTTTTTGCACTATCAAGGGTAACCCGAAGCGCAAACGCAGGCAGCCGGCCGCTGCCTGAACGCACCGCGCCAAGGACGTTCACCGCCATGTGCGCCAGCGTATTTTGCGCTGGCGTCTTGCTGTTGCCGCTCGCCGGCCAGGCGGCGGAGGACAATAAATCCCAGCTGAAAGACATCCAGCAGAGCATCGCCGAGAAAGAAAAGGCGGTGAAGCAGCAGCAACAGCAGCGCAGCTCGCTGCAGGATCAGCTGCGTCAGCAGGAAAAAACCATCGCCCAGGCCAGCCGCCAGCTGCGCGACACCCAGAGCACGCTCACCCAGTTGGGCAAGGACATTGCCGGCCTGAACGCCTCAATAGCCAAACTGCAAAAGCAGCAATCAACCCAACAAAATCTCCTCGCCAAACAGCTCGACGCCGCCTTCCGGCAAGGGCAGCACAGCGCCGTGCAGCTGATCCTCAGCGGTGAAGAAAGCCAGCGCAGCGAACGTATTCTGGCCTATTTCGGCTATCTGAACGAAGCGCGTCAGAAAACCATCGAAGAGCTGAAGCAGACCCGCGCCGAGCTGGCGAAGCAAAAAACCACGCTGGTGGCCAAACAGGGCCAGCAAAAATCCTTACTGGGCGAGCAACAGACGCAGCAGCAGAAGCTGGAGCAGGCGCGCGGCGCCCGCAAGAAAACGCTGACCGCGCTGGAAGCCTCGCTGGAAAAAGACCAACAACGCCTGGTGGAACTGCGCCAGAACGAAGCCCGCATGCGCGACAAGATCGCCCGGGCGGAGCGCGAAGCCCGTGCGCGCGCCGAACGCGAAGCGCGTGAAGCGGCCAAGGTGCGCGAACAGGTGCGCATCAAGGAGCAGCAGGCGAAGAAAACCGGCACCACCTACAAACCTAGCGAAGCCGATCGCTCGCTGATGGCGCGAACCGGCGGCCTCGGTCGTCCGGCCGGCCAGCTGATGTGGCCGGTGCGCGGGCGCACGCTGCACGGCTTTGGCGAACAGCAGCAGGGCGAGCTACGCTGGAAAGGCATGGTGATCGAAGCCCGCGAAGGCAGCGAAGTGAAAGCCGTCGCCGATGGCCGCGTGCTGCTGGCCGACTGGCTGCAGGGCTATGGCCTGATGGTGGTGGTCGAACACGGTAAAGGCGACATGAGCGTGTACGGCTACAACCAGAGCGCGTTGGTCAACGTCGGGGCGCAGGTGCGCGCCGGCCAGCCGATCGCTCTGGTCGGCACCAGCGGCGGCCAGGGAACGCCGTCGCTCTATTTCGAAATCCGTCGTCAGGGACAGGCGGTTAACCCACTGCCGTGGTTGGGAAGATAGATTTGCGCTATGTCAAAACCCGTACAGCTCTGTTAATAGGCTGTCTGCTGCAGGTTTACGCTGCGCAGGCAGGAAAACTCTCCATCGTCATCGATGACGTGGGCTACCGCCCTCACGAAGAAAACGCGGTGCTGCAAATGCCGACGGCGATCTCGGTCGCGGTGTTGCCCAACGCGCCGCATGCCCGCCTGATGGCCACCCGCGCCCACAGCCAGGGCCGCGAAGTCTTGATCCACATGCCGATGGCGCCGCTCAGCAAGCAGCCGCTGGAGCGCGATACCCTGCAGCCCTCCATGAGCAGCGACGAGATCCAGCGCATCATCCGCAACGCGGTGAACAACGTGCCCTACGCGGTCGGCATGAACAACCACATGGGCAGCGCCATGACCTCCAGCCTGCCGGGCATGCAGAAAGTGATGCAGGCGCTCGAAAGCTACCGACTGTATTTCCTCGACAGCATGACCATCGGCAGCAGCCAGGCGACCCGCGCCGCGGCTGGCACCGGCGTGAAGGTGATCAAACGCAAGGTGTTCCTCGACGATACCGCGAACGAAGCCGACATCCGCCGCCAGTTCAACCGCGCGGTCGAATTGGCGCGGCGCAACGGCTCCGCCATCGCCATCGGCCACCCGCGCCCGGCGACGGTGAAGGTGCTGCAGCAGATGCTGCCGTCGCTGCCCGCCGATATCGTGCTGGTCAAGCCGAGCGCGCTGCTGAACGAACCGCAGGGCAACGGCGGCTACGTCCCACCGCCGGTCAAACCGCAAAAACCGCAGCCGAAGAACCCGTTCAGCGGCGGCATCAAGCAGTGCAAGGTCAAACCGCCGAAGGAAAAAACCAACGCCGGCACCGCGCTGGGCGTCATCGCCGACAGCATCGCCACCTCGCCGCCGGTGACCTTCATCAAGCGTCATTGGCAGCACTGGACGCAAGCCAAACCGCAAGCGTAAAAAAAGGGCCGGAATTCCGGCCCTTGTCACGTCTGCAGAGATTAATCCCAGCTCAGCACCACTTTACCCGACTTGCCGGAGCGCATGGCGTCGAAGCCCTGCTGGAACTCGTCGATCGAGAATCGGTGGGTGATGATCGGGGTCAAATCCAGACCGGACTGGATCAGCGCCGCCATCTTGTACCAGGTTTCGAACATTTCGCGGCCGTAAATCCCTTTGATAAACAGCCCCTTGAAGATGACCTGGTTCCAGTCGATCGACATATCCGAAGGCGGAATGCCCAGCATGGCGATGCGTCCGCCGTGGTTCATCGCATTGAGCAGCGTGCGGAACGCCGGCGGCGCGCCGGACATTTCCAGACCGACGTCGAACCCTTCGGTCATGCCCAGCTCGGCCATCACGTCGCTGAGGTTTTCCTTGCTGACGTTCACCGCGCGGGTCACGCCCATCTTGCGCGCCAGTTCCAGACGGTATTCGTTAACGTCGGTGATCACCACATGGCGAGCGCCGACGTGTTTGCACACCGCCGCCGCCATGATGCCGATCGGGCCGGCGCCGGACACCAGCACGTCTTCCCCAACCAGATCGAACGACAGCGCGGTGTGCACCGCGTTGCCGAACGGATCGAAGATCGAAGCCAGTTCGTCGGAGATGTTATCCGGGATCTTGAAGGCGTTGAACGCCGGGATCACCAGGTATTCCGCAAAGCTGCCCGGACGGTTCACGCCCACGCCGACGGTGTTGCGGCACAGGTGCGTGCGGCCGCCGCGGCAGTTGCGGCAATGGCCGCAGGTGATGTGGCCTTCGCCGGACACGCGATCGCCGATGCTGAAGCCTTTGACTTCCTGACCGATTGCCACCACTTCGCCGACGTATTCATGGCCGACCACCATCGGAACCGGAATGGTTTTTTGCGACCACTCGTCCCAGTTGTAGATATGCACATCGGTGCCGCAGATCGCGGTTTTGCGGATTTTGATCATGATGTCGTTGTGGCCCAGCTCCGGCTGAGGCACGTCGGTCATCCAAATCCCTTCTTCCGCTTTCAGTTTTGACAGTGCTTTCATGGTTTTACCTTATGCAATAACGCCAAGATCCTTACCGATACGTGTAAACGCCGCCACTGCGCGTTCGATTTGCTCCGGGGTGTGGTCGGCAGACATCTGGGTACGGATGCGCGCCTGGCCTTTCGGCACCACCGGATAGAAGAAACCGGTCACATAGATGCCTTCCTTGAGCAACGCATTGGCGAATTCCTGCGCCAGCTTCGCCTCACCCAGCATCACCGGGATGATGGCATGATCGGCGCCGGCCAACGTGAAGCCGGCGGCGGTCATTTTTTCGCGGAACAGACGCGCGTTGGCCCACAGGCGATCGCGCAGGGCATCGCCCTCTTCCAGCAGTTCCAGCACTTTGATCGACGCGGCGACGATCGCCGGCGCCAGCGAGTTGGAGAACAGGTACGGGCGCGAACGCTGGCGCAGCCACTCCACCACTTCTTTCCTGGCGGCGGTGTAGCCGCCGGACGCGCCGCCCAGCGCTTTGCCTAACGTACCGGTGATGATATCGACGCGGCCCATCACTTCGCAGTATTCATGGGTGCCGCGCCCGTTGGCGCCGACAAAGCCCACCGCGTGGGAGTCATCCACCATCACCAGCGCCTGGTACTCGTCCGCCAGATCGCACACCCCTTTCAGGTTGGCGATCACGCCGTCCATCGAGAAGACGCCGTCGGTGGCGATCAGGATGTGGCGCGCGCCGTCGGCTTTGGCCTGCTTCAGCTGCGCGGCCAGCTCGGCCATGTCGTTATTGGCGTAGCGATAGCGCTTGGCCTTGCACAGGCGCACGCCGTCAATGATCGACGCGTGGTTCAGCGCATCGGAGATAATGGCGTCTTCCGGGCCGAGCAGGGTTTCGAACAGCCCGCCGTTGGCATCGAAGCAGGAGGAGTAGAGGATCGCGTCTTCCATGCCCAAGAAGGCCGCCAGTTTCTGTTCCAACTGCTTGTGGCTGTCCTGGGTGCCGCAGATGAAGCGCACCGACGCCATGCCGAAACCGTGGCTGTCCATGCCCGACTTGGCGGCGGCGATCAGCGCCGGGTGGTTGGCCAGGCCCAGGTAGTTATTGGCGCAGAAGTTGATCACATGGCTGCCGTCGGCGACGGCGATATCCGCCTGTTGCGCGGAGGTGATGATGCGTTCTTCCTTGAACAGCCCTTCACTGCGAGTGGCGGCAAGCTGTTGTTCCAACTGCTGATAAAAAGACGCTGACATTCGGTTATCTCCAGGATTGGGCTATTTGCGGCATATTTTACTGATTTGTAACCAAACTGACGAGAATGCGCGGGAGAGAATATTAAAATTGCAGCAGATATCACGGCAAAAAGCGGACTTCAATGGCAATGCGGGATATTCGGAGCCCTTCCGCTGTTTGCCGCGGCATGAAATGCTATTATAACCGCCATTGAGCGTGGGGCATTGTGCCCCGCCAGGCAGCTTAGCAGGGGTAACCCAATGATTATCGTCACAGGCGGCGCCGGCATGATCGGCAGCAACATCATTAAGGCACTGAACGACAAGGGATATCGCGATATCCTGGTGGTGGATAACCTGAAAGACGGCACCAAGTTCGTCAACCTGGTCGATCTGGACATCGCCGACTATATCGATAAAGAAGACTTTATCGCCAGCATCGTGGCCGGCGACGATCTGGGCGATATCGAAGCGGTCTTCCACGAAGGCGCCTGCTCCGCGACCACCGAGTGGGACGGCAAGTACATGATGGACAATAACTATCAGTACTCCAAAGACCTGCTGCACTACTGCCTGGATCGCGAAATCCCGTTCCTGTACGCCTCCTCCGCCGCCACTTACGGCGGCCGCGAAGAGTTCATCGAAGAGCGTGAGTATGAAGCGCCGCTCAACGTGTACGGCTACTCCAAATTCCTGTTCGATCAGTACGTGCGCGAGATCCTGCCGGAAGCGGACTCGCAGATCTGCGGCTTCCGCTACTTCAACGTTTACGGCCCGCGCGAAGGCCACAAAGGCAGCATGGCCAGCGTCGCCTTCCACCTGAATACCCAGATCAACCGCGGCGAAAACCCGAAACTGTTCGCCGGCAGCGAAAACTTCAAGCGTGACTTCATCTACGTCGGCGATGTGGCGGCGGTTAACCTGTGGTTCTGGGAAACCGGCAAATCCGGCATCTTCAACTGCGGCACCGGCCGGGCGGAAACCTTCCAGGCGGTGGCCGACGCGGTGGTGGACTTCCACCAGAAGGGCGCGGTGGAATACATCGAGTTCCCGGAGAAGCTGAAGGGCCGCTATCAGGCGTACACCCAGGCCGATCTGACCAAGCTGCGCGCCGCCGGCTACGACGCACCGTTCAAAACGGTCGCCGAAGGGGTGAAAGAGTACATGGCCTGGTTGAACCGCACCGCATAAGCTGAAGGAATTAACGCTGGGTATGAAAATACTGGTTATCGGCCCTTCTTGGGTTGGCGACATGATGATGTCGCAAAGTCTCTATCGCACCCTGAAGGCCGAATACCCGTCGGCGGAGATCGATGTGATGGCGCCGGCCTGGTGCCGCCCGCTGCTGGCGCGCATGCCGGAAGTCAATCAGGCGCTGGCGATGCCGCTGGGCCACGGCGCGCTGGGGCTCGGTGAACGCCGCCGCCTGGGGCGCGCCCTGCGCGCCAACCGTTACGATCGCGCTTACGTTCTACCCAACTCGTTCAAATCCGCGCTGGTGCCCTTCTTCGCCGATATCCCGCAGCGCACCGGCTGGCGGGGCGAAATGCGTTACGGCCTGCTGAACGACGTCCGCGTGCTCGACAAGGCGGCCTTCCCGCTGATGGTGCAACGCTACGTGGCGCTGGCCTATGACAAAGGCCGCATTCAGCGCGCCGACGATCTGCCGCAGCCGCTGCTGTGGCCACAGCTGCAGGTGAGCGACGAAGAGATCGCCGACACCACCGCGGCCTTCAACCTGACCGACAGCCGGCCGATCGTCGGCTTCTGCCCGGGCGCGGAGTTCGGCCCCGCCAAACGCTGGCCGCACTATCACTACGCGACGCTGGCTCAGCGGCTGATCGAGAACGGCTATCAGATCGCGCTGTTCGGCTCGGCGAAAGATCACGAAGCCGGCGAACAGATCCGCGCCGCGCTGCAGGAAGACGCCCGCGATTTCTGCCTTAACCTGGCCGGAAAAACCCAGTTGGAGCAGGCGGTGATCCTGATCGCGGCCTGCCGGGCGGTGGTCAGCAACGACTCCGGTTTAATGCACGTTGCCGCAGCGTTGAACAAACCGCTGATAGCCTTGTACGGACCAAGCAGCCCCGACTTCACGCCGCCGCTCTCCGACAAGGCGCGGGTGATTCGCCTGATCAGCGGTTATCACAAGGTGCGCAAGGGCGATGCCGAGCAGGGATACCACCAAAGTTTGATCGATATTCAGCCGCAGCAAGTATTGGATGCGCTGACGCCGCTACTTGTCGCCAGCGAGGAATAGTCATGCAGGTGTTAATCGTAAAAACCTCCTCAATGGGGGACGTGCTGCATACGCTGCCCGCCCTGACCGACGCGCTGCAGGCCATTCCCGATATCCGCTTCGACTGGGTGGTGGAAGAAGGTTTCAGCCAAATCCCGACCTGGCACCCGGCGGTGGATCGCGTGATCCCGGTGGCCATTCGCCGCTGGCGCAAGAACTGGTTCGGCAACGACACCCGGCAACAGCGCTGCGACTTCAAGCGCGCGCTGCAAGAACGCCGTTATGACGTGGTGATCGACGCGCAGGGCCTGATCAAAAGCGCCGCGCTGATCACGCGCATCGCCAAAGGCAACAAACATGGCCCGGACTGCAAGAGCGCGCGCGAGCCGTTCGCCAGCTGGTTCTACAACGTGCGCCATGAGATAGACAAGCAGCAGCACGCGGTGGAACGCACGCGCGAACTGTTCGCCAAAAGCCTTGGCTACGATAAACCGGGAAGCTACGGCGATTACGCCATCGCCGCGCGCTTTCTCAGCAGCCCGCCGGCCGATGCCGGGCGGTATTTGGTGTTTTTGCACGCGACGACGCGTGACGACAAGCACTGGCCGGAGCAAAACTGGCGCGAGCTGATCGCGCTGACGGCGGACAGCGGGTTGAAGATCAAACTGCCGTGGGGTGCAGAGCATGAACATCAGCGCGCGCTGCGCTTGGCGGAAGGTTTTTCACATGTCGAAGTGCTGCCGAAGCTCAGCCTGCAGCAGGTGGCCGAGGTGCTGGCCGGCGCCAAGGGCGTGGTCTCGGTCGACACCGGGCTCAGCCATTTGACCGCCGCGCTCGACAAACCGAACATCACGCTGTTCGGGCCGACCGATCCCGGCCTGATCGGCGGCTACGGGCAAAATCAGCACTCGTTGATTTCGCCGGAAAAAAGCATGGCGACAATCGACGCCGATACGGCATGGCAGGCGTTGCAAAAGGTTATAGCATGAAAAAACTGCACATTATCAACCTGGGTAAAATGGGCGGCGTCGAACGCCTGTTCCTGCAGTACATCAACGATACCACCGACGGCAGCAACCAGGTCTTGTGCATCAGCGGCGACATTGGCGAAGAAATCCGCCGCCAGTTGCCTGCGCATCAGCCCGTCACCTTCGCCAACCGCCTGATCAATGCGCTGCCGTTGCGCTGCCCGCAGTTCCTGCGCAAATTTTTGCTGAAGTGGAAAATCGAGCGGGCGAACGCCGACGTGGTGATCGTCTGGGACCTGGTGCCGGGGCTGGCGGCCAAACCCAAGCGCGGCAAGCTGGTTTACTACGATCACGGCTGCTCCTGGCGTTACCCCAAGAATAAAAAGACGCTGCGTTTCTTCGCCATGCTGGACGGCGTCATTTCCGCCTCACACGCGTCGAAGCGGGTGATGGAGCTGCGCTTTAATCTGCCTTGCCCAAATCACGTGGTGATCAACCGCATCAAAACACCGGCGGGGATCGATACTGCGCCGAAAACCCTGTCGCAGCCGGTCAGGATCGGCACTGCCTCACGCCTGGTCAGCCTGAAAGGCATCAGCGTGTCATTATTGATGATGCAGGAACTGCTGCGGCGCGGGCATGACGTCACGCTGGAAGTGGCCGGCAAAGGGCCGGATCGCGCGGCGTTCGAGGCGCTGGCGGCTCGGCTACAGCTCGGCGATCGCGTCACCTTCAGCGGTTATCAGGATGACGTCGCCGGCTTCTTCAATCGCACGCACATCTACATGAGCACGCCGATCACCGAGCCGTTCGGCTTGTCCTGCATGGAATCGCTCTATTTCGGCGTGCCGGTCATCTTCCCGCAGGTCGACGGCCAGCCGGAAGCGGTGAAAGACGGGGTCTGCGGCATTGGCCTGACGCCGTCGGTCACCATCGAACAACACCGGCAGCTCACCGATATCGAGGTCGACTTCCCGCATGAGGTCTACGATCCGTTGACCGACAGCCTGGTCGCGCCCAAGCTGCTGTCGCATATCGATTGTGCGGATGCCGTTGAGAAATTGCTGGAGCGAGAAACCTACCAGACTCTGAGCCGAAATGCGCAGCGCTATCCTGCGGAACATTTTAACTATGCTCAGTTCAAAGTTGAATTCGACGACACGCTGCGATCCTTTATCGCTTAATTGAAACGTGAGCCGGAAAATACGCCCGATGCTAAAACACAGAACGCCGCACCCTGCCTTCAGCTATCTGATCTATCTGGGGTGCGCCATCGCTTTTTGCACCATTCCTTTCGGTTCCGCGACCGGACGCAATCTGTTTTACGTTTCCAGCTACATCGCCTTTATCGCCGTTTGCCTGTACCCGCGCTACTACTTCAGCAACGTTAGAAACCTGCTGCTGCCCGCGCTGATGTTCAGCGTGGGCATGGGAACCATCCTCTGGATGCATCACTTCAAACAGCCGGGTGAGTACATCAATATTTATCGCTCTTATATGTCGACCGGCAAACTGCAGCTCGCGACCGCTTTCATCTTGCTGATTGCGCTCAATGAGCGGTTGTGCGTACAGCGCCTGCTGATCGTTGTGGCTCTCGCCACCGGTCTGGCGATCAACGGTTATTCCCTCTATCAGGGGCTGCGTCTGGATATCCCGCGCGTAGAGCTCAACTTCGATCGCGCCACGGTCGCCGCCTATCTGATGACCGCCATCGATCTGGTCATGATGCAAGCCATCCTGATGCTGCGCACCCGCTACCGCCTGGTGTTGTACATTGCGGCATTCCTGCTGTCCTTCTCTGCGCTGGTGCTCACCGGCACGCGCGCAGCCATGTTGGTCTATCCGGTGGCGGTCTGCCTGTCGCTGCTGGCCACCAAGCAGTTGGTTTCCAGAAAACACAAGCTTGCGTTAGTGGCCTCGGTACCGCTGCTGCTCGTAGCCTGCGGCCTGGTGTTTAAACCGCAGATAGAAGAACGCATTCAGGCTTTTGAGACCGACATGCGCCTGATGGACCAGCCGCAGACTGAAAACTCCATCATTTCCCGGCTGTCGATGCAAACGCTGGCATGGCATACCGGATCACAAGCCCCGTGGGGCCAATCCGCCGAACAGCGCGGCGAAGAGATCCGTGCGATGGTCGCACAGCAACCCCGCCTGTCTGGCGTCATGCCCTACATCAACGTCCACCTGCACAACGAGCTGCTGGAAACTTACTCGCTCAAGGGCGTCTGGGGCGTACTGCTGCTGCTGGCGCTGTATGTCAGCCTGTTTTTCTCTTCCTTCCGGCCACAGCGCAACGCGCTGCTGCTGAGCGTCAGCGCCAGCCTGTTCGTTTACGGCCTGAGCGACGTCATCTTCTTCAGCACGGAAGGTACCGCCATGTTCGGCCTGGCGCTGATCGCCGCCGTTCTTTCCGTCACGAAACAGCCCCCTGTTCAGGAGCCCACCCCGTGAATCCTCAGCAGCCGCTGCTCAGCGTTATCGTGCCGTTTTATAATAACGAAGCGTTCGTTATCGCTGCGCTGGATTCGTTATTTGCACAGATTAGCGACGATATCGAGGTGGTGATCATCGACGATGGCTCCACCGACGCCTCCGGCGCGCTGGTCAGCCAATATCTGGCGCAGCGGCGGCACCCGCGCGTGGTCTTTACTTCACAGGCCAACGGCGGCATTGCGCACGCCCGCAACGTCGGCTTACGTCTGGCCACCGGACGCTATATCACCTTCCTCGACGGCGACGATCTGCTGAGCGACGACTATCTGGCGATCCTGCGCCCCCAGCTTACCGCCGGTGAATATGACCTGATCGATTTTAATTATCAGAAGTTCACCGAGCATCCGCCGACACCGGATAACCGCGCGGCGCGGCCCGTAGCCTACGACTTTTCACAATTGGGACTGGGTAGCCTGCAACCGCTGTTTGCACGCTCGATGTGGCATCTCTGGAGCCGGGTATATAAACGCACGCTGCTGGCTGGGGAAGCGTTCGAAGAAGGCAGGCGCTACGAAGACGTGATTTTTACGCCTTTTCAGTATTTCAAAACTCGCCGCATCGCCCATCTTGACGGCGATCTCTACTTCTATCGGGACAACAGCCAGGGCATCACTCGCAATATCAAACCCAAAGATATTGAAGATTTGCTGTTCGCCATGGAGAAGATGCTGCGTTTTGTGGCGCAGCATCCCGGGGATGAGCCGCTGCGCCGGTTGGCCGCCCTGATGCTGGCCAACTGCTTTTCCGAGGTGAAAAGCATGTCGAAGGCGGTATACGGTTATTATCATTACGCGCCGGCAACGCTGCACATCCTGCGCCGCGCCGCCGACGTCTGCCGCAACAGCGACGTGCCGGGCAAAAAAGTCCGCCAGATGCGCTATGCGCGAGTGGATACCTTTCTTTCTAAGCTGCGCGGGCGCAGGCCGCGCTAACCGCATCGGCCTGGCGGCCGATGGGTCGTCTCGCCTTTAGCGCGCTAAAGGCACGTGTGCGACCAGCTCGTCATAAATCCGCTGCGGTTGGATGACCCCCATCGGGCTTTCCGCCTCCAGCGGCATCGTATAACCGGTACGCGACACCTGAATGATGCGGTGCAGTTCAGCATCCTGAATCGGCCCGGTGGAGCGTGAGTCGGCGGTCACGAACAGGCTGATGGTTTTCACCTTCAACGCCACCGCCAGGTGCAGCGGCCCGGTATCGCCGGTGACCAGAACATGGAAACTGTCGATCAACGTCAGCAAGCCTTGCAGCCCCGTTTTACCGATCTGGTTATCCACGCAGGCCTGCGTTTGCGGGCCGATCAGGCTCATAAACTGTTTGGCCTTGCCGTCGTCAAACGGTGCGCCAATCAGCACGATGCGTACATTAGGGTGCTTCGCCACCAGCTCATCGGCCAGCCGCGCATAGTGCGAAACCGGCCAGCAACGCGACTCCGTAGATGCCCCCAATTGAAACCCGATGGTGGGATGCTCGCTGCTTTTGACGCCGCGCTGATAATCCACGGGAATTTCCATCGTCGGATCGTCGCTGCGGCAGCCCAAAATGGAAATCAGCTCCAGCTTGCGGCGCACGAAGTGGCCGTAATAATGGAAGACATAGTTGGTCAGCCAAGGCTCCAGCCCGCAAATGCCCGAACTGTAGTTATCGCGGATAATGTACTTCGCCCCGGCCAGTACGGCGCTGATGATGTCATAAGGCAGGTGGGAGTGCAGAATCAGCGCCAAATCCGGCTGATGTTCGCGCAGCGATTTCAGCAACGGGCGGATCGTCTTGATCTTGCTGTCCCAATACACCACGCGATCGTAATAGCGGCCGTTTTCCACCAGCTCGCGGTTTTTCTTGTGCACCACCAGTGTGATGTGTGCGTTGGGGTAGCGTTCCCGCATCGCCCTCAATGCCGGCGTGTTGAACATGAAGTCGCCCAACGCCGTGGTGGAATAGATGACGATATTGTCAAACTGCTGGGCGCCGTCGAACGTCGTCTTATCCTGAAAACGACCGTACTTCGCCGTATAGCGCCGCAAGAACCAGTCGGCAACCTTGATTTTCCATTTTTTCGACATGTGCGTGCTTAATTCGCTTTAAGTTGATAATACTCGGCCAGCGTCATGCCCACCGTGCGCTGCTGCAGCCAGTCAAACAGCTGTTCCAGATCGCGGTACAGCACTTCGATATCCTGCTCGGTTTTGAACGTCGGGCTGCCGCCCGGCATAAACTCGGAGGAGTGCAGCATAAATTCGACGTAGTCATGCCCCTGCGCCAGCGACGCTTCAGCCACCCCTATCATCTTGGCCACGTTGCCGCCACTTGGCCGCAGCCAGTTGACGGACGGCGAACGCCGCTTGCCGCGCAGCCGATCATAACCTTGCTTGAACGCGTTCATCAGCGCCGAGTGCTTGTACTGAATGCTCATCGGCACTTCCAGCAGCGCCGAAGCGCCCGGTTTGGCAATGTTCTGCGGATCGATGAAATAGGCCTGCGACGGGAACCGGCTGTAATCGGTGCCGCCGTTGCCCTGCGGATTGCCCGGCGAAAACTGCCAGTTGACGCGCGGCGTCACCGAACAGTCCACCTGATAGCCATACTCCAGCAGCAGCGAGGCATAATATTCGTTGAACGCCCAGCGGCCGGCGCGATGGCTGAGCATTTTGGTCTGGAAGGCATCTTCCAGCAGCTTGGTCATGTGATCGACCTTGGCGCGGATCTGATCGGCGGGATACTCGATCAAATACGGTTTGTGGCGCCAGTCGTCGTCGGTGAGCGGCGTTAGCGGCGGGCTGTTCCAGGCGTGCAGGTGCATGCCGACTTCACCCGCGCCGCGGGCGATCACGTCGCGCGCGAACTCGACGTAAGCCGGATCCATCGCCATTTCATAGTTGGTGAGATAAACCGGTTTGAAGGCGTATTTTTCGCACAATGCCTGAAAGCGCGGCAAGAAACGCGTGTTTTCGGTCGCGATGCGATCGTGGTTTTGCCACAGATTATCGCCTTCGGTATCAATGGTGATGAGAAACGCCGGTTTAGTCATGAATATCGAGCCTGATATCAACAGAATGCACTATGTTACGCAGCCCGTTTCGCCAGGGCAAACGACTTTGCTGCCTGGTTTGGACAACATTGAAACGCATTCGTCCCCGGCTCGGCGATTTTTTTGCGGCCCGGCAAGAAAACCTTGCAACAGTAGCCACATGCGATCGGGTCATTTAGAATCAAAGATTGGTTTCCCAGAAAGCGACTCATGATGAACGACGCGCCAGCCCCAACTTCCGCCCCATCCGTACAGCGTATTTTGATCATAAAACTGCGCCATCACGGCGATATGCTGCTGGTCACGCCGGTCATCAGCAGCCTGCGGCAAAACTACCCGCAGGCGCAGATCGATGTGCTGCTGTATCAGGAAACGCAGGAGATGCTGGCCAGTAATCCGGAACTGTCGACGCTGTTCGCCATCGACCGCCAATGGAAAAAACAGGGCGCCCGCGCGCATCTGGGGCACGAACTGGCGCTGCTGCGCCGCCTGAAGGCGCAGCGCTACGATCTGGTGGTCAACCTGGCCGATCAGTGGCGCAGCGCCATCCTCACGCGCCTGACCGGCGCGCGCATCCGTCTGGGCTTCGATTTCCCCAAACGCCGCGGCTTCCTGTGGCGCCACTGCCACACGCAGCTGGTGCCGGTCGACAATCATGCCCACCTGCATACCGTCGAACAAAACCTCTCGCTGCTGGCGCCGCTGAACCTGCCCGCGCTCAGTGATCATGTGACCATGAGTTACGATCCGCAGGATTGGCAGGCATGTGAGCAACGGTTACAGAAACAGGGCGTCACCGGCAGTTATATTGTGGTGCAGCCCACCTCGCGCTGGTTCTTCAAATGCTGGAGCGAAGAGAAAATGGCCGCCACCCTCACCGCCTTGCAGGCCGACGGCCACCAGCTGGTGATCACCTCCGGCCCCGACGCCAGAGAACAAGCCATGGTAGAGCGCATTTTGGCGCTCTGCCCGCCGCAGGGCGTGATTTCGTTAGCCGGCCAGCTGACGCTGCGCCAGTTGGCCGCCCTGATCGACCACGCCAAGCTGTTTATCGGCGTGGATTCGGTGCCGATGCACATGGCCGCCGCGCTGCACACGCCGTGCGTAGCGCTGTTCGGCCCTTCCAAGCTGACTTTCTGGCGGCCGTGGCAGGCTACCGGCGCCGTGATCTGGGCCGGCGACTTCGGCGAACTGCCCGATCCGGACGCCATCGATACCGGCACCGACGAACGGTATCTCGACCTTATTCCTACAGACGCGGTGATTGCAGCCGCGCGGAGCACGCTGGCATGAAAGCATTTCGTTTGGCGATCGTTCGCCAAAAATACCGCCCGGACGGCGGAGCCGAACGTTTCGTTTCCCGCGCCCTGGAGGCGCTGGAGCAACAGGATCTCGATCTGAACGTCATCACCCGCGAATGGCAGGGTGACGCCAATCCCAACTGGCATATCCACCTGTGCAACCCGCTAAAACTCGGCCGCATCAGCCGCGAACGGGGCTTCGCCGTGGCGGCCAGGGCGCTGTGGCAGAAAGAGCATTTTGATCTGGTGCAAAGCCACGAGCGCATTCCCGGCTGCGACATCTACCGCGCCGGCGACGGCGTACACCGCCGCTGGCTGCTGCAACGCGCGCGTCTGCTGCCGGAATGGCGCCGCAAATGGCTGTTCTCCAACCGTTATCACCGCTATGTGATGTGCGCCGAACGCGCCATGTATGCCGCACCGGAGCTGAAAGCCGTCATCTGCAACGCCGAGATGATCAAGCAGGAAATCATCGCAGACTTTGGCGTGCCCGCCGAAAAAATCACGGTGATCTATAACGCCATCGATAATCAAAAGTTCCCGCCCGCCGACGAGGCCCTGCGCCAACGTCTGCGCGAGCAGTATCAGATCCCGCAACAGGCGCACTGCCTGATCTTCGTCGGTTCCGGCTTTGAGCGCAAAGGGCTGGCGGCCGCCATCCGCGCCGTGGCAGCGACCGACAGCCACCTGTTGGTGGTCGGCAAAGACAAGGCCGAAAAACGCTACCGGGCGCTGGCACAGTCGCTGGGCTGCAGCGATCGGGTTCACTTTATGGGCGTGCAGAAGCAGACCTTGCCGTTTTATCAGGCCGCAGATGCGCTGCTGCTGCCGACGCTGTACGATCCGTTCCCGAATGTGATTCTGGAAGCGATGTCGTGCGGCCTGCCGGTTATCACCAGCACCACCTGCGGCGGCGCCGAGTTTATCACCCCCGGCCAGAACGGCTTCGTGACCGATGCGCTCGACGTACCGGCCATCGCGGAGGCCATTCGCGCGCTGCCGCGCCAGGCGCTGGGATCATCCATGGGCGAAGCGGCAAGATTGCGTATTATGCCGGCTACGCCGGCGCATCTGTCCGAACAGCTTATTTCCCTCTATAACCGGTTACTGGATTAGCTATGCGTATTCTGATGATCATCGACGGCCTGCCGGGAGGCGGCGCGGAAAAAGTGGTGCTGACCCTGTGCCAGGGCATGCAGCAACAGGGGCATGACGTCAGTCTGATCTCGCTGCGCGACGTCTGCAATTACCCTATCCCGCCGGGCATTGATTATCAGGTGGTGGCCGATCGCAGCCGCGCCCCCTGGCGCAAGCTGACCGAGCTGTCGCGCCGCGCCGGCGCGCTGGATCGGGCGATAGCCGAACACGAGCGCCAACACGGCGCGTTCGATCTGGTGTTCTCCAACCTGCATAAAACCGATCGCATCGTCAGCCGCAGCAAGCGGTTGGCCGCGGATCGCCTGTGGTTCTGCATTCACGGCATTCTCTCCACCTCCTACCTCGGCCACCGCAAGGGCCTGGATCGCTGGCTGAAGCAACGCAAAATCGCCAACGTTTACCAGGGAAGAAACATCGTCGCCGTTTCACGGGCGGTCGGCGACGATCTGCAGCAGAACTTGCCGATCCGCCCGCGCCGGCTGGCGATCATCAACAACCCGTTCGATATCGACGCCATCCAGCAACAGGCGGCGATGCCTTGCGAACTGGCCGGCCAGGACTATCTGGTGCACGTCGGCCGCTTTCACGCCACCAAGCGGCATGACCGCCTGCTGAAAGCCTATGCGCACTCCGGCATTCAGGCGCCGCTGGCCTTGATCGGCGCCGGGGACGACGCCAGAGTCGCCGAGGTCAAACGTCTGGCGACAGACCTGGGCATTGCAGAGCGCGTGCTGTTTCTCGGTTTCCAGGCTAATCCCTACCCGTTTATTCGCCATGCCTCGCTGCTGGTGCTCAGCTCCGACAGCGAAGGGTTTGGCAACGTGCTGGTAGAATCGCTGCTGTGCGGCACACCGGTGGTCAGCACCCGTTGTCCGGGTGGCCCTGCGGAAATTCTGGAAAAAGCCGGCATGGCTAACGCGCTGGCGGAATTAAACGAAGCGTCGCTGGCAGAAAAAATGGCGGAGATTTACGCCAATCCGCCGCAGATAAATCAACAGCAATTGCTGAGCTATGGGCTTGAGCCTATTTGCCGCCAATATCTGGAACTGGAAAGAAAATAATAAAGAATGAAATAAGGCAGGGGATGCCTGCCTTATTTTCTTCGCTAGCTGAGCGCCTGCATTTTCTGCCAAACCTCATCGACAGAAACATCCTCACAGTGCCCCGACTCACTTTGCAAAATATGATGATGGCCGGTCCATGGATGCCAGGACGCTTTATCGGTATCGCCAAAGAACACCACCATGTCCTTATTCAACGCGGCGGCAAGATGCATCTGCCCACCGTCGCTGCACAGCACCCGGTCGCATAAATCAAACCCGCCCAACAGCTCACGCACCGACGCCGTCGGATAAAGCGCGACGCGTTCGTTTTGACACAGCGCCAGCAGCTGTTCGGCGCGCTGCTGGTCGCCGATGTCGTCCGGCGCCAGCGTGCCCTGCGGCGACCAGAAGATCAGCACGCCGGTGTGGGGATCGGCAACCAGACGGTTGATGATTTCGGCATAGCGTTCAACCGGCCAACGCCTTTTCGGGCTGCGGCTGCTGATATGCACGGCGCATACCCGTTCGACCGGCGGCAGACGCTCCTGCAGCCGTTGCGCCGCCAATTGCCGCTCTTCAGGCGTCAGAAACACCCGCACCGGCGGGATCGGAATGGATTGATCGGTTATCGCCGATAAATAGCTGTAGGTATGTTCGACCTGATGTTGACCGTTGAAATCGTCCTTGCGGAACGGGCGATGAATATCTTTCGTGCCCAAATCGGCGCCGATGATATGGGTGGCGCCGGCCATTTTCGCTAAACGCAAACTGTATTTGCAAGGCACCGGGTTGGCCAGAATGACCGCATCGAATTTTATTTTGCGCAGCTTCAGGAAGATCATCAGACGCTCGAAATAAACGCCCAGCGTGGTCTCATTTTTCGCCTTGTGCTTGGCCTTTTTATAGACAAAGACTTTCTCGAGATGAGGGTTGTTTTTAACGACGTCCTGGCTGACTTTATTGATCAGCAGATAAACTTTTGCGTCCGGATAGGCAATTTTCACCCCTTCAATCAAGGGCGTGGTGCAAACAAGATCGCCGATGTTATCGCGGCGAATAATTAAAATATTCTTCATTCCGAGCCTGTCGGCGAAATCGCTCGCCGGTTGTCTGAAACTGACACCCAAGGTTACCAAATTAGCGCCTTTCCCTTCCAGTTATGGTACTATTCCGAATAACCCATATAAATGAAATTGATAGAATGTTGCTGCGTTTATATCAGGTACTACTCTACCTCATCCAACCCCTGATCTGGCTCCGCTTACTGCTGCGCAGCCGCAAAGCTCCAGCCTACCGTAAACGCTGGGCGGAACGCTATGGCTTCTGCGCCGGGAAAGTCGTGCCAGGCGGCATCATGCTGCATTCCGTCTCCGTCGGCGAAACGCTGGCGGCCATCCCGCTGGTGCGGGCGCTGCGCCATCGTTACCCCGCTTTGCCGATAACTGTGACCACAATGACCCCAACAGGTTCAGAACGCGTCCAGTCCGCTTTCGGCAAAGACGTGCATCATGTCTATCTGCCCTACGATCTGCCCGGCTCCATGAACCGCTTCCTCGATCAGGTGAATCCCAAGCTGGTGATCATCATGGAAACCGAGCTGTGGCCCAACCTGATCAACGCGCTGCATCAGCGGCAGATCCCCCTGGTGATCGCCAATGCGCGCCTGTCGGCCCGCTCCGCCGCCGGCTATAAGAAAATTGGCGGATTCATGCGCGATATGCTGCGCCGCATCACGCTGATCGCCGCCCAAAACCAGGAAGACGGCGATCGGTTTATCGAGCTGGGCCTGAAGCGCTCGCAGCTGGCCGTGACCGGCAGCCTGAAATTCGATATCTCCGTCACCCCGGAGCTGGCCGCTCGCGCCGTTACGCTGCGCCGCCAATGGGCGCCGCGCCGCCCGGTGTGGATCGCCACCAGTACCCATGACGGGGAAGAAACCATCCTGCTGGAAGCGCACCGCAAACTGCTGGAAAAACACCCCGATCTGCTGCTGATCCTGGTGCCGCGTCACCCGGAGCGCTTTCCGACCGCCAAGGAGCTGGTGCAGAAAGCCGGCTTCAGCTACACCCTGCGCAGCAGCGGCGAAATTCCGTCCGGCAGCACCCAGGTGGTGATCGGCGATACCATGGGCGAGCTGATGCTGCTGTACGGCATCGCCGATCTGGCCTTTGTCGGCGGCAGCCTGGTGGAACGCGGCGGACATAACCCGCTGGAAGCCGCCGCGCACGCCATCCCGGTGTTGATGGGCCCGCATACCTTCAACTTCAAAGACATCTGCGCCAAGCTTTCGCAGGCCGAAGGCCTGATCACCGTGACCGACGTGGATTCGCTGGTGAAGGAAGTGGAAACCCTGCTGACCGACGAAGACTACCGCCGCTACTACGGCCGCCATGCGGTGGAAGTGCTGTACCAGAATCAGGGAGCGTTGCAGCGCCTGCTGCAGCTGCTGGAACCGCACCTGCCGCCCCGGAGCCACTGAATGAGCAGCCGCAAAAGCCTGTCGGTGGTGATGATCGCCAAAAACGAAGCCGGGCTGTTGCCGGACTGTCTGCGCTCGGTCGAGTGGGCCGATGAAATCATCGTGCTGGACTCCGGCAGCGAGGACGACAGCGTCGCCATCGCCGAAAGCCTGGGCGCCAAAGTCTTCACGCACACCGACTGGCAAGGGTTCGGCAAGCAGCGCCAGCTGGCACAAAGCTACGCCAGCCATGACTACGTTTTGATGATCGACGCCGACGAACGCGTCACGCCCGAGCTGCGGCAATCCATCGAACGGGTGTTGAACGCGCCGGACGACGGTGCCGTCTACAGCTGTGCGCGGCGCAATCTGTTCCTTGGCCGCTTCATGCGCCACAGCGGCTGGTATCCCGACCGCGTCAACCGCCTGTACGCCAACCGACGCTATCGCTATAACGACGATCTGGTGCACGAATCGCTGAACATCGGCGGCGCCAAAGTGATCCCCCTCAACGGCGATATGCTGCACCTGACCTGTCGCGATTTCTTCGCCTTCCAGCGCAAACAGCTGCGCTACGCCGAAGAGTGGGCAACACAACGCCACCGGGCCGGCAAGCGTTGCGGCTACCTGTCTATCCTGACCCACACGCTCGGCGCCTTCGTCAAAACCTGGCTGCTGCGCGCCGGCTTCCTCGACGGTAAACAGGGGTTGCTGTTAGCGGTGGTCAACGCGCAATATACCTTCAATAAATATGCCGCATTATGGGCATTGGGCCGCAACTACTCAGAGAAGTGAATCATGACCAGCAAAGCCATCTATCCCGGGACCTTCGATCCCATGACCAACGGCCACCTGGATTTAGTGACGCGCGCATCACTGATGTTCGATCACGTGATTCTGGCCATCGCCGCCAGCCCGAGCAAAAAGCCGCTGTTCAGCCTGGATGAACGCGTGGCGTTGGCGACGCAGGTCACCTCGCATCTGGGCAATGTGGAAGTGCTGGGCTTCAGCGAGCTGATGGCGCACTTTGCCGCTCACCAAAATGCCAATATCCTGGTGCGCGGCCTGCGTGCAGTGTCTGACTTTGAATACGAATTGCAGCTGGCGAACATGAACCGCCATTTGATGCCGACGCTGGAAAGCGTGTTCCTGATGCCTTCCGAAGAGTGGTCGTTCATCTCCTCCTCACTGGTGAAGGAGGTCGCCCGTCACGGCGGCGATATCGCGCCTTTCCTGCCGGATGTGGTCACCCAGGCGCTGATGGCGAAGCTCGCCGCCGAGTAATTGCTCAGCGCTGGCAGCGGCGGCAAAAGAAGGTGCTGCGCTGCCCGTGCTTGGCGGATTCGATCGGCGTGCCGCACGCGCGGCAGGGTTCTCCCGCCCGCCCGTAAACCTGCAGTTCCTGCGCGAAATATCCCGGTTTGCCGTCCGACTGCAAAAAGTCGCGCAATGTCGTGCCGCCCTGCTCGATAGAGCGCTGCAACACCGCCTTGATGGTCTGCGCCAGCAGCGCCGCTTCGGCTTTGCTCAACGATCCCGCGGGACGATCGGGCAAGATCCCGGCGCTGAACAGCGATTCGCTGGCGTAAATATTGCCGACCCCGACCACCAGCTTGTTATCCATCAGCCACGGTTTGATCAGCGTGCGCTTATTGCGTGATTTTTCATACAGGTAGTCGCCGTTGAACGCTTCGCTCAGCGGTTCCGGCCCCAGATGCGCCAACACGCTGCTGGTCGCCAAATCTTCGCACCACAGCCAGGCGCCGAAACGGCGCGGATCGGTATAGCGCAGGATCATGCCGTTGCTGATCACCAGATCGACGTGGTCGTGTTTGCCGGCTTCGTCTTCGTTTTCCTCGCGCAGCATGCGCAGGCTGCCCGACATGCCCAGGTGCACGATAATCCAACCGTTCTCCAGCTCGATCAGCAGGTATTTGGCCCGGCGCTGCACGCTGAGCACCGGCCGATCGCTCAGCGTCAGGATCTGCTCGGAAACCGGCCAGCGCAGGCGCGCGTTGCGCACCACCGCATACTGAATGCTGTGGCCGACAAGATAAGGCTCTATACCGCGTCTGCTCGTCTCAACTTCCGGTAATTCAGGCATCTGGCTTCCCCTCCGACGTTTTCTACCCTTTATAAAACAAAAAACCCGGCCAAGGCCGGGTTTTTCATTAATCCACTAAAATTATTTAATTTTAGCTTCTTTGTATACTACGTGCTGACGGACAACTGGATCGAATTTCTTCAGTTCCAATTTTTCCGGCTTAGTACGCTTGTTCTTCGTGGTGGTATAGAAGTGACCAGTACCAGCAGAAGAAACCAGCTTGATCTTCTCGCGAACACCTTTAGCCATGATTCAGTTCCTTAATACTTCTCACCACGGGCACGCAGATCGGCCAGAACCGTCTCAATACCCTTCTTATCGATAACACGCATACCTTTAGCAGATACACGCAGAGTTACAAAGCGCTTCTCAGCCTCAACCCAAAAACGGTGTGAGTGCAGGTTAGGCAGAAAACGGCGTTTGGTCGCGTTCATTGCGTGGGAACGGTTGTTACCGCTCACCGGGCGCTTGCCAGTAACTTGGCAGACTCGGGACATGTCTATTCTCCAAAAATCAAATCAGCTCGAGCTTCGTATAGGGTATGGCCGCCTCGTCAGGCTTTTAGAGCCCATCTCAGCAAACTTCATACTGAGGAGACTCTCGTCATCAGGTAGAAACCACACATCAGGTCAGAAACCTGCTGAGATAGGCTCTTGCGCCAAACCCAAGATTCTCAAAGGTGGCGTAGTATACGCTCTGAAGCGTAAGTGCTCAAGTCCCGAACAGCTAAAGATCCCACAAGGATCGCGAAAAAATCGCTTAAAGCCATCCGCGCTCGGCAAAAGAGACGCATTCACCCCGACCGATCACCAAATGATCAAGCACTCGGATCTCCAATAACTGACAGGCTTTCACCACCTGTTCCGTTATCAAGCGGTCGGCATGACTGGGTTCAGCCTTACCCGAAGGGTGATTATGCGCGAGAATCAGCGCGGCGGCATTAGCCTTCAACGCTTCGCGCACAATTTCTCTCGGGTAGACGACGACGCTGCTGATGGTACCAGCAAACATCTCCTGATGGCGAATAACCCGGTGCTGATTGTCTAAAAACAATACCAAAAAGACCTCCCGCTCGCGATGCGCCAGCAGGCTTTGCAGATAATGCTGGGTGACCCGCGGATTGAGCATGGCGTTTTCCTGCGACAAATGGCTGGAAAAGAAGCGCAGCGCCAGCTCGGCAATCGCCTGCAGCTGCGTATAGCTGGCATCCCCCAGGCCTTTTTGGCTGCAAAAAGCCTGATGATCGGCCGACATCAGGTGATAAAGCGAGCCGAACCGGCGCAGCAGCTGCTCCGCCAGCTGCATCACGTGCACGCCGGGCAACCCGGTGCGCAAGAAAATGGCCAACAGCTCTGCGTCGGACAGCGCCGCCGCCCCCTGCATCAACAGCTTTTCACGCGGTGCCAGCGCGCCCGGCCAGCACGCCACAATCGAGTTGCTCATCGTGTTCCTCCCTGAAAGGGCTACAGCATGCCATGTGCCACCCGGCGCGTTCGACAGGTGTTTGATAACATTGCGAAGTGTTTCGCAAAGCACAATGTAACGCCCTGCAGCCATTGCGGAATCGCTCACCTGAACGGCGGATATGCTAAAATGGCGCATCTTTCGGCTTTCAATCGGACAATGATGATGACGGGACTTTCCGGCAAACATATTGTGCTTGGCATCAGCGGCGGCATCGCCGCCTACAAATGCCCAGAGCTGGTGCGCCGCCTGCGCGACAGGGGCGCGGAAGTGCGCGTGGTGATGACCCACGCCGCCAAGGCGTTCATTACGCCACTGACGCTGCAGGCCGTTTCCGGCTACCCGGTGTCCGACGATCTGTTGGATCCCGCCGCCGAAGCCGCCATGGGCCACATCGAACTCGGCAAGTGGGCGGATCTGGTTATTCTGGCGCCGGCGACCGCCGATCTGCTGGCGCGCGTCGCCGCCGGCATGGCCAACGATCTGCTGACCACCGTCTGCCTGGCGACCGATGCCCCCATCGCCGCCGCGCCCGCCATGAACCAACAGATGTATCGCGCCGCCGCCACGCAGGCCAACCTGCAAACGCTGCAGGCGCGCGGCATGCTGCTTTGGGGGCCGGACAGCGGCAGCCAGGCCTGCGGCGACGTCGGCCCGGGCCGCATGTTGGATCCGCTGAACATCGTCGACCTGGCGAACGCGCATTTTTCCGCCCCGCAGGATCTGCAACATTTGCAGGTTATGATCACCGCCGGCCCGACGCGTGAAGCGCTGGATCCGGTGCGTTTCATCAGCAACCACAGCTCCGGCAAAATGGGCTTCGCCATCGCCCGCGCCGCCGCCGCCCGCGGCGCGCAGGTGACGCTGATCGCCGGGCCGGTCAGCCTGCCGACGCCGCCATCGGTCACCCGAGTGGACGTCACCAGCGCGCTGGAGATGGAGCAGGCGGTGCAACAGCGCGCCGCGCAACAGCAGATTTTCATCTCCTGCGCCGCCGTGGCCGACTACCGCCCCGAGCGGATCGCCGATGAAAAAATAAAAAAACAGGGTGATGAAATCATCCTCAAGATGGTAAAAAACCCCGACATCGTCGCCGGCGTGGCGGCGATGACCAAAAATCGACCGTTTGTCGTGGGGTTTGCCGCCGAAACCCAGAATGTGGAAGAATACGCGCGGCAAAAACTGGCGCGTAAGAAGCTGGATTTGATTTGCGCTAACGATGTATCGCTTGCAGAGCACGGGTTCAACAGCGACACCAATGCCCTGCACCTTTTTTGGCAGGATGGAGAGAAACGCCTGGCGCTGAGCGACAAGGCACTCCTTGGCCAACGTTTAATAGACGAGATAGTCAGCCGTTATGATGAAAAAAATCGACGTTAAGATCCTCGACCCGCGCATCGGTCAGGATTTCCCGCTACCGACCTACGCCACCCCGGGCTCCGCCGGTCTCGACCTGCGCGCCTGCCTGGACAGCGCGGTAGAGCTGGCGCCGGGTGAAACCACGCTGCTGCCTACCGGCCTCGCGATCCATATCGCCGACGCAAGCCTGGCGGCGGTGATCCTGCCGCGCTCAGGCCTGGGCCATAAGCACGGCGTCGTGCTGGGCAACCTGGTCGGCCTGATCGACTCCGATTATCAGGGCCAGCTGATGGTGTCCGTTTGGAACCGCGGCCAGAAGCACTTCACCATAGAGCCGGGTGAACGCATCGCGCAGATGGTCTTCGTGCCGGTAGTGCAGGCAGAATTCAACCTGGTGGAAGAATTCAACGGCAGCGAGCGCGGCGAAGGCGGCTTCGGCCACTCGGGGCGCCACTAAGCGCCACCCAAGGCACGAGGGCCGGCAGGGAAACGTCGCCTGAACCTTGCCTTTCCGGGGAGAAGGATGTCTCTGCGGCAAGGTTTTACCGCGACAATTGCAGCGCACACCAGGCAGCGTGGAAAAAGGCCGTTAAGGCCGCTGACCCCAGCATCGTAAAAAAGCTATCACATAAGCCGCACAGAGCCTGCTCTGCAGCGGCCGGTGCCCGGGTTTCCGTCAGTTAAGTTTTAGCAAGGGTCTAATCAGACATGGCAGAAAAAGAAAAGACGAAAAGGAATCGGCGCGAGGAAATATTGCAGGCGTTAGCCCAGATGCTGGAGTCCAGCGACGGCAGCCAACGCATCACCACCGCCAAGCTCGCCGCGAACGTGGGTGTTTCTGAAGCTGCGCTGTACCGGCATTTCCCCAGCAAGACACGGATGTTCGACAGCCTGATCGAGTTTATCGAAGACAGCCTGATCACCCGCATCAACCTGATCTTGCAGGACGAGAAAGAGACGTTTAATCGTCTGCGCCTGATTTTACTGCTGATTCTGGGCTTTGCGGAACGCAACCCGGGGCTGACGCGCATCATGACCGGCCACGCGCTGATGTTTGAACAGGATCGCCTGCAGGGCCGCATCAACCAGCTGTTCGAACGCATCGAGGCGCAGCTGCGACAGGTGCTGAAAGAGCGCAAATTGCGCGAAGGCAAAGGCTTTATCGTCGATGAAACGCTGCTGGCCAGCCAGCTGCTGGCCTTCTGCGAAGGCATGTTGTCGCGCTATGTGCGTTCGGAATTCCGCTATCGCCCAACGCAGGAATTCGACGCCCGCTGGCCGCTGTTGGCGGCCCAGCTGCAATAAAGATAACGCCGGGCATGCCCGGCGTTTTTACTTACACCCCGTACTGCTCACGGTAAGCGCGCACCGCCGCCAGGTGGTCCGCCATTTCCGGCTTCTCTTCCAGATAGGCGATCAGGTCCTTCAGCGTCACGATCGAAATCACCTTGCAGTGATAGTCGCGTTCCACTTCCTGAATGGCGGAGATATCTGCGCGGCCGCGTTCCTGACGGTCGAGGGAAATCAGCACGCCCGCCAGCGAAGCGCCGCTGGCGCCGATGATTTCCATCGACTCGCGGATCGCGGTGCCGGCGGTGATCACATCATCCACCAACATCACGCGCCCCTGCAGCGGGCTGCCTACCAGCGAACCGCCTTCGCCGTGGGTCTTGGCTTCCTTGCGGTTAAAGCAGTAAGGCACGTCGCGCTCATGGTGTTCCGCCAACGCCACCGCCGTAGTGGTGGCGATAGGAATGCCTTTATAGGCCGGGCCAAACAGCAGGTCGAAATCGATGCCGGAGTCCATCAGAGCTTCGGCGTAGAAGCGCCCCAACAGCGCAAGATCGCGCCCGGTATTAAACAGGCCGGCGTTGAAGAAATACGGGCTGGTGCGGCCGGACTTCAGGGTGAACTCGCCGAATTTCAATACCTGCTTGTTAAGCGCGAACTCGATAAACTGGCGCTGATAGGCTTTCATTACTGCTTCTCCTCGTCTGAATCTGCTTGGGTCTTGTCATTACTGCCGCCCGATCGCCGGGCATAAAAAAGGCGACTTCTCAGTCGCCTTAAAAAATCAGTCCGCCAGCGCCGCTTTCTGCGCCTGGAAGATGGTTTCGATGCCCCCTCGGGCCAGCGCCAATAGCGCCAACAGCTCATCGTGGCTGAACGGCTCGCCTTCGGCGGTGCCCTGCACCTCAATCATGCGGCCATCTTCCATCATCACCACGTTCATGTCGGTTTCCGCCGCGGAGTCCTCCACATACTCCAGATCGCACAGCGCTTCGCCATTGACGATGCCGACGGAAACCGCCGCCACCATGCCCTTCATCGGGTTGGCTTTCAGCTTGCCGTTGGCCACCAGCGTGTTCAACGCATCGGCCAGCGCCACGCAGGCGCCGGAGATCGAGGCAGTTCGGGTACCGCCGTCGGCCTGCAGTACGTCGCAGTCGAGGGTGATGGTGAATTCACCGAGCTTTTTCAGGTCTACCGCGGCGCGCAGCGAGCGGGCGATCAGGCGCTGGATCTCCAGCGTGCGGCCACCCTGTTTGCCTTTGGCGGCTTCACGAGCGTTGCGGCTGTGGGTGGAGCGCGGCAGCATGCCGTACTCGGCGGTGATCCAACCTTGCCCCTGGCCTTTCAGGAAGCGCGGAACGCCCTCTTCTACCGTGGCGGTGCACAAGACTTTGGTATCGCCAAACTCAACCAACACTGAACCTTCAGCGTGTTTGGTATAGTGACGGGTCAGTGTCAGGGGGCGAACTTGCTGTGGTGCTCTGCCTGCAGGACGCATGGGCTCTCTCCGGCTTCAAATCAACTATTGGCTGCGCATTATACGGGCTTCGTGACGTAATGCCTATCCTGCCCGCAGCCGCGACGCTATAATCGTCCCATCTTTTCCTATTACGGGTACGCATCAATGATCCGCAGCATGACCGCCTACGCCCGGCGTGAAATCAAGGGTGAATGGGGCAGCGCAGCCTGGGAGCTGCGTTCCGTTAACCAGCGCTACTTAGAAACCTACATCCGCCTGCCGGAACAATTCCGCAGCCTGGAGCCGGTGATCCGTGAACGTATCCGTGGCCGCCTGACCCGCGGCAAAGTCGAATGCAACCTGCGTTTCGAGCTGGATCCAAGCGCGCAAAGCTCGCTGATCCTGAACGAAAAACTGGCCAAACAGCTGGTCGAAGCCGCCAACTGGGTGAAAATGCAGAGCGACGAAGGTGAAATCAACCCGATCGACGTGCTGCGCTGGCCGGGCGTGATGTCCGCGCAGGAGCAGGATCTGGACGCCATCAGCGCCGAGCTGATGCAGGCGCTGGACGGCGCGCTGGATGACTTCATCGTCGCACGCGAAAGCGAAGGTGCCGCGCTGAAAACGCTGATCGAACAGCGCCTCGACGGCGTCAGCGCCGAAGTGGTCAAAGTGCGCGCCCAGATGCCGAACATCCTGCAATGGCAGCGCGAGCGCCTGGTCAGCAAGTTGGAAGAGGCACAGGTACAGCTGGAAAACACCCGCCTGGAGCAGGAGCTGGTGCTGATGGCGCAGCGCATCGACGTCGCCGAAGAGCTGGACCGTCTGGAAGCGCACGTGAAAGAGACGCACAACATTCTGAAGAAGAAAGAAGCCGTCGGCCGCCGCCTCGACTTTATGATGCAGGAGTTCAACCGCGAATCGAACACCCTGGCCTCCAAGTCGATCAATGCCGACGTCACCGCTTCCGCCATCGAGCTGAAAGTGCTGATTGAGCAAATGCGCGAGCAGATCCAGAACATCGAGTGATCCTGCCCCGCATGCCATCAAGCCCGCGCCAAGCGGGCTTTTTTATGGCTGCAGATCAGCGATGGGCGGCCGCCTGCTCTTCATCAATCAGCCCCATTTTCTGCAGCTGCACCGCAATGCTCCAGGTTGAGCGCTCGAACTCATCGCTCAGCGCTTCCAGCGTCGCCCCGGCCGCATGGCTCTCACGCAGCCGCAGTTTTTCTTCTTCCGGCCAAGGGAAGTAGGCATTGGCCGGCCGGCCCTCGGCCAGATTCTTCTGCCGCTTCTCCTCCGGCGTCAGCCGGGCTTTTTTCTGCAGTTCGGCTTCACCGTCGAACTCGTTGGCCAACGCGAACAGCAGGCGGATAGCCTCCGGCGCACAGGCCGCCGAAGCCGGTCTCAACAGCTCGCCGGTGTCGGGATTAACGCCGTTGGCCAGCGCCCTGAGCAACGTGCCGGTATTCATCGTTCGCCTCCTTGTCCGAGAAAATACGCGCCGGTCGTGGCGCTTTGTTCAGGCATTTTTCTCTGCCTCTCTCGAGAAAACCACGCTTTACGCCATGAAAAAGCGCCAGTTGCGAGCCAGATTCCAGGCGTTTGCACGCGAGTGACGGCGATTGCATCAGGTTGCGAGCCGGCAGGCCTCTGGGCAACCGGCCACCGGGAAGCTTATGAAAAACTGCCGAGCAGCGCGTGCGGATGACAATCGGCAAGATATCCCGCACGCCATAAGTATTTTGTTCTAATTATCACGCAAGGTAATGAAAGGGCGGCGATGCTGTGGCTAAATGTGTTTTTTCCTGCCCGTGAACCGTACGGACCGTTTATGCCACAAATTCTGCAATTTATTATGGCTCTGGTGGTGATCATCGCCCTGGCGCTGCTGGTCAGCAATAATCGCAAGAAAATCCGCCTGCGCTATATCATCCAGCTGCTGGTGATCGAAGGCGCGCTGGCCTATTTCTTCCTGCACTCCGCCAGCGGGCTCAGCGTGATCAAACACGTCGCCGGCTTCTTCGACACTCTGCTCGCCTACGCCGCCCAAGGATCGGAGTTCGTGTTCGGCGGCATGAGCAAGGATGGTCTGGCATTCATCTTCCTCGGCGTTTTGTGCCCTATCATCTTTATTTCCGCCCTGATCGGCATTTTGCAGCATTTCCGCATCCTGCCGCTGATCATTCGCCTGGTCGGCACCTTGCTGTCCAAGGTCAACGGCATGGGCAAGCTGGAATCGTTCAACGCCGTCAGCACGCTGGTGCTGGGGCAGTCGGAGAACTTCATCGCCTATAAAGGCATCATCGGCGATATCTCGCCGCGCCGCATGTACACCATGGCCGCGACCGCCATGTCGACGGTATCGCTCTCCATCGTCGGCGCCTACATGTCGATGATCGACGCGCAGTACGTGGTGGCGGCATTGATCCTTAACATGTTCAGCACCTTCATCATTCTGTCGATCATCAACCCGTATCAGGTCGAAGACGAGCCGGAGCTGAAGCTGAACAAACTGCATGAAGATCAGAGTTTCTTCGAAATGTTGGGCGAATACATTCTGGCCGGCTTCAAAATTGCGATGATCATCGCGGCGATGCTGATCGGCTTTATCGCGCTGATCTCCGCCGTCAATGCGCTGTTCTCCGCGGTGCTCGGCATCAGCTTCCAGCAGATCCTCGGCTATGTGTTCTATCCGCTGGCCTGGCTGATCGGTATCCCGGCGGAAGAGGCTCTGAAGGCGGGCAGCATCATGGCGACCAAACTGGTGGCCAACGAATTCGTGGCGATGATTGAGCTGAAGAAAATCGCGGCGGAGCTGTCGCCGCGCGGGCTGGGCATTCTGTCGGTGTTCTTGGTGTCGTTCGCCAACTTCGCCTCCATCGGCATCGTCGCCGGCGCCATCAAGGGGCTGAACGAGCAGCAAGGCAACGTGGTTTCCCGTTTTGGCCTGAAGTTGGTTTACGGCTCGACGCTGGTGAGCCTGTTGTCGGCGGCCATCGCCGGCCTGGTGCTGTAATCCCCACTCCCGGCCGCAGGGCCGGGAGTTCGCTTTAAAACGCCACGCACACCGGCGCATCCACCCGCATTACCGAATCCTGCGCAAACTGCTGCTTGTAGCCGCTGCGCAGCGCCTCGATATTCATCTCACTCTCTTTGCCCGGTGCATGGATCAGCAGCAGCGCCTTGCTGTTCTCGCGCGCCAACTTGCCGTCGTGGCCCAGCCACTGCCCTTTGGCATCAAAGACCGTCAGCCCGTCTTTAAAGCGCGGCGTCACCTGGCTATCGACGAAGGTTTGCCACTCGGCGGCGGTGATCGCCGGCCCCGCCGGGCGATTCAGGCCGAAGTAGAGCGTTGTCTGCACCAGCGGATCGCCGGTGCGGCAAGCCGGGGCGGGTGGCACAGCCTGGTGGCCTGGCGCCACGCAGCCGCTCAGCAGCAGGGCGGCCACCACGGCGCCGGCGGCCAATCTCGGGGAGTTTTTCATCTGCAGTCTCGGTTTATCGGTTGAAGGATTCGCTGCAAAAAGCATAGTCAGCGATGGAAACCAGCGCGAAATTTCTAATGCTTTCATCAACAGCCAGATGTTAAAAAAGGCTGGTTATCGGCAATAAAAACGGAGTTTGGATTAGCTAAATTAATCCGAAAAGCCATCGGTGAAAAAAACTCAGTGGCGCGCGTCCTCGGCGGCGATTACCCTGCCGGCCATCATTCTGACGCAAGTACGCTGTGAATCCCTTATGTTACTGAGCATCCTTTATATCATCGGCATCACCGCCGAAGCCATGACCGGCGCGCTGGCGGCCGGCCGCCGCCAAATGGACATGTTCGGCGTGATCATCATCGCTTCGGTCACGGCGATCGGCGGCGGGTCGGTGCGCGATATGCTGCTCGGGCATTTTCCTTTGGGCTGGGTCAAACACCCGGAATACATCGTCATCGTCGCGATAGCGGCGATCGTCACCACCTGGGTGGCTCCCCTGATGCGCCATTTGCGCCGCCTGTTCCTGGTGCTCGACGCCGTCGGCCTGATCGTCTTCTCGATCATCGGCGCGCAGGTGGCCCTGGATATGGGACACAGCGCCATTATCGCCGCCATCGCCGCAGTGATCACCGGCGTCTTCGGCGGGGTGCTGCGCGACATGTTCTGCAACCGTATCCCGCTGGTTTTCCAGAAAGAGATCTACGCCGGCATCTCCTTCAGCGCCGCCTGGCTGTATATCGGCCTGCAGCACCTCAGCCTGCCGCACAATCTGGTGGTGATCCTCACGCTGGTCGCCGGCCTGAGTGCGCGTCTTATCGCCCTGCGCTTCCGCCTCGGCCTGCCGGTGTTCAACTACCAGCATCCGGATCACTGATCTCGGGGCGGCAACGCGCCGCCGCCGAGGCCAAAACAGCTGAAATGTCGCCCTTCGACGCGCAAATTCGCTCATTCGCCGCTTTTTCCGCGCAAAGCGGCGGGCAAAATGCGAGCTAACGCTGCACCCGGCGCGTTAGCCGTGTATACTGTGCGGAGAAAATACACATCCGCTGTTATTGGCATATCAACCGTTATCAACGAACATCATCATGGCTCAAGGCACGCTTTATATTGTCTCTGCTCCCAGTGGCGCAGGTAAATCAAGTCTGATTCAGGCTTTGTTAAAGACGCAACCGCTGTACGACACGCAGGTTTCGGTTTCGCACACCACGCGCGACAGCCGCCCGGGTGAAAATCACGGCGAGCACTATTTCTTCGTCTCGAAAGACGAATTCCGCCGGATGATCGAGCAGGACGCGTTTCTTGAGCACGCCGAAGTGTTCGGCAACTATTACGGCACCTCGCGCGCCGCCATCGAACAAGTATTGTCGACCGGCGTGGACGTGTTTCTGGATATCGACTGGCAGGGCGCGCAGCAAATCCGCGCCAAAATGCCGCAGGCGCGCAGCATCTTCATTCTGCCGCCGTCGAAGGAAGAACTGGGCCGCCGCCTGCGCGGGCGCGGGCAGGATTCCGAAGAGGTGATCGCCAAGCGCATGGCTCAGGCCGTGGCGGAAATGACGCATTACGCGGAGTACGATTACCTGATCGTGAACGATGATTTCGATCTGGCGCTGTCCGATCTAAAGACCATCATTCGCGCCGAACGCCTGCGTTTGGGCCGCCAGTTGCTGCGGCATGACGCTTTAATCAGCAAACTATTGGCAGACTGAAGGCAGTTTCAGTATCATGCCCAGTCTTTTCGTCACCTGTGGAGTAGCACAAATATGGCACGCGTAACTGTTCAAGACGCTGTAGAGAAAATTGGTAACCGTTTTGACCTGGTGTTGGTCGCTGCTCGTCGGGCGCGTCAGATCCAGACCGGCGGCAAAGATGCACTGGTTCCGGAAGAGAACGACAAGTACACCGTTATCGCCCTGCGCGAAATCGAAGAAGGCCTGATCACCAGCCAGATCCTCGACGTGCGTGAGCGCCAGGAGCAGCAAGAGCAGGAAGCCGCAGAGATTCAAGCGGTTACCGCGATTGCTGAAGGTCGTCGTTAATTAGACTGCGAGTCCGCCTTGTACCTGTTTGAAAGCCTGAATCTGCTGATTCAACGTTACCTGCCCGAGGAGCAGATTAAGCGCCTCAAACAGGCATACCTCGTCGCGCGCGACGCGCACGAGGGCCAGACACGCTCCAGCGGTGAGCCTTACATTACTCACCCGGTCGCCGTGGCCTGCATCCTGGCGGAAATGCGTCTCGATCACGAGACGCTGATGGCGGCATTGCTGCACGACGTCATCGAAGACACCCCAGCCACCTATCAAGATATGGAACAGCTGTTCGGCAAGAGCGTCGCCGAACTGGTTGAGGGCGTCTCCAAGCTCGACAAGCTGAAGTTCCAGGACAAGAAAGAAGCGCAGGCGGAAAACTTCCGCAAGATGATCATGGCGATGGTGCAGGATATCCGCGTCGTGCTGATCAAGCTGGCCGACCGTACGCACAACATGCGCACCCTCGGTTCGCTGCGCCCCGACAAACGCCGGCGCATCGCGCGTGAAACCCTGGAAATCTACAGCCCGCTCGCCCACCGTCTGGGTATTCATCACCTGAAGACCGAGCTGGAAGAGCTGGGCTTCGAGGCGCTGTATCCGAACCGTTATCGCGTGATCAAGGAAGTGGTGAAAGCCGCGCGCGGCAACCGCAAAGAGATGATTCAAAAAATCCTCTCCGAGATCGAAGGGCGACTGACCGAAGCCGGTATCGCCTGCCGCGTCAGCGGGCGGGAAAAACACCTCTACTCCATCTACCTCAAGATGCACCTCAAGGAACAGCGTTTCCATTCCATCATGGATATCTACGCGTTCCGGGTGATCGTGAAAGAGGTCGATACCTGCTACCGCGTGCTCGGCCAGGTGCACAGCCTGTACAAACCGCGCCCGGGGCGAGTGAAAGATTACATCGCCATTCCCAAGGCCAACGGCTATCAATCGCTGCATACCTCGCTGATCGGCCCGCACGGCGTGCCGGTCGAAGTGCAGATCCGCACCGAAGACATGGACCAGATGGCTGAGATGGGGGTAGCCGCGCACTGGGCTTACAAGGAAAGAGAACAGGGCGAAACCGGCACCACGGCGCAGATCCGCGCCCAGCGCTGGATGCAGAGCCTGCTGGAACTGCAGCAAAGCGCCGGCAGTTCGTTTGAGTTTATCGAGAGCGTCAAATCCGATCTGTTCCCGGATGAGATTTACGTTTTCACCCCGGAAGGCCGCATCGTCGAGCTGCCCGCCGGCGCCACGCCGGTCGATTTCGCCTATGCGGTGCATACCGATATCGGCCATGCCTGCGTCGGCGCGCGCGTCGATCGTCAGCCGTACCCGCTGTCGCAGTCGCTGACCAGCGGCCAGACCGTCGAGATCATCACCGCGCCGGGCGCGCGGCCCAACGCCGCCTGGCTGAACTTCGTGGTCAGCTCGAAAGCGCGCGCCAAAATTCGCCAGATGCTGAAGAACCTCAAGCGCGACGACTCCGTCGGCCTCGGCCGCCGTCTGCTCAACCACGCGCTGGGCGGCAGCCGCAAGCTGGCCGAAATCCCGCAGGAAAACATTCAGCACGAGCTGGACCGTATGAAGCTGGCGACGCTGGACGATCTGCTGGCGGAAATCGGCCTCGGCAACGCCATGAGCGTGGTGGTGGCGAAGAACCTGCAGGGCGATCAGTCCAGCCTGGGCGCATCCTCCGGCGTGCGTAACCTGGCCATCAAGGGCGCCGACGGGGTGTTGATCACCTTCGCCAAGTGCTGCCGTCCGATTCCGGGCGATCCGATTATCGCTCACGTCAGCCCGGGCAAAGGGCTGGTGATCCACCATGAGTCCTGCCGCAATATTCGCGGCTATCAGAAAGAGCCTGAGAAGTTCATGGCGGTCGAGTGGGATAAAGAGACCGAGCAGGAGTTCATCGCCGAGATCAAGGTGGATATGTTCAACCACCAGGGCGCGTTGGCCAACCTGACGGCGGCGATCAACGCGGCCGAGTCCAATATTCAGAGCCTGAACACCGAAGAGAAAGACGGTCGGGTTTATAGCGCCTTTATCCGCTTGACCACCCGCGATCGCATCCATTTGGCAAACATTATGCGTAAAATCCGTATCATGCCGGATGTGATCAAAGTTAACCGCAACCGAAACTAGCGCTTATGAGTCCTGAACGCTATGCGCGGATTTGTGAAATGCTCGCGACCCGGCAGCCGGATTTGACGGTCTGCCTGGAGCAAGTGCACAAGCCGCATAACGTCTCCGCCATTATCCGCACCGCCGACGCCGTCGGCGTGCATCAGGTCCACGCCGTGTGGCCCACCACCCGCATGCGCACCCTGGTTTCCTCCGCCGCCGGCAGCAACAGCTGGGTCAGCGTCAAAACCCATCGTTCCATCGGCGACGCGGTCGGTCATCTGAAAGCGCAGGGCATGCAAATTCTGGCCACCAATCTGTCTGCGCGCGCGGTCGATTTCCGCGAGGTGGACTACACCCGGCCCACCTGCGTGCTGCTCGGCCAGGAAAAAACCGGCATCACCGAAGAAGCGCTGGCGCTGGCCGATCGGGACATCGTCATTCCGATGATCGGCATGGTGCAATCGCTCAACGTCTCCGTGGCCTCGGCGCTGATCCTGTATGAAGCGCAGCGCCAGCGGCAGAACGCCGGCCTGTATCGCCGCGACAACAGCATGCTGGATGAAGAAGAGCAGCAGCGTCTGCTGTTCGAAGGCGGTTACCCGGTGCTGGCCAACGTGGCCAAGCGCAAAGGGCTGCCACGCCCGCAGATTGACGAGCAGGGCCAGGTGGTCGCCAGCGCCGAATGGTGGGCGGCCATGCAGGCGACGGTGCGCAAATGAAAGGCCGCCTGCTGGATGCTGTCCCACTCACCACGCTTTCCGGGGTTGGCGCCAGCCAGGCGGGCAAACTGGCCAAACTCGGCCTCGAGACCATTCAGGATCTGCTGCTGCACCTGCCGCTGCGCTACGAAGACCGCACTCGCCTCTACCCGATCAACGATCTGCTGCCGGGCATCTACGCCACGGTAGAAGGGGAAGTGCTGCGCAGCGACATCAGCTTCGGCCGCCGCCGCATGCTGACCTGCCAGATCAGCGACGGTACCGGCATCCTCACCATGCGGTTCTTCAACTTCAACGCCGCGATGAAGAACAGCCTGGCCACCGGCCGCCGCGTGACCGCCTACGGCGAGATCAAGCGCGGCAACCACGGCGCGGAAATCATCCATCCGGAATACCGCATTCAGGGCGAAGCCAGCGAGGTTGAGCTGCAGGAGTCGCTGACGCCGGTCTACCCCACCACCGAGGGGGTAAGGCAGGCCACGCTGCGCAAGCTAACCGATCAGGCGCTGGAGCTGCTGGATACCTGCGCCATCGCCGAACTGCTGCCGCCGGAGCTGAGCGGCGGCCTGATGAGCCTGCCGAAGGCGCTGCACACCCTGCATCGCCCGCAGCCGGACATCCAGCTGGCGGATCTGGAGCTGGGCAAACACCCGGCACAAAAACGCCTGATCCTCGAAGAGCTGCTGGCACATAACCTCAGCATGCTGGCGGTGCGCGCCGGCGCGCAGAGTTACCAGGCGCAGCCGCTGCTGCCGGACGATCGGCTGAAAAACCGTTTTCTTGCCCAGCTGCCGTTCTCGCCGACCGGCGCGCAGACGCGCGTGGTGGCCGACATCGAAGCCGATATGCAAAAAGACTTCCCGATGATGCGGCTGGTGCAGGGCGACGTCGGTTCCGGCAAAACGCTGGTGGCGGCGCTGGCGGCGCTGCGCGCCATCGCGCACGGCAAGCAGGTAGCGCTGATGGCGCCGACCGAGCTGCTGGCCGAGCAGCACGCCAACAATTTCCGTCAGTGGTTCGAACCGCTGGGGCTGGAGGTCGGCTGGCTGGCCGGCAAACAGAAAGGCAAGGCGCGCATCGCGCAGCAGGAGGCTATCGCCAGCGGCCAGGTGTCGATGGTGGTCGGCACCCACGCCATCTTCCAGGAGCAGGTGCAGTTTAACGGCCTGGCGCTGGTGATCATTGATGAGCAGCACCGCTTCGGGGTGCATCAGCGGCTGGCGCTGTGGGAGAAAGGCGAAGAGCAAGGCTTCCACGCCCATCAGCTGATCATGACCGCCACGCCGATCCCGCGCACGCTGGCGATGACCGCCTATGCCGATCTCGATACCTCGGTCATCGACGAGCTGCCGCCGGGCCGCACGCCGGTGACCACCGTCGCCATCCCCGATACCCGCCGCACCGACATCATTCAACGGGTGAAAAGCGCCTGTCTGGAAGAGGGGCGGCAGGCTTACTGGGTATGTACGCTGATCGAAGAGTCCGAGCTGCTGGAAGCGCAGGCGGCGGAAGCCACCTGGGAAGAACTGAAAACCGCGCTGCCAGAGCTGAAGGTAGCGCTGGTGCACGGCCGCATGAAAGCGCAGGAAAAGCAGGCGGTGATGCAGGCGTTTAAACAGGGCGAGCTGCAGCTGTTGGTGGCCACTACGGTGATCGAAGTCGGCGTCGACGTGCCGAACGCCAGCCTGATGATCATCGAAAACCCGGAGCGGCTGGGCCTGGCGCAGCTGCACCAGCTGCGCGGCCGCGTAGGGCGCGGCGCCGTGGCCTCACACTGCGTGCTGCTGTACAAAACGCCGCTGAGCAAGACTGCGCAAACGCGCCTGCAGGTGCTGCGCGACAGCAACGATGGCTTCGTCATCGCGCAGCGCGATCTGGAGATCCGCGGCCCGGGCGAGCTGCTGGGCACCCGCCAGACCGGCAGCGCCGAATTCAAGGTGGCGGATCTGCTGCGCGATCAGGCGATGATCCCCGAAGTGCAGCGCGTCGCTCGCCATCTCCATCAGCACTATCCGGAGCACGCCCAGGCGCTGATCGAACGCTGGCTGCCGGAGAAGGCGCGCTACTCCAACGCATAAAAAAGGGCGCCGCAGGCGCCCTTTTCGCGATGACCCGCGATATCACCCCACCGCCGGGAACACCGGCAGCAGCAGATACAGCTTGATGACGATGGCATTGGCGATATCGATAAAGAACGCCCCCACCATCGGCACCACCAAAAACGCCACGTGCGACGGGCCGAAACGATCGGTGATCGCCTGCATGTTGGCGATCGCCGTCGGCGTGGCGCCCATGCCGAAGCCGCAGTGGCCGGCAGCCAGCACCGCCGCGTCGTAGTTTTTACCCATCACCCGATAGGTGACGAAGATCGCGTACAGCGCCATGACCAGCGTCTGCACCGCCAGGATCGCCAGCATCGGCAGCGCCAGCGAGGCCAGCTCCCACAGGCGCAGGCTCATCAACGCCATCGCCAGGAACAGCGACAGGCTGACGTTGCCCAGCACCGACACCGCCCGCTCGAACACGGTATAGAAACCGGTGAAGGCCAGCGTGTTGCTGAGGATCACCCCGACGAACAGCACGCAAACGAAGTTCGGCAGTTCAAACACCGTGCCGCCCAGCAGGCCGGCAATCAGCTGCCCCAGGCTCAGACAGATGGCGATCATGGCGATGGTTTCGATCATCACCAGCGAGGTGATCAGACGGCCGCTTTCCGGCTTCTCGAAGCCGCTCGGCTGCACGCTGTCATCCGGGGTGCCTTCCGGCGTGGAGGAGTGCTTGACCAGATAGCGCGCCACCGGGCCGCCGATCAGGCCGCCCAGCACCAGGCCGAAGGTGGCGCAGGCCATGGCGACTTCCGTGGCGTTCTCGAAGCCGTAGCGCTCGATGAATAGCTTGCTCCAGGCCGCCCCGGTGCCGTGGCCGCCCGACAGGGTGATCGACCCGGCGATCAGGCCCATCAGCGGATCCAACCCCAGCATTTTCGCCATGCCGATGCCGATGGCGTTCTGCACGATAAGCAGCCCCAGCACCACGAACAGGAACACCACCAGCACCTTGCCGCCGGCGCGCAAACGCGCCAGGTTGGCGTTCAGGCCGATGGTGGCGAAGAAGGCCAGCATCAGCGGATCCTTCAGCGACATGTCAAAACTGATTTCCCAGTTGACGAGCTTTTTCAGGGCTAACAGCAGGAGGGCCACCAGCAAACCGCCGGCGACGGGAGCGGGAATGGTATATTTTCGCAGCAGAGGAATGGTTCTGACGCACTTGCCCCCGAGGAGCAAAACCAGCGTCGCCGCGACTAACGTGCCATAAGTATCAAGATGAAACATCCAGGTACTCCATGTAAGGAAAAAGATCCAAATAAAAATAATAAGTTATAGAAAACCACTGAGTTTTTAAACTTGATGAGTGCAGGATTAGAAGTAAAAAACGCTGAGATGACAAGAAAAAATGAATGAAAATGCGACATAAACAGGAAAGTCGGCAACATAATATTTACGCGCAACCGTTTGCTTTTGCGGAGTGGAGCATTAAAATGCCTGCTTTGCCGTATCTGGAAACGCCACACCATGAGCATGTCATCCTCCGAGCTTGATGCCGCGCGCCAAGCCGCCTCAGAACCCCGCGCCAGTGAACTGATTTATCGCCTGGAAGATCGCCCGCCGCTGCCGCAAACGCTGTTTGCCGCCGGCCAGCATCTGCTGGCGATGTTCGTCGCGGTGATCACCCCGGCCCTGCTGATCTGCCAGGCGCTGGGTCTGCCGGCACAGGATACCCAGCACATCATCAGCATGTCGCTGTTCGCCTCCGGTCTGGCTTCCATTCTGCAAATCAAAACCTGGGGGCCGGTGGGTTCCGGGCTGCTGTCGATTCAGGGCACCAGCTTCAACTTCGTTTCGCCGCTGATCATGGGCGGCCTGGCGCTGAAAAACGGCGGCGCCGACGTGCCGACCATGATGGCCGCGCTGTTCGGTACCCTGATGGTCGCCTCCTGCACCGAAATTCTGCTGTCGCGCGTGCTGCATCTGGCGCGCCGCATCATCACCCCGCTGGTTTCCGGCATCGTGGTGATGATCATCGGCCTGTCGCTGATTCAGGTCGGCCTGACCTCGATCGGCGGCGGCTACGCCGCGATGAACGATCATAGCTTCGGCTCGCCGAAAAACCTGCTGCTGGCCGGCGCGGTGCTGGCGGTAATCATCCTGCTGAACCGCCAGCGCAACCCTTACCTGCGCGTGGCTTCGCTGGTGATCGCCATGGCGGTCGGCTATCTGTTGGCCTGGGCGATGGACATGCTGCCCGCCGATGCGCCGGCGGCCCCCACGGCGGCGATCACCATCCCCACGCCGCTCTATTACGGCCTGGGCTTCGACTGGAACCTGCTGCTGCCGCTGATGCTGATTTTTATGGTCACCTCGCTCGAGACCATCGGCGACATCACCGCCACCTCCGACGTCTCCGAACAGCCGGTCAGCGGGCCGCTGTACATGAAGCGCCTGAAGGGCGGCGTGCTGGCCAACGGCCTGAACTCGATGCTGTCGGCGGTGTTCAACACCTTCCCCAACTCCTGCTTCGGCCAGAACAATGGCGTGATCCAACTGACCGGCGTCGCCAGCCGCTACGTCGGCTTCGTGGTGGCGCTGATGCTGATCGCGCTGGGGCTGTTCCCGGCGGTGGCCGGCTTCGTGCAGCACATCCCCGAACCGGTACTGGGCGGCGCGACCATCGTGATGTTCGGCACCATCGCCGCCTCCGGCGTGCGCATCGTGTCGCGCGAGCGTCTCAACCGCCGCGCCATCATGATTATGGCGTTGTCGCTGGCCGTCGGCATGGGCGTCTCCCAGCAGCCGCTGATCCTGCAGTTCGCGCCGGACTGGCTGAAAACCCTGCTCTCTTCCGGCATCGCCGCCGGCGGCATTACCGCCATCGTGCTGAACCTGGTGTTCCCGCAAGAACACGAGAAGAAGTAACCCGTCCATCGGCGTTCAAACGGCCGCTTGCGGCCGTTTTTTATTGTCTATCAGACCATTGCCCTTGAGATGCCCGGCCAATTGCGGCATAAACAGGGTATCTTTTTTGACCGATGCGGATGTAGACGATGAAATTTATCGGAAAGCTGTTGCTGACGTTGCTGCTGCTGATCGTACTGGCGGCAGTGGTGCTGTACCTGGTGGGGCAAACCCGCTGGGCGGCAGGCCGCCTGAGCGCCTGGATCAGCGACAACAGCGAATACCGCCTGTCGATAGGAAAAATCACCCATTCGTGGAGCCAGCCGAACCAGATTGAGCTGGAAGACGTGCAACTGGCGCGCAACGGCCAGCCGCAGGCGCTGGTCGCCAAACGCGTCGATCTGGGCCTCAGCCTGCGCCAAATCACCGAGCCGCGCTATTTTCACAGCGTCACGCTGCGCGACGGCACGCTGAACGTGCAGCCGCAGGCGGCGGCGCTGCCTGTACAGGCCGACGTGCTGCAGCTGAGCAACATGGCGTTGCAGTCCAACGATAACGAGTGGCAACTCAACGCGCAGCAGGTCACTGCCGGCATCACGCCGTGGCGCCCGCTGGCCGGTCATCTGCTGGGGGACAGCAACCAGTTCCAGTTCAGCGCCGGTTCGATGACGCTGAATGGCATCCCCGCCTCGAAGGTGTTGGTGCAGGGGGAGCAGAAGCAGGGCCAGCTGCTGTTGAACAACTTCGGCGCCGATCTGGCGCAGGGCGACCTGACCGGCGTGGCCAGCCGCGCCGCCGACGGCAGTTGGCAGGTGGATCGCCTGCGGCTGAGCGGCGTGCGCATGCAGACCCCGCTGACGCTGGCGGAATTCATGCAGCGCTTTACCACCCTGCCGCCGGTCACCCTCAAGCGTTTCGATCTGATCGACGCGCGCCTGGAAGGCAAGGCATGGGCGTTTAACGATCTCGATCTGTCGCTGCAAAACGTCAGCGTCGAAAAAGGCGACTGGCGCAGCGAAGACGGCTCGCTCAACGTCAACGCCAGCGACGTGATCAACGGCGGCTTCCACCTGATCGATCCGATCGCCACCCTGCGGCTCTCCTCCGCCGGCATCGCCATTCAACAGTTCACCACCCGCTGGGAAGGCGGGCTGCTGCGCACCTCCGGCAACTGGCTGCGCGCCGGCAAACGCCTGCAGCTGGATGAAGTGGCCATGGCGGCGCTGGAGTACACCCTGCCGAGCGACTGGCGCGAACTGTGGCTGAAACCGCTGCCGGACTGGCTGGCGGAGGTGTACGTCACCAAGCTGACCACCAACCGCAATCTGATCATCGATATCAACCCGGCATTCCCGTTCCAGATCACCGCGCTGGACGGCTACGGCAGCAACCTGCTGCTGGCGCGCGATCGCCAGTGGGGCATATGGTCCGGATCGCTCAACCTGAACGGCAGCGAGGCGACCTTCAACAAGATAGACGTGCGGCGCCCTTCGCTGGCGCTGAACGCCGACGCCAATCAGATTAACGTCACCGAGCTCAGCGCCTTTATGCCTAATGGGTTGCTTGAGGCCAAAGCGACCGTCGATCAGCTGCCGGGCAAGCCGTTCCAGCTGACGCTGCGCGGCCGTTCGGTACCGATGAACACCTTGCAGCAATGGGGATGGCAGCCGGTGCCGCTGACGGGCGACGGCAACCTTGAGCTGCAGTTGAAAGGGCTGCTGAACAGCGACGGGCCGTTCAAAGCCTCGTTGAAGGGAAATCTGCAGGCCACCGCCGGCGACGGCCAAGCGGTGAACCAGCAACTGCCGTAATGCTCTGCGCGGCCCGCCCTCAGGCAGGCCGCCGTCTTACTCTTCCAGCGCCTCAGAGCCGCCCTGATCCAGCGGCACATCCGGCTCGGCCGGCAGCACCATGTAGGTGCCTTCGAACACCGCACCTTTATCCTCGTCGCCGAACAGATGCACTTCGGCGTGCACGCGCGCGCGGCGGCCGCGCGCCAGACGCGCCAAGTCGCCGCTCAGCGAGCCGAGATCCGCCACCGCTCGCGGCCTGCCGGTAATCGGTTTGCTGTAGCGAATGTGCGCGTCCGCCAGAATGATGGTGCCGCCGAGGTGGCGCTCGCGCAGCAGCAGCCAAATCAGCCCCCAGGCGGTCAGCGTCGCCAGCGAGAACAGGCTGCCGGCGAACAGCGTGTGGTGCGGATTCTGGTTGCCGGTCTCCGGCATGGTGGTGACGAAGCGCTGGCCGGTGTATTGGCTGATGCGCACGCCCATCTTTTCGCTCAGCGGGATGTGTTCATACCAGGCCTGCTGCAGTTGGCCGCACCAATCGGGGCGATGCAGGATATCGTCCAGCGTCGCTACCGGTTTGATCATCAAAAAGTGGCGGATCGGGGTGGTCTGCGGCGCAGTGATCTCCCCCTGATTGACGAACCCCAGCTTGGCGAAGAAGTCCACCGCGTCTTCACGGGCGCTGCACACCACCCGCTTCACGCCCTCCTGCCGCGCGACGGACTCCAGCGTCATCGCCACCAGCGTCCCCAGCCCTTTATCCTGCAGCGTCGGATCTACCGCCAGAAAACGGATCGCCGCCTCGTTGTCGGCATTGATGTACAGCCGCCCGATGGCGACGATTTTACCGGCCTCGTCCACCACCATTTGGTGGTGGGCCATGGCGTCATAGGCATCCTTTTCCGAACCCACCGGCTGGTGCAGCGGCTTGCGCAGCATTTCCCAGCGAAACTGGTAATACTCCTTCAGTTCTTGCTCTGTTACGGGTACTCGTAGGTGATACATAGACGCCTGTTCTCCGAATGCTTAGACCTGTAGCCAGAATGTCACCGGACCATCGTTGACCAGCGCCACCTGCATGTCGGCGGCGAATTCGCCGGTCTGGGTCTCTACGCCGCGTTCGCGGCACTGGCCAACAAAATATTGATACAACCGATCGGCGACCAAAGGTGCGGCGCCGCGCGAGAAGCTGGGCCGCATGCCCTTTTGGGTGTCCGCCGCCAGGGTGAACTGCGAAACGACCAGCACGCTGCCCCCGGCCTGCTGGACGTTGAGATTCATCTTGTCGTTCTCGTCGCCGAAAATGCGGTATCCCAACACGCGTTCGCACAGGCGCTGCGCTTTTTGCTCGTTATCGCCCTGCTCCACGCCCAATAACACTAACAAACCGGGGCCAATCTTGCCTACCGTCTCGCCACCCACCGTGACGCTGGCGTTTAACACCCGTTGAATCAACGCAATCATTCCTGCTGCCCTTCTGGTTTCTGTTCCTGTTGCTCCGCCTTCTGCCGGCGGTAGTCGCGGTATTCGCCGATGGTCACGGTGATTTCCGCGCCGAGTAACACGATACACCAGCTCCAGTAGACCCACAGGAATAAAATCGGGATCACCGCCAGCACGCCGTAAATCAGCTGGTAGGAAGGGAACATGGTGACGTACAGCGCGAATCCCTTCTTGCCCAGCTCGAACAGCAATCCGGCCACCAGCGCGCCAATCAGCGCATCTTTGGGCGGCACCCGCACCGTCGGCACGATGCAATACAGCAGCCAGAAGGAAGCGCACGACAAAATCAGCGGGAAGATGCGCAGCACCTGATCCACCAGGCCGTTGACGCCGGTCTGCGCCAGCCAGTTGAGCGACAGCAGGTAGGAGCTGATGGCCATGCTGGCACCCACCAGCAGCGGCCCCAGCGTCAGCACCATCCAGTACACGGCGAAGGAGAAGACGATCGGCCGCTTGTTCTTGCTGCGCCAGATGGTGTTCAGCACGCTGTCCACCGAGGAGATCAACAGCAGCGCGGTGACGATCAGCCCGCAGGTGCCGACGGCGGTCATCTTGTTGGAGTTGGCGACGAACTGTTCCAGGTAGTTCTGTATGACGTTGCCGGCGGCCGGCACGAAATTGGAAAAGATGAAGCTCTTCAGCTGTTCGCTGATGTCGGAAAACATCGGGAAAGCGGCGAACAGCGCGAACACCACGGTGACCAGCGGCACCAGCGACAATAGGGAAACATAGGCGAGATGGCCCGCCAACATCGTCAGGCCATCGTGATCGATACGCTGGTACAGCAGCCGTCCGAAGGTGACGCCGGGCTTAATCGCAGAGGGCAGCTTCTTGCGGCGGAAAAACGACATGGTCACTCCTTGATGTCCGTTGATACGCCTTAAGCTTAACGCGCCCTGCGCTCATTGAGCAAAATAGGCCGGCACCACGTCGCGATCGGTGACGTGCACCGTCTTGATCCCCAACGCCTGCGCGGCGAGGACGTTCGCCGGGTGATCGTCGAAGAACACCGCGTCGGCGGCGGCGGTGTTTTCCGCGGCCAGCACATGCTGGTAGATCTCGGCCTCCGGCTTGCGCATGCCGAGATCTTGCGACAGATAGAGGTGATCGGCGGCGGCGGCCACTTCAGGATAGTGCTGCGGCCAGTAGTTGCAGTGCAGACGGTTGGTGTTCGACAGCACCACCACCCGGTGGCCCTCGTTGCGCAGGCGCTGCATGATGTCGATCACTTCCGGGCGCAGCGCGACGAATACCGCCTGCCAGCCGGTGGCGAATTGCTCGAAGCTGAGCGCGATGCCCATTTCATCGCACAGCTTGCCGGCGAAGTCTTCGTCGCTGATTTCACCGCGCTCATGCTGCTGGAACACCTCACCCATAGTGAAACGATCGGACAGCACCGCCAACGGCGTGCCGCTCAAATTGCTCCACACGCCCAGCACACGCTTGAAATCGATATCGACGATCACATTACCTAAATCAAAGATATACAGCATAGTCCTCTCCTGATGGGCCGGTGAGATTTCACTGTAGCGGGAAAAGGAACAGCTGAACAGGGAACGAACGGAAAAGCGCATAGCGCGCCGCACAAACGGGGAACAACAGAGGAAAAAACTCAGGGCGCGAGAACCGCGCCCTAAGCATGAGACACTCAATCAGCGATTAAGCGTCTTTAGGACCGCGGCTGGCGCGCTTACGATCGTTTTCCGTCAGGTGACGCTTACGGATACGGATCGAGGTTGGCGTCACTTCTACCAGTTCGTCGTCATCGATGAACTCCAGAGCTTGCTCCAGGGTCATTTTGATGGCCGGAACCAGGGTAGTCGCTTCGTCAGTACCGGAAGCACGCATGTTGGTCAGCTTCTTACCGGTCAGGCAGTTTACGGTCAGGTCGTTGGAACGCGAGTGAATACCGATGATCTGGCCTTCATACACTTCCGCACCGTGGCCCAGGAACAGCTTGCCGCGATCCTGCAGGCCGAACAGCGCGAACGCGACCGCTTTGCCCTGGCCGTTGGAGATCAGCACGCCGTTCTGACGCTGGCCCACTTCGCCCGGACGCACGTCGTCGTAGTGGCTGAAGGTGGAGTACAGCAGACCGGTGCCCGAAGTCATGGTCATGAATTCGTTACGGAAGCCGATCAGACCGCGGCTTGGGATCACGTAGTCGAGACGCACGCGGCCCTTACCGTCCGGATCCATGTTTTTCAGGTCGGCTTTACGCTCGCCCATCGCCTGCATCACGGAACCCTGATGCTGCTCTTCGATATCCAGCGTCACGTTCTCGAATGGCTCCTGCTTGCGGCCATCGATTTCGCGGAAGATAACTTTCGGACGGGAAACCGCCAGCTCGAAACCTTCGCGACGCATGTTTTCGATCAGCACCGACAGGTGCAGTTCGCCACGGCCGGAGACGCGGAAGGCGTCCGCATCGTCGGTTTCTTCAACGCGCAGCGCCACGTTGTGCACCAGCTCTTTGTTCAGACGGTCAAGGATCTGACGCGACGTCACGTACTTGCCTTCTTTACCGCAGAACGGCGAGGTGTTGACGTTGAAGAACATGGTGACGGTCGGTTCGTCGACGGACAGCGCCGGCAGCGCTTCTACGGCGTTGGTGTCGCAGATGGTGTCGGAGATGTTCAGCTCGCCCAGGCCGGTGATGGCGATGATGTCGCCCGCTTCCGCCAGGGTGCTGTCGATACGCTCCAGACCCAGGTGGCCCAGCACTTTGCCCACTTTACCGTTGCGAGTTTTACCTTCGCTGTCGATGATGGTGACCTGCTGGTTCGGCTTCACTTTACCGCGCTTGATGCGGCCGATGCCGATAACGCCCAGGTAGTTGTTGTAGTCCAACTGGGAGATCTGCATCTGGAATGGCGCTTCCAGCTCAACCTGCGGCGCAGACACGTGGTCGACGATCGCCTGATACAGCGGGGTCATGTCTTCCGCCATGTCGGTGTGGTCGACGCCGGCGATGCCGTTCAGCGCAGAAGCGTAGATGATCGGGAAGTCGAGCTGCTCGTCGGTCGCGTCGAGGTTCACGAACAGGTCGAACACCTGATCCACAACCCAGTCAGGGCGCGCGCCAGGACGGTCAACCTTGTTGATGACCACGATCGGCTTCAGACCGTTGGCGAAGGCCTTCTTGGTCACGAAGCGGGTTTGCGGCATAGGGCCATCCATTGCATCCACAACCAGCAGCACCGAGTCAACCATCGACATCACGCGCTCTACCTCGCCGCCGAAGTCGGCGTGTCCCGGGGTATCCACGATGTTGATACGGTAACCGTTCCAATTAATGGCGGTGTTTTTTGCGAGGATGGTAATCCCACGCTCTTTCTCCAAATCGTTGGAGTCCATTACGCGTTCGGTGGCTTCCGCACGCTCTCCGAAAGTACCGGATTGTTGCAGCAGCTTATCAACCAGGGTGGTTTTACCATGGTCAACGTGGGCAATAATGGCGATGTTACGCAAATTTTCGATCACAGCTTTGCCTCGGGCATTAGAAATAGCGCGCTATTGTACACGTATTAAGCGAGGGACTAAACAAGATCACAACCATCTCTTATAAACAACCGCGTACCGGTCAGTTTGTGATCCCTTTCACGGTGCAAAAAGCCGCAATCGCTGCACTTTTGCACCACTTCAGTGCTCGCACCCACCGTTATTGCACCATAACAGTGCAATTTATCGTTGATGGTGCATACTGTGGCTGGGTAAAACCCGCGCAGAAAGGCGATGAACGCCTTTTTAAAAAGTTGGCACGCTTTTCGCTTTAGTCTTTTCAAGGCGAAAAAAAGCCAGTTCCACAGATTCGTTCCACGACGACGACAATGATAAACCGGGAGAGTTAAGTATGTCCGCTGAACACGTTTTGACGATGCTGAATGAGCATGAAGTGAAATTCGTAGACCTGCGTTTCACTGACACCAAGGGTAAGGAACAGCACGTGACTATCCCGGCTCACCAGGTAAACGCCGACTTCTTCGAAGAAGGCAAAATGTTTGACGGCTCCTCTATCGGTGGTTGGAAGGGCATCAACGAATCTGACATGGTGCTGATGCCGGACGCCAGCACGGCGGTTCTGGATCCGTTCTTCGAAGAACCTACCCTGATCATTCGCTGCGACATTCTCGAGCCGGGCACCATGCAAGGCTACGATCGCGACCCGCGCTCCATCTCCAAACGCGCCGAAGACTTCCTGCGCTCCTCCGGCATCGCGGATACCGTGCTGTTCGGGCCAGAGCCTGAGTTCTTCCTGTTCGACGACATCCGCTTCGGCAGCAGCATCCGCGGTTCCCACGTGGCCATCGACGACATCGAAGGCGCCTGGAACTCCGGCACAAAATACGACGGCGGCAACAAAGGCCACCGTCCGGCGGTGAAAGGCGGTTACTTCCCGGTTCCACCGGTCGACTCTTCGCAGGATCTGCGTTCCACCATGTGCTTGACCATGGAAGAGATGGGCCTGGTGGTTGAAGCGCACCACCACGAAGTGGCGACCGCCGGTCAGAACGAAGTGGCAACCCGCTTCAACACCATGACCAAGAAAGCCGACGAAATTCAGATCTACAAATACGTGGTGCACAACGTGGCGCACGCTTTCGGCAAAACCGCGACCTTCATGCCGAAGCCTATGTTCGGCGACAACGGTTCCGGCATGCACTGCCACATGTCGCTGTCCAAGAACGGCACCAACCTGTTCGCCGGCGACAAATACGGCGGCCTGTCTGAAACCGCGCTGTTCTACATCGGCGGCATCATCAAGCACGCCAAGGCGATCAACGCCCTGGCCAACCCGACCACCAACTCGTACAAACGTTTGGTGCCAGGCTACGAAGCGCCGGTGATGCTGGCTTACTCCGCCCGTAACCGCTCCGCGTCCATCCGTATCCCGGTGGTCGCCAGCCCGAAAGCGCGCCGCATCGAAGCCCGCTTCCCGGATCCGGCGGCTAACCCATACCTGTGCTTCGCCGCGCTGCTGATGGCCGGCCTGGACGGCATCATCAACAAGATCCACCCTGGCGACGCCATGGACAAAAACCTGTACGACCTGCCGCCGGAAGAAGAAGCCGAGATCCCAAAAGTGGCCGGCTCGCTGGACGAGGCGATGGCCGCACTGAACGAAGACCGCGAGTTCCTGACCCGCGGCGGCGTGTTCACCGACGATGCGATCGATGCCTACATCGAACTGCGCAAAGAAGAGATGGACCGCATTCGCATGACGCCACACCCGGTTGAGTTCGAACTGTACTACAGCGTCTAAGCCCTACCCGCGCCGTCTGCGCAGGCGGACGGCGCCCACATTTTTGTTATCGCTTTTTTGTTGCCGTGGAAACTTTCAGCCCATCTTCGGATGGGTTTTTTTCTCCACCGTATTTTCTGCAAAACTATTCCATACCGCGCCGATCCCGGATGGAGTAGGATAGATGCACTAAAAAGGTGCAGGAGTCTGCTGTATGGCAACTGGCAAGCTGCCCGATGCTGGGCAGATCCTCAATTCACTCATCAACAGCATCCTGCTGTTGGATGACTCTCTGGCGGTTCACTACGCCAACCCTGCGGCACAGCAATTGCTGGCGCAAAGCTCCCGCAAGCTGTTCGGCACGCCGCTGCCCGATTTGCTCGGTTATTTTTCGCTGAACGTCTCTTTGATGCGTGAAAGCCTGCGCGCCGGTCAGGGCTTCACCGACAACGAAGTGACCCTGGTGGTCGACGGCCGTGCGCATATCCTTTCCCTGACCGCTCAGGCGCTGCCGGAAGGCTATATTCTGGTCGAGCTGGCGCCGATGGACAATCAGCGCCGCCTGAGCCAGGAACAGCTGCAGCATGCCCAACAGGTGGCGGCCCGCGATCTGGTGCGCGGTTTGGCGCACGAGATTAAAAATCCGCTGGGCGGTCTGCGCGGCGCGGCACAGCTGCTGGCCAAGGCGCTGCCCGATCCGGCGCTGACCGAATACACCAAGGTGATCATCGAGCAGGCCGATCGGCTGCGCAATCTGGTGGATCGCCTGCTCGGCCCGCAGCGGCCCGGCCAGCACATCACCCAGAGCATCCATCAGGTCGCGGAGCGCGTCTGCCAACTGGTGTCGCTGGAAATGCCGGATAACGTCACGCTGGTGCGCGATTACGATCCGAGCCTGCCGGAAATGGCCCACGACCCGGATCAGATAGAACAGGTGCTGCTGAACATTACCCGCAACGCGCTGCAGGCGCTGGGCGAAGCGGGCGGCACCATCACGCTGCGCACCCGCACCGCGTTTCAGATTACGCTGCACGGCACCCGCTACCGGCTGGCGGCGCGCATCGACGTCGAAGACGACGGCCCCGGCGTGCCGGCGCAGCTGCAGGACACGCTGTTCTACCCGATGGTCAGCGGCCGCGAGGGCGGCACCGGCCTGGGATTATCCATCGCCCGCAATCTTATCGATCAGCATTGCGGAAAAATTGAATTCAACAGTTGGCCAGGTCATACCGAATTCTCGGTCTACCTGCCCATTCGTCAGTGAGGTTTGCTATGCAACGAGGGATAGTCTGGATCGTCGATGACGATAGCTCCATCCGCTGGGTGCTTGAGCGCGCGCTCACCGGCGCGGGCCTGAGCTGCGCCACCTTCGAAGGCGGCAATGACGTGCTGGAAGCCTTGGCCACGCAAACCCCCGACGTGCTGCTGTCCGATATCCGCATGCCAGGCATAGACGGCCTGGCGCTGCTCAAGCAGATCAAACAGCGCCACCCGATGCTGCCGGTGATCATCATGACCGCGCATTCGGATTTGGACGCCGCCGTCAGCGCCTATCAGCAAGGGGCCTTCGACTACCTGCCGAAGCCGTTCGATATCGATGAAGCGGTGGCGCTGGTCGAGCGCGCCATCAGCCATTATCAGGAGCAGCAGCAGCCGGTGCGCAGCCAGCCGGCCAGCGATCCGGCGGCGGACATCATCGGCGAGGCACCGGCGATGCAGGACGTGTTTCGCATCATCGGCCGGCTGTCGCGTTCGTCGATCAGCGTGCTGATCAACGGCGAATCCGGCACCGGCAAGGAGCTGGTGGCGCATGCGCTGCACCGCCACAGCCCGCGCGCCAAGTCGCCGTTCATCGCCCTGAACATGGCCGCCATCCCCAAGGATCTGATCGAGTCCGAGCTGTTCGGCCACGAGAAAGGCGCCTTCACCGGCGCGAACCAAATTCGTCAGGGCCGTTTTGAACAGGCCGACGGCGGCACGCTGTTCCTCGACGAGATCGGCGATATGCCGCTCGACGTGCAAACGCGCCTGCTGCGGGTGCTGGCGGACGGCCAGTTCTACCGGGTCGGCGGCTATGCGCCGGTGAAGGTCGACGTGCGCATCATCGCCGCCACGCACCAGAATCTGGAGCTGCGGGTGCAGGAAGGCAAGTTCCGCGAGGATCTGTTCCACCGCCTGAACGTGATTCGCGTACACCTGCCGCCGCTGCGCGAGCGCCGTGAAGACATCCCGCGGCTGGCGCGCCACTTCCTGCAGATCGCCGCCAAAGAGTTAGGCGTCGAGGCCAAGAACCTGCACCCGGAAACCGAAACCGCGCTGACCCGCCTGCCCTGGCCGGGCAACGTGCGCCAGCTGGAGAACACCTGCCGCTGGCTGACGGTGATGGCCGCCGGGCAGGAAGTGCTGATCCAGGATCTGCCGGGTGAGCTGTTCGAAACCGCCGCGCCGGAAAGCCCCAGCCACAGTCTGCCGGACAGCTGGGCCACGCTGCTGGCGCAGTGGGCCGATCGCGCGCTGCGTTCCGGTCATCAAAACCTGCTGTCGGAAGCGCAGCCGGAGATGGAGCGCACGCTGCTCACCACCGCGCTGCGCCACACCCAGGGGCACAAACAGGAAGCCGCGCGCCTGCTGGGCTGGGGGCGTAATACCCTGACCCGCAAGCTCAAAGAGCTGGGTATGGAATAGGAACGGGGATGGATGATGAAAAACGCCGTCCGGCGCACAAAAAAACGCCAACCGCAGGCTTTACAGCCGGTGCGGGCGCAGTATGATCGTGTCGCACACTCTGGAGGTTGACGATGCTGGACTCATTCATCGTATTCATTTCTCAGGGCGCGGAGCTGGGCTCCGCCGCCAGCCACACCCCGCAGGCGGCGGTTGCCGCGGTATTGTGCGCCGCGCTGATTAACTTCTTCAGTTAAAAAAACAGCCGCATCAGCGGCTGTTTTTTCATCCTCAGATCACCCGTGAGAACTGCTGGCTGCGCGCCTGTTGCCGCAGATAGCGATCGAAACACATGCAGATATTGCGGATCAGCAAGCGCCCGCGCGGCGTGACGCGAATGCCCTGCTCGTCGCGCTCCACCAGCCCATCGCGTTCAAACGGCGCCAGCAGCTGCAGGTCTTCGGCGAAGTAGGCGGTGAAATCGATGCCGTATTGCCGTTCGAGCGGCTGATACGCCAACCGGAAATTGCAGATCAGGGTTTTGATCAGATCGCGCCGCAGGCAATCGTCGTCCGTCAGCGCCAGCCCGCGCCACAGGGCGTTGCCCTGCGCCGGTACGCTGTCAGAGTAACGCTTCAGCTCTTTCTGGTTCTGCGCATAGCTGTCGCCGAGCATGCTGATGGCCGACACGCCCAACCCCAGCAGATCGCTGTCGCCCTGGGTAGTATAGCCCTGGAAATTGCGGTGCAGCTTGCCTTCGCGTTGGGCGATTGCCAGCTCGTCGTCCGGGCGCGCAAAGTGATCCATGCCGATGAACTGATAGCCGGCGCCGGTCAGGAAAGCGATGCTCTGTTGCAGGATATCCAGCTTCTGCTGGGCGCTGGGCAGATCGGCGTCTTTGATTTTGCGCTGGGCGGCGAACAAGTTCGGCATATGCGCGTAGTTGAACACGCTGAGGCGATCGGGATTCAATTCAGCCACCCGCTGCAGCGTGAAAGCGAAGCTTTCCGGCGTCTGTTTCGGCAGGCCATAGATCAGATCGATATTGGTCGAGCGGAAGCCCAGCGCTTTGGCCCGCTCAATCAGGGCGAAGATAAAGGCTTCGTCCTGCTCGCGGTTGACCAACTGCTGCACCTGTTTGTTGAAATCCTGCACCCCCATGCTCAGACGGTTAAAGCCTTCGGCGCGTAAATGATCGAGCACATCCAGCGCTATCTCGCGCGGATCGACCTCGATCGACATCTCCGCATCGGGCAGGAAATCAAAGTGTTCGCGCAGCAACGCCACCAACCGGCTGATTTGCGCTTTATCCAGGTAGGTCGGCGTACCGCCGCCCCAGTGCATCTGGCCGACCTTGCGGCCGGCGAACAGCGGCGCACGGCTGGCGATCTCTTGCGCCAAAACGTTCAGGTACTCGTCGGCCTTGTGGGTCTGGCGCGTCACCAGCTTGTTGCAGCCGCAGAAGTAACACAGCTTATGACAGAAAGGGATATGCACATACAGCGACAGCGGCCGCTCAGGGTAACGCGCAGCGGCGCGTTGAAACGCCGCTTCGTCGTAGCGCTGGTTAAACTCCAGCGCCGTGGGGTATGAAGTATAACGCGGCCCTGAGTAGTTATATTTTTGGATCAGGGCCAAATCCCAGACAATCGTCTGCTCTGACATGCTCACTCCTTCCGATATCTTTTTCTACCGGGCCTGGAGAGAGGCGGTTGTCTGCGCTGTCTGGCCACGGAAGCGCTGCGAAAACGCGCTTTGCGCTTAGACAGCCGCCATAGTTTACCGAATAACCACAGCAGATAACACATCAAGAGTAGGGCTATTGCCGGGATTAGCCACATAGCGCGTTAAAAAGCGTCTTTCGGGTTGCCGCCTTTCAGCAGCTTCAGAATATCTTCCTGCTTCTCTTCTTCTTCGTCGTCGTCTTCACCCAGTTCAATGCCCAACACGTCCATCAGCACATCGATGCGATCCAACGTTTTGTCGACATAGGTCTGCTCTTCCGCGTTCAGCGTTTCGCCATCGTCGATGCGATCCAGCAGCGCGTTCAGGCGTTCGTCATTTTCCAGCTTCGCCAGCTCTTCTTCCGGCGACAGGCGCGGTTTCGCTTCGGCCTTTGGCTTCGGCTGCGGTTTGGCCTTCACTTTGGTTTCGTCGACCACCAGCGCTACCGGCACTTTACTGCCGATACGCGGATCTTTGGCTTCCGCCGCCGATTTGTTCTTCTGGCTGCCGGACTCGACCTGGGTGCGCGAACCGGAAGCGTGGCCGCGGCGCTTTTTCAGGCGTTTGCGCTCGCGCGCTTCCTGATCGAGCTCCATACGGCTTTTCTTTTTCGTTTTTGACTTCGCCGCGCTGCCGCGAGGTGCTTTTGATGGCTGGTTCATAGCGTGTGCTCTTAGGTATGTAGATTCAGTATAGAATTGCGGCGGAATCTAGCAGAAAGCGGACAAAGAAAAAAGGCGGCAGGTTAAACCTGCCGCCTATTTCGCACCTTCTTGCGAAGGGTATTCCTGTTACGCGCTCCTTGCGCACATGCAACATCCCGGTTTTTCCTTCTGCTATAACCGCATTCCCTGCCACTACGTCCTTCATCCTGAAAGAAAAATCGTCCATGGCGCAATCCATTCGCATCCGCTCTTCCCGAGCGAGCTTCCTGCCGGCATCCAAACTGCCAATACTTCACCATCCGATGTGCCTGCCGCCTGTTCCGGTGCGAAAGGGTCACTTCCTGTTGCGTTCATCCTGGCACTCATTGCACGCCCTGTGCATTCCCTGAGATTTGTCATCCTTCCCGGATGTTCCTTAATCCTGCGCAACCCTGCGTTAACGACTACTTTACGTTATTGTTGCCAAGGCTCAAGGCACCTGACGCCGATTTGGACGACATTTCCCTACAACGAAAAAACAACATATTGTTTTTAAAATAAAAACAGAAACATCACTTTCGAATAAAGCGACATTACCCGCGATTCGAATGGCAAATGTCTCACAACGTACGCGCGGCATAACCGTCGTTTTATCGCGTCCCGCCGCTTAAAAACCGAGAAACACGCCATTTTTACCGCTGATGCAGTTATAATCGCCAACCAGTTAGCCATCCTCACGGAGACGAAAAATTTTGACCAGCAAGAACTACAACTATCATGTGACCCATTTCGTCACCAGCGCACCCGATATTCGCCATCTGCCGGGGGATGCAGGAATTGAAGTCGCCTTTGCCGGCCGTTCCAACGCCGGGAAATCCAGCGCGCTGAATACGCTGACCAACCAAAAAAGCCTGGCGCGCACCAGTAAGACGCCGGGGCGCACCCAGCTGATCAACCTGTTCGAAGTGGAAGACGGCATCCGCCTGGTCGACCTGCCGGGTTACGGCTACGCCGAAGTGCCGGAAGAGATGAAGCGCAAATGGCAGCGCGCGCTGGGCGAATACCTGCAGATGCGCAACAGCCTGAAAGGCCTGGTGGTGCTGATGGATATTCGCCATCCGCTGAAAGATCTCGACCAGCAGATGATCCAGTGGGCGGTCGACGTCGGCACGCCGGTGCTGGTGCTGCTGACCAAGGCCGACAAGCTGGCCTCCGGCGCACGCAAGGCGCAGCTCAATATGGTGCGTGAAGCGGTGCTGCCGTTTATGGGGGATATCCAGGTTGAAGCCTTCTCGTCGCTGAAGAAGATCGGCGTCGACAAGCTGCGCCAGAAGCTGGACACCTGGTTTAACGAGATCCCACCGGAAGTGCTGCCGGAAGACGAAGCCGGCGAATAAGCCCAGGCCGAACGCCAGAGCCGATGCCTCGCCGCATCGGCTTTTTTATACCCGCAGTTCAGCCGCAGGCGGGATTTTTTGTTATCTAATTACAGTTCTGAAATAAAGCCATCATAAAAACTTATCGCCAGGGCTGGCTTATCTCGCCGGATTACGCGAGTCGAAAGGAGGAAAGCTGGAACGAAAAGCGGTGCGGAGCGATAGGAAAAACGTATGGTTTGCTGCTGTTTTTACAATAAAAAACGCCCCAGTCAATACTGACTGGGGCGGCTAAATATTCAGCCAAATCCGATTACGTGAAGTAAAAGGTCTGAAAGATAGAACATCTTACCTCTGTACCCTACGCCTGTAACTCTACCTTATTTTTTCGCAGGGCAAAAGAATTTTTTGTAGTTTACTTACACAATTTGCGGCGCAAGAACGGCGAAGTTGGGGAAACTATCGCCGCATCTTGTAGCTTAATTACGAAAAGTGCTTAGGTTATCGCCAGTTAGCGCATCCGGCGATAACCCGGTAATCAGTGCGCCTCATCCCAGTTCATGCCGACGCCCACGTCGACCTTCAGCGGCACCGCCAGAGTCATGCTGCCTTCCATCAATTGACGGATGCGTTGGCTGGCTTCTTCGATCACCGACTCATGCACCTCAAATACCAATTCATCGTGCACCTGCATGATCGCGCGCACCAACGGCTTCTCCTGCCCTTGCAGCCAGGCGTCGACCTCGATCATCGCACGCTTGATGATATCGGCCGCGGTGCCCTGCATCGGGGCGTTGATGGCGGCGCGCTCGGCCGCCTTGCGGCGCATGGCGTTGCTGGAGCGGACGTCCGGCAGGTACAGGCGGCGCCCGTCCAGCGTGCTGACATAGCCCTGTTCGGAAGCCTGTTGACGGGTGCGCTCCATGTAGTCCAGCACGCCCGGGTAACGCTCGAAGTACAGATCCATATAGCGCTGGGCTTCCCCACGCGGGATCCCCAACTGGCGCGCCAGGCCGAAGGCGCTCATGCCGTAAATCAGGCCAAAGTTAATCGCCTTGGCGCTGCGGCGCTGTTCGCCGGTCACTTTATCCAACGGCACACCGAAGACTTCCGACGCCGTGGCGCGGTGAATGTCTTTCCCTTCGGCGAAGGCCTTCAGCAGCCCTTCATCCTGTGACAGATGCGCCATGATGCGTAGCTCGATCTGCGAGTAGTCGGCCGCGACGATGCGGTAGCCTTCCGGCGCGATGAAAGCCTGGCGGATGCGCCGCCCTTCTTCGTTGCGCACCGGGATGTTCTGCAGGTTCGGATCGCTCGAGGAGAGACGGCCGGTCGCAGTCACCGCCTGATGGTACGAGGTGTGTACCCGGCCGCTGACCGGGTTGATCATCAGCGGCAGCTTGTCGGTATAGGTGGTCTTCAGCTTCGCCAGGCCGCGGTATTCCAGGATCACCTTCGGCAGCGGGTAATCCAGCGCCAGCTCGGCCAGCACTTCTTCGTTGGTGGACGGCGCACCGCCCGGAGTTTTCTTCAGCACCGGCAACTTTTGTTTCTCGTACAAGATAGCCTGCAGCTGCTTGGTCGACGCCAGGTTGAACGGCTCTTCCGCCAGCTCGTGGGCCTGCGCCTCCAGCTCAGCCAGACGCTTGGCCAGCTCCTGGGAGTGGGCCGACAAAATGGCCGGATCGATCAGCACCCCGGTGCGTTCGATATGCGACAGCACCGGCAGCAGCGGCATTTCAATCTCGTTGAACACCGTCAGCAGCTCTGCGCTCTGTTTCAACTGCGGCCACATCGCCAGGTGCAACTGCAGCGTGACATCGGCGTCTTCGGCGGCGTAAGGCGCCGCCTGCTCCAGCGCGATCTGATTGAACGTCAGCTGGTTTTTGCCCTTGCCGGCGATCTCTTCGAAGGTGATGGTTTTATGGCTCAGATAACGATCGGCCAGGCTGTCCATATCGTGACGGCCGCCGACGCTGTCCAGCACATAGGACTCCAGCATGGTGTCGTAGGCGATGCCGCGCATCTCAATGCCGTAGCGCGCCAGCAGGCTCATGTCGAACTTCAAGTTTTGCCCGACCTTCAGCGCCTTCTCGTCCTCCAGCAGCGGCTTGAGCGCTTCCAGCACGTAGGCTCGGTCCAGCTGTGGCGGGGCGTCCAGATAATCGTGCGCCACCGGCAAATAAGCCGCTTCGCCCGGCGCGATCGCGAAGGACAGGCCGATCAGGTTGGCGGTCAGGGTATCCAGACCGTCGGTTTCGGTATCGAAGGCAAACACGTCGGCCTTTTTCAGCCGCGCCAGCCAGTCGGTAAAGGCCGATTCATCCAGAATGGTGACATAACCGTCCTGGGACAGCTTGGCCTCCGCCAGCGCCTTCGGCGCTTCCGCGGCGGCGGCGGCCGGTTTGGCGCCGCCGGCAGCTTTCGCTCCCGCGCCTTTCTTGTTTTCCAGCCATACGCCGGCTTCCACGTCCGCCAGCCAGCGTTTGAATTCGTACTGTTTGAACAGCTGCTGCAGCGTATCGACATCCGGTGCAGAGACCGTCAGATCCGCGCAGGTCAGATCCAGCTCAACGTCGGTTTTGATCGTCGCCAGCTTATAGGAGAGGTACGCGACCTCTTTGTTCTGCTCCAGCTTGGCCGCCATGGTTTTGGCGCCGCGGAAGCTCAGCGTGGCGATATTCTCCAGATTGCCGTACAGCGCATCCAGCCCGCCGATACCCTGCAGCAACGCCTGAGCGGTTTTCTCACCCACGCCCGGCACGCCGGGAATGTTGTCCGATGAATCGCCCATCAGCGCCAGGAAGTCGATGATCAGCTCCGGCGGAATACCGTATTTGTCGCACACTTCCTGCGGGCCGAGGATGGTGTTGTTCATGGTGTTGATCAGGGTGACGTTCGGCGTCACCAGCTGCGCCATGTCTTTGTCGCCGGTGCTGATCAGCACCGCGTGGCCAGCTTTTTCGGCCTCCAGCGCCAGCGTACCGATAACGTCGTCCGCCTCAACGCCGGGCGTCACCAGCAGCGGCAGGCCCATCGCCTTGACCATGTTATGCAGCGGCTCGATCTGCGCACGCAGATCGTCCGGCATCGGTGGCCGGTGCGATTTGTATTCGGCGAAGAGATCATCGCGGAAGGTCTTCCCTTTGGCATCAAACACCACGGCAACGTGGCTCGGTTGATACTGCAGCAGCAGGCTGCGCAGCATATTCAGCACGCCGTACATCGCGCCGGTCGGCTCGCCCGCCGAGTTGGTCAGCGGCGGGAAGGCGTGATAAGCGCGGTAGAGGTAGGAGGAACCGTCAACCAGGATTAGTGGGTTTTCTGCAATCTGGGCCATAGCGTTTCTTTATCGTGATCGGACATAGGGGTAAGCATGCCATAGCTGGCCGCCGGAGACGAACCTTAGCGTGCATTGCGGACGAAAATGATGAGATTGTGCGCGAGGATCCGCAAGATCTTACCTGTGGATAACTTTGTGCATAGAAAAGAGACCGAATTATAACGTTGTGATTATCGTTATAACGGCGAATAAAATTCCTATTTAAATCACCGCGTTAAAAGAACGAATTCCGGCGACGCTTTATTACTGGCTTTTATTGGATTTGTGGATATAACTTTCGCCGGATTTTAATCGCACTATTAATCAAATTCGGCGCCTCAATTACCTTAGCACAAGCTGGACAAGTTGCACAAAAACTCGGCAAATGGTTATCCGGCGAGGCCAAAAACAGTGATTTTTAGCGGCGCTTTACCCCGACATTCTCTGTTAAAATAGGCTTTTGTTCATGCGCTTCGGCATGCAACGATGTTCCCAACAACCGTCAGCCCATAACCATGCCAAGATTGTTAACGCCTGTTATCTTTATCATTTCCGTCATACTCACCATTCTGGTGACGGTGTTGTGTTCTATCCCCATCACGCTGGCCGGCATCGTGAAACTCCTGGTGCCCATTCCCGCCGTCTGGCGATATATCTCGGCTTTCGCCGATTTCATGATGTGGTGTTGGTGTCAGGGGCTGGCGCTGTTATTGCGCATTAACGGGCAATTGCGTTGGGATATTGAAGGGCTGGAAGGGCTGGATCGCAAAAACTGGTATCTGCTGATCAGCAACCACGAAAGCTGGTCGGACATTGTCGTGTTGTGCGTGCTGTTCAGAAATCATATTCCAATGAATAAGTATTTCCTCAAGCAACAGCTCGCCTGGGTGCCTTTTGTCGGCCTGGCCTGCTGGGCGCTGGATATGCCATTCATGAAGCGTTACTCCCGCGCCTATTTGCTCAAGCATCCGGAGAAGCGCGGCAAGGATATCGAAACCACGCGCCGTTCCTGCGAAAAATTCCGTCAACGTCCAACCACCATCGTCAATTTCGTCGAAGGTTCGCGCTTCACCGAAGCCAAGAAAATTAAAAGCAATTCGCCGTATCGCAATTTGCTGGCGCCCAAAGCCGCCGGCATCGCGTTTACCCTTAGCGCGCTGGGCAATCAGTTCGACAAAGTGTTGAACGTCACCCTGCTCTATCCGGAAAATAACCAACGGCCTTTTCTGGATATGCTGTGCGGTCGTTTGACGCGCATCGTGGTAAGAATAGAGACGCTACCGATCGATGAAACCCTGCACGGGGACTATTTCAACGACAAGCAGTTCAAGCGGCGTTTCCAACTGTGGCTGAATACGCTGTGGCAGGAAAAAGACCGGCTGCTGGATAAATTGAAGCGGCAATACGGATAAAAAAACGCCGGCAACGAACGCCGGCGTTTTTCATGTTGAATCTGGCTTATTTCTGCTGGCTGAGGAATTTAACCACGTCGGCGAACTGCTTCACGTAAGCGTCCATCGAGCTGGTGTCCAGGCCATCGTTTTTAACCATGTATTTGCCGTTCACGAATACCGCCGGCACACCGCGCAGCTGCAGATCTTCCGCGGCTTTCTCCTGTTGAACCACCAGAGATTTCACCACGAAGCTGTTCCATGCCGCGTCATAATCTGCGGCGGTCACGCCCGCTTTCACGAAGACGTTACGGATATCGTCCGGCGTTTGCACGGTCTGGGTTTTCTGCACCGCTTCAAACATCAACGGGCTTACCTTGTCTTCCACGCCCAGCGCCATCGCCACCGCCCATGCCTGAGTCAGCTGTTTGCCCAGCGGCCCCAGGAACTCAACGTGGTACTTGGTCATTTTGGTGCCGGCAGGCAGCGCCTTCTTCACGTTCTCGGACACGTGATAGACCTGCTCGAACTGGTAGCAGTGCGGGCAGTAGAAGGAGAAGAACTCCAGCACCTGAGGCTCACCGGTCACCGGCTTGTCCAGGGTCACGTACTGAGCGCCATCGCTGAACTGTGCCGCCGAGGCACTGAAGGCCATCACCATGCCAACGAGCGCCAACCATATTTTTTTCATAAGACTAAACTCTCCATTGTGTTAAAGCTTCAATACATTGGCGTCAGCTGCAGAGGGGGCTCCTGCAACAGCTTAACCTGTTCGGTGAAGGCCGCAGTCTGAGACAACCAGAAATCAGACTCCGCCATCCACGGAAAACTCTTAGGGAAGGCCGGATCCTGCCAACGGCGGGCGACCCAGGCCAGGTAATACACCATGCGCATCGCGCGCAGCGGCTCAATCAACGCCAGCTCGCGTTGGTCGAACTCGGCAAATTCGCCGTACGCTTCCAGCAAGACGTCCAGCTGCATCAATTGATCGCGCCGCTCACCGTGCAGCAGCATCCACAAATCCTGCACCGCCGGGCCGTTACGCGCGTCATCAAGATCGACGAACAGCGGGCCGTCGCGCCACAGAATATTGCCGGGATGGCAATCACCGTGCAAACGGCGCGGCTGCCAGTCCAGATGCCAGTGCGCCTTGATCGCCGCAATCAGGTTGTCCGTTGCCAGCAGGAACGCGTCACACTGTGCTGCCGGCAACAGCCCGCAATCGGCCAACACCTGACGCGGGGCGGTGAGATACTCTTCAACCCCCATCGTCGGCCGTTCGGCGAACAAACGCTCGCCGCCGACCTGATGGATACGGCCCAGGAAACGACCCACCCATTCCAACTGATCCAGGTTGTCTATCTCATATTGGCGCCCGCCCACGCTGGGAAACAGGGTAAAGAAGAATCCACCGTGCGTATGCAGCGTAGCGCCTTGCAGCGCCAGCGGCGCCACCGCCGGAATTTCCGCGCTGGCCAGATCCAGAGCGAACTGATGTTCCTCACCGATTTGTGCGGCGTTCCAGCGCTCCGGGCGGTAAAACTTCACCACGTAGCGCCGGCGATCTTCATCCATAAACTGATAGACGCGGTTCTCATAGCTGTTCAGCGCCGTCAGGCCGGAATCGACGCGCAGGCCAACCCCTTCTAGCGCGTCCATAATCAAATCGGGCGACAGGGTGTCGAAATTAAAAGCAGAGTTATTCATAACGTTCGTTTGATCGCTGACAGCACGGTGCCGGGAATGAGAAATAGTAGCATTAATGACGCCTTTCACGAGCTATGCTTTCTCGCACCGCGCGAGGATCAGTCCTTGATAACGCCGCGAGCGCGCAACAGCGCCGTTTTAAAATCTTCTTCGTAATCTTTCTTCAGGCCCGGGATCTGATCCGTGCCGGCGCTGCCGCGCATTTTCAGATGGTAAATAAGAATATCGTCGCTCAGTTCGGACAACTCGCCCTGGAAGCCCGCTTCCTGCGCCAGCTTTTGCAAAAACTGCATCAAATTGAGATCGGGATCTTCCTGCCAGGCCGGGTGCAACAGCTCGATCAACTCGTTTACGCGATGCGTTTTCATCTCAATATCGTCCAATAGCATGAATAAACTCACAAAGTAACAGGCTTACCCACGCAGTGAAAGAACCGGCTTGTCAATAAAGGTAAATCCTGATGTCGCGCCAGCTTTAGCGCTACAATCAGCGCATCGACAAGGCGGGATAAACGAGATGCATAAAGAAATCAGCGGCGTCATTTTGGCCGGCGGACGGGCCACGCGTATGGGCGGTGAAGACAAAGGCCTGGTGTCGATTGCCGGTATCGCACTCTATCAACACGTATTGGCTCGGTTACGGCCGCAAGTGGCTTCTGTCGCCATCAGCGCCAATCGCAATCAGGCACGTTACCAGGCGAGCGGTTTGCCGGTGATTGGCGATCTGACGCCCGATTTCGCCGGGCCGTTGGCCGGGATGCTCGCCGGGCTCAAACAGGCCCCCAGCGAGTGGGTGGCCTTCGTCCCTTGTGACGTCCCCGACTTTCCCGCCGATTTAGTCGCGCAGCTATGGCGGCAAAAAGGCGCGGCGCCAGCAGCCTTTGCCAGCGATGGTGAACGAGATCACCCTACGCTGGCATTATTGCATACCCAAATAGCGCCGCAGCTGGCCGACTATCTGGCGCGCGGTGAACGCAAGCTGATGCTGTTCTTGCATCAGATTAACGCACAACGCGTGGTGTTCAGCGGGCAGCAAACGGCATTTCATAACCTGAATACGCCGGAAGACTGCCTGCACTGGCAGCAAGCACGAGAGCTAAAAACATGAATCGTTCATTGCCCCCTTTGCTGGCCATCGGCGCCTACAGCGGGACGGGGAAAACCACCCTGCTCAAGCAATTGATCCCAATGCTGAAACAGCGCCAGGTGCGGGTTGGGCTGATAAAGCATACGCATCACGACATGGATGTGGATACGCCGGGTAAAGACAGCTATGAGCTGCGCAAAGCGGGTGCCGACCAAACGCTGGTCGCCAGCGATCGCCGTTGGGCATTGATGACCGAAACGCCGGAGCAACAACCTTTGGATCTACGCTACCTGGCAGGGCGTTTTGACGCCGATAAGGTCGATTTGATTCTGGTGGAAGGGTTCAAACATGAGCCGGTCAGCAAGATCCTGCTATATAGGGCCGAGATCGGCAGACCGCTGGAAGACATGCTGGATCAGTTTGTCGTGGCGGTAGCCAGCGACCGGCCGCTATCCATCGCGGCTAAGCAGTTGGATCTCAATCAACCGGAAAGCATCGCCGACTTTATTGTCGAGTGGTTGAAAGGCGCAGCGTAGCTGCGCTTTTTTGCGTTTTACGCATAGCAAAAAGCCCTGAACTGATGTTCAGGGCTTTCGGCTTGGTTTGATGCCTGGCAGTGTCCTACTCTCGCATGGGGAGACCCCACACTACCATCGGCGCTACGGCGTTTCACTTCTGAGTTCGGCATGGGGTCAGGTGGGACCACCGCGCTATTGCCGCCAGGCAAATTCTGTTTCATTCCAACCGCTTCACTTTCGTGTCGCCATCAGAACCAATCTCGGAACTTCGCTGAAAAT
>NZ_JBICNA010000010.1:0-115448 GCF_043109535.1 Serratia sp. LACPHL-BACT-2024-00286
AAAACAACAAGCCTCATGCGAAAGCATGGGGCTTTTTGTTTTGTCTGTTATCTGGCGTTCTGCACGAGCATGGGCATGCGAAAGGCCCGTCGGGAACGGGCCTTAACGCCGCTCGCGGCGGCCCCGGAGGGGAGAGTCTCAGGATGAGACGAATTGTGTAGGACACTGCCAGGCATCAAATAAAGCCGAAAGCCCTGAACTGACGTTCAGGGCTTTTTGCTATGCGTAAAACGCAAAAAAGCGCAGCTACACTGCGCTGTTTCTCCGACAAAACAGCCAGAGAAAAGGCCCCGAAGGGCCTTTGATTAGGGTGTGTTTGCTTTTTTCACTTATTATTCGGTCAATGCGAGCTGCCCTGAGAGATGCCCAACCCGGTTTGCGAACGGACAAACTGAGCCCGGAAGCGTTCCCGCTCTTGCTGCCCGGCCAGCGAGCTGTCGGTGATCGAGAATAGCCAGGTACCGACAAAGGCGACAATCATCGAGAACAGCGCCGGATATTCATAAGGGTAAATCGGTTTTTCATGGCCGAGGATCTGCACCCAGATCGTCGGGCCGAGGATCATCAGAATCACCGCCGTCAACAGGCCCAGCCAGCCGCCAATCATCGCGCCGCGAGTGGTCAAACGCGACCAGTACATCGACAGGATGATGATAGGGAAGTTACAGCTGGCGGCGATGGAGAACGCCAACCCGACCATAAAGGCGATGTTCTGCTTCTCGAACAAAATCCCCAGGGCAATGGCGACAATGCCTAGCACCACAACGGTGATCTTGGATACTCTCAGTTCGTCGCGCTCGGTTGCCTTGCCGTTTTTCATCACGCTGGCGTACAGATCGTGAGAAACGGCCGAGGCGCCGGCCAGCGTCAGGCCTGCAACGACCGCCAGAATGGTGGCGAAGGCCACCGCCGAGATAAAGCCGAGGAAGAAGTTGCCGCCAACGGCATTGGCCAGGTGGACCGCCGCCATGTTGGTGCCGCCCAGCAGCGCGCCGGTGGCGTCTTTGAAGGCCGGATTGGCGCTGACCAACAAGATGGCGCCGAAGCCGATGATAAAGGTCAGGATATAGAAGTAACCGATAAAACCGGTGGCGTAGAACACGCTCTTGCGCGCTTCTTTGGCGTCACTCACGGTGAAGAAGCGCATCAGGATGTGCGGCAGACCGGCGGTGCCGAACATCAGCGCCAGGCCGAGCGACAGCGCGGAAATCGGATCGGACACCAGGCCGCCTGGGCTCATGATGGCGATGCCTTTCGGATGCACCTTCACCGCTTCGGCGAACAGGGTGTTGAAGTCGAAGTTAACCGACTTCATCACCATCAGCGCCATAAAGCTGGCGCCGGACAGCAGCAGCACCGCCTTGATGATTTGCACCCAGGTGGTGGCCAGCATGCCGCCGAACAGCACGTACAGCACCATCAGAATGCCGACCAGGATCACCGCCACGTGGTAGTTGAGCCCGAACAGCAGCTGGATCAGCTTGCCGGCGCCGACCATCTGCGCGATCAGATACAGCGCCACCACCACCAAAGAGCCGCAGGCCGACAGGGTACGGATCGGTTTCTGTTTTAGGCGGTAAGAGGCGACATCGGCAAAGGTATAGCGGCCGAGGTTGCGCAGGCGCTCCGCGATCAGGAACAGAATGATCGGCCAGCCGATGAGGAAGCCGATGGAATAGATCAGGCCGTCATAGCCCGAGGTGTAGACCAGGGCGGAGATGCCGAGAAACGAGGCGGCAGACATGAAGTCGCCGGCGATCGCCAGCCCGTTTTGCAGGCCGGTGATGCGCCCGCCCGCGGTGTAGTAATCCTGACGGGAACGGGTGCGTTTGGACGCCCAATAGGTGATGTAGAGCGTGGCGCCGACAAACAGGATAAACATCACGATCGCCTGGATGTTCAGCGGCTGACGATGCACTTCGCCGCCGATGGCTTCGGCACAGGCCAGACCGGGCAGCAACAGCAGCGCGGTGGCAGAGAATAAGCGCTTCATTGTTTCACCTCACGCAGAATTTCTGCGGTGAGGCGATCGAACTCGCCGTTGGCGCGAAACACGTAGATCCCGGTCAAGACGAAAGAGATCACGATCAGCCCGACGCCGACCGGGATCCCGCGGGTGATGGTCGATCCGGCGGCGATCGGCGTGCCGAGCCATTGCGGATCGAAGGCGATCAACAGAATAAAGCCGACGTACAGCGCCAGCGTAATCAGCGAAAGCAGCCAGGCGAACCGGCCGCGTTTTCTCACCAGCTCTTTAAAGCGCGGGTTTTCTTCAATCCCTTGATAAATGGTGTCATTCATCAGAGTGTCTCCAGTCGGTATTGAGAGATTACGCCGCGCCAAGGCCACTCAACGGCGCGTTATCCGAATGAACGGCCTGAAGCGGCGTAAATTATGACGGCACTTTCATTGATTGTTTTTCTTCCAACAGCTTGTCGACTACGGCCGGATCCGCCAGCGTGGAGGTGTCCCCCAGGTTGCTGGTGTCGCCGGCAGCAATTTTGCGCAGGATACGCCGCATGATCTTGCCGGAGCGCGTCTTGGGCAGCGAATCTGTCCAGTGCAGCACGTCCGGCGTGGCGATCGGCCCTATCTCTTTGCGCACCCAGTTGCGCACTTCGGTATAGAGCTCCGGCGTCGGTTCTTCGCCGTGGTTCAGCGTGATGTAGGCGTAGATCGCTTGGCCTTTGATGTTATGAGGAATGCCGACCACCGCCGCTTCGGCGATTTTCGGGTGCGATACCAGCGCAGACTCGATCTCGGCGGTGCCCAGACGGTGGCCGGAGACGTTCAGCACGTCGTCGACGCGGCCGGTGATCCAGTAGTAACCGTCCTCGTCGCGACGGGCGCCGTCACCGCTGAAGTACATGCCTTTGAAGGTCGAGAAGTAGGTTTGCTCGAAGCGGTCATGATCGCCGAACAGGGTACGTGCCTGGCCCGGCCAGGAGTCGACGATCACCAGGTTGCCTTCGCAGGCGCCTTCCTGCGGCGTGCCGACGTTATCGACCAGCGCCGGCTGTACGCCGAAGAACGGCCGCGTGGCGGAACCGGCCTTCAGCTCGGTGGCGCCCGGCAGCGGGGTAATCATGAAGCCGCCGGTTTCGGTTTGCCACCAGGTGTCGACGATCGGGCACTTTGCGTTGCCTATCTTGTTGTAGTACCACTCCCAGGCTTCCGGATTGATCGGCTCGCCGACCGAGCCCATGATGCGCAGCGAATCGCGTCGGGTGCCTTCGATCGCCTTGTCGCCTTCGGCCATCAGGGCGCGAATGGCGGTTGGCGCGGTATACAGAATGTTGACCTGGTGCTTGTCGATCACCTGCGACAGGCGATTGACGCCCGGATAGTTAGGCACGCCTTCGAACATCAGCGTGGTGGCGCCGCAGGCCAGCGGACCGTACAGCAGATAGCTGTGGCCGGTAACCCAGCCCACGTCGGCGGTGCACCAGTAAATGTCGCCGTCGTGGTAGTCAAACACATATTTAAAGGTCATCGCGGCGTACACCAGGTAGCCGCCAGTGGTGTGCAGCACGCCTTTCGGTTTGCCGGTCGAGCCTGAGGTGTACAGGATAAACAGCGGATCTTCGGCGTTCACTTCTTCCGGCGGGCAGTCGGCGGAAACGCCCTGGGTCAGCTCATGCCACCACAGATCGCGCCCTTCCTGCCAGTAACCCGGTTTCCCGGTGCGTTGGAACACCACCACGTTGGCGACGCTGACCACGCTGGGATTTTTCAGCGCATCATCGACGTTCTTTTTCAGCGGCACGGCGCGGCCGGCGCGCAGGCCTTCATCGGCGGTGATCACCAGCTTGGCGTTGGAGTCGATAATGCGCCCGGCGACCGCTTCCGGCGAGAAGCCGCCGAAGATCACCGAATGAACGGCGCCGATGCGCGCACAGGCCAGCATCGCGACCGCCGCTTCCGGCACCATCGGCATATAGATAGCCACCACGTCGCCCTTTTTCACGCCGAGCTTTTTCAGCACGTTGGCGAACTGGCAGACGTCATGGTGCAACTGTTTGTAAGTCACTTTTTTGGATTGGGTCGGGTCATCGCCTTCCCAGATAATGGCGGTTTGGTCGCCGCGCTCGGCCAAATGGCGATCCAGACAGTTGGCCGCCAGGTTCAACGTGCCGTCTTCAAACCAGCGAATGCTGACGTGGCCCGGATCGAACGAGGTATTTTTAACTTTGGTATAGGGTTTGATCCAATCCAGGATTTTGCCATGCTCACCCCAGAAAGCCTCTGGGTCTTGAACCGACTGTTGATAATACTCTTGGTATTGTGCCGGATTAATCAGGGCGCGTTCTGCAATTGCAGAAGGAATAGCGTGTTTATGCAGTTGGCTCATAGCTTTTCTCCTTGAAGTTGTTAATGATATGTCAACTGAAGGTTAAGTGTAGTTTGCTACGATTCTTTGTTTCTTTTTTGCGCGGCAGATCACGCAACAAAGATATTGATTTGTAATCGTTCTGTCGCATTTGCAGGGCATATCTATCTCTTTGGTGCTTAAATCCCCATAAACCCGCATTTTTAACCAAAAACACTTATATAAAGAACAAAAAAGAATAAAAAAAGACGAGGGGAACTGCCTCGATATTAATAGATACGCGCAGGGTCATAATTATTTCTCGCTATAAATCTTTTTGGATTATTTTTCGCTATTAATATTCGAAGTTGGTATTAACACCATATAACGATGGACGACACATCGTGAAATAACGTTTTATTAACCTTAATTCCTGATGAAAGGTTGGATGATGCCTTATGGCATTTGCTCTGCGATATCGTTCGTTTTTTAATCTGAATATAAAGTGGCGCTGCATTTATGGCCGAAAGTGTCACTCGGTCAATTCTCATTTATTTGACTTTTAAGTAACAAAATATAAACATATTATGCGGATTAAATATGCAGAATGGGTGAAAAATAACGCATTTTAATGGCGTTCAAAAAATCGTCGCCGGCGTGCTTGTGTGCTTCATGGTATGAAAAATTATGTTTTTAATAACAAGCAATTATGCCTTTTGAAATAGTAACCCGAAATTTTTGTTATTCGATTCAGCGCTCAACCCTGACAAATCAAGGCTTGCAGAGCATGCCGCCCGGATGATACAGATTTATACTGCGTCGCACCCAGGGCAGGTGAACGCTTCCACTGAATTAACATAAGCCTGTAATAAATGATTAAGTATTCTTTTCGCCGTGTTGCGACTTTGTACGGCGAAAAGGGTCTTTGAGGACTTTTTGGGTATGAAAAGTGTAAAAATTAGCCTGGCTTGGCAAATCCTGATCGCGTTGGTACTGGGTATTATTGTTGGCGCGGTATTGCACAACCAGACCGAATCTCGTGAGTGGCTGGTGAGTAATATTCTCAGCCCGGCGGGCGATATCTTTATTCGTCTGATCAAGATGATTGTGGTGCCGATCGTTATTTCCACGCTGATCGTCGGTATTGCCGGCGTGGGCGATGCGAAAAAGCTGGGCCGCATCGGATTGAAAACCATTATCTACTTCGAAGTGATCACCACCGTCGCCATCGTGGTGGGGTTGACGTTGGCCAACGTATTCCAACCCGGCCACGGCATCGATATGTCGACGCTGACCACGGTGGACATTTCGCAGTATGAGAAAACCACCGAACAGGTGCAAAGCGGTTCGCACAGCCTGGTGGCGACCATTCTGTCGCTGATCCCGTCGAACGTCTTCTCGTCGATGGCCAAGGGCGACATGTTGCCGATTATCTTCTTCTCGGTGCTGTTCGGTCTGGGGCTGTCGTCGTTGCCGAAAGAGACCAAAGAACCGCTGCTGAAGGTGTTCAAGGCGGTGTCCGAAAGCATGTTCAAAGTCACCCACATGATCATGCGCTATGCGCCGATCGGGGTGTTTGGCCTAATTGCGGTCACGGTAGCCAACTTCGGTTTCGCTTCGCTGCTGCCGCTGGCCAAGCTGGTGGTGCTGGTGTACTTCGCCATCGCGTTCTTCGCCCTGGTGGTGCTGGGGGCGGTCGCCCGGCTGTGCAACCTGCGCATCTGGACGCTGATCCGCATCCTGAAAGACGAACTGATCCTGGCTTATTCCACCGCCAGCTCGGAAACGGTGCTGCCGCGCATCATCGAAAAGATGGAGGCTTACGGCGCGCCCAAGTCGATCACCAGCTTCGTGGTGCCGACCGGCTACTCCTTTAACCTGGATGGCTCGACGCTGTACCAGAGCATCGCCGCCATCTTTATCGCCCAGCTGTACGGCATCGAGCTGTCGTTGGGGCAGGAGATCGTGCTGGTGCTGACGCTGATGGTCACCTCGAAAGGGATCGCCGGCGTGCCGGGCGTCTCGTTCGTGGTGCTGCTGGCCACGCTGGGCAGCGTCGGCATTCCGCTGGAAGGCCTGGCGTTCATCGCCGGCGTGGACCGTATCCTGGATATGGCGCGCACCGCGCTGAACGTCGTGGGTAACGCGTTGGCGGTATTGGTGATCGCCAAATGGGAGCACCAGTTCGATCGCAAGAAGGCGCTGGCCTACGAAACGGAGTTTCTGGCGCAGAAGGTGAAGCCGGCCAATCAGGCCTAATCGCCGAGTCTCGCCGACGTTAAAAACGCCCCGGGCAGTTGTGCCGGGGCGTTTTGTTTTTATGGCCCTTCAACCTGCCGCTTTCTTTTCTTTGCCCTACTGCGCGACTTGCATCCCCGCTTAACAGAATCTAAAGTGTTACCAAATTAATGGAAATGATAATAGATGTTATTATCATTTTCATTTGATGATGTATGGAGACACGCAAAAGCCGTTGAACGGCGGGTTACGCCCGTTCGGCGTCTTTATTCGGGCTTATCAAAGGTAGGTAACATGTCGGACACCGCTTTGGCCTCTGAATGGTTGCCGCTGGCGCCAGCGCAGCTTGATTTCTGGGAAGAACACACCTTGCACCCCGGGCAGACCCTGTCCACCGTCGCACACTGCACCGAACTGTGCGGCGCGGTAGAGGAAGAGACGCTCTGCCGGGCGATCGCCACTACCCTCGCCGAGACGCAGGCGTTTGCCCTGCGCTTTGGTGAGCGGCGTGGCGACGCTCCTCCGCCGTTACGGCACGATCCACAGCGCATACCGCCATTACAACGCATCGATCTGCAAACGCACGGCGATCCCTGGCAGGCGGCGCAAAGCCTGATGCGCGAAGATATCGCGCAGCGCCGGGCGCTGCACAGCGAGCCGCTAGCCGCCGCCTGGCTGCTCAAGCTGGGGCCGGAGCGCTACCTCTGGTACGTGCGTGCGCACCATATTCTGGTTGATGGCTTCGGCATGGCCTTGATTGAACACCGCTGTGCCGCGTTGTATGCGCACTATCTGGGTGAAGGCAGCGCGGGTATTCCCTTAGGCGCCTTTGACGCCTTTCAACAGGCCGAGCTGGCCTACGCTGATTCTGAGCGATGCGAGCGCGATCGGCGCTTTTGGCAGAGCTATCTGCCGCCGTCGCAGGCGCTGCCGACGGTGCGCAAGGGCGGTGAGGCCTATGGCGTGCGGCGTCTAAGCTCCCACCACCGGCTGCCGGCGGCGGTATCGCAACGGCTGGCACAGCTGGCGGAACGCAGCGGCATCAATTGGCCCGACTTGCTGGTGGCGCTGTCGGCGGCCTGGCTGTTTCAGGTGATGCCGCGCGACACCCGACAAGGCGATACGCTGCCGATGTGGATGCCGGCGATGAATCGCCGCGGGCAGGCTGCCACCAACGTGCCTTCGCTGGCGGTCAACACGCTGCCGCTGCTGGTGTCGCCACCCCCGTCGGCGACGCTGGGAGATTTTCTGATGACGATGGCGCAGCAACTGCGGGAGCTGCGCAGCCACGCCGGCTACCGCCTGCGTCAACTGGCCGCCGATCGCGGCGTGGAGCCAGGCTCGCGCTTCTTTATTTCTCCTTTCATCAACGTGCAACCCTTCGATGCGCCCCGTTTTACCGGCTGCAGCGGTACTCGCCGCGTATTGGCCGGCGGTTCGGGCGACGGTTTTAATCTGACTTATCGCGGCCGCACCGACGCCCGCGATCTGCAGGTCGATATCGATATTTATCTGGAACAGTTCCCGACGGAGGATGCGCTGGACTATGGCGAGGCGCTGCAAGAGTTTCTGTTGCGCGCGCTGCAGCGGGAAGCCTGGGAACAACCGCTGGCGGCTCTGACGGCGTTGCCCGCCTGATAAAGTGCGGGCGGGGGATGTCCCCGCCCGAGTTTTATGGCATCAGTTGGCCAGCAATGCCGCCACTTCGCGCGCGTTCTTGCATGGCAGGAGCGAACTGCTTACCAGCCGGGTGCCGAAAGCGTCATTGAGGCGCTCCGCCACCTGTTTGATATGCGGCAACTTCAGCCCCATGGTGATAAACGCCGTCTCTTCCCCCCATTCCGGGCGTGGCGTTACGCCGATCGCCTGCCAGTAAATAGTCAGGATCTCTGCGCTGCGCGCCAAAGGCGCGTTCGGCGGCGGCGCCGCACAGGCGTTCAGCGCCGGCGCAGTTTGCTGGTGGCTCAGATCGGCGCGGATGCGATGACGGTCGGTTTTGCCGTTGGCGGACAGCGGCAGCGCCTCGGCATGGATAAAGCGCGTGGGAATATGGGTGCAGGGCAGATAGCCGGTGGCGAAGGCGCGGATCTCGGACAGCGGCAGCGGTTTGCCGTCGCGGGTCAGATACAGGGCGCCGAGCGCCGCTTCGTTGTTCTCTCCGCTGGGATAGTCCACCACCACCATATCCAGGATCGCCGGATGGCGGCGCAGCACATCTTCGATTTCCGGCAACGAGACGCGCACGCCGCGGATCTTCACATAGCCGTTCACCCGGGTGGCGAACATGATGTTGCCGTCCGCACGGTAGTAGCCCTGATCGCCGGTGCGGAAAGCGCGCAGCGGTTGCCCGTCCGGCCCTTCGAGGGTGACGAAGTCATGCTGCTTCAGCTCCCCCTGCTCCAGATAGCCCAACGCCAGGTTGGCCCCGGCGGTATAAATGCGGCCGACCACGCCGGCCGGGCAGTGGCTGCCGTCGTCATGGCAGATGAAGTAGCGGTTGGCCGGCAGCGGGCGGCCGTAAGGCACGGTGCCGCTCTCCTGCGGGGCGATCGGGTGCCAGATGCTCCAGATGGTGGTTTCGGTCGGCCCGCCGAGCGAGAACAGCGCGAGATCCGGGCGCAGGGTGCGCAGGGTTTGCACCGTCGCCGGCTTGATGTAGTCGCCGCCTTGCGCCACCAGGCGCAGCGAACGCAGGCTGTCGGCCGTTTTGCAGGTGAGCAGCATCTCCAGAATGGCGGGCACCGAACACCACAGGGTGACCCGGTGCTTTTCCACCAGCTGGTTCCAGCTGATGGCGTCCTTTTCCTGATGCGGCGCCGGCAGTACCAGCGTAGCGCCGGCGCCCAGCGAACCGAACAGATCGAACATCGACATGTCATGGTGCGGCGGCGTGACGGAGATGAAGACGTCGTCGGCGGTGACCGCCCAGTGTTGCTGGGTCTGGTGGACGACGTTGGCGGTGGCGCGGTTGTTGAGCACCACGCATTTGGGTTTACCGGTGGTGCCGGAGGTATACAGGTAGTAGCTCGCGGCCTGGCTGGCGCTGCGTTCCGCCAACGTCTGTTCATCCGGCAGCGCAGGCGCGCGATCCGTCGGCGCCAGCAGGGCCGCCGGCGTTACGCCGATCGGCGTCTCCAGATCGCCGCCGTGCACCACCAGCGTCGGCCGGCAGTTTTCCAGCAGGTAGGCGGTGCGCTCCGGCGGCGAGTTGATATCGACAGGCACCCAGATCACGCCCTGCAGGGCGCAGGCGAGGCTGAAGATGATCTGTTCCGGGCTGCGCGGCAGATACAGCGCCACCACGTTGCCCGGCTGCACGCCGCGGCTCTGCAGGTTGGCGATCGCCGTGGCGATCCGCTGGCCCAGTTCGCGGTAGGTCAGCGTCTGTTCGCCGCAGATCAGCGCGTTGCCGCCGTTTTGTACGCCAAACAGCCGCTCGGCCAGCTGCGCCAAATAAGGATAAGGTGCGTAATTCGCTTCGCTGTCGTTGTGGCGGTAATGAGTCAGATCGATGAAGTCCCGCGGCGCGATCGCCAGGTCGGCCCGTTGGCAGCTGTGCAGGATGCGTCGCTGCAGTGCCGCCAGCATGGCTTCTACCTGCTCGCCGTGCAGCGCCTGCTCGGCGTAGTCCACGCACAGCTGCAGGTTTTTTTCGCTGTCCAGCGTCAGGCGAATGTCGATGGCGACCTGCGGCGTTTGGGTCAGGCCGTCGTGGAAGCGCACCGGCGCCTCGGCCGGCAGCGTTTCCCAGCCCAGGCAGTTGGTCAGGATCACCGGCAGCGCCGGGCCGCCCTGGCTTTGGCCGAGCAACTGCCGCGCCAGATCGACGCCGGAAAACGTCAGGTGGTCGAGCGCGCCGAGCACGTCGTCCTGTAAGGCTTGCGCGCGTTGGATAAAGTCTTCGCCGTGGCGGGAATAGCGCACCGCCACGAAGCTGGAGGCGTTGCCCAGAGCGCCGTCGGCGGCGGGGAACGCTACCGGCACGCCGACGCACAGCTCGCCGTCGGTGGTCCAGTGGGCCAGCGTATCGAGGATCAGCGCCGACAGCAGGCTGTTGCGCAGCAGCGCATGCGGCGATCCCAGACGGGCAAGCTGTTTTATCGTATCGCGCGGCAGCGTCAGGCTGGCGCGGCGATAGCGCGATGAGGTGAGATTGGCGAGCGGGGCGCGCCACGGCAACGCCGACGGCGTGGTGACATCCTGCAGCTTTTCGCGCCAGTAGGCGGCGTCGGCCTGGCGCTGCGACGCCGATGCGGTGGGGAGCGGCAGCGCGGCGGCGGTCGGCGTCAGAGGGCGATCGTCGAACAGGCGTGCGATCACGGTGGAGATCCCTTGGCCGTCGAGGATCAAGGCATCGAAACTGGTAAAGATCAGCGTATCGTACGGCGATCCCGTCGGATCCTGCTGTTCGGCAAGTTGGATCACGGCGATGCGCCACAGCGGTTGGCTCGGATCGTGGCGCTGGTGGGAGTAACGCTCGCGCAGTTGTTCGACCTGGCGCTGCGCCGCTTCGCCATCAAGGGCGCGCAGATCGTGACGATCCAGATGCAGCGTCACCTCCGGGCGTACGTGCTGCGTGCCGCGCTGCACATCGATGCAGGTGCGCAGCGCCGGGTAGTGCTGTACCAGCTCGGTCAGGCGCGCTTCAAAGCGCGGCATATCCGGCTGCCGGGCGCGGTATTCGCGAAAGTCGTGCATCGCCACGCCGCCGAGCGGCCATCGATCGCTGCGGCCCAGAAGATAGGCCTGCTGCAGTGCGGTTAATGCTGTCTCCATGGTACTTCCCTATAGTCGCTAACCGATTAAAACGAGCCGGGCGCCGCGCGCCCGGAAACCGATCTCAGTGCTGCGGCGCCAGCGCGGCGAGCAGCGCTTTCGCATGCTTTCCTGCCACGGGCGAGCGTTGGCAGATCAGCGCCGCCAGTGCCGCAGGGGAGGAATGTGCCGCCAGATCCTGCGCCGTCAGCGCCGCCGCCAGATACTTGTTGAGCACCGTCAGCAGCGCGTTCACCCCGGCATCCGGCAAGGCCAACCGGCGGATATCGTCGTGGTCGCGCAAGCCGGCCCCGGGGGCCACCCGCGCCAGCAGCCGATGCAGCACCTGGCGCACCGGTGCCTGCTGCGCCAGCGCGTCGGGTGTGCATTGCGCCAACAGCTGCGACAGCGGGCGATCGAACGCCTCCGTTTGCCGCGCGGCCAAGTGCAGCAGCGCCCGGTAACAGGCCAGCAGGCGTGGCAGCACCTGCTCGGGGAACGCATCCAGCCGCACGTCCCAGTTGATCAGAATGCCGTCGTCGACGTGGGCGACCTGCGCATCCAGCGCCACCTGCGGCCCCTGAGAGATGACCCAGCCGAGATGGCCGAAGGTGTCGGTGACCCGTTCGGAAAACAGCGTCTTGCCGCGGATGCCAAAACCGGCGGTAAACACCACCGGCGAAGGCTGCAGGCTGCCGTGCAGGCGCGACAGATCGCGCATCACGCTGACGCCGGGGTAATCCGCATGCTCGATCAGCTCCGCCAGCTGCGTCATCAGGCGCCGGCAGAAGGCGCTCAGATTTTCCGTCGGGTTCAGCTCCACGCCGAGCAGCACCAGGTTAGAGAAATCGCCGATGAGGCGATGCGCGTCCTCCCGTTCGCTCTCGCGGTGGAACAGCGGCACGTTGAGCCGGAAACGCGTCATATTCCAACCCTGGCCGACGGCCAGCGCGAACAGCGCTAAAAACAGCGTCGAGAGCGAGGTGTGGTGCCGTTTGGCGACGTCCTCCAGTGCGCGGCTTTCTTCCGCATTCAGCTGTATGGCCAGGCGATCGCTGCGGCAGCGGTCCGGCATGCGCAGCAGGCGCGGCGCCGGTGGCACCTGCGCCAGGCGCTCACGCCACCAACGCTGGCCGCGTTCGCGCCGCTGGCGCAGCGCCTCGTCGGCGTCGCGTTGTTCGAGGTGATCGAAGTAGGCCGGCGGCGCGTCATGGGAGGGGGCCGGTGGGCACTGGTGATAAAACGCCGTCAGATCTTCCATCAACAGGCGAAAGCTCATGGCATCGCCGGCGATCATATCGAGATCGACATGCAGGCGGCTGCGCCCTTCCGGCAACAGGCTCAGGCTGATATCGCAGGGCACGCCCTGTTCCAGCGGCAGCAGCTGGGTACTTTTTGCCTGGCGTTTGGCGGCGAGCGCGGCTGCCAGCGTCGCTGTATCGGCGTGCCGCCAGTCGTCGAGATGCAAGGTGTGCCGGGGGCCGGGAGGCGCGATCGTCTGCCGGCCATCATCGGTAATGCGCAGGCGCAACAGCGGATGATGCAGGTACAGCGCATCAACGGCCTGGCGTAGTCGGGCGAGATCCAGCTCGCCGCCGTCGAATTCCGCATACAGGTGGGCGGCCATGCCGCCGAGGGGAGGAGCGGACTGTCGGCCTACCCAATAGGCGGCCTGCATCGTGGTCAAAGCTTTCATCGGGTATCCATTTTGATTCAGCCAACGAGACTGCAAGAATATATCCAAATGTTAATAGGAATGAAAATTATTATTATTTAATCCATTTGGCGCGAAGGTGCTATTTATAAGGGGTTTTAGCGATGCCGGGCAGGTAGGGCTTTGGAGGTGAATAATTTATCTATATTATTCTTAGCATTGAAATGATTGCTTGTTATTGCAGCGCTTGTTTTACCTGCAAAAATATAAGGCTTTCTGGCTGTTTCCGTGCTCGGCTCCTCATCTTTGTTGATAATGATTTGCATTAGAAAATGCAAAATATTATCATTCTTAACACTCTTTTACGTTTTTATACAAGCTGCCGGCCGCTTCGCCGGCGGCTTGGCCGTGGACGGGGCCGCGCTCGTTTGGCCGCGAAAAACATGGGTTTGCCGCAGGGATAAGCAACAGCAAGGCCGGGAAGGCCGCAGCGTCATGGTCTGTGTGAGTGTCGATGTAGGTTGTGTAAAAAAAATCAAATTTTGTGCACCTCTGGGATGAAAGGAGAAGACATCTATGGGCAAGCATTTTGCGGCTCAACGGCATGAAAGCGTAGGAAACGGGGAAAAAGCGGGGATGAAAGCCATTGGGGCGTTTTCCTCCGTATTTTTAGGGGTTTGTTCACTGGCGATCGGTAACGTCAACGCGGCGGAAACGAAGAGCAACGAAACCTACCAGGACGCGGAAACGCTGCTGGTTACCGGTGAGAAGGTCAAACGTTCTATTTTCGACACCAGTTCCAGCGTGCAGGTGTTCGACAGCAACCGCATTGCATCGATGCCCGACGCAGTGCAGATCCCCGATCTGCTGCGCATGACCCCCAACGTGGTGGATCTGGGCATCGGCAACGAACTTCCGACCGTGCGCGGTATCGACGGTTCCGGTCCGAACGTCGGCGCCAACGCCTTCCTCAGCGGCACCCGCCCGCGCCTCAACCTGTCGTTGGACGGCCGTTCGCTGACCTATAACGAACAGGCGTTCGGCCCGCAGTCGCTGTGGGATCTGGATCGCGTCGAAGTGTTCCTCGGCCCGCAAAGCTACATTCAGGGGCGCAACGCCATCGCCGGCGCCATCGTCATGGCCAGTAAAGATCCGACCTTCGAGTGGGAAAGCGCCTTCAAGGGCGGCGCCGGCAACCAACACTCTTCGCAACTGGCCGCCATGGCGTCCGGCCCGCTGGTGGAAGATCAGCTGGCGTTCCGCGTGAGCGTCGATCGCCAGCGCCGCCGCAGCGAGGCCGATCTGCCGGCCTATGCGCCGGTGGGCGATCCGCGCGAAGTGGAAGCCACCACCGCCCGCGCCAAGCTGTTGTTCAATCCGGCCGGCTTGCGCGATCTGACTACCAAACTGACCTTTAACCATTTCGGCAGCACCGCACCACAGAACGAAAGCCTCAACCCGCAGCCGCACCCAACCAATCCGCGCCACGATCCGCGCCGCGCCGTGTTCAAAAGCAACATGAACAGCACCATCTGGGATCTGGCCTGGGAGGCCTCCGATGCGCTGACGTTGGAAAACCGCGTTATCTATACCGATTTCAACATCAACCGTCCTACCGCTTACAACATCCAATACGCCGAGATTGACGGCCAGGAAGTTCACGTAGAGCCGGTGGTGCGCTTCGGCGGCGCGGACAGTCGCCTGCACGGGCTGGCTGGGCTGCGTTACTTCCACGGTACGCAGGATGAGTTCGTCAACATCTTCGGCGGATCGACCTTCAAGGATAAAACCGATACCCATTCGGCGTTCGCTGAGCTGACCTATGCGCTGACGCCGCAGGTGGACGTGACCGCCGCCAGCCGTCTGGAACGCGAACACCGCCGCCGCGACGGCGGCAGTCAGGCGGTGCGTATCGACTTCGATGAAACCTACACCGTGTTCCTGCCGAAGCTGGACGTGGCCTGGAAACCGACGGATACCCAAACCTACGGCGCCAAGATCGCGCGCGGCTATAACGCCGGCGGCGGCGGTATCACGATCGGCACGCCGGTGGTCAGCTATACCTACGGTTCCGAGTATGTGTGGAACTATGAGCTGTACACCCGCCATCGCCTGAAAGACGCCAACGTGGTGCTGACGGGTAACATCTTCTACAACGATTACAAAGACATGCAGCTGCCGTACTCGTTGGGTGAGAACTCCAGCGTGATCCGCAACGCCGACAAGGTGGAAACCTACGGCGCGGAAATCGGCGCCACCTGGCAGCCGCGTTGGGACTTTGAGCTGTTCGGCAACCTCGGCCTGCTGAAAACCGACATCAAGAAATTCTCGGGCAGCGGCGTGGAAGGGCATGAGCTGGCGCGCGCACCGGCTTACACCGCCAATATGGGCGCCAAATATCAGTTCCTGAAAGGGTGGGAGCTGAGCAGCAACGTGGCGTTCTCGGACTCCTATTACTCGGCGTATGACAACGATTCGCGCGGGCGTATCGGCTCCTATTGGACGGCCAACGCCCAGCTGGCTTACACCTTCGACTACGGCCGCGCCACGCTGTATGCGAAAAACCTGTTTGATTCCGACCGCCGCGAGATGGTCAGAAGTAATGACATCTACACGGCGACCCTGCAGCGAGGCCGCCTGGTCGGCGCGGCGGTTGAGCTGAATTTCTAACGCTATCGCGATGACGGGGGACGAATGTCCCCCGTTTTATGCGCTATCCCGGCACGGCCGGGCAGAGGAGATAACGCAGTGATCGGTGATTTTGACAGCATTCTGAGCGATGAAGAGGCCCAGCGGCTGGAGAGCGCGTTTCAGGCGCTGGGCGCGGCGTCGGCGAGCGGCGAGCGGCCGGTAAGCGAAGCCGAAGAACGGGCATGGTTTGCCCATCTGCAGCAGGGTGACGCACGCGGGCAGCGGGCGTTGGCCTGGCGTTTGACGGGGGATGTGGATATCGCCCAATTGACGGCGGCGCTGCAGGCGCTGGTGCGGGAAACGCCGGGCGTGGACGTGCGCTACGTTTTTGATGACGAAAACGGCCTGGTGAAACGCCCCGCCGGCTCGGCGCCGTTGCCGGTGAGCCTTCGTCAGGTGGCGGACGAACAACAGGCCATTTGTCGCCTGCTGCAAGCGCAGGCAACGCCGTTTGTACTGGAAAGCGAAGCGCCGCTGCGCTGCCTGCTGTTGCTCACGCCGGGCGATGACGTGATTTTGGGCGTGGTCTTGCATGACATCCTGGCGGAAACGCTGCCGTGGCGTCATCTGCCGGCGATGCTGTCCGCCCGTTATAACGGGGACGCGATGCCTCTGCCTTTCGCGGCGGAGCCGGTCGAGCTGGCGGAAACTCCGGAGCCGCAGCTGCCGTGGGTGCGCCAGGCGGTCTCACTGCAAGATTATCGCAGCCCGGCGCAGCGCGCTGAAGCCTTACCGCCGGTGGGCGCGCGCGTGGTCACGCGCATTGCGCGCTCGCTGTTGCCCGCCAACGACACGCCGCGGGCGCTGCTGGCGGCGGTGGCGGCGCGGTTTGCCGAGTTCGTCGCCGCGCAGGCCGGCGGCCAAGCGGTGCAGCTGTGCGTGCCGGCAGCGGATACGGCGGAGTGCGTCGGCCTGGAGCTAGGCCTGACGGCGCCGCCGCTGATGCGCCTGACCGTACAGCATGGCGAGGGCGACGCCGGGCAGCGGCTGCTGGCGCAAACCGTGGCTGAACAGCCGGATCCGCAACGGGCGCAGCTGCTGGTGGCCTGGCGCGACGATCTGGCCGCAGAGTGGCGGCTGGAAGGCGTTCACGCCGAACGCCTGTTGCTGCCGCCGCTGCATACGCCGTTTGAGCTGGCGCTGCTGCTGGGGTTGCCGGAGGCGGAAGCGCTGACGCTCGAGTTGGTCACCGATCCGCGCCTCTCTCCGCATGTGGCGCCTTTCCTGCTGGAGCAGTTCAGCGCCTTCCTGGCCGGGCAGCGGATTGCCGTCGCATTGCCGGCGGCTGAGTCCGTTTCCCCGGCGATGGCCGCGCCGGCGGCGAACGGCGACGCGGACGAAAGCGTTGCACCGCTGATTTTGCAGGAGTTCCGTGAGGCGCTGGTGGCGCCGGAAATGACCCTGGATGAAGACTTCTTCGATCGCGGCGGCCATTCGCTGGTGGCCACCCGGGTGATCGGCCGTTTGCTGAGCCTGCATCAGATCGAAATCAACATTAACGATCTGTTCAGCCATCCGACGGCGCGCGGGTTGGCGGGCTATGCCAAACGCCTGAACGTTGCGCAGCCGAATGCCGCGGTGGCCACCACCGACGATCATGATCGGGCGCAGGCACCGCTGTCGCTGGCGCAGGAATCGCTGTGGAAGGTGTATGAAGCCTTCGGCCATGACGAAATTTTCAACCTGCCGTTCTCTCTGCGCTTCTTCGATGCGGTGGATGAAACGGCGCTGCGTCAGGCGTTTATCGACGTCATGACTCGCCATACAGTGCTGCGTTCACGCTTCGTGGAGCAGCAGGGCGCGGTGGTGCAGGTGGTGGTGCCGGCCGCCGAGCTGCCGGAGTACCAGTGGTTCCGCTTCTCCCACGAGACGCCGGCGGGCAACGCCGCCGCCCTGTTGGCCGACGCCGGCCAGCACCGGTTCGATCTGGCCGCCGAGCTGCCGCTGCGCGTCACGCTGCTGCGCGATGCGGACAACGGTCAGCAGCTGCTGTCGCTGCTGTTCCACCATGTGGTGCTGGATGAATGGTCGCTCAACCTGATGATGGATGAATTGGGCGTCGCCTACCGCCATCGCGTCGTCGGCCAGGCGCCGCAGTGGAGCGGGCAGCCGCCGCAGTTCCACACCTTCGCCCGGCAGCAGCGGGCCTCCGGGGTGCAGCAGCAACATCTGGACTACTGGCTCGATGCGCTGCGCGGCGCGCCGGTCGGCCAGCCGATCTTCCGGCAAGAGCCATCCACCCACCCGGCGGTGCCGGCACCGGCAGACGTCAACGGCGGCTGGCTGGAGTTCGAGGTCGATCCCGCCGTGGCGGAAGGCCTGTATCAGCTCGCCCGCCGCAACAACGCTTCGCTGTTCAACGTGGTGTATGCCGGGATTACCTCGGCGCTGCGCCTGCTTGGCGGCCCGGCGGATCTGTTGGTGGGCACCTCGACCTCCGGCCGTAACGACGCCGAGTTCTTCGATACCGTCGGCTACTTCACCACCGTGGTGGTGCACCGCGTGCGCTTCGACGAGGGGCTGACGGTGGCCGGGTTGGTCAGCCAGGTGAAAAACACCATCAACGGCTCGCTGCCGTACACCGATATTCCAATCGATCTGGTGGAGGAAGGGCTGTTCGGTGTGGACGCCGACCGCAAGAACCACATGTTCGAAGTGTTCATCCAGATCCACAGCCGCATCAAGCTGAACGGCGAGTTCCGGCTGCAGGACGGCAGCGCGATCGCCTACCGCCAGGTGGAGCCGGAAAAAGCCGAGTCGCTGCTCGGCCTGCAGTTTGAGGTGATGGAAGACGATCTGGCCGGGGCGAAATCCCTGCGGGTGATGATGACCTACCGCCAGGATCACTACAGCCGGGAGCAGGCCAATCTGATCGCCGACGGCGTTCAGCACGTCTTTACCCAGTTTGCGCAGCACATCGCTGGCGATATCGCTCTGGCGGCGCTGCCGCCCGGGCCGCAGGCATGACGTTGTTTCACTCTAACCGAAAGCATGATTTTCAAGGAGATAAAAGGATGTCTGGAACCCTAGCAACCCCGCGCGCGTTACTTTCGCTGCTGGTGGCGGCCTCTCTGGTGGTCGCCGGCGCTGCGCAGGCCGACGATGCCGGCATCAAACCGCAGGACATCAAGCGCGAGGCGCTGTCGTCGGCGGTGGTGGAGATGGCCTACAGCACCTCGCAACAGGCGCTGTTCGTCAGCGCGCCGGACTGGAAGGAAGAGGCGCGCTCCCGTGTGTTGCGGCTGGATCCCAACACCCTGGCGATCAAGGCGGAGATCCCGCTGCAGGTGAAAGGCTTCGGCGTGGCGCTGAACGATGCGGGCAATCGCCTGTACCTGACTCAGGGCTTCAACGGCGAAGTCGGGGTGGTGGACACCACCACCAACCACGCGCTGGGCAGCATCAAGCTGCTGGACAAAGCGGTGCTGGAGCAGGCCTACAAGCAGGCGGGCATCAGCGGCAAGCGCCTGGACTTCCTGCTGGCGGAGTTGAAGAAGTTCAAAATCACCGAGGACTACCTGTACCGCATTCGCGAGATCAAGTATGACGCGCAAAGCGGCCGCTTGTTCCTGCCGGGGCTGGGCTTCGGCGTCGACAGCGTGCTGTACGTGGTCGATACCAAGGCCGGCAAGCTGGAGAAAGTGATCCCGGGCTTCGGCTACAACGCGGTGGGTATCACATTGGATGAGAAGGGCCGCCGGGTATTCGTCTCCAACATGCAGGGGCAGGTGATCACCCTGAACGCCGACACGCTGGCGATCACCGCCACCCACGAAGTGCAGGCCGATCAGCTGCTGAATCTGGTGTATGATCCGGCGAGCAATCGTCTGCTGGGTGTCGATCAGGGTATCGATCGCGATAACTACCGCAATCATCATCTGGGGCACGACTACGTGAAGCGCAGCAGCGGCCACCGGGTATTCGCGCTGGATGCGGACAGCGGCAAGGTACTGGCCAGCGAGCTGACGGATGAGGTGCCGATCGGCCTGCTGCTCGACGAGCGCAGCCAGCGGCTGTACGTCGCCAACCGCAAAGGCGTGCGCGTGGATCACGGCGCCGGGACGCTGACGGTGTTCGACGCCAAGACGCTCAAGCGCCTGCAAACCGTAGATCTGCCGCCGCACCCTAACAGCCTGGCGTTGGATCCGAAAGGCGACGCGCTGTTCGTGACGGTGAAAAACGACGGCGCTTCCACCAAGGCCGGCAAGCCGGAAAGCGTGGTGCGTATTCAGCTGCACACCAACTAACTGAATATAAATATAAAAAAGGGGCGCCGCGGCGCCCCTTTGTCATTGGGTCATGTCATCAGAAATGGGTGTTGATGCTCATGTAGTAGGTGCGGCCCGATTCGTTATAGGTGGCTGCGCCTGCGCCATACATGTAGGAGTTAGTTTTCGCGTTACCGACAGTTTGTGCATTACCGGCGCGGAACTGGCGTTTGTCGAACAGGTTGTCGATGCCGGCGGTGAGGCTGACGTTTTTGGTCAAGTCATAGGTCGCGCTGGCGCCGACGATGGCGTAAGGGCTGACCTCGCGGGCTTCTGAGCCGACAGCGCTCTCTCCTTTATAGTTATACTTCTTCGGCTTCTGGCGGCCGTACCAGGTCAGGGTGGACTGCATCGACAGATCCTGCGTGGCCTGCCAACTGAGGGTCGAGTTGACGGTGAATTTCGGGATCACCGACAGGTAATCGCCGGTGGTCTTGTTCTTGTTCTCGATCATGTAGGTGGCGTTGTTGCTCCAGGTGACGGTCTCGCTGACCGGCACGTTCAGCGAGCCTTCCAGCCCCTGCACCACCGCCTTCGGCACGTTTTCCCACTGATAGATATCGGTTTTAAGACTGTTTGAGGAAATTGGCGCGTAGCCAGCCTCAATTTTGTTGCGGTAATCGTTGCGGAAGTAGGTCACGCCGGCCAGCCAGCCGTCGTTATGGAACTCCAGCCCGATCTCTTTGTTAACGCTGGTTTCCGCTTTCAAATCGTCGTTGCCCATCAGATAGCAAGCACCAGCACTGGCTGCACAACCTTGACCACGGCTGTACAGGATATAGTTACCGTTGTTCTGGAACAGATTGGGCGCTTTGTAGGAGCGTGCAATACCCATCTTAAGCGTGAAGTAGTCGCCCAGTTCCTGCGACAGGTTCAGCGCCGGGCTCCAGTTGTTGCCGGATTCGGAGTGCAGATCGTAGCGCAGGCCCGGCGTCAGCATGGTGGTGTCGGTCAGCTCGATATTGTCTTCGGCGAACAGCGAGAAGATATGTGCGGAGGAATAAGGACTACGGTTAGTGCTGTCCACTCCTGGGATCACTCCACCTTCGGTGAGAGACTGGCTGGTGGAGGTGCCGTCTTTCATCCGTTGCTGAGACCACTCGGTGCCCAGCGTGGCGGTCTGGGCGACGCCCAGCTCAAACGGCACGCTGACTTCGCTGTGCGCCAGGAAGTCGTCCAGCTTGATGGTGCCGAAGCCGGTGTTATTGGTGTCGAAGATGCCTTCGGTGCCGCCGGCCAATCCTTCGTTCAGGCGGGTGTTGCGGGTGCGCTCAAACTGCACGTAGTTGTTGGTGCTCACGCCGTTGTCCCAGGCGCCGCGGTGGGTCAGGCCGAAGGTTTCACGGTAGATGCGGTTGGTCTCTTTGCCGTAGTTGCTTTGCACCAGGGCGTTGGTGTTGGTGTTCTGGGTATCGCCGGCGTACAGGTTGCCCTGGCGGCCATAGGCGTACTCGAACTCCAATGACTGCAGATGAGCGAAGTCCCAGTGCAGCAGGGCGTCGATATTTTTATCGACCACACCTTCACGTCCGGCAGGTAAAGTATTGGAATAGCTGCCGGTGCGCTCGGATTGATGGCCTTGGTTAATATCCCAGGCGTCGGCCTGCGTTTTGCTGTAGCCGCCGAACAGACGGAAGCTCAGGGAATCGCTCAGCGGGCCGGACAGGCTGAAGTCGGTGCGTTTGGTGGCGCCCTCCTGCTTGTGCTGCGGCACGTTGAAGTAGCCGTTCAGCGAGCCGTGCAGCGCATCGCCGGCCTTCTTGGTGATGATGTTAACCACGCCGCCCGCAGCGCCGTTGCCGTAGCGCGCCGCGGCAGGGCCGCGCAGCACTTCGATGCGCTCGATCATTTCCGGCGGCACCCAGGCGGTATCGCCGCGCGAGTCGCGCTCGCCGCGCCAGCCCTGACGCACCGAGTTGCGGCTGGAGGCCGGTTTGCCGTCGATCAGAATCAGGGTGTTTTCCGGGCCCATGCCGCGGATATCGATCTGGCGGTTGTTGCCGCGCTGGCCGCTGGTGGAGTTGCCGGTCAGGTTAACCCCGGGCATGGTGCGGATCAGTTCGCTGATGTCGCGCGCCGGCGGGCGTTTCTTGATCTCATCGGCGGTGATGGTGGACACCCCAGGCGCCTGCAGGTTCTGCCGGGCGGCGGTCACGACGATGGTGTCTTCGCCGCGCGGCTTTTTATCCGCTGCGCCGCTGTTTTCTTCCGTGGTGGGGGTGTCGGTCTGCTGCGCGGCGTTGGCGAACGCGGACGCGCCCAATCCCAAGCCGATAAGAGTGGCTAAAGAATAACGTGATAGCTTGCTTTTCATCTGAGTGTCCTACCTTGCTGCCATCCCTCGCCGAACGGGGGGAAGGGCGGTTGTAGTTTTTGTGTAGTCGGAAATAGAAAATCGGCTGCGGCAAGGGATGCCATTGATATATCCCCGATCCCTGTCCGTTGCGCGCAATACCAGCACGATCTCCAAGCCTTACACACTATTGCAAATGCAAATTATTATCAATAGTATTTGGCGTACAGTGCGTTCGGGCGGTGGCCGACGATAGGGAAAAGTCGACGTTCCCGGTGCCGCCAACTACAAAATGGGTAGGCGTTGTGAATACAGAACTACAGTCAGAAAGCAGCAGATTATTGGCCAGCAGCAATGCGGGCAGTCCAGGATGGTGGTTGACGGTGGCACGGCGCGGTACGCCATGGGTAGAACCGGCGGGTAACGGCCGCTGGCGAACCACCTTTTTCTGGCGCGATCCTCAGGGATGCGAATTGACCTCCGCCTACCGCCGCGTGTGGATCAACATCAACTGCCTGACCGACCATCACCAACCGAATCCGCCGCAAAGCCTGCAGCGTTTGGCCGGCACCGACGTGTGGTACTGGCAGACCGAGCTGAGCGGCGCCTGGCGCGGCAGCTACTGCTTTATTCCCTGCTTTGACGAGCGGCCGCCGGCGTTCAGCGGCGACGATGCGCACGCCAACATGCACAACCTGCGCCACTGGTGGCACCAGGTGTTCGCCAGCGCCACCCCCGATCTGCTCAACCCGTATCGCTCCTGGCAAAGCGCCAGCGGCCACAGCGTCTCCGGCCTGCACATGCCGGATGCGCCGCCGCAGCCGGTATGGCGTTCGTTCGACGAGTATGAGATCGCCAGCGGGCGCTGCACGCCGCCGCTGCCGGCGCGTTTGCAGCGCCATACCTGGCAGAGCGAGCGCCTGGGCAACAGCCGCGACGTCTGGATCTACACCACCGGCGACAGCAAGCCGGCCGAGCGTCCGTTGGCTATCCTGCTTGACGGTCAGTTCTGGGCGAAGCAGATGCCGGTCTGGGAGCCGCTGATGCAGCTGACCCGCGAGGGAGCGTTGCCGGAAGCGGTGTATGTGTTGATCGACATCATCGATCTGCCGCACCGGGCGCGAGAATTAACCTGCAAGGACGATTTCTGGCTGGCGGTGCAGGAAGAACTGATGCCGCAGCTGGCCGACTGGGCGCCGCACAGCGACAAACCGGCCGATACGGTGGTGGCGGGGCAAAGCTTTGGCGGCCTGGCTTCCCTGTATGCCGGGCTGCGCTGGCCGCAGCGCTTCGGCGCGGTAATTACCCAGTCCGGTTCCTACTGGTGGCCGCGGCGCGACATGCTGCAGCTGCCGAGCATCCCCGACGACGCCTGCTGGCTGATGCAGCAGGTGGAACGGCATGGCCTGGGCAACCACGGCGCGCTGAAGGTATTTATGGAAGCCGGTTCGCAGGAAAAGCTGGTGCATCGGGTCAGCGGCGAAATGGCGGCTCGTCTGAGCGGCGCCGGCCATCGGGTGCACTACCGGGTGGTGGAAGGCGGGCACGACGCGCTGTGCTGGCGCAGCGGCCTGACCGACGGGCTGCAGGCGGTCTGGGCCTCCGCTTTCGCCACCGCTTATCCGGCATCGGCGACGGCACGAGGAACACATGATGGAAAGCCTGAATCCGTTCGATGATCAACAGCAGCGCAGCCTGGTGCTGCGCAACGTACAACAACAATACAGTTTGTGGCCGGATTTCCGCGCCATTCCGTCCGATTGGACGATCGTCTTCGGCCCGGCGGCGCGCACCGCGTGCACCGAGTGGCTGGAACAGCATTGGCAAGACATTCTGCCGGTCGCAGCAAGCAAGGCGTGACCGGCGCCAGGTAATCACGGGAGCAATAAGCAGTGTCACACACCCCTAACTCTCTCAGCGGCCCGGCGCTTGCGGGCGAATGGCCGCTGGTCGCGGCGCAACCCGGCATCTGGGTCGCCGATCAAATCTCCCCGCATCGCAATGCCTACGCGGTGGCTCACGCCATCGAACTCAACGGCCCCATTGCCGTGGAGCCTCTGCTGCAGGCCATCATCCAGGGCCTGGACGAGGTGGACATGCTGCGCCTGCGTTTTGCGGAACGCGACGGCGTGCCGGTGCAATGGCTGGATGACGCGCTGGCGGTGCACGAGCCGGAACTTGTCGATCTGACGACGTCGCCGGATCCCGAAGCCGCCGCGCGCGCGCTGATGGACATCGATCTGGCGAGCGATCTGCGCGCCGGCAGCGGCGCGCCGCTGTATCGCCATGTGGTGATGCGCCTGGCGGATGACCGCTGGTTCTGGTATCAGCGCTATCACCATCTGCTGGTGGACGGTTTCAGCTTCACCGCCATCGCTCGCCGCGTGGCGGCGATTTACACCCATATTTGCCGCGGCGACGCGCTGGAACCGACGCCTTTCACGGCGTTCAGCGACGTGGTGGCGGAATACCAGGCTTACCGGGAGGCGCCGGCCTGGCAGCGCGACGCCGATTTCTGGCTCGAAAAAGCGCGGCAGTTGCCGCCGCCAGCCACGCTCTGCCCGCAGCCGCTGGCCGGGCAAACCCCCACGCCGCGCATCCATCGATTGGAACAGCGCTGCGATCCGCAGGCCTTCGCCGAACTGGTGCAGTGCGGCGCTCAGCAGAAGCTGAACGCCGCCGATATGGCGGTGGCGCTGGTGGCGCTGTGGGTATCGCGCCTGAGCGGCCAACCGAGTTTCAGCGCCGGTTTTATCTTCATGCGCCGTACCGGATCGGCCGCCCTGTGCGCCGCCGGGCCGGTGATCAACGTGCTGCCGATGGAGATGCATCTCGAGCCGCAGGCCACGCTGTATGAGGCCGCCGCCCGCATCAGCCGCGAGCTGAAAACGGTGCGCCGCCATCAGCGCTACGACGCCGAGCAGGTGCAGCGCGATCTGGGGCGCATCGGCGACGGCGAACCGCTGTACGGCACGGTCTTCAACTTCAAAATGTTCGATTACCAGCTGGATTTCGCCGGTATCGAAGGCATCACTCACGATCTGGCCTCCGGGCCGGTGCGCGATCTGGAGATTGCGCTGTTTATCGACGAACACCATCAGTTGAAGGTGGAGCTGCTGGCCAACGCCGAGCGTTACGGTCGCCAGGAACTGCAGGCGCATCTGCAGCGGTTGCCGCTGCTGCTGGCGCAGTTCGCCGCGCAGGCAACGTTGCCGATCGGCGAAGCCGATATGCTGACCGCCGACGATCATGCGCTGCTGGCGCGGGTCAACGACACGGCGCACCCGGTGCCGGCGACCACGCTGAGCCAGTTGCTGGCGCAGCAGGCGCAAACCACGCCGGACGCGCCGGCGCTGGCGGATGCGCATTTCAATTTCACCTACCGCGAAACGCGCGAGCAGGTCATGGCGCTGGCGCGCGAGCTGGTTGCGCAGGGTGTGCGGCCGGGCGACATCGTGGCGGTGGCGCTGCCGCGTTCGGTGTTCCTGTCGCTGGCGTTGATGGCGATCGTGGAAGCGGGCGCCGCCTATCTGCCGTTGGACACCGGTTATCCGGACGAGCGGCTGGCGATGATGCTGGAAGACGCCGCGCCCCGGCTGGTCATCACCAACCCGGCGCAGCAGGCGCGGTTCGCCGACAAGGGCGAAATTTTGCTGTATGACGCGCCGCTGCCGGCCGATCACGCCGCCGGGGTGGCGATCGCGGGCCCGACGCCGAACCATGCGGCCTATATCATCTTTACTTCCGGCTCCACCGGGCGCCCGAAAGGCGTGCTGGTCGGCCATCAGGCGATCGTCAACCGCTTGCTGTGGATGCAGCACCAGTATCCGCTGGGGGCGGACGACGCGGTGCTGCAGAAAACGCCGTGCAGTTTCGACGTCTCGGTATGGGAATTCTTCTGGCCGCTGATGGTCGGCGCCCGGCTGGTGATGGCGCCGCCGGAGGCGCACCGCGATCCGCAGCAGCTGCAACAGCTGATCGCGCAGCACCGCATTACCACGCTGCACTTCGTGCCGTCGATGCTGGCGGCTTTCGTTGCCGCCCTGGACGACGACGCGGCGGTGGCGAGCTGCGCCGCGCTGCGCCAGGTGTTCTGCAGCGGCGAAGCGCTGCCGGCGGAGCTGTGCCGCCTGTGGCAAAGCCGCACGGCGGTGCCGCTGCACAACCTCTACGGCCCGACCGAAGCGGCGGTGGACGTGACCTGGCATCCGGCCTACGGCGACGCGCTGGCGAAGGTGACCGGCGCCAACGTGCCGATCGGCCTGCCGGTGTGGAACACCGGGCTGCGCATTCTTGACGCGCGCCTGCGGCCGGTGCCGCCGGGCGTGGCGGGCGATCTGTATCTGACCGGCGTGCAGCTGGCGCACGGCTACCTTGGCCGGCCGGATCTGACCGCCAGCCGCTTTGTCGCCGATCCGTTCGGCGAGGGCGGGCGCATGTACCGCACCGGTGACGTGGCGCGCTGGCTGCCGGACGGCGCGGTGGAATATTTGGGCCGCAGCGACGATCAGCTGAAGATCCGCGGGCAGCGGATCGAGCTGAGCGAAATCGACCACGCCTTGCTGTCGCTGCCGGGCGTGCGCCAGGCGGTGACGCACGCGCTGGTGCTGCAGGGCACGCCGGTGGACGCCGGCGGCGATGCGCGCCAGCTGGTGGGCTATCTGGTGATGCAGCCTGGCGCGAGCTGGGATGCGGAAGCCCTGCGCGCGGCGCTGGCCGACCGGCTGCCGCCGCACATGGTGCCGGTGGCGTTGGTGGAAATGAGCGATTTGCCGCTGAGCGCCAACGGCAAGCTGGATCGCAAGGCCTTGCCGCAGCCGCAGGGCGGCGAGCGCAAGGCTGGGCGGCCGCCGCAGGCCGGGCTGGAAAGCGAGATCGCGGCGGTATTTGCCCGTTTGCTGCAGCGCGAGCAGGTGTTCGCCGATGACGATTTCTTCGCGCTCGGCGGCCATTCGCTGCTGGCGATGCGGCTGGCGGCGGAGCTGCGCCGCGATCTGGGCAAGGCGGTGTCCGTCGGCCAGGTAATGGTGGCGTCGCGCATCGAGCAGCTGGCTGTCTTGTTAGCGGAAGATCGCACGCAGGAAGAGGCCGATCGCAGCGGCTTCGACAGCGTATTGCCGCTGCGCGTCACCGAGGGGCCGACGCTGTTCTGTCTGCACCCGGCGTCGGGTTTCTCCTGGCAGTTCAGCGTATTGCCGCGCTATCTCGATCAGCACTGGTCGCTGGTCGGTATCCAGTCGCCGCGGCCGGACGGCCCGCTGGCACTGAGCGAAGATATGGATCAGGTGGTGGATGCCCACCTGCAGACGGTGTTGCAGGTACAGCCGCACGGGCCGTACCACTTCATCGGCTACTCGCTGGGCGGCACGCTGGCGCAGGGCATCGCCGCCCGGCTGCAGGCGCGCGGCGAGCAGGTGGCGTTCCTCGGCCTGCTGGATACCTATCCGCCGGAGACCCAAAACTGGGACGTGATGCTGGACGACAACGTGTTGAAGGAGGTGCAGCGCGAGCGCGAGCAGTTCCTGGCGGTGTCGCAGGATACGCTCGATCCGGCGCTGGGAGAAACGCGCACCGCGATGTTCGACAACATTGAAGCCAACTACGCCGACTCGGTACGGTTGTTGTCGCACACGCGTACCGCCCATTTCCACGGCCAGGCGACGCTGTTCGTCGCCAAACGCACGCTGCAGGAAGGGATGGACGTGCAGCAAACCTGGTCGCAGTACGTCGATGCGCTGCAGGCGCACGAGCTGGACTGTGCGCATGTCGATATCGTTTCGCCGGCGTCGTTCAAAGTGCTGGGGCCGCTGCTGAACCGGATCTTGCGCACGCTGTAATCGCGTCCGTCATCTCGCCGCCAGGCACGGGTATGACCCCCGCGTGTGGCGGCGTTTCTTGCGGTTGCTCACGGTTGAATATCAATGAGTTTTATTATCATTATTGATTTCGCCATCTGTGCTAGCATAGCGCCCCGCAACTGCAGAATCCCCGTTTAACGATGTGGTGAAAAACCGATGAGTAGCAAACCCTCCATCCTGCTTGATTTTAGCCTGCTGAAAACCAACCGGGCTTTCCGCGCGGTATTCTGCGCGCGCTTTATTTCCATTGTGGCGCTGGGTCTGATGGCGATCGCCATCCCGGTGCAGATCCAGGCGCTGACCGGTTCCACCCTGCAGGTCGGGCTGGCGGTGACGCTGGCCGGCGGCGGCATGTTCGCCGGGCTGCTGATGGGGGGCGTATTGGCCGATCGCTATGAGCGGCGCCGACTGATCCTGTTCGCGCGCTCCACCTGCGGCATCGGCTTCGTCGGCCTGTGCCTCAACGCCCTGTTGCCGTCGCCTTCGCTGGCGGCCATTTATCTGCTGGCGGTGTGGGACGGCTTCTTCGGCGCGGTGGGGGTGACGGCGCTGCTGGCGGCCACGCCGGCGCTGGTGGGCCGCGAAAACATCGTGCAGGCGGGCGCCATCAGCATGCTGACGGTGCGCTTCGGCTCGATCCTTTCTCCGGCGATCGGCGGCCTGGTGATCGCCCATATGGGCATTGCCTGGAACTACGGCCTGGCGGCGTTCGGCACCCTGCTGACGCTGCTGCCGCTGCTGAGCCTGCCGCAGCTGATGCCGCCGCCGCAGCCGCGTGAACACCCGCTGCGCGCGCTGGCGGGCGGTTTCGCCTTCCTGTTCCAGAACAAGGTGATCGGCATGGTGGCGCTGATCGGCGCGCTGCTGACCATGGCCAGCGCGGTGCGCGTGCTGTACCCGGCGATGGCGGAAAGCTGGCACATCGACGCCGCCCACCTCGGCTATATGTACGCCGCCGTGCCGCTCGGCGCCGCCATCGGTGCTTTCACCAGCGGGCGCGTGGCGCACGTGGCGCGCCCCGGCTGGGTGATGCTGCTGACGGCGATCGCGGCGTTCGCCGCCATTGGCCTGTTCGGCCTGATGCCGTGGTACAGCCTGGCGTTGCTGTGCCTGGTGGCGTTCGGCTACCTGAGCGCGCTGAACTCGCTGCTGCAGTACGGCCTGATCCAGAGCCTGACGCCGGACAACTTCCTCGGCCGCATCAACGGTCTGTGGACGGCGCAGAACGTGGTGGGCGATGCGCTGGGCGCGTTGCTGCTGGGGGCGATGGGCGCCTTTATGCTGCCGGCGATGAGCGCCAGCGGTTTCGGTTTCGGCGCGGCGCTGCTCGGCATCCTGTTGCTGTTCGCCATGACCGGTTTGCGCCAGGTGACGCTGCACAAACCGGAGCCGCAGCCCGCCACAGAAAAGTAGTCGAACGCGTTATGACAACGCTGTGGGATCAAATAGCAATGCTTATCATCGGCATGCGTAAAACCCACAGCGTTTATGTCATGATTTTGAAATGAAAGAAGTGCTTACGTTTATTGACATGGCAAATATCGGCGAGTAATTTAGCGCGGAATTAACTCAAATGATAATCATTATTATATTGGTTATCACTTCAAAATCTGAGGGCGAAGCGATGGATACTGCCGTGAACGACATCAATCGAAAGGAAATGCAGGAGCGCGAAGAACACCTGTTCGCCGCTGATTTTTCTCCGGCGTCGGGCTTCTTCTTTACCTCCCCTTTCCGCAGCTTGACCACCACCGGATGTTTCAGCCGCATTCGCCTGCCGGCCGCGGACGGCGCCGATCTGAACGGCGAGTTCCAGCGCAGCGTGCGGCAGGCGTTTGCCGAGGCTCGTCAGGCCGGCATCAAAAATCCGCTGCTGTGCGGCGCTATCCCGTTCGATACCCGGCAGCCTTCGGCGCTGTTTATTCCGCAGCAGAGCCGCTGGTTCGATCGCGCCGCTTTTATGGCCGGCGTTCAGCCGGCGGCAGAGGGGCCGGAGCTGGCTGGCATAACGGAGCTGCCGCAGCAGCAGCCGTTCATGAACATGGTCAGCGATGCCGTTGACGCGATGAAGGCCGGTGAGCTGGATAAAGTGGTCTTGTCGCGCCTGCTGGAGATCGAAACGCGCCGGCCGGTGGATCGCCATGCGCTGATGGCGCGCGTGATCGCCCAAAACCCGCACGGTTTCCACTTCCACGTGCCGCTGGAGCAGGGCGCGCTGTTGGGCGCCAGCCCGGAGCTGCTGCTGCGCCAGGACGGCGGCCGTTTCTACTCCAACCCGCTGGCCGGTTCCGCCCGGCGCGAGGCCGACCCGCAGCGCGATCGCGAAGTGGGGGAGCGGCTGATGGCCTCGGCGAAAGATCGCCACGAGCATCGCATCGTCACCGAAAGCATGCGTGACGTGCTGGCCGGCCGCTGCCGCTACCTGAATGTGCCGCACACCCCCGAATTGTTGACCACCACCACGCTGTGGCATCTCTCCACGCCGATCGACGGCGAGGCAGCGTCTCCAGACGAAAATGCCCTGTCGCTGGCCTGCCTGCTGCACCCAACGCCAGCGCTGTGCGGCATGCCGACGGCCGAGGCGCACGCCCTGATCGGCAAGCTGGAGCCGTTCGATCGCGGCCTGTTCGGCGGCATCGTCGGCTGGTGCGACGACGAAGGCAACGGCGAGTGGGTAGTGACTATCCGCTGCGGCACCGTTGACGGCAACCGGGTGCGGCTGTTCGCCGGCGCCGGCATTGTGGAAGACTCTTCACCCGAATCTGAATGGCATGAAACAGGCACCAAACTCAGCACCATTCTGCGTGCCTTTGGTATGAATCAAGGATAACGACAAGATGAGCATTGCCTTTACCCCCTGGCCGGCGGAGTTCGCCAGCCGCTATCGCGAACGCGGCTACTGGACTGACAAGCCGCTGACCGAGATCCTCGATCGCCAGGCCAACAACGACGCTCCGGCGATTATCGACGCCCAGGGCAGCCTGACCTACCGCGAGTTGCAGCAGCGCTCCGATCGCCTGGCGGCCGCTCTGCTGCGCCGCGGCGTAAAATCCGGCGATACCGCATTGGTCCAGCTGGGCAACGTGGCGGAGTTCTATATCGTGTTCTTCGCGCTGCTGAAAATTGGCGTGGCGCCGGTCAACGCGCTGTTCAGCCATCAGCGCAGCGAGCTGAACGCCTATGCCGAGCAGATCAAACCGGCGCTGCTGATCGCCGATCGCCAGCACGCGCTGTTTGCCGACGATCAATTCCTGAACGCCTTCCGCGATGCGCATCCTTCGCTGCGGGTTGTGGCGCTGCGCAGCCAGCCCGAGGGCGAGCTGGCGCTGGCCGCCTGGCTGGACGAAGCCAGCGACGGTTTTGTCGCGCAGCCTTCCGCGGCCGATCAGGTGGCGTTCTTCCAGCTTTCCGGCGGCAGCACCGGTACGCCGAAGCTGATCCCGCGCACCCACAATGATTACTACTACAGCATTCGCCGCAGCGTGGAGATCTGCCGTTTCGACGCGCAGACCCGCTATCTGTGCGCGCTGCCGGTGGCGCACAACTACCCGATGAGTTCGCCGGGCGTGCTGGGCGTGTTTTATGGCGCCGGGCTGGTGGTGTTCGCCGCCGATCCGGACGCCGGGCAGTGCTTCCGTCTGATCGAACAGCACCAAATCAACGTGACGGCGCTGGTACCGCCGGCGGTCACGCTGTGGCTGCAGGCGATCGAAGAGTGGGGCGGCAATGCCCAGCTCGCCAGCCTGAAACTGCTGCAGGTGGGCGGCGCCAAATTGGGCGAGACGCTGGCGGCGCGCATTCAGAACGAAATCGGCTGCCAACTGCAGCAGGTGTTCGGCATGGCAGAAGGGCTGGTGAACTACACCCGGCTGGACGACGACGAACGCCACATCCTGACGACACAAGGGCGGCCAATGTCGCCGGACGACGAGGTGTGGGTGGCAGATGACGACGGCAATCCATTGCCGGCGGGCGAGGTCGGCCGGTTGATGACGCGCGGGCCTTATACCTTCCGCGGTTACTACCAGAGCCCGGCGCACAACGCCGACGCCTTCGACGCCGACGGTTTCTACTGCTCCGGCGATCTGATCAGTATCAGCGAAGACGGCTACATCACCGTGCAGGGGCGGCAGAAAGATCAGATCAACCGCGGCGGAGAGAAGATCGCCGCCGAGGAGATCGAGAACCTGCTGCTGCGTCATCCGGACGTGATCAACGCCGCGCTGGTGTCGATGCCGGACGCGCTGATGGGGGAGAAGAGCTGCGCCTATATCATCGCCAACGCGCCGCTGAAGCCGGTGGTGCTGCGCCGCCACCTGCGCGAGCAGGGCGTGGCGGACTTCAAACTGCCGGATCGCTTTATTCAGGTGGACAGCCTGCCGCTGACCCCGGTCGGCAAAGTGGACAAAAAACGGCTGCGCCAGCAGCTCGACGGGCAACTACAGACTCAGGCTCAGGGAGATTAATCGATGGCCATTCCAAAACTTAATGACTACGCGCTGCCGACGGCGGACGAACTGCCGCAAAATAAAGTCACCTGGCACGTAGAACCGCAGCGCGCCGCGCTGCTGATCCACGACATGCAGCAGTATTTCCTCAATTTCTGGGGCGAAGACAGCGCGCTGATTAAACAGGTGGTGGAGAACATCGCCAACCTGCGCCGCTACTGCAAACAGCAGGGCATTCCGGTGTTCTATACCGCGCAGCCGAACCAGCAGAGCGATGAAGACCGCGCGCTGTTGAACGACATGTGGGGGCCGGGCCTGAACAAACATCCTGAGCAGCAGGCGGTGACCGCCGCGCTGGCGCCGGACGAAGACGACACGGTGCTGGTGAAATGGCGCTACAGCGCCTTCCACCGCTCGCCGCTGCAGGAGATCCTGCAGGAGTCCGGCCGCGATCAGCTGATTATCTGCGGCGTGTATGCGCACATCGGCTGCCTGACCACCGCCATCGACGCCTTCATGCGCAATATCCAGCCGTTCATGGTGGCCGACGGCCTGGCGGACTTCTCGCGCGACGAACACCTGATGGCGCTGCGCTACACCGCCGGCCGCTGCGGCCGGGTGGTGACCACTGCTTCCCTGTTGCCGGCTGCCGGTATCGCCAGCATCGATGCGCTGCGTCAGCAGATCCTGCCGCTGCTTGACGAAGACAGCGAAGACATGGGCAACGATGAGAACCTGATCGATTACGGCCTGGATTCGGTGCGCATCATGGAGCTGGCGACCCGCTGGCGCAAGATCCGCGGCGATATCGACTTTATCGCGCTGGCGCGCAACCCGACCATCGACAGCTGGTGGGCGCTGCTTTCCGAAGAGAAAGCCTGATTTTAATAACGAGAGAGGGCGGTCGAGCGGCCGCCCCGTTGGTTCTATAAGGAGATTACGATGAATGCTTTGATCACCAAGGGAAAACGTGCGGCATTTCCGCTGATGCTGCTGTCCACGCTGCTGTTCTCCAATACGCTGCTGGCACAGACCGCGCCGGAAGTGCTGCGCAAGCCGGTTGGCAAGGGCGCCTATGAAATGGCCTACAGCCCGAGCGAGAACGCGCTCTACCTGGCGACGTCGCAGAGCCGCAAGCTGGACAAGGGCGGCATCGTTTACCGTCTGGATCCGACCACGCTGGACGTGACGCAGATTATCCATAACGACATCAAGCCGTTCGGCGCCGCCGTCAACGCCAAGACCGGCACGCTGTTCTTCGGTAACACCGTCAATAACTCGGTGACCGCCATCGACGCCAAGACCGGCGACGTGAAAGGCCGCCTGGTGCTGGACGCGCGCAAGCGCTCCGAGACCGTCAAGCCGCTGGCGCCGCGCGAACTGGTGGCGGATGCCGACAGCGATACCCTGTACATCACCGGTCTGGGTGAATCCAGCGTAGTGTGGGTGGTGGACGGCAAGGATCTGACCCTGCGCGCCACCGTGACCGACACCGGCAAATACGGCACCGGCCTGGCGCTGGACGCCGCCGCCAAACGTCTGTACGTCACCAACGCCGACGGCGAGCTGGTGACCATCGACACCCAATCCAACAAGGTGCTGTCGCGCAAGAAGCTGGATGAGTCCAAAGAGCACTTCTTCCTGAACATCAGCCTGGATACCGCTACCCATCGTGCGTTCATCACTGATTCCAAGCAGCCGCAGGTGCTGGTGGTGGATATCCGCAACGGCAACATTCTGAGCAAGATCGACGTACCGGAATCGCTGGCGGTGCTGTTCAACCCGGCGCGCAATGAAGTTTACGTCACCCATCGCCAGGCGGGCGAAGTGAGCGTAATCGACGCCAAGAGCTACAAGGTGCTGAACACCATCAAGACGCCGACCCACCCGAACAGCCTGGCGCTGTCGCCGGACGGCCAGACGCTATACGTCAGCGTCAAGCAGGCTTCCAGCCGCGAGAAAGAAGCCACCGCGCCGGACGACGTGATCCGCGTAGCGCTGAAATAATCCCACGCAGGGTAAGCGCACATCGAACAGGCGAAGCGGCGACGCTCCGCCTGTTTTTTTTCGCCTCAGGATCTGCGGTATAAAGAGTGCATTGATCTGTTAACCCGAAGGAACGTTGGTTATGCCCGCCTCGCGTACCCCGCTGTTGTTGTTCGTTATCACCCTGCTGCTGCTGGCCGCGTTGATCCACAGCGGCATCCGCCCTTACGATCGCACCACCTGGCTGATGGAGGTGGCGCCGGTATTGATCGCTCTGCCGCTGCTGTGGCTGACCCATCGCCGTTATCCGCTGACGCCGCTGCTCTATACGCTGATTTTCTTCCATGCGCTGATCCTGATTTTCGGCGGCATGTACAGCTATGCCCGCGTGCCGCTGGGGTTTGAGGTGCAGCAGTGGCTGGATCTTGGCCGCAACCCGTACGACAAACTGGGGCACTTCTTCCAGGGACTGGTGCCGGCGCTGGCGGCGCGCGAGATCCTGCTGCGCGGCGGCTATGTGCAGGGGCGCAAGATGCTGGGCTTTGTGGTTTGCTGCATCGCGCTGGCCATCAGCGCCGTGTATGAGCTGATCGAGTGGTGGGCGGCGCTGGCGCTGGGCCAGGGCGCCGACGAGTTTCTCGGCACCCAGGGCGATCCGTGGGATACCCAGTCCGACATGTTCTGCGCGCTGCTCGGCGCGCTATGCGGTTTACTGCTGTTCGCCGGCTGGCAAGACCGGCAAATTCGCCGCCTGCGCTGAGTATTTTCCGACGTTGATCAGGCCCGCCTTATGGCGGGTTTTTTTATTTATGCTCAGTTTGTTAATCCACTTTATGCGTGCATTGAATCAGAAAAAGGCTGCAAAATTCACTCTGAGAATTGTATGGTGATATTTAATATCTGTTTGTTTTTATTAGATTTTATTCTTTTTGTTAAGAATTTTCTTATCATTTGCGCTATGCTAATATTGCCACGTTTGATAGGGGCTAATGGGCGTTAACCAGTTTATCGCGCAGGGAATTATGAGATATATAATTAATAATAATATTAAATATCATGAAGATAGATCGGAGCTGATCTCGCTGCATGACGACATTCCGCCGGTTGTGCTGACGGCCACGCTGAACCGCCTGCTTTCCGCCCTGGTGCGCAACAATAACCTGGTGCTTTCCCGCGAAACGCTGCTGACGCAGGTATGGGAGGCGCACGGCCAGGTCGCTTCCGGCAACAACCTCAACAACACCATTTCTATTTTGCGCAAAGCGTTCTCCTCGCTCGGCGAGGAAGAGATCATCGTCACCCTGCCGCGACAGGGGTTTATGTTTACGGCAGCTGAACTGCATACGATGGATAGCCAGGCGGAAAGTTTACTGGTGCCGGATTTGCAGCCAGCAGCCAAACCGGCTGCAGTGGCTACCGTTACGCAAACCAGACGTTTTAAATTTACTGCAGTTGTGCTGGCGCTATTGGCGTTAGGCAGCGGTATAGGGGCGTGGTGGGATGCAGGGTATCCAGCGGTGAGTGTGGCTAAGGTGGGTAAGATTGGCAATTGTGACGTGCAGTTTATTACTTCTTTCCACAGGATCGGGCCTGTTGAGGTGGATCTGACACATTTGCAGAACATGTTGGAACAAAAAAAACATACTAAGTGTAATGAAAACGGTGTTCCTGCGACGCTCTTTTATTACGACAGCAAAATGCTAACGCCGAATAGCCCTGGGCGAGTCAGGAGTTACTATTTTTATTATTGCCCGCAGAGCCGAATGGCATCGGGTAAGGTTCAATGTGAAAACTTCCATGAAAACATTGTGTTATAATTTTTTTTGGCGCTCTCGTTATGGAGTGTTGTTGGTATTTTCGCTGATTATCGGCGGTATTTCCGGTTACTGGCTATTTTTAAAACCGCAGATCCCGGCGTGTCGAGCTGTCGTCGGGATGACCAACCAACGCGAGGGCAAAACGATACAGCGGATATTGTTGATCAGCGTTGCTCCGGATGGCCCGCGGCGTGCAACAGTGTTGATTAACGGTAGTCTGTTTGACGGAGCAACCCGCTATAACGTTGGTAGAACGGTTACACTGGACTATCGGCGACGAGGGGAAGACTATATTTTTACCGTGGTGAAAAATAGCATAAGACAGCAAGACTCGGTTGTACGACCAGATTTAAATAAGCATTTGCCGATGGTTGGGCAGCAGTATCATTTGCGCATTGAGCAAATAGACAGCAGCCATTACATGTTTATTGCCAATTACGGTCCGTTGTTTGTTTGCAGTACTCGGTCATAAGCCATACCCTTGGCAAAGTGCGGCCAAGGGGAGGCTAAATAGGCGGCCCTGGAGGGAGAGTTTAAGGTGTTAGTTGTTATTATTAATATAGCTGTTAATACAAGGAGCACTAATTTCGCGTGGGCAGAACGTGAGCTGTTCTTCAGCGCTTTGTGAGTCTGCACTACGAATGTTATCGTAATAGTATACATCCGCCCTGGTCTTGCAGTTAAAACCTGCCTGATGAATGATGTTTTTAATTCTCCTCAAATCGCCACTCTCCAACTTCATGCTGTAGATCTGACATTGCTCATAGTTTCCCAACGGATAAACGCTAATGCGTGTGCTATTTTGATACAAAATAACAAGTGCAAAAGGCACCAGACAAGCGGCGGCAATCATCACCAGACGCTGAAGCAAACGGCGGAGATTGGTGGGTTCAATTTTTGGTTCCGCGATTGCCGTTTTTTCCTCACTATCATATTTCAGGTCGTTATCACTTCCATCTAATTTGTCAGATTTATCAATATTTATGGCGCAAAATTTAAACCCCTGGCGGGGATAGGTCACAATAATTTCTTCTATTCCGCACTGCGCTAGTGATTTACGTAATCCAGATACATAATTATTTAAGTTGTTATTCGATGCCTTAAGCCCATGGTCGACCCAGACATCATTAATCAACTTTTCCCGCAGCAGCAGTGTGCCATTATTCCTGATGAATAATGAGAGCAAACGTCCGGCTGGTTTAAGTAAGGCTACTTTATTGTTGGCATTGTCTATATGCGCCAACGTACCTTCCTCCTCATTATAGAGGACACTTTTGTTGATGATAAAAATCATTTTTATAACCTGCAACTTTCCTGTCGAGAGATTATTCTGAGACCTGTCTTTGTTTTTTTCAATCCTTTGGTGTGCCTGTATATAGGATTTTTCTCTATATCGCTATAAATGAGATATCCCATCTGTTACTTGCCAAGTTTTTAAAAATAAACATTGATAATTAAAAGATATTTATTGGCATTAAAACCTATTTTATTGCTATTTTTTTTATAAAAATCCTGTGTTTTTGTATTTTTGCGACATAACATTTTATTTTTTGTTTCTGACGTGTAAATTTGTTCTCACTGATACGGAGCGTGAAGACGCAGCGTATTAGCTACGCAAATCATGTTTGTGAATATATCTGAAGCATTGATTGCGTGACGCTTATGGATTTAATTGACTCCACTGCTTACTAAGGAATGTAAGGGATTTTTATGAAACTGAATAAAATTATGCTGGCCGCCGCAATGGCTTTGGGTGTTTCTTCTCTGGCACACGCCGCCGATCAGGGCCACGGTAAAGTGACCTTCAGCGGTTCTATTATTGATGCACCATGCTCGATCGCTCCTGAGTCCATCGATCAGACCGTTGAGCTGGGCGCGATCTCTAACGTAGCGCTGAAAAACGGCGGAAAATCTACCCCGCGTAACTTCCAAATCAAACTGGAAAACTGTGATTTGATTGTGGATGAGAAAGATCCTTCGAAAAATAACAACACCGTCGCTCTGACCTTCACCGGTGCTACCTCTGCAGCAGATGCAAACCTGCTGGGCATTACCGGCACAGCTAAAGGCGCGGGTATTGCCATCACTGACGGTTCCGGTGCTGATATTAAACTGGGCAAGCCGACTAAAGCACAAACACTGCAGAATGGTGCCAACACCCTGAGCTTCGCCGCTTATTTGCAGGGTAGCACCGTCGCTGATGCTGTTGTGCCTGGTGAGTTCCAGTCCGTTGCCGACTTTACCTTGGCTTACCAGTAATCGTCATCTGACGAACTACGTGTGATTATGAGCATGCGGGATAACCCGCATGCTATTTACCTGAATCCGTTATTTCTTAAGGGATGAGAATGGAATTTTTGGGTAAAGGAATGAAGGCGGCTTGCCTATTGCCGTTACTGGTTTTCTTTACGGGGGATGCTATTTCTGCTGTGCAGGGACAGGGGCGCGTCAATATGCAAGGGGCCATTATTGATACAGCTTGTGCTATAGCAACGGAGAGCCGTGAGCAAACAATTGATATGGAGGTCATTCCGGTATCGGATATTGCTCGAGATGGGAAAGGAAGATATGTGCCTTTCAGCATAGAATTAATTAACTGTATTCTAACGCGCTCAGATAAAAAGCTGCCTGATTGGCGTCAATTTCAAGTGACGTTCGACGGTAATGTGGATGGTGACATGTTTGGCATTCATGGCGATGCCTCAGGTGTCGCACTCGTGATTACGGATATGTTTGGGAATGTTGCCATACCGGGTAAACCTTTACCGTTGGCAGATATTCTGCTGGGGAACCAGATGCTGAATTACGGCATAACGTTGATGGCCAATAAAAAAACATTAAAGCCGGGAAGCTATTTTTCATCAGTGAGATTCAAAATGGATTATTACTGACTCGGCTGTTCATTTCAGGGAAGTTATTAAATAAAAGGTTTGGAACATGATGTTTTTGCCTGCTGGTAAGCCGTTTCGTTTGCATATTTTGAGCGCTTGTGTGGCCTTAGTGCTTGGCAGCCTAATGGCTGATGCCGGTGCGGTGGAAGAAATCCAGTTCAACACCGACGTGTTGGACGTAAACGATCGCAAAAACATCGATCTCAGCCAGTTCTCTCGCGGTGGCTACATCATGCCGGGTCGTTACAGCATGCTGGTGCATCTAAATAAGAGCGATCTGCCGGAGCAGCAGGTGCCGTTTTATGCCCCGGACGACGATCCGAACGGCAGTCGCGCTTGTTTGTCGCCGGACCTGGTGGCGCAGTTAGGTTTAAAGGCCGGTTTGACGAAGCAACTGACCTGGTGGCACCAGAATCAATGTCTGGACGAAGCCAGCCTGAAGGGGATGGAAGTGCGTGGCGATCTGGCTACGTCGGCTTTGTATCTCAGCATTCCACAAGCTTACTTGGAGTACAGTTCTGAGGATTGGGATCCGCCGTCGCGCTGGGATGAGGGGATTCCGGGACTGTTGCTTGATTACAATCTTAATGCTCAGACGCAACACCAATTGCAGGCTGGCTCACGTGGTTACAGCGTGAGTGGCAACGGCACGGCGGGCGTTAATCTGGGTGCCTGGCGATTACGTACCGATTGGCAGGGGAGCCTCAACCATCAAACGGGCTCTGGTATGCCGACGGACAAACGTTTGGACTGGAGCCGCTACTACGCCTACCGGGCGCTGCCGGCGCTGCGCTCAAAATTGACGTTAGGCGAGGACTATCTGGACTCCGGGCTGTTTGACAGCTTCCGTTTCGGCGGCATGAGCCTGCGTTCCGACGACAACATGCTGCCGCCCAACCTGCGCGGCTATGCACCGGAAGTGGTGGGGGTGGCGAAGAGCAACGCCAAGGTGACCATCAGCCAGCAGGGCCGAGTGTTGTACGAGACCCAGGTCGCGGCCGGCCCATTCCGCATTCAGGACATCAACGACGCGGTGTCCGGCGAGCTGGATGTGAAGGTGGAAGAGCAGGACGGCAGCGTGCAGGCGTTCAAGATGAACACCGCCAGCATTCCTTATCTGACGCGACCCGGCTCGGTGCGCTATAAGCTGGCGATGGGCAAGCCGTCGGATATGGATCACCGCTACCACGGCCCCATGTTCGGCACCGGCGAATTTTCCTGGGGGGTGAGCAATGGCTGGTCTCTGTACGGCGGCGCGCTGCTGGGCGGCGACTATAACGCGCTGGCGCTGGGCATCGGCCGTGACCTGATGTTACTGGGGGCGCTGTCGTTCGATGTGACCCAGTCGCGCGCCAAATTGCCGCAGGAGAATGAGGCGTTGAGCGGCGGTTCGTATCGCCTCAGCTACTCGAAGAGTTTCGACGAGCTGGATAGTCAGGTGACCTTTGCCGGCTACCGCTTCTCGGAACAGAACTTTATGAGCATGGGCGAGTTTCTGGATGCGCGTGAATACGGGCGGCGCTTCGGCAACAGCAAAGAGATGTATACCATCAGCTATAACCAGCAGTTGCGGGATCTGGGGCTGAGTGCATACCTCAACTATAACCACCAAACCTACTGGGATCGGCCGGCCAACGATCGCTACAACCTGACGATGGCGCGCTATTTCGATATCGGCCGTTTTAAAAGCCTGAGCCTGTCGCTGTCGGCCTATCGCAACCGTTACAACGATGTGAATGACGACGGCATGTATGTCTCGCTGTCGGTGCCTTGGGGCGGGAGTGGCAGCCTGAGCTACAACGCGACGCTGAACCGCAACGACATAACCAACCGTGCGGGCTACTACGACCGGATCGATGAACGCAGCAACTACCAGATCAGCGTCGGCAATGCGCGTAGCGGGATGAATATGAGCGGTTATTACAACCGCGACGGCGATATGGCACGCGTGAGCGCCAACGCCAGCTATCAGCAGGATCGCTACCGCGCAATGGGCTTTTCCGCGCAGGGCGGCATGACGCTGACGGTGGAAGGCGGGGCATTGCACCGCATAGGCATGCCGGGTGGCACCCGGTTGCTGCTGGATACCGAAGGGGTGGCCGGGGTGCCGGTGCGCGGCTACGGCAGTGCCGTGGCGACCAACCGCTGGGGCAAGGCGGTGGTGGCGGACGTCAACAGTTACTACCGCAACAAGGCCAGTATCGATCTGAACGCGCTGAGTGATAACGCCGAAGCCACCAAATCGGTGGTGCAGGCGACGCTGACCGAGGGGGCTATTGGTTACCGCAAGTTTGCGGTGATCGCCGGGGAGAAGGCGATGGCGGTAATCAAACTGGCGGACGGTAGCGAACCGCCGTTCGGCGCCACGGTGCTGAACGCACGCGAGCAGGAGACCGGCATCGTCAACGACGGCGGCAGCGTCTACCTGAGCGGCATCAACGCCGGCGAGCGCATGACGGTGCGCTGGGGCGGCACGGCGCAGTGCGAGGTGCAGATGCCGACGCCGCTGCCGCAGGAGATGCTGACGACCAATTTACTGCTGCCGTGCCGGGCGCTAAGTGCGGGCGACGGCGGCAACGAACACTGAATTGAGGAGTTTTTATGATGAGCACACGTAACGTTATCGGCCTACTGGCCACCACTTCGTTGCTGGCCGGGGCGCTGGCCCCGACGGCGCACGCCGCCATCGCGTTGGATCGCACCAGGGTGATTTTCGACGGCAGCGTGCAGTCGGTGAGCCTGAGCGTCAGCAACCAGAACAAGCAGCTGCCGTATCTGGCGCAGGGCTGGCTGGAAGACGAGCAGGGCAACAAGATCCAGAGCCCGCTGACGGTGCTACCGCCGGTGCAGCGCATCGAGCCGGGCAAGCCGAGCCAGGTGAAGATCCAGGCGTTGCCGGCGGCGAAGATGCTGCCGCAGGACCGCGAGACGCTGTACTACTTCAACCTGCGCGAGATCCCGCCGAAGAGTAACAAGCCGAACTCGCTGCAGATTGCCCTGCAGACGCGCATCAAGCTGTTCTACCGCCCGGCGGCGATCGCCCCGGAGCGCAACGCGGCGCCGTGGCAGGAGCAGCTGACGCTGACCAAACAGGGCGATAAATACGTAGTGAACAACCCGACGCCGTATTACGTCACTATCGTCGACGGTGCGAGTCGCAAAGGCGTGGGAGGCGCTAAGGACTTTGAACCGTTTATGGTGCCGCCAAGAGGCACAGCCCCGCTGACGGTGAGCGCAGCCAGCCTGGGCGGCAGCCCGGTGCTGACCTATATCAACGACTACGGTGGCCGGCCACAGCTGACCTTTAACTGCAACGGCAGCAGTTGCAGCGTGGTGCCGGAGAAAGCCAAGCCGTAGCGGCAGCGCCGCGCGAAGGAGAAAAACATGGCAAGGAAAGAGACAGGGCTGCGTGATTGGAGCTATGCACACAGCGAATTGCGTTACTACATTGCCTTGAGCGGTCTGGCGCTGATGGCGCCGTTGAGTCTGGCGGCGATGCTATGGCTGCTACCTGCCTCACAGGCGGCGGATAACTGGGACGTGGAGGGCGCCAACGGCGTGCTGTATATCGAAGGGGCGCTGACCGAAAGCGCCTGCCGGTTGGAGATGGACAGCGCGCGCCAGGATATTCGCCTGGGGGACGTGTCGACCGGGCGGCTGGCGCAGGTGGGCGATCGCGGCGTGCCGGTGGCATTTGAACTGCGGCTGCGTGATTGCCTGCGTAGTCCGGCGGTCAGCCGGGATGAACGTACTGGCGCGCTAAGCTGGGCGCATGACCAACCGGCGGTGCGGGTGGCCTTCCACGCCCCGGCTGACGCCGATAACCCGCAGTTGGTGAAGGCGCAGGGCGTCTCCGGTCTGGGCCTGAGGTTATTGGATGCCCAGGGCCGGGACGTTCGGTTGGGTAGCCGTGGTATGCCGCTGTGGCTGACGCCAGGCAGCGACGTGCTGAACTACAGCGTAGCGCCGGAACGCACTGTGGCACCGCTGCGCGCCGGCAGCTATCGCGCCATGGTGGATTTTAGTTTGAGTTATGACTGACGGCGGGTGAAAGCCGGCGCAGCGCCAACAACCCATATGGAGTGACGGGGTGAAAACAGGAAACGGAATACAGCGGCTGCTTGCGGCAGCGGTTATGGGATGCATCACGCTGCCGGTGACGGCGGCGACGACTGTGACCGTGAGCGTAACCGTGTTGGCGCCATTGCCTTGCGTGATCAACGGCGGCAAACCGATCGAGGTGGATTTTGGCAATGAAGTATTGACCACGCGAATCGACGGCAGCAATTACCTCACGCCAATAAATTACTCCCTGAGCTGCACGGGGCAGGCGAGAAACAGCATGAAGCTGCAGATAGCGGGCAATGGCGCAGGGTTTAACGGGCAGCTGTTGCAAACCAGCGTGAACGGTTTGGGGATTGCGCTGCTGCGCGGTGATTCCCGTATCCCATTGAACAGCTGGCAAAACTTTACGTACCCGAATGTGCCGGAGTTGAAAGCGGTGCCGATAAAACAGGCCGGCGTTCAGCTACCGACCGGTGAGTTCACGGCATCCGCCACCATGCGCGCGGATTACCAATGAAGCGGGGAGTGAAGATGAAACAGGCGGCTATCGTTCTGCTGTTGGCCTTTGGCCAACAGAGTCTGGCGGCGGAGGATACTGCGATGCGTTTTCGCGGCACGCTGCGCGCACCACCGCCTTGCACCATCAATGACGGCGGCACGGTGGCGGTGGATTTTGGTCAGCGGGTGGGGGTCAGTAAAGTTGATGGTGTCAACTATCGGCAGCAGGTGGATTATCTTATCAGCTGCGATTCGCCGGGGGTGCGGCCGTGGGAAATGATGCTGTCCTTGAAGGGGACGGCCACCGCCTTTGATCGGGCGGCGGTACAAACCGATAAAACCGATCTCGGCATTCGTCTTTATCAGAATGATACGCCCTTTGTGCTCAACACCAGCTTCAAGATTGATCCCGGCAACCCGCCGCGCCTGGAGGCTGTGCCGGTCGCCAAACCGGGGGCCGTTCTGAAAGAAGGGGCGTTTGTGGCGACGGCGACGCTGCAGGTCGATTACCAGTGAGGGGGCGAAAATGAAACAACGGATCGTGATGGGATTAGCGCTGGCGCTGTGTTGCCTGCCGCCGTTGGCCGGCGCGGCGGATAATCTGCGATTTAGCGGCGCACTGGTGGCGGAACCCTGTGTGATCCCACCGGGACAGGAGACGATAGCGCTGGATTTCGGCAACGTGGTGGATAAATACCTGTACCTGAATCAGCGAACGCCGGGCGTGCCGTTTGCCATTACCCTGGCGGACTGCGATCTCAGCTTGGGTAAAACGGTTACCGTGACCCTGAGCGGCAAGGAGAGCGCCGCTTTGCCGGGGCTGCTGGCGCCGGCGGCGGGCAGCCAGGCCGCTGGCATCGCTATCGGGCTGGAGAGTGCGGCGGGCGAAGCGTTGCCGGTGAATCGCCCCGGCGGCAAAGTGCGCTTGTCTTCAGGCAGCAACAATATTCGGCTGCAGGCGTATGTGCAGGGAGAACCCGACGCTATTGCCAAAAAGGCACTGGTACGCGGCGTATTTAACGCAGTGGCGACGTTTAGTTTGGAGTACGAGTGAGCCTGCCGTTGTTTGATATAAAAATGGCGGTAGTGAGATATTAACCAACGATGTTTTTAGTTTAATACGCCATACGCCGCTATGGGCGATTGTATTGCAGCGACGGTTATTTTGGTGAGTCTGGCAAAAAATGAAACTTAAAAGGAGAAGGGTTTGTTAAAATTTTTTTTAATCGCCATTTTATGGGTTATTTCTGCCGGTTCTTATGCAACGATAACTCTTGAGTGGACGTTGTCAGACTCGGGCGCCTTGTCATATATAGTGACAGCGGCAGAGCCGAGGCCGTTAGACCCCGACGGCATTTTAAAGTGCGGCACTTTTTTACAGTCACCGCAGTGTTATGTCAGGTCGCGTATTGGTTTTCCAGGTGATACGGTTTCAAAGGATTATATTCAAATTAAAGGGGATCAGAGGTTCAGCACGGTAGTTTCCACCTGGGTAGCGTCGGGCCCCAAGGGCTATATCGGTAATTGGTCCTATCTTGTGGAGAAAAACGGCGGCGTCGCGCCCTGCATCGTATTCGATTTGAACTCCGATTCAAGGGGGGGAGTCGGCGCTGTGGGAACCTTTGGGCATACCTGTACAGGCACGGCCACTCCACCGCCAATAAAGCCACCGCCGCCACCGCTGTCCTGCTATCTGATGAACAATATTGTTTTACAGCATGGCACCTTGGCGGCAGATGAGGTGACCGGCCATCGGGCCCAGACGACGGCCCGCGTTTATTGTACCGGCGCCGCCAGAGTGAGGCTGAAGGTATTATCCTACCAGGGCGGAGAAGATTATAACGTGAAGTTGCGTTCAGACGGCATCCTGGTTTCCTTATTAAGTATCAATGGAACCTCTGGCTCAGCATTGTTGGACGTTCCGGCCATTGGGGGAAAAGAAGTGACGTTTTCATCGTTATTGCTTGCCTATGCCCCGTTATCGTCAGGAAGTTTTTCGGGCTCGGCGGTGGCGGTAGTTGAAGTTATTTAAATGACCCGCATGAATTGGTGTTTTTAATTTTCACGTTAACGATCACGCCATTTATCTTTGTGAGGGTGGTTATGATGAAACCTAATAAGGTTCTATAGGTTTTATATGTGCTGAGAGGGCGAAATGAAAACAATAAATATTGTTATAGATGATGAGAATCGTTATTTCGCGGCGGGGCTGGAGCAAAGCATCGGTGAGTATGCGCTAACCCATCAGAAGACCGTGAATTTTTTAAGGCCGGATGCCGAAATACAAGCGGATATGGTGATCGTTTCCTCTCGCCGGCGTGCTCAGCGTTGGCGGAGAAGTAGCGTTACCCGTGCGATGACGCCGGTTGTGACTATCAAGGAAAGAACGATAACGCCGTTGCGGGAAGCGCCACAGGTGCTGTATCGAACTGACAGTCAGCATCGTTTGTTTGAGCTGCTGACTGAAACGCTGAATGGCACCGGCGCAGCCTGTTTGCGTGAGCGCCACGCGCTGACGCTTCGAGAGCGGCAAGTGATGAGCTATTTACGGCGTGGGTTCGATCAATCGCAAACCGCCCGGGTGCTGGGCGTAAGCGTAAAAACGGTGCATAGCCACAAGCGCTCGGTGATGAGTAAAATGATGCTGAGACGGTCTCACGACTTTATTTATTGGCTGATTTCTCATGAGGGAGAATATTCCTAACCGTGATGAGGGATGTTTTGTTTTTTATTTTTGCTATATTTTTATCTCTGTCTGGGTTTTATTTTTATAATTAAATTTGCATTGTGAATGTTTTTTATTTATCTATTGGTTTTACATATTACAAGTCTGCTCAAGGTGCGTTATTTCATTGACTCTCGTCTACGCGACGCTGCCAACTTGTGTGTATGTTGGCTTAAACTGCGCTGGAAACAGCAGTGTCGGGGTATGTCTGAACGGTAACGATCAACGTGTGGGACAATGAATAGGGGAAAGTAACGGTGCCGAAAAACCGAAAGAAAAGAGAAGGATGAGACGTAGAATTCCATTTTTCTGCAGCCGTTATGAAAAGTATGCCGCCATCTGTCAGTAGTCATTATTCATATTAAAAAGCAGGGATGCCTCTCTGCTTTTTTTGTGATCCTGGTCGGAGAGTGCTATGGATTCAGTTCTAAAGATAACTTTGGGGAATAATACCAGTCCGGTATCTGGCTAGGTGGTTTTTTAGAAATAAAGCGCGCCAATAAGCGTTGCCAAAGGAAGGTACAGTGAGTTTATTTTTTCTGGCGATATTACTGTTTTGCTTGAGTGTGTTTTCATTTTTTATGCATGCGAAACGTATGAAAAAAAGGCGTTTGATGCTACAGGGAGAGATGGTTGACAGAACGATGCGACGGTGGCTGTGGGGCTAATTGCAATCACCGAGCGGCTCGATGACGAGTCCGTATCTCGGAAAGCAAAAAACCAGCCATAGGCAGGGTTCTCTAAATAGGGCGACCGGACTCGGACAACCGGCGCTGGCGCCGTGTTGAACAACGCTTCAGCGCTGGCCCGCAGGGTGAGGCCTTTGGCCGAATAATCGAACGCAGTTCGATGGAGAGTCCTGGCCCTGAAAAGCAAAAACCCGCCTTTTGGGCGGGTTCTTCTAAATAGGGCGACCGGACTCGGACAACCGGCGCTGGCGCCGTGTTGAACAGCGCTTCAGCGCTGGCCCGAAGGGTGAGGCCTTTGGCCGAATAATCGAACGTAGTTCGATGGAGAGTCCTGTCCCTGAAAAGCAAAAACCCGCCTTTTGGGCGGGTTCTCTAAATATGGTGCCCGGACTCGGAATCGAACCAAGGACACGGGGATTTTCAATCCCCTGCTCTACCGACTGAGCTATCCGGGCAACGGGCAGCATTAAACCGTATTGGCCGATGGCCGTCAACGGCTTTATGCATGAAAGGCGTTAAAACGCGTCCGGTTGCTGGCTTTTCAGGCAAAGGGCGCAAAAATTGCGCCTGCTGTGGCTATCGCCTTGGGCTGGCGGCGCCGTAAGCGCGGCTCGCCTAGCTCAGCGCCCCATTGCGGCGGCACTGCGCCACCTGCAAGATATCTTCCGCCAGCCGTTTGGCGACCGATACGTCCTGGAGCTGGCGTTTTACCAGCAGTTTGCTCAGGCAGCCTTCCTGAATCAATTCCATTTGCTGCGCCACCATGTCGGCGTCGTCGGCGTCCATTTCGCGCAGCAGTTCGCGGGTCAGCTCCAGCGAGGTCAGCTTTTGCTGCTCCGCCAGCTGATGGATCGGATGATCCGTTTCCGGGAAGAAGCTGCAGGCGGCGATAAACAGGCAGCCGGGATAGCGGTCTTGCTGCACGTATTCCGCCAGCACGTCATAGCGCGCCAGCAGTTTTTGCTGCGGGCTCAGGTTTTCGTCCAACAGCAGCTGGCGGCGCCAGGTGTCGATCTGTTGGCCGTGGTAGCGCAGGCAGTCGTACAGCAGCGCTTCGCGATCCGGCCAGAACCGTTTGAGATCGCCGGGCTGAACGTCGAGTTTTTCCGCCAGCATCTCTAATGTGGCGGTCGCCAGGCCCTGTTGTTCCAACAGGCCCAGCGCGGTATCAAGGACGTGTTCACGTTGCACTTGTGCTTCCTCCCATTCGCTTCCGATCTTCAGTGTCAGTTATCGCATCACTTTCTGCAAATGCGCGTTGAAGGCTTCTGCCTTCATAAAACCGGTGACCCGCTGGGCCGTCAGCTCCTGGCCAGCCGGATCGAAGAACAGGATCGTCGGCAACCCCAGCACCTGCAGGTGCTTCAGCAGCGCCGACTGTTCCGCACCGTTGGCGGTCACATCCGCCTGCAGCAGCACCGCGTTGGCCAGGCTCGCCTGCACCGCCGCATCGCTGAAGGTGTATTTTTCGAACTCTTTACAGGCTACGCACCAGTCGGCGTACAGGTCCAGCATCACCGGTTTGCCCCGCGCCTGTTGCAGCGCCAGATCTAATTGCTCGACGTTGTTGATGCGGGTAAAAGTCAGATGCGGCTGAGCTGCCTGCTGCGCCTGATCGGCGCCGAAGGCCCAGTCCTGCAACGGCCGCGCGGCGATCACCGCCGCCGCCAGCAGAAGCAGCTGCAGGGCGCGCGTCCATCCGCGCGCGCTTCTCAGGCTCAGAGCGAAGGCCCAGCCGAAGAACGCCAGGCCGAGCAGGCTCCACAGGCGCTGGCCCCACAGATCGCCGATCACCCGCTCCAGCAGGAACACCGGCAGCGCCAGAATGACGAAGCCGAAGGCCTCTTTCACGTACTGCATCCACGGGCCGCTGCGCGGCAGCAGGCGGTTGCCGAACAGGGTGACGATCACCAGCGGAATGCCCATCCCCAGCGCGTACAGGTACAGCGTGCCGCCGCCGGCCCACAGGTTACCGCTCTGGGCGATATACAGCAGGATGGCACTGAGCGGCGCGGTGGTGCAGGGCGAGCAAATCAGCCCGGCCAGGGCGCCCATCAGGAACACGCCGGTCAGCGAGCCGCCGCGCTGGGTGTTGCTCCAGTTCGCCAGCCGGGTTTGCAGCGCCGAGGGCAGCTGCAGGGAATAGAGGCCGAACATCGACAGCGCCAGCGCGATAAACAGCACCGACAGGCCGATCAGCACGTAAGGGTGCTGCAGCGCCGCCTGGAACTGCAGGCCGGCGGCGGCCACCACCAGCCCCAGCAGGGTGTAGGTGAGCGCCATGCCCTGCACGTAAACCACCGCCAGCGCCAGAATGCGGCCGCTGCTTTGCGGCCGGTCGCGGCCGAGGATGATGCCGGAGATCAGCGGGTACATCGGCAGCACGCACGGGGTGAAGGCGATGCCGATGCCGATCAGCAGCGCCCACAGCGGCGAGAACGGCAGGCTGGCCGGCGTAGCGGGCTGTTCGGTTGGTGCGGTGTCAACCGCCGGGAGCGGGGCGGCCGCGCCGGCGCTGACCGCGTCCAGCGGGATGATGCGGGTTTCCGGCGGATAGCAGAAGCCGGCCTCGGCGCAGCCCTGATAGGTGACGCTGAGGCTGGCGTTGGCCGCCGCCTGTTGCAGCGGCACCTGCAGATTCAGCTGCTGTTTGAAAATCGCCACTTCGCCGAAGAACTCGTCCTTGTGGCTCAGCCCTTCGGGCAGGGTAAAGGCGCCGAGCGTCGCCTGCTGCGGCACCAGTTTGATCTGCTGGCGATACAGGTAGTAGCCGGGGCGGATCTGCCAGTTCAGCGTCACCTGGCTGCCTTGCTGTTTGAAATCGAAGGCGAAGGCCTGATCGACAGGCACGAACTGGCTGCCGCCCTTCGGCGCGAACAGCGAAGCCTGCGCCGCCTGCGGCAGGAAGAACAGGCTGCACAGCAGCAAAATCAGTTTAAGGAAGCGTTGATCCATAACAGGTAGTCTTTATCTCCGGCCATCACCGGCAGCACCAGCAGCTCGGGCGTCTGGTAGGGGTGATGTTGTTTCAGGGTGTCGAGCAGGGCCTGCTGACGGCGGCGATCGCTTTTGAACAGCATCTGCACTTCGTATTCCTGTTCCAGTTTCCCTTCCCAGTAATACAGCGAGGTGGCGCCGGGCAGCAGCGTGGCGCAGGCCGCCAGCTTATCGCCCAGGATCCGCGCCGCCAGTTCCTGGGCGCTGGCTTCATCGGGTGCGGTACAGAGTATGACGACAGCTTCGCAATCAGACATCTTCAGCCCTCTCATCGGTTCGAATGGGCACTATACCCTGAAGGCGGATTGGCTAGAAGGCGAGTTTATCGCCAGAAGGAAAACCGGGGCCGCAGCCCCGGTCGGAGCGTTACAGCATGATGCTGCCGAGCAGGAAGCCGAATACCACGGCGAAAATCACGCCCATGGTGCCGGGAATGAAGAACGGGTGGTTGAACACGAAGCGGCCGATGCGCGTGGTGCCGGTATCGTCCATCTGCACCGCGGCGACCAGCGTTGGGTAGGTCGGCAGGATGAACAGGCCGGAGACGGCGGCGAAGGAGGCGACGGCGGTCAGCGGCGACACGTTCAGCGCCAGCGCCATCGGCATCAGCGCCTTGGCGGTAGCGGCCTGCGAGTACAGCAGCGCCGAGCAGAAGAAGAAGATCACCGCCAGCAGCCACGGGTGCGCCTGAATGACGCTGCCGGCCGTCTCTTTGATCCAGTCGATGTTGGCCTGCACGAAGGTATCGCCCAGCCAGGCGACGCCGAGGATACAGATACAGGCGCTCATGCCGGCCTTAAAGGTGCTGGAGTTCAGCACCATGTCGGTGTCGACGCGGCACAGCAGGGTGGTCAGCGTGGCGACGCTCAGCATGATGATCAGGATGGCGTTGGTGGTGTTCATCAGCGGCTTGGCCACCAGGCCAAGACCCGGGCTGTTGATGATGGCGTAAGCCACTACGCACAGCACGCCCAGCAGGAACAGCAGCACCGAGGCTTTGGCGCGCGGTTTGATCTCCAGCGCGTTGTTGCCGCGCAGGGTGATCAGGCCTTCTTCCAGGCGTTTCAGGTACACCGGGTCGTTAGACAGCTTGGAGTCGAACAGCCAGGTCACCAGCAGCGACATCACCAACACGGCGCAGAAGGTGGACGGGATCACCACCATCAGCAGGTGCAGGTAGCTGACGCCGTGGCCTTCCATCACCGAAGACATGTACACCACCGCGGCGGAGATCGGCGAGGCGGTGATGGCGATCTGGGCGGACACCACGGCGGTCGACAGCGGCCGGCAAGGCTTGATGCCCTGTTCTTTCGCCACTTCGGCGATCACCGGCAGCGCCGAGAGCGAGATGTTGCCGGTGCCGGCGAAGATGGTCAGGAAGTAGGTGACGATAGGGGCGAGAATGGTGATGTGCTTGGGGTTCTTGCGCAGCAGCTTTTCGGTCTGCTGCACCAGGTAATCCATCCCCCCGGCGACCTGCATGGCGGAGATCGCCGCGATCACCGCCATGATGATGGAAATCACGTCGAAGGGAATGCTGCCCGGCTTGACGCCGATCAGCGCCAGGACCAGAACGCCCAATCCCCCCGCGAACCCGATACCGATACCGCCCAACCTGGCCCCTAAAAAGATGGCCAGCAGAACGATAACCAATTCTACGGCTAGCATAGTGTTTACTCCTTAAAATGAGAGAAATTGAAAATCAAACGTTAAAATTTTGTGGGCGCCGGAAAGTAAAAAGGCACGCTATCCAGAGGATTTAGCGTGCCTTTCAGGGCTACCGGGTAGGTCTGTTATTGTTCATTTTCATCCGTATAGCGTTTGGCTTTATAGGCCGGGTGCATCAGGTTCTCCACGGAGAAGATGTCATCCAGCTCGGCTTCGGTCAGCAGGCCGCGTTCCAGCACCACTTCACGCACGCTCTTGCCGGTTTCGGCGCAGATCTTCCCGACGATGTCACCGTTATGGTGGCCGATGAACGGGTTCAGATAGGTGACGATACCGATCGAGTTGAAGACGTAGTGTTCGCAGACTTCTTTATTCGCGGTGATGCCGTTAATGCATTTTTCCAGCAGGTTGTAGCAGGCGTTGGTCAGGATATGGATCGACTCGAACATCGCCTGGCCGATCACCGGCTCCATCACGTTCAGCTGCAGCTGGCCCGCTTCGGCCGCCATGGTAACGCAAGTATCGTTGCCAATCACCTTGAAACACACCTGATTGACCACTTCCGGCACTACCGGGTTCACTTTGGCCGGCATGATGGACGACCCCGCCTGCAGCTCAGGCAGGTTGATTTCGTTCAGGCCGGCGCGCGGGCCGGAGGAGAGCAGGCGCAGGTCGTTGCAGATTTTGGACAGTTTCACCGCCAGGCGTTTGAGCGCGCTGTGCACCATCACGTAGGCGCCGCAGTCGGAGGTGGCCTCGATCAGGTCTTCCGCCGGCACCACCGGCAGGCCGCTGACTTCCGCCAGTTTTTGCACCGCCAGCGGCTGATAGCCTTCCGGGGTGTTGAGCGCGGTGCCGATGGCGGTGGCGCCCAGGTTCACTTCCAGCAGCAGCTCCGCGGTGCGGTGCAGGTTGCGGGTCTCTTCGTTCAGCAGCACGCTGAAGGCATGGAATTCCTGGCCGAGGGTCATCGGTACCGCGTCCTGCAGCTGGGTGCGGCCCATTTTCAGGATGGTTTCGAACTCTTTCGCCTTGCGGTCGAAGCCTTCGCGCAGCTGGTTGATGGCGTCGATCAGCTTCTGGTTGGAGGCGTACACCGCGATGCGGAACCCGGTCGGGTAGGCGTCGTTGGTGGACTGGCACTTATTGAGGTGATCGTTCGGGTTCAGGTACTGGTATTCGCCTTTTTGGTGGCCCATCAGCTCCAGGCCGATGTTCGCCAGCACTTCGTTGGTGTTCATGTTCAGCGAGGTGCCTGCGCCGCCCTGGAACACGTCCACCGGGAACTGATCCATGCACTTGCCTTTATCCAGTACCTCGTCGCAGGCCTGGATGATCACGTCGGCGATTTTGCGCGGGATGGTTTTGAGTTCTTTGTTGGCCATCGCCGCGGCCTTTTTCACCATCACCATGCCGCGAACGAACTCGGGGACATCGCTGATTTTGCTGTTGCTGATGTAGAAGTTTTCAATCGCACGCAGAGTGTGGACTCCGTAGTAAGCGTCTGCGGGGACTTCACGTGTTCCTAACAGGTCTTCTTCGATACGAATGTTGTTTGACATGAGAACCTTCTCTATGTGTTGCTGCCGAATTAATAATGTGTCAGGTCAAGGCTAATAAGGGCACAGCCTAAATTAATGTTGCCGAAGGCTTGGGGCGTGAAACGATTAACCAAATCGCCCGTTGCTGCCCAGATCATATGCTGGTTGGTAAGAAATGACTGAATCCAGATCACCTTATGGTGTTTAAGGATATGCCCTTTTCCGGTTCTGTGACTTCTTTCACGTTTGTGAACTTTAGCAATAAAAACCGGCTCTCGGTTGAAATGGTGGGGGGATGCCCTCATTGTAATGGTGTCGGCCGTTTACGGCCTCTTTTTTCGCGCCGTCGCCCCGTGGCGGCCGCGCTTTACCTACCGATAGGAGAACCAGGTGCGCTGGTTACCGCTACTGCTGATATTTCTGCTGGCTTACATAGAAATATCCATCTTTATCAAAGTCGCCGCCGTGCTCGGCGTGGCTGTCACCCTGCTGCTGGTGGTGTTCAGCTCCTGCGTCGGCATTTCGCTGGTGCGCAATCAGGGCATGAAAACCTTCGTGCAGATGCAGCAAAAACTGGCGGCCGGCGAAAGCCCGGCGGCGGAAATGGTGAAAAGCGTTTCGCTGGTGCTGGCGGGCTTCCTGCTGCTGATCCCGGGCTTCTTCACCGACTTCCTCGGCCTGTTGCTGCTGCTGCCGCCGGTGCAAAAAACGCTGACGCTGAAGCTGATGCCGCATCTGTCGGTTTATCGCCCCGGCGGTTGGACGGGCGGTGACGCCGCCAACGGCAACACCTTCGACGGCGAATTCCAGCGCAAGGACGACGAACGCTCGGTGCTGGAACACCGCCCGGACGAGGAGCGCAAGCCTCACGATCGTTAAGCAAACGCGGCTCAGGCCGCGTTTTTTCTCTCTGTAGCACCCGCGCGGCCAAAAATGCGAAATTTTTTTCGTTAGCCCCCTTGAAGGGGGCTGGAACGCCCCCATCTCAAATGCCACGAGGCCGGTAATAACAACCATCCGGTGTACAACCCTAAATCTGATAGAGACCTTCTTACAGGAGAGCGTTCAATGAGTATTCGTCCATTGCATGACCGCGTTATCGTCAAGCGCAAAGAAGTTGAATCAAAATCTGCTGGCGGCATCGTCCTGACTGGCTCTGCTGCGGGCAAATCCACTCGCGGTGAAGTGGTTGCAGTGGGTAAAGGGCGTGTGCTGGAAAACGGCAACATCCAACCGCTGGATGTGAAAGTTGGCGATATCGTGATTTTCAACGACGGCTACGGCGTGAAAGCAGAGAAGATCGACAATGAAGAAGTGTTGATCATGTCCGAAAGCGACATTCTGGCAATTGTTGAAGCGTAATTGCGCTTTATCTTCTGAACTGAACGAGTTGAAGGGAAATACCAATGGCAGCTAAAGACGTAAAATTCGGCAATGACGCTCGCGTGAAAATGCTCCGCGGCGTGAATGTTCTCGCTGATGCAGTAAAAGTGACCCTGGGCCCGAAAGGCCGCAACGTAGTGCTGGATAAATCTTTCGGCGCACCGACCATCACCAAAGACGGCGTTTCCGTTGCGCGTGAAATCGAACTGGAAGACAAGTTCGAGAACATGGGTGCACAGATGGTGAAAGAAGTGGCCTCCAAAGCGAACGACGCGGCGGGCGACGGCACCACCACGGCAACCGTACTGGCTCAATCCATCATCACCGAAGGCCTGAAAGCGGTTGCTGCAGGCATGAACCCGATGGATCTGAAGCGCGGCATCGACAAAGCGGTTGTCGCCGCGGTTGAAGAACTGAAGAAACTGTCCGTACCTTGCTCCGATTCCAAAGCTATCGCTCAGGTAGGCACCATCTCCGCCAACTCCGACGAAACCGTGGGTAAACTGATCGCGGAAGCGATGGAGAAAGTGGGCAAAGAAGGCGTTATCACCGTTGAAGAAGGCACCGGCCTGCAAGACGAGTTGGACGTGGTTGAAGGTATGCAGTTCGACCGCGGTTACCTGTCCCCATACTTCATCAACAAGCCGGAAACCGGTTCTGTTGAGCTGGAAAGCCCGTTCATCCTGCTGGCTGACAAAAAGATCTCCAACATCCGCGAAATGCTGCCGGTGCTGGAAGCCGTTGCCAAAGCAGGCAAGCCGCTGCTGATCATCGCTGAAGACGTTGAAGGCGAAGCGCTGGCGACCCTGGTGGTCAACACCATGCGCGGCATCGTGAAAGTGGCTGCCGTTAAGGCGCCTGGCTTCGGCGACCGCCGTAAAGCCATGCTGCAGGACATCGCAACCCTGACTGCCGGTACCGTTATCTCTGAAGAGATCGGTCTGGAGCTGGAAAAAGCCACCCTGGAAGACCTGGGCCAGGCAAAACGCGTTGTGATCAACAAAGACACCACCATCATCATCGATGGCGTGGGCGACGAAGCGACCATCCAGGGCCGCGTTGCTCAGATCCGTCAGCAGATCGAAGAAGCGACCTCTGACTACGATCGTGAAAAACTGCAGGAGCGCGTAGCGAAACTGGCCGGCGGCGTTGCCGTTATCAAGGTTGGCGCAGCGACTGAAGTTGAAATGAAAGAGAAGAAAGCCCGCGTTGAAGACGCCCTGCACGCGACCCGCGCCGCAGTGGAAGAAGGCGTGGTTGCCGGCGGTGGCGTAGCGCTGATCCGCGTTGCAGGCAAAATCGCCGCGCTGAAAGGCGACAACGAAGACCAGAACGTGGGTATCAAAGTTGCGCTGCGCGCAATGGAAGCCCCTCTGCGTCAGATCGTGGTGAACGCCGGTGAAGAAGCTTCCGTTATCGCCAACCAGGTGAAAGCGGGCGAAGGCAGCTACGGCTACAACGCTTACTCCGAAGAATACGGCGACATGATCGCGATGGGTATCCTGGATCCGACCAAAGTGACCCGTTCTGCTCTGCAGTACGCGGCTTCCGTGGCTGGCCTGATGATCACCACCGAATGCATGGTCACCGACCTGCCGAAGGCTGACGCACCTGATCTGGGCGCAGCAGGCGGCATGGGCGGCATGGGCGGTATGGGCGGCATGATGTAATCATCCCCCACACGCTGGTGTGCTGAGAACCCCGGTCAAACGACCGGGGTTTTTTTATGCCTGCGCGCCGCCGCACTGTATTTGATGATATTTTTGCCGCCGGGGGCGATTTAGCTGGTAAACTGTTAAGTCATCAGCTGTCGCTCAAGACGTTGGCCCGCTCGCGTGGCAACGGATGCTTAAGAGATGGCATCGCTTTCTGATAAGCTTTTGCGTAATTCTCAACATCGAATGGGGAACAAGATGCGGATTAAAGCCTTACTGGGTCTCTCGGCAGCGATGCTGCTGGCGGGTTGCAGCACCACTCATGAACTGACCGCTGCGGGTCAGCAGATCAAGTTCACCGACAGCAAGCCGGCGGCGGAATGCCAGCTGCTGGGGGAAGTGACCGGCACCCAGAGCAACTGGCTGTCCGGCAACGGCGGTGAAGGCAGCTCCATGCGCGGTGCGGCCAACGATCTGCGCAACAAGGCGGCGGCCATGGGCGGCAACGTGATCTACGGCGCCAACAGCCCGAGCCAGAATCTGCTCTCCAGCTTCGCACCGCTGGACAGCAAAATGGTCGGTCAGGTTTACAAGTGCCCGTAAGGCGCTGAGGCCGCAGCCGCAAAGAGATAAAAAAAGAGGAATGCCACGGCATTCCTCTTTTCGTTGCGGCATTTGGCGCACGTCACTCCTGCATCAGGCGCAGATCGATCGGCGTTTTGCTCGATTCGCCGCCCACTTCGCGCGTCAGGCGCGGCACCAGATAACCGGACACCTTGCTCAGCAGCGCCTGCATGATGGCGCGCGCTTCATCGTCGCTGACCATGAAGTGCGCCGCGCCCTGCACCTTGTCCAGCACGTGGATGTAGTAAGGCAGGATACCGGCGTCGAACAGCGCGTTGCTGAGCGCCGCCAGCGTGTCGGCATCGTCGTTGACGTCGCGCAGCAGCACGCTCTGGTTGAGCAGCGTGACGCCGGCGAGACGCAGCTGCGCCATGGCGCTTTGCAGATCGCGGTCAATTTCGTTGGCGTGGTTGATGTGCGTGACCATCAGCACCTGCAGGCGCGAGGCCGATAGCAGGCGGCACAGCGCCGGCGTGATGCGCGCCGGGATCACCACCGGCAGACGGGTGTGAATGCGCAGGCGTTTCAGGTGCGGGATGGCCTCCAGCTCGCCGACCAGCCACTCCAGCTCGCTGTCTTTGGCCATCAGCGGATCGCCGCCGGAAAAAATGATCTCGTCCAGTTCCGGATGTTGGCGGATATAATCCAGCGCCTGCCGCCAGTTGTTCTTGTTGCCCTGATTATCCTGATAGGGGAAGTGGCGGCGGAAGCAGTAACGGCAGTTGACCGCACAGCCGCCCTTGACCAGCAGCAGCGCGCGATTGCGGTATTTGTGCAGCAGGCCCGGCACCACGCTGCGCTGCTCATCGAGCGGATCGGTGGTGAACCCTGGGGCGTTGATGAACTCCTCTCTGGCGGTCAGCACCTGGCGCAGCAGCGGGTCGTTGGCATCGCCGGGGCGCATGCGCGCAGCGAAGGCGCGCGGCACGCGCAGGGCGAACAGCCGGCGGGCATCGCGCCCCTGCGGCAGTTCCGGGTGCGTATTCAGTGACAAAAGCTGCAGTAATTCATCTGGATCGGTAATAACATCGGCGAGTTGATGCAACCAATCTTCTCTATGTGCCGTACTTTGGGTTATAATGTGTGCCATTTTTTTGGCTAAGCTACCAGTTCAAATATTCAGAGGGCCATCATGGCGACTTATTCTAGCAACGATTTCCGTCCGGGTCTTAAAATCATGTTCGAGGGCGAACCTTACGCCGTCGAAGCCAGTGAGTTCGTTAAGCCGGGTAAAGGCCAGGCGTTCGCGCGCGTGAAAATGCGTCGTCTGCTGACCGGCACCCGCGTGGAAAAAACCTTCAAGTCTACCGATTCTTGCGAAGGCGCAGACGTGATGGACACCAACATGAACTACCTGTACAGCGACGGTGAGTTCTACCACTTCATGCACCCTGAGTCTTTCGAACAGCATCAGGTTGACGGCAAAACCGTCGGCGACGCGGCCAAATGGCTGCAGGATAACGCAGAGTGCATCATCACCCTGTGGGATGGCCGTCCAATCGCCGTTCAGCCGCCGAACTTCATCGAAGCGGAAATCACCGATACCGATCCTGGCCTGAAAGGCGATACCGCAGGGACTGGCGGCAAGCCGGCTACCCTGAGCACCGGCGCCGTGGTTAAAGTGCCGTTGTTCGTCCAGATCGGCGAAGTGATCAAAGTTGACACTCGCTCTGGCGAATACGTCTCTCGCGTTAAATAAGTTTCAAAGCAGAGGAACCCCCGCGGTTCCTCTGTTTTATCCCATCCCCGTTCGTTGGCAGAAAACCCGCATGTTCAAGAAAACGTTGTTGGCCGTGCTCTCCCTGTTGTTTCTTTTCTCCCTTAGCGGTTGCAATACGTTTCGCGGTTTCGGCGAGGACGTTCAGCATCTCGGCGGCGCCATTTCGCGCACGGCCAGCTGATCCCGCCCTTTAACCCGATGTATTTGCGCCACAAAGCCGGTGGCGATTCCACCCCCTGCGCCAATTTTGACTAAGCTTAGAAAGCCGTACTTTTTCATCAACGACAAATAAGGACTTTCTTATGCTGAAGAAAAGTATTATCGCGATCTTCTCTTTGATGATTTTGACCTCGTTGACCGCCTGTAATACCACCCGCGGCGTGGGTGAGGACATTCAGGCCGGCGGCAAGGCCATTCAGCGCAGCGCGGAATAATCCGTTCTCCACCCGGCGGCGTTCCGCGTGCGGAGGGCCGCCGCATTTCCTCCTCTTGCCTGAGCGTTAACGCTGCTGCTATCCTGCCGCAGTGCGGGTGAGGTTACCCGCCGTTCTTCACCCCGCTGAACGGGACGACCCGTTTACGCGTCATTTTATCGGGGACGACCCCAGTGGTAGGGAGGCCGTCTCATGGCCTGGATTATTCTGCTTATCGCCGGTTTGCTCGAAGTGGTTTGGGCTATCGGTCTGAAATACACCCACGGTTTTACCCGGCTGACGCCGAGCATCATCACCATCGCTGCGATGGTGGTCAGCATGTTGCTGTTGGCCAACGCCATGAAAACGCTGCCCGCCGGCACCGCCTATGCGGTGTGGACCGGCATCGGCGCGGTGGGTGCGGCCATCATGGGCATGGTGCTGTTGGGTGAATCGACCAATATTGCGCGCATCATCAGCCTGTGCCTGATCGTGGTCGGTATACTCGGGCTGAAGTTCAGCAGTCACTGATCGGCGGGCTGCTCCACCCAGATCAGCGCATCGGTGGCGAAACCGTAGCCTTTGGCCGTCTGCAATAAGCTGTCGCGTACGCCGGCGTCAAGCGTCGGGGTGCGCGACAGGATCCACAGATAGTCGCGGTTAGGGCCGCAAACCAGCGCGTAGCGATATTCCGGGTCCAGGGCAATCACGTTATAGCCGCCGTAGAAGGGGCCGAAGAACGACACTTTCAGCGCCGCGACCTGCGGTGAACCGATAAAGTAGGCTTTGCCTTCGCTTTCTTGCCATTGCTGTTTCTGTGGATTGAAGCCGCGATTGATGACTTTCAGCCCGCCGTCGGCGCGTGGGCTGTAGTGGGCGGTTACCTGCTGCAAACCGCGTTCAAAACGATGATCCAGACGCGCGATTTCGTACCAGGTGCCGAGATAGCGCTGACTGTCGAAAGGGGTCACGACCTTGATGTCTTTGGGCGGGGAGACGCTGCAAGCGACGGAGAGCAGGGCAGAAAGCATGACGCTAAGCTTTGACCATAAACGCATCGGTGACTCCTGTTTACCGGGGGCGAGTAGACAGTGTAGCCGATGAGAAAAGGGCGGCCAACGGGCGTTGGCCGCCTGAGCGGTTTACAGGGTGACGACGCCGATAACGGTGACCACGCTGAGGATCGCCGCCAGACCGTAGAACACCCATTTGCCGGCCGGTACGTGGATCTTCAGATCGTGCATCGCATGGTGGATGCGGTGCAGGCCGCACCACAGTGGCAGAATGATCATCAGCAGCAGGAACAGGCGGCCGATCAGGCTCTGGCAGAACGCCAGCACGCGCTCGTAACCCAGTGCTTCACCGGGGAACAGCCCCAATGGCAGCAGAATGCCGACCAGCAGCACGATGGCCGGCGCGACGATCGCGCCCCACATGCCGCCGGCGCCGAACAATCCCCAGAAAACCGGCTCGTCGGAGCGTTTAGGTGCTTGATTTATCATGTTTCCTCCGGATTAGATCAGGGCCACGGCCAGGATGACCACGCTGACGACGATGGTGACGGCCCACAGCCCTTTCACGATGGGGCCTGGGCCCATTTTCTCGCTGTTGACCACGATATTGGCGGCCTTCGGCGCCAGATCGAACCAGGTTTTGGTGTGCAGCGCCGCCGCCAGCAGGGCGACGACGTTGATCAACAGCACCAGCGGGTTCTGCAAGAAGCCGACGAAGCCGGCCCAGCTCTCGGCTCCGCCCTTCAGCGCGAACACGCCGTAGAGCAGCACGATGCTGAACCAGACCGCCAGCACCGAGGTGCCTTCGCGCAGCATGTAGAAACGGTAAAAGCCGAGCTTTTGCCACCAGGTGGGCGTCATGGTGCGCACATAGGGCTTACGTTGAGTTGTCATGGCAATTTTCTCCCTTATTGCGGCTTCAACATGGCGATCATGAAGTCTTTGGCGCTCTCCACCTTGCCCTGCTGGATAGCGGCGGCGGGATCGACGTGTTTCGGACAGACTTCGGAGCAATAGCCGACGAAGGTGCAGCTCCAGACGCCGTTTTGGCCGTTAAGCTGCGGCATGCGCTGTTTCTTACCGTGGTCGCGGTTGTCCAGGTTGTAGCGGTGCGCCAGCGTGATCGCCGCCGGGCCGATAAATTCGGGATTGAGGCCGAACTGCGGGCACGCGGCGTAGCACAGGCCGCAGTTGATGCAGCCGGAGAACTGGTGATACTTGGCCATCTGCGCCGGGGTCTGCACGTTCGGGCCGTCTTCCGGTTTGCGATCGTTGCCGATGATGTACGGCTTGATCGCCTCCAGGCTTTCGATGAAGTGGGTCATGTCGACCACCAGATCGCGCTCGATCGGGAAGTTGCCCAGCGCTTCGACCTTCATGCCGCCGACGTAATCGCGCAGGAAGGTTTTGCACGCCAGCTTCGGCACGCGGTTGACCATCATGCCGCAGGAGCCGCAGATCGCCATGCGGCAGGACCAGCGGTAGGAGAGATCCGGCGCCAGGTTATCCTTGATGTAGCCCAGCGCGTCGAGCAGCGAGGTCTGTTCGTCGTAAGGCACAGCGTAGGTGACGAAATGCGGCTCGGCGTCGCGTTCCGGGTTATAGCGCATGACTTCGATCTTCAGGGTTTGCATCTCAGCCATTTGCCTGCTCCTTATTCTTTTTCTCCTGCGCTTCGGCTTCTGCGCCATAGACGCGTTTGGCCGGCGGCAGCTTGGTGATTTTCACGTCGCTGTATTCGAGACGCGGCGCGCCCTGCGGGTTATGGAACGCCAGCGTATGCTTGAGGAAGTTGACGTCGTCGCGCTCGGTGCAGCCTTCGTCCAGGCGCTGGTGAGCGCCGCGCGACTCTTTGCGGTTAAACGCAGAGTGCGCCATGCATTCGGCGACGTCCAGGCCGTAGCCCAGCTCGATGGTGTACAGCAGATCGGTGTTGAACACGCTGGAGTTGTCGGTGATGTTGACGCGCTTGAAGCGCTCTTTCAGCTCCGCCAGCTTATCGATGGTTTTTTGCATCAGCTCCGGCGTGCGGTAGATGCCGCAGCCCTCTTCCATCGACAGCCCCATTTCGTCGCGGATCTTCGCCCAGTTTTCGTTGCCTTCCTGCTTCATCAGGTTGCTCAGGCGGGTTTCGACGTCGCGGGTTTGTGCATCCAGCGCGCTGCCGTTGGCCGGCGCGGTTTCCAGCGCGCGGCGCGCCGCGTGCTCACCGGCGACGCGGCCGAACACCACCAGTTCTGCCAGCGAGTTGGAGCCGAGACGGTTGGCGCCGTGCAGGCCGACGGAGGAGCATTCGCCGACCGCGAACAGCCCCTTGATGCGGGTTTCGCAATTCTGGTCGGTTTCAATGCCGCCCATGGTGTAGTGCGCGGTAGGGCGCACCGGGATCGGATCTTTCACCGGATCGACGCCGACGTAGGCCTTGGCCAGTTCACAGATGAACGGCAGCCGCTCCAGCAGCTTTTTCTCGCCCAGGTGGCGCAGATCGAGGTAGACCACGTCGCCGCGCGGGGTGGCGATGGTGCGGCCGGCGCGCCATTCGTGCCAGAAGGCCTGGGACACTTTGTCGCGCGGGCCCAGCTCCATGTATTTGTTCTTCGGCTCGCCCAGCGGGGTTTCCGGGCCCATGCCGTAATCTTGCAGGTAACGGTAGCCGTCCTTGTTCACCAGAATGCCGCCTTCGCCGCGGCAGCCCTCGGTCATCAGGATGCCGGAACCGGGCAGGCCGGTCGGGTGATACTGCACGAACTCCATGTCGCGCAGCGGCACGCCGTGGTGGAACGCCATGCCCATGCCGTCGCCGGTAACGATGCCGCCGTTGGTGTTGTAGCGGTAGACGCGCCCGGCGCCACCGGTAGCCATCACCACCGCGTTGGCGCGGATCTGCACGCGGGTGCCTTCCATCATGTTGAGCGCCACCAGGCCGCGCGCTTGGCCGTCGTCCACCAGGATATCCAGCACGAAGTGCTCGTCGAAGCGTTGAATTTGCGGGTATTTCAGCGAGGTCTGGAACAGGGTGTGCAGCATGTGGAAGCCGGTCTTGTCGGCGGCGAACCAGGTGCGTTCGATCTTCATGCCGCCGAAGCGCCGCACGTTGACCGACCCATCCGGTTTGCGGCTCCACGGGCAACCCCACTGCTCGAGCTGGGTCATCTCGCGCGGGCACTGATGCACGAAGTGATCGACCACGTCCTGTTCGCACAGCCAGTCGCCGCCGGCGACGGTGTCGTGGAAGTGGTAGTCGAAGGTATCGTGATCCTGGGTGACGGCGGCGGAGCCCCCCTCGGCGGCGACCGTGTGGCTGCGCATCGGGTAGACCTTAGAGATCAGCGCGATTTTCAGTTGGGGATTGGCTTCCGCTGCGGCTATTGCTGCACGTAAACCAGCGCCCCCGGCCCCAATAATGGCAAGATCGGCGTTAAAGGTTTGCACTGCATTCCTCCAATGTTCTTGTTAAGAACGGCAAGTTAAATATCTATGCTTAAAATTTAGCGAACTCTTCGGGTGCTAACTAATTGAACCGATTAATGTTGCTTAAAGGTTAAGGATAGATATCTCCCACCAATAATGGGGAATTAACTATACCTAAAGTTAAGTAGTCGAAATTTGATGTGATCGATTGTTTTGTCGATTAACGCTCGTCCAACAGGCTTGTCTGTCTTTCTGCGTGTTCGGCGTGCTTTACCCTTTTTAACGCGCTTTTGCCGCCCATTTATCGGAAATTGGTGTTATGGCCGGTTGCGCATCGTGAAGAATTTGTTTGGCTGCAAGGATGCGAGTAGACTGCATCCCCTGTTTGATTTCGGAGTTAATTACCATGAGCGAAACGGCAAGCTGGCAGCCTAGTGCACCCATCGCCAATTTGTTGAAACGCGCAGCGATTCTGGCTGAGATCCGGCGTTTCTTCGCCGATCGTGGCGTGCTGGAAGTTGAGACGCCCACCATGAGCCAGGCGACGGTCACCGACGTTCACCTGTTCCCGTTCGAGACGCGTTTCGTCGGGCCGGGGGCGGCAGAGGGCCTGACGCTATACATGATGACCAGCCCGGAATATCACATGAAGCGCCTGCTGGCGGCGGGCAGCGGCCCGATCTACCAAATGGGGCGCAGCTTCCGCAATGAAGAAGCCGGGCGGCATCACAACCCGGAATTCACCATGCTGGAGTGGTACCGTCCGCACTACGACATGTACCGCCTGATGAACGAAGTGGACGATCTGCTGCAACAGGTGCTGGACTGCGAGAGCGCGGAGACCCTGTCTTATCAGCAGGCCTTCCTGCGCCATCTGGACATCGATCCGCTGTCGGCGGAGAAGGCGCAGCTGCGCGAAGCGGCGGCCAAGCTCGACTTGAGCAACATCGCCGATACCGAAGAAGACCGCGATACGCTGCTGCAGCTGCTGTTCACCGTGGGCGTGGAGCCGCATATCGGCCGTGAAAAGCCGGCGTTCGTTTACCACTTCCCGGCCAGCCAGGCGGCGTTGGCGGAGATCAGCACCGAAGACCACCGCGTGGCGGAGCGTTTCGAGGTGTACTTCAAGGGCATTGAGCTGGCGAATGGTTTCCGCGAGCTGACCGACGGCCGTGAACAGCAGCAGCGCTTCGAGCAGGACAATCGCAAACGCGCGGAGCGCGGCCTGCCGCAGCAGCCGATCGACTACAACCTGTTGGCGGCGTTGCAGCACGGCATGCCGGAATGTTCCGGCGTGGCGCTGGGGGTGGATCGCCTGGTGATGCTGGCGCTGGGCGCCGAGAGCCTGAGCGACGTGTTGGCCTTCCCGGTTGGGATCGCCTGACGTTTCAGGCGCAGAGAAAAGCAAAAGGGTCGGCATTTGCCGGCCCTTTTTTTATCGCGAGAACCGCTTACAGCCCCCCGGCGTCGCGCTTGGTGTTCGGCGCCGGCGTGGACGGCGGCGTACGGCCGTTGTTGGTCAGCCGCGACAGCGTCTCGGTGCGCACCTGGAACGGCGGGTACGGCAGCGTGATGCCGTGCTCGCGGTAGCCCGCCAGGATCAGCTGGTGGATCTCGTGGCGCAGCGGCATGCGGTGGCCCATCTCGGCGGCGTAAATACGCATCTCGAAGATCTGAATGCCCTGTTGCAGATCGACCAGGTAGACTTCCGGCACCGGATTGTCCAGCACCAGCGAACAGCGCTCGGCGGCGTTCATCAGGATCTTGGTCACCTCTTCGCTATTGGCCTCGCCCGGGGCCGGCACGGTCAGCACCACGCGGGTGATGGCGTCCGAGAGCGACCAGTTGACGAACTGCTCGGTGATGAACGCCTTGTTCGGCACGATGATCTCTTTGCGGTCCCAATCGGCGATGGTGGTCGCTCGGGTATTGATCTTGGTTATCGTGCCGGTCAGGTTGCGGATCGTTACGGTATCGCCGATGCGGATCGGCTTCTCGAACAGGATGATCAGGCCGGAGATGAAGTTGGAGAAAATCTCCTGCATGCCAAAGCCGAGACCCACGCTGAGCGCGGTGACCACCCACTGCAGTTTCGACCATTCGATGCCGATCCAGGAAAAGCTGAGAATGGCGCCGAACAGCAACAGCAGGTATTTGGTGATGGTGGTGATGGCGTAACCGGTGCCCGGCGACAGATCCAGGTGCTGCAGCACCGCCAGTTCCAGCAGCGCCGGCAGGTTGCGCACCAACTGCATGGTGATGATCAATACCAGAATGGCGATCAGCACTGCGCCGAGGGTGATCGGATGGGCGGTTTCCACGCCGTTGACCGTCGAGGTCACGTCCCACAGCGAGATATTTTCCAGGAAGCTGAAGGCGGAGTGGATCTCCGACCACAAAACGATCACCGACACCAGCGCGATCAGCGTCAGGATCGAACGCACCAGCCGCAGCGACTGGGCGCTGATGGTATCCAGGTCTATCTCTGAGTAGTCCATATCCACCGAACCTTCGGTGCTGTTCGGGGTATGCGAGGTTTCGTCTTCGCCGCGGGCGCGCTGGGCCAGAATGTCCGCGCGGCGCTGTTTGGCGCGGTCGAAGGCGATGCGTCGCCGTTGAATCAGCATCCAGCGGCGGATGATGTGGTAGACGACCAGCAGCAGGAACCAGATCGCCACCGAGGTTTCCAGGCGCGCCAGCAGCGCCTGCGCGGTGGTGAGATAACCGACGCTCGACGCCAGCGCCGCCAGCAGCGGCGCCGACAGCAGCAGCCCCCAGAAGGCGCTGTTGAGCATGTTGTCGCCGGAGCCGTTTTTATCCAGATACAGCGGGATGCCGGCGCGCTTGAGGCTGTGGGTGACCAGCGCCAGCGCCAGACACAGCAGAATGAAGCACAGCCGCCCCAGCGTGTTGGCGAACTCGCGCTCTTTCAGGCTATCGAAGGTGATCAGCGCCATGATCAGCGGCACGATCAGCCAGATCGACATCTTGTAGTAGCGCATGGCGCGCGAAACCTGCTTCACCGGCCAGCGGAAGTGCACGATGAACAACCCCTGCGGGTGGGCGAAGGCGGCGCAGATCATGCAGATCCACAGGATCGGCAGCGTGGCGGTCACCCCTTTGCCGATCGCTTCCGCTACCGGGTAGTTCCAGGCGCTCTGCAGGCCGTAGCCGAGCGCGGCCCACAGCACCGGCAGCGGCATCGCCACCAGAATCGACCAGAACACGGTGCGTACCGTCAGGAAGAATTCGTCCTGCGTCACCTTGCCGACGCGGCTGCTGGCGCGCTCGAGGAAGGCGTGGTAGTGCTTGCGCGAACTGATGCTGAAAATCACCAGCAGCAGGGCGCCGAAGATCGGGATCAGCGTTTCGCGGCTGGTCACCATCATCATGAAGGCGCCGCCGAGCTGCGACAGCGTGTCCAGTGACAGAACGCGCGTCAGATCGTGCGCCACGTTGAGCGGATAAGAGAAGTTGATCGGATTGACGTCCGGCACCCAGAACAGATAGCGGTGGGTGGCGTCGCGAATTTCGTTCAACGCTTCGATCAACTGGGTGTTGGCCACCTTCAGCTTGGTCAGCTCGAGGATTTGGGTGTCGCAACCGGACAACAACGAGTTCAGCAGCTCGCGCTGGGTGCGCAGCTGGGCATCGACGATGCGCTGCTCCTGGTTGGTCAGCGCGCTGCCGTCGTCGCGCTTGAATTCGCGCTGCGACAGTTTTTCCAGCTGAGTTTCAAACTGCAGGCGCTGCACGCGCAGCTGGGCCATGTCGCCGTCCAGCTGTTGCGGCTTGGGCATTTCCGGCAGCGTTGCCACCTGGGCGCGCAGGGTTTCCCCCAGCGCCGACGACGAACCGAGCCACTGGGCCTGCTCGATGATGGTGCTCAGCGCCTGGCGCACCTGCAGCGTCTGCGCCGCCGCCTGCCGCTGCTGCGATGAAATCAGATCCATGCGCTGCGCCTGGCTGTTCAGCGCGGCGGACAGTTCGCGGTTGATCTGCAGCTGTTGGCTGATGCTTTTTGGCAAATCGCCGTTCTGCTCGGCCAGCTGCTCGGTTTTTTCCAGCGCCTGTTCCGCTTCGCGTTGGCGCTGGGCGTTGAGGTTGTTGCGCAGCGCCTGCAGTTGAACGTCTATTTTCTCGTGGCGCTTTTTATAGACTTCGGCGCGCATGCGCGCCAGCTCCTGCCGGTTGTTGGCCGACAGCTGCGCCAGTTCCAGCTCGTCCACTTTGGCCTTGCGCGCCGCGGCTTCGGTCTGCAGCAGAGCCAGGGCGGCCTGCGCGTACGGCGTGGTCGGGTTGGCGGGCTGCGCCTGCAGGCGGCGCTGCACTTCCGTCAGCGCACGGCGGGCGTCGGTCTGCTGCTGCGGCAGCTGGCCGAGCGAATCGCTGATTTCCCGCGTGCGATCCTGCTCTTGCTGCAGCAGGCGCGCCTGTTCCAGCAGCAGACTGCTGGTTTGCAGGATCTGCTGTTCCAACTCGGCGGCCGGCAGATCGTCGCCGTTCGGCAGGATCTTGTTGCTTTCCAGCACCAGCTGGCGGCGCAGTTCCTGCGTCATCTTCGGGAAATCGTCGATCACCCTCTGATACTGCTCGGAGCGAGTCTGCGACTCTTTACGCTCCGCCAGCCAGTTGAGGGCGCTTTGCAGCGCCTCGGTGGTCTCCGCCTGATTCGGCGCGTTTTTGCTGCTTTCCGCCTGCTTCAGCTCTTGCTTGAGCTGGGTCTCGGTCGGCAGGGGGGCGGCCAGCGCCGGTTGCCACAGCAGGCAACCGAGCAAAAGCGTGATGATCAGGCGCACGGCGTCGATTCCTTTAGAGCGGGGTCTGTGGTGTTTCAGCGGCGGCCGGGATTTCGGCGAACGCCTCACCCATGCGGGTGACGGTGCCGTTTTGCAACTGCGGCGCGAGCTGCACGCTGCCTGCGGTAAACAGATTGATCACCGTGGAGCCAAGCTTGAAGCGGCCCATCTCTGCGCCTTTTTCCAGCGCGATGGCGCCCTCTTCACCGGCGGCCGGGTAGGTCCAGCGTTTGATGATGCCTTCGCGCGGCGGCGTGACGGTGCCGGCCCAAACGGTTTCGATGCTGCCGACGATGGTGGCGCCGACCAGAATTTGCACCATCGGCCCGATGTCGGTGTCGAACACGCAGATCACGCGCTCGTTGCGCGCGAACAGGTTAGGCACGTTGGCGGCGGTGAGCGGGTTGACCGAGAACAGATCGCCCGGCACATAGATCATTTCGCGCAGCACGCCGGCGCATGGCATGTGCACGCGGTGGTAATCGCGCGGCGCCAGATAGGTGGTGGCGAACAGGCCGTTGCGGAACGGTTCGGCCAGCAGGTAGTTACCGGCCAGCAGCGCTTCCAGGCTGTAGTGATGGCCTTTGGCCTGGAAGATTTGATCGTCGCGGATCGGGCCGAGCTGGCTGATGGCGCCATCGGCGGGCAGCGCCAGCCAGTTGGCGTCGGCGATGATTGGGCGTGCGCCATCGCGCAGCGGGCGCACGAAGAAGTCGTTGAAGGTGGCGTAAGACGCCAGGTCCGGATTTTGCGCTTCCTGCATGTCCACGCGGTAGAAGCGGGCGAAGGCCTTGATCACCAGTTGGGTCAGCCAGCCGGCCCGTTTGTCGGCGCCCCAGCCCGCCAGGCGGGTCAGCGCCAGCTTCGGTAGCCAATATTGCAATTTAATCTTGATGCTATCCAGCACGTTAACCTCGTGAATCAGGGTAAAGGGCGCGCATTGTAACGAGGGCCTCGCCGCCGTCAATGCCCGCCCGTCAGTGTCAGTCTGCGGCGTCCGTGAAGTTCTTACGAACCTTCACCTGCGCCATGCTTTCCAGAATGCGGTGATAGTTGTCGAAACGCTCTTCCGCGATATCGCCTTTCTCCATCGCCGCGCGGATAGCGCAGCCGGGATCGGTATCGTGGCGGCAGTCGCGGAATTTGCAACCGCCTAAATAATCACGGAATTCGACAAATCCGCGGGTGATTTGTTCCGGCTCCAGGTGCCACAAGCCAAACTCGCGCACCCCCGGGGAGTCGATCACGTCGCCGCCGTGCTGGAAATGGTACAGCCGTGCGGCGGTGGTGGTATGTTGCCCGAGGCCCGATACGTCGGAAACCTGATTTACCAGAATTTGCTCTTCGGACGGCGGCAGCAGCGCATTCAGCAGGCTGGATTTGCCGACGCCGGACTGGCCGGCGAAGATGCTGATGCGCCCGGCCAGCGACTGTTCGAACTCCGCCATGCCTTCCCGCGTCTGGCTGGAGACTTCCAGCACCCGGTAGCCAATCTTGCGATAGATATCCATCATGCCGTCGACCAGCTTGCGCGCTTCGGCGTCCAGCAGGTCGATTTTGTTGAGTACGATCAGCGGCTCGACTTCGAGCGTTTCGCAGGCCACCAGATAGCGGTCGATGATGTTCAGCGACAGCTCGGGCAGGATCGCCGACACGATGACGATCTGATTGATATTGGCGGCGATCGGCTTCACGCCGTCGTAGAAGTCCGGGCGCGTCAGCACCGAGGTGCGTTCGTGCACCGCTTCCACGATGCCCTTCACCCCTTCATGGGTGCCCAGGCCGGGGCGCCACACCACGCGATCGCCGGTCACCAGCGAACGCAGCGTGCGGCGGATATTGCAGCGGTGCTGAGTGCCATCCGGCGCTTCAACGTCGGCGTGCATGCCGAAACGGCTGATGACGACGCCTTCCTGCGGCTCGCCCAGTTGGGAATCATCCGGTTCCGGTTTGTTATCAGCGCGCTTCAGACGGCGCTGATGGTTCGCCTGCACGCGGCGTTGCTGACCTTTGGACAGTTTGTTCTTACTCACTGCGCCTCACTTGACTCGATTTTATACCTTTACACGTACGGCGGCGGTTGGGGCCTTCCCCGGCCGCAGCCTTGAACCCGTCGGGGTATATGTCGCCCAGGGCGACCAAAAAGACTATGATACACGCTATTTTATATTAAATAACCGTTGTTAGCCGTCGGCTGCGGCGCGTCGCCACCGGCGGCGTCCGCCGTCTCGTCCGCACAGCGTTTTTCTCTCGGCTTTTAGGCAGGAAACATCATGACAGGAAACGAAAATAACCTGATTTGGATCGATTTGGAGATGACCGGGCTGGATCCCGAGCGTGACCGCATCATCGAGATCGCCACGCTGGTCACCGACGCCAACCTGAACATCCTGGCGGAAGGGCCGGTGATCGCCGTGCATCAGTCCGACGAACAGCTGGCGCTGATGGACGAGTGGAACGTGCGCACCCATACCGGCAGCGGGCTGGTGGAGCGGGTGAAAGCCAGCCGCCAGGACGATCGCGCCGCCGAGCTGGAAACGATAGCCTTCCTGCAGCAGTGGGTGCCGGCCGGCAAATCGCCGATCTGCGGCAACAGCGTGGGCCAGGATCGCCGTTTCCTGTTCCGCTATATGCCGGAGCTGGAGGCCTACTTCCATTACCGCTACCTGGACGTCAGCACGCTGAAGGAGCTGGCGCGCCGCTGGAAGCCGGAAATTCTCGCCGGCTTTAAAAAGCAGGGCACCCATCAGGCGCTGGACGACATTCGTGAATCGGTGGCCGAACTGGCGTATTACCGCGAACATTTCATCCAGCTCTAAGGTGCGAGGGCCTCTGCGGGGAAAAAACGCCGGTTTTAGCCGCTTAATTCGCCAATCTGGCGCTTTAATCGGCAATCAAACAAAAATCGCGTTTTTTTGCTTTCAGGGGCTTGCGGCAAAAAGGATTTCTCGTATAATGCGCACCCCGTACCGATGAAGAATTTCGTAACGTTCCACCATCGATACGCCGGGCGGGAATAGCTCAGTTGGTAGAGCACGACCTTGCCAAGGTCGGGGTCGCGAGTTCGAGTCTCGTTTCCCGCTCCAAATTCAACAATGTCGCGATGCGGCATGATGAATAAATAAAGCAGTATCAAGCAGTACCTATGCGACGCGGGAATAGCTCAGTTGGTAGAGCGCAACCTTGCCAAGGTTGAGGTCGCGAGTTCGAGCCTCGTTTCCCGCTCCAAAAATTCAAAGGTCACGCCAGTGTTTGGTGGCCGGATGCCAAAAGCATCTCAATGCGGGAATAGCTCAGTTGGTAGAGCACGACCTTGCCAAGGTCGGGGTCGCGAGTTCGAGTCTCGTTTCCCGCTCCAATTTTCTCTTCGTTTCAAACTCAAATCCAACGCCTTATCCGGCGCGGGTTTTTGTCCCGTTTTACACGCCTGGTAAAAATGTTGTGAACAGAGTTATCCACAGCCTCTGCACATAAACTCGCCTGCCTGAAAAATCAACGTCATACAAATTAAATATTTATCTATTTGATTTATAGGTTTATTTATTTATCCCAAAACGTTATGCCGATCACTTGCTCTTTTTGTTGCAGTTGAAAGACAACGTGTTTTTATTTTTATGCACAAATCCACAGAGTGAGTCTTCCGGCGCTATGTCCGAATGGCGCACGCCGTCAGGCATCCCTTGGCAAACCTTTTTCCACAGCCCGTATCAGCCGTTTTTTCTGCGCCGTTTGCACCTCGATGCCCTGCGCTTCGCGGCGGGCGAGCTGTTGCGCCAGCGCCCAGTGGATATGTTCGTCCAGCATGGCGTTCTGGCCCAAACGGGTGCGCAGTGCGAGCACGATGCCGTCCTCGTAGGGCGCATTGCCCAGCGCCACGGCGATATTGCGCAGCCAGCGCAGGTGGCCGATGCGGCGTATCGCCGAGCCTTCGGTGATGCGCAGGAATTTTTCCTCCGTCCAGTTGAACAGATCGATCAGCTGCGGCGCATGCAGCGCGGCGCGCGGGCTGAAATCGTCTTCGTCGGTAAGCTGCGAAAAGCGGTTCCACGGGCAGATCAGCTGGCAGTCGTCGCAGCCGTAGATGCGGTTGCCGAGCAGCGGGCGGAACTCCTCCGGGATCGCGCCTTCCAGCTCGATGGTCAGGTAGGAGATGCAGCGCCGGGCGTCTACGGTATAGGGGGCGACGATGGCGCCGGTCGGGCAGGTGGTGATGCAGGCGACGCAGCGGCCGCACTGCTCTTCCTGCGGCTGGTCTACCGGCAGCGGCAGATCGATCAGCAATTCGCCGAGGAAAAACCACGACCCGGCTTCACGGTTGAGAATTAGTGAGTGTTTACCAACCCAGCCGATGCCCGCCTTGGCGGCCAGCGCGCGTTCCATCACCGGCGCAGAATCGACAAAGGGGCGGAAATTCAACTCGCCGCAGTAGGCCTGGATCTGATCGCCCAACTTTTTCAGGCGCTGGCGCAACAGCTTGTGATAGTCGCGCCCCAGCGCATAGCGGCTGACGTAGCCCAGCTGCGGATTTTGCAAGGTGCTGGCAAACGCCGCCTTGGCCGGCAGGTAGTTCATGCGTACGCTGATCACTCGCAGCGTGCCCGGCAACAGTTCGTGAGGGCGTGCGCGCAGCATGCCGTGGCGCGCCATCCATTCCATTTCGCCGTGGTACTGTTTGTCGAGCCAGGCCTGCAGCTTCGGCTCTTCAAGGCTCAAATCGGTATCGCAGATGCCAACCTGCTGGAATCCTAGCGATTGCCCCCATTGCTTGATATGTTGGGCGAGTTGATGGAGATCGAGGGGGTGCGTCATGACGGGCCACAGTGAAAAAGCATACGCTGACAGTTTATCACACTCCGTCTGGCCTGCGGATTGGATCCGTCGCTCGGAACCCGCAGCGGCGGCCTCGCTCGGTATTTCTCTTTACGATTTGATGCAGCGCGCCGGTCAGGCGGCCTACGCGCTGGCGCGCAACGCGTACCCCTCCCGCGACCACTGGCTGGTGCTGTGCGGCCACGGCAACAACGGCGGCGACGGCTATGTGGTGGCGCGCCTGGCGAAGGCGGCGGGCGTGCAGGTGACGCTGATCGCCTGCGACGGCGCACGGCCTTTGCCACCGGAAGCCGCAGCGGCCCGCGAGGCCTGGCAAGCCGCAGGCGGCGACATTCTGCCTGCGAGCAGCCGCTGGCCGGCGTCTGTTTCTCTCATCATCGACGGCCTGTTAGGTACCGGCCTGGGCAGCGCGCCGCGTGCGCCCTACGACGCGCTGATCGAGGCCGCCAACCGCCATTCGGCACCGGTGGTGGCGCTCGACATCCCGTCCGGCCTGCTGGCGCAGAGCGGCGCGGCGCCGGGCGCGGTCGTGCGTGCCGCGCACACCGTCACGTTCATCGGCCTCAAACCGGGGTTGCTGACCGGCCAGGCGCGCGACTGGGTCGGGCAACTTCATCAGAATGCGCTAGGCTTATCGGGTTGGTTGGCGAAGCAACCGGAGCAGATTCAGCGGCTTACCGCCGAGGTGTTGCCGCGTTGGCTGCATCCGCGCCGTCCCTGCGCCCATAAGGGCGAGCATGGCCGCCTGCTGTTGGTGGGCGGCGATCGCGGGTTCGGCGGCGCCATTCGCATGGCGGCGGAAGCGGCGCTGCGCAGTGGGGCTGGGTTGGTGCGAGTGCTTACTCACATGGAGCATGTCGCGCCGCTGTTGGCGGCCCGGCCGGAGCTGATGGCGCAGGCGCTGGACGAGGCGACGCTGCGACAGGCGATGCAATGGGCGGATGTGCTGGTGATTGGCCCGGGTCTGGGCCAGGCTGAGTGGGGCAAAAACGCCTTGAACGTGCTGCAAACCAGCGATAAACCGGCCTTGTGGGACGCCGATGCGCTGAACTTGCTGGCATTAAATCCCGAGAAACGGCAGAATCGCGTGATGACTCCGCATCCTGGAGAGGCGGCGCGGCTGTTGAGCTGCAGCACTGCCGACATCGAGAGTGATCGCTTACTTGCCGTGCGCAAGCTGACGGCGCGTTACGGTGGCGTGGCGGTGCTGAAAGGCGCCGGTACGCTGATCGCCGATGAGCAGGGGCAGATGGCGATCGCCGACGTCGGCAACGCCGGCATGGCCTCCGGCGGCATGGGCGATGTGCTGTCGGGCATCATCGGCGGTTTGCTGGCGCAAAAGCTCTCGCTGTATGATGCCGCCTGTGCGGGCTGCGTCGTACACGGCGCGGCCGGCGATCGCGTAGCGGAAAGACAAGGAACAAGAGGCATGTTGGCGACCGATTTACTGCCGGACATCCTTCATTTCGTTAACCCTGAGTGGGCAAAATAGACTTTATCGAATGAAAGAACTCGTTTTACCTCTGCCGGACGAGGCAGCGACTGTCGCTTTGGGCACCACTTTGGCCCAGGCATGCGATCGCGCCAGCGTCATCTATCTCTACGGCGACCTGGGCGCCGGTAAAACCACCTTCAGCCGTGGTTTCCTGCAGGCGTTAGGGCATCAGGGCAACGTCAAAAGCCCGACCTACACGCTGGTGGAACCCTATGCCTTGCAGCCGCTGGCGGTGTATCACTTCGATCTGTATCGCCTGGCCGATCCGGAAGAGCTTGAATTCATGGGCATTCGCGATTACTTCGCGCAAGACGCCATCTGCCTGGTCGAATGGCCGCAGCAGGGCACCGGCGTGCTGCCGGAGCCGGATCTGGCGCTGCATCTTAGCTATCAGGGCGAGGGGCGAGAGGCGAAGATCGAGGCGATTTCCGCATACGGCAGCCAGCTGTTAGACCGCATTCATGGATCACAGGGATGATGCTGCAATGACGCACGTGTTGAAAAAATTTGCGGTCATCATGCTGATCGCCGTGCTGGGGCCGCTCGGCACGTTGAACGCGCTGGCGGCGTCCTCGCTGTCCGATATCAAAGTGTCCAACGCCCAACGCGAAGCGACGGTGTCGGTGAGCTTCAATGGCCCGCCGGACTATGCGTTTTTCCCGCTGCACGGCCCGGAACGCGTGGTGCTGGACGTTAACCAGAAGGGCAAGGTCGGCGGTCTTCCGCTCAATTTCAGCGGGCAAAACCTAGTGAAAAGCATTCGTTCCAGCGCGCCGAAAGACGCGCAGAGCGTGCGCCTGGTGTTTGATCTGACCCAGCGCGCCAAAACCCGCGTCGCCACCCGCCAGAACGGCGGCGTGCATACCGTGGTGTTCACCATTACGGCCGAAGGCGGCGCCAATACCGTGGTGCGTAAAGCGCCGGTGCAAACGCCTGCGCCGGTTGCGGTCAATCCACCGCCGCGTCAGGCGCCGGTCACGGTCAGCCAGCCACCGCGGCAGGCGCCGGTCGCGGTGCGTGAAGCGCCGGAGCCGCCGCTGCGCAAAGCGCCGACAGGATCGAATCCCTTCACCAATAAACAGACCGTGGTCGCAGGCACCGCCACAGAGGTCACGCCGCGCAGCAGCCGCGTTTCCGCCGGTTCCGGCGATCGGGTGGTGGTAGCGATCGACGCCGGCCACGGCGGCCAGGATCCGGGCGCCATTGGCCCGAGCGGGCTGAAAGAAAAGAATGTCACCATCGCCATCGCGCGCCGCCTGCAGGCGATGCTGGACGCCGATCCGCAGTTCAAACCGGTGCTGACCCGTACCGGCGACTATTTCATCTCGGTGATGGGGCGCTCCGACGTGGCGCGTAAACAGGGCGCCAACGTGCTGGTCTCCATCCACGCCGACGCCGCGCCAAACCGCAGCGCCAGCGGGGCTTCCGTCTGGGTGCTGTCCAATCGCCGCGCCAACAGCGAAATGGCCGGCTGGCTCGAACAGCATGAGAAACAGTCCGAGCTGCTCGGCGGCGCCGGCGATCTGCTGGCCAACAGCCAGGCTGACCCTTACCTGAGCCAGGCAGTGCTGGATCTGCAGTTCGGCCACTCGCAGCGCGTGGGATACGACGTGGCGGTGAAGGTGCTGCAGCAACTGCAGAGCGTCGGATCGTTGCATAAACGCCGGCCGGAACACGCCAGCCTGGGCGTGCTGCGTTCGCCGGATATTCCCTCGCTGCTGGTGGAAACCGGATTTATCAGCAATAGCACGGAGGAGCGGCTGCTGGGCAGTAGCGCGTATCAGGAGAAGATTGCCAGGGCCATTCATAACGGCCTGCGCAGCTACTTCCTGGCGCATCCGCTGCAAGCCGACCCAAAGGTGGAAAACCGACCGCTGGACGTCGCAGCGGCGGTTAACACCTCAACACCAGACGTGCGCCAGCCTGAGCCTATCGTCAGCTCGGCCGGCGCGAGCCGCAGCGTAAGCGGCAAGACCCGGATCCACGTGGTGAAGCGTGCGGAAACGCTGTCCGGCATCGCCGACAGCTACGGCACCACCATGGCGGCGCTGCGTGATCTGAACAAACTGAAAAAAGACGGCGTGTGGGTAGGGCAACGCCTGAAGGTGCCGGCGGGGAAAGCCGCCGCCGTCACCACCACCGTCGCCAAGGCGAAAACGCCGGCGAAGAAAACGTCTAAACATAAAGTGGCCCGCGGGGATACGCTCTCCTCCATCGCTTCTCGCTACGGGGTCAGCGTCGGCGATCTGAAACGGGTCAATAATCTGAAGTCGGACGTCGCGCCGCTGGATCGGACGCTGACCATTCCGCAGGCCTAGCGCCATCGCTACAGGAGCCAGCATGCCTATCCAGGTGTTACCGCCGCAGCTTGCCAACCAGATCGCCGCCGGAGAGGTGGTTGAACGCCCCGCGTCGGTCGTCAAGGAGCTGGTGGAAAACAGCCTGGACGCCGGCGCAACGCGCATCGATATCGATATTGAACGCGGCGGTGCCAAGCTGATCCGCATTCGCGACAACGGCTGCGGCATCGGCAAGGACGATCTGGCGTTGGCGCTGGCGCGGCACGCCACCAGTAAAATCAGCACGCTCGACGATCTGGAGGCTATCGTCAGCCTCGGTTTCCGCGGCGAAGCGCTGGCCAGTATCAGCTCGGTTTCCCGTTTGACCCTGACGTCGCGCACCGCCGAGCAAAGCGAGGCGTGGCAAGCCTATGCCGAAGGGCGCGAGCAGGCGGTGACCGTCAAACCCGCCGCGCACCCGGTCGGGAGCACGCTGGAAGTGCTGGATCTGTTTTACAATACGCCGGCGCGCCGCAAGTTCATGCGCACCGAAAAAACCGAATTCGGCCATATCGATGAAGTGGTGCGGCGCATTGCGCTGGCGCGTTTCGATGTGGCGATCAACCTCAGCCACAACGGCAAACTGATCCGCCAATACCGGGCGGCGAAAGAAGAGAGCCAGCACGAACGCCGTTTGGGCAGCATCTGCGGCCCGGCGTTTTTGCAGCATGCGCTGAACATCGACTGGCAGCACGGCGATTTGAGCATCCGCGGTTGGGTGGCGGATCCGGCCGGGGCGCGCCAGCTGGGTGAAATGCAGTATTGCTACGTCAACTGCCGCATGATGCGCGATCGCTTGATCAATCACGCTATTCGTCAGGCCTATCAGGATCAGCTGAAGGACGATCAGCAGCCCGCTTACGTGCTGTATCTGGAGGTCGATCCGCATCAGGTGGACGTCAACGTTCATCCCGCCAAGCACGAGGTGCGTTTCCATCAGGCGCGGCTGGTGCACGATTTTATCTACCAGGCGGTAACCACCGTGCTGCAGCAGACCGGTCAGACGCCGCCGCTGCCGCTGGCGGAAACGCCTGACGAAGCGCCCGCGCCGGTCTGGCAGCCGGAGAACCGCGTCGCCGCCGGCGGCAACCATTTTTCTCAGCCTGCGCCGCGTCGCGAAACGCCGCCACCGGCCGGCACCGCCCGCGAGCGGGCGCCGCAGCCGGGTTGGCAAACGGCGGGCGGTTACCAGAAACGCGAAGGCGAGCTGTACGGTAAACTGATGCAGCCCGCCGCCGAGCCGCAGGCCGATGCCGCGCCGGAAGTTTCGAGCAAGCCGCCGCTGTTCCCGTCGGCGAAAGCCGCAGCGGAAACGCCGTTGGCGAGCGGCCAACACAGTTTTGGCCGGGTGTTGATGATCCATCCGCCGTGCTACGCGCTGATTGAGCAGCGCCAGCAGCCGGCGTTGCTCAATCTGGCGGTAGCCGAACGCTGGCTGCGCCAGGCGCAACTCAACCCGCCGGCGGAAGGGCTGCGGCCGCAGCCGCTGCTGATCCCGATTAAGCTGACGTTGGAGAAGCGAGAAGCGGCGGCCATTGCACGGCATCAGGCGCTGCTCGTGGCGATGGGGCTGGATCTGCAGACGGATCACGGCCGTGTGACGCTGCGCGCAGTGCCTTTACCATTACGCCAACAAAATTTACAAAAACTGATACCCGAACTGTTAGGCTATCTGGCCGAACATCAGGAGATGTCGCCCGCGGTGCTGGCCACCTGGCTCGCTCGCCGTCTTGGCAGCGAACATGAACAGTGGAACACCTCGCAAGCGATACAATTGTTGACCGACGTTGAACGACTTTGCCCGCAGCTGGTCAAATCGCCACCGAGCGGACTTTTACAACCCGTTGATTTACAGGCCGCACTGGCGGCCCTCAAGCATGACTGACACTGAAATGACACCACGTCCCCCGGCTATTTTCATCATGGGGCCGACCGCCTCGGGCAAGACCGCGCTGGCGATCGCGCTGCGCGAACGCCTGCCGGTGGAACTGATCAGCGTCGATTCCGCGCTGATTTACCGCGGCATGGATATCGGCACCGCCAAGCCGAGCGCCGAAGAATTGGCGCAGGCGCCGCATCGGCTGATCGATATCCGCGATCCCGCCGAAGCCTACTCGGCCGCGGAGTTTCGCGCCGACGCGCTGAAGGAGATGGCCGACATCACCGCCGCCGGGCGCATTCCGCTGCTGGTCGGCGGCACCATGTTGTATTTCAAGGCGTTGCTGGAAGGATTGTCGCCGCTGCCGTCCGCCGATCCCGCGGTGCGCGAGCGCATCGAATGGCAAGCGGCGGAGCAGGGCTGGGAGGCGTTGCATCGGCAGTTGCAGGCGATCGATCCGGTCGCGGCATTGAGAATTCATCCGAATGATCCGCAGAGACTGTCCAGAGCACTGGAAGTTTTTTTTATTTCGGGTAAAACTTTAACGGAACTGACTAAAATTTCGGGTGAATCGTTGCCGTATCAAGTTCACCAATTTGCGATAGCGCCGACCAGCCGTGAGTTGATCCATCAACGCATCGAGCTGCGGTACCATCAAATGTTGGCGGCGGGTTTTGAGACGGAAGCGCGTGCACTTTTCGCACGGGGTGATTTGCATACGGACTTGCCCTCCATTCGCTGTGTCGGTTACCGCCAGATGTGGTCATACTTGTCTGGTGAAATTAGTTACGATGAGATGGTTTATCGTGGTATTTGCGCAACACGTCAGTTGGCTAAACGCCAGATGACCTGGTTACGGGGTTGGGAGTCGGTCCATTGGTTGGACAGTGAAAAGCCGGGAGAGGCTTTGGACTCGGTGACACAGGTTGTTAGTGCATAGGTTGGGTGATTGTGTACAATTGCTGAGTATTCAGCGCGCAAATTTTTTACGTCGTTTATTTTAGAGCCGACAGGTTCTTAGTTACAAACAACAAGCAAATAAGGAAAAGATAGAATGGCTAAGGGGCAATCTTTGCAAGATCCGTTCCTGAACGCATTGCGTCGTGAACGTGTTCCGGTTTCTATTTATTTGGTGAATGGTATTAAGCTGCAAGGCCAGATTGAGTCTTTTGACCAGTTTGTCATCCTGTTGAAGAACACGGTTAGCCAGATGGTGTACAAGCACGCTATCTCTACCGTTGTCCCGTCTCGCCCGGTCTCGCATCACAGCAACAACCCGAGCGGCGGTTCAAGCAACTATCACCATGGCAACAATCCGTCTGCGCAGCAACAGCCGCAGCAGGAAAGCGATGACGCTGAATAAAGCGCGTTGCAAGTCAACCATGACGGGGAGCATAAGCAGCCGCGGGCTGTTTATGTCCCCCAAACTCACGGTGAGTGTCCGTTTGAGAGGTTGCACGCTTGTTTGACCGTTATGAAGCCGGTGAGCAGGCCGTACTGGTTCATATCTATTTCTCGCAAGACAAAGATACGGAAGACCTCAACGAGTTCGAATCGTTGGTTTCCTCAGCCGGTGTCGAAGCTTTGCAAGTGGTGACCGGTAGCCGCAAAGCCCCGCATCCGAAGTACTTTGTCGGCGAAGGAAAGGCCGAAGAAATTGCAGATGCGGTGAAAGCCAGCGGCGCGTCTGTTGTCCTGTTTGATCATTCCCTTTCCCCGGCGCAGGAAAGAAACCTCGAGCGCCTGTGCGAATGCCGGGTGATCGATCGCACCGGGCTGATTTTAGACATCTTCGCCCAGCGTGCCCGCACCCATGAAGGTAAGCTGCAGGTGGAGCTGGCGCAGTTGCGTCACATCGCCACGCGTCTGGTACGCGGCTGGACGCACCTGGAGCGGCAAAAAGGGGGGATTGGCCTGCGCGGGCCGGGGGAAACCCAGCTTGAGACCGACCGTCGCCTGTTGCGCGATCGCATCAGCTTGATTCTGCGCCGCCTGGAGCGGGTAGAAAAGCAGCGTGAACAAGGCCGACGCGCGCGGACCCGCGCCGATGTGCCGACCGTATCGCTGGTTGGCTACACCAACGCCGGCAAATCCACCCTGTTTAACCGAATAACGTCTGCCGAGGTGTATGCGGCGGACCAGCTATTTGCCACCCTGGATCCTACGTTGCGGCGCATTGACGTGCCGGACGTGGGGGATACCGTGTTGGCGGATACCGTAGGCTTTATCCGGCACCTGCCGCACGATCTGGTGGCCGCCTTCAAGGCGACGCTGCAGGAAACGCGCCAGGCATCTCTGCTGCTGCACGTCATCGATGCCGCAGATCCGCGCGTCGATGAGAACATCGAAGCGGTGAACACCGTGCTGGCGGAGATAGACTCGGATGAAATCCCTACACTGTTAGTGATGAACAAAATAGATATGCTGGACGATTTTGTGCCGCGTATCGACCGCAACGACGAAAACCTGCCGATCCGGGTGTGGCTGTCCGCCGCCAGCGGAGAGGGTATTCCGTTGCTGTATCAGGCGTTGACGGAGCGCTTATCGGGGGAGATCGCGCATTACGAATTGCGCTTACCGCCACGGGCAGGCCGTCTTCGCAGCCGTTTTTACCAGCTTCAGGCGATTGAAAAAGAGTGGAACGAGGAGGACGGCAGCATTGGCGTGGTGGTGCGAATGCCGATCGTCGAATGGCGTCGTCTCTGCAAGCAAGAACAGGACCTGATTGACTTTATCGTATGATCATATCCTGTTACATTTATGCTTCGCGAAAGCCTGAAGTACCCAATCACAGAATATGGAGCTAAAACATGGCGTGGAATCAGCCCGGTAATAACGGACAGGACCGCGACCCGTGGGGGAGCAGCAATAACAATGGCGGCAACTCTGGCGGTAACAACAAAGGCGGTCGTGATCAAGGGCCACCTGATTTGGACGATATCTTCCGCAAACTGAGCAAGAAATTGAGCGGTTTCGGCGGGGGCAAAGGCTCCAACAGCAATAGCGGCGGCACCGGCACCTCTGGTCCGGGCTTCAGCGGCCGCATTATCGGTATCGCGGCGGTGGCCGTGGTGGTGATTTGGGCCGCCAGCGGCTTCTATACCATCAAGGAAGCCGAGCGCGGCGTCGTGACGCGTTTCGGCAAGTTCAGCCACCTGGTGCAGCCGGGCCTGAACTGGAAGCCGACCTTCATCGACGACGTGCGTCCGGTGAACGTGGAGTCCGTGCGCGAGCTGGCGGCGTCCGGCGTGATGCTGACCTCCGATGAAAACGTGGTGCGCGTGGAAATGAACGTGCAGTACCGCGTAACCAACCCGGAAGCGTACCTGTTCAGCGTCGTCAATGCCGACGACAGCCTGAGCCAGGCGACCGACAGCGCCCTGCGCGGCGTGATCGGCAAATACTCGATGGACCGCATCCTGACCGAAGGCCGTACCGTGGTGCGTAACGATACGCAGCGCATGCTGGAAGAGACCATTCGTCCTTACAACATGGGCATCACGTTGCTGGACGTCAACTTCCAGGCGGCGCGTCCGCCGGAAGAGGTGAAGGCATCCTTCGACGATGCGATCGCCGCGCGTGAAAACGAGCAGCAATACATCCGTGAAGCGGAAGCTTACGCCAACGAAGTTCAGCCGCGTGCGAACGGCCAGGCGCAGCGTCTGCTGGAAGACTCCAAGGCTTATAAGGACCGTACCGTCCTGGAAGCTCAGGGTGAGGTGGCGCGCTTTGCCAAGCTGTTGCCGGAATACAAGTCCGCACCGCAGATCACCCGCGAGCGTCTGTATATCGAAACCATGGAAAAAGTGCTGGGCCATACCCGTAAGGTGTTGGTGAGCGACAAAGGCAACAACCTGATGGTGCTGCCGCTGGATCAGATGCTGCGCGGCCAAGGCGCGGCGCCGGAGAGCGGCAACAAGGATACCAGCCTGATTCGCCTCAATCCGAATCCTGCGCCGGCTGCCAACAGCAGCGCCCCGCGCACCAGCGGCGGTTCGATTATGGATCAGCGCCGGGCGAATGCGCAGCGTGACGACACCACTCGCGTAGGGAGAGAGTAATCAATGCGTAAGTCTTTTGTAGTTATTGTCCTCGCGGTGCTGGTGGTGCTGTACGCTTCGCTGTTCGTGGTGCAGGAAGGCCAGCGCGGCATCGTACTGCGCTTCGGCAAGGTTCTGCGCGACGGCGAAAACAAGCCGCTGGTGTATGCGCCGGGTCTGCACCTCAAGATCCCGTTCATTGAGACCGTGAAGAACCTGGATGCGCGCATCCAGACCATGGACAACCAGGCCGATCGTTTCGTGACCAGCGAGAAGAAAGACCTGATCGTCGACTCCTATCTGAAGTGGCGCATCAGCGACTTCAGCCGTTACTACCTGGCGACCGGCGGCGGTGACGTCTCCCAGGCCGAAGTGCTGCTGAAACGCAAGTTCAGCGACCGTCTGCGTTCCGAAATCGGCCGCCTGGACGTGAAAGACATCGTGACCGACTCGCGCGGCAAGCTGATGTCCGACGTGCGTGACGCGCTGAACACCGGCACCGTGGGTGATGGCGAAGAAGTGGCGACCACCGAAGCCGATGACGCTATCGCCTCTGCGGCGGCGCGCGTTGAGCGGGAAACCACCGGCAAACAGCCGCAGGTTAACCCGAACAGCATGGCGGCGCTGGGCATCGAAGTGATCGACGTGCGTATCAAGCAGATCAACCTGCCGGCCGAAGTGTCCGACGCCATCTACCAGCGTATGCGCGCCGAGCGTGAAGCGGTAGCCCGTCGTCTGCGCTCGCAGGGCCAGGAAGAAGCCGAGAAGCTGCGCGCCAGCGCGGACTACGAGGTGACCCGCACCTTGGCGGAAGCCGAGCGTCAGGCGCGTATCACCCGCGGTGAAGGCGATGCCGAAGCGGCCAAGCTGTTCGCCAACGCGTTCAGCCAGGATCCGGACTTCTATGCCTTTATCCGCAGCCTGCGTGCCTATGAAGCCAGCTTCAAGGACAACCAGGACGTGCTGGTACTGAGCCCGGACAGCGATTTCTTCCGCTACATGAAGTCGCCTGATACCCTGCGCAAGTAAGCGCGGCAGGCAATCTGATCGAGGGCCCGTTTTCGCGGGCCCTTTCTCGTTTTTGGGGGATGCATGAACTCAACGATTTGGCTGGCGCTCGGGCTGGTTCTGGTGTTGGAAGGATTGGGGCCGATGCTGTTTCCGCAGGCCTGGCGCAAAATGATTGTGGCGATGTCGCAGTTGCCGGACGCGACGCTGCGGCGATTTGGCGGTGGAATAGTGGTTGCGGGCTGCGTGATCTACTACATGTTGAGCGGCCGCACGGGTCTTTAAAGTCTAGCCCAAAATTTATGCAATCGTATGCTAAAAGTGCTGAAAATCGAAAATTACGGTGGTAGAATCCATTTTTAAGCAATCGGTGATTTTGAAAAATGGGTAAGAACGTCGTCGTACTGGGCACCCAATGGGGTGACGAAGGTAAAGGCAAGGTTGTAGACCTGCTGACTGAACGGGCTCAATATGTTGTGCGCTACCAAGGTGGCCATAACGCTGGCCACACTCTGGTAATCAACGGTGAAAAAACCGTTCTTCATTTAATTCCTTCAGGTATTCTGCGTGAAAACGTCACCAGCATCATCGGCAACGGTGTTGTTCTGGCGCCGGACGCGTTGATGAAAGAAATGGGTGAACTCGAAGCGCGTGGCATCCCGGTACGCGAACGTCTGTTACTCTCTGAAGCTTGCCCGTTGATCCTGCCTTACCACGTTGCGTTGGATAACGCGCGTGAGAAAGCGCGCGGCGCAAAAGCGATCGGCACCACCGGTCGCGGCATCGGCCCGGCTTACGAAGATAAAGTCGCTCGTCGCGGTCTGCGCGTCAGCGATCTGTTCAACAAAGAAACCTTCGCCGCTAAGCTGAAAGAAATCGTCGATTACCACAACTTCCAGCTGGTCAACTACTACAAAGTTGAAGCCGTCGATTATCAGGCGACGCTGGACTACGTGCTGTCTATCGCCGACATCCTGACCGCCATGGTGGTTGACGTTTCCGAACTGCTGGACGGCGCGCGCAAGCGTGGCGACCTGATCATGTTCGAAGGCGCTCAGGGCACCCTGCTGGATATCGACCACGGTACTTACCCGTACGTTACCTCTTCCAACACCACCGCCGGCGGCGTGGCTACCGGTTCCGGCATCGGCCCGCGTTATGTGGACTACGTGCTGGGCATCGTGAAAGCCTACTCCACGCGCGTGGGTGCAGGCCCGTTCCCAACCGAACTGTTCGATGAAACCGGCGAGTACCTGTGCAAGCAGGGTAACGAGTTCGGCGCCACCACCGGCCGTCGCCGTCGTACCGGCTGGCTGGACGCGGTAGCGGTACGTCGCGCGGTGCAGATCAACTCCCTGTCCGGCTTCTGCCTGACCAAACTGGACGTCCTGGACGGCCTGAAAGAAGTGAAGATCTGCGTGGGTTACCGCATGCCGGACGGCCGTGAAGTGGACACCACTCCGCTGGCGGCTGAAGGCTGGGAAGGCATTGAGCCTATCTACGAAACCATGCCGGGCTGGAGCGAAACCACCTTTGGCGTGAAAGAGCACAGCAAGCTGCCTCAGGCTGCGCTGAACTACATCAAGCGCATCGAAGAAGTGACCGGCGTACCGGTAGATATCATCTCTACCGGCCCGGATCGCAGCGAAACCATGATTCTGCGCGACCCGTTCGACGCATAATCAGGCTTTGCGGCATTAAACAAACCGGGCGCGTCCCGGTTTGTTTTTATCCTGACTCCCTCCGATTGCGGTTTCACGTCAAAAAATCCTTTCATAAACCCGCCTTAGGGTGCGGGATTCGCTAAATAATTAGCGACGAACTCTCCGGCTGGTTTATTATCCAATGAGTAATCTTTTGAATAGCGCCGAAAAGCGGCGTATCAGACGGGTAAAACGATACCCAGAGGTAAGATGTGCAGTTAACAAGTTTTACTGATTATGGCCTGCGGGCGTTGATCTACATGGCCTCGTTGCCGCAGGACAAGATGACCAGCATCTCGGAAGTGACCGAGGTTTACGGCGTGTCTCGCAACCATATGGTGAAGATCATCAATCAGTTGAGCCGGGTAGGTTTTGTCACGGCGGTGCGCGGCAAGCATGGCGGCATTCGCTTGGGCAAACCGGCCGAGAGCATTCGCCTCGGCGACGTGGTACGGGCGCTGGAGCCGCTCGCGCTGGTTAACTGCAGCAGTGATTTTTGCCACATCACCCCTGCCTGCCGATTGAAGCAGGTGCTCCACCAGGGCGTACAGAATTTCCTTGAAGAGCTGGATAAGCATACGTTGGCCGACATGGTTGAAGACAATCCGCCGCTCTACAAGCTATTGCTTGTCGAATAAAACGACGTTGAGAAGACAAGGCTCAACGTCATCCTGCTGATGACAACGGAGGAACCGCAATGTCACAAGATCCATTCCTGGAACGAGAAGCAGAAAAATACGAATCCCCTATCCCCAGTCGTGAATATATCCTGGCCCATTTGGCGAAAAGAGAAACGCCGGCCAGCCGCGAAGAACTGGGCAACGAACTGGGCCTCAGCGGTGAAGAGCAGCTGGAAGCGCTGCGTCGCCGCCTGCGCGCCATGGAGCGCGATGGCCAGTTAGTGTTTACCCGCCGCCAGTGCTACGCGCTGCCGGAACGTCTGGATCTGCTGCGCGGCACGGTGATCGGCCACCGCGACGGCTACGGCTTCCTGCGCGTTGAAGGCAGCAAAGACGATCTGTACCTGTCTGCCGAACAGATGAAAATGGCGATCCACGGTGACGTGGTGCTGGCGCAGGCGCTGGGCGCGGATCGCAAAGGGCGCCGCGAAGCGCGCATCGTGCGCGTGCTGGTGCCGAAAACCAGCCAGATTGTCGGCCGCTTCTTCATGGACGCCGGTACCGGCTTCGTGGTGCCGGACGACAGCCGTCTGAGCTTCGATATTCTGATCCCGGCGGACAGCGTCAGCGGCGCGCGCATGGGCTTTATGGTGGTGGTGGAGCTGACTCAGCGCCCGACCCGCCGCACCAAGGCGGTCGGCAAGATCGTCGAGATCCTCGGCGACAAGATGGGCACCAGCATGGCGGTGGACATCGCGCTGCGCACCCATGAGATCCCGCATACCTGGCCGCCGCAGGTGGAAAAACAGGTGGCCGATCTCAGCGAGCAGGTGCCGGAAGCGGCCAAGAAGGGCCGCGTCGATCTGCGCAAGCTGCCGTTGGTGACCATCGACGGTGAAGACGCACGCGACTTCGATGACGCCGTGTACTGTGAGAAGAAACGCGGCGGCGGCTGGCGCCTGTGGGTGGCGATCGCCGACGTCAGTTACTACGTGCGCCCGCGCACCGCGCTGGACGACGAAGCGCGCAGCCGCGGCAACTCGGTGTACTTCCCGTCGCAGGTGATCCCGATGCTGCCGGAAGTGTTGTCCAACGGGCTGTGCTCCCTGAACCCGCAGGTCGATCGCCTGTGCATGGTGTGCGAGATGACCATCTCCGCCCAGGGGCGCCTGTCCACGGCCAAGTTTTACGAGGCGGTGATGAGCTCGCACGCCCGCCTGACCTACAACAAGGTGTGGCACATTCTGCAGGGCGATCAGGAGCTGCGCGAGCACTACCATCCGCTGGTCAAGCACCTGGAAGAGCTGCACGTGATGTACAAGGTGCTGGATAAGGCGCGCGCCGAGCGCGGCGGCATCGCGTTTGAAACCGAAGAAGCCAAGTTCATTTTCAACGCCGAGCGTCGCATCGAGCGCGTGGAGCCGACGGTGCGCAACGACGCCCACAAGCTGATCGAAGAGTGCATGATCATGGCCAACGTGGCGGCCGCGCGCTTCGTCGAGAAACGCAACGAGCCGGCGCTGTACCGCGTGCACGATCGTCCGAGCGACGACCACATCTCCGCGCTGCGCAGCGTGCTGAGTGAGCTGGGGCTGACGCTGGGCGGCGGCAACAAGCCGCAGCCGAAGGACTATGCGGTGCTGATGGATGAAGTGTCCGAGCGCCCTGACCACGAAATGCTGCAAACCATGTTGCTGCGCTCGATGAAGCAGGCGATTTACGATCCGGAAAACCGCGGCCACTTCGGCCTGGCGCTGGCGTCTTACGGCCACTTCACCTCGCCGATCCGCCGTTATCCGGATCTGGCGCTGCACCGCGCGATCAAATATCAGTTGGCCAAAGAACACGGCGAGCCGAAAGAGCGCTGGACGCCGACCGGCGGCTGGCACAGCGAATTCGAAGAGATGCTGCAGTTGGGCGAACACTGCTCGATGACCGAGCGCCGCGCGGACGAAGCGACGCGCAACGTCGCCGACTGGCTGAAGTGCGATTTCATGCAGGATCACGTCGGTGAAGTGTTCAGCGGCATCATCTCCAGCGTGACCGGCTTCGGTTTCTTCGTGCGCCTGAACGATCTGTTCATCGACGGGCTGGTGCACGTATCAACGCTGGATAATGATTACTATCGCTACGATAATATCGGTCAGCGCCTGATCGGCGAATCTTCCGGCACCGTCTATCGCCTGGGGGATACGGTGGAGATCCGCGTGGACGCGGTGCATATGGATGAGCGCAAGATTGACTTCGCGCTGGTGTCCAGCACCCGCAAAGCGCGCGGTGAAGGTAAAACCGAGCGCGATCGCGCCAAGAAGGGCGGCCAGCGCACGCTGCGCGACAACGGCAACGCGGGGCGCGGCAAGCGCCGCGGCGGCAAACCGCCGGCCAACTTCGAGCCGGACAGCGCCTTCCGCAAGCAGGATGACGCCAAGCCCGCGGACAACGTGAAGAAGGCGAAAAAGAAAGCCAAGAAAGCGTCCGACAAAACGCGGAAAATCGCGGCGGCGACCAAAGCCAAACGCGCAGCCAAGAAGAAAGGTGCCGAGCAGGCTTAACCTGCCGCACATCGTTATCATCGGCCGGTTATCGCCGGCCGCACGAATTTAAAAGAGCATCATGAGCGAAATTATTTACGGCATCCACGCCGTCAAAGCCCTGTTAGAGCGCGATCCGCAACGCTTCCTGGAAGTGTTTATCCTGAAAGGCCGCGAAGATCGCCGCCTGCAACCGCTGATCGCCGAGCTGGAAGCGACCGGCATCGTGATCCAGGTGGCGAACCGCCAATGGCTGGATGACAAGGTTGAAGGCGCGGTGCACCAGGGGATCATCGCCCGGGTGCGCGAGGGGCGTCAGTATCAGGAGAACGATCTGCCGGGCCTGCTGGAAAGCGTGGAGACACCGTTCCTGCTGGTGCTGGACGGCGTGACCGACCCGCACAACCTCGGCGCCTGCCTGCGCAGCGCCGACGCTGCCGGCGTGCACGCGGTGATCGTGCCGCGCGACCGTTCCGCCCAGCTGAACGCCACCGCCAAGAAAGTGGCCTGCGGCGCCGCCGAAAACGTGCCGCTGATCCGCGTGACCAACCTGGCGCGCACGCTGCGTCTGCTGCAGGAAATGAACGTCTGGGTGGTGGGCACCGCCGGCGAAGCCGACCATACGCTGTATCAGAGCAAAATGACCGGCCCGATGGCGTTGGTGATGGGCGCGGAAGGCGAAGGCATGCGTCGTCTGACCCGCGAACACTGCGACGAACTGATCAGCATCCCGATGGCCGGCACCGTCTCTTCGCTGAACGTGTCGGTCGCCACCGGCATCTGCCTGTTCGAAGCGGTGCGCCAGCGCGGCTGATTCTTCTGACGGGGGCTTAGTGCTCCCGTTAATTCCCCCTCTTGTGATCCCGCCTGCGGCAGAAATCTCTGCGCCGACCATACTTACTCCTGACGCTTTTCTCAGGGAGCACTCTCATGGTCTGGACTACGCACACCGTTTTTAACCAACCCAAGCCGCTGGGCAACAGCAACCTGTTTCTCTCCGATACGCCGCTGCGCGAAGCGTTGCAGCGCGAGCAGGGCGGCTGGGACGCCGAGGTATTGGCCTCGCTGGGCCAGCAGCTCGGCACCCAGGAGTCGCTGGAGCTGGGGCGCCTGGCCAATGCCAACCCGCCGGAGCTGCTGCGCTACGACGCCACTGGCCAGCGGCTGGACGACGTTCGCTTTCACCCCGCCTGGCATATCCTGATGCAGGGGCTGATCGCCAACCGGGTGCACAACCTGCCCTGGCAGGAGGATGCGCGCATCGGTTCCTTCGTGGCGCGCGCCGCGCGCTTTATGCTGCATGCGCAGGTCGAGGCCGGCACGCTGTGCCCGGTGACCATGACCTTCGGCGCTACGCCGCTGTTGCTGCAGGCGTTACCGGCCGAGTTTCGCTCCTGGCTGACGCCGCTGCTGTCGGATCGTTATGACGCTCACCTGCTGCCCGGCGGGCAAAAGCGCGGCCTGCTGATCGGCATGGGCATGACGGAGAAACAGGGCGGCTCCGATGTGCTGAGCAATACCACCACCGCCGCGCCGCTCGGCGCGCGCGGGCCGGGTGAAGCCTACCGGCTGGTGGGGCACAAGTGGTTCTTCTCGGTGCCGCAGAGCGATGCGCACCTGGTGTTGGCGCAGGCCGAAGGCGGGTTGTCCTGCTTCTTCCTGCCGCGCATTTTGCCGGACGGCAGCCGCAACGCCATTCGCCTGGAGCGGTTGAAAGACAAGCTGGGCAACCGTTCCAACGCCAGCAGCGAAGTGGAATTTCAGGACGCCACCGCCTGGCTGCTGGGGGAGGAGGGCGACGGCGTGCGGCATATCCTGAAGATGGGCGGCCTGACCCGTTTCGACTGCTCGCTCGGCAGCCACGGCCTGATGCGCCGCGGGTTGTCGGTGGCGCTGTATCATGCGCTGCAGCGGCAGGCGTTCGGCAAGCTCTTGATCGAACAGCCGCTGATGCGTCAGGTTCTGGCGCGCATGGCGCTGCGGCTGGAAGGGCATACCGCGTTGCTGTTCCGGCTGGCCCGCGCCTGGGAGAGCCGCAGCAATGAGGGCGAGCTGATCTACAGCCGCCTGCTGACCCCGGCGGCCAAATACAGCATCTGCCGCCAGGGCATGCCGTTCATCGCCGAGGCGATGGAGGTGCTGGGCGGCATCGGCTACTGCGAAGAGAGCGAGCTGCCGCGCCTGTATCGCGAGATGCCGGTCAACAGCATCTGGGAAGGTTCCGGCAACATCATGTGTCTGGACGTATTGCGCAGCCTGCACAAACTGCCGGGCGCGCTCGAGATGCTGCAGTTCGAACTGCAGCCGGTGCGCGGCCAGAATCGGTTGTTCGATCATGCCTGGCGGCAGTGGCAGCAGCGCGCCCGGCAACCGAGTGAGGAGATGGGGCGGCTGCTGACCCAGCAGCTGTTCGATCTGTGCTGCGCCGCGCAGCTGCTGCAGCACGCCAGCCCGCAGGTAGCCGACGCCTGGTGCCATCTGACGCTGGATCACCGCGGCGAGAGCCTGCTGTCGGCCGAGGTGTGCGAACTGCTGCTGAACCGCGCCATCGGCGGTTAGGGAAAAGGGTGGCGCGCGGCGGCGAAAACCTTTTTAATTCAGTCTCACTCTGACAGGAAAATGCACATGGATATTCTCAGCGCGTTGGCGGCGTTCGCCTCTTACTTCTTCAGCGGTTTCGCCATGGTTTTGGTGTTTCTGTTCGTCTATACCCGCATCACCCCGCACGACGAATGGGCGTTGATCAAGGCCGATAACCAATCCGCCGCCTTTGCTTTCATCGGCGCTTGCCTGGGGTATGTGATCCCGTTGGCCAGCGCGGCGATCAACTCGATCAGCCTGCTGGATTACCTGCTGTGGGGCGTGGTGGCGCTGGTGGTGCAACTGCTGTTGTTCGCGGCCGTGAAGATCTACATGCCGCGCATCAGCGACAAGATCGAAGCGAACCACCTGGCCGCCGGGATTTTCCTGGGGGGCGTCTCCGTCAGCGGCGGCGTGTTGAATGCGGCTTGCATGAGCTATTAAAGGTATAAGATGGCCGAGGCGCGCCAGCCAAGCGGGTGCGCCTGTTCTTCCATCCGCAGGATGCGGTAATAGCTGGCGCCGTGCTGGCCGGCGGTGCGGGCGATGGCCTGCTCCGCCTCCTGCGGTGAACCGGGCAGATCGTTAAAGGTGATCTCGGCGATTTCACTGAGCGGCGTCACGCGATCGGCGGGCGCCAGTTCGGCGGACTGTGCGCCGGTGCTGAGCAGCCCTACTGAAAGCAGGAGGGAGGTGAGTGCGGTGGAGCGTTTCATGGCGTTCCCCTTCGTCAGATCCTGAATCGCACCCGCAACATGCGGCATGCTGTCCGCCAGTGTGCAACACCCTACTTCAGCCTGTGCAAAGCCAGTGTAAATCTGCTTAAAAAATCCCCGCCTTACCGATACAGGATCGCCTGGGAATACCATTGGCCCGGCACGACGGTTTCGCTGTTCATGATGATCACGTAATACCGGGCGCCGGCGGCGGTGGCCTTGCGCTGGATCTCCGCTTCCACGTCCATCGGGCTGCCGCGCACTACGGCGGTGACGGTACCTATCTTCACCAGCTCGGCGGTCTGCGCGCGGACGATCTCCTGCGCCTGTGCGGTGGGCGGCGGCGGCGGTTTCGGCGTGGTGGTCATGATGCCGCAGGCGGAAAGCTGTGCGGCCAGCGTCAGGATGATGAGTGTACGGACAAGCGTCATGATGACCTCGGAAGAGCCGGTAGATGGCTTCAGTGTAACGCAATATAAGCTGGAACAGATTGAGCTAACGCTGGCCGGCGCAAGTTTGTCATGATGAATGCCAACAGGTGCGTTGAGGATGAACGGATGATCGAAATTCATGACGAGCGGGCGGGCGATATCGCGGTGATCCATGCGGTGCCGGCGGGGCAGTATCATCGGCCGTTGCCGACGGTGTTTTTCTGTCACGGCTATACCTCGTCGAAAGAGGTGTACGCCTACTTCGCCTATGCGCTGGCGCGCGTCGGTTTTCGGGTGGTATTGCCGGATGCCGATCGGCACGGCGAGCGGTTCGACGGCGATGAGGCGCGGCGTCTGGCCACGTTTTGGGAGATCCTGCGCAGCAATATCGACGAGCTGCCGCAGATCAAGGCGCATTTTGAGCGGCTCGGCCTGATTGCCGACGGGCGTATCGGCGTCGCCGGCGCCTCTATGGGGGGCATGACCGCGCTTGGCGCCTTCGCGCGCTTCCCGTGGGTCCGGGCGGCCGCCAGCCTGATGGGTTCCGGCTATTACCGTTCGCTGGCGCAAACGCTGTATCCGCCGTTGGGCGCAGAGGGCGAGGCGCTCTCGCCGGCGGCGTTTGCGGCGCGCACCGCCGTGCTGGCGGAATATGAGCTGGAGGGGCGTTTGGAGACGATCGCCGGGCGGCCGCTGCTGCTGTGGCACGGCGAGACGGACGACGTGGTGCCGGCGGCGGACAGCCTGCGTTTGGCGGCTGAACTGCGCCGGCAAGGTGCGGGCAGCCGTCTGACGTCGCTCGTCGAACCGGGGGTGAAGCACCGCATCACGCCGCTGGCGCTGTCCGCCACGGCCGACTTCTTCCGCCGCGAGCTGTAGTACGCATCCTGGCGCGATGCCTGGAATTGCACCGCTCTGTGCCTGCTGTTTCGGCCATCGTTTGGCCGAATAAAGGGGAGAATGCCAGCGAGAATTCTTTCAGGGCAGCAAGGAGCAAAGGGCATGATAAAAAACATCGGCAGTGCGGACGGTTTAATGGGAACGATGAAAGCACGCGCCGAGCTTAACTCAGCGGCCTTCAGCGAGATGTTGGGGGCCGCCGACGGCAAGGCGCGGCAAAACAAGGCGAATCCGCTGTCGCGCATCACCGCGCAGACGATGCAAAACGTGACGGCGCTGTTCGCCTCCGCGGCGAAAGCGGCGCCCACTCACCCCGCGGCAGCCGGTGCGCTCTCGTTCGAACAGCGGGCGACGCTGGCGGAAAGCGCAGAGCTGCTGCAAACGCGAACGAACTATCTGCGGACGGCGCTGCAATTGCACAATCCGGGCAAGGCGTTCAGCATGCCGGCGCTGCTCAAGCTCTGATGAGGAAAGCGGAGCGCCCAACGAGCGGCGCTCCGGTGCGGACTGAACGGGCTTTCTGATGAAGCCCTGGGGATTTCCCTGGCGTGGCTTGTCTCTTTAGCGATACAGCTCGGCGCTGACGTGCATCGTGCTGTTGTCGCCCGGTTCGTGCAGGGCGATGATGCGATAAGAGGTCGCGCCGCGTTGATCGGCGATTTTACTGACCTGGCTGCTGGCGTCATCCGGCGAAACCACGTTCTGGTTCAGGGTGACGAAGCCGACGCTCTGGCGTTGATCGGCCTGGTGCGACGTGATCTCCGTGGCGGCCATTACGTTGGCGGAGAACAGGGCGGCCAGCGCCGTTGCGAGAATGATGCGTTTCATAGTGCCTCTCTTACTTTTTGCCGTTACGGCCTGACAGCGAGTGTCGCTGCGGCAAAAAGTCATTTATCTGCATTGAATAACCTGGAATCTTTTTCGTCGCGCTGTCTGCGGCGGATATGGTTAATTTTAGTCCGTTGCGGCGGATTAAAAAGCGGGGTCTTTTGATGGCCTCTTTCAAAAAAAGTGAAATAGATTTGTGACTCAGCGCTGATTTCATTGAAAGATTTTTGAAACCGATGGATCGGCGTACATAGGTTCTCCCACGAGCAAATCGTGCTATTTCCCATAACGCCTCGCATTAACGCGAATAAAACCCACGCAGTCCTTGAGTTTCCCGCCCTGTGTCAGTATGATTACGCGTCATTTTTCAGCCGCACACTAAACACGTTCCTTGCTTCCATGGGCCGCGGTTGACCCTGACAGGAGGCTGAATAATCCGTAAGGAGCAATTCGATGCGTCATTACGAAATCGTTTTTATGGTCCATCCTGACCAAAGCGAACAGGTTCCGGGCATGATCGAGCGTTACAGTGCTACCATCACTAACGCGCAAGGTCAGATTCACCGTCTGGAAGACTGGGGCCGCCGTCAGCTGGCTTATCCGATCAACAAACTGCACAAGGCTCACTACGTTCTGCTGAACGTTGAAGCGCCGCAGGAAGCGATCGATGAGCTGGAAACTAACTTCCGCTTCAACGACGCCGTTATCCGCAGCATGGTTATGCGCGTTAAGCACGCGGTAACTGAAGCATCTCCGATGGTTAAAGCGAAAGACGAACGTCGTGGCGATCGCCGCGAAGACTTCGCTAACGAAACCGCAGATGATGCAGATGCTGGGGATTCTGAAGAGTAATTGCCGCCGTGACGGCTAATCGTCTGGTTTTGTCGGGCACTGTGTGCAAGGCGCCGGTTCGAAAAGTGAGTCCTTCCGGGATACCGCACTGCCAATTTGTGCTAGAGCACCGTTCGCAGCAGATGGAAGCCGGATTCAGCAGACAAGCATGGTGCCGAATGCCCGTGGTTGTCAGCGGACAACAGTCACAAGCACTAACTCAAAGATTAACGGTCGGCAGTCAGATTACCGTGCAAGGCTTTGTAAGCTGCCATCAAGGGCGCAACGGGCTGAGCAAATTGGTTCTGCATGCCGAGCAGATTGAATTGATAGATTCTGGAGACTAGCCAAATGGCACGTTATTTCCGTCGTCGCAAGTTCTGCCGTTTCACCGCGGAAGGCGTTCAAGAGATTGACTATAAAGACATCGCTACGCTGAAAAACTACATCACCGAAAGTGGTAAAATTGTACCGAGCCGTATCACCGGTACTCGTGCAAAATATCAGCGCCAGCTGGCCCGTGCTATCAAGCGCGCGCGCTACCTGTCTTTGTTGCCGTACACTGATCGTCATCAGTAATCGGCCACTGTCCATTAACGACTTTGAGAGGATAAGGTAATGCAAGTTATTCTGCTTGATAAAGTAGCAAACCTGGGCAGCCTGGGTGATCAAGTTAACGTTAAAGCGGGCTACGCTCGTAACTTCCTGGTACCACAGGGCAAAGCTGTTCCTGCTACCAAGAAAAACGTTGAGTTCTTCGAAGCACGCCGTGCTGAACTGGAAGCCAAACTGGCTGACGTTCTGGCTGCTGCTGAAGCTCGCGCAACCAAGATCAACGAACTGGGTTCAGTCACCATCGCTTCCAAATCTGGCGACGAAGGTAAACTGTTCGGCTCTATCGGCACCCGCGACATCGCTGACGCAGTGACTGCGGCAGGCGTTGAAGTTGCCAAGAGCGAAGTTCGTCTGCCGAACGGCGTTCTGCGTACCACTGGCGAGCACGAAGTGCACTTCCAGGTACACAGCGACGTGTTCGCACAGCTGAATGTAGTTGTGGTTGCAGAAGCGTAATTTACGCTGCTGTTAACCCGGTTAAAACGCCAGCCTCGCGCTGGCGTTTTGCTTTTCTGCGCCCGGCAAAACGCGCTACGCTTGAAGACGGGATAAAAAGGAGAGCGTGCGATGGCAAAGATTACGCTACAGCGGGTTTACGATTTCAGCGCGCCGGCGCCGGAACACTGTTATCTGATAGACAGGCTATGGCCGCGCGGCATCAGCAAGGAGCGGCTGACGGGCGTGCAGTGGCTGAAACAGGTGGCGCCGGATGACGAACTGCGCAAGTGGTTCCATCAGCATACCGACCAGTGGGCGGTCTTCGAGGCGCGTTACCGCCAACAGCTGGCGGCCAACGACGCCTGGCGGCCGCTGGTGGCGCTGTTACGGCAGGGGCAAGCGCTGACGCTGCTGTATGGCAGCAAAGATACCGAGCACAACCAGGGCGTGGTGCTGCGCGAGTTTTTGCTGGCGCAGCTGTAGGGATTAGCGTTCCCGGCGGTAGCTGCCGTCGGCCTGGCGGCGGAACAGCGCCTGGCTATTGTCCACTGTGGTGACCGACAGCGCGTTAATCACGCCGTTGGCGCCGCGTTCGATGCGCACTTCCTGGCCGGCTTTCATGTTGCTCAGCGGCTTGTCGCCGCCTTCCACCTGCGCCATGGCGAACACTTCATTCACCGGCAGATTGTTGTCGCGAAACAGCTGGGCCAGGGTCTGGCCGGGCTGGATTTGGTAACGCTGCCAGTTGCCCGCCGGCGTTGGTTCGTTGGCAGACGTGGTGCCGCCGTTTTGCCGCTCGGCCTGCAGCGGCACGCTGGTTTCCTGCTGGGAAACCGGGAACGGCTGTCTTTCGGGCGAGTAGGGCCACAGCAGGGCCAGCAGCAGGATGATACCGAAGATCAGCACCCAGCGGCGGTGAAAGTAGGGCAGCGGCTCCATCCAATGGAAACCGTCCGGCAGATGCCAGACTTTGGCCAGCAGCGCTTTGACCTGCTGCATTTTGTCGTTGGCCGGCGGTGGCTCCGATGGCGGTTCCGCGCCTTCAGACGTGGGTGCGGCGCCCGATTTCAGGCGCTGGCTGACGTTCAGCCAGGTGCGCAGCAGCGGCTGGTAGATGCGGGTGGTTTTCCTTCTCCTGGGCGCGATTCTGCCCATGGTGACCTCTCTTCGACGGCGAAATAATGAGCGCGGCGCGGCAAGCGCGTCGCCTGCCCGATATCCTGCTTTCAGTATAGTCCGCTAACTGATTGAAGTGAAAGGCGGCTGAGCGGCAGGGCCGGGGTTTGCGGCTGCGGGCGTTAACAGAAGGTTATTGTTTCTTTTTCTACGACAAAAGTCATCATTCTCCACACAAGATTTTACCCGGCATTGACGCGCTGTTATGCTGCGCTTTCGACTTTTTACAGACTTAAGGAAAACCCCATGACAACCCCTTCTTTTGACAGCGTTGAAGCGCAAGCAAGTTACGGGATTGGTTTACAGGTCGGCCAGCAGCTGCAAGAGTCCGGGCTGGAAGGTTTGCAACCGGAAGCTTTGCTGGCGGGCCTGCGTGACGCGCTGGAAGGGAATGCCCCGGCGGTTCCGGTAGACGTGGTGCACCGTGCGCTGCGTGAAATCCACGAGCGTGCGGACGCGGTGCGCCGCGAGCGCCAGCAGGCGATGGCCGTTGAAGGCCAGAAATTCCTGGACGACAACGCCAAGCGCGACGACGTGACGCTGACCGAGTCCGGCCTGCAGTTCTCCGTGCTGGAGCAGGGCAACGGCCCGATCCCCTCCCGTCAGGACCGCGTGCGCGTGCACTACACCGGTCGTCTGATCAACGGCGACGTGTTCGACAGCTCGGTCGAGCGCGGCCAGCCGGCAGAATTCCCGGTCAGCGGCGTGATCCCAGGCTGGATCGAAGCGCTGACCCTGATGCCGGTCGGCTCCAAATGGCAGCTGTATATCCCGCATAACCTGGCCTACGGCGAGCGTGGCGCAGGCGCGTCCATCCCGCCGTTCAGCGCGCTGGTGTTCGACGTCGAGCTGCTGGAAATCCTGTAATCCCACCGAGGATTGCTCCGGGCGCCTTCGTGGCGCCCTTATTTTATGCGCCGCGCAGCGCGCGCGGGAACAGCAGATTGTTTTCCAGGCTGATGTGCTCCATCAGATCGCCGATAAACTCATCGATGCCGGTGTACAGCGCTCGCCAGGTGGTGCAGGCGCCCTCCGGCGGCGTCACGTTATCGGTGAGGAACTTCACCACTTCCAGCTGCTCACCCGCCTCGTCATGTTCATGCTCCATCACCGAAATCGGTCCGGCGGCCTGCGGCCCCATGCCCTGTTTGATCAGCGGGAACAGGATCTGTTCCTCTTTCATCATGTGATTCTCCAGATCCAGACGGATCAGGTTCAGCTGCTTCGCCAACCCGCGCGGGCAGCTGGGTTTGTCGCCGTGCACGCGTTCGACTTTTTCCGCCATCAGCACCAGTTCTGCCAATTGCTCGCGGTGCCGCTGATGAAAGCGCGGCAGAATGTAATCGATCACCTCACCGAGCGGCGCTGTGCGCCAGTCCCGGCTTTGTTCCGGCGTGGCGGCGAGTGCGGCCAGCGCGTTCTCCAACTGGTCGATGTCCAGCCCTTTACGCTCGGCGGCGCGCGCCAGCGACTGCCGGCCGCCGCAGCAGAAATCCAGCTGATGCTGGCGAAACAGCCGGGATGCCCGGGGAATGGCGATGGCGAGCGCGCCAAGGGATTGGTTGCGGTAATCCATGGTAGTGCCTCTTTAAACGAAGGAATTTTATAACATGTATTTTAAATGCAATTTAAAGGGCGCGCCAGTGGGAAAATAGCGAAGATGGCCGGGGGGATTGCCCCGGCCGGGTGATTATTTCGCGCTTAAATCGATGCGATAGACCGTGAAGCCGATACGGTCATTGCCCTCGGCGGTCATCGGATATTGAGCGTGCTCCTTGATAAACGCCGTCGCTTTGTCCGACGGCGAAGTCTCGAAGCGGATATCCAGCGGCTGCTGGCTGTTGAAGGTCGCCAAACGCCAGTTGTTGTCCGCCTGCGGATGCACCGCGCCGTGCCGTTGGGTTTCGGCGCTGATGTAGGCCGCCAGCACCGAACGGTTCTCATCCGGCGAAGCGAAGGCGATGTGTTTGTCGCCGGTGCCGGCAAACTTGCCGCCGTAGGCGCGGTAGTTGTTGGTGGCGACCAGGAAGGTGGCGTTCGGATCGATCGGCTTGCCGTTGAAGGTCAGCTGCTTGATGCGCTCCGCCTTGTCGTTGATCAGCTGGCATTCGCCGTCGTAGCGTGCCGGCTGGCTGACGTCGATCTGGTAGTTGACGCCGTCGATCACGTCGAAGTTATAGGTGCGGAATCCGTCCCAGTTGATCAAGCCCTGCGGCTTGGCGCTGTTGACGTCGATCTGGTTGAACTGGCCGGCGGAGCACTCCAGCCACTCTTTCACCTCTTTGCCGCTGGCCTTCACTACTACCAGGGTATTGGGGTAGAGATAGAGATCGGCGGCGTTGCGGAAGGTGAGCTGGCCCTTTTCCACTTCGACGAAGCTGGCCGGATCGTTCTTGCGGCCGCCGACCTTGAACGGCGCCGCCGCCGACAGCACCGGCAGATCGGCCAGATCCGGATCGCCCTGAATGTAATGTTCAACGTAGGCCTTCTGCGCATTGTTGACGATCTGCACCGTCGGATTGTCCTGCACCAGCGCCAGGTAGCTGTACATGTTGCCGTCGGATTTGCCGATCGGCTGGCTGACGAACTCGCGCGTGCCCTTGTGATCGTCCGCCAACACTTTCACCAGCGCGGCGTCTTCCGCCGCCAGCGATTTCTTGTTCTCTTTGTCGTAGATCGGCCGCGCTTCCGCTTTGGCGGCGGTCACTTTCCAGCTGCCGCCATCGTTGTTGAGCTGCAGGTCGACCACGCCGAGATGATCGCCCCATTGGCCCGGCATCACCGCCGGTACGCCGTTCAGCAGGCCTTTATCGATATCCGCGCCTTTGATATTGGCGAAGTCCTTGCTCGGGAACACCGCATGGGCGTGGCCGAACATGATGGCGTCGATGCCCGGCACCTGGCTGAGGTAATAGACCGAGTTTTCCGCCATTGCCTTGTAAGGCTCGTTGGACAGCCCGGAATGCGGGATCGCCACCACCAGATCGGCGCCCTGTTTACGCATTTCCGGCACGTAGCGCTTGGCGGTGGCGGTGATGTCGTCCACCGTCACTTTGCCCTGCAGGTTAGCTTTATCCCACACCAGGATCTGCGGCGGCACGAAGCCGATGTAGCCGATGCGCAGCGTATGCGCCTTGCCGTCGCGGTCTTTCACCGGCGTATCGACGATGATGTAGGGCGTGAACAGCGGTTTTTGCGTTTTGGCGTCGATGACGTTGGCGTTGATGTACGGGAATTTGGCGCCGGCGATGGCGTTCTTCAGGTAGTCCAGCCCGTAGTTGAATTCATGGTTGCCGATGTTGCCGACCACGTAGTCCAGCGTGTTCATCGCCTTATAGACCGGGTGCACGTCGCCCGGCTTCAACCCCTTGGCCGCCATGTAGTCGCCGAGCGGGCTGCCCTGAATGATGTCGCCGTTGTCCACCAACACCGCGTTGGTAGCCTGTTGGCGCGCCTGCTGGATCAGGCTGGCGGTGCGCACCAGGCCGAACTTGTCGGTCGGCGTGTCCTTGTAGTAATCGAAGTCCATCATGTTGCTGTGCAGATCGGTGGTTTCCAGCACGCGCAGATCGACGGTCGCCGCCTGCGCCGAGGCGCACACCAGCAGCGCAAGCGCGGACAGCGTCAGTGGATGCTTCATCATTTGGGGGCTCTCCATTCCATTATTCGAGTGTTATCGCAGAGGGAAATGTAATTAACATTGCTTGCCACAGTAAACTGTGAAGTGTGGCAGAAAACGGCGGCAGGTAACGCGGGGAAGTTCACAGTTGCGCCCAACAAGATCTGAGGAATTCCCGGGGGTTAGCCGGTTGAGATGGATATTCGGCGTAAAAAAAACTAGTCTGCTAGCAGAGACAGAGGGAAATTTCCCACGGAGATGCAGAGTTGAGGTGCATGATGTTAGAGCGAATTTGCCAACTGTCCCGCGAGGCGGGGGCGGCGATCATGGCGGTGTACGACGGTGAACAACCGCTTGATGTCGCACAGAAAAAAGATGATTCACCGGTGACGGCGGCCGATCTGGCGGCGCATCACATCATCAAGCGCGGCCTGGCGGCGCTGACGCCCGAGGTGCCGCTGCTGTCGGAAGAAGATCCGCCGGCGTGGGAAGAGCGCCGCAGCTGGACGCGTTACTGGCTGGTCGATCCGCTGGACGGCACCAAAGAGTTCTTGCACCGCAACGGTGAGTTCACGGTCAATATCGCTCTGATTGAAGAGGGGCAGGCGGTGATGGGCGTGGTGTACGCGCCGGCGATAGACGTATTGTATCTGGCGGAGCGCGGCAAGGCCTGGAAAGAAGAGAAGGGCGTGCGGCAGGCGATCGGCGTCAGCAACGCGCATCCGCCGCTGGTGGTGGTGAGCCGCTCGCATATCGACGACGAGCTGAAAGATTATCTGCAGCAGCTGGGCGAGCACCAGACCGTGTCCGTCGGTTCCTCGCTGAAGTTTTGCCTGGTGGCGGAAGGCAAGGCACAGCTCTATCCGCGCTTCGGGCCGACCAACATTTGGGATACCGCCGCAGGGCATGCGGTGGCGGTGGCCGCCGGGGCGCAAATTCACGATTGGCAGGGCAAGCCGTTGCTCTATACCCCGCGTGAATCCTTCCTCAACCCCGGCTTCCGGGTGTCGCTGTTCTGAGTTAGTTCGCCAACAGCTGGTGCAGCTTGGACATCACCTGCTGCACCTCTTCCGGCGTCAGCGCGCCGTCTTTGGCAAACTGAATGCGCCCTTGCTTATCCAGCACCACAATGGCGGAGCCTTTCGGCTGCAGATCCCAGGCCTTGCGCACGTTACCGTCGCTGTCGACGATAAACTGCGACCACGGGAACTCCTTCTTGCTGTCTTCAATGCTGCTGCGCACGAACATCGCGGTGCCCATCAGGGCATCGTCGGTGTTGACGATTGTCGTCGTTTGGTAACGATCGTGTGGTAGCTTCGCCTTCTTGATCGCTTCAATCAGTGGGTCGTTCATGTCTTTGGCGGAGCTGCGGCCGGCAATATGTTGTATCACTCGCACTTTTCCACTGAGCTGCGCGCTGTTCCAGTTCTGGTAGCTAAAATTACCTTCAGCGTAATTGAGCTCTCCTTTGTCGCTGACGCCGACCGGCGCCACGCGCTGCTGGAGCTGGAAGTTGTGCGCGGAAGCGAAAAGCGGGGCGAGCAGCAGGGATACCATCAGCATGCGACTTGTTTTCATGCTTTCTCCTTGTAATGGGGGGAATTTGTGCGACAGCACTTCGACAGCCTAAAGCATAGGATGTGATAAGAGGTCTGTCCTGTTAACCGGATCGCAGATTTTCCCTTGGTTCGCTAATCATCAGATTTTGAAGGGATATCCTGAAAACGTTATAAATTATCATATACAATTCTGTCAAAAAGTGTAAATCCAGTGCAGATCACCGGGCAGAAGTGAACGATCTGGTCTTTACTGGGTCTACTACATGCAATCAAGTTGCGTTCTGAATTTCGAGGCTGCCACCTTTGGCGGCTCGCTGAGCGCATGGATCAACGGGAGGAGCGTAAAAGAATGAGAATCTTCCAGCGTTATAACCCTTTGAAAGTGGCGAAGTACGTTAAGACCCTGTTTCGCGGAAGGCTGTATATCAAGGACGTGGGCGCATTTGAATTCGACGAGGGGAAAATCCTGCCGCCGAAGATTCGCGACAAGCGCCATTTCAGCGTGATGTCTGAAGTGAACCGTCAGGTGCTGCTGCTGCAGGCCGAGATGGGGTGAACACCTCGCTGACAGCGGTAAAAAAATGCGGCCCCGATGGGGCCGCTGATGTTTTTGTCTTATCGCCGTCAAGCTACGGGGTGTCTTCCGGCGCTTTCGGCAGCACCGCCGCCGGTTTGTCGCTCAGCCGGGTGACCAGCAGCTGGTCTATCTTGTAGCTGTCGATATCCACCACTTCGAACTTGTAGCCGGCGTATTTGACGAAGTCGGTGCGTTTCGGGATCTTGCGCAGCATATACATCATAAAGCCGCCGATGGTCTCGTAGTTGCCCGCCTGCGGGAACTCGTCGATATCCAGCACGCGCATCACGTCGTCGATCGGCGTGCCGCCCTCAATCAGCCATGAGCTTTCGTCGCGCGCCACGATCTGCTCTTCCTGGCCCTGGCCGACCAAATCGCCCATCAGCGTGGTCATCACGTCGTTGAGGGTGATGATGCCCACCACCAACGCATATTCATTGAGGATCACCGCGAAGTCTTCGCCGGCGGTCTTGAAGCTTTCCAGCGCTTCGGACAGCGTCAGCGTATCCGGCACGATCAGCGCCGAGCGGATCTGCACGCCGCTGCTCAGCACCAGGCTCTGGTTGCCCAGCACGCGGTTCAGCAGGTCTTTGGAGTCGACGTAGCCGACCACCTGATCGATATGGCCGTCGCACACCAGGAACTTGGAGTGCGGATGGGTCGAGACCTTCTCCTTGATGCTCTCTTCGCTTTCGCGCAGGTCGAAGTACACCACGCTTTCGCGCGAGGTCATCGAAGACGGCACGGTGCGCGATTCCAGTTCGAACACGTTTTCAATCAGCTCATGTTCCTGCTTGCGCAGCACGCCCGCCAGGGCGCCGGCTTCCACCACCGCGTAGATGTCGTCGGAGGTGATGTCGTCCTTGCGCACCATCGGCAGCTTGAACATACGGAAGATCAGGTTGGCCATGCCGTTGAAGAACCACACCAGCGGGCGGAAGATCATGATGGAGAAACGCATCGGGTTGATGATCCGGACGGCGACCGTCTCTGGTGCAATCATACCGATGCGCTTCGGGGTCAAATCGGCGAACAGGATAAACAGGCTGGTCACCAGCACGAAGGAGCAGATGAAGCTGACCTGTTCCGCCAGTTCGGGCGACAGGAAACGATCGAACAACACCTTGAAGGTGGGAGAGAAAGCCGCGTCGCCGACGATACCGCCGAGGATGGCCACGGCGTTCAGGCCGATCTGCACCACGGTGAAGAAGATGCCTGGGGTTTCTTGCAGTTTAAGCACTCTGGCGGCGTTGACGTTGCCTTCGTCCGCCATCAGCTTCAGTTTGATCTTGCGCGAGGCGGCCAGAGAGATTTCCGACAGTGAGAAGAACGCACTCACCGCGATCAGAAAAAGAATCAGTAAAATACTGTTTAACATAATCTATCCATACGTGCCGACGGGATGCCGGCGCTCTTGAGGAAGGGTAGTACATAGTAAAAAAAGCAGCGATAACAACCAGAAGGGAAGCTATCGGGCCGCAGAAGCGGCCCGCACAGTATAGCAGTTGCCCCACAGGGGCCGCCAGCGGTTAAAAAAGTGCCGCCGGCCGGCATCGGATCAGCCCTGCGGCGGCAGGCAAACGCCGATGCCGCCCAGCCCGCAGTAGCCTTCCGGATTCTTGAACAGGTACTGCTGATGATCGTCTTCCGCGTAATAGAACGGCAGCGCCGGCGCGATCTCGGTAGTGATGACGCGCTTGTCGCCCGCCGCCTCCATCGCCTGCTGGAAGCGCTGCAGGCTGCTTTCCGCCTCGGCCTGCTGCTCCGGGCTCAGCGTATAAATCGCCGAGCGGTACTGGGTGCCGACGTCGCCGCCTTGGCGCATGCCCTGCGCCGGATCGTGATTTTCCCAGAACACCTGCAGCAGCTGTTTGTAGCTGACGACCTGCGGATCGAACACCACGCGCACCACTTCGGCGTGGCCGGTCTGGCCGCTGCACACTTCGCGGTAGGTCGGGTTCGGCGTGTAGCCGCCGCTGTAGCCGGCGGCGGTGCTGTAGACGCCCGGCTGCTGCCAGAACAGGCGCTCGACGCCCCAGAAACAGCCCATGGCGAAGATCGCCACCTCCATGCCTGCCGGCACCTGGGTCATCGAGTGTTCGGTGACCACGTTGAGCGTTGCGACAGGCATTGGCGTGGTGCGGCCAGGCAGCGCGCTTGCCTTATCGACGGTTTGTGATTTATCAAAAAATGGCACCACGGTTGACTCCTGTTGTCACAGTAAGAATTGACCCTACATGGGGGCGGTTCGGTTGTATCTCACCGCGTCTTTGCCCACAATAAGTGGCAAGTTGAGTTTATGTATAAGCTTAACGCAGTATTTTGAGCGCCAAAAGTGAAGAATTCGCCTGTTGCGCGGTGGTGGCAAGCGCGGCGGGCGGCGTCCGGAACAAGGTTGAAGAGGGCTGCCGTCATGATAGCGCGGAGTCTGCCCTGGCCCCGGAGCGAACACCATAACAGGAAAGTAAAATCAATAAGGAGAACACGTGCCAAAGTACCCGGTCATGTGCTTGATATCTGTGTTGCTTGCGGCACCTGCGGCCTATGCGGCCAACGTGCGCTTGCAGGTGGAGGGGTTAAGCGGAGAGTTGGAAAAAAACGTCCGGGTGCGGCTGTCGTCGATCACGCCTGAAGAGGTCGGCACCGACGGGCGCTTCCGCGCGCGGGTGGATGAGGCGGTGCGCCAGGGGCTGCGCGCGCTCGGCTATTACCAGCCGACCATCGAGTTTACGCTGGACGATCGGCCGGGGATGTCGCGCCCGGTGCTGCACGCCAAGGTCAATCCGGGCGAACCGGTGCGTATCGCCGGCGCCAACATCGTGCTGGAAGGCGGCGCGAAGACCGATGAGGACTATCTGGCGCTGGTGAAGAAGGGGCGGCCGACCATCGGCGAGATCCTCAACCACGGCAAGTATGACAGTTTCAAAGGCTCGCTCACCGGCCTGGCGCTGCGCAAAGGCTACTTCGACGCCGACATGACCAAAAGCCAACTCGGCGTGGCCGAAGATCTGCACAAGGCGTTTTGGGATATCGATTTCAACAGCGGCGAACGTTACCGCTTCGGCAAGGTGAAATTCACCGGTTCGCAAATCCGCGAAGACTATCTGCAAAATCTGGTGCCCTTTCATCAGGGGGATTACTACAGTTCGGAGGATTTGGCCGAGCTGAACCGCCGTTTGTCCGCCACCAACTGGTTCAACTCGGTGGTGGTATCCCCTGATTTCAACGATGCCAAAGAGAACAAGATTTTGCCGTTGGACGCGCTGGTGACGCCGCGCACGCGCAACACCGTCGAAACCGGTATCGGCTACTCCACCGACGTCGGCCCGCGGGTGAAAGGCACCTGGAAAAAGCCCTGGCTCAACGATCGCGGGCATAGTCTGGAAACCAGCGCCAGCGTGTCGGCACCGGAGCAGCAGCTGGATCTGACCTACAAGATCCCGTTGCTGAAGAACCCGCTGGAGCAGTATTACCTGCTGCAGGGCGGCCTCAAGAACGTCGATCTTAACGACACCAAGTCCGTCACCTCCAAAGTGGTGGCCTCGCGCAACTGGGATCTTTCCAGCGGCTGGCAGCGGGCGATCAACCTGACCTGGCGCTGGGATAACTTTACCCAGGGTAACGTCAGCAACACCACCATGCTGCTGTATCCTGGCGTCAGCTTCAGCCGCACCCGTTCGCGCGGCGGTCTGATGCCGACCTGGGGCGACAGCCAGCGCTACTCTATCGACGTGTCCGACACCTCCTGGGGCTCCGGCGTGGACTTTGCGCTGATGCAGGCGCAGAACGTCTGGATCCGCACCCTGGCCGACAAGCATCGTTTTGTGGCGCGCGGGCAGGTGGGCTGGATAGAAACCAACGACTTCGACAAGGTGCCGCCGGATCTGCGCTTCTTCGCCGGCGGTGACCGCAGCATTCGCGGCTACAAGTACAAAGACATCTCGCCGCGCGGTGACGACGGCAAGCTGACCGGCGCCTCCAAGATGCTGACCGGCTCGCTGGAGTACCAATACAACGTGACCGGCAAATGGTGGGGGGCGATGTTCGTCGACTCCGGTGAAGCGGTGAACGATATCAAGAAGAGCAACTTCAAGACCGGCGCCGGCGTAGGCGTGCGCTGGCAGTCGCCGGTGGGGCCGGTGAAGCTGGATATCGCCGCGCCTGTGGGAGACAAGGACACCCACGGGATGCAGTTCTACATCGGTTTGGGGCCTGAACTATGAGCCTGGTTAAAAAGATTTGTCTCGGATTTCTGGTCGTTCTGCTGTTGCTGATCGGCGGCCTGGCCTTCCTGATAGGCACCACCACCGGTTTGCATATGGTCATCAACGGCGCGGCGCGCTGGGTGCCGGGGCTGGAGATCGCCGGCGTCAGCGGCGGCTGGCGCGATCTGACGCTGAAGGGCGTGAAGTATCAGATGCCGGGCGTGACGGTCAACGCCGGGCAGTTCCATCTGTCGCTCGATCTCTCCTGCTTTAAGCGCAGCTCGCTGTGCGTCAATGCCTTGACCGCCCAGGATGTGGACGTGGCGGTGAACACCAAAGAGATGGCGCCTTCCGCGCCGGTGGAGGAGAGCAGTGAGCCGACCACCAATCTCAGCACGCCTTACCCGATCACGCTGCGCCTGTTGGCGTTGAACAACGTCAAGGTCACCGTCGACGACACCGCCATCTCGCTGGCCGAGTTCCGCACCGGCGCGCAGTGGCAAGAGCGCGCGCTGACGCTGATGCCGACCAAGATCGGCTCGCTGCTGATCGCCTTGCCGAAAACCCCGCAAAACCCGCTGCCGGAAGCGGTGCAGCCGGCGGTCGAGGTGGCGAAAAAGGTCGGCGAGCAGGTTACCGACGCGGCGAAGCCGGCACCTCAGCCGGAAGAGAAGCCGCTGGGCGAAACGCTGAAGGAACTGTTCGCCAAACCGCTGTTGCCGGATCTGCCGGACATCCGCCTGCCGCTGGATATCACCGTCAAAGAGATCAGCGGCGAGCAGCTGCGCTTGACCGGCGATACCGACGTGCTGATCACGAGCCTGTTGCTGCAGGCCAGCACGCAGGATCAACATATCCAGCTGGACAACTTCGACGTGAAGTCGCCGCAGGGCACGCTGTCGCTGCAGGGGCAGGCGACACTGACCGGCGACTGGCCGGTGTCCCTGACCGCCAACAGCGCGCTGAACATCGAACCGCTGAAGGGCGAGAAGGTGAAGCTGAACGTCGGCGGCGGGCTGCGTGACGAGCTGAAGGTGGCGCTGAACCTGTCCGGCCCGGTCGGCGCCCAGCTCGATGTGCAAACCCGGCTGGCCGAAGCCGGCCTGCCGCTGGCGCTGACGTTGCAGAGCAAGCAGCTGAAATGGCCGCTGAGCGGCGAGGCGCAGTATCAGGTCAACGATTTCCGCCTGCGCTTTAACGGCAAGGCGACCGACTACGCGCTGTCGACGCGCGCCAATCTGAAAGGCCAGGATCTGCCGCCGGCGGTGCTGACGCTGGACGGCAAAGGCAACGTCGAGCAGTTCAAGCTGGAGCGCCTGCGGCTGGCGGCGCTGCAGGGCAATACCGATCTCACCGCGCTGGTGGACTGGAGCAAGGCCATCAGCTGGAACTCGCAATTGACGCTGAGCGGCATCAATACCGCCAAGCAGTGGCCGGAATGGCCGGCGAAACTCGACGGCAAGATCACCACGCGCGGCAGCCTGCACGGCGGCAGCTGGCAGCTGCAGGTGCCGGTGCTGCAGTTGGACGGCAACGTGAAGCAGAACAAGGTCACGGCGCGCGGTACGCTGAGCGGCAACGCCGCCGGGCAGTGGAAAATCCCCGGCATCGATCTGGCGTTGGGGCGTAACCAACTGAACGTCAAAGGGCAGCTGGACGAGAAGAGCTGGAACCTGGACGCCAACATCGACGCGCCGCGTCTGGACGGCGCGCTGCCGGGCCTGGGCGGCACCGCCAAAGGGCTGCTGAAGCTGCGCGGCAATCTGCAGGCGCCGCAGCTGCTGGCGGATTTGACCGCTTCCGGCCTGCAGTGGCAGGCGCTGCGCATCAACCGCGTGAAAATAGACGGCGACGTGCGCTCCACGGATCAGATTCAGGGGCAGTTGGCGGTACGCGTCGAGCAGCTGAAGCAGGATGCGCTGGAGGTCAGCCTGCTGACCCTCGACGCCAAGGGCAGCGAGAAGCAGCACCAGCTGCAGCTGAAGATCGACGGCAAACCGGTCTCCGGCCAGCTGGCGTTGCAGGGCAGTTTCGATCGTCAGCAGCAGCGCTGGCGCGGCAATCTGAACAACACTCGCTTCGATACGCCGGTAGGGGAATGGCGCCTGACTCGCGCCATCGCGCTGGACTACCTGAACACCGAGCAGAAAATCAGCGTCGGGCCGCACTGTTGGCAGAACCCGAACGCCGAGCTGTGCGTGCCCAAGACCATTGAAGCCGGCCAGAGCGGCCAGGCCAGCGTGGTGCTCAACCGGTTCGATCTGGCGATGATCAAGCCGTTCCTCGGCCCGGAAACCGCCCTGAGCGGGGTGTTCACCGGCCGGGCCGACGTCAGCTGGAAACCGGGCGGCGCGCTGCCGGAGGCGAAAGTCACGCTGGCCGGCAACGGCGTCAAAGTGGTGCAGCAGGTGCAGGGCAACGCGCTGCCGATCGCCTTCGACACGCTGACCCTCAACGCCGGCCTGAACAACGGTCGCGCGCTGGCCGACTGGCGGATCAAGCTGACCAACAACGGCCAGTTCGACGGCAATATCCAGGTGGCGGATCCGCAGGTGCGGCGCACCATCAGCGGCAACGTCAATATCACCAACATCTCACTGGCGCTGATCAACCCGGCGCTGATGAAGGGCGAAAGCGCGGCGGGCATGCTGAACGCCAACCTGCGCCTGGGCGGCAGCGCGCAGAAGCCGCTGGTGTTCGGGCGCCTGGCGTTGGATCGGGCGAAGGTGCAGGGGCACTGGATGCCGTTCGATATGACCGACGCGCGGCTGGCGGTGAATTTCAACGGCATGACCTCGACGCTGGAAGGGCTGCTCAGCACCACGCGCGGCCAGCTGAATCTGGCGGGCGACGCCGACTGGCGTGACATCAACGCCTGGCGTGCGCGCATTGCCGCCAAGGGCGATAAGCTGCGGGTGACGGTGCCGCCGATGATCCGCATCGACGTGTCGCCGGATCTGGTGTTCGAAGCCACGCCGCAGCTGTTCTCGCTCAACGGCAAGGTCGACATTCCCTGGGCGCGCATCACGGTGCAGGAGCTGCCGGAAAGCGCGGTGGGCGTCTCTTCCGACGAGGTGATGCTGGACGACCAACTGAAGCCGATTCAACCGAAGACCGCGTCGATCCCGATCAACAGCAATCTGATGATCCACGTCGGCAATGACGTGCGGCTGGACGCGTTCGGCCTCAAGGCCCGTCTGAAGGGCGACCTGAAGGTGGTGCAGGACAAGAAAGGGCTGGGCCTCAACGGCCAGATTGACATCCCTTCCGGCCGCTTCCATGCTTATGGTCAGGATTTGATCGTGCGTAAAGGGCAGCTGATGTTCTCCGGCCCGCCGGATCAGCCGCTGCTGAATATCGAGGCGATCCGCAACCCGGAATCCACCGAGGACGATGTGACCGCCGGCGTGCGCGTGACCGGCCTGGCGGATGCGCCGAAGCTGGAAGTGTTCTCCGATCCGGCCAAATCGCAACAGGAAGCCCTGTCTTATCTGCTGCGCGGCCAGGGCTTGAGCAGCTCCGGCGCCGACGGCAACGCCATGACCTCGATGTTAATCGGCATGGGGGTTGCACAAAGTGGTCAACTTGTGGGTAAAATCGGCGAGGCATTCGGCGTAAGTAATTTGGCTCTGGACACTCAGGGGGTTGGCGACAGTTCCCAGGTTGTCGTGAGCGGCTATGTTCTCCCAGGCTTACAAGTAAAATATGGGGTGGGCATCTTCGACTCCTTGGCCACGCTGACGTTGCGTTATCGCCTGATGCCTAAGTTGTATCTTGAAGCGGTGTCTGGTCTCGACCAGGCATTAGATTTGCTCTATCAGTTTGAGTTTTAGCGATGCGAATAATTGTCTACGGCAGTTTACGGCGCAAACAGGGAAACAGCCATTGGATGACCAACGCCCAATGGCTCGGCGAGCACGAGCTCGAAGGCTATCAGATTTATAATCTGGGCCATTACCCGGCGGCGATCCCTGGAGAGGGCACGATACATTGCGAGGTGTATCGTATTAACTCATCGATTCTGGCAGAGCTGGACGAACTGAAAAGCAACACCAAGGACTATAAGCGCGAGCTGATTCAGACGCCTTATGGGAGTGCGTGGATCTACCTGTACAAACACAGCGTGGACGGTTACCCGCGAATTACCAGCGGTGACTGGCTGAAGCGTCTCGACGAACAGTAATAAAAAAAACACCGCTCAATGAGCGGTGTTTTTTCATCGGACGGCGGCAGGCATTACTTCTTGGCGGCGCGTTCGAACGAGGCGATGATTTCCGCTTTAGCCGCGGCAGCGTCTGCCCAGCCTTCCACTTTCACCCATTTGCCTTTTTCCAGATCTTTGTAGTGCTCGAAGAAGTGAGCGATCTGGGCTTTCAGCAGTTCTGGCAGGTCGTTCACGTCTTTCACGTGATCGTACTCTTTGGTCAGCTTGCTGTGCGGTACCGCAACCAGCTTGGCGTCTTCACCGGCTTCGTCGGTCATCTTCAGCACGCCAACCGGACGGCAGCGGATCACGGAGCCCGGCTGCAGCGGGTATGGGGTTGGGACCAGCACGTCAACCGGGTCGCCGTCCAGAGACAGGGTGTGGTTGATGTAGCCGTAGTTGCACGGGTAGAACATCGCGGTGGACATGAAACGGTCAACGAACAGCGCGCCGGTTTCTTTGTCGATTTCGTATTTGATTGGATCGGCGTTGGCCGGGATTTCGATTACTACGTAGATGTCTTCCGGCAGGTCTTTGCCAGCAGGGACCAGATTCAAGCTCATGTCGGTTTCCTTTAATCATCAAACCAGAAATGGAGTGGCGGCTATTATAGCGGACTCTTTTGCGATTTCCTGCCCTTTTCATCGTCGAAAACCCAGTGCGCCGGCGCACGGAGAATTTCCAGATTAATCCCGCCGCGGCATGAAGTTTTGCCTCCGCCTGCCGATAACTTCAACAAACAATAATGAGCCAGCAAAGCTGGCTCCGCGTTTTGCCACCCCTACTACGTCTGATCTCACTATTCTGAAGCCGGGAAGAACTCATGCTAAAAAAGATTACGGTGAAGGCTGGGCTGATCGCCCTGCTGAGCCTGATGACCATGCTGCTGATCATGGTCAGCGTTATTGGCGTCAACGCGATTAACGAAGGATCGCGCTCGATCCATACCTTAAACCAGATCCTCGGCGAAGAGCTGGGCTCGCTGGCCAACAGCTCCAACCTGACGCTGCGCGCCAGAACCGCCGCCTCGCTGGCGGTGCGCCAACGGGAGATCGGCCAGACTGATGTCTCCGACGCCACCGTGGGCCGCATCTACGGTTACCTCGAGCAGTCGAACAAGGAAATGGCGCGCTTTGTCGGCGTCGGCACCGTGACCGAGCGCGGCCGCGAACTCTCCAACCGCCTGCAAAACAGCTACCGCGCCTATCTGGATCAGGGCGTGAAGCCGATGGCCGCCGCTATCAAGGCCGGCAAAATCGATGAGTATTATCATATTCAGGAAACGCGCATCTCCGCGTTGAGCATCGCGTTCGAAAAGGATCTCAGCGATTTCCGCAGCTTCGCGATGAAGCTCGGCGCGCAGCAGGTGTATGACGCGGAAAGCAACGCCAGCACCAAGATCTCGCTGATCGTGGTGGCGGGCCTGCTCAGCGTGCTGCTGGCGGTGCTGGCCTGGTTCGCGCTGCGGGTGATCATTCTGCGCCCGCTGGACGAGTCCATCGCGCAGCTGGAACACATCGCCGGCGGCGATCTGACCCACGAGATCCGCGGCGAGGGCGATACCGAGATGGGCCGCCTGGTGCGGGCGATGCAGCGCATGCAGCAGGCGCTGGCCAGTTCGGTCAGCAAAGTGCGCGACGCCAGCAGCCAGATTGACACCGGTTCACGCGAACTGGCGGCCGGCAACCTGCATCTGGCGCAGCGCACCGAAGAATCGGCCGCTTCGCTGGAAGAAACCGCCGCCAGCATGGAACAGCTGACCTCGACGGTGAAAATGAACGCCGAGAACTGCGAACAGGCCAACCAGCTGGCGCTGAGCGTGTCCGATATCGCCAACCAGGGCAGCGAGGTGGTTAGCCAGGTGATGAGCAAGATGCAGGCGATCACCGACAGCTCGCGCCGCATCGCCGACATCATCAGCGTGATGGACGGCATCGCCTTCCAGACCAATATCCTGGCGCTGAACGCGGCGGTGGAAGCGGCGCGCGCCGGCGAACAGGGCCGCGGTTTTGCGGTGGTGGCCGGTGAAGTGCGCAATCTGGCGCAGCGCAGCGCCCAGTCGGCGAAAGAGATCAAAGGGTTGATCGAAGCGTCGCAGAACCGGGTGCAGGAAGGCGAGCAGATGGTGGAGTCGGCGGCGCAGACCATGAGCGGCATTACCGGCGAAGTGGGCCGGGTGACGGCGTTGATGCGTGAGATCTCGGCGGCGACACGCGAACAAAGCAGCGGTATCGAACAGGTGAACCTGGCGGTGGCGCAGATGGATCAGGTGGCGCAGCAGAATGCGGCACTGGTGGAAGAGTCGGCGGCGGCGACGCGCTCGCTGGAAGATCAGGCTCAGCTGCTGGCGCAGAGCATGGCGGCGTTCAAGCTGTAAGGCGATAAGGGTTCGGCGCGGTGCCGAACCCTTGCAAAGAACGCGTTACTCGTCCGGGTTTTCGGCGATGAAGCGTTCCGCGTCTTCTACCATCGACTTGGTGCCGACGAAGAATGGCGCGCGCTGGTGCAGTTTCACCGGCGTGATGTCCAGAATGCGGTTTTTGCCGTCGCTGGCCTTACCGCCGGCCTGTTCGGCCAGGAACGCCATCGGGTTGCATTCGTACAGCAGGCGCAGCTTGCCTTGCGGGTGGCTGGCGGTGCTTGGGTAGATGTAGATGCCGCCTTTCAGCAGGTTGCGGTGGAAGTCCGCCACCAGAGAACCGATGTAGCGCGAGGTGTAAGGGCGCTGCGTCGCTTCATCCTGCTCCTGGCAGTATTTGATGTATTTCTTCACGCCGAGAGGGAACTTGATGTAGTTGCCTTCGTTGATGGAATACATGTTGCCGCTCGCCGGGAAGCGCACTTTCTCGTGGGAGAGGCAGAATACGCCCAGAGACGGGTCGTAGGTGAAGGCGTGGACGCCGTAACCGGTGGTGTACACCAGCATGGTGGACGAACCGTAAACCACATAACCCGCTGCGACCTGGGCGCTGCCCGGCTGCAGGAAGTCTTCTTCGGTCACCGGCGTGCCGACCGGCGTGATGCGACGGTAGATAGAGAAAATCGTACCGACCGAGACGTTGACATCGATGTTGGACGAACCGTCCAACGGATCCATCAAAACGACATACTTGGCATTTTCAGCTCGCTCGCCGTCGAATATCACGATTTCATCTTCTTCTTCGGAAGCGATACCCGCAACTTCACCACGCGCTTTCAACGCCGCTTTCAGTTTTTCGTTCGCGTACAGGTCCAGTTTCATCTGAACTTCGCCCTGTACGTTGGACACCCCGCTGGTGCCCAGAATATCAACCAGGCCGGCCTTGTTGATGTCGCGGTGGATGATTTTGGCGCCCAGTTTAATTGCAGAAAGTAACGCGGTCAGCTCGCCGGTGGCGTGAGAGAAGTCGTGCTGTTTCTCGACGATAAATTCGCCTAACGTTTTCATGACACAATCCCTGAATCTACGGATGGATAGCGGCCTGTTAACAAACCGCCAACGTTTTCGCGTGCAGTGTAGCCCAAAGATGCGCGCTATTCATAGGCAAATCCATTTCTTCTGGACGATTCTGAGCGTTAGAATATGCCGACATTCGATGCACTCACATGAGAAACCTATGCGCATTCACATTCTTGGGATCTGTGGCACCTTTATGGGCGGGTTGGCGATGCTGGCGCGCTCACTGGGGCATGACGTCACCGGTTCGGACGCCAACGTCTATCCGCCGATGAGCACGCTGCTGGAGAACCAGGGGATCGATCTTATTCAGGGTTATGATCCGGCCCAGCTGGATCCGGCGCCGGATCTGGTGATCATCGGCAACGCCATGACGCGCGGCAACCCGTGCGTGGAGGCGGTGCTGGAACGTGGCATCCCTTACGTTTCCGGCCCGCAGTGGCTGCACGATGCCGTGTTGCGCGATCGCTGGGTACTGG
>NZ_JBICNA010000011.1:0-110118 GCF_043109535.1 Serratia sp. LACPHL-BACT-2024-00286
GCGGCCAAGAAATCCAAAAAGTAAGGTGAGCCATGTTGGAACTGAAATTGGTGAAGGAGCATTGCCGCCTGGAGCCTGATTTCAATGCGGATGACAGCCTGATCGGCGTCTATATCGGTGCCGCGAAAAAGCATGTTGAGATGTATACCCGCCGCACCCTATACGCCAGCGAATCCGACTCCGGATACGCTGCCGATGAAGATCACCTGCTGCTGGATGATGATGTGCGCACGGTAATGCTGCTTTGTATCGGGCATTGGTACGCGAACCGCGAGGCCGCGATTGTTGGCATGTCGGCATCAAAATTGCCGCTGGCTGTTGAGTCTTTACTCCAACCCTATCGGATTTACGGCTTATGAAATCATTACGCGCAGGTTCGCTGGAGTTTCGCATCAAGCTTCTTCGCCCCGTTACGGTTCGTGATGAGCAGACCGGCGCACCGGTCAAATCCTTTGAATTTGTCGCTGAGGTCTGGGCGGATGCGGAGCCGATCTCCAACCGAAAAATTCGCACGGGTGAACAGGGGCAGGTAGTGGAAACCATGCTGTTCACATTGCGGCCACGGGATGAAATTACCGTTGATTGGCAGGTGGTATTTCAGCAGCGAACTTTTACCGTTCGTGCGCCTGACCGTTCACAGCGAGACCGGCTGTTAATTACGGCGGAGGCTGATATTCGTCATGATCGAGTATGAAATCAAAGCGGCACTGGAGGCACTAACGAGCCTGCCAGCGTATCCGCTGCTGTTGCCTGACCCGGAACAGGAAGGCGTGACGTATCAGAAGATCAGCAACCCGAAAGTTGATACCGGGCTAGCCAGCACGGCACTGATTCAGGGGCGTTTTCAGGTCGCGCTTTATGTCATCGACGATTACGCGCGCCTCATTGAACTGGATAAGGCTATCTGCGCCGCCTGGGAGAGCATTCAGCACGGGCATATTGGGCGCTGGCCCGTGCAGACGGTAACACGCGGCACGATGCAACAGGGAGCAACCACCCTCACCAACAACAGCGTTCAGTACCGGCTGGTGCGTGATTACGTCATCTGTTACCCGGAGGATGCCACATGATCAGCATAAACGTTACGGGCCTTGATTCTCTGGAGCGCCAGCTAAAGGCGATGGGGGATGAAGCGGTCAAGGTATTACGAGGTGCCGGGCGAGCGGCGCTGGAGCCGGTGCTGGAAGACATGAAACAGCATGCCGGTTTTGATGAGAGTAGCACCGGGCCGCACATGCGGGACGACATAAAAATCCGCAGTACGAGCCGCATGAACGATCCCCGCTATTTGACGGTAATGACATTCAAGGTCGGCCCGAGCAAGAAGCATCACATGAAGGCGCTGGCGCAGGAGTTCGGCACGGTTAAGCAGGTTGCCGCACCGTTTATCCGCCCGGCGCTGGATTACCACAAAACCCAAGTATTACGCATCCTGGCGGCAGAACTCCGCTACGGCATCGAAAACCGGTAGCGACCGCTGCCACAATCATTAAGTGAGGGAAATTATGGCTGATAAAACGTCGCCAGAGTACGCCATGCTTCCGGCTGGCACGGTTGTTAAGTGGGGCGCTGTCGGCGCAGCACCGACGGCCATGAAGGCGCTGGTTAACTGTAAGGCTGTGGGCGAGATGGGGCAGACCGGCAGTTTTGTCGATTGCACGACCCTTATCGACACCACAAAGCAATTTATCTCCGACCTGCCGGAAGGCGCGGAGAAGTCGATCGGGTTTATTGACGATCCATCCAATACCGATTTTGCGGCGTTCCTGACCGCAGCGGACAACCGTGAAACCGTTCAGTTCTATGTTGAGCTGCCGAACGGCCGCACCTCCACCTCGATCCTCTCGCTGTCCGGCTGGAAGATGAACGAAATCACCGCTCCGGCGAGTGAAGTCATTCAGATCACGGTGCAAGGCAAGCAGAACAGCAACACCTGGGGAGCTGTGGCCCCAAAGGTGTGATCAGCGTGACTACCCAGCCGAAGAGCGCTGATCTGGCAGTCGGGGGTAATTTGTCCCTGACTGTTGCGGCTACCTCCAGTAACGGCAAGCCCGTTAAATACCAATGGCAGAAAAACGGCACTGATATCAGCGGTGCAACCTCTGCCACTTATACCAAAAACTCAGTTGTGGCGGCGGATGCAGGCGTTTATCGCGTGGTGTTGTCTGCCGAGCGGTCAGACACTGTCAACAGCGCAACCGCAACCGTAACTATTAAGTAAGGACATGGCATGACCCAGAAGAAAATCAACCTCAAGACCGCGCTGCTTCAACCCATCAATACGGCGGTGCCGCACACGCTGTTTGGCGTACCGGTACATATTCGCCGCCTAACGGTATGTGAACTGATGGATTACGACGAAGGGCTTGGAAAGGCGCAGGCAGAGAGTGACCAAAAAGCAGCAACACTGCTGGGTGCTCAGTTAATCCTCTCTGCACTGGTTGACGAGCAGGGTAAATCAGTACCTGCGTCTGATTTGCCTTCACCAGCGGAACTGCTGGCCGCTCATGATAACGCGGCGTTGTTTGATGCAATCCGCGCTATCCAGAACCACAGCTACGGCACGCTGGAGGAAGCCGAAAAAAACTGACCCACTCACCGTGGCTATGGCTGATCTATCAGTTGGCCGATCGCTTCGGTGAGCCAGACGTCAGAAAAATTGCAGCCCTCCCGGCCTCCATTATCCAGCACTGGGAGGCATTCTATTCGCTGGTGGATAAGGCAACGTCCGATACTGCTGCCCCGCCCCCTGTCAATCTGTCAGCCCCTGTCGCATCTGATGTTGATGAACAGTGTGCTGCCGTTATGCGAGCGCTCATGTAATGGCCGATGTAGCTACTCTGGCGGTAGCGCTGCACCTGAATTCCGCCAGTTTTAAATCTCAAATTGTCGATTCATTCAGAACGGCAGAAACCGCGTCAAAAAACTTTACCGGCAAGGCGCAGCAGGAAAGCCAGAAAACCACCGAAGCGCTGACCCAGATAGGCAATCAGGCGAAGCGCACCGGTGGTCAGCTTAACTCGTTGAGTGGTGCGCTCAGCGCCAGCCAGGGCGGCTTCGAAGGGCTGCGAAGTGTGATCAGCGGCCTAGCCGGTGGGAGTAACATTGCGGTCAGCACGCTGGCCAATACGTTAATCCCGACGCTCGATCGCACTTTCATCGGCTTTAAGGGACTGACCAGCGGCTGGGAAGCCCAACGCGAAGCGGCGAAGGCTGCTGCCCTTGAGTTTAACAAGGCGGCGCAGGGCCAGATTGAACAGGCGCGATCTGCACGCCAGCAGGCCCAGGCGCAGTTTGACGCGGCTAAGCGTACCCGTGAACAGGCGCAAGCCTCCCGCGAGCAGGCGCAGGAAATGGCGCGCTTCTACGCGGCCAAAAATCAGGAAAACCAGCTCTACGGTCTTTCGGTCAGCTACCAGAAAGAGTATGCCGACATTCACCGCAAGGTGCGCGAGGCTGATCTCGCCGAGGTCAGCGCCAAGGAAAAAATGGCGCAGGCATCGAAAGCGGTACTGGCGGCAGATATTGCCGAAGCCCAGGGCAAAACTAACCTGATTTCTTCCCTGAACCAAATCAGTGTGGCCAACAAGGAAGTTTCCTTTACGGCGCGCGCGGCAGCGGTAAGCACCAACCTGATGAAAAGTGCGTTGGCGCTGCTGGGTGGCCCGGTAGGCTTAAGCATCATGGCGGCGGTTGCCGGTGCTACGGCATTGTATACCGCGTTCCAAAAAGGGGAGGCAGAGACCAAGGCATATACCGCAGCGCTTCAAAAGTCAGGGCTTCAGGCCATTATGACGGTGAATGATCTGCGCATGCTGACGATGACGCTCGGCGGCACAGAGAATGCGGTTAAGGCTGTCACCAGCGCCGCCGGCGCAGGATTCGGTGGCAATATGCTGTCGGACATCGCTGAAACCGGCACCCGGATGAACGAGCTGGGTATGTCATCCGATGATCTTGTTTCGACGCTATCAAGCCTGAGTGGTGAACCTCTAAAGGCAATGGAGGCGTTGACCAATCAGGGCGTTCAGCTCAACACCACGTTTATCGATCATATCGCCACATTGTCCAGGCAGGGCAAAACCAGTGAAGCGACGGCGTTACTTCAGCAGAAATACCTTGATGATGTGAAAGCCAAAGTCACCGAGCAGGAGAACAGCGTCAGCGGCTTGGCGTCTATCTGGAAGTCGCTGAAAAATGAAGTGGCGTCCGCGTTCGATATCATCGGTCAGGCACACATGAAAACCGGCCAGGCGCAGGCACTGGCACAGGGCGTTAAGCTGGATATCAGCAACGATACCGCTATCGAGGTGAAGAAAACCAACGAAGAGCTGTACAAGCGGCGGCAACAGGAACAGGAAGCCGCACGTAAAGAGTTAAAGTTACAGAATGAAGTCTCCGCTGCGATTAAGGCGGGGGCTGATCCTAAAAAGGAACAGGCCCGTCTAACGGGGATTGTAGCGGCTCAGTTTAAGGCCGGAAAGCTGACGGCAGACGAATATGCGCAGGCGTTGAAGGGCATTAACAAGCAATACGGCGAAAAGTCCAAAGGGGCTGCGTATAGCGATAGTGAAGGCGTAAGACGCCTGCAACAGTTGCAGCAACAATCTTCAGTGTTGCGTGCTCAGGTGCAAGATTCCGACAAACTGACAGAATCGCAGAAAAAGCTGGTGGCCTTCGATCAGGAGATTGCAGGGCTTCAGGGTAAGAAGCTGACCGCCGGTCAAAAAAGCCTGTTGTCCATGCAAGACCAGATCAGGGCGCAATTAACCGAGAATGTGGCGCTGGAAAAGGCAAACCGAGAAAGGGAGATTGGCAAAAAACTGTTGGAACAAACCCGTAGCCTGGTGATGGAAACGGCCGCGAAACAGCAGGAGTATGCCAACCGAAATGCTCAGATGACCATGTCCACTGACGCCTACGATCAGATGGTGGCTGAGCAGCAAATCCGGCAGTCGTTCCAGCAACACCGCTTGCAGCTGGACAAGGAAGTGACGGACAAAACGTCCGAGCAGTACATGCAACAGACGGCCATTCTCGCCAGTGAGCAGCAGAGGCAACTTGATATTGTCCGCAATGCTGCGCAGGAAAAAGCAGCTATCGAGGGCGATTACACCGCAGGGCTGAAAAAGGGAATGATGGATTGGTCTGCCAATGCCGGTAACGTTTATGGGCAGGTGAAAGACGCTACCACCCGAACATTTGACGGCATGACCGGTATGTTGGCCAACTTTGTCACCACAGGCAAAGCCAGTTTTAACGACTTCGCCAAGTCTGTCCTGACCGATCTCGCCAGCATGATGATCAAGATGGCGATGTTCAACGCACTGAAAGCCGGAATGAACTTCTTCGCACCCTCCGGCAATGACCCAGGGCAAGTACCGATGTTCGCCAACGCCAAAGGCGGCGTTTATTCGTCGCCGTCACTGAGTGCATACAGCGGGCAGATAGTCAGCAATCCCACCATGTTTGCGTTCGCCAAGGGTGCTGGCCTGATGGGCGAGGCTGGCCCAGAGGCGATCATGCCGCTCAAGCGTGGGGCGGACGGTTCGCTAGGTGTGCGGGCTATTGGTATGCCACAGCAGGCTGCTGCTGTGCCGAACGTCTACATCACCATTGAAGGCGGCGGCAATGTGAATACTCAGGCCGATCAGGGCTGGGAAGAGTTTGGCAAGCAGATGGGCAACATCGCCGCGCAGGAAAGCCAGAAGGTCATCAACCGGAACCTGAAGCCCGGCCAGCCTATCTGGAAAGCAATCAAGGGGATGTAATGGCCATTCAGACATTCAACTATCCGGCGCGCGTCAATGCCGCCGGTGATACCCGGTTTCGTATCAGGAAAGCGCAGTTCGGCGATGGTTATATGCAGGTTTCCGGTGATGGCATCAACCCGATCATTCGCTCATGGGATTTGACCTTTATCGGCAAATACAACTACATCACGCTGATTATCGCCTTTCTTGAAGATCATCAAGGGGTGAAGTCATTCCAATGGACACCTCCGACCAACGTTCCCGGCCTCTATCGCTGCGAGGGCTATAAGCCTGTCGCAATGGGCGGCGATAACTATTCACTGACGGCCACGTTTACCGAGGCCTTCCACGTTTAACCGAGATTAATCATGCTGAATACAGACCTGCAGAAGTTGGAGCCGGGCAACCGCGTTCGCCTTGTTGAAGTGGACGGTACGAAGTTCGGTGCTGATATTCTGCGTTTTCACAGCGACACTCTCCCCTATACGCCGGAGGAACTTGCCGCTGCTGGCGGGGACGAAACGAAACTACCCGCAAAATCGATCTGGTGGCAGGGCAAGGAGTACGGGCCGTGGCCGTTTTCCGTTGAGGGGCTGGAAATATCCTCCGACAGCCAAAGCACGGAGCCGAAATTGACGGTTGCCAATATCAACGGCCTGATCACTGCGCTTTGCCTTCAGTTTGAAGATATGGCACAGGCCAAGGTGCTGATCCACGATACGCTGGTGCATTACCTTGATGCCCGAAATTTTCCAGAAGGGAACCCAACGGCTGACCCGGTGCAGGAAAAGCTACAGGTGTTCTACATCGATCGCAAAGCGACGGAAAGCGATGAAGCGGTGGAGTTCGAACTATCCAGCCCGGCAGACCTGCGGGGATTGCGTATCCCGACCCGCCAAATCCACAGTCTGTGCACCTGGTGTTCGCGTGGATGGTATCGTACCGGCAAGGGCTGCGATTACGCAGGCACGCGATACTTTGACGACAAGGGAAATCCGGTGGATGACCCAAGTAAAGATCGGTGCGGTGGGCTGCTGAGTGATTGCCAAAAACGTTTTGGTGAGACTGAGCCTTTACCGTTCGGCGGCTTCCCAGGCGCAGCGCTGATTAAGCAGTAGGTAGAGTTATGAAAGATAAAACCATAGCGGCCATTATGGCGCATGCCGAGGCTGAGTATCCGCGCGAGTGTTGCGGCCTCGTGGCGCAGAAATCCCGCGTGGAGCGCTATTTCCCGTGCCGCAACCTGGCGGACAACCCCACCGAACAGTTTCACCTGTCGCCAGAGGATTATGTGACCGCTGCCGAGTGGGGGACGATCACAATGATTGTGCACAGCCACCCGGATGCCACCACGCAGCCGAGCGAACTGGACAAGGCGCAGTGTGACGCGATGGAGTTGCCCTGGGTGATTGCAAGCTGGCCTGAGGGTGACTTGCGAACGATCATGCCGCGTGGGGAATTGCCGCTAATTGGTCGGCAGTTCGTGCTGGGGCATACTGACTGCTGGGGGCTGATTATGAGCTATTTCCGGCAGGAGCACGGCATAGCGCTCCAGGATTACCGCGTTGATTATCCGTGGTGGGAGCGGGGCGAAAATCTCTACATGGACAACTGGCACGACTGCGGCTTTCGCGAGTTCGACGGCCCACCGATGCCGGGAGACATGGTGATTATGCAAGTTTCCGCGCCGGTGGCGAACCATGCCGGTATTCTGCTCGAAGACGGTATGCTGTTACACCACATGTACGGCATGCTGAGCCAGCGGGTGCCTTACGGTGGTTATTGGAAAGAAAGAACGATCAAAATTGTTAGGCTCAGGGCGTTAAGGTACTAATTTATTGTTTCTATGGCATCTGCTAACATATCGGTACTTTTTAGTCCGGATAGGTGTTAGTTAAATGAGGAATATTGGTTTCTTAATATTAGCTGTCGGCGTCATATGGGTGCTTGTGGCTTTAAATATTGATACAAGTGTTGCAACCGGATATGGTGGTAGAGTAAATAACATTGGATTGATGGCAAACAAACAAAATCAAATTATTATAGGTGGTATTGTCATAGTTTGTGGTTTGATAATCTCTGTGTTTTGCAAGTCTACCCCTTCATATAAAATAGTCAAATGCCCTTTCTGTGCAGAGGATATTAATCGTGATGCTTTGAAGTGCAAACATTGTGGTAGTGATGTTTCAGAACACTCAAGTAAAAGTGAGTTACCAAAAGCTCATGGGCATAGTGCAAGTGAACTGGTTATTACCAACTCTGATGGAAAGAAGGAGTTGAATCTTTCCGTGGTTTCAGAAATAGCAATGAAAATGCATCTTGAAATGCCAAATAATAAAGCTCTTTCTGTTATGGTAACTAATGCACCAATAATTAGCATGCTCAAGGAAACTATGGATAAGCAGATGGGAATGGATTTTGAATCGCACCTGGAGAGTGAGCTGGTTAGGATAAAGAGTAAAAAATAATATTTTTCTTCTGTTAGAAAAAAAACCTCGTTTTTCGAGGTTTTTTATTGGAGGTAGAATGGGTTTTTTAGAGGTTCCACTAAGAACTATACGATTTCACGGCCCTATGATTAATATGTTCGGTCGCGAATTTAAATATCGGGCGCCAACGGTGCCAAAGGCGATCGATGCGATGAAAAATCTGTTGCCCGGCTTTGAACGCTACATGCTTGAGGCGCATAAGCGTGGCCTGACATTTTCAGTTTTCATCGGTAAGCGCAATGTCGGTCAGGATGAGCTTGAGCTAACCAAAGGTACGGAAGATATTCACCTTGTTCCCGTTGTGATTGGGAGCAAGCGCGCTGGCCTATTCCAAACTATTTTAGGCGTGGCATTAATTGGCGCGGCTATGGCCTTCTCACCCGCTGGCCTTGGTGTTTTTTCGGCAACGGGTGGGTGGGCTTCTATGGCTTATGCAGGTGCAGCAATGGCCATTGGTGGTGTTGTTCAAATGCTCTCCCCGCAAATGGGCGGATTGCGCATGCGCCAAGACCAGGACAACAAACCGAGTTATGCCTTTGGCGGGCCGGTCAACACAACGGCGCAGGGTAATCCTGTTGGTGTGCTATACGGCACACGCGAGATAGGCGGAGCTATTATCTCTGCTGGTATTTACACTGAAGATCAACAGTAAGTCGAGAGGCGGGAGAAAGTTATGGTATTACATCAAAAATCTGAGAAGTTGAAAAAAGAAACTCCTGATGTTAAAAAGGCGGCCCAGGATAAGGCCGCAGGAAAAATCTTCTTTATGCCAATTTCAGGAAGCATCGATAATATTGATGATATTCTCAATAATGTGCTATCGAGCTCCTAATTTTTATTAGCCTTTTGGGAATAAGTTGATGGCTTTTGATTTCGCACTTTCAAGTATATCAATAACTAATGTACTGGGTGATTCTTTTGCGGACTCAAGTTCGATTCTGTGATTGAGATGGTTGATGGCGTGAGTTTTTACGCTCTCAGCCTTTTCTTTTGGTAAAACTGAAATAATACACTCAAGAATAACTATATGGGCGATTAGCTCGGCCTCGTTAGTGCCTTTTCCTTTTTCTAAAGTCATGTGATTCCTTAATCCAGAGTTAATCAGCCATTCCTCTGATTTCAAACGTCCATGCCTCTACATGGGCGGGCTGAGTCACTACAAGATAGTGCCTTAATCTTATCCGTAAATCCTGATATTTGATCAGTGTATTCACTACGCCGCTTATCGCGGCTTTTTTCATTGGTGCAATATGGACAATGTAACGATAAAAGGCCGCAAAGGCGGCGGTGGTGGCGGCCACACGCCGGTAGAATCGCCGGACAGCATTCAGTCGATCGCAAGAGCGAAGATGTTATTTGCCTTGGGTGAGGGCGAGTTTGCCGGTGGGCTGGATGGCACAAACATTTTTGCTGACGGCACCCCTGCACTTAATGCCGATGGCTCTGAAAATTTCCCCGGCTTCCGCTGGGAGTTTCGCCCAGGTACGCAGGCACAGGATTATATTCAGGGTATTCCTGCTGTCGAAAACGAGATCACCGTCGGCACAGAACTGAAAAGCGGCACGCCGTGGGTTCGGTCTGTCTCGAACCTGCAACTTTCCGCTGTGCGTCTGCGCTTTGGCTGGCCGATGCTGCAAAAGCAAGAAGACAACGGCGATGTTAACGGCTACCGCATCGAATACGCCATTGATGTGGCCACCGATGGCGGAAGCTATCAGGAAATGTTAACGGCAGCAATCGACGACAAAACCACCTCGCTGTATGAGCGTTCTCACCGCATCAACTTACCGAAAGCCACTACGGGCTGGCAGGTGCGCGTTCGTCGGTTGACGCCTAACGCCAACAGCGCCCGGATCGCCGATCGTATGAACATCGAGGCGTTGACGGAAATTATCGACGCCAAGTTGCGCTACCCGAACACGGCGCTGCTTTACGTGGAATTCGACTCGAAGCAGTTCCCCAACATCCCGAAGATCAGTTGCGCGCCGCGTGGGCGAGTTATCCGCGTGCCTGACAACTATGACCCGGAGACACGCAGCTATACCGGCGTTTGGACGGGGGGCTTTAAGTGGGCCTACAGCGACAATCCGGCCTGGGTATTCTACGACATTATTCTAGCTGACCGTTTTGGCCTGGGTGATCGCATCGACTCAACCCAGGTATCCGAGTCTGAACTGTACCGCATCGCGCAGTATTGCGATCAACTGGTGCCAGATGGTCGCGGCGGTGATGGCATGGAGCCACGCTTTACCTGCAACGTTTACATTCAATCCCGCGAGGATGCCTGGACGGTGCTGAGCGATCTGGCCGGTATCTTCCGTGGCATGACCTATTGGGGACAAAACCAAATGGTCGCCCTGGCGGATATGCCGCGCGATATGGACTTCACCTATACCCGTGCCAACGTTATCGACGGCAAGTTTACCTATTCGTCTGCCAGCGAGCGCACCCGCTACAGCACCGCAATGGTCAGTTGGTCTGATCCGGCGAACCACTATGCCGATGCGATAGAGGCCGTATTTGATAGCGACCTGGTGCGCCGGTACGACGTGAACCAAACCGAGCTGACGGCGATCGGTTGTACCCGCCAGAGCGAGGCAAACCGCCGGGGCCGCTGGGCATTGCTGACCAACAGCAAAGACCGCACGGTTACTTTCTCTGTTGGCCTCGATGGCATGATCCCCATGCCGGGGCATATCGTCGGCGTGGCCGATCAGATGGTTGCCGGTCGGGTGATCGGTGGGCGTATCAGTGCGGTGGACGGTCGCAAGTTAACACTGGACAGAAAGCCGGGTGCTAAAGTTGGCGACCGCCTGATCGTTAACCTGCCTTCCGGCCGGGCGCAGGCGCGCACCGTGCAGGCGGTGAATGATCGAGTGGTGACCGTTACCACGGCCTATAGCGAGATACCCGTGCCGGAGTCTGCCTGGTCTATCGACGCTGATGATCTGGCTGTTCAGCTCTACCGTGTGGTGGGTATTGCCGATAATGGCGATAACACCTTTACGATTAATGCTACCGAGCATGACCCGAACAAGTACGCCCGCATCGATACCGGCGCGCGCATCGACGATCGCCCGATATCGATTATTCCTCCTGGCGTGCAAGCCCCGCCGAAAAACATCACCATCGACAGCTACTCCTCGGTGAGCCAGGGTATCGCGATTACCACCCTGCGCGCCGCCTGGGGGGCAGTGGATAATGCGATTGCCTATGAGGCGGAATGGCGGAAAGATAATGGTAACTGGGTATCGGTGCCGCGCACATCTGCGTTGGGATTCGAGGTGCCAGGCATTTACGCTGGGCGCTACCTGGTGCGCGTGCGGGCTATCAACGCCAGCGATATATCGTCCGTCTGGGCGACGTCGATGGAAACTTACCTGAAGGGGAAAGAAGGCAAGCCGCCGGTGCCGGTTGGCTTCAAGGCATCGCCTTTGCTCTGGGGTATTCAGCTCGATTGGGGATTCCCTGACGGGGCCGCGGACACGCTGAAAACCGAAATTCAGTATGCAGATAACGCCGCCGGGAATAACGCGATGTTGCTGGCCGATATCCCGTACCCGCTGCACACCCACACCATGACCGGGTTGAAGGCGGGGCAGGAGTTCTGGTTCCGCGCTCGTCTGCAAGACCGAACCGGCAACCAGGGCGACTGGACTGGCTGGATTAAGGGGCAGTCGAACGCTAACGCCGGTGACTACCTGGAGAGCATCGGAGATGGCTTCCTGACCGACAAGGACGGCGACCGCCTCACTGGCGACATTGACACAAACATTGAGGCCATCATCCAGAATGCGTTGGCCAACAACGCGACGGTTGAGCACCAGTGGGCGCAATACGGCACGGTGCGGGCTGATATTCTGGTGGTGAAAACCACAATAGCAGAAGTCGATCGTGCGATGGCCGAACTGTCTACGCAGGTGCAGGCGCAAATTGATGACGTAACAGCGGTACTTGAGGACAAGCTGACGGCAACAGTCGATGCCGACGGCGCAACGGCAATCCACACGCTGAAAGCCGGTGTGAGGGTTAACGGCGTGTTCTACAACGCGGGCATGTCGATCGCCGTGCTGGCAGAAACCGGCAAACCCGTCATCACCCGTATCGGGTTCAACGCCAATCAGTTCGTGTTGATGAGTGGCAGCGGCGACACGCAATACTCGCCGTTTGCTGTGATTAACGGCCAGGTGTTTATAAGCGACGCTTTCATTCAGAACGCCTCTATCACGTCGGCGAAAATTGCGGATGCGGCAATCACAAACGCCAAAATCAGCGGCTTTATTCAGTCCGACAATTTCAGCGCAACCAGAGGCTGGCGGATGGATAAAAGCGGCGCAGGGGCTGGACAAATCCAGATTAACGGCGGCGACGGCAACGGACGCATGGAGATACGCGGCGACCAGATTAATGTTTATGACGCTGGCGGTAATCTGCGGGTGAGAATGGGGAGGTTGTAACGTGGCGTATGGCCTGTGGATGAATGGCAAAGAGCTGGCGGCGGTTAATAGCATTTCACTGTTAGCCAACGATAAAGAACCCTGGGCGGATGGCAATAAACAAAAGATTTATACTCCGCCTGATTACGTCGCTGGGAACCCGGTTTTTCTGGTTGGTCAGACCGGGTATATATTCGGCAGCCAGACAAATCCCCCGTCTTACGGCGGGGTTACTGGATGGCGAACCGATGGGGGTAGGATAATTGTTGATTTTACCAATGCAAATCAGCAGGCGTTCTTTACCGAGTTCAGCATATACCAGGTTCAACCGCCGCAATCAGTTTCCGGCACGTATGGAATAATGATTCAAAACTCGGTGGACTGGATGAGCATTAACAGTTCGTCCAGGCTGGGCTTTGTTGCGTGGAAAGGGGAAGTGACGATTAACGGCAAATGGACATTGCCAGTCGTTCAAAACGATAACACCAAGGTTGTCTTTGCACGGTGCGATGACCCCGGCGTTTCTATTTACCATGCTGTGCAATATAACGAATTAACGGTATCGCGTGATAATGGTTCCGGTGAAGCAGTGTTAACCACAGCCAATGTGAAAGTGGTCATTATGAACAGCGGTTATTACCCACCGACGCCAAGCGGCTACGGAATGGTGATAAAGAACGCTGCCGGTAATAACACATTCACCAGCGATACAGAGCCGTTAGTTTGGGATGGTCGTTCGGTTAATGTCGGCAGGAACCCCGAAGATTTAATCGATACAGGGATAGCCAGGCCAATGATCCCCCTTGCCGTTAATGCGTTTATGCGTGGTGACTCTCAAGGTAGCGGCGGGGTTTATAACTATTACAGCTGCGGCTATCGGTTTAACGGCAGCGCCGTCCAATTCTGGCGCTCTGAATCAGGGAGAAAAATACAGACCCAGTGGAATACGTCAAACCGATGGTACTCGTCACAGATGCCGCTCATGGTGATTAACGCAGACCATTATTTCTAACAACCGGCCACTGAGCCGGTTTTTTTATGCAACGATTTAGGAGAGCATCATGCCCGCAGGCACTCTTACCCTAACGAACAACTCCGCCGTAGTGAAAGGTACGGGGACGGCATTCAATACCGAGCTGAAAGCCGGTGATTTCATCGTGAGCGTTGTCGGCGGCGTCACCTATACGTTACCGGTGAAAACTGTTGATAGCGCCACACAGGCGACGCTGATTAAAACCTATGACGGCCCAACGCAGGCGGGCGCAGCATGGTATGCCGTACCGCGCGACGCGATGAACACCATCACCGCTCAGTTGGCCGCAGAGACGGCGAAAGCCCTGCGCGGACTGAATCTCGATAAAAACAACTGGCAGCAGGTATTCAGCGGCACCGGAAACATTACTGTGACGTTACCTGACGGCAGCACGTTTACCGGCCCTGCATGGAACAGCTTCATATCTGAATTGAATTTGAAGGCGGATAAAACAGAAGTTGATAAAAAAGCAGATAAAACCGCGCTAGATAACAAGGCAGCAAATGGTGACAATAGTGATATTACATCCATCAAAGGACTTAAAACGCCCTTGAGTCTGAGTCAGGGCGGGACGGGTGCTAAAACTCAACTGGATGCCTGTAATAATCTCGGTGTTAAAATAACAAGAATTGGCGATGCCATATTAACGTCGATCGGCGGAAGTATTGTAAAGCAGGAAGGCATTATCGGTGCGCAACAACCGGTTGGCGCATATAACTCGCAGAACATAGGCGGCGTTACCTGGTACACGCATTTCTATTCGTTTAGCCTGCCCGCAGCTTTTCCAAATGCCGTCGTGTCATGTGTTGCAACTCTGGTATCTCCGCGCGGCGACCAACAAGCAGCGGGAACACCGGCATTTATTGCATGCACACGGGATAAGAACGGGGGCGGTGCCTCAAGAGATGCAATAACAGTTTCAATCACAACACCTGTTACGGGGTGGTATCCCTATTTTAATTTTTCAGCGGAGGGATATTAAATGAAATTCTTCTATCAGCCATCGACGAGAGCGCTATTCATTGACGAACTCGGTGATGTTCCAAGTGATACATACCAAATAAGCAAGGAAGATTATTTAAAGATAATTGGCACAGCGATTAGCATTTCAGGTGATAGCGAGCCTGAGTGGTATATTCCTAAACCTATGGAGAAATAAATAATGGTATTAATCAGCGGCGTACTAAAGGGACCTTACGGCGATTCTCGTTCTGGCGTAACGATTACTATGCGATCGATGAAAACTTCTTCCACGGTGTTGAATTTAGCGAAGTCGCAATCTGTCACCGATGATACGGGTCGGTATTTGCTAAATGTTGAGCCAGGAGCCTATGAAGTCATTGTGTCGGTTTATGGTGCACAGCCGGAGCGAGTAGGAACGATAGATGTTTATGTTGATTCACTGCCCGGCACGCTCAATGATTTCCTGCGCCGCCCTGGTGAAGATGACATTACGCCTGAGATTGTGCAAACCGTCGATCGCCTGCGTGCAGAGGCAGCTTTGTCCGCCGACAAATCAGCAGCATCAGCAGCAGCGGCAAAAGTCAGCGAGCAGAGTGCAGCCGAAAATAGCAAAGCCGTTATCGCAGCAGGTTTTGCATCAGCCCCGATTCATACAGCTGATATTTTTTCTACAGATAACAAGTCATGCATTCGTCGGTATACCACTGCGACAGCTAACAGGCCTGGCGGCGCGGCTGGCGGCGTAATGGTTTTACCCGTTGATGGTGGGCCGTCGAGCACTTATTTTGCCGTGTCAGTGACAAACCAAGCGTGGGTTGGTAATTCTACAATAGCAGCCCCATCAAAAGTTGTTTGGTCGTCATTGTGGACTTCAAGCAATACGACCGTTGATGCTAACGGGTTCATCAAAAAGGCTTCCCCGATCGCAAGACTTTGCGGTGAGCCTGAAAAAATGGCGGATGACTATCTAGACGGTTTCATGTTGTCCGGACACGTAGCCGTGAATGGCGAGGCTGTTGGGGTATCAGCTGAGCGCGTTTCAGTCGGCGTTTACAAAGTTACTGGCGCATTAGGTTTTGCGGAGGAGGGCTGGAATATCGAAGTGCCGCAGGACGTGAACGGCAACCGCCTATGCTTTGTCTCAGCTAACACCGGCAAGGATGGCACAATCTATGTGAAGGTCAGCAAGCGCCGCTTTGACATCGACACAGCCGCTATTGTGGCTGGTGAACCGATGGATATCCCGGAAGGACGCTGGATCGATCTTCGCCTGGAAATGCCTGTGAGCGAGGCTGAAGAAGCACCGGAAGCACTCGAGGAAACTGCCGCCCTTGAAAATGTGAACGTTGACCCTATCTAAAATCTGCTGCCCCGTTGCTGGCCTCGTATTGTTCGGACGGTTGAACATCGGCAGGGGCAGCACCTATCACTTGTAAAACACATCAAAATTAAAAGCTATGGCCGCATCAACGGCTTTACCTTGAGTCTGAAACGGCACATCTGATACAAGCGGCCAGCCTCCCTTATGTAAAACATAAAGCCAGTGCTGGCCCTCTTCATCTTCACGGATTGCGAAAAAAGGCGGGCTGTTTTGCTGTGGCTCTGGGTATCTGTCATTCTCATTGAGAACGAAAATCTGTCGCCCGGCGAGTGTAATGCTACCCATAGGTGTCACTTATCAGCCATTGTTCTGACTCTTCAAACATATCTTCAAGAAGCCGATTTAACTTTTCTCTGTCGCTTTTGTTAGCGTCGCTAATGAGTCCGTTCGTTTGCATCGGCTTTACTTTCACCTCTGCATCAGGGAACACCCGATGTACCCGCCTTCTCAGTTCTGCTTTGATTATCTCTGCCGCGTCAGGCAAACCTTTAACATTACGTTGGTCAAAAATCAGCTCTACGAACATCCGCACCTCTGAATAACTGTATGTATATACAGTTATATTGTTCGATGAACTCGTGTACGTCAAGCAATAACCGGTTTCGTGAGGTGAATTGAAGAAAATGGTGTGTACAAAATTGCGTACCAAATGGAATTTATTAAAATAAAAAATCAATAAAATCAATTCATTGATTTGGTTGTTTTGTAATCGTGAATATAAAATGTGGCCGTTGCCTTGCTGCTCAAAATCGCGTCTCTTCAGTGGCGGATACAATATGTTCCTATTGTAACGGCGTAGGGAGCGATGCCAAGCGACGGTTAGCGAAATGCGCGCAATTACGCACGGCGATAGTAATCCAGCCGTTGATGAAAGTAGGGGAGCAGGTGGTCGGGGATCTGTCGTTCCGTTTCCGCCTGGGTCGAGGCGATGCCGTAGCGCTCATTGTAGATCACGCTGATGGCCAGCAAATCGGTTTCTATTTTTTCGCGTTGTGCCTGCGGTAAGCTATCCAGCTTTCGAGCCATCGTTATCTCCCTGTTAACCTTAGGGCATAATAGGATCGTTAGCGGGTCTTGTCCCTACCCATTCCGGGGGGCGCTTGATGCCTGTGAGCTGGGTTGCGTGCAAGGGGGCTGGCTGTGGCGAGCGGCGAGCTCGCTCTCAGGGTGGTGAGCCTGGAAGCGATCCGCCCGGTTATACAGCGAACAGGCGCCGCTTATCACCGCCCCCCAAAACAGGGCGCACAGCAGCAAAACCCCCAACCAGATTTTTTGGTTATAGGTCATAAGTCCTCCACGGACGATAAGAGAAATAACATTGACCGCTAAATTAAATCAGGCGCTACATCAATGGTATTTAAACGGCAGAGATTAATCATAAAATAGATGAGATTCTTTTGTTACTAAATCCACGTTGGATGTATCAAAAGATTCCTTAAGATAATATTAAGAGAAGTGATTTCTGGCGCCGTAATTCTATTTAATATTTGTTTAAATACCCGCAGATACAATCTCCCATATTCAATACCAATGTGGATGACAATTATGAAAACGCTACTGTTGACCGGCGCTACCGGCTTTTTGGGTGGTGCGGTTCTCGAGAAATTATTGATTGAAAATCAGTCTGTTAATTATCTTTTGCTGGTGCGCGCCGACGATGCACAACAAGGGCTGGCCCGTATTCGCGCGAATATGGAAAAGTTTAATATCGACGCGAACCTGCTGTCTAAAATTACGATAGAAAATATATTGTTGGGCGACCTTTCCGAGCCGGCCGACTTTTTAACTGACGCACGTATTAACAAAGTCACGCACGTTATTAACTGCGCGGCCGTTGCTTCATTTGGTAATAACCCGCTCATTTGGAAGGTAAACGTAGAAGGCACTCTGGCCTTTGCCGAAAGAATGGCGCAGGTGCCGGGATTAAAACGTTTCCTGCACGTCGGTACCGCCATGTCCTGTTCGCCGGAGCCGGGTTCGCTGGTGGCGGAGAGCGGCGAGTTTGAGGAAGACGCCGAGCATCTGGTGGAATACACCCGTTCCAAATCCACCATCGAACAGCTGATGCGCCAGCGCTGCCCGCAACTGCCGCTGACCATCGCTCGTCCGTCGATCGTGGTGGGCCACACCCGCCTGGGCTGCCAGCCTTCCAGCAGTATTTTCTGGGTGTTCGGCATGGCGCTGATGCTGCGCAAATTCATGTGCTCGCTGCAGGACAATATCGATGTGATCCCGGCGGACTACTGCGCGGATGCGCTGGTGATGCTGATGAACAGCGAAACGCTGGAGAACGACGTTTATCACATCTCCGCCGGTGAGGAGAGCAGCGTCAGCTTTGCCGAAATCGACCGCGCCATGGCGGCGGCGCTGGAAAAGGCGCCGGTGGGCGATGAGTATGCGCAGGTGACGTATGACGCGCTGGTGAAAATGCGCCGCCAGCTGAAAGACATTTTCGGCCCGTGCAACGAACGGCTGATGCTGAAAGCGATGCGCCTGTACGGATCGTTCGCCATGCTCAACGTGCGTTTCAGCAACGAGAAGATCCTCAAGCTGGGCATGCCGAAACCGCCGCGCTTCACCGACTACATCGCCGGCTGCGTGCAGTCGACCCGCGGGCTGTCTATCCAGCAGCAGATGGTGGTGGACTTCAAATAACCGCCGGGCGCAACGGGCGCCCGAGGTTGCTCCGCTACCAGGACGAAGAGGACCAGAAGACGCGGCCGAGCACCACCAGTTGCTCCTTGCGCTGCTGGTAGCTGAGATGCTCGTCCTGGTACTCTTCCCGGTTGAGGGAGCGGATGACGACGCCGCCGTCCGGCTGCTCGATCAGCACCTTCACCCGCAGCAAATTGCCGTGGCGGATGGCGTAGGTCTTGCCTTCGCGGATGCGCGTATCGTCGGTGTTGATGCCGACCACGTCGCCGTCCTGCAGACGCGGTTCCATGCTGGAGCCGGAGATGCGGATAATGCGCGCGGCGTTGACCGCCACCCCCATCTTGTGCAGGTAGTAACGGCGGAAGATCAGCGAAAACTCCTCGCGATCGACGATTTCGTAGCAGCCGTCGCCGGCGGAAAAATCGATATCCAGCAGCGGGATCTCCACAAACTCTTCCTTGTCTTGTTCGGTATCTTCCCATACCACCGGTTTCAAACGGGCGGGCTGGAAGTCCGACTCCGCTGCCACGTTGTCAAACGGGCGCACCAGCTGCTTTTCGTGAAACACGTCGAACCAGCCCTTGGGCAAATTCAGCCGGGCCTCGATCCGCCTGGCCAGATTGTCGCCAAGATTGCGGGAGGATTTTTCCCCGATGATTTGGCTCAGCGTCGGCGCGGAAGACTCAACCAGCGTGGCGAATTCATTCTGGTTGACGCCTTGCCGGGCGTAGCGGGCCATCAATTCGCGCAGATTGTTGCGCCTGATTTCTTTAGTTTCCATCGTGCCATGATCGCACTCTTTAGCAAAAAGGTAAATAACGGTTTTGCTAAAAAACGCTTGCGCATAATTTAGCAATTAGCTAAAACAAAAAGGGTGAGCCAAAGGTTCACCTGTGCGGGGCGGCCTGTCATGATGAGGGGCCGCTCAGTGAAATCAAGCGAGAGAGGGACTTTACGATGTACAAGATTGATTACAATAGCTACCGATCGGTCGCCAGCTTCGGCCACCGCGTGCGTTTTCTGGTGCTGCACTACACGGCGCAAAACTTCGCCGACTCGGTGAAGTCGTTGACCGGAAAATCGGTCAGCGCACACTATCTGGTGCCGGATCCGACCGAAGCCACCTATCAGGCCGCCGGCTTCAGCGGCGTGCGCATTTTCAACCTGGTGGATGAGAACGAGCGCGCCTGGCATGCCGGCGCCAGCCAGTGGGGCACCCGCAGCAATATCAACGACACCTCGATCGGCATCGAGATCGTCAACCTGGCGAGCGGCGACGGTGGAAACATCACCTTCCCGCCGTTCAACCCGCAGCAGATCGAGGCGGTCACCCAGCTGGCGCAGAACATCCTGCAGCGTTATCCGGACATCTCGCCGGTGAACGTGGTGGCGCACTCCGACATCGCGCCGGGCCGCAAGAGCGATCCGGGCCCGCAGTTCCCGTGGCAGCAGCTGTATCAGGCCGGCGTCGGCGCCTGGTATGACGAAGCGACCAAGCAGCAGCGCCAGCAGGAATACTGCCGCCAGGGCCTGCCGGCGCAGGCCGAGCTGCTGAAACTGTTCGCCCAATACGGCTACGATACCTCGGCGGCGAACACCGCAGAAGGCTATCGCCAGCTGGTGCGCGCGTTCCAGCTGCACTTCCGCCAGCAGAAGTATGACGGCGTGATGGATGTCGAAACCGCCGCCGCTCTGCGCGCGTTGGTCGACAAGTACGCCGCCTGAGCCTGACCGCGAATGGGGGACGCCTCATTCGCCTTTTCCTTGCCGGGCTTCCTCCGCTAAAATAGCGGCCTGGCTGGTCTTTATCGGAGGCATCGTGCGCCTCGATCGAAAAATCTCTTCCCTTGAATTGCTGACCTATCGGCACTATCGCATCGTTCACGGCGTGCGCATTGGGTTGGCGTTTATCCTGACCTTTCTGCTGATCCGCTTGCTGGCGGTGCCCGAAGGCACCTGGCCGCTGATCACCCTGGTGGTGGTGATGGGGCCGATCTCATTTTGGGGCAACGTGCTGCAGCGGGCGCTGCAACGCATTGCCGGCACGGTGTTCGGCGCCGCTTCCGGTTTGATCGCCCTGTATCTGGAACTTTATTCGCTGCCGCTGATGCTGGCTTGGTGCGGCGTGGTGATGTTCGTCTGCGGCTACCTGACGCTGGGCAAACGGCCGTATATGGCGCTGCTGGTGGGGATCACGCTGGCGGTGGTGTGCGGCGCGGGCGCCGGCGACATGCACACCGCGCTGTGGCGCAGCGGCGACGTGATCTTCGGCTCGCTGCTGGCGCTGCTGTTCACCAGCATCTACCCACAGCGCGCCTATATTCTGTGGCGCATGCAGATGGCGGACTGCCTGCAAACCGCCGCCCGCCTCTACGGCGCGTATTTTTCGCCGAACGTTATCGAGCGGCCGCGGTTGGAGCCGCAGCTCAAGGATCTGTTGAATCAGGTGGTGAAGCTGCGCAGCCTGATCGTGCCCGCCAGTAAGGAAACCCGCATCCCCAAAGCGGTGTTCGAGGCGGTGCAAACCCTCAGCCGCAATCTGGTATGCACGCTGGAGCTGATGGCCGACGCCTACTGGGCCTCGCGTGAAACGCACTTCATCATGTTGAACGCCCGCACGCTGCGCAGCACCCAACTGCTGACGCTGAGCTCGCTGGAATCGCTGGCGGTGCTGATGCGCGAAGGGCCGCAGGAACAGCGGCAGGCGGCGGCGGGGCAGCTGGCGGAGATCGCCGGCGAGCTGAAAACGCTGATGCAGGAGGTGAGCCTCGGCCAGCACGGCGAAGCGCCGATTTACGGCTATGTCTGGCTCAGCATGGAGCTGGCGCAGCAGTTGGAAGAGCTGGGGGATCTGCTCCTGGTCTGCACCGCCGCCGGGCGCGAATAAGGGGTCAGATCATGAAGGCGGCGCTTTGGGTTTTGGCCGCCGGGGCAAAGTGGGTAAGATAAGGCAATCACTGTTGTGCCGGACCGCCACAAACCTGTATCTTGGTGCCATGTGGCCGTAAGCAAATGAATCTGTGTATTACTAAAGCAAGGGTATAAAGATGGATAATGCAAATAAGCCGAGTTTCCAGGACGTGCTGGAGTTTGTGCGTATGTTCCGCCGCAAAAACAAACTGCAACGCGAGATCGTCGACAACGAAAAGAAAATTCGTGATAACCAGAAGCGCGTGCTGCTGCTCGACAACCTGAGTGAGTACATCAAGCCCGGCATGAGCATTGAAGACATTCAGGGCATCATCGCCAACATGCGCAGCGACTACGAAGATCGCGTTGATGACTACATCATCAAAAATGCCGATCTGTCCAAAGAACGCCGCGAGCTGTCCAAAAAGCTGAAAGCGATGGGCGAAGTGAAGTAACCCGCTTTAGCGGGCCGGGCGTCCTGCCTGGCCCGCATCCTTATCCCGCCTGATTTTCCGTTCTTGCCGACACTGCCGTTTCCGTTGGGGCGTTCCCCGGCGGCCGAAGGCGCCTCCCCATCCTGCAGGTTCTGCAGGTGACCGCCGGGGAACGCTGGTTACTGCTCCGCACCGTACATGTCGAAGTCGAAATACCTGTCGTTGATTTTCTTGTAAGTGCCGTTGGCGCGGATCGCCTGCAGCGCGGTGTTGAAGGCGTTCAGCAGCGCGGTATCCTCTTTGCGCACTCCGATGCCGTCGCCGACGCCGAAGTATTTGCTGTCGTTCAGTTCGGCGCCGATAAAGGCGAAATCTTTGCCGCCGGGCGTTTTGAAGAACTCGCTGGCGCTGACGCTGGCCAGCAGCGACGCATCCAGACGGCCGTTGGCCAGATCTTCGTTCACCTCCTGCTGGCTTTGGTAGGCGACCACGTTAACGCCGGCCGGGCGCCACAGCGCGTTGGCATAGGCCTCCTGGCTGGAGCCTTGCTGCACGCCGACCGATTTGCCCTTCAGCGAGGCGGCGGTAGGCTGCAGGTTGCTGCCCTTATGCGCCACCAGCCGCGCCGGGGCGTTGGAGACTTTGCTGGAGAAGGCGATCTGCTGCTGGCGCTGCGGCGTGATGGTCATCGACGAGGCGATGGCGTCGAATTTCTTCGCCTGCAGGCCGGGGATCATGCCGTCCCAGCTGCTTTCCACCCACACGCATTTGGCCTGCATCTGGTCGCACAGCGCCTGGGCGATATCGACGCCGAAGCCGGTCAGCTTGCCCTGCGGGTTTTTATATTCCAGCGGCGGAAAGGTGGGATCGATGCCCAGCTTGATCACCTTGCCGCTGAATTCGCCGCTCAGCGCGGGAAAGCTCGCGGCCAGCGGCAGCAGCAACAACAGCCCTTTGATGGTTTTCATGTCATTTCCTCAGCGTTGGCGATTAAACAGTGGGGCAAGCCAAAAAGCGCTCGACCAATTTGACCCAGTAGGTGGCGCCTACCGACAGGTTGTCGTCATTGAAGTCATAGCCGGGGTTGTGCAGGGAATTGCCCGGCGTGGCGGGGCCGTTGCCGATCGAGATGTAGCTGCCTGGGCACTTCTCCAGCATAAAGGCGAAATCTTCGCTGGCGGTGAACGGCCGCAGCGTGGGGATAACCTGGCTCTCTCCGGCCCAGTCCAGCGCCACCGCGCGCGCCAGTTCGGTTTCTGCCGGGTGGTTCACCAGCACCGGGTAGCCGTGCCGGTAGTCGATCTCCGCGCGGGCGCCGAAGCTGGCGGCCTGCGCCGTGACCAGCTCGGTGATGCGCTGTTCCAGCCGCGCGCGCACCACCGCCGTCAGCGCGCGCACGCTGAGCGTCAGGGTGGCGGTCGCCGGGATTACGTTGGCGGCCTGGCCGGCCTGCATCGCTCCCACGGTGACGATCGCCGTTTCCTGCGGATCGATATTGCGCGCCACGATGGTTTGCAGGCTCATGACGATGGCCGCGCAGGCCACCACCGGATCGACGGTGCTCTGCGGCACCGCGCCGTGGCCGCCGTGGCCGTGCAGGGTGATGTGCACCGTATCGGCCGAGCACATCAAGGGGCCGCTGGCGAAGCCCAGGTGGCCGGTGGGGAAGCCGGGCACGTTGTGCATGGCGAACACCGCGTCGCAGGGGAAGCGCTCAAACAGGCCGTCTTCAATCATCACTCTGGCGCCGCCGCCGCCTTCTTCCGCCGGCTGAAAGATCAGGTGCAGCGTGCCGCTGAAGTTGGGCTGCCGCGCCAGACAGCGCGCCGCCGCCAGCAGCATGGCGGTGTGCCCGTCGTGGCCGCAGGCGTGCATCACCCCAGCATGGGTGCTGGCGTGCGGCAAGCCGGTGGTTTCGGCGATCGGCAGGGCGTCCATGTCGGCGCGGATGCCGAGCGATTTTCCCGGCCCGCGCTGCAATGTGGCGACAACGCCGGTTTGTCCTACGCCGCGCGTGACGCGGTAACCCCACTCCTCCAGACGCTGCGCCACCAGATCCGACGTCGCGAACTCCTTAAATCCCAGCTCCGGGTGGGCGTGAATGTGGCGGCGAAGCGCGACCATCTCATCATGAACGGCGGCGATCTCAGGCAGTACGAGTGAAGGGCTCATCACGGTCTCCGGCAAAGGGTCCCGGCCAACGGGCGGGGAATGGGGCAGAGGGGTAGGCATCGAGACTAGCAAACTCCGTTTTTGCCGGGTAGCCGCCGTTCGGTTATGCTGACAACCGATGATTGTCAGGAGGTGAACATGAAACTGCACCAACTGCAGGCGCTGGTGGCCAGCGCCGACAGAGGCAGCATTCGCGCGGCGGCGCGGCATCTGGGGCTGTCGCAGGCGGCGGTGACCCGCGCGCTGCGCGAACTGGAGCAGGAACAGGCGCTGCCGCTGCTGATCCGCACCCCGACCGGGCTGGGCTTTACCCCCTACGGCAAAACCTTGCTGGCGCACGCCCGGCTGGTGCTGAACCAGCTGGAGCAGGCGCAGGGCGAAATGGCGGCGCTGCGCGGGCGCACGGCGGATCTGGTCAAGGCGGCGTTCACCCCCTGGCTGATGCTGACGGTGCTGCCGCCGGCGGTGATGGCGTTTCGCAGCAAGATGCCGGCGGTGCGGCTGGAGCTGTCGGAAAGCCTGATGGCCAACGCCCAGTCGCAGCTGCGCGAGGGCACGATGGATTTCGCCATCACGCCGCTGCCGGCGTCGTCGGCGCCGCAGGAGTTCCACTGCGAGCCGCTGCTGGAGTACGAAACGGCGTACATGGTGCGGCGCGGCCACCCGCTGGCGCACAGTACCTCGCTGCATCAGCTGCTGGAACAGGATTGGGTGATGAGCTATACCCCGGAAAGTTTCGATGCGCTGTTCGACGAGGTGTTTCTTCGCCACGGCGTGCGCCTGCCGCGCCAGCGCATTATCCAGGCGCATTCGTTCGGCATGCTGCAGGCTCTGGTGGAGTTCGCCGAAATGTGTACCTGCTGTCCGCAGCCGATTGCCGCGCTGCCGCAGTTCGCCTCTCGCCTGCAGCCGCTGGCGCTGCGGGAGAGCAGCCGGCCGGTGCAGCTGAATATCGTCACCCGGCGCAACAGCATTCTGAGCGCCGCCGCCCATGCGTTTATCGACACGCTGGTGCGCACCCTGCGCCAGCAGGCGCGATCATCGCGGCCGGAAGATCGCCAGATCTACGATCGCGTGCGCCTGCTGATTTAGCGGATCCCCCCGGATCGCCGATCCCGTAAATGGGATCGCGATCCGCATTTGTAGCATTTTTAGCCGCAATGTTAACGATATGTGATTTCGCTCAAATAATTATTTTTGCAGCTTTGGTTATATGTCGCTCTATGTTCACGTTGTCATTTTGAGTTTTACTGGATGTTTGATGATTAATCTATTGAAATTTATCATTTTATAACGTTTGTTGTTTTTTGTTGGATAAAAATGACAACGTCAACATTAAGAAAATTAAAGCGTTTAACAAGTGTATTGGAGGAAGAGATGAGCCAGTTGCCGGAAAAAATGCGCGCGGTCGTTTGCCACGGCCCGCAGGACTATCGTTTCGAACAGGTGCCCACGCCGTTGCCGAAGGCGCGCGAGCTGGTGATCAAGGTGGAAGGCTGCGGCATCTGCGCCGGCGACTGCAAGTGCAAGAACGGCGCGCAGATGTTTTGGGGGGAGAACCCGTGGGTCAAACCGCCGGTGGTGCCGGGCCACGAGTTCTACGGCCGCATCGCCGCGCTGGGCGAGGGCGCGGAAGGCAAATACCGGCTCGGCGAGCGGGTGATCGCCGAGCAGATCGTGCCGTGCTGGGAGTGCCGCTACTGCAAATCCGGCAGTTACTGGATGTGTGAGACGCATAACATTTACGGTTTCCAAAAAGACGTGGCGGAGGGCGGCATGGCGGAGTACATGCGCTTTTCCGAGAACGCCATCGTGCACAAGATCCCGGAAAGCCTGAGCCATGAAGACGCGGTATTGATTGAACCGATGGCCTGCGCCATCCACACCGTGGCGCGCGGCGACATCCAGCTGGACGACGTGGTGGTGCTGGCCGGCGCCGGGCCGCTCGGGCTGTGTATGGTGCAGGTGGCGCGCCTGAAGACGCCGAAGAAACTGATCGTGATCGACGCCATCGACGAGCGGCTGGCGCTGGCGAAGGAGTTCGGCGCCGACGTGGTGATCAACCCGCTGAAGGAAGACGCCGACCAGATCGTCAAATCGCTGACCGGCGGCTACGGCTGCGACGTCTACATCGAGGCCACCGGCGCGCCGATCGGCGTCACCCAGGGGCTGCAGATGATCCGCAAGCTGGGCCGCTTCGTGGAGTTCAGCGTGTTCGGCAAGGAAACCACCGTCGATTGGTCGATCATCGGCGATCGCAAAGAGCTGGACATTCGCGGCGCGCACCTGGCGCCCTACAGCTACGAAATCGCCATCGATCTGTTCGAGCGCGGGCTGGTGACCTCCAATGGCGTGGTTACCCACAGCTATTCATTGAACGACTGGGACGAAGCCTTCGCCCTGGCGGACTCGACCGACTCCATCAAGGTGATCCTGGTTCCCTGACCCTCCCGCTGTACCGTTGTTGCAGTCACGATCGCTGGCCCGCTCGCAACGGGGGGCCGGCCGGTCGGCCAAACGTAAAGACATGCTGTTGCTCTGATAACCACAACAAGAAGCTTCCCTACAGGAGAATTGGCTATGTTTTCATTATTCAAAAAGACCCTGCCTTTTATCGTCGCCGGTGGAATGTTGGCGGCCAGCCATGGGGCGCTGGCCAAGCAAATCACTATCGGTATGTCGTTCCAGGAAATGAACAACGACTACTTCGTCACCATGAAGCAGGCGCTGGATCAGGCGGCGGCGGATATCGGCGCCAAGGTGTACGTGGCCGATGCGCGCCATGACGTCGCCAAACAGATCGGCGACGTGGAAGACATGCTGCAGAAGAAGGTAGACATCCTGCTGATCAACCCGACCGATTCGGTGGGGGTGCAGTCGGCGGTGATCTCCGCCCACAAGGCCGGCGCGGTGGTGGTGGCGATCGACGCGCAGGCGGAAGGGCCGCTGGATTCGTTCGTCGGCTCGGAGAACTACGACGCCGGCTTCCAGGCGGGCGAGTACCTGGCGAAAGCGCTGGGCGGCAAAGGCAAGGTGGCGATCCTTGACGGCATCCCGGTGGTGCCGATCCTGGAGCGCGTGCGCGGCTTTGAAGCGGCGATGAACAAATACCCCGACATCAAGATCGTCACCAAGCAAAACGGCAAGCAGGAGCGCGACACCGCGCTGACCGTGACCGAAAACATGCTGCAGTCGGCGCCGGATCTGGCGGGCATCTTCAGCGTCAACGACGTCGGTGCGCTCGGCGCCCTGGCGGCGATCGAAAGCAACGGCGCCAAGGTCAAGCTGGTGAGCGTAGACGGCCAGCCGGAAGCCATCAAAGAGATCCTCAAGCCGAACTCGCCGTTTATCGCCACCTCGGCGCAGTTCCCGCGCGACCAGCTGCGCATCGCGCTCGGCATTGCGCTGGCCCGCTACTGGGGCGCCACGGTGCCGAAAACCGTGCCGGTGAAAGTGAAGCTGATCGACCGCAGCAATGCGGCCGGCTTTAGCTGGTAACAGCGGCCAGGTTCGCCCCGCTGCGGCGGGGCGTTCGGCGCGGAGGGCAATGCGGTGACACCTTTACTGGAACTGAAGCGAATAAAGAAGAGCTTTCCCGGCGTGAAGGCGCTGGACGGCATCGATCTGGCCATTCAACGCGGCGAAGTGCACGCCCTGCTGGGCGAAAACGGCGCCGGCAAATCGACGCTGGTGAAAATCATGTGCGGCATCTATCAGCCGGACGAGGGCGATATTTTTATCGACGGCGAGCAGCGCCGCTTTAACAACTATCGCCAGGCGATCGAGGCCGGCGTCGGCATTATTTTTCAGGAATTTTCGTTGATTCCCTACATGAGCGCCATCGACAACATCTTCCTCAACCGGGAGATCAGGAACCGCTGGGGCCTGCTGGATCGGCGGGCGATGCGGCGCAAGGCCGAGGCGATCTTCAAGCGGCTGACGGTGGCTATCGATCTCGATTGCCCGGTGGAGCAGCTGAGCGTGGCGCAGCAGCAGTTCGTTGAGATCGCCAAGGCGCTGTCGCTGGAGGCGCGGGTGCTGGTGCTGGACGAACCGACCGCCACGCTGACGCCGGGCGAGGCCGAGCACCTGTTCAGCGTGATGAACGATCTGCGGCTGCTGGGCGTCGGCATGGTGTTTATCTCGCACCACCTGGACGAGATCTTCACCATCTGCGATCGCATCACCGTGCTGCGCGACGGCACCTACATCGAAACGCTGGCCACCGGCGACACCAACGTGGAAGAGCTGGTGCGGCTGATGGTCGGGCGCAAAATCGAGAACGCCTTCCCGGTGAAACTGCACCCGGTCGATACCGCGACGGTGCTGCTGGAAGCGGAGATCCAGCGCGAGAAGCACGGCGCGACCGACCGCTTCCACCTGCACAAGGGCGAGATCCTCGGCTTCGCCGGGCTGGTGGGATCCGGGCGCACCGAGACCGTCTCGGCGCTGATCGGCGCCAGCCGCTGCCACCGCAAACGCGTCAGCCTCGGCGGCCAACCGGCGGCGCTGCGCTCCCCGGCGCAGGCGCTGGCGCAGGGCATCGGCCTGCTGCCGGAGAGCCGCAAAACCGAGGGCCTGGTGCTGCCGTTCTCGGTGGCGCAGAACATCACCCTCAACCGGCACCACCGGCGCGGCAAGATCTTCGTCAGCGCCCGCAAGGATCGCGACGTGGTGCAGCGGCTGATCCGCGCCGTGGGGGTGAAAACCCCGGACGCCGAGACCGCCGTCAGCACCCTGAGCGGCGGCAACCAGCAGAAGGTGGTGATCGCCCGCTGGCTCAACAACGACTGCAACATCTTGATCTTCGACGAACCGACGCGCGGCATCGACGTGGGCGCCAAGGCCGAGATCTACCAGCTGATGCAGCAACTGACCCAGCAGGGCATCTCCATCATCATGATTTCCTCCGAACTGCCGGAGATCATCGGCGTGTGCGACCGCGTGCTGGTGTTTCGCGGCGGCCACATCGTCGCCGAGCTGACCGGCGACGACATCGAATCCAACCACATCATGCTTCACGCGACCGGGAGTGCCTTATGATCGGAATTGAACAACCCGCCGTGGCGCGCCGCGCCGCCGGCCCCAGCCTCGGCAAGCGCTGGGAAAAACTGCTGCATCACCCGGCGGTCTTGCCGTTTATCGGCTTCGTGATCTTGTTCGTATTGATGAGCCTGCTGAACGACAGCTTCCTCAGCGTCAACAACCTGACCAACGTGGCGCGCCAGGTGTCTATCAATGCCATCATCGCGGTGGGCATGACCTGCGCCATCCTGACCGGCGGCATCGATCTCTCGGTGGGGCCGGTGATGGCGCTGGCCGGTTCGGTCGCCGCCGGGCTGATGCTGGCGGCGGTGCCGATCCCGCTGGCGATGGTGGCGGCGCTGGCGGTCGGCGCGCTGTTCGGCCTGGCCAACGGCGCCTGCATCGCCTATCTGCGCATGCCGCCGATCATCGTCACCCTGGCGTCGATGGGCATCGCCCGCGGCCTGGCGCTGCTCTATACCGGCGGCTACCCGATCTCCGGCCTGCCCGACGTCTTCTCCTTCTTCGGCCGCGGCACGGTGCTGGGCATCCAGGTGCCGATCCTGATCATGCTCGGCGTGTATGTGCTGGCCTGGCTGATGCTCAACCAGCTGCCGTTCGGCCGCTACGTCTATGCGATGGGCGGCAACGAAGAGGCGGCGCGGCTGAGCGGCATCCGCGTGCCGCGCTACAAGATGCTGGTGTACGTGATCAGCGGCCTGACCGCCGCGCTGGCCGGACTGGTGCTGACCTCGCGTCTGATGAGCGGGCAGCCCAACGCCGGCGAAGGCTTCGAGCTGGACGCCATCGCCGCGGTGGTGCTGGGCGGGGCGGCGATCTCCGGCGGGCGCGGCGCCATCGTCGGCACGCTGGTGGGGGCGATGATGCTCGGGGTGCTCAACAACGGCCTCAATCTGATGAACGTGTCGCCGTATATCCAGAACGTGGTGAAGGGCGGCATCATCCTGGCCGCCATCTACCTCAGCTCCGTGCGGCGCAAATAGGAGGCGCGATGGCAGTCTTTCTTGGCATAGACGTCGGCGGCACGGTGATCAAGGCCGGGCTGTACCGGGCAAGCGGCGAAGAGTTGACAGTCGCCGAGCGCGACGGCGCGGCGATTGCCGCCCAGCCGGGCTTCAGCGAACGCAATATGGACGCGCTGTGGGATGACGTTTGCGCGGCGATCCGCCAGACGCTGCACGCGGCGGGGCTGGAGGCCGGGCAGGTGCGCGGCGTCAGCTTCTCGGCGCACGGCAAAGGGCTGTACGCCATCGATCGCCACGGCAAACCGGTCGGCAACGGCATCCTCTCTTCGGACAACCGCGCGGCGGCCACGGTGGCTGAGCTGCGCCGCACCGGCGTGGGCGCGCAGACCTACCCGCGCAGCCTGCAGCCGCTGTGGCCCAGCCACCCGGCGCTGCTGCTGCGCTGGCTGAAGCAGCGGCAACCGGCGCAGTACGCTGCCGTCGATCGCATCCTGATGGCACACGACTACCTGCGCTTTCGCCTCACCGGCGAGGCGGCGGCCGAGGTGACCAACATCTCCGGCAGCAACCTGTTCAATCAGCACAGCGGCGCTTACGATCCGGCGCTGATGGCGGCCTTCGGCATCGAAGAGGCGCAGGAGAAGACCGCGCCGGTGATCGGCTCGGCGCAGCTGGCCGGGCGGGTGACGGCCGCGGCGGCGGCGCAGTGTGGCCTGCGGGCAGGCACCGCGGTGTACGGCGGCCTGTTCGACGTGGTGGGCGCGGCGCTCAGCTCCGGCGTGGCCGACGATCGCACGCTCAGCGCGGTGGCGGGCACCTGGTCGATCGCCACCTGCGTGACCGAGCGCATCATTCCTGCCGACTATCCCTACGCCTGGGGGCGCTACTGCATCGACGGCCGCTATTTCGTGCACGAAGGCAGCCCGACCTCGGCCGGCAACCTGGCCTGGTTTCTGCGCCAGTTCTGCGCCGACGACCGGCAGCGCTACGCGCAGTTCAACGCCTGGGTGGCCGAGCGCAGCGAGCAGCCCAGCGGGCTGCTGTTCCTGCCTTATCTGTATGGCTCCAACCTCGGCGGCAACACGCCGGGCGGGCTGATCGGCCTGAGCGCCCACCACGAGATGGCGGACGTGGTGCAGGCGATCTACCAGGGCATCGTGTTCTCGCACCTGATCCATCAGGAGCGCATGGTGCAGCTGAACCCGCGCATCGAGCGGGTGCGCATGACCGGCGGGCCGACGCAGTCCGAGGTCTGGATGCAGATGTACGCCGACGCCGGCAACCTGCCGCTTGAGGTGGTGGAAACGCGCCAGAGCGGCTGCCGCGCCGCCGCCCTGTGCGCCGCCGTCGGCGCCGGGGAGTACGCCGGGTTCGCCGAAGCGATCGCCGCCGCGCCGCCCAAGCTGCGCTGTTATTATCCCGCGACCGCCGCCCACCGGCGCCTGCGCGCCCAGCAGGCGCGCTATCTGGCGGTCGCCCAGGCTTTGAGTGAGGTGACTGATGCAAACGACTAACGCCGCCTGTCTGGGGCTGTATGAAAAGGCGCTGCCCGCCGATCTGAGCTGGCCGCAGCGGCTGGCCACCGCCGCCGAGCTGGGCTTTGAATTTGTGGAGATGTCGATCGATGAACAGCCGGCGCGCCAGCAGCGGCTGGACTGGGATCGCCGCCAGCGGCTGGCGTTTATCCAGGCGCGGCTCGACAGCGGGGTGAAGGTGCCGAGCCTGTGCCTGTCGGCGCACCGGCGCGATCCGTTCGGCAGCGCCGACGCCGCCACCCGCGAGCGGGCGCGGGTGCTGATGAGCAAGGCGCTGGAACTGGCGACGGATCTCGGCATCCGCAATATCCAGCTGGCGGGCTACGACGTCTATTACGAACCCGCCGATCGCCACAGCCGCGAGCGCTTTATCGAAGGCATGCAGTGGGCGGCGGCGCAGGCCGCCAGGGCGCAGGTGATGCTGTCGGTGGAGGTGATGGACACGCCGTTCATCAACAGCATCAGCAAATGGCGCGACATCGCCCGCCACGTTAACAGCCCGTGGTTCACGGTGTATCCCGATCTCGGCAACCTCAGCGCCTGGGGCAACGACGTCGCCGCCGAGCTGGCGCTGGGCATCGGCAGCATCACCGCCGTGCACCTCAAAGACACCGTCGCGGTGGGGCCGAGCAGCGCCGGGCAGTTTCGCGACGTGCCGTTCGGCGAGGGCTGCGTGGATTTCGCCCACGCCTTTGCCGTGCTCAACGCGCTCGGCTATCGCGGCCCCTACCTGCTGGAGATGTGGGCGCGCGAAGACGGGCAGGACAAGCAACGCATTGCCCAGGCCAAGGCCTGGATCGAACAACAGATGAATGATGGAGGCATCGCATGCTGAACGAACTCAAGCGGCAGGTGCTGGCCGCCAACCTCAGCCTGCCGGCATACGGGCTGGTGACCTTTACCTGGGGCAACGTCTCGGCGATCGACCGCCAGAGCGGGCTGGTGGTGATCAAGCCTTCGGGCATCGCCTACGAGGCGATGACGCTGGAGGATTTGGTGGTGGTGGATCTGGAGGGCAAGGTGCGCGAAGGGCACCGCAAACCCTCATCCGACACCGCCACTCACCTGGCGCTGTACCGCGCCTTCGCCGATATCGGCGGCGTGGTGCACACCCACAGCCGCAACGCCACCATCTGGGCGCAGGCCGGGCAGCCGATCCCGGCGCTGGGCACCACCCACGCCGACTACTTTTACGGCGACATTCCCTGCACCCGGCCGATGAGCGAGGCGGAGATCGCCGGCGATTACGAGGGGGAAACCGGCAAGGTGATTATCGAGACCTTCAATCAGGCGGGGCGCGATCCGCAGCAGGTGCCGGGAGTGCTGGTCTATTCCCACGGCCCGTTTGCCTGGGGCAAGGACGCGGCGGATGCGGTGCACAACGCGGTGGTGCTGGAAGAGGTGGCGATCATGGCGATGGCGACGCGCCAGCTTGCGCCGGCCATCGCCCCGATGCAGCCGGAGCTGCTGGACAAACATTTCCTGCGCAAGCACGGCAAACACGCCTACTACGGGCAATAGCGTCCGTCAGCGATTCAACAGCGAGCCGGTGAAGAATTCTCTGCGCACCGGCAGCTCGCCGCGCGGGCTGTGAATGGCGCTGAACAGCAGCTCCGCGGCGATCTCCCCCAGTTTCTGCGTATCGTGATACACCCCCGGAATATGCAGGCCGTAAGCGCCGGCGCGCGGCGGTTCGTCGATCGAGAAGAACTTCACCTGCTCATAAAGCCCCATCTCGTGGCAGATGGCGATGGCGCCCAGCGTGATGATACCGTTCAGGCCGATGATGTAATCCGGGCGGTTCTCCGGCTGCGCCAGATAGGCGCGCACCTCGCTCTCTTGCGAGGTGAAATCATAGTCGCCGTTGATGATGTGAATCTCACGGCCGCTGCCCTGCAAGGCCGCGACGATGCCGGCGGTGCGCGTTAAGGTAATTTCCGAATCCGCCGGGCCGCCGATAATCAAAAGCTTCTTCTCCGGCTGCTCCGCCAGATAGCGCCCGGCCAGCACGCCAATCTCGCGGTTATCGAGGAACACGCCGCTCAGCTGCTGATCGTAAAGATCGCGGTCGATCAGGATCAGCGGCACGCCGTACACCTCGGCCAGCTCGAGATAGGCGGGGCGGTAGCGCTTGTCGTCGCGCACCGCCGACAGCAGGATGCCGCGTGCCTTGTAGCCGAACAGCGCCTGAATGGCGCGCATTTCCGCCTCTTCGCTGCCGTCGGTGTCGAACAGCATGATCTGGTAGCCCTGCTGGCGCGCAATGCGCGACACCGTCTTGATCAGGCCGGAATAGAACGGGTTGTACATGCTGCTGGTGACGATGCCGATAATCTGGCTGCTGCTGCTTTTCAGCCCCTGCGCGAAGGCGTTGGGTACATAGTTCAGCTCTTTGGCGATGGCGTGAATGCGCTCGCGGGTTTCCGGCTTGACCAGCTCGGGCTTATTGAAGGCGCGGGAAACGGTGATATTGGTCACCCTGGCGCGGCGGGCGATATCCACGATAGTGGCATTGGGATTGGCTTTCGACACCGTCTTTCCTTGCGTTATGCCTCAACAGATCCCTTATTGTAGGGAAAGGGCGGGGGCGGTGCTAGGGGGGAGTTGGGGGTTGGAGCAGCGGAGGGAAAATAATGGAATGAAAATAGAGGTAATAATGTCGTTGGTTTATTAATTGTGAATCGAATCATTTTATATGGCTGTATTTTGTTGGCGGAGAGTTTGGTAAGGTGGTTTACATGGTCGAAGTTAAGTGTCAATGGCGGCTTTGTGCCAGAAGCGGGCATTGGTTGTTCATGTGGATAAATACTAAGAGTTGTTTATTTTCGCCATAAAACAGACTCGCATTGAGCAAATAAACAGGTAACACTTATTTGTTGCTGAATAAGGTAAAGTGAGCTAATTTAGGCACTTAGCGTAGATCAACCTAAAATACATGGCTAGAAAAAAGTAATAATATACCAGCACGGTTTTGGTAACAGGAGCAGTAATTGATTGTTGTTAATATTTATCAATAATTTAACGCTAGTATATTATCGGTTAGAACTAGTGAAGGTGTGCCGCACAACATGAGCATCTAGTGCGTTATCCTCGGTCCCACACTCCGCATAGCAACACCTGCTCGACAAAACGAACCGTTCAGTCGCGAGGATGAGGGCAGTGAATGAGGTGGTCAGTTTTATTAGCGCTCCAGGTAGCTTTGTAGGACGAATCGTGGCGAAGCGCCCCCAACGAACTGATTGAAGCTAAGGGCAATGAGCATTGCATAAATCAACGCAGTGTAAATTTAAAGCACCAGTCTGATGCTCAGGCTGGCAAAAAATCAAAAAAATGGATCGATACGAACATGACAGACAGCGTACAGACTGAAACGACCGAGGGAAAAATCATCATCAACTTGTTTGCGCCCAATCTTCCGGGCAGTACCAAAGAAGATGATCTCATTCAGAAATCTCTGCGTGATCAGTTGGTCGAGAGTATCCGGAACTCGGTTACCTCTCATGACACCGATAAGTCTGCTGGGCTAACACGGTTTATTGATGAGTCCGGTCGTAATGTATTTTTTGTGGATGGTACTCGCGGTGCGGGTAAAACCACTTTTATCAATAGCGTGGTCAAATCTCTGGACAGTGAGAAAGGTGATGTCAATGTCAGCATCAAGTGTTTGCCGACTATCGACCCTACCAAGTTGCCGCGCCATGAACCCATTTTGGTCACTGTGACTGCCCGTCTGAATAAAATGGTGTCCGACAAGTTAAAAGGATGCTGGTCGTCGAATGACCATAAAAAACAAAAAGAACAATGGCAGAATCACCTTGCGCAGCTCCAGCGTGGTTTACATCTGCTCACAGACAACGAATATAAGCCGGAATATTTCAGTGATGCTTTGAAGCTGGATGCCCAGCTTGATTACTCCATTGGTGGCCAGGATTTGTCAGAAATCTTTGATAAGCTGGTTGAAAGTGCATGTGAAATTCTCGGCTGCAAGGCCATTTTGATCTCGTTTGATGATATTGATACTCAGTTTGAAGCGGGCTGGGATGTACTTGAATCTATTCGTAAGTTCTTTAATAGCCAGAAATTGTTGGTGGTGGCGACAGGTGACTTGCGGCTATATTCGCAATTGATTCGCGGTAAGCAATACGAAAATTATAGCAAAACTTTGCTCGATCAGGAAAAAGAGAGCGCCCGCTTAGCCGAGCGGGGTTATATGGTTGAACACCTTGAACAGCAATATTTATTAAAACTTTTTCCGGTACAAAAGCGTATTCAACTGAAAACTATGTTGCAACTGGTCGGCGAAAAGGGAAAAGGCGGTAAAGAGAATATCAAGGTTAAAACTAAGTTTGACATGCAGGATATTGCTGCCATAGATGTCCGGCAAGCGATTGGCGATGCTGTTAGGGAAGGTCTTAATTTGAGAGAGGGCTCTGATGCAGACATGTATGTGAATGAATTGCTGAAGCAGCCAGTGCGGTTGTTGATGCAGGTGCTTCAGGATTTCTACACCAAAAAATATCATGCTACATCGGTAAAACATGATGGTAAACAAGGCAGCAATGAAAGATCTGATGAGTTATCAGTTCCGAATTTACTTAGAAATGCCTTATATGGATCGATGCTAAGCAGCATTTATCGAGCTGGGTTAAATTATGAACAACATCGATTTGGTATGGATTCGCTCTGTAAGGATATATTTACCTATGTAAAGCAGGATCGTGATTTTAATACCGGATTTTATTTGCGGCCTCAGTCTGAAAGTGAAGCATTAAGAAATTGCTCTATTTACTTGGCCTCTCAGGTAAGTGAAAACTGTCAGGGTAGTCTGTCAAAGTTTTTACAGATGCTTTTAGTTGGTTGTGGTTCCGTCAGCATATTCAATCAATTTGTGACCGAGTTAGCACTGGCTGAAAATGATAGAGAAAAATTCGACCAGATCGTTAGTGAATATGTAGCTTATATGTCTGTTGGCAGAATTGAAAGCGCCTCACATTGGGCTAACCGATGTTGTGCGGTGGTTGCAAACAACCCTAATGATGAAAAGGTTGGCGTTTTTCTTGGCATGGTGCAGTTAAATCGTAAATCACGCCAAAAGATGCCCGAGGGTTACAAAAAATTTAACATTGATACTGAGAATGGCTTGGCAAAAGCCGCAATGGCGGCTTCCTTGAGTACGGTAGCTTCAAATAACCTTATGGATTTCAGTAGTGTTTTTAATCTGATTGGTGCTATTGCAGATATCTCTGCATGTCGTCGTGAAAGACCTGCCATTACTAATGCTTTTAATAAAGTTGTAGCTCAGACAACATGTATTGTTCCCCCATGGAGCGAGGCTGCTGCTCGTGCAGAAATGAAAGGCTCAAGTAAAAGGGCGGATAAAGATGCTGCTGTTTTGGATGTTGACCTTGATCCCATGGATGATAACGTAACTGATGACAGTCAACAGAATGACAATCAGCAGGGTGGCACAACGGAATTTTCTGATGCCATTACTAAAGTTGAGCAATGGCTTAATAAAGTAAACGAAATTGAGATTCAAATTCGTCCGTCGGCACTTTTGATTGGTAAAGTATGGACTCGGTTCTATTTCAACCTTAATAATGTGGCTGATCAGCATAAAACCAGGCTCTATAAAGATGCAGAGCATGGAATAATGGCCAGTCAATCAAATGCTGCGAAAATTATGCGTTTTAATGTTTTGGCTTTTCTTCATGCGGTATTGGTTGAAGAGGACTTATATCATTCAGTTAGTAATAGGGAGTATATCGGTGAAGGGTTAAAACTAAATCCAGTCACTTCGGTTGATGAGTTTGAGAAAAAGATAAATGTAATGAATAAAAAATTGAAAGTGGATAAGAAAAAATGGAAAGATACCCATCCATTGTTTTTCTTATTAATTAGCTGTCCAATTCTACATCCGTTCATTTTTCCTGTAGGGGGAGTTAATTGTTCAGCCAAAGCACTGAGCAAGGAAGTAAGTTTCCTTAAACTGATTCGTGAGATTGTTGGCGGCAAATTACTTTCCGAAGAAGAATGGGAGTATTTATCTGAAAATGATAATCGAAAAAGAAGCATTAAACAACAGGCGTCTAAAAACACTATAACATCGCTGAATTCCTCCACAATCGTTGGAGCATCATACGATAAGGCTACACCAGCTAGGAAAACTAAGTTGCCTTCAATAAGTGACAACATATAAAAATAATAATGGCCTTCGTATAAGGATTGGGTATGGAAAGGTTTCTTCTTAACTCGGCATTGCTGTTGGATCGGCTGAGCACCGTCTCGTTGAATGAGATATCACTTGATGACAGGGTGGAGTCATCCGTGTTCCTTACTCAATACGAACAAACGCGTAGTTTGCCTGATCATGTAGCCAAGTCGGCTTGGTCATCCCTGGAACAGCGACTCAAACAGCGAAATATGAAACTTGGTCCAGTAGCGGCCTTGCGCCTAATCGCTGAAAAATTTGTTAAAAACGAGAAAGACGGCCCTAGAACCGATCTTGCTTTGTTCTCGGAATGGCAAACGCTGATGAGCCGAGTGTCGTGCCTGCCAATTATGGCGTGTCATCAGGTCTTTAACTCTGGGCCTGCCAGTCAAGAATATAGTTTTCGCTGGCCTTTATACCCATATCACCCGACGGTTGAGGACTACATTACCCGTGAACGCCTACACGAAACCCACCAACATCTGAATGGCAGTACCAGTGCGGAAGAGTGTTGGCTGGATGCACTCAAGCACCCAGAAGTGAGCGTCAGAGATTTTGATAAGGGCTGGGCATCTCAAGAGATGAAACAACTCTGCGCCCAGATTGACCCTTCTCTGACGCCTGAAATTTTCAAGGATCGTTTGCAAATCGCCAGTAATATTCGCGAAATTCTTTGTCGGGTCGCTCAGGGCGTCGAGTTACCAGAGTGGATAGCATCAATGCAGAATCCGCAGCAGCTGGCGGATAGCACAATTCTGCATTATGACCAGGAGTATGGGTTTGCGACGGTTTGGCCAACTGACGACAAATACAGTCAAGAGTCTGAATTTTGCTGGCTAACCGCGTTGTTGGAAAAATGGCGGTATGGTGCGCCCGAAGGGTTGGAACGACTGCTTTGGATTTACCTTCTGATTCAAAATCAGTACCTGACCTTACTGGTTCAGCGAGACGATTTTTTCGGTTTTGATCAGTTCCAGAATTACACCATGACAGAGCTGAGGGAGGAAACCGAGAAATCTTATTTGTCTCGTTTTAAACATGCCCATGGTGCTGGTGTGTATTCTCAGGTGCGTTATCTGGAAGGACGTTTTGCTCCGAAGAGCGACCCTAGCAAAATGCAAAAACTGCTCTTCAGTGTGTTAAGAGGGTATTGGGAATACCTAAGTGCTCATATGTCTCTGGAATGGGTGCATGATAAGCCGCTGAATATGTCGCAAGTGCTCGATAATCTCGAACTGGTTGAACCTCATGGCAAGTGTGCAAAGCTGGCGCTAGTGCCGCACTTTATCAAAAGAAGGCAAAAAAATGGTGAGGTCTATCCTTACGCATTACTATTCAAGGACCTGAAAAATCAGGCTGCTATTCTGATGGACATGCTGAAGTATGAACCCCGCCTGACAAGCTGGATTCGAGGAGTGGATGCCGCAGCTAATGAGATGTACGCGCCACCGGAGTTGTTTGGTCCCTTGTTCCGGGTGCTAGCCAAATCAGGTATTGCTCATTTTACCTATCATGTTGGCGAGGACTTTCCGCATCTTATCAGTGGTATTCGATCCATTGATGATGCCTTAAGGTTTTTGCCATTGCGTAATGGCGACCGTCTTGGTCACTGCACGGCGATTGGCATCACACCTGACATCTGGAAACGCTCTTTGCCATTATCTTTGTCCATGACCAAAGAGACGCGATTGCTCGATTTGGTATTTATTTGGCGGGAACTTCGAAGTCACCCGGAACTGCTGCGTTACGCCAGTGATGCAGCGATTGAAGCTGTTCGTTTGGCCCATAAGGTGTTTTCGCTAGAAGAAGAAGTCTCGATTACCACCCTTGATCAGGTATTTGAAATGCGGGGGGGATTGGCGGAATCGGAAGGCCTACTGGGTGAGCTAGATGGGCCATTAAAACCCAAATCCCTCTGGTTGGAAGAGTACGAGAGCACCAGAGAGTTGGCTAAAATGGCGGGCATGAAAAGGCCGCTGAAGTTGTATAAGCAATGGCTTACATCTGACAATGTACGAAAGCAGCGTGCTGAATATGTTGAAGTTGCCCTGGAATATTTGCCGGATGAAGCGGTTGTTGCATTACAACAAGCTGTAATGGCCAAAATGGCAGACCGAAACATTGCAATAGAATGCCCTCCGACCAGCAATACCCGTATCAGTCAGTATCGAGATGTCAGCGAGCATCATATCTTTCGCTGGATGGGCTTGCCGGGTGAGGCGATTGAAGGTGATGTTCCTATGTCTATTTGTCTTGGATCTGATGATCCGGGGGTCTTCGCTGCGGATTTGAAATCCGAGTTCTATCATCTGTTCGTTGTGTTAACCCGTAAGTTCGGTTTGTCGCCAGCGGAGGCTTTGAGAAAGGTTGCGGAGGTGAATGAGAATGGGCGGATTTATCGTTTTCACGATGTCAGGTAACTCATAGATATCGAGGATTCTGTCGTTGTTCAAGGCCCTCTGGGGTCATTGGTACCCCTCTATACGATACTGTCGCGGAGCAGGGGAAATATGTTTCTCGGTCGGCATTTAACTCCCGATGGCTATTTTGCTTGTTAGTTTGGGAGAGAGTCTTGTCGTCTATGCATATGGCCTTGGGCCTACAGTGCCACGTAGCTAAGGCCCCTAGATTAGGCTATTTATCAATTCTATATATCTTAATGGGTTACAATAGTTAGCGAACAATTAGACGGGCACACCGGATACTCAGAGCGTACAATGAGTTCGGCACATAACAAAACAAGTCAATCGGACTGCTTTGCCGCTCGCTGCTTTAAACGTTAACGTCCGCAAATTGCTCAAAGCCGCCCCTCAAATGCCGCCTATCAAAGCAATAAACCATAGCCAGCAGCGCTGGAGTGATGGTGGTGAGGGGCTCTCATTGGATGAAAACAGCGAGCCCCGCTTAAGAACAATCGAAAAGTAACGCGGACGATGAACTCTACGATCGACTACCGGTAACACCACCACTAATTTAGTAGCGATTTTTCACCCCCCAACCCCTCTCCACAACCCCGGCAACAACCCCAACGTCTCTTCAATCAGCGCCCGTCGGTCATTGCCCGGCTTCCAGATGGTCACTATGGTTTGGCTGATTCCCTGGCTGCCGACTTCGGTGCGCAGCGTGTTGACGTTTTTCCACTGTTCGGCATGCATATGTGTCGGCAAGAATCCCCAGCCGCAGCCCTGTTCGAGCAGGGCGCGCAGCATTTCCAGCTCGTTGGTGAAGATAGTATGCCCGGAAATTTGCAGGCGGCGCGCCACGGGTTCGTCAGAATCCGGGTGCATGATCACCTGCGGCGTGAGCGAGAGTTCCAGCAGCGAAAGCGGCTGTTCCGCGCCGGGGAAAAGCGCTTCGGCGGCGTAAAAATCCATCTCTATCGCCCCTAAGGCGCGCCATTCCATGGCGTCGCCCACGCTGCGGTTGCGCGCCTGGCAGATGCCCAGATCGGCCTGGCCGTTTGCCAGCAGGCTTTCTGCTTCTTCGCGTGAGGCGTTAATCAGGCTCAGGCGCGTGTTGCGCTGGGCCATGGCGGCAATCAGCGCCTGCAGTAGCGCGCGGGGTGTGAAGGGATCGTAAACCAGCGAGATTTCCTGCGCCGCGCTCTTGGGCAGGTCTTTGGCAAATGCCTCAAACGCTTTCACCTGGCGCATCAGCAGGTGCGCCTGGCGCTGCAGCTGTTCGCCCTCCGGCGTCAGGTGCAGGCTGCGCCCCTCGCGCAGGAACAGCGCATAGCCCAAACCATCCTCGAGAAAATCAATCAAATCGCGCAGCGTCGTGCGGTCTTTGCCCAGCTTGAGCGCGGCTTTCGCCAGGCTGCCGTGCTCGGCCACGGCGGTGAAGGCTTCCAGTTGGGCAAAGGAATAAATCAGGCTCGGCACGCGGTTCTCCCGTCGATTTTGCGGGGGATTTTCCCCCATCAGGCGTTTTTTATTATAGGCCGCGTTTTTTTAAGCTGAACGCCTTCCTGAGCTAAGCGAGAAAAAATATGAAAAGCAAAGTGTTTAACCGCAGCCTGCTGGCGGGCGTTGTCATCAGTCTCTGCAGCGGCCTGTTGGCGCCCGCCGCGCTGGCCGCCTGTGCGGGCACCGAACTCAGCGCCTGTCCCGCGCCTTTCGATGCGCAATTGCCGGACACGCACAAGATGCTCACCTGGAGCCAGAGCGATCGGGTGATCGGTTTTCGTAACGACTACCGCAACTATGCGGGGGATGTATTTCACCATGGCAACGCCACGCCGCTGCTTACTGCCGCTAAACAGCTAACCGATGCTAGTTATCGGGTGAATGGCAAAACCTACCACCTGCAGGATTACCTGCAGCGCCAGAACGTCAGCGGCATGCTGGTATTGAAAGACGGCAAAATCGCCTGGAAATACCTGGGGCAGGGTAATACCGACGCTACCCTGTGGACATCGCGCTCCGTGGGCAAATCCGTGGTCGCCACGCTGGTGGGCGTGGCGATTAAACAGGGCAAGATCCACTCACTCGACGATCTTATCACGCAATACGAACCCGATCTGAAAGGCACCGCGTGGGACGGCGTGACCCTCAGGCAGCTGATCACCCACACCTCCGGCGTGGCGTGGAATGAGGATTACACCAACCCGAAATCGGACTTCGCGCAGCTGACCGAGTGTGAAGCCAGGCCCGGCACCTACGCCTGCGTGCGCAAGCTGGTAGCCGGTTTGCAGCGTGCGCATCCGGCCGGGCAGAACTGGTCTTACTCCTCCGGCGGCGCGTGGCTGCTGGGCGACGTGCTGGAGCGCGCTACCGGCATGCCGCTGGCGGCTTATCTGGAACAAAGCATCTGGCAGCCGTACGGCATGGCGAGCGACGGCGTGTGGCATGCCTACGCCAAAGGCCAGCACGACGTGGGCGCGCATGGGTTCAACGCCACGCTGGAAGACTGGGGGCGCTTCGGCGAATTCATTCTGCATAACGGGACGCTGCCGAACGGCAAACAGATCTTGCCGGCTGATTGGGTAGCCCAGTCGTCCAACTGGACTCGGGCGGCGGGTTCGGTATCAGCGGCGCATCCTAACGGTATTTACGGCTTCCAATGGTGGAACAACGAAGTGCCGGTGGATGCGATCAACGTAGAACCTGCCCCGCAGGCATCCCTCAAGCATTCCCTGTGGGCGCTGGGGATCTTCGGCCAGATGATTATGGTCAATCAGGCAGAGAATCTGGTGATCGTCCAGTGGTCCACCTGGCCGCAGGCGGAACCTTCTTTTAGTGCCCAACCGCTGGAGGCATCGCTAATGTTTAGCGCGATAGCGAAGGAGTTGCGTTAATGTCGATAAGCCCATCTTTGCAGATGGGCTTATCTGAATGCTGCTGGCCATCACTCAGTTTTGCTTATTCTTTAGCTCCACCGATCAAAACTTTAAACTAAACATATCCCTGACTCATTTATTAAAACAGGGGAGAGTGAATGCCTGAATTATTGTGGTTGACCATAATGCCAGCGTTCGCCAGTAAACCACTCATCAGGGTTATCTCCGCCATGATATTCAATTGCAACGCCTAACTCTTGCACGCCAGCTGGAAGAATAAGCCCCCATTCCTTAGCAAGGCTGCGTTCTTTTAAAATTATCGATGAGCCATTGTCAGAACTGCCTTCTGAAACAAAACCCTGAAAATATTCATCTGAATGGTACAAACAAATTTCGCTGGTAAACATGTCCGGGAGGCAGATGACGGCAGTAATTCGCGGGTTGTCGTCGCAATCTGCTGTTGCGAGCATCAAATTAGCACAGGCATTTATCAAGGCCTGCGCACAGTCAGCCTTAATTTTTTTGTTACTGTGCTTTCCTTCAACCAGGTTGATTTCTACAGGTATTTTGTAATTCCAGTAATGACTGTCCTCAGAAAAGTCAGCTCGTGCTGGATCATGGAAGGTTTCAGACCAACGCTTAAGTGCCTTCATACGGCGGGGAATGTTTCTTGTTTTTGTGCGGCAATCTCTGTTTAAGCGTCTACTCATGTGCTGCAATTTCCCTGTCTACTCATGAATTTACGCCATCGTCTCATACTTGGTGTGCTTCTGTTTCAGATTTCTTAACCCCATGTAGTTACACTGTTTTCAACCAGCCGCCCTGCTTAATGTCAGCTCAGGTCGCTCTATCTAGCTCCCGGGCTAACTAACCCCGCCGATCAAACCGATAAACCAGCACTAACGCCAGCGCCAGAAGTAAAAGCGGCGGGGCGAGGGCGGTGAAGGGCGCGTTGAGGGCGAACAGCAACCCCAGGTTGAGGGCGATCTGGTAAGCGATGTAGGTCAGCAGCCCGACGATCACGCCAAGCGCTAACCGGCTGCCCATGCCGGGGGCGCGCGGGGCGGTAAAGGTAAACGGGATGGCCAGCAAAATCATCGCCAGCACCAGCAGGGGCTGGCCGAGTTTTTTCCACAGCGCCAGGCGGTATTCGGTGCTGGGCTGCCCCGAGCCCTGCAGGTAATCGATATAGCGCTCCAGCTGTTGCAGCGAGAAGCTGCCCGCCGGCAGGGTCAGCTCTTTCAGGCTCGGCACGGTGAACAGCGATCGCCACGGCAGGCTGCTATGCCGCTCAATCGTCTCTTTTCTGCCTTGCCAGCTTTTCAGCATCACGTTGTGCAGCAGCCAGTTGCCGTCGGCGGCGGTGCTGGCGCTGTCGGCGTAAATGTAAGATTCCAGCGCGCGGTTGGCCTGATAACGGAAGATCTCAATGCCGTGGGGCTGGTCGTTCTCATCGACGGTTTTGACCGTTACAAATTCGTTGCCGCGCCGCGCCCACAGCGGGTTCACGGTGACGTCGTTATCGTTCGACTGCGCCAGGGCGTTGTTCTTCATCTGCAGCGCGCGTTGCTGCAGCGGCGAGGCCGCCCATTCATCGAGGGCGCCGAGCGACAGGTTCATCAGCAGCCCGGCGGCGAGCATCACCAGCGCGATGCGGAATATCGACATCCCGGCGGAGCGGATCGCGGTCAGCTCCAGGGTTTTAGACAGCTGCCCCAGCCCGACGATGCCGCCGAGCAGCGCGATAAACGGCCCCAGATCGACCAGGCTGCGCGGCAGGGTCAGCACGGTCACCAGCAGCGCCTGCTGCCAGCGGTAGCCGCCCGGGGTCACGTCCTCCAGCTCGTTGATCAGCGTAAAGGTGGTGAACAGCGGGATGAGCAGCCCGGCCGCGGCGGCGAAGCCGATGAACACGTTGCGGATCAGGTAACGGCTAAAAATAGTCATCGGGAGGGTTTCCGCAGCAGGGATAAGTCGCGCGCCAGCAGCAGGGCTATGCCGGCAGCCATCGCCAGTGGCACCAGCCAAACGCCGGGGATCGTCGGCACAGAGCCGTTGGCGACCAGCGTGCGGCAAATGTTGCCGCCATAGAAAATCACGGTAAACAGCACCGTCAGGGGCAGCAGCGCGGCGTAGCGCCCCTGCCGCGGCTTGATGCGGCTAAAGGGGATCGCCAGCAGCACCATCAGCACGGTGGTCAGCCCGCGGCTTTCGCGCCATTGCAGTTCGGCGGCGTCACCCGGATCGGCGGAGCGCGCCAGCTCCGCCGGCGAGGCCGACTTGTGCCGGCTCTCGGCGCTGGGCACGAACGGTTTGAGCGCGATGTCGAAGTTGTCGTAGTTCTGCCCGTTGTCGTCGGTGCCCTGGCGATCCAGCACATAGGCGGTGCCGGTTTTCAGCCGCACGGCGGGGCTGGCGGGGGAGGCGTCGAGCACCTCTACCGACTGCGCGCGGTACAGGTTGGTATGATGGCCGCCGCGCACATAAATCAGGGCGTCCGTCAGGTGGTTGGCCGTTTTGTCGACGTGGTTGGCGAGGATCATGCGGCCGTTGCCGCTGACGTTGAATTTGTCGGCCTGCAGGTGGCTCACGTCCAGCACCGACTGCGACTCTTGCTGCAGCTGATAAATATTGGCGTACGCCCAGGGCCTGCCATACAGCGACAGCAGCGTGACCGCTATCGCCAGCGGCACGGCCAGTATCAGCACCGCCTTGTACAGCCGCAGCGGGCTGGCGCCGGCGGCCAGCATGGCGGTGATCTCCGCATCGCTGTACAGCTGGCTCAGCGCCACCGCCACCGAGACATACAGCGCGACGGGCAATATCATCTCCAGCGCGATCAGCGACTTATAGAACACCACGTCGGCCACCACCCGCAGCGCCAGCGTGCCGTTGGCGGCGTCGGTCAGGTAGCGCTGGGCGGAGTAGCTGGCGAACATGAAGATCAAAAAACCGGCGATCATCATCACCAGGCGGCGGATCTCAACCGTGATGTAGCGTTCAATCAAAGACATGCGTCATCGGCTCCCGGCGGCGTGCGCTTCATGGCGTCTCCTGCGCGATCAGCGCGCGCAGCAGGGCGATCACCTGGTCAACTTCCTGCGGGGTGAGTGCGCCGTCCTTCGCCCACTGCACGCGCCCGGCCTTGTCCAGCACCACGATGGTGGAGCTCTCCTCAGGCAGCCGCCAGACCATGCGCCCCAGCCCGTCGCTGTCGACGATGAACTGCGCCCAGGGGTAATTCCGCTTGTTTTTCTCAATTTTGCCGCGCACGAAAAAGCCGGAGCCCGGGATCGCGTCGTCGGTGTTGACGATGGTGGTGGGCTGGAAGCGATCGCCCGGCAGGTTCGCGTCCTTGACGGCGTTGATCAGCAGCGAGTTCTTCTTCTTGGCGGAGGTGCGCCCGGCGATGTATTGGATCACCCGCACTTTGCCCACCAGTTTTGCGCTGTTCCATGGCCGGTAGCTGAAATCGCCGTTGCGCAGCAGCAGTTCGCCGCGATCGGCGATGGCGATTGGCGCCACCGGCCGGCCCAGCACGAAGTTATGCGCGGATGCCGCCAGCGGCGACAGCAGCAGCGTGAAGATCAGCAAGCGACGCAACGTCATCATGGCTCCTTGCAACGCGCTTATCTGCCCGCCGCGACGGCCGGCGGGGAAAACGACAGCGGAAAGCGCGCCAGCAGCAGCTCCAGGCGCTGGCGAATGTCGATATCCAGGATCGCCGGCCGATCGTAGATATCGCCGCCGGCCAGTTTGTCCGCCACCATCACGTCGTGCCGGTCGCCCATCAGGCCGTTAATCGCCGCCAGGAAGCGCGAGATCTGCCGGGCTTCGCGATTGTCGGGGTCGATCGATCTCAGCGTGTCGTAAAACGACACCTGGCGGCTGACGATTTTGCGCACGTTGTGGAACTGGTGCCCGGTCAGCGCCGGGCTGGCGATCAGCGTCTGCAGCTGGCGCATTTGCTCCTGGCGGTAGGCGATAAAGCCCTGTGCGCTTTCCAGCCGGGTGTGGCGCAGCGCATAGCGCACATATGACCATACCGGCTTGCTGAGCAGCAGCCGCAGCAGGTTGCCGTACAGCGTCAGGCTCTTCTGGTTGCCGTTGCGAAACGCGTCCTGAAAATGGCCGAGCACCACGGTGGTGGTGTGGAACAGGCGGTTGGCGCGGTGGGGCGCGCCGTACAGCTGCTGGGCGAAGCGCAGGTGCTTGTAGCGGGCGCGGATATATTTGTAGCGCATGCGGGTGGGCGCCGCCAACTGCGGGTCTTGCAGGAAACCGTTCACCAGTTGCAGCAGCTCGCGGCGGGAAAAGCCGTCTTCCCAAAACTGCAGGCACAGCGCGTAGTTGTCCCGGATGCTCTCGGGGGAGCATTCCAGATCGATCTGCTGCGGCAGGCTGATATTCGCCTCAACCAGGTCGTCTTCTTCCACCGCGACAAACAGCGCCTGGGTGGTTTCGGCGGAGAACTTCTTCCAATTATCGTGAGCGGTCATTGATTACTCTCTTTGGGCGCATTCAGCCCCAACATAAAGCGATTGCGGTAGGCGCCGATCGTCGGTATCAGGGATAACAGAACGTCTAAACATTGCCCCAGTAAATAAGCGAAGGCGGCGCCCTGCACGCCGAAGGCATACGCCATCGACACCAGCAGCGCAATGTAGGCCGCCGAGGCCGTCGCCTGCGCGATCAGGAAAGCGCGCTGCTTGCCTGCCATAAACAGTAAGGATTCCTGCGGGAAGCCCATCATGGAGACGATGATCGCGCCCAGCATGATTTGAATCAGGTCATAGGCTTCCAGGTATTGCTGCCCGAACACCGCGGAAATGAGCGGCTTGCCCACCAGCAGCATCAACACCGCGACGGCCAGGCCGATGCCGCCGGCCAGCAGCGAGGAGCGCAGGCCCAGCAGCCACGGGGTCTTGGTGCGCGGATCCAGGCGCATGATCTCCGGATAGAAGCTTTTCTCCAGCAGCTTGGCTGGGGTGCCCGTCGCATCGAAGAAGGTCATGGCGATCTTGAACAGCCCGGCGGCGGCCGGCCCGAGCACCACGCCCACCAGCACGGTGGTGCAGGAGTTGCGCGCGGCCCAGATGGTGTGGGCGATGTTGGTGGTCCAGACGAAGTTCCAGGCGCCCTCGATGCGGCGCGCGACGTTGAACAGGCGCGGCCTCAGCGCGCCGTGGATATCGCGGCGGCGCAGTTCGCGCGCGGTGAACCACCAGAACAGCGTGCCGCCGATCAGGTTAGAGGCGTACCAGGTGACGATAAAGCCGGGGAATCCCAGATCGAAATAATAGGAGATGACGCTGCCCACCGCCTGCAGGAACGGCTTGATCGCCTGCTGGATGGCGATGAGATCGAAGCGGTTGAAGGCGCGCAGCACGCCGGTCGGCGTGGACGAGGTCATCGACGGGATCAGGGTGCAGTACAGCATGGCGAGCCAGAAGCTTTCGCTGTCCAGCCCCAGGGCGTGGGACAAGAACGGCAGCATGACCATGCCGCCCAGCACGGCGATGACGCCGCTGGCGATATCCAGCCCGAAGGAGAAGGCGACGACGTCGCGGAAGCGCCCGGTGTTTTGATGCTCCAGCGCCGGGGTGCCGAATTGCACCACAAACTGCCAGGTCTGGAATTTGATGAAATCGCTGACCGCTTTGGTGTAGGCCTGGATCACCACCAGCACGCCGAACATTTCAGGCGACATGCCTTTACCGGCGCAGGAGAGCGCCAGCAGGCCGAGCAGCGCGCTGGCCACGCTGCCGGAGCCTAAGTAGGCGGCATTACGTAAAATGGAGCGAAACGCGCCATCGGAAAACCACCGTTTCATAACCCAAACCAGCCGTTATCGTTGTTTTGCTGCATCTTGTGTTCCGCTGTCATGCGCTTGCCCTGTATGCGTTTAATAAACCTGAGTTTCTTCGCCGGCGTTTTCGCCGGGTTGCCCGATGTCGCTCTGTGGGCGCTTCGCGGGGTTCACCACGGCGGAAATGGCGTTGAGCGCGTTGCTCAGCACCTCGTCGTAAGGGGCTCTGGCGTCCAGCTCGATGATGCGCGCGCCGTTGTACTGCAGGCGCACCATGGCGGAAATCTTGTCTTTCAGCTCTTCATAGCTGTGATCGGGCTTGCGGGAAAACGCCGTATCGACGTCGATATCGAGGCGAATGATCAGCTCCGGCCGATAGACGGCCATGCGTTGATATAAACGGCGTTCGCGCGCTGCCAGGCGGCTCAATAGCCAGCCTTTTGCGCGTTCCACGCCGATGCCGGGCCCGTCGTAGTAAAAACCTGAAATTTCCGCCTGCGGGTAGCGATCGCTGATCACCAGCATGCCGCTCTGCGCCAGCCGCCGCACCTTGCGCAGGTTGGATGCGCGCCACAGCGAAAAGCCGTACATGATCAGCGCCGCCCACAGCGCCGGCGGCCTGTTGCTCATGCGCTGGGTTTTATCGGATTTGGCCGCCAGGCGCCGTTCCAGCCATACGCCGATGAACGGCAACTTCTTGATTTTGTCGCCGTCTTCGCCGGAGATCAGCCCCAAATAGCGCCGCTCCGTGGGGCGATGTTGCTGCAGGTTCTTGACCAGATCGGCGGTCAGCGTGGACTTGCCGGTGCCGTCGCTGCCCACCACGGCAATCAGCCCGGTGATGCAGGCGGAAGAGGTATTCTGTTCGGCGGTGAGTTTATTTTTTTTCATCTGTTTCGGTACGAAAAGGTTATTTGGCGGCTAGGCATTGGCGGCCCTCAGCGATATTTTAACGGCGCGCAGAGACTCGTCGAAAATACGGTTGGCCGGCTCGCGGCCGTCTAAATCCAATATGTTAGCGCCGTTAAACGTCAGGTGCGGGATGACGGCGATCTTTTCGCGCAACGCCGCCAGCGAGTGATCGGGTTTGCGTGAATAGGCCGTTTGTTCGTCAATATCCAGCCGAATTAATAATAAGGGCTGATAAGACGCCATCCATTGGTAGAGGTTTTGTTCGCGCTTTCTCAGCCAGCGGATCCAGCGATTGCCGCCGGCGGTTTTCGCCAGCTGCGGGCCATCGAAACGAAACCCCGCCACTTCGGCCTGCGGATAACGATCGGTGATCAGCAATGCGCCGCTGCGGCTTTTCTTCAGCATGCGACGGAATTTATAAACGCGCCAATAGGAGAGTAAAAAAATCACCAGCGCCGTGGCATTATCCGGCGGCGTGGAAGGGCGCTCATGCACGCGCTGCGACTTCTTCAATAAATAACGCCCGAAAGGGGCGCCAATAATCGGCAGCGAACTGATCCATTCGCCGATACGCCCGGAGGACTGGCCGAGATAAAGCAGTTCGGCAGGTTCTTGTGGCGATAAGGCGTTGACCAGGCTGGCGGCTAACGTGGATTTTCCCGAGCCGTCACAGCCGGTTATCGCTATTACGCGCACGGGCGAGCGATCAGATGAAGGTCTTATCTGCTGACTCACAATAATTGATCCAATGCGAAAAAAACTATTGTATTCCAATACGCCTTGGGTTCAAGATATTTATTGTGCTTTGCCGCGATAAAATAATGAGATGGGTATTCTTGTTCGTTATTTGAATTGATATTTATGGCGTTCGTTCTTGTTATTTTGTGCTAATTGTTGGTGCGTGGGCCGGTTTCGCTTTTTATGTTAATTTCCGGCCGGGCTAACGGCGAAAAAAGAGTAGGGCTTTTCAATTTTCGCTTAATGTTTTGTGCTTTTTGGCGTCGCATTACGGAAAATTTTTCCACGCGGCCGCCACGGCAATGATAAGCGGTAGTTCGCTTCAAATATGGCACGCCGTTTCTGGTGTATTGAAAGAGAGTCTTATTATGAGTGCAAAATTTCCGCCGCTGATTGCGGTTATCGGCAGCGACGGATCGGGTAAGTCCACCGTTTGTGAACATCTGATCGCGTATATGAAACATTATGGCCCGGCGGTGCAGGTGCATCTGGGCAAACAGGCGGGCAACGTCGGCCGCGCGGCGGCGAAGTTGCCGCTGCTCGGGCGCTCGGTGGGCAAGGCTATCGAGAGCAATACCAAAAAAGTCAAAACGAAAAAATCCCGCATTGGCCTGCTGCCGTCGGCGGTGATCATCGCTTTCGTGGGGCGGCGGCTGCTGCGGTTTCGCCGCATGCTGGCGTATCGGCGGCAAGGGTTCATCGTGTTGACCGACCGTTTTCCGCAGGCGCAGATCCCCGGCGCTTACGACGGCACGGTTTTTCCCGTCGACGTTGAAGGGAGCCGGTTTGTCCGTTGGCTGGCGGCGCGCGAGCGGGCGGCGTTCCAATGGATGGCGGGGCAAAAACCGGATCTGGTGCTCAAGCTGAATGTCAGTCTGGCGGTGGCCTGCGCGCGCAAACCCGATCATCGCAAAGCGGCGCTGGAGAAGAAGATCGCCGTCACGCCGTTATTGACGTTCGAAGGCGCCGACATCGTGGATCTCGATGCCGATCGGCCGATCAAGGAGGTGCTTTCGGCGGCGGAAAAAGCCATCGCGGAATTTATGGCGGCGCAGGGTTATCGCTATTCCGCTGATGAAGTATCAACGGCTGCGCACTGAGGCGCGCATCGGTTCGGCAGGGCGGCGATGCCATTTTCGGCACCGCCGCCGCGGCCGAGAGGGAAGGCTTTATTTTTTCAGCGCCGCAAAGGCGCGCACGATGGTGTCTATTTCTTCATCGCTGTGCGCGGCATTGACGCTGCAGCGCAGCAGGGTAACGCCCGCCGGCGCGGCCGGTGGCAGCACCAGGTTTACATACACGCCGTGGGCGATCAGCTCGCGCCAGAAACGCAGCCCTTCTTCCTTCGAACCGATCATCACCGGCACCACCGGGCTGATGCGCGGCCCCAGGGTATACCCCAGCTCGGCGAGGCCGTGGTACAGGCGGTGCGCGTTGCTCCACAGCTTTTCCCGCAGTTCGGGATGGCGCGCGATTTTTTGCAGCGCCGTGCGCACCGACGCGATGCTCGACGGCGACGGCGACGCGGTAAAGATATACGGCCGGCTGCTGTAGCGCAGCACGTCCATCCCCTTGCCGCCGACGGCGAAACCGCCGATCGAAGCCAGGCTTTTGCTGAAGGTGCCCAGGATGATATCCACGTCTTGCTCGACGCCCAGCGCTTCGGCCAGGCCGCGGCCGTGCTCGCCCATCACGCCGAAGGAGTGCGCTTCGTCGACCAGCAGATACCCGCCGAGCCGACGCTTGATGTCGACGATTTCCACCAGCGGGGCGACGTCGCCCAGCATGCTGTAGATGCCTTCCACGATAATGATCGCCTCGCGCGCACGCTCGCCCAGGCGCACCATGCGGCGCTCCAGATCGGCGGCGTCATTGTGGCGGAAGCGAATAATCTCCGCGCCGCCGAGGGCGCAGGCGTCGTAAATGCTCGCGTGGCTGTCCGCGTCGATCAATACCACGGCGCCCGGTCCCGCCAGCGTGCTGATGACGCCCAGGTTGGCGGTGTAGCCGGTGGAGAACACGATGGCGCTGGGGCGATCGAAGAATTCCGCCAGCTCCCGTTCCAGCGTCAGGTGCGATCCGTAGCTGCCGTTCGCCATGCGCGAGCCGGTGGTGCCGGTGCCGAGCGCGGCCAGGGCCGCCTGACCGGCGGCGATCGCCTGCGCATCGAACGTCAGGCCAAGGTAATTATTGGTGCCGGCGAGGACAATCTTTTGATCGCCGATGCGGCCCTGGGTGGCGGAATACACTTCGTCGATACAGGTGCCGAACGGATTCAGACCGGACGTTTGAAATTGTTCGCGGTCATTGGCGAGGCGCGCAAACTTATCATACAGTCCCATGGTTTTTCTCCAGATAAGGGCGCAGCGCGTCAAGCAGTTGCTCAGGCGTTCTGACATCAAGCAATATATTGATAGGAATGGAGATATCTAATTCATCTTCCAACATCATCAGCAGATCCAGGACTCTGATGGATTCCAGGCCAAGATCATTGACGAGATCGCTATCAGGTTTTATTTCCACTCCGCCTTCGACGATACCTTGCAAACACGTCAGGATATAATCCATTACAGCATCGCGATTTAGCATAAGAACGTTGACACACCTCTATTTGGAATAATTAAAACAGCCCTTCGCGCAGCGCGCGCTCCAAACTTACCTGTGGAAACCAATTAATCTGTTGCGACAGCGCGTGATTACTGGCGGACCAGTCGTGATGGGTTAATTCGCGTATTTTGCTGCGCGTCAGCATCGGCTCCTGTTTTACCAGGCGGTTCCACACCACGCTGATATCCGCCAGGGCTTTCAGCAGCGGCAGCGGAATGCCCACCAGGCGCACCGGCCCGTGACGCACGGCGGCGCCGATGTCCCGCAGGCGCAGCCAGTTATAGCCTTCGACCACACCGTCGCACAGTTCGTAAATATTTGGCTGTGCGGGTTCGGCCTGCACCCATTGGCTGACCGCCTTGGCCAAATCGCTCACGTGCAGAAAAGAGAGCCTGGCGTCAGGCGCGCCCAGCCGGGGCAGCACGCCGCGCAGCAGGCCGTTGAACAGCGGTTTCAGCTCTTTATCGCCGGGCCCGTAAACCGCCGTCGGGCGGAAAATCCCCAGCGCAATATCGCCCGTGGCGGCGATGAGTTGCTGCTCGGCGGCCTGTTTCGAATGGGCGTACCACGACAGCGCCGGATGGCGGGCCGCCAGCGACGACATGAACAGGAAGCGACGGCAGCGGCCGTTCTGTTTGGCCGCCTGCATCAGGTTCAGGCTGCCGGTCACGTTGCAGCGGGTGAACACCGCTTCCGCATGCCCGCGCACCTGGCCCGCACAGTGCACGACGCACTCCGCGCCGCGCACCAGCTCGGTGAGCGAGGGCCGATCCTCCAGCGCGCCGGGGATCCACTGCAGGTTGTCGGCGGCGGCTTTTCCCGCGCGCCGCGTCAGGGCGCGCACGTTAAACCCTTGCGCCAGCAGTTCCTGGACGATGTGCCGGCCGATAAAACCGGTCGCGCCCGTCACTGCCACCGTGCCGCTCATTGCGCGAAACCGGCCAACTGCGGCATGTGCGGGTAGAGCGAGGCGCTCAGCCAGCGTTTTTTGGCCTCCGCGCGCGCGGGTTTGCCCGACGATGTGCGGGGAATGCTGTGCGGCGGCAGCAGCTCGATGTCCACCGCGATGCCGAACTCGCTTTGAATGCGCGCGCTCAGCGAACGCACGATTTGTTCCCGGCGTTCTTCCGAGCTGACTCGGCACTGGATTTGCAAAATGATCCTGGCCGCTTCGTCGTGCTCTTCGGTTACGAAGGCGATCGCATCGCCGGAACGGATTTCCGGTTCGGATTCCGCGACGTACTCGATATCCTGCGGCCAGATATTGCGGCCGCGAATGATGATCAAATCCTTCTTGCGGCCGGTGACGTACAGATAGCCGTCCAGCAGGTAGCCCAGATCGCCGGTATCCATCCAGCCGGTCACCTGAATTTGCTGCTGGGACTCGTCGTCGCAGAAATAGCCGTTCATCAGGCTGGGGCCGGAGATCGTGATATGGCCGACCTGGCGTTCCGGCAGCGGTTGCCCGGTTTCGCTGCGGATCTCGATGCGGTGGCCGGGCAGCGCTCGGCCGCAGTTGACGAAGGTCGAGACGGCGCGGGTTTTCTTGCCGGGCGCGACCGCTTTACCCTCGTACTCCAAAATATCGCGGTCGACCGCGTTGGTTTGCGGGCCGGAGCAAGGGTCGGAAAAGCTCACCGCCAGGGTGTTCTCGGCCAGGCCGTAGCACGGCATGAAGGCTTTGCTGTCGAAGTTGATGCTGCTGAAGTGTTCGCCGAACTGGCCGAGCAGCTCGGCCGGGATCGGCTCGGCGCCCACGCCCGCGACCCGCCAGCTGGAAAGATCCAGATCGGCCAGCTCTTTGGCGTTGCTGCGGCGCAGGCACAGATCGTAGCCGAACGGCGGGGCGACGGACACCGTACCGCGATTCTTGGCAATCAGTTTCAGCCACTGCATCGGGCGCATGGCGAAATCTTGCGTGCGCAGATAATCGACGGACAGCTGGGTCGCCACCGGCGTCAGCAGGAAACCGACCAGGCCCATATCGTGATAGAAGGGCAGCCACGAAACGCAGCGGTCGCCCGCGCGCAGCTTGATCCCGTCGCGACTGATCGCGTTCAGGTTCGCCATCGCCGCCCGCTGGGTAATGATCACGCCGCGCGGAAAGCGGGTGCTGCCCGAGGTGTATTGGAGATAGGCGATATCGTCGGGCGAAGGCGCCGGCAAGGCGATCTCCGGCTCCGGCAAGGCGTTAAAGTCCGCGTCGCTGAGGATGTGCAGCGCCGAGGTGTTTTCCGTGGCCGACGCGATCAGCGGCGTCCACTCTTCGCTGCTGACGATCGCCGCGGGGTTGCAGCTGGCGATCAGCCCTTTCAGCTTGGCGGTGTAGGAGTCGCGCTGGCCCACGCCCATCGGGATCGCCAGCGGCACCGCCACCAGGCCGGCGTATTGGCAAGCGAAAAAGGCTTCGACGAATCCCGCGCTGGTTTCGGCGATCAGCGCCACGCGATCGCCTTTCTTGAGTTTCAGGGACAATAAACGCCGCGCGCCCGAGATCGCTTTTTGCTGCAGCGTGCGATATTCGAGAACGGTCACGAGTTGATTGCGACGGTCGTAAAAATTCATTCCCGTATTGCCCAGCGCCGCGTAATCCAACGCGTCCACTAAAGTGGGGAAGTCCGCATAGCGCATAGGAAGAGAATGAACGGAACTTGTTTCAGACATAGACAAACTTAGCCATAGATTAAAAATCACCAAAAGAGAAAATCACTCTTGGCGAGGTAATTGATGTTTTACTATGAATAGGTTTTGAATAAGTTTGTTATTCAACCATCTTCATTCCGCGAACAGCGTATATTGCCGTGCTTGAGGGCACGCCGGTTATTAACCGGGCAGAGCGTGAGTAGCCCGTGTTGTCAGCCTTGAGCGGCACCCTGGCGATATACGTGAGACTATTGTAATATCCGGGCTGCGCCGTTCTTTAGCCTGTCTCTTTCGGGCAGGAAATAACTGTCGGCTCATAGGTTATGACCTCATGCATGGCTATCTTGGAACTTAAACACTTCCTAAACAGTATGCCGCAAGAAATCCAAAAGTGAACGATTCATTTAAGGCTAATCTTAAAAAGAGCATTAAGTGGTAAAGATGGCGGCACACCTCCTGATTAAAGTCGGTACACTAAAAGCGGCGAGTTTCTTTTGCCGTAACAGCACGAAATAATAAAAGAGCACCATTAGCGTAGCCTGGCTGCGCCGCTTTCTGTTTCCTTTTTTTATCAATTACGGACATCACAGGGTGAATGTCGGGCGCAATAATGCGCTGTTTCACAGGGGGTATTATTCGGTTTTTCTTATCATTGAACCGGAGGCAATACACAATCCAATAAATGAGAACAGCATAAAAAATGCTAAAGGCGTTGTCGCGTGCTTATTTAATTATTTTATTAAAACGTAAGGCTATTTATGATCCGTGTTGAGAAAGTTCTGAGTAAACGCGAACTTAAAGAATTTATTGCTTTCCCCTCGCAACTGTTTCGCGATGATCCGAACTGGATTGAGCCGCTGCATGTAGAGCGCGAAGAGCATCTGTCAAAGAAGAATCCCGGCACCGACCACATTGAATGGCAGGCATGGGTGGCCAAAAAACAGGGCAAAGTCGTTGGGCGCATCACGGCGCAAATCGATGCTCTGCACCGGGAGTTGCATGGCGAGGATACCGGCCACTTCGGCATGATTGACGCCGTTGACGATCCCGCCGTTTTCAGCACCTTATTCACGGTGGCGGAGGAGTGGCTGAGGTCGAAAGGCGCGCGCAAAATCACCGGGCCGTTCAGCCTCAATATCAATCAGGAAAGCGGCCTGTTGGTCGAGGGGTTCGATACGCCGCCTTCCGCCCTGATGACACACGCGAAGCCCTACTATGCGGCGCAAATAGCGCAGCAGGGCTACAGCGAAGGGATTGATTTGCTTGCCTATTGGATGAAAAGAACCGACCTGCATTTTTCGCCGTCGTTAACCCGGATGATGGATCAGGTGCGCAAAAAGGTGACCGTTCGCCGCCTCAACCGCAAGCGCTTTCGCGAGGAGATGCAGGTGCTGCGCGAGGTGTTCAACTCCGGATGGCAGCATAACTGGGGGTTTGTCCCGTTCACCGAGCACGAGTTCGCCACCATGGGGGATCAGCTGAAGTTCCTGGTGCCCGACGATATGATCCATATCGCCGAGGTGGATGGCGCCCCCTGCGCCTTTATCGTCGGTCTGCCGAACATCAACGAAGCGATTGCCGATCTGCAGGGGCGGTTATTGCCGCTTGGCTGGGCGAAGCTCTTGTGGCGGCTGAAAGTCAGCGGCGTGCGCACTGCGCGCGTGCCGTTGATGGGCGTGCGCCAGGAATATCAATTCAGCCGCATCGGGCCGATTATTGCGTTGCTGCTGATTGAGGCGCTGCGCGAGCCTTTCGCCAAGCGCAATATCGACGCGCTGGAAATGTCGTGGATCCTGGAAACCAATACCGGCATGCGGACGATTTTAGAACGCATCGGCGCGGTTCCCTATAAGCGCTACCGCTTATACGAGAAAACGCTTTAACCGGCTGATAACGCATCGCCTTTTCACGTTCTCAGAATAATAACCGCGCCGGGGCATTTTCGGGCGGTGCCGTTTCAGGGGCAGGGTGACGGCGCGTGAGTGCATGCATCGCCTCCGGGAAGAGAACGGTTAAGGCCTTTAATTAATAAACTCGAGATAAATTCACGCCGCGTGATTTATTCGCGAGTGATTGTGGCAGTATTGACGAGAGCTGATTGCATGCCTGTGGAAAAGAAAAAAGGAATAAGCCGATTAATCTACAGCATAAGGAATTCCTGGGCCGGATTTATTGACGCCGTGCTTACCGAAGATGCGTTTCGCCAATTATTGGTTATTAACGCCATTTTACTGGTTGTTACATTTGGTTTAGATATTACAAATATAGAACGGCTGTTATTAATCGCCTGCAGTTTTCTGCTATTGGTGGTTGAGCTGCTTAATACGGCGATTGAAACCGTGGTCGATCGCATTTCGCTGGAATTACATCCGTTATCCAAACGCGCTAAAGATCTGGGCGGCGCTGCGCAGCTGGTGGCGGTGGTGATGACTATCATTATTTGGGGAATGGTGCTGCTGGGGCGATAAGGGCTTGGGTGGCTCAATTGCCAGGCCGGTTGCCGTGGCGCTCTAAGCGGTTATCATCGATGTTTTGCGTTCAGCAAGGAGAGTCGGCCGCTATGCCCGTGAATTTTGATCTCAACGATCTTTATGCCTTCCGCGCGCTGGTGGAGTACGGCAATTTTCGGCTGGCCGCGGAGTCCATCTGCCTGTCGCAGTCGGCCCTGAGCCGCAGGATTGAGAAGCTGGAAAACGCGCTGGGCAGCAAACTGTTCGATCGTACTACCCGGCGCGTGACGCTGACGCTGTACGGGCAGGCGTTTGCCGAGCGTTCGGATCAGCTGCTGATGAATGTCGAAGCGGTGTTGGCCGATATCGATAAGGTCAGCCAGGAGCGTACCGGGCTGGTCACCGTCGCCACGGTGCCGTCGGCGGCCTACTATTTCATGCCCGACGTGATACGCCGTTTCCGGCTTCGCTATCCGCGCGTGCGCGTCAAGCTGATCGACGGCAGCGCGGGCAATGTGATTGAGGCGGTCACCGGCGGCCAGGCTGACTTCGGCATCTGCTTTGCCGGGCGGCTGCAGCCTAACCTTGAATTTGTGCCGTTGGTGGGGGACGTTTACGTGGCCGCCTGCCGGCGCGACCATCCGCTCGCCGCTAAAAAGAGCCTCACCTGGCGGGAATTTTATCAGCAGGATTACGTGTCGCTGGATAAAACCTCCGGCAATCGCAATCTGCTCGATCAGCGCCTGGAACACCTCGTGCCGGAGCGCCCCAGCGTATGCGAAACTCGCCATGTGACGACCATGCTGGGCATGGTTGAGGCGGGCATCGGCATTGCCGCCGTGCCCGCCATGTCGATGCCCGCTTCAGAGCATTCGGTGTTGACGTCGGTGCCGCTGGTCGATCCGGTGGTGAAACGCAGCGTGGGCCTGATCCGGCGCGGCGGCCGCATGCAGTCTTTCGTCGCCGCCGAGTTGGAAAAGCTGATTACTGAACGGTATCACTCTGCCTGACCGGCTGCTGCGCCGGCACGCTTCGCATGCCGGTCGCGCGAATGGTCGGCTGTGCCTGAGAGGAGGCGAGGAACTCCAGCAGCGCTTTGCCTTCGCGGCGATGTTCCGCCTTGGCCGTTACCGCGCCGGCGAAGCGGGTGATGTACTGCACGTTTTCCGGCAGTTCGCCGATAAAGGTGACGCCCGCCACGGGCAGCAATTCGCTGACCTGCTGGAAGCCCAACGCGTATTTCCCCTGCGCCACTTCAGAGGCCACCGGAATGCGCTCAACCATGTGCGCTTTTCCTTTCACCTGTTCCTCGATGCCCAGCTTTTTGAACAGTTGGCCGCTGACGTAGCGGCCGCTGGCGCTGTCGGAATAGGCGAAAGAGTCGGCTTGCAGCAAGGCATTGCGCAGCTCGGCATCCGTTTTTATCGCCGGCTTGGGCGCGCCCTGTTTCACCACCATGCCGATCGGCGAATCGGCCAGCTCTACGCGCGAACCCGGCTGGATCCAGCCGCCTTTGTCCAGTTGGGTCAGCGCGTCGCCCACCATGATCACCACATCGGCTTGCTCTCCGCGCGCCAGCCGCGCGGGGATCGCCTGCGGCGTTTTCCCCATGGAAGGGCCGGACACCAGAATGATTTTGTCGCCGCTTTGGGCTTCATATTCCGGGGCCAGTTTCTCCAGCGCGGCCTTGAAGCCGCCGGAGATCATCACGGTCACGTCTTTGGCCAGCGCCGCGGTGCTGAAGGAGGCGCACACCAGCGCGGCGAGGATCGAACGAGTGAGTTTTTGCATGGCATGATTCCTTATGGCGATGGCGCGTTAGCGCGCGGTTTGCAGCGGCATGGCGATGCGGCGATACAGATACAGCGTCGCCAGCAAGGCGCACAGCGCGGCGAAGCTCATCCAGTAGCCCGGTGAGGCCTTATCGCCGGTGTATTCGATCAACGCGGTGGAGATCACCGGCGTAAAGCCGCCGAACACCGCCGTCGCCAGGCTGTAGGCCAGCGAGAAGCCGGCCACCCGCACTTCCGTTGGCATGATCTCAGTTAAGGCCGGGATCATGGCGCCGTTGTAGAGGCCGTAAATGAAGGACAGCCACAGCAGCACGGCCAGCATCATGCTGAAGCTGGGGGCGGCGGCGAGCAGGCTCAGCGCCGGGTAGGCGGTGGCCAGCGTCAGCAGCGTCATGGCGACCAGCACCGGCTTGCGGCCGAAGCGATCCGACAGCGCGCCGCCGATGGGCAGCCAGATGAAGTTGGAGATCGCCACCAGCAGGGTGACCAGCAAACTGTCGGAGGCGCTGAGCAACAGCACCTTTTTGCCGAAGGTTGGCGCATACACGGTGATCAGGTAAAACGCGGTGGTGGTCATAGCGACCATCAGCATGCCGGCGATCACCACCGGCCAGTTTTTCAGCAGGGTTTTAAACACGTCGCGCATCGCCAGGTGGTGGCGGCGGGCGGTAAATTCCTGCGTCTCTTCCAGCTTGCGGCGCAGCAAGAAGATGAAGGGAACAATCAGGCAGCCGAACAGGAAAGGCAGGCGCCAGCCCCATTCGCGAATGGCGCTTTCTTCCAGCGCCGCATTGAGCGCGAAGCCCATGGCCGCCGCCACCATGATCGCCACCTGCTGGCTGCCGGACTGCCAACTGGTGTAGAAGCCCTTACGGCCCGGCGTGGCGATTTCGGCCAGATAGACAGACACGCCGCCCAGCTCCGCGCCCGCCGAGAAGCCTTGCAACAGGCGCCCGCACAGCACCAGCAGCGGCGCCCAAAGCCCGATGCTCTGGTAAGAGGGGATCAATACGATCAGGAAGGTGCCCGCGGCCATGATCGACAGGGTGACGATCAGCCCTTTGCGGCGGCCGACTTTATCGATGTAGGCGCCCAACACGATAGCGCCAATGGGGCGCATCAGAAAACCGGCGCCGAATACCGCGAAGGTCATCATCAGCGAGGCGAACTCGCTGCTGGCCGGGAAAAAGGTGTGTGCGATGTAGGTGGCGTAAAAGCCGAACAGAAAGAAGTCGAACTGTTCCAGAAAGTTGCCGGAGGTGACGCGCAGGATCGCGCCGGCTTTGGCCCGGGTGGTCATGGGTGAGGTAGAGGAATGCATCTTTATCTCCAGTTTGCTATTGGCGCCTGACGCCGCGCCTGTTGCTGAAGACTCGCTCAGGAAAATAAACTAAATAAGCGCAATAAACGCATGGCGCGATGCGTTTGGCGCATCAATCGCCGTTAACAATGTTGCCTAACCTGATGTAACGTGGCGTTAACAAACTTATCGCTCACCGCCCGCTGCGCAGAGCGCCGAAAACGTTATGCGCATTTTGTGACAGGGTTCATAAAGGGGCGGCGGGGAAACGCCCCGTGCCTCTGACCGATTGTCCGTTACCGCTCGTAAAAAGGTGAATGCCTCGCACGGTATGGGCAAAAACACCTGAATACGCGTTTAGCATCGCGGCAAGGGCTGGCCACCTATGCGTCCCTCTTTTATAGCTTTATATCTATATAGTCATTAGGCTATAGTGCAGGGCACCCCGTATGAGAAATAAAGCATCGAATGCGTTCGATAACGGGCTGAACACATTAAACGAGAAGGAGTGACGCGATGGGCAGAACGCTGGAACAGCTTATTGCGGATGAAAAGCCCGAGGTCGTGGCCAAAGCGCAAGCGCTGGCGGCGGACATCATGCTGAACATCCACCTTGCCGAGCTGCGCGAGAAGGTGCAGAAAACGCAGGTTGAAATGGCGCAGGCGCTGGGTATCCGGCAACCGACCGTTGCCGTGATGGAAAAACCGGGCCGCGATCTGAAACTGTCTTCGCTAAAACGCTATGTTGAGGCGGCCGGCGGCAAGCTGCGCCTGGATGTTGAACTGCCGGACGGCTCTCACTACGAATTTGTGCTGTAAGCGCTAGCGGCAAAAAAGCAAAAAGCCCGCTCGGGTTTCCCTGAGCGGGCTGTTCGCAATATGGCGCCTCCGATATCAGGAGGCAGCCGTGAAAGCAAAGAGGCTCAAGGCGAGCTGGCTGGATGGGCGCTGCCGTTTGAGCCAGATAGCGTTAACAAGCCACCCGCCGTACCTTCGCGATAAACCCTCCCCTGCTCAAAGCTGAAACGATACGACTTATGTTGATGAATCGCTCATTTAGCGTGCAATGGCTCAACGTGTTTCATTAAAACTGCGAACAAATTCGTATTTCTATCGCACTATTTATTCAAATATTCACCCGGTGAAGTTCATCACATTTCTTTAACCTGCTTAACAGTAGATTTTTCTCGTGAGTAAAAAATCGATTCAGCTAAAGGGGAAGGGAAATGAAGAAAACGTGGGTTATGGCGGTGTTTTCGGCTCTGATTTCAGGGCAGGCGGCGGCGCAGAGTTGGGTGCTGACCAGCGCTGAAGATGGCGTGGAGAAAGGAAACTGGAAGATTTCGAGTGAGGCGCTGAAGGTTAAGGATAAAACGTTCAGCATTGAGCAGAAAGTGTTGCACGGCGGCAAGCAGGAAGGCAGCAAAGTCGTGATTATCCGCAGCGAGGATGGCCTGACCATCACGCTGAGTCCCACGCGCGGCATGAACCTCCTGCGGGCGGAAGGATTTGGCGCGAAGATGGGATGGGATTCCCCGGTCAAAGAGGTGGTCAACCCCACCTTTATCAACCTGGAAAGCCGCAATGGGCTCGGCTGGCTGGAAGGTTTCAATGAGATGATGGTGCGCTGCGGCTATGAGTGGACCGGTCATCCGGTGACCGAAGGAGGGCAGATTTACACCTTGCACGGTAAAGCGGGCAATACGCCGGCCTCACTGGTTGAGGTCGAGGTAGCGGATACGGCGCCGTATGAAATTCGTATTCGCGGCCTGATCAAAGAGAGCACATTCAAAAAAGCCGATCTGCAAACCCTGACCGAACTGCGCTACGTACCCGGCAGCAACAGTTTCAGCCTGCATGATGTGTTAACCAACCGGGCGGATTATCCCCACGACTACCAGATTATCTACCACAGCAATTTCGGCGCGCCGATTCTGGAAAATGGCGCCCGCTTCCTGGCGCCGATGGCCAGCATCAGCCCGTTTAACGACTATGCCAAAGCCGGGTTGAAGACCTGGGGAACCTATGCCGGCCCCACCAAAGGGTTCGATGAAATGGTCTTTAACATTAAGCCATTATCGGATCCGAATCATCAGACACTGGCGGCGCTGGTCAATCACGCGGGCGACAAAGGGGTGGCGATTCAGTTCGATACCCGCCAATTGCCCGTCCTGACGCTGTGGAAGAATACCGATACGTTAAAACAGGGATATGTGACGGGGATTGAGCCGGGCACCAGCTATGCCTACCCGGTCACCATCGAGCGCGAACAAAAACGCGTTAAGCAATTGCAGCCTGGCGCCAGTGCGCAGTTTGATCTGACCTATACCTTGCTGCACAGCAAAGCGCAGGTGGCGGATCTGGAGAAGAAGATTGCTGATATTCAGGGTAAGGTAAAAATTGATGAAAATGCCGCGCCGATAGCCAAAGAGTAACGTTGCCTGTCGACGCATTTAGCGTGAAAGCAAAAAGCCCGCTCGGGTTTCCCTGAGCGGGCTTTTCTAAATATGGCTCTTCTGATGTCGGTGTGCTGTCAGAGCGAATTCTGGCGGCAGAACGCAACTTCGGGGTTTATGTTCCATTAAACTTCAGCACATCAATGAGCAGGGAAAAGGCAGAGCCTGGGTGTTTGCGATGCGGGTAGTAAAGGTGATATCCCGGTAAATCCGGGGTGAACTTATCCAGCACGCGGACGAGCTTTTTTTCATCAATGGCGGCCTGTACCTGATCGTAGGGTAGGTAGGCCAGGCCGTGCCCGTCGATAGCGGCATCCAGGATCAGGTCGATGGTGTTTAACAAGAGTTGGCCTTCCATGCGAACCCGGACTTCACGCCCGCCGCGGATGAGTCTCCAGCGGTTGGCGGTGCCCGATGTGGGAAGATAGAGGTTAATTGCCTGATGGTCGACCAGGTGCGCCACCGATGTCGGGGTGCCTCGTCGGGCAAGATAATCAGGCGCGCTAACGATCGCCATCGGAATGTCAGGCCCAATACGCACGGCAATCATATCTTTATCCATCTCTCCCCCCAGACGGACGCCGGCATCGAAACGCTCGGCGACCACATCGCTCAGGCCGTAATCGATGACGAGCTGTACGTCAATTTCAGGGTGGGATTTCAACAGCGTGCGCATGGCCGGCAGCAACAGCGTTTTTGCCGCATGTTCAACCGTGGTAATGCGTATCGTACCGGATGGCCGATCGCGCAGGTCGCCCAGCGAGGTCATGACCGCATCTAAATCATGCAGCATAGGGCCAAGGGTCGATAAGAGTTGCTCTCCGGCCTCGGTGGGGACCACGCTGCGCGTGGTGCGCGTCAGCAGACGAAACCCCAGCCGTTCTTCAATGCGCCGGACTATCTGGCTTAACGCCGACTGCGCCATGCCCAGGCGGGCGGCGGCCCGGGTGAAGCTGCGTTCCTCCGCGACCACGACGAATGCCACCAGATCGGCTATCTCATCACGTTTCATCTCTGTTTCACGCTCAGTTGATTAATCATTTAAATGATAGGTTCAATCATGATTTTGGGTCTAATCATCTGAATGTTCAATATCTATAGTGATAACACCAAACGTTGCAGTTAACCGATAGCCCCTACGAGGAACCGGATGATGAACCAGAAAATCAGCTTCACTAATAGCAATAACCCGATGATTGATCTCTCTGCCGTGCTCTACTTCCCGCCGGCATTCGACGCGAGCCGCCAGTATCCGGCCATCGTCGTTTCTCACCCGGGCGGCGGCGTGAAAGAACAAACCGCCGGCACCTACGCCGCAAAACTGGCAGAGCAGGGTTTTGTGACCGTAGCCTACGATGCCTCTTACCAGGGGGAAAGCGGCGGCGTCCCCCGTCAGTTGGAAAACCCCTATATCCGTACCGAAGACGTCAGCGCGGTGATTGACTACCTGACCACGTTGCCTTATGTCGAGAATGCGCGCATTGGCGCAATGGGGATTTGCGCCGGCGCGGGCTATACCGCCAACGCCGCGATCCAGGATCGCCGCATTAAGGCGATCGGCACCGTCAGCGCCGTCAATATCGGCTCGATGTTTCGCAACGGGTGGGAAAACAATGTGAAGTCCATTGATGCGCTGCCGTATGTTGAGGCCGGCTCCAACGCCCGTACCGGCGATATCAACAGCGGTGAACATGCCACCATGCCGCTGGCGCCTATGAAAGAATCCGATGCGCCGAACGAAGAGCTGCGCCAGGCCTGGGAGTATTACCACACTCCGCGCGCGCAATATCCGACGGCGCCTGGCTATGCGACACTTCGCAGTCTCAACCAGATCATTACCTACGACGCCTACCACATGGCTGAAGTGTATCTGGCCCAGCCGATGCAGATCGTGGCGGGTAGCGTGGCGGGCAGTAAATGGATGAGCGATGACTTATACGATCGTGCATCAAGCAATGATAAGCGCTACCACATCGTCGAAGGCGCTAACCATATGGATCTGTATGACGGCAAAGCCTATGTCGCCGAAGCCGTTTCCGTCCTGGCACCGTTCTTTGAGGAGACGCTGTAATGAAAAACGTCCGCATCCAAAATGCAGATATGGCCTGGCACATCGCCGCCAACATTCAGCTGCCGCTGGGGTTTGATGAATCTAGACGTTACCCGACGGTGGTCAGCGTCCATCCTTTCGGCAGCTGTAAGGAACAGACCTCCGGCAATGTTTATGGCAAAGCGCTGGCGGAGCAGGGGTACGTCGTTATCGCCTATGACGCCAGTTTTCAGGGCAGATCCGGCGGAGCGCCGCGCTGGATAGAAGATCCGGCTCAGCGCGTAGAGGACATCAGCCGCGTCATCGACTACGCCGTCACCTTGCCGTATGTCGATGCGGATCGTATCGGCGTGCTGGGCATTTGCGGCGGTGGCGGCTATGCCGTCAATGCCACCCTGACGGAGAAACGCATCAAAGCCGTGGTGAGCATCACTGGCGTTAATATTGGGCGACTCTTCCGCGAGGGCTTCAGCAGTTACGATCCGCTAGCGGCGCTGAACGCGATGGCTGCGCAGCGCACCCTTGAAGCGCGCGGCGGTGAGCTCCAGGTGAACGAATTGCTGCCCGCCAGCCCGGAGGCGGCAACTGCCCACGGGCTCACAGAGCGCGATGTTTTTGAAGCGACGGACTATTACAAGACCGCGCGCGGTCAGCAGCCGGGCGGGGCAACGCGCATGCTGTTCTCGCACGCGCAAAAAACGCTGGCCTGGGATGCCTTCGCGTTTACCGAGGTGCTGCTGACTCAGCCGGTGATGGTGGTGGTGGGTGAGAAAGTCGGCGCCTTTGGCGCCTATCGCGATGGTATGGAAGTCTATGGACGCGCAACGGCTTCAGCACATCGCGAGCTGGTGTCGTTAGCGGACTTTTCACATTACGAGCTGTATGACAAACCGGAAGCCGTTCGCAAAGCGCTGGACAAGGTGTTGCCGTTTTTCGCCGCGCACCTGGGCGAATAATCGATGGAGAAGACCATGAAGAATGTCCTGATCCTTGGCGCAGGCGGTCAAATCGCCTGTCATGTTATCGAACGGTTGGCGGATGAACCGGCAGTCGTGCAAACGTTGTTCGCTCGCCGGCCGGAAAAAATCCATTCGCATCCGACCAACGCGCGGATCTTTATCGGCGATGTATTGAACCGATCCGCTTTGGAACAAGCGATACAGGGCCAGGATCTGGTGTATGCCAACCTGACGGGGGAGGATCTGGATGCGCAGGCTGAGGCGGTGATTGCCGCCATGCAGGCCTGCGGCGTCAAACGCCTGATCTTTGTTCTTTCGCTGGGGATTTACGATGAAGTCCCGGGAAAATTCGGTGAATGGAATCGTACGATTATTGGTGAACCCCTCAAGCCATTCCGGCGGGCGGCTGACGCCATTGAAGCCTCGGGGCTGAATTACACCATTCTGCGCCCGGCCTGGTTAACGGATGAAGACAAGGTTGATTATGAACTCACTACTCGCGATGAGCCGTTCAAAGGGACGATCGTATCGCGTAAGAGCGTCGCCGCTTTAATTGCCGACATTATTGATGAGCCTGAGAGACACATTGGCGAAAATATCGGTGTTAACCAGCCGGGTACTGACGGTAATAAACCGTACTTTATGTGATTTACTTTAATAGGTTATGGTTGTGTAGCAATGTTCGGATAGCCGCTGGCATCTCCGCCATTGCCCGGAAAACCAAAAGCAAAAAGCCCGCTCGGGTTTCCCTGAGCGGGCTTTTCTATATATGGCTCCTCTGACTGGACTCGAACCAGTGACATACGGATTAACAGTCCGCCGTTCTACCGACTGAACTACAGAGGAATCGTTGGAACGGGGCGAATAATAGCGGGGCGCCTGGGGTTTGTCAAAGCGCTAAACTGCAAAAAAAGCGCGTTTGCTGAGGGAATGAGCACCTTGCGCTGTTTTTCGGCATTTTCCATCGCTATGCGCTGATTTTTGCATCCCAAATCGTTTTGACGTCGCTTGCACAAGCCGTTGCACGGCGATGGTGCAGGGTCACTCTCGCTATCCTGCACCTTCCCTCTTAGCCGTACGGCTTATCCCCCCGCTAATCCCGTCAAACGCCGCGCCGCAACTGATATGTAGGATGAATAAGCAAATAATATGTATTCGTCGTCACAATGGCTGGATTTTTGCTTACCCATTTTTGGGGAATGCGACTGCGCTCTCAAGAAAATTATTTTCCCCGTCTACACATAAAGTGACTGATCCGCGCCCCCGGGCGTTTCGCTACAACAGTGCTGAGGAAGATAACAATGTCATCTAAATTGATAAAAAGTCCGCTCGCTGCTTTGCTCATCGGTTGTTTAGGTACGGCGTTTTCCGCGCAGGCCGATATCGTCATCGGCGTCGCCGGGCCGTTCTCCGGGCCGAACGCCACCTATGGCGATCAGTATTGGCGCGGGGCTTCGCAGGCGGCGGCGGACATCAACGCCGCCGGCGGCATCAAAGGGGAAAAAATCAAGCTGGTGCAGGGGGATGACGCCTGCGAACCGAAACAGGCGGTCGCGGTCGCCAACCGGCTGGTGGATCAGGAAAAGGTCTCGGCGGTGGTCGGCCACTTCTGCTCCTCTTCCACCATGCCCGCCTCCGAGGTGTATGACGAGGCCGGCATCATCGCCATCACCCCCGGCTCCACCAACCCGCAGATCACCGAGCGCGGCATGAAGACCATGTTCCGCATGTGCGGGCGCGACGATCAGCAGGGCGTGATCGCCACCAACTACATGCTGGACACCCTGAAGGCCAAGCGCATCGCGGTGATCCACGATAAAGACACCTATGGCCAGGGGCTGGCGGACGCGGCGAAGGCGGCGATGAACAAGCGCGGGGTTAAGGAAGTGCTGTATGAGGGGCTGTCGCGCGGCGAGAAAGACTTCAACGCGCTGGTGACCAAGATCGCCTCGGTCAAGCCGGACGTGGTCTACTTCGGCGGCTGCCATCCGGAAGCCGGGCCGCTGGTGCGCCAGATGCGCGAGCAGGGCGTGACCGCCAAGTTCTTCTCCGGCGACTGCGTGGTGACCGAAGAACTGGTGACCGCCGCCGGCGGGCCGCAGTACACCAACGGCGTGCTGATGACCTTCGGCAACGATCCGCGTCAGATCCCGGAAGGCAAGGCGGTGATCGCCAAGTTCCGCGCCAGCGGCTTTGAGCCGGAAGGGTACACCCTCTACTCCTACGCCTCGATCCAGGCGATCGCCGCCGCCTTCAACGCCACCGGCGGCAAAGACAGCGCCAAGGCCGCCGAATGGCTGAAGTCGCACGACGTTGACACCGTGATGGGCAAAAAAGCCTGGGACCAGAAGGGCGACCTGAAGGTCTCGGACTACGTGGTCTACCAATGGGATGACAAGGGCAAATATCACCAGCTGTAAACGGCCGAACCTTGAAGTTGTAACCCTATGACCGACGGGCTCGCCGCTCTGGCGAGCCCGTTCCGCGATGACCTTTGGGCCGCGTCGGACTGCGTTGGCGGCCTTACCAGGCGAGACTGCTCATTATGGATGTATTCTTTCTGCAACAGCTGATCAACGGCCTGACCCTCGGTGCGGTGTATGGCCTGATCGCCATCGGCTACACCATGGTTTACGGCATCATCGGCATGATCAACTTCGCCCACGGCGAGGTGTACATGATCTCCGCCTACCTGTGCGCCATCGGTTTGGCGCTGCTGTCGTTCTTCGGGCTGCACTCGTTCCCGCTGCTGATCCTCGGCACGCTGGTGTTCACCATCGTCATCACCGGGGTGTACGGCTGGGTGATCGAGCGCATCGCCTACAAGCCGCTGCGCAACTCCACCCGCCTGGCGCCGCTGATCTCCGCCATCGGCATGTCGTTAATCCTGCAAAACTACGCGCAGATAAGCCAAGGGCCGCGCCAGCAGGGCATCCCAACGCTGCTGAGCGGCGTGTTCCGCCTGGAGTTCGACGGCGGCGTGGTGCAAATCACCTACACCAAAGTGTTTATTCTGGTGGCGTCGCTGCTCGGCATGGCGATCCTCACCTACATCATTCAGCGCACCCGCCTGGGGCGCATCTGCCGCGCCACCCAGCAGGATCGCAAAATGGCTTCGATTCTCGGCATCAATACCGATCGGGTGATCTCGCTGGTGTTCGTGATCGGCGCCGCCATGGCCGGGCTGGCCGGGGTGCTGATCACCATGAACTACGGCACCTTCGATTTTTACGTCGGCTTTATCATCGGCATCAAGGCCTTCACCGCCGCGGTGCTGGGCGGCATCGGCTCGCTGCCGGGCGCCATGCTGGGCGGGCTGCTGCTCGGGGTGGCGGAGGCGCAGTTCGCCGGCATGGTGAACTCGGATTACAAGGACGTGTTCTCCTTCGGGTTGCTGGTGGCGATCCTGATCTTCCGTCCGCAGGGCCTGCTCGGCCGGCCGCTGATCGCCAAGGTTTAAGGAGAACGCCATGTCGCAATCCGTGATCCACGGCGGGCTGGACGTTAAACGCAGCCTGCTGGACGCCGTTTTGGCCGGGCTGATCGCCCTGATCGTGTTCGGGCCGATCGTCGGCATCGTGCTGAACGGCTACAGCTTTAACTTCGAACCGCACCGGCTGGTGTGGATTATCATCGCGGTGATGGCCGGGCGGCTGCTGCTGAGCCTGTTCCTGCAAACCGCGCCGGGGCGCAGGGTGCTGGCGCGCTTCGACGGTGGCAACGACGGCGTTTACGTGCGGCCGCTGGGCTATAAATCCAACCTGCGCTGGCTCCTGCCGCTGATGGCGGCGATCGCGCTGCTGTTCCCGTTCGTCGCCACCAAATACCTGCTGACGGTGGCGATCCTCGGCCTGATCTACGTGCTGCTCGGCCTGGGGCTGAATATCGTGGTCGGGCTGGCGGGGCTGCTCGATCTGGGGTACGTGGCGTTTTACGCCATCGGCGCCTACGGGCTGGCGCTGGGCTATCAGTACCTCGGGCTGGGGTTTTGGGCGATGCTGCCGCTGGGGGCGCTGATGGCGGCGCTGGCCGGCGCGCTGCTGGGTTTTCCGGTGCTGCGCATGCACGGCGACTACCTGGCGATCGTCACGCTGGGGTTCGGCGAGATCATCCGGCTGGTGTTGAACAACTGGATGTCGCTCACCGGCGGGCCGAACGGCGTCTCGGTGCCGGCGCCGACGGTGTTCGGCCTGGAGTTCGGCCGCCGCGCCAAAGACGGCGGGGTGCCGATCCACGAGTTTCTCGGCATCGATTACAACCCCAACCTCAAGTTCATTTTCATCTATGCGGTGCTGTTTTTGGTGGTGCTGCTGGTGCTGTACATCAAGCACCGGCTGACGCGCATGCCGATCGGCCGCGCCTGGGAGGCGCTGCGCGAGGATGAGATCGCCTGCCGCTCTCTCGGGCTCAATCACGTGCTGGTGAAGCTGTCGGCCTTTATGCTGGGCGCCTCCACCGCCGGGCTGGCGGGGGTGTTTTTCGCCACCTATCAGGGCTTCGTCAACCCGACCTCGTTCACCTTCTTCGAGTCGGCGCTGATCCTGGCGATCGTGGTGCTGGGCGGCATGGGCTCCACCCTCGGCGTGGTGCTGGCGGCCTTCGTGCTGACGGTGGCGCCGGAGCTGCTGCGCAGCTTCGCCGAATACCGGGTGCTGCTGTTCGGCGTGCTGATGGTGGCGATGATGATCTGGCGGCCGCGTGGGCTGGTGCGCATCAGCCGCGCCAGCTTCGCCGAGCGCAAGGGGGTGGCGCCATGAGCGACGCCATTTTGCGGGTGGAGCACCTGATGATGCGCTTTGGCGGCATCAAGGCGCTGAACGACGTCAATCTGGAGGTGGAGCGCGGCTCCATCACCGCCCTGATCGGCCCCAACGGCGCCGGCAAGACCACGGTGTTCAACTGCCTGACCGGCTTTTACCGCGCCAGCGGCGGCGCGATCCTGCTCAATACCCATAAGCGGCCGACCGACGTGATCCAGGTGCTGGGGCAGAAGTTTCGCGCCGGCGACTGGATACGCCCGAAGCGGCTCGGCTCGCGCCTCTATTACAAGATGTTCGGCGGCACTCATTTGGTCAACCGCGCCGGGCTGGCGCGCACTTTCCAGAATATCCGCCTGTTCCGCGAAATGTCGGTGGTGGAGAACCTGCTGGTGGCGCAGCACATGCAGAGCAACCGCAACCTGATCGCCGGGGTGCTGAATACGCCGGGCTACCGCCGGGCGGAGAGCGCCGCGCTGGATCACGCCTTCTACTGGCTGGAGGTGGTGGATCTGGTGGACTGCGCCAACCGGCTGGCTGGGGAGATGTCCTACGGCCAGCAGCGGCGGCTGGAGATCGCGCGCGCCATGTGCACCGCGCCGGAGATGATCTGCCTCGACGAGCCGGCCGCCGGGCTGAACCCGGTGGAAACGGCCACGCTGAGCCGCATCATCCGTTTCCTGCGCCAGCATCACGGCATCACGGTGCTGCTGATCGAGCATGACATGGGCATGGTGATGGAGATCTCCGATCGGGTGATCGTGCTCGATCACGGCGACGTGATCGCCCGCGGCACGCCGCAGGAGATCCAGCACAATGAGGCGGTGATCGCCGCCTACCTGGGCGCGGACGAAGAGGAGCTGGCGGGATGAGCGAAGCGATGCTGGAATTTCGCGAAGTGGACGTGTTTTACGGGCCGATCCAGGCGCTGCGCAAGGTGTCGCTGCAGGTCAACGCCGGGGAGACGGTGGCGCTGATCGGCGCCAACGGCGCGGGCAAGTCCACGTTGTTGATGTCGATCTTCGGCCAGCCGCGCATCGCCGGCGGGCAGATCCTGTTTGGCGGCGAGGACATCAGCCGCCGCTCCACGCACTACGTGGCGGCCGGCGGCATCGCGCAAGCGCCGGAAGGGCGGCGCATCTTTCCGGACATGAGCGTGGAGGAGAACCTGCTGATGGGCACCATCACCGTCGGCAACCGCTATCTGGCGGAGGATCTGCAGCGCATGTTCGAGCTGTTTCCGCGCCTCAAGGAACGGCGCAACCAGCGAGCGATGACCCTGTCCGGCGGCGAGCAGCAGATGCTGGCGATTGCCCGCGCGCTGATGAGCCGGCCGAAGCTGCTGCTGTTGGACGAGCCGAGTCTGGGGCTGGCGCCGATCGTGGTGCGGCAGATCTTCGGCGTGCTGCGCGAACTGACCCGCAGCGGCATGACGCTGTTTCTGGTGGAGCAGAACGCCAACCACGCGCTGAAGCTGTCCGATCGCGGCTATGTGATGGTCAACGGCCAGATCCGCCTCACCGGCAGCGGCCAGGAGCTGTTGAACGATCCGGAGGTGAGAAAGGCCTATCTGGGCGGCGGCTGAACGCCGCCCCACGGGCAGGGAGGCCCGCAGTCATCTCTCGGTGGCGTGACGTTCTTGATCATCGTAGTGCGAGCGGGCCGCCCTGAAGGCATCGGCGGAGGCGATAATCCACGACCAGAGCGGCAGCATGTTGAGCAGCATCTCTTCCCCCGCGTCGGTGATGGTGTAAACCACGCGGGGCAGCTTTTCCTGATAATCGCAGCGCGATATCAACCCGTCCCGCTCGAGATGGCGCAGCGTCCGCGTCAGCATTCTCTGCGTCACGCCCGCTAATTGGCGGCCTATTTCGCCGTGGCGCAGCGGCCCGTGGGTGCCCAGGATATGCAATACCCCCAGCGACCAACGGTTGCCCGCATGCGCGAGGACCTCACGCTTCAACCCTTCATCGTCGTCGCTCAATTCTTCACAGAACGCCTGCGAAAATTGCAACAGCGCTTCCCGATCGCTCGTCATATTCATCTCCAGTATCACGCGTGTACCTAATTGAACCCGTTTTTGTCAGCTGTCAGGATGACGCAGTGTCAAGACAGGAGGCAAGAATGAAATCCACAAATCCATCCATCAATACCGTGCTCATACTCGGCGCCGGTGAACTGGGGCTGCCGGTATTGCGCGCGATGAGCCGGCAGGCCCGGTTACACCACGCTTTAAAAATCAGCGTGCTCCTCCGGCCGGAGGCCGCTCGCGCCGTCACCGGCCCGCATCGGGCGCGGCGGGATGCGCTGGCGCGGCTCGGTATCGCTGTAGTGGAAGGCGATCTGCAGCAAAACAGCGTGGATGAGCTGAGCGCGCTGCTGCGTTGCTTTGATGCGGTGATCAACTGCAGCGGCTTTGTCGGCGGGGCGGGCACGCAGATAAAGATCACCTGGGCCGTTTTGCAGGCGGGCGTGGCGCGTTACTTCCCGTGGCAGTTCGGCGTGGACTACGATGTTGTCGGCACAGGCAGCGGGCAACAGGTGTGGGATGAACAGCTCGAAGTGCGCCATCTGCTGCGTGCGCAGAAGGCGACGGAGTGGGTGATTGTTTCCACGGGTATTTTCACCAGCTACCTGTTTGACTCGGGTTTTGGCGTGGTGGATGCGGCAACCAAAACGGTGCGCGCGCTGGGCGACTGGGGCTACGCGGTGACGCTGACCACCCCCGAGGACATTGGCCGGCTGACGGCCGCGATTTTTTTCCATCGGCCCGCGTTTCGCAACCAGGTGGTCTATATCGCCGGGGACACGCTGACCTACCGCGAGCTTGCCGATGTCATGCAGGCGCACTGGGGCGTAGAGGTCAACAGAGTCCTGTTGGACAAAGAGCGGCTGCAGGAGGAGGTGCGGAACCATCCGCGTGACGTCGGCGCCAAATACCGGCTGGCTTTCGCCCGGCCCGACGGCGTGGCCTGGGATAAGGCGAAAACCTTCAATGCACGCCAGGGCATAACCACCACCACCACCGAGCAGTGGCTGGCGCAGCAATGCCCGACCTCTCAGGACGGTTAAGCGCCTGAGCGCCGCAGTCAGAACTGGCGCTGCATCCAGCGCACGTTCAGCCGCACCAGGGCGATGATGGCGCTGGAGAGCAGCCGCAGCCCGCCGGGCATGTCGCGGCGGCGGATGTCCAGCAGCAGCACGGTGCGCACCTGCGGGCTGTCGTTCCACACTTCGTGTTCGAAGGTGTCATCCCACAGCATGAACTCCCCCTCGTGCAGCCGGTATTCGCGGCCGTCCACTTTCAGCACCGCCGCCGGCGCGCCGTCGGCGCGTTTGGGCATGTCCAGCACCAGATAGCCGCGCAGAATGCCGCGAAACGGTCCGCGGTGGGGCGGCACCTGCTTGCCGGGCGCCAGGAAGGAGAGCGAGGCGGACAGCACGTCCGGGGACGAAGCGATTAACGCCGCCAGCGTCGGGCAGCGCGCCAGGTTGCGGGCGATCGGCTGGCCGTAGGCCTTCATGATGAACATGCGCCAGTCGCGCGCGTCGTTGGCGGAAATCGACGCCTGCTGGATCATGATCTCGTGAAAGCGGGGAATATTGTGCAGATCGTGGGCGACGGTCAGCGCCTCTTCGCGGATCTGCCGCCACTGGGCGGTGAAACGTTCGGCGTCGGGGAACAGCGCGGCGCTGTCGAGCACCGGCTTGCCCTGAATGCGGCGATCGTAAACATTGCGCAATGCGAGCACGGACCAATCATAAATCGCGGACATAATGACCTCGCCTCAGAAAACGCCAAATGGACACTGCGCGCGGTTCTTCGGCGCGGCGCGTCGTCTGCGGCGGCCGGAGGGGAAGAGCGGCAGGAAAAATTGGTACGCTTCAATAGATTAGCACAGCATTTGTGCAACCGTGTGTCTGCGAATGTGTCGAAATGCGGCGAAAAAAACCACACAATTAAAGTGTGACGCGTATCGCATTTAGCGGGCCGGTTGGTTAAAATATCGCTACTTGCCCGCACCTGTCCGGATTTTGTTTACCATGGAACACGCTGCCGTTTCGCGCTCAACCGCCTGGTTGCGCGTGGTTATCCTCGCCGTCTCGGCCTTTATCTTCAACACCACCGAATTTATTCCGGTCGGTCTGCTGAGCGACATCGCCGCCAGCTTCTCGATGCAAACCGAACAGGTGGGCCTGATCATCACCATCTACGCCTGGATCGTCGCCGCCGCCTCATTGGCGTGCATGCTGCTGACCAGCAAAATCGAGCGCCGCAAGCTGCTGATCGGCGTGTTCATGCTGTTTATCGCCAGCCACGTGCTGACCGCCGTGGCCTGGAACTACACCACGCTGGTCATCTCGCGTGCCGGCGTGGCGCTGGCGCACTCGGTGTTCTGGTCGATCACCGCTTCGCTGGCGATCCGCGTGGCGCCGCCGGGCAAGAAAGCCCAGGCGTTGAGCCTGCTGGCGGGCGGCACCGCGCTGGCGATGGTGCTCGGGCTGCCGCTCGGGCGGGTGGTGGGGCAGCTGCTCGGCTGGCGCATGACCTTTATCGGCATCGCGGTGTGCGCCACCCTGGCGCTGGTGCTGCTGTGGCGCCTGCTGCCGGTGCTGAAAAGCGAGCACTCCGGTTCGCTGGCCAGCGTGCCGCTGCTGTTCAAACGCCCGGCGCTGCTGGCGCTGTACATGCTGACCGTCATCGTGGTGACGGCGCACTTCACCGCCTACAGCTACATCGAGCCGTTTATCCAGACCGTGGCCGGGCTGTCGGAGAACTTCACCACGCTGATGCTGCTGCTGTTCGGCGCCGCCGGCATCGTCGGCAGCCTGCTGTTCAGCCGCTACAGCGAGCGTTTTCCTTCCGGCTTCTTTATCGGCGCCATCGCGCTGCTGGCCTTGAGCCTGCTGCTGTTGTTGCCGGCCGCCGGCAGCGAAAGCCACCTGACGGTGCTGTGCATCTTCTGGGGCATGGCGATCATGGCCATCGGCCTGTCTATGCAGGCCAAAGTGCTGAGCCTGGCGCCGGACGCCACCGACGTGGCGATGGCGATCTTCTCCGGCCTGTACAACTTCGGCATCGGCAGCGGCGCGCTGCTGGGCAACCAGGTGAGCCTGCATCTGGGCATGGGCAACATCGGTTTCGTCGCCGCGCCGCTGGCGCTGATCGCCCTCGGCTGGTGCCTGCTGAGCTTCTACCGCAGCGAACGGCTGCAGCAGCACCCCAGCCGTTAAGCCACCGATTCGGGATGCCGCTACGGCATCCCGCGTTGCATTTTCCTGCTATAAAACAGGCTGCTGCAGCGTTTTATGCTTAACTTTTTTTCATAGTCTGCTAATTAAAAATTTAACTCCGACGCCGCTTCGCTAGCATAGAAAGTCATCAAAAATGTTAATGCGAGGTTAATGGTGAGTGACTCTGTAGCGGCGTCGCCGATCCATGCGCGGGATTTGGCGGCCAGAATCGACGCCTTGCCCGCGTCGGCCGGCCTGTGGCGCTTTATCATTCTGCTGTCGCTGGGCGGCTTTTTCGAACTCTACGATCTTTTCCAGACCGGTTATATCAGCACCGGCCTTATCGCCGACGGCATTTTCCACACCGGCGCGCAGGGCGTCTTCGGCGTGTCGGACCAGGCGGCCTTCGCCTCCGCCACCTTTCTTGGCCTGTTCGTCGGCGCCAGCCTGCTGAGCCCGTACGCCGATCGCTTCGGCCGCCGCGCCACCTTCATGTTCGCCCTGATCTGGTATGGCGCCTTCTCGCTGCTGCTGGCGTTTCAACAGCAGGCGGAGTGGGTGATCTTTCTGCGCTTTCTGGTGGGCGTCGGGCTCGGCATCGAGCTGGTGACCATCGATACCTACCTGACGGAGTGGGTGCCCGCGCATCTGCGCACCCGGGCTTTCGCCTTCGCGTTCTTCGTGCAGTTCCTGTCGGTGCCGGCGGTGGCGCTGATGTCCTGGTGGCTGGTGCCGCAGACGATTTGGGGCCTGAGCGGCTGGCGCTACGTAGTGATCGCCGGCGCGCTGGCCTCGCTGGTGATCTGGCTGGTGCGCAAAGGGCTGCCGGAGTCGCCGCGCTGGCTGGTGCAGCAGCGGCGCTATGCGCAGGCCCGGCAGGTGATGCGGGATATGGAACGGCGCTGCGGCGTGGCGGCCGCGGACTTCCCGTCGCGCCCGGTTGACAATGCCGAGGGGGCGCCGCTGCGCGGCCGCTTTCGCGACATCTGGGCGCCGCAGTATCGCGATCGCACGCTGATGCTGGTGGTGATGAATTTCTTTCAGGCCATCGGCTTCTTCGGCTTCGGCAACTGGCTGCCGGCGCTGCTGTCGGGCAAGGGCGCATCGGTCACCCACAGCCTGCTGTACGCTTTCTTCATTACGCTGGCCTACCCGCTGGGCTCGCTGCTGTGCAGCTTCTACGCCGACAAGATGGAGAATAAGTGGCAGATCGTGTTGTCTTGCCTGGTGACGGTGGTCTTCGGCTCGCTGTTCGCGCTGCAGAACAACCCGCTGTGGCTGATCCTGTGCGGCTTCTTCATCACCTGGTCCAACGCCTGGCTGACCTACAGCTACCACTCCTATCAATCCGAGATCTTCCCGACCCATATCCGCGCCCGCGCCGTCGGTTTCTGCTACTCCTTCAGCCGCCTGTCGACGGTATTCAGCAGCATTATCATCGGCATTATCCTGCAGTACGGCGGCTCGCTGGGGGTGATCGCGTTTATCGTTGCCAGCATGCTGATCGTGATGCTGGTGATCGGGCTGTTCGGCCCGAAAACGCGCGGTATCGATCTGGAAAACATCTGACGTTTTGCGCCGGCGGCGACGCCGGCCTCTTCAGCAAAAAAACTCGCGATCATGCGAAAATTATTCCGTTATCACTGCCTTTGCGCCTGCCGTACTGTTACCCGGTACAAAATCCAATTCAATACCGAGCGGGGAACACGTCATGAGCATCCTCACCGCGCCCGATGGCGCGCGCATTTTCTATAAGGATTGGGGCCGCGGCCAGCCGATCCTGTTCTCCCACGGTTGGCCGCTGTCCGCCGATGCCTGGGACAACCAGCTGCTGTTTTTCGGCCAGAGCGGATTCCGCGTGATCGCCCACGATCGCCGCGGCCACGGCCGTTCGGATCAGACCTGGCACGGCAACGACATCAACCAATACGCCGACGATCTGGCCCTGCTGATCGAAACGCTGGATCTGCGCGATCTGATCCTGGTCGGCCACGCCATCGGCGGCGGCGAAGTGGCGCGCTACATCGGCCGCCACGGCAGCGATCGGGTGGCGAAGGTGGTGCTGGTGGGCGCCGTGCCGCCGCTGATGCTGCAAACGCCGGTCAACCCGGAAGGCACACCGATGGCGGCCTTCGACGGCATTCGCAGCGGCGTGGCGGGCAACCGCTCGCAGTTCTTCAAAGATCTGGCGGTGCCGTTCTACGGTCTCCACTGCGACGAGGTGGAGAGCAATGCGGGGCTGATCGACCACTTCTGGCTGATGGGCATGCAGGGCGGCATGAAAGGGCAGTACGACGGCGTGAGCGCGTTCTCCGAAGTGGACTTCACCGCCGATCTGCTGGCGATCGACAGGCCGACGCTGCTGGTGCATGGCGACGCCGATCGGATCGTGCCGATCGGCGCCTCGGCGCTGAAAGCCGCTAAGCTTATGCAACAGGCGGAGCTGAACGTATACGCCGACGGCGCTCACGGCTTGGCGCAGGTCGATCCCGATCGCTTCAACGCCGATCTGCTGGCCTTTATCCAGAATTCGCCGTTCTAAGGGGGCGCGATGAACCTGACTGCTATCGCCGCCCGCTGCGCGCAGCGGCTGCATGCGCCCGCGGTGCGCTGGCTGCTGCTGCTCGCCATTTGCGCCGCCTACATTCAGGGCGGATTGGTCAAGGCGCTGAACGTCGAAGGCGCCATCGCCGAGATGACCCACTTCGGCCTGCAGCCGGCGGCGCTGTTCGCCGTGCTGGTTACGCTGCTGGAACTGGCGGCGTCGGCGCTGATCCTGAGCGGCTTTTACCGCTGGCTCGGCGCGTTGGCGCTGGCCGGTTTCACCCTGATGGCGACGCTGATGGCCAATCCGTTCTGGCAGTTCGACGGGGCGGAACGCGGCCAGATGATGAACGGATTTTTTGAACACCTTGGGCTGTCCGGCGCGCTGTTGCTGGTGGCATTTAACGATTTGAAGGAGCGAACGGATGGCTGAACAGGCGGACAACAAGGCGGCGGCGGGCGGCTTCGCGCCGCTGAAAATCCCCTTATTTGCGGTGCTGTGGGGCGCCACGGTGCTCGGCAACGTCGGCAGCTTTATGCGCGACGTCGCCAGCTCGTGGCTGATTACCGATCTGTCGAGTAACCCTTCGGCGGTGGCGCTGATGCAGACCGCCGCCACGCTGCCGGTGTTCCTGCTGGCGATCCCGGCCGGGGTACTGTCGGACATCCTCGATCGACGGCGCTTTCTGATCTTCGTGCAAATTTTGCTGGCCTGCGTCAGCGGCAGCCTGCTGGTGCTGTCGCAGACCGGTGCGTTGACGGTGGAATACCTGCTGGCGCTGACCTTCGTCGGCGGCATCGGCGCGGCACTGATGGGGCCGACCTGGCAGGCGATCGTTCCGGAGCTGGTGCCGCGCGCCGAGCTGAAAAACGCCGTGGCGCTGAACTCGCTGGGCATCAACATCGCCCGCTCCATCGGCCCGGCGGCCGGCGGGCTGCTGCTGGCCAGCTTCGGCGCCGGCGCGGCCTACGGCGCGGACGTGATGAGCTATGTGCTGGTGATCGCGGCGCTGCTGTGGTGGAAGCGGCCGAAGGCCGAGGACAGCGGCCTGTCGGAACACTTCTTCGGCGCCTTCCGCGCCGGCCTGCGCTATGCCCGTTCCAGCCGCGAGCTGCACGTGGTGCTGCTGCGGGCGGCGGTGTTCTTCGCCTTCTCCAGCTCGGTTTGGGCGCTGCTGCCGCTGGTGGCGCGCCGCATGCTGGGCGGCAGCGCCGGTTTTTACGGCGTTCTGCTGGGGGCGGTAGGCGCCGGGGCGATCCTCGGCGCGATCGTGTTGCCGCGCCTGCGCCAGCGGCTGAATGCCGACGGGCTGGTGTTGCTGGCGGCGGTGCTGACCGCCGTGGTGATGGCGGCCCTGTCGCTGGCGCCGCCGCAGTGGCTGGCGGTGGTGCTGCTGTTGGTGCTGGGCGCCGGCTGGATTATCGCGCTGACCACGCTCAACGGCGCGGCGCAGGGCGTGCTGCCCAACTGGGTGCGCGGCCGCGGCCTGGCCATCTACCTGATGGTGTTCAACGGCGCGATGGCGGCGGGCAGCCTGTTGTGGGGGCTGGTGGCGCAGGAGCTGGGCGTGGCCGCCACGCTGCTGGTCGGCGGCGTCGGCCTGCTGGCGGCGGGGCTGCTGTTCCACCGCCTGCGGCTGCCGACCGGCGAGGCCGATCTGCAGCCGTCGAACCATTGGCCGGAGCCGCTGGTCAACACGCCGGTCGAGAACGATCGCGGCCCGGTGATGATTCAGGTGGAGTACCGCATCCGCGAACAGGATCGGCCGCAGTTCTTGCGCACGCTGCTGATGCTGGAGCGGGCACGCCGCCGCGACGGCGCTTACGCCTGGGGCATCACCGAGCACACCGGCGATCCGGAATGCATCATGGAGTGGTTCCTGGTGGAGTCCTGGGCGGAGCACCTGCGGCAGCACCAGCGGGTGTCGCACGCCGACGCCGATCTGCAGCAGGCGGCGCTGCGCTTCCATATCGGGCCGGAGAAACCGGTGGTGCATCACTTCCTGTCGCTCGACCGGCATCAGGTGAAGCATTAACTGCACGGCCAGGCGGTGAGAAGGTGCTATGCTTTTGGTCGGTTCGGCGGCGCGGCCGCCGTAAGACGAATGTAGTCAGCACAGGGAGACACATTGATGACGGCACCTTCTGCTTTTGCCCGCGAGCTTGGGCTGCGCTATCCGATCGTTCAGGGGCCGATGAACGGCGCGTCGCCGCCGGCGTTGGCGGTGGCGGTGAGCAACGCCGGGGCGCTGGGCTCGTGCGCGGCGGCGCTGTTTTCACCGGCGGTGATCCTCGAACGGGTGCAGCAGATCCGCGCGCAGACCGCCGCGCCGTTCAACATCAACCTGTTTCTGCTCGATGAGCAGCACCCGGATCTTGCCGAGCTCAAGCGCGCCCAGCACCTGCTGCGGCCGTTCCGCGAAGCGCTGGGGCTGAGCGAGCCGCCGATCCCCACCCAATTCGCCGAAAACAACCGTGACCAGATCGCGGCCTTGCTGGAGGCGGCGCCGCCGGTGGCCAGCTTCACCTTCGGCGTGCTGCCGCGCGCCACGGTCACGCAGTTCAAGAAGGCCGGCTCGCGGGTGATCGGCACCGCCACCACGGTGGCGGAAGCCCGCGCCTGGGAAGAGGCGGGCGCCGACTTCGTTTGCGTCTCTGGCTCGGAGGCGGGCGGCCACCGCCCGACCTTCCTCGGCGATATCGAGCAATCCTGCGTCGGCCTGATGGCCCTGCTGCCGCAGGTGGTGGCGGCGGTGAAGATCCCGGTGATCGCCGCGGGCGGTATCATGAACGGGCGCGGCATCGCGGCTGCGCGCTTGCTGGGCGCGCAGGCGGCGCAGCTGGGCACCGCGTTTCTGTGCAGCCCGGAGTCGGGCATCGCCGAAGCCTGGCGGGCGGCGCTGAGCAACGCCGGTGATGACAGCACGCGCCTGACGCGCGCCTTCAGCGGCCGCCCGGCGCGCGGCATCGTCAATGATTTCATGCGGCAGATGCGCGCGGAAGAGGCGCAGATCCTGCCTTATCCGGTGCAGAATGCGCTCACCGGCGATATCCGCCAGGCGGCGGCCAAGGCCGGGCGCGGAGAGTTTATGTCGCTGTGGGCCGGGCAGGGCGTGGGCCTGGCGCGGCCGATGTCGGCGGCGGAGCTGGTCGCCACCCTGGCGGCGGAGCTGGAAGCGGTGTGAGCTCGTCTGCGCGATTTGGGGGGAGCAACGGAGCCAAAACCGTTGTTTTCTGCCCCAGGGCTGGACTGAAAACCAATCTGGCGTGGAATTAGCCATCAACGAAAACGTCCAACAAACTCTCGTTTGTTGGACGCTGCTTAAAACGCACTTATGGAAGGCACTGGTAATTACTCAATACCGTATTTTTTCTCGGTTACGAATGCGGGTTCTTTCCAGTTTGGACCTCTTTTATAGCCACCTTTTCCATTAGATGATACATCCCCTTTTTCTCGCATGCTTTTCACTAATGAAATCAGTTCAATGTTTGATATACGTTTATTACCATACATAGTGCAATACCCATCTAATTGAGGATGAGATATCCCGTTTTCTTTTCGTCCCGACAAGAATAAAACTATGTCTCGGATTTGTTCATTTTCAAACATAGGTTTAAAATCAATCATATATAACCTCCGGATTTATTCATCACCAGCTTTTAATGCTTCTGGTGTATATAACAGAGAGCGATCGCTACTTAATTTGTAATCTTCCAACGTCGCCGTATGAGTGTTATTCCATGTAGCACCATCGTCATCAGGTGATATTCCATCAGGAACACCAACTGCTCTATAACGCTCCAATTCCCTGATTTCGTGGGTGTAAAAACGCTTGTCGGTATCGGTGGGCTGTACTTCTCCCTTCAGGATATTTTCCAGGCGGTCAATCATCACCTTGTTATCGGGAGATTCGCCAAACCGCCCGGTATGCAGCTTCACTTTGTCCACGCCGGCGCGGTCAATGGTGGCGGTTTTCCAGTCCAGATTCTGAATTGGGCCACCGGCCTTGTCCGTGTTGTAGTCGCGACCACTGTATTGCCCTTTAGCGTTGGTTTCACCATAGATACCACTGAGCATGACATAGACAGGCTCAACACCGGTTCCCGTTGCATCAGGCTGCCAGTAGATAAAATCCTGCAGTGGCATGTCATCTGCAGGGAACGTCGTCGTGACGATACTGTCGGCCTGCTTTATCTCCGTACCGGTATGCACCGGCGTTACCGGCGCTGCAGACGCAGGATTGCCGGTATGCCACGGACCCGACGGGGCGGTGCCCGGGTTTATCAAAATGGTTCGCCCCGGCGCACCGGCAACCGCCGGCAAGGTTATCCGGTCCAGGCCGGTTTTTTCATCGCGAACCGGCCGATACACCGGCACGGTAGCGGAGACGCCCCCCGTTCCTGTTTTGACCAGTATTACCTCTTGCTGACCGCTATTCCCTCTGCGAATAAACCCGCGCACCGGTAAATCGACCGTGGTCATTTCCGGCTGAATCGGTGTTTTCCCTGCGGCAACCAGGCTGGCCGGAACGGTAAACATCTGTGTTAAATCACGACCCAGCAATTTATCAATATCGCTCTGACTTTCACCGGCTTTCCCCGGCCAGAATCCGACAACGAAGGCGCCGACTGCCGGAGCTACCGCACTGAGCGTGGTAACCCGGGAAACTTCGACGGCGCCGCGCCACACTCCACCGGATACCCAGCCGGCCAGCTCACTGGCGCTGGTCATCACGCTGTTGATCCATGTTGATAATTGTACCATACCGCCCGCGCGGTTGAGCACCATGACCCCGGCCGTGGCCATCGCGGCATTGGCCGCTTTTATCATGCCGGGTGTATAGACCGGGGCGTCCAGTACGCCGGCTTTGGCGAACAGCGCTTTCCGAGCTGCTTCAGCCTTGCGGGCTTCTTCAGCTCGACGGACTTCCTCTGCCTTACGGGCCTCTTCGGCTTTGCGGGCTTCTTCCGCTCGACGGGCTTCCTCTGCCTTGCGAGCTTCCTCAGCTTTGCGGACTTCCTCTTCCTTCTCACGCTGTTCATTTTCTAAATGTTCAATATTTTGTTTGGCTGTGTCAATTTCTGACTGTATTCTCTTCTCTTCTTCCAGTTTTTTACCCATTTCCTTTCTGTTTAATGATTGCTGCTCCCTAACCCAGGAGGTGGGCTTTTCTCTAGAGAAGAACCAGTCTTCATTATTCAGCTTTAAATATTCCTGATGTACTTTTCGTTTATTAGCTTCATTTCGAAGAATGGTAAGGCGTTCTTTACTTACCTTTAACTTGCTAATAATTACTTTTAGGTTTGCTTTCTCGAACTCAGTCAGTTGACTACTTTCAGCTTTCTTGCTTAATGCGTCAATATCCTTTTGAATTTCTTTAATTTGGTTGTCAATTTCATTTGCTTTATTAGCTGCAAACTGAATGGCTGTATCTGAATCCTCACGGTAACTCTCTTTTGCTTCATTACTGAATGGCGTGATATCATCATCTTCAGGAGCAAAAGCACTTATCGGTTTATTAATATCGGAAATTTTTTGATCCCAGATATGGGTAATATTACTCAATTCCTTCTGTCTATCAGGTAAACCCTCGCCAACCCATGCTTCTACAACCATATTGCTATCTGATAAGTCAAACCCTCGTTGCCAACCATGTCCATTCCAGTTGTATCCCATTGAAGTCATTACATCGCGTTCATACTGCGTTATATCTTCATATCGTGTCATAATCCGATCCCTCTTCAAATAGAACGATGTAATCGACGCGCTGCCGAGCTGCGAATAACGCAGACATTATCGAACCGGGAAGCAGCTTCTACATTTACACCGCTTTGACGCTCCCTTCCTTTACCATCACCGTAATTAAATCCATTCATAATTGAGTTCCTTTCCGTCATCGTGTTGCAAGCGTGGTACTCGCCTGTAAAGGCGCTGAGAGGTATTCAGTGCTAACGGCCCAATATTGTTAATCAGGCGCGCTCAATGCCTTTTTCCAAGGCAACCAGTCGTCTTTCAAAAGCCTCTCGTTCTGCTTCGCGCAGTGAGCGTTCTTCCTTAAGCGCTTCAACCAGCAACGCGACTACGCCGTTGATATTGATGCTGCGGGCGTCTTTCAGCACGCTGCCGTCATTGAGTTTCAGCTCGGTCTGGGTCACGGATTGGGGGAGAATTTCTTCCACTTCTTGTGCAATCACGCCGGCTTCCGGTACGCCCTGTTTGAGGTAGGTGTAGCCGCCGATGTTGGCCAGCTTGTCCAGGGCGCCGTCGATTGGGGTTATTTCCGTTTTCATACGGACGTCAGAGCTGATGTTCCACCCGCCGCCGGTGACGGCATAGCCGTCTTCTTTGAAAACGAACCAGCTATTTTTATTGCCGTCACTCACGTTAATGACCAGCTCGTTGTACTTCACATGGTCGTGGTGATAAATTTTTACGTGTTTATTACCTGGATTAGGTAAATAAAGCCCGTTGGTAAGGGATTCCTGCGATTTATCGACATTCTCAGGCGGGCTTGCAGTGAACCAGCCGTGAGCGTTGCGCTTGGTCAGTTGTCCAACAGACAGCTCGGCATTGGGTTTGACCCGGAGTTCATTCCAGTTTCCCTGCCAGTCGCGGTAAGAGAGCAGGCCATAATCCTCTTTGCCGGCGACCACGCGTGACCCCATCAGCATGGTCGTGGTGATATTACCGCTGGTAAATTTGGTATGTATAGTTGCCGCATTATAGACCTGCCCGTTGATAAGCGGAGCCGGGCCGGTGGTCGCAGTGGAGATGTCCGCATTATGCGAAACCATCGCCCCGCCGGAGATATCTACGCCGTTGCGCAGAGCAACCCGACCGGAAGCCAGATTGAACGAGAAGGGGCGCAGCGTGTTCCACTGCCCGTCCTGTGCCTGTCCGGTTGGTGTGGTCAGGGCATAAAAATCCTTGCCGTCGTTACGCAACATTACGCCGGTGTTGCCGTTGGCCAGTCGAAAGCCGTTGGCAGATTTTGAGACGATTTCACCGTCGCTGACGACCCGTTTGCGCAGTGTAGTCAGCGACTTTAGTTCGGTGATGTCGTCGTTGACGCCACTCTGTACCTGGGCATTTTTCTTTTGTTCAGCCATGATAATTCCTCAGTTTATTAATAAGTTCCTGCCATGGAAATGGCACATGGTAACGCTTTACAGACAGTTAACGACGCTGCGCATTTAAGACGAAGATGGTTAAAAATTACGAAAACTGTATGCATGAACAGTAGGTTATGAGCATCAGGAATAGATATCAAATGATAATGACTATCATTTGCTGTGTGATGGATGAGACAAGAAAGAAGAACGGATGATTTCTGGCGATGACGTAATAACTTATTGATTTATAGAATAATAGTCATTTAAATTGACTGCTTAAGTGCGTTTATTGTTCCGTTGCTCCTCACACCCATTTACTGCTTTGGTGATGTGGGAACCGCGCAAAAAACGCCATCGGAGGCCTGCGAAGAGATAAACAGTCCGGCGTTCGCGCCGGACTGCGGGTTTCTTGGCTAGACGAGAATATCGGCGGAAGCGTCGACCTGCCCCACGATTTTAACCAGGAAATCAGGCTGGTTATGGCCGGAGAGATTGATCGCCAGATCGGTGACATTCTGCTGCGAGTCATAATTCAGCGCCGCTTCATACAGCGAGCCGCTTAAATTATCGACGAAGTGCAACTCGCCCCCCTCGGCCTTAACCGTCTGGTTGAGCCACGACAGATCGATTTTATCCACCGCCGTTTGGAAATCACGGATCCAGTCCGGCGCGGCGGCCTGGCTGTCGTCGGCTGCGCTGAAGACGAAGGTGTCGGCGCCTGCATTGCCCCAGAGCTGATCGGCGCCGTCGGCACCGTAAATGATATCGTTGCCTGCGCCGCCTTTGAGCGTATTGTTCAGTGCGTTGCCCACTAAGATATCGGCGCCGCTGCCGCCGATGATATTTTCAATCTGCGCGCCATAGGCGATGGCGATATTCGCCTTCAATCCGCCCACATCTGAGAATGAGCCTTCGTTAATGTTGATGCGCTGATCTTGGCTGTAGCCTGAAAAATCCAGCGTGTCGTTGCCGCCGGCATCCCAGATAGCCGCCACGATTTTGTCCGTGGACGCCTTAACGCTCAAAAAGTCTCGATCCGTATTCGAGTTGAAACCATAGGTGGTATCACCGGTGCGCGTGGTGGTGTTCGCGCCGTACAGCTTCTGAATGGCGGTAATATCATCCAGCTGCGGCCCCGAGGGCCATACGCCTTTATAGTCGGCGCCGGTGTTTTGTTCACTAAAATAGCTCATCAAAGAATATTGATGGTCGTCCTCATAATATTTCGCCGAGTTGGTGTAGGTGGGGTAAGTCGCGTTGGAGGCATCATAGTTTCCGGGGTGGGAGAGCCCGAGCGCATGCCCTATTTCGTGGGTCAGCGTATCCCTGGCATAGTTATTGGTCTGCGGATTCGAAGCGTCGTAGCCTTTGTTGCCGCTGATCCAGATGGTGCTTTTCAGGTCGTTTTGCGTACTTTCATAGGAGGTGTAATTGCCTCCGCTGGCCGCCTTATAAAAACCAAACTTTATATCAGCGCTTTTGGCATCGGTGCCTTTGACCTCGGTGAAGGCGATATTGGCCACGTCTGACCAGGACTGCAATGAAAGCTTGGTTTGAGCCTGTTGGGCGGCGGTAAGCTGTGCGGATCCTGGCTTATCGCTGTCGGTATACACGGGGAAAGAGTAGGTTATTGTTGCCGCATGGTCAGTCACGCCTTTGCCATTGGCGGAATAATGGCTCCTCAGCAACAGATCTGAAACGTCTTCCGTGGCGTATGAAGGCTTGCTGCTTCCCTCGCGATCGCCTCTTTCATAATCGGTTAAATAATCTGAGATTTTATCGGTAGCTAATGACATATCAAACTCCTTTGGACGTTGACAATATTGCACTTAACGCTCTATATGCTCGTACACAGGTTTGAAAATAGGGGGGGTTATTGGGTTATCATTGGCTTGCCTCCTTGTTTGGCTTGAATATCGCACTCAAGCGGGGTATGTCCTTATCATTAATCACGGTGAGGAATTAATGGCGCGCAATGGTTGGCTGAAAGCAGTATAGGCATAATTATTTTATTAATGAGTTATTCTTATATGAATCTTTTACATAAGATATGTGTAAAAGGCGCACTTAAATAACCAGGTGGAATTAAATCTTTATTTAATATTACTCTGTAATTGGCTCGTGGAGTTTACCTAACTGATTTATCTTTTTGCTTTTCATTAATTTTCATCTGTAAATGGCGGCGAGTAGCCACCATTGCCGCAATGCATATAGGCGGCTATACGCCGGCGAACGTCATTAATTGAGTAAGGGATTATTAAGGGCGCCCGCGTACACCGATTAACTTGCCTGATAATTAAAAACTGTAGGTGCCCTGCGCCAGGATGAAGTTCATGTTTTTCAGCCCGGCATGCTGCTGCAGGCTGTGGCCGACGTCGAAGTAGACATAGGCCACCTTGAACTGAAGATCGCTGCGCGGCGTCCAGATGGTTTCGACCTGATACTGGTTGCCGATAAAGCGCGAGCCTTGCGCGCTGCCCTTCACCGGGCGCATCGGCCCGAGGTAGAAGGCATCCTCGCGGCGTTGCCGCCACAACGCGTCCCAGCTGAAGTCGATGGCCAGGGTTTGCCACGGCGTAATCGTGACCGAAGGATGAATTGCGATCAGGTTAGCCGGCGCCACCAGCCCGTTTTCGGTCAGGTAGGGCAGCTTGGGGTACATGGCGTTAAAGGTATTGAGCTGCCCATCGTGACCGTTTTTATCGCCGCTGGCGATGCCAATCTTGCCGCCAAAGCGCGGCTGCCAGCGCCAGTCGCTCATCCTATACCCGGCGTGCGCCGACGCCGACCAGGCGCGGATGTCGCGCTGTTCTGCGCTGCCGAACTGCCAGGCGGCTTCATTATCCCAGTCGAACCCCTGCGCTGCGCCGAAAATGCGCGCGCCGACGGTATAGCGCCGTTCTTGCCCGCTGAGCTGCGCGTAGTGGGCGTCGTTATCCTCAAAGCCAAAGGTGTAGAGATCGAGCGAGGACGCCAGCGCTGCCAGCGGCGTGGTGCCGTACAGCCCCCACACCTTTTGGCTGTTGTCGGTATCGTCGTCGAAACTGCCGGTTTTGAGGGTGACGGGGTGGCCGATAAAGGCGTCTAGGCGGTTTTTATCCTTGGCCCAGCTGGCGCGGATGGCGTCGAAAGAACGACGCACGTTGGGGCCGTCGCGGGTGCCCATCAGGTGCAGCGAACCCAGCGCAATCTCCTGGCGGCCGGCCCGCAGGGTGCCGAGGCCGTAGGCGGTGGGCAGTTTTAAGTCCACATAGCCCTGGCCGAGATAGGCATGATCTTCGTCGGTCGGCTTGCGCCCGCGATCGCGCGGCGTGGCCAGTGACGATCCCAACTGGAGATAGGCGCCAAAGTCGTCGCCATAGTCGAGGCGCGCGCCAATCAGCAGGCGCTGCATGAAGGTGTCGTCGCGTCCGCCGCTCAGATCGCGTTGATCCGTCCATTCATAGCGCTCGCGCAGTGAACCGTCGAAAGACAGGGTGGCCGCATCGCCCAACGGGATGTTTTTCCAGGGGGAAGCGGCGGGTTCCGCCGCCAGGGCGGGGAGCGAGGAGAACAGCAACAGTGCGGGAAGCGTGCGTTTCATCATGGATATCCGAAGAAAAAAGCGCGCCGCAGCGCGCCTTGGGTTTATTTAGCCGTCTGGTGGATTTCGGCGATGTAGCCGCCGGGGAAACGCACCAGCGCCGAGGCGCGGCGCTCCGCCGCCGTCGAGCGCCACAGCACCTGCGCGCCGCTGGCCGTCGCTTTGGCCAGCGTGGCCGGCAGATCGTCGACGCCATAGCCGGTGCGCTCATGGCCGAACGGATAAGGCAGATGCCCGTCGGTGACGAAAATGCGCGTTTTGCCGAAGCGCGAGTCCAGTTCGATCTGGCGGATCTTGCCGTTGTCGCTGCGGCCGATCGCCGTATCGCTGACCTGTTCGTCGCTCACCACCGTGGCGTGCGAGAACGCCTGGTAGCTTTTCAGGAAATCGTCGACGCGGTAGGCGGAGAGATACAGGCGGTTTTCCGGCACGCTCAGCAGCGGCTTGTAGTTGGGCGCCTTGGTGTGCCAATAGAGCTGCATGTTGACGCCGCCGGGCCACTGGATCACCGCGTCGCGGCCAATCGGATCGTCGAAAGGCGCAACCTGCACATCGGCGCCGGCGGCTCTGGCCTGGCGGATGGCGGCGTCCATATCCCTGACCAGAAAACCGTTGCGCTCGGTGCCGAACGGGTGTGGGATCGGCGTTTTGAAATCGAACACCGAGAAGCTGCCGGCCGGCGTCAGTATCAGCTGGGAGTAGGTTTCGCTCGGCGTGGGCGTGACGTTGACCAGCACGCGTTCGGTGCTGGTGCCGCCGAAGGTTTTCAGGATGCTGTCGACAAAGGCATCCATTTTTCCGCGTTCGACGTAGACATGGGTGGTGTCATATTGCGGCCCCACGGCAAGAGACGCCGTATCGGCCGCCCATGATACGGCAGGGAGCAGCAGCGCAAGGGCTGATATCCTCAGCCGACGAGAAGAAATACCGATAATATGTTGCATGATGACCTCAAGGTAGCGGTTATTTTCCTGAGTGAAGCGTGATTTCCTATGAGCTTTCCCGTCGGCTGAAAAATAAAAACTAAAAACGCAATGCGCGTCGTGAAACATTAAATAAGGGCGAAATTCTGGCGCCTAAGCGAATATCGCGCAGGTGCAGAACCTCTCTTTTTATTGGCATAAAAACGGTGGGGTGCCTTTGCCGGCTAAGCCCGCTGTCGCTAAGGAACGGCGAGGGTCATAAGGCCCGCCTCGCCGCGCGCTGAGGCGAATCGAGGATAATCCATAACGGTGTTCTCCTGGATGGGATATATCGCATTAGCCAGCTGAGTTTACGGTCTTCATTGCCGTCTAAATATAAATACAGCATTAAAAGAATTGTCGCCCATCAAATTTTTATATGACTTGTTGAGTAAATACGAATAAGCGGAAAATAAAATATAACGGCGCGTGCTAAGGCCGGCGTTGAGCGGAGGCGGTGTTGATCTCGGGAGGAAAAACGGCCTGCCGAAGCAGGCCGTTGGGGGATATTTACGCCAGATCGAAACGATCGAGGTTCATCACTTTGTTCCAGGCGGCGACGAAGTCGTGGGCGAACTTCTCCTGCGCGTCGGCGCTGCCGTAGACTTCGGCCAGCGCGCGCAGCTGCGCGTGTGAACCGAACACCAGATCGACGCGGGTGCCGGTCCATTTGACCGCGCCGCTGCGGCGATCGCGCCCTTCGAACAGGCCGTCCTCACCCACCGGGTGCCAGGTGGTGCCCATGTCGAGCAGGTTGACGAAGAAGTCGTTGGTCAGCGCCTGCGGCCGCTGGGTGAATACGCCGTGCGGCGTGCCGCCGACGTTGGCACCGAGTACCCGCAGCCCGCCGACCAGCACCGTCATTTCCGGCGCGGTCAGGGTCAGCAGCTGCGCCTTGTCGACCAGCAGCGTCTCGGCCGGCACGCGGTATTTGCCCTTCAGGAAGTTGCGGAAACCGTCGGCGAGCGGCTCCATCGCCTCGAAGGAGTCCACGTCGGTCTGCTCCTGCGAAGCGTCCATGCGGCCCGGCGCGAACGGCACCGTCAGGGCCAAACCGGCGTTCTTCGCCGCCTGTTCCACGCCCGCCGCGCCGGCCAGCACGATCAGATCCGCCAGCGAGACGCGCTTGCCGCCGGCCTGCGCATCATTGAAGGCGCGTTGGATGCTCTCCAGCTTGGCCAGCGTCGCGGCGAGCTGCGCAGGTTGGTTGACCGCCCAGTCTTTTTGCGGCGCCAGGCGAATGCGCGCACCGTTGGCGCCGCCGCGTTTGTCGGAACCGCGGAAGCTCGAAGCGGAAGCCCAGGCGGTGGAGACCAGTGCCGATACCGGCAGACCGGAAGCCAGCACGGCGTTTTTCAGCGCGGCGATGTCCTGCTCGTCGATCAGCGGATGATCGACCGCCGGGATCGGATCCTGCCAAATCAGCTCTTCCTGCGGCACTTCCGGGCCGAGGTAGCGAGGGCGCGGCCCCATATCGCGGTGGGTCAGCTTGAACCAGGCGCGGGCGAAGGCGTCGGCCAACTCTTCCGGATGCTCATAGAAGCGGCGCGAAATCTTCTCGTAGGCCGGATCGAAGCGCAGCGAAAGGTCGGTGGTCAGCATGGTCGGGCGGCGTTTCTTGTTCGGATCGAAGGCGTCGGGAATGGTTTCACCGATGTCTTTCGCCACCCACTGGTGCGCGCCGGCCGGGCTTTGGCTCAGTTCCCATTCGTATTCGAACAGGTGGCGGAAGAAATCGTGGTTCCACTGGGTTGGGGTGGTGGTCCAGGTGACTTCCAGGCCGCTGGTGATGGCGTCTTTGCCGACGCCGGTGCCGAAGGTGCTGTGCCAGCCGAGGCCCTGCGACTCCAGCCCGGCCGCTTCCGGATCGGCGCCGACGTTAGACGCCGGACCGGCGCCGTGGGTCTTGCCGAAGGTGTGGCCGCCGGCGATCAGCGCCACGGTTTCTTCGTCGTTCATCGCCATGCGGGCGAAGGTTTCACGGATGTCGCGCGCGGCGGCCACCGGATCGGGATTGCCGTCCGGGCCTTCCGGGTTGACGTAGATCAGGCCCATCTGCACCGCCGCCAGCGGGTTCTCCAGGTCGCGGTCGCCCGAGTAGCGGCTGTTTGGCCCGCCGCTCAGCTCCAGCCAGATCTTCTCCGAGCCCCAGTAGACGTCGTCCGGCTCCCAGGTGTCGGCACGGCCGCCGGCGTAGCCGAAGGTTTTGAAGCCCATCGATTCCAGCGCCACGTTGCCGGTCAGGATAATCAGGTCGGCCCAGGAGATGTTGCGGCCGTATTTCTGTTTGATCGGCCACAGCAGGCGGCGCGCCTTGTCGAGGCTGACGTTGTCCGGCCAGCTGTTGAGCGGGGCGAATCGCTGCTGGCCTTCGCCCGCGCCGCCGCGGCCGTCGCCGATGCGGTAGGTGCCGGCGCTGTGCCAGGCCATGCGGATGAACAGGCCGCCGTAGTGGCCGAAGTCCGCCGGCCACCATTCCTGCGAGTCGGTCATCAGGGCGTGCAGATCCTGTTTGACCGCCGCCAGATCGAGACTGTTGAAGGCATCGGCGTAGTTGAAGTCTTTATCCATCGGATCGGACAGGGGGGAGTGCTGATGCAGCGGTTTCAGGCTGAGCTGATTGGGCCACCAATCCTGATTGGTGGGGCCGTTCTGCGGTGCGGGCTGCTTGCCGCCCGAAAACGGGCATTTGCTTTCAGTTGTCATAATGCGCTCTCTGCTTCCGTAAGGGTGCTCCAGCCGCCGGGCGTGGAGCGGTTAACAAGGCATGCGGGTAAGGCTTGCGTCGGGTGTTGCGCTAAATAACTGAACTCAATGGAATCACATCGCCCCGGCCGCTAACGGGCAAAGGGCGACTCATGGCTAAGCTTAGTCAGCGGCGGCGGAGAGATAAAATAGGAATGATTGAATACTGTGATAGCTTGCGGCGATTCATGGCTGTGTTATTGATAGTCAGCGCGGCGCTCTATCGGCGCCGCAGCATCACCTTGAGCACCGCGTCTGCCAGCCTGCCGAACGGCGCGCGCAGCAGATCGGTGAAGCGCCAGCGGCTTTGGATAAAGACGCCCTTGGCATGGCTCAGCGCCCGGAATCCTTCGATGCCGTGACAGGCCCCCATGCCGCTGGGGCCGATGCCGCCGAACGGCAGATCGTCCTGGGCAAAGTGCAGCAGGGTGGCGTTGACGCTGACGTTGCCGGAGGTGGTGCGTGCCAGCAGCCTGTCCTGCAGCGCGCCGCCTGGGCCAAAGTAGTACAGCGCCAGCGGGCGCGGCCCGGCGTTGATAACGTCGATCGTTTCGTCGAAGGCGGCGTAGGTGCGCACCGGCAGCAGCGGCCCGAAGATCTCCTCTTGCATGATCCGGCTGTCGTCGGGGGCGCCGACGATCAGCGTGGGGGCGAGGGTTTTCGGCCGTTCCGCCGCCGAGTCCGGGCGGTGGCCCACCGGAACGATCCGCGCACCCCGCGCCTGGGCGTCGGTGAGCAGGTCCTGCAAACGGTGGTAGTGCCTGTCGTTGATGATGGCGCCGTAGTCATGGCTCGTCGGCCCGTCGGGGTAAAACGCTTTGACCGCCGCGTCGTAGAGCGCAATGAAGTTTTCCACATCGTCCTGATGGATCAGCAGGAAATCGGGCGCGATGCAGGTTTGGCCCGCGTTCGACAGCTTGCCGAATGCCACGCTCTTGACGGTTCTGGCGTTAACCGCGCCGGGCGCCACCACGGCGGGGCTTTTGCCGCCCAGCTCGAGCGTCAAGGGCACCAGATTTTTACCGGCCGCCTGCATGACCTTACGGCCGATCGCCGTGCTGCCGGTGAACACCAGGTGATCGAACGCCAGCTCGCTGAACCCGGCCCCGACGTCCGGCCCGCCGGTCACCACCGCGACCTCATCGGCGGGAAACAGCGCCGCCAGCATCGTTTCGATAAGCTGGCTGGTGTGCGGCGTGAGCTCCGAAGGTTTCAGCATCACGCGGTTGCCGGCGGCCAGGGCGGTGGCCAGCGGGATGAAGGTCAACGAAAACGGGTAGTTCCACGGCGCCATGATGCCAATTACGCCCTTGGGTTGATACTGCACGTAGGCGCGCCCGGCCTGATACGGCAGGGCTACGTGGCGGCGTTCCGGCTGCATGAAGCGCTTCAGATTGCGCAGCAGGTAATCGATCGCCTGCACGGTGACCAGAATCTCCAGGATGTCGGTTTCGTAAGGCGAGCGGTGGCCGAAGTCTGCGCTGACGGCCGCCGTCAGCGCGTCGCGCTGGGCCAAAATGGCGCTCCGCAGGCGGCGCAGGGCGGCCTTGCGCTGAGCGATCGTCGGTGCGCCGTCGCGCAGGAAGGCATGACGTTGGGCGGCAAGCCGTTGCTCCATCGTCATGAGGATGTCATCTCCCTGCACTTGAATTCTCCTGATGCCGAGTGAAAGCGGGAATGCGGTTTGCCGAATCGTGTTTGACCTTAAAGTGAACTTTAAACCTATACTCGTTAAACGATCAACGCAAGATCGTCGGCCAACCGGGATGAGGGAGCCAGAGATCCCGGCGCCGCGCGCAGTATAAACCTTCTTTTTTAACCAAAGTGTAAATGGGAGAAACGACATGGGTTACGTAACGACCAGCGATGGCGTCGAGATTTTCTACAAGGATTGGGGCCCCAAAAACGGCAAGGTTATCTATTTTCACCACGGCTGGCCGCTGTCCAGCGATGACTGGGATGCCCAGATGCTGTTCTTCGTGAACAAAGGGTTCCGCGTGGTTGCGCACGATCGCCGCGGCCACGGCCGCTCCAGCCAGGTGTGGGAAGGGCACGACATGGACCACTACGCCGATGACGTCGCCGCGGTGGTAAAACACCTGGGCGTGCAGGGCGCGATGCACGTGGGCCACTCGACGGGCGGCGGCGAGGTGGTGCGCTATATCGTGCGCCACGGCGAGGACAAGGTATCCAAAGCGGTGCTGATCAGCGCGGTGCCGCCGCTGATGGTGAAAACCGACGCCAATCCGCAGGGCACCCCCAAAGCGGTGTTCGATGATTTCCAGGCGCAGCTGGCCGCCAACCGGGCGCAGTTCTATTACGACGTGCCCGCCGGCCCGTTCTACGGCTATAACCGCCCGGGCGCCAAACCGTCGGAGGCGATTATCTGGAACTGGTGGCGCCAGGGCATGATGGGCGGCGCCAAGGCGCACTACGACGGCATCGTCGCCTTCTCGCAGACCGATTTCACCGAAGATCTCAAGAAGATCGCCATTCCGGTGCTGGTGATCCACGGCGACGACGATCAGGTGGTGCCTTATCAGGATTCCGGCGTGCTGTCGGCCAAGCTGGTGCAGAACGGCACGCTCAATACCTATAAGGGCGCGCCGCACGGCATCCCGACCACCCATGCCGATCAGGTCAACGCCGATCTGCTGGCGTTCGTGAACAGCTAAAGACTCAACGCGTCGCGAGCCTCGCCCTTCACCGGGCGGGGCTTTTTATTGGCTGCGGGAGAGCGGATCACCAATGATAGCTGATGCCCATATCGAGCTTGTCCGACGCATCGACGCCGGGCGTGTGCTGCGAAAGGTTATTGAATTCATAGTTAATAAACACCTGCATATTGCTGTTGAGCAACCAGGTGACCCCCAGCTCCTCATAGTTCAATAAGTCCATGTTCCGGCCTGCCCGGGTCTGTATCAAACGGGTATAGCCGATGTTGGGTTGGATGTGGTCCGTCAGCCGATATTTGGCGAGCGCTTCATAACTTGACGCCGAACCGCGGTTAGCGGTTTGTTGCGGGCTGATGGCGTTGTCGCTTTGGGTGAACACGGCCGCAAGATAGATTTTTTTCGACGCATAGAGAACCCCTTCGGCCAGCGTATCGATGCGCCGGCGATAGCCGGCGGCGCGTTGTTGCCGCTGCGTGGTTTGAGACGCCGAGGCGGCGGCGATGAGGCTGAGCGTCGGCGTCAGCGCATAACGGAAGGAGAGGCCGAATCCGTTGCCGTTTTGTTTGCCCGGCGTTTGCCGGTCGTCGCCGTCTTTGAACTGATATTGCAACGCGAGTGCGGCGCGCCGCTGAAACAGGCTGAAGGGGCGGCGGTAAGTGAGCAGGTTACGCGCCCGGCCGCGCATAAAATTGTCGATGTAGTTGTAGGCCATCTCTCTAAACAGCGGAGAGCGATCGGTCAGGGCGGTCACATCATAGAGCACGCCCCAATTGCGGCCGATATCGAGGCTGCCGAAGGTTGCGTTTTGCACCCCAATATAGGCGAGTCGGGTGCTGTTGCGAGTCGCGTCGGCGAAGCTGACGGTATATTCCCAGTGGGCGTAGGCCCGCCAGCGCGGCGCGATCTTTTTTTTGCTTATCAGACCGAAATAGAGGTAGCTGCGGTCGCCGTCGTCGCGCGCGTTTTGGCCGCTGTAGCGTCTGGCGATAATCGTGCCGTAGAAATTCAGGCTGTTTTGCTGCGACCCCGTCAACGACACGGCGAAGGCGCCGCGTGGTAATAGGGCCAGCAGGGGGAAAAGCATGCCCGCCGAAAAATAACGCGGATTGCATTTTATCATGATGACACCATCCCTGTGCGCGGCAAGCCCGTGAGCTTGCCGCCTCGGCGAAGCTTAAGCGTGCGTTTCGCGTTTAAAGTAGCTGACGATCCCCTGAGCGATCGCCGTGGCAATTTTATTTCGGAATGCGGGGGTGCCGAGCAGCCTTTCTTCCTCAGGGTTGGTGATGAAAGAGGTTTCCACCAACACGGAAGGAATATACGGGGATTTTAAGACCACGAAGGCCGCCTGTTCGGTATTTTTGGCATGCAGATGATGAATGGGCGCAATATGTTGAATCAGGTGCGAGCCCAGCGTCAGGCTTTCTTTGATCGTTTCCGTCTGTTCCAAATCAAACAGTATCTTCTGCAAATAGCGGTCTTTCTTGATGACGTTAGGGCCGGCGAGATCGTCCGCCGCGTTTTCACTGTTCGATAAGTATTTCGCCATCGCGCTGCTGGCGCCTTTATTGGAAAGCGCAAAGACCGAAGCGCCGCAGGCGCTGGGGCAGGTAAAACCGTCGGCGTGGATGGACATGAAAAGATCCGCACCGTGCCGGTGCGCGATCTCCACCCGATCGTAAAGGGGAATAAAAACGTCGCTGTCGCGCGTCAGGCGGGCATCGATGCCGTGTCGATCGAGCTGTGCACGCACATTTTTGGCGATCGCCAGAACGACATGTTTTTCCAGCGAACCGGTGTGGCCAATGGCACCGGAGTCGATGCCGCCATGACCGGGATCCAACATGACCAGGAATCTTTTTCGCGCCCCCTGAGGTTTGGGGCGCGGCAGGCCGTGGGCGTGAGCCAGCGGGGAAGCGGCGCCGTTCAGCGCCAGGGCCGCCAGCCCTGCCAACATCATTCTGCGGCGAGATAACCGGGTGTTCAAAAGGTCCGTCTTAGCCATAAGGTTAACCAGCATAAAAGGAAAGGGTGTTTTTGTTATAACATAACAATTTCACGCGCCAGTGGGGTTGTCTGTTAGCGGCTGTTACTTTTAATGTCATTCCTTAAATTCACTGGTTTTTTATACTGCATTTATTTTGTTTATTGAGTGTTCGTATTGCTATTTATTTGTTTTTTATTTGTTAATTCTTATTTTGACACACTATTTAATCTAATATTTCAAATGAGATTTATTCTCCTCTTTAATTGATATGTTATAACGTAATTACTAAAACGGATAAAAAACGGGGTCTTTGCCGCCGGCATGAAGTCACTCACGTTTTTGGAGCGTTAACATGACTTTTAAACACCAGGAAAAAGAGACATTAAATATATTCGCCGTTCTCGCCGTCTCGTTAAGCACGGTAATCGCCATGCTCGACAGTACCATCGCCAACGTGGCGCTGCCGGTGATCGCCAAAGATTTCGGCGTTTCCGAATCGGCCTCCATCATGATTATTAATGCCTACCAGTTTGCCGTCGTCGCCTCTTTGATGCCCTTCGCGGCGCTGGGCCGCGCGGTGGGCAATAAAAAAATCTTTATGGCCGGGGTGGTGCTGTTCGCTTTTTCATCCCTGGGCTGCGCGCTGTCCACGACGCTGGAGATGCTGACGGCATTCAGGGTGATACAGGGCTTCGGCGCGGCGGCGGTGCTCAGCGTCAATGCGGCGCTGATCAAGGAGATATACCCGGAAAGGCTGCTTGGGCGCGGTCTGGGCATAAACGTGATGGTGGTGTCGGTTTCCGCCGCCGCCGGGCCATCCATCGCCTCGGCGATACTTTCTCAAACGAGCTGGAACTGGCTGTTTACCATTAATGTTCCCATCGCTTGCCTGTCGCTGCTGCTGAGCGTGATATTCCTGGGTTCCCGCGAGCGGCGCAGCGTTGGGTTCGACAGCGGGGGCGCCCTGTTGGTGTTTGTGCTGTTTATCGCTTTCTCGCTCAGCACCATGAGCATGACCACTCACCATCTGCCGGCGGCGGCGCTGAGCTTTGCGGTATTCGCCGGGCTGGCCGGGTTGCTGTACATCAATCAAAAAAGAAAGGCCGACGCCGCGCTGATCCCGATCGCGATGCTGCATAACCCGACGCTGTCATTGTCTTTGCTGATGTCGATGCTGTCCTACAGCACCCAGCTTTTGGCCTATGTTTCGCTGCCTTTTTATTTTCACAACGTCCTGCAAAGAAACGTGGTGGAAATCGGTCTGTTGCTGACCGCCTGGCCGCTGGCCACCATGGCGTCTTCGCTAATTTCCGGCGATTTGGCCAAGAAGTACGATCCCAATCTTGTTGCCCTCTCGGGCCTCGCCTGTCTGCTGGCAGGCATGCTGCTGATGGCCAATCTGCCGAGCGATCCGTCGAATGGGGCGATCGTATGGCGCGTGGCGCTGTGCGGCATCGGTTTCGGCCTGTTTCAATCACCGAACAACCTGTTGATCATGACGTCGGTCTCCCATGAAAACAGCAGCATCGCCAGCGGCCTGTTGGGCAGTTCCCGGCTGATTGGGCAAATCGTCGGTTCGGCGTTGGTGGCGATTTTCTTCAACATGCGGGGCGCGCAAGCGACGAACATCAGTTTAATGGCGGGGGCGGCATTCTCGTTCCTTTCTCTGGTCGTGAGCTATATGCGCTTCAAGTCCGCCGTTACGTTAAAAACCAGCAAATAGAAGCACGAGGTTTCCCATGCGATTTATCCCATTAGTGCCGTTGGTTATCGGGATGGCGGCGTTTTCCCTTGCCGGCTGCACGACCTACCACGACGTGGCGTTGCAACAAAAAGAGACGGGGCTCAATAGCCAATATTACCTGCTGCAGCCGCCGGTCTATGTCGGCGACCAGCTGAAATATGGTCTGAAGGACGGCAGCGGCGGCGAGTTGACGGTGGCGAAGGTTGAACCGAAAGACCTGGTCGCCGACAGCGGAAAAATCATTCCCCTGTCGCAGCTCTCTTTCCTGCAACGAAAAGACCTTTCCACAGGAAAAACCGCCGCGTTGGTCGGCGGCGGCGCGGTCGCCACCACGGCAATCGTCTTTGTGGCCGGGATAACCATCATGGCCGCCGGCATCGCCGCGTCGGCCTAACGCAGCCCATCGCCGCACGCCGCCGAGCGTGCGCACAGGAGGCACCATGTGCGTCACAGTGAAATTTATCGCCACCGCGCTGCTGGCAATATTCGCCTTGCCGACGGCGCCTTGCGCCAGCGGCAGTCAGCCGGCGGCGGCCGAACGGCCGCAGAGCGCAGCGGTGCAAAAGTTGCCTGGCCACTATCAGCGGATCGTCATCACCGGCAACTGCCCCTTCGGCGTGATCCTGGCGAACGAGGCGGCCTACCGGCACGTCGTCGGCGTGGGGCCCTGGGCGTTCATGCATGCCGATATGCATGTGTTGAAGGACATGAAGCCTGACATCGGCAGGATCACCTCCGCCTTCATCAATAAGGACTACCGGGTCAACATGGAGTCGTTAATGAATCTACGGCCCGACATTATTTATTACTACGGCAAAAGCCAGGACGATCGGCTGGAAAGGGCGGGCGTGATGACCGTCGATCTGGATGCCGGCGGGAAGACAAAGTACCAACCGATGGTCACCCAGATGTATTGGGAAAATACCTTCGCCGACACGCTCGGCCTGCCGCGCACGCACAAATTCAAAGACGCCTGGGAAAAGACCCTGAAGCAGATCCGCCCCTATGCCGCAGCCATCCGCGCGCAGCACGTCAGGGCGTTGTATCTCGAAGAAAGCGACGGCAGGCAGCTGAAGGTGAGCGGCCCGCATACCTACGGCGACACCTACCTGAAAATGGCCGGCATGGACAACGTCGCAGGGGATTTGCCGGTGAAAGGGGATGCCGGCAGGTACATCAACGTTTCGATGGAGCAGATCATGGCCTGGGACCCGGATGTGATTTTCGTGGTTTTCGGCAGCGCCAAAGCGCTGCTGCACGGGGGGATCCCCGGCCAGGCCTGGGAGACGCTCAGGGCGGTAAAAAACGGCAAGGTTTTCTCGACGCCGGTGGGCATTCATAACTGGGGGGGCCTGTCGGCGGAAACGTCACTGCTGCCGCTGTTTATGATCAACCGCTATGCCCCTGAAGACATTAGCGACAAGACGCTGCGGGAGGAGACGCGCCGCTATTATCAGACGATGTTCTCCTATGCGATCCCGGACCGTTTGTTGGATGAGGTGCTGGCACAGCGCTAGCACCACGGTTGAATTGCGTTAGTGGGTTGGAGGAGCTTGGGGATGCCGGGCAGAGGAAAATATATGGCGATCATGGTAGGGCTGTTTTTAGCCTTGTGTGTGGTTGCCGTCGCATCACTGTTTGCCGGCCGTTACGCCTTGTCGGCCCATGACGTGCTGCAGATTTTATGGCAGGGGAACATGCCGGGGGAAAACCAGGCCCACTATTCGGTGATTTTTAACCTGCGTGCGCCGCGGGTGGTGGCGGTGATGCTGGTGGGCGGCGGGTTGGCGGTCGCCGGCGCGACCTTTCAGGCGGTGCTGAAAAACGCGTTAGCCAGCCCGGACGTGCTGGGCACGTCTTCCGCCTCCGCCTTTGGCGCCGCGCTGGGCATTTTATTGAGTTTGCCTTTTGCCCTGAGTTCCCTGCTGTCGTTTCTTTTCGGCGTGGTGAGTTTGTTGCTGGTGCTTGGCATTTGCCGCCTGAAACGCCGGCAGGATGCGCTGACGACGATCCTGTCCGGCATGATTATCGCGTCGGTGTTTATCGCGTTTGTCTCGGCCATCAAATATGTCGCCGATCCGCAGGATACCTTGCCCGCCATCGTCTTCTGGCTGATGGGCAGCTTCGCTTCGGTGGCGAAAGCGCAGGTCTATTGGCTGATCCCGCTGTTTGCGGCGTGTTACCTGACTATCTACCGGCTCAGGTGGAACATGAACATTCTCTCGCTGGGGGACGACGAGGCGCGCATTGCCGGCCTGAATCCGCCCCGGCTGAAGATCCTATTGCTGATCGCCGCCTCTCTGCTGGTTTCCGCTTCCGTGAGCTTGGCCGGCGTGGTGGGGTGGGTTGGCTTGGTGATCCCCCATTTGGTGCGAAGCGTGCTGGGATATAACCACGGCCGTCTGATCCCAGCATCGGCGCTCGGCGGCGCGTTGTTTTTGCTGGTTATCGACAATATTGCGAGAGGCGCCACCTATACGGAAATTCCAATCGGTATCCTGACCGCGCTGATCGGCGCGCCGCTTTTCGCGGTGCTTTTTATTCTGGGGAATCGATATGATCACCGCTAGCCGGCTAGCCTTTGGTTTCAAGGGGCGGGAGCCCATTTTCGACAACGTCAGCTTCGAGCTTAAGCGCGGCGAGATCCTCAGCGTGCTGGGCCCGAACGGCGCCGGCAAAACGACGCTGCTGAGAAATATTGCGGGCCTGTGTCGGCCCAGCGCCGGCAGGTGCGAGATCGGCCGCGTCGATAATCGAGAGGCGCGCCTGGCCTACGTGCCGCAGGCGAAGGTGCCACATTTTTCCTATGGCGTACTCGATTTTGTCACTTTCGGCTGCGCCCGCCAGGCGGGATGGTTCGCCGGGCCGCGGCGGCAAGATTTCACCAGGGCGCAGGCGGTGTTGCACGCGCTGGAGATCGCGCCGCTGGCGCAGAAAAATATCAACCAGATCAGCGGCGGTGAACTGCAGATGTGTTATTTCGCCAAGGCGCTGGTGGCAGATCCCGACGTCATGATCCTCGACGAACCGGAATCGAATCTGGATTTTTACAATCAGGCCAAAATGATCGAAATGCTGTGGCGCCTCGCCAAAGAGCGGCAGATGACGATCGTGCTGAATACGCATTTCCTCAATTACGCCGAACGCATCTCCGACAAGTGTTTACTGATGGCAAAACGGCAGTCGCTGTTTGGCGTTAAAAGCGCAGTGCTGCAGGAAGATATCCTGGAGCGCTATTTCCGGGTGCCGGTCAGAAAATGCTGCTATGAACACCAGGGCGCCAGCGAAGAAACCTTTATTATCGCTCTACGCAATCTCGCCTGAGTTTCGGCTGCAAGGATTGCTTGAGGGATATCCCTCATTGCGGCCCCGCCGGCGGTTATTTAAGCTGAAAGGGCAACGTAACGGTGAATATGGAGATAATCATGACTGATTCAGTGTCCAACGATCGTAATCCCACCCCGGATGTGGCGGAAGACAACGCGTTCTTCCCATCACCTTACTCCCTCAGCCAGTACACCTCGTCCAAAACCGACTTCGCGGGCGCCAGCTACCCGAACGCCTATCGCGGCGGCAAGTGGAAGGTGCTGATGATCGCCTCGCAGGAGCGCTACCTGCTGATGCATAACGGCAAGTTCTTCTCCACCGGCAATCACCCGGTCGAGATGCTGTTGCCGATGCATCACCTGGATCTGGCCGGTTTCGAGATCGACATCGCCACGCCGTCCGGCGATCCGGTGAAGCTGGAGATGTGGGCGTTCCCGCAGGAAGACGACGCGGTCAAGGCCACCTACGAGAAGTACCGCAGCCAGCTCAAGCAGCCGAAAAAGCTGACGGAGGTGGTGAAGGATCTGGATGGCGGCAACTACCTCGGCGTTTTCATCCCCGGCGGCCACGGCGTGCTCAACGGTATCCCGTTCAGCGAAGAGGTGAAAAAGACCCTGCACTGGGCGCACGACAACGATCGCTACGTGATTTCGCTGTGCCACGGGCCGGCCGGTTTGCTGGCGGCGGGCATCGGCGAGAGCAAAGAGGATTTCCTCTATCGTGGCTATGAAATGTGCGTGTTCCCGGACTCGCTCGATACCGGCGCCAACATCGACATCGGCTACATCCCCGGCCCGATGCCCTGGCTGGTGGGCGAGCGCTTGCGCGAGCGGGGCGTGAAGATCGTTAACGCCGACATCACCGGCAAGGTGCATAAAGATCGGCGCCTGCTGACCGGCGACAGCCCGCTGGCTTCCAACAACCTCGGCAAGCTGGCGGCAGAGACGCTGCTGGCCGACGTCGCCGCGCGATGAGCGACGAGATCGCGCAGCGCGCTTTCCAGACGGCGCTGGCGATGGACCACGAGCGAACCCTGTCCGCCATTCAGGGGCGGGTTCGTGCCTTTGCCGCGCCGTTCGGCTTCGATCGCTTTGTGCTGTTTTCCGCTTCCGCTGCGGCGGAGGCGGGGATCGAGCATATCTATTGGGTCGAGGGCGACTGGTTCGGCGACGGCGAGGCGGTCGATGCGTTGACCTATGTGCGGCACTGCCCGGTGACCCGGCATATGCTGCGGGTCAGCGAGCCGTTCTTCTGGACCAAGACCCGGGCGCAGCAGGGCGAGCGCTACCGGATTGTACGCACGCCGCGTGGCGCCGGCCTGCACGGCGTGCAGATCCCGGTGTTCGGCCCGGCCGGTTTGGAGGGCGCCGTCAGCCTGGGGGGCGATCGCATCGACGCCTCGCCGCCGGTGCGGCTGGCGCTGGTGCTGGTGGGCACGGCGGCCTTTCAGGCGGCGCGGCGGCTGTTCGCACCGGCGGCCGGCGAGGGGGAGAGCAGGCTGTCGGCGCGTGAGCGCGAGGTGCTGAGCTGGACCGCCATCGGCCGGCGGCAGGCGGATATCGCCGCGATGCTCGGCCTGTCTGAGCGCACGGTGGAAAACCACCTGCGGCGCATTCGCCAACGCCTTGGTGCCGCCACCACCGCGCAGGCCATCAGCGTGGCGATCCGCCTGGGGGAAATCGCCCCCGAGCGCCGTTAGCCCACCGCCATTTGCCGCAGCAACCACTCGCGCAGCGCAATGATATCGGGGCGCTGCGCGGTCTCTTCGGTGGTCACCAGGTAATAGTTGGCGCCGGGTAACGAAATCTCGAACGGCGCGGCCAGCACGCCGCGCTGCAACAAATCGCGCGCCAGCAGCCGGCTGGCGATCACCACCCCCTGGCCCGCCACCGCCGCCTGCAGCGCGTGCGTCTCGTCGCTGAAGGTCAACCCGGCTTCCACGTTCAACCCTTCCGGCCCGTAGCGCCGCCGCCAGTTTTCCCAGGTCGGCGCGTCGGCAGGCACCTGCCGATGTTCCACGTGGAACAGCGTTACCCGCCGCAAATCCTCGCTGCGCTCCAGCGCCAGCGCCGGGCTGGCCACCACGATAAAGCGGTCCTCATGCAGCAGGGTGCAGTGCAGGTCGCTTTCCGGCGTTTCTCGGTAGCGAATGGCGACGTCCACGGTGCGCTGGTTGAGATCGACGCGCTCGACGCTGGTGTGCAGGCGCAGATCGATGGCGGGAAACTCCGCCTTGAAATCCGCCAGCCGCGGCACCAGCCAGTGGGTGAGAAAATTGGAGGTGGTGGTGACGGTCAGCGCCGGCGGCTGTTGGGCGCGGGTGATTTGGGCGATGGACTGCTCCAGCGCGGCAAAGGCGCGCTGGGTGCCGGCATACAGGATCTCGCCGATCTCGGTCAGGCTGACGCCCTGCGCGCTGCGCTCGCACACCCGGCATGCCAGCACCGACTCCAGCAGCTTAATCTGGTGGCTGACAGCCGTCGCGCTGACGCCCAGCTCCTCGGCGGCCAGTTTGAAGCTGCGGCAGCCGGCCACGGCGTGGAAGGCGCGCAGCGCGCCCAGCGGCGGCAAACGGGGTTTTCTCATGGCTGAGTTATTCTCATCTAAGGCTGAAAACTATGAGTTTGTCTGACCGATTATACAAGAGATAGGCTACTGACATGTGAACAGGGAAATGAATTTATTTCATCATTTCCACCATGTCGGGAGTTAACGATGAGCATATATGTCAACAACGGCGCCCTGGGCGCCATGGAACACACGGGAACGGCGGCGAGCGGTCTGGCGCTCAGCGTGCCGGTCGCGGCAGGCGCTTTGCTGCTGAAGACCGAAAGCCTGCTGGGCATCGGCGCAGCGCTGATGCTGCTAACGGCATTGGCGCTGGCGTTTCTCGGCGGCGCCGCGCTGGCCCGCTGGCAGCCGCTGCGGAAGCGGCCTGCGCTGGCTATGCTCCGCTACGGTTTTTTGCTGGCGGCGGCGGGGTGGCTATTGACGCTGCTGATGCTGTTCGGCGGCCATGATTGGCCGGCCCTGCTGGCGGGCATCGCCCTCGGCGGCCTGGGGCAGGGCGTGGCTTACCGCACGGCGGTGGGGGAGAAAACGGCGTTCGCTGTGGCGTGCAGGCTGGCGACGGTGGTGAGCATCGTGGCCGTGGTGGTTGCCGCGTTGCTGATTCAAACCTACGCCGCGCCGGGCGTGAGAGGAAGCTGTTTCGCGCTGGCGCTGCTGGTCGATTTGGCGCTGTTGGGGGCGTTGATGGCTCGGGTAGCGGAGCGGGATAGAGGTTGAAACATTGCAGAGGGTTAAAGGCCTGCTTGGGGACGGGGCGGGCTTTTTGGTGTTTGCGGAGATTGTTGAGTAGGTGATCCGACGGTTGGTTTTGTGGCATAAACGGACGCTACCTACCTCAAGGTAGCGTTTGCCATACCGAACAAGCCTTAGTGCGACGAAACAAATACCGAGGCAGGCTGCGCGGGCGGAATGGCGAAGTGACGCTGCATGCGTTTTATCTCCTCTGCCGGTGGCAGGCCAAACAGACGTTTGAATTCGCGATTAAATTGCGATGGGCTTTCATAGCCAACGGCGTAACTCGCGGCGGCGGCGGTGATTTGTTGGCGCACCATCAGCATCCGTGCCTGGTGCAGGCGTACCGATTTCACATACTGCATCGGCGGCATCTTCGTTATCGCTTTGAAATGGCTATGAAAGGTCGGCACGCTCATGCCGGCCTTCATCGCCAGCTGCGTCAGCGTTAGCGGCTCCGCGTAAGCGGCATGGATGTGCTGCAGCGCTTTACCGATTTTGCCAAACTGGCCCTGCAAGGCCAGCGCGGCACGCATGGCGTTGCCCTGTGCGCCTGTCAGCACGCGGAAATAAAGCTCACGCAGCCGCGTCGGGCCGAGGATCGCCGCTTCTAGCGGGTCAGCCAGGACTTCAAGTAAGCGAAGAACGGCCATTTTTACCCTGTCGTCCATGGGGCTCGACATCATGCTTTGCGGCGCGACGGGAGGGTGCGGGGCGCCATGCTGTTCAATCTGCAACATCAGTTCAGCGGCAAGCTGAAAATCCAGATGCATATAAATCGCCAGCAGCGGATGTGCTGCCGACGCATCGGTTTCCATCACAAACGGCACCGGCACCGAAACCGCCAGGTAGTGCTGCTCATCATATAAATAGGTCTGCTGGCCGAAATAGCCGCGTTTGCTGCCCTGACAGACAATCACGATCCCCGGATCGTAAAGCACCGGCGTTCTGGCAAGCGGGCGATCGGATCGCAAAATTCGCACATCAGGTAGGGCAGTGAGGTTGTATCCCTCTTGCACCGCAAGTCTATTCATCAGGGCAATCATGTCGTACATCCCACCACCTCATAAAATCAGGCAAGAAAAAGAGAAGATACGGCCTAAAAATGCGGCAGTACAGAGAATACCATGCAACCTTCATGGTTCATGGGAGTTCTTTTTATGGCATCTGCAAAAACGATTTTAATCACCGGCGTCAGCAGTGGCTTTGGCCAGGCGCTGGCGCGGGAAGCCCTCGCCGTAGGGCATCGGGTTGTAGGGACGATGCGCAACAGCGAAGCACTGCAGGCATTCGGCGCGCTCGATACGCAGCGGGCTTTTGGCTATCTGCTTGATGTCACGGACGTTGAACGTATTGATGAGGTGGTTGGAGAGATAGAGTCCGCCGTCGGCCCGATAGATGTGCTGGTGAACAATGCCGGTTACGGCCATGAAGGCATACTGGAAGAATCCCCGCTTGCAGAGCTGCGCCGCCAGTTTGACGTCAATGTGTTTGGCGCGGTGGCGATGATCAAAGCCGTGCTGCCGGGCATGCGCCAGCGCCGTCGCGGCCACATTATTAATATCACCTCAATGGGCAGCTTCATTACCTTACCTGGTATCAGCTATTACTGCGGCAGCAAATTTGCGCTGGAAGGGATATCAGAAACGTTAAGCAAAGAGCTTGTCCCGTTCAACATACACGTGACCGCAGTAGCGCCCGGCTCGTTTCGGACGGACTGGGCCGGGCGCTCAATGGTACGCAGCCCTCGCCGTCTCCCGGACTATGACGCGTTATTTGAACCTGTTCGTCAGGCGCGTCAGGAAAAAAGCGGCAAGCAACTGGGCGATCCGGTTAAGGCGGCTCACGCCATGCTGGCATTGATCGAGAGCCGGAATCCACCCACGCATCTGTTGTTAGGCAGTGACGCATTAAGTTTGGTGCGGCAAAAGCTCGAGGCGTTAGGCAAGGAAATTGAACAATGGGAGAAACTTACCCGTTCAACGGATGGCTGACCGGTTTCGGGTAGGGAGTGTGCAGGGGATCACCGATTATGACCGCCCAACAGCAAAAAGCCCGCTCGGGTTTCCCTGAGCGGGCTTCTCTAAATATGGCTCCTCTGACTGGACTCGAACCAGTGACATACGGATTAACAGTCCGCCGTTCTACCGACTGAACTACAGAGGAATCGTTGGAACGGGGCGAATAATAGCGAGGCGCCGTCGGCATGTCAAAGGCGGATTACACATTCTGTGACTGTTTGCTTACAGAATGCGCAACCCGTTGAGTTTTTTGGCAGATTTAGCTCTCGGGCGTCCGCTGCAGGCGCAGCTGATAACGGTAAACGCCGGCGGTGAGCAGGTAATCCCGGTGCACGCTCGGGCTCCAGGAGTCGTCGCCGCCCACCCCCATGTGGAAGCCGTCGAGATGCAGCCAGGTGCCTGCTTCCGGCTGCAGCAGATGCTGGTGGCTGCAGGCCATCAGCTGTGGCAGGCCGTAGCGGCTGAGCGAGAAGTGGAAGCGGCCGTCGATGTGCCAGCCGCCGTAGCGCAGGCTGCGGGTGTCGCAGCGCAGGCCATTCTCGCCGGGGAAAATATACGGCGTGTGCAGATCCGCCAGCGGCAGGCGCCAGCGCCCGTGCTGCGCGGCCAGGCGGCGATCCGGGTAGTTCTCGTGCGGGCCCAGGCCCAGCCCCAGCCATTCCACCTGCGGTTGCACCGTTGCCAGTTGGCAGTGCAGGCCGATGCGCGCCGGCGGCGGCAGAGTATCGGCCACCTCGACTTCCACGTTCACGCTCACCGCGCCCAGCGCGTCGAATAGCCACTGCTTGCGGCTAATCAGCAAAATCTGCCCGTCCACGCCGAACTGGTGTTCGCTCACCACCTGCACGCCGTTTTGCAGCGCATCGGCCTGCAGCCGCGTGCAGCGTTCCTCCAGCCGATACAGGCCCGCCAGCTTCCAGCGTTCGACCCAGGCGTTGGGATCGATACGGTCCGCCTCGCTGACGCCGATGTCGTTATCGATCGGCGCGCGCGCAAAACTGTCGCGCAGCGGCGTCAGCAGCTGCGGCTGCTCATTCTGCCACCACTGCGTCAGGTGGCCGCTGCTGCGCTCGAAGCGCCAGCGCTGGTCGCCGTGGGTGAGGGTCAGCCCCTGATCGTCCTCAATCAGCGTGGGCGGCACGCC
>NZ_JBICNA010000012.1:0-106296 GCF_043109535.1 Serratia sp. LACPHL-BACT-2024-00286
AGCACCGTCAGGTAACCGCAAAAATCGACCAGCGGATCGGCATGCCGTTTGATTTCCAGGGCTTCCGCCGAACTCTGCTGCGCCTGGAGCAGTGCACGTGCATCATTCGGGTTGGTAAAGCGTTGCATCAGGTGACGCACAATCACGGCCAGCTCTTCGGTGATCTTCGCCAATAGCAACGGGTCGCGCTCTTCCGGGGCGATAGCCTCCGGGAACGGCAGTATCACCCGGCGGCGCGAGATGCCGCCACTGCGGTCGCTGAACTGCATCGGGTTGTTGTTCACCGCCAAAATCACCGCCGGAATGTGCGCCGCGTAGGCGTCGCGGTATTTCGGGTCGATGGCGACCGCATCGCCGCCGGTGATAGCCTTGATGCCTGCCCCGTCACCGCTCCATTTTTCCTGGTCGGGCAGGAGTATCAGCGAATAACCCACCACGCTGGCCCGCTCGCGCGCCGACTCCAGATTATCGATGGTGGCGGAGGTGGTGTTGTCACTACCTGCCAGCAGCCGGGCGATGGCGGCCATTACGCTCTTGCCGCTGCCGCCGGGGCCGGTCACTTCGAGGAACAGCTGCCAGTCATAGCGGTTGGCCAGCACCATAAAGAGCGCCGCGAGAATACGCTCCTGCTTGTCGTGACTCCCCCCGGCGGCCCGCGTCAGCCACTGCCAGAAGTGCGGTGCATGGTCGGCCAGGTTTTCCCCGGCGCGCGTCGGGGTGTAGTCCACGCTGTTGACGGTGCGCAGCCAGTGCTCTTGCCGGTGGGCGCTGAACTGCCCGCTGACGGTATCGAATACCCCGTTACGAAAACCTATCAACCGGCGGGCCGGGTCGCCCATCTGCGGCACCATCAGCTTGAGGGTGTCCAAAATGCTGTTGATACCGGCGGCGGAGAACGGCGCGCGTACCTTCTGGAACAGCGCGGCAATCTCCCGGCTCAGCTGCCGGTGCGGCAGCACCTGCCAGGCGCCACGCGTATAGCGGCACAGCTCTTCCCCCACCGGCGGCACCGCCAGGGTGTTGCCGTAATGCTCGGCCAGTAGCTCGGCTTTCTCGCTGGCGCTCATGGCTTTCAAATCGGCATCGCTCAGCGTGTCGAACGGGCTGGGCTGCGGCGGCTGGCTGAACGCCTGGAGCTGGGCGCGCGTGGGCTCAGCACCCTGCTGACAGTAGACGTCGTTCCAGTCGCCTTCCGTGGGCGGTAGTGCAGGGATACCGCCGGTGAGTGTGGCCGCCTCGGCGGCGCGTGCCTGCCCGGTGCCGCTGCGGTCATTATCGGCCGCCAGCAGCAACCGTGCATCCGGGTAATGGCTGCGCAGCTGCTCTGCCACCGCCGCCAGATTGTTGGCGCTGAGCGCCACGCACACCGTTTCGCCGGTCAGGCGATGCACGGTGAGGCCGGTGGCGTAGCCTTCGGTGAGCCAGATAACCGCGTTGTCCGGGCCGCAGAGGGTGTGGCAAGCGGCTTTCACCTGCCCGCCTGCCAGCATGCGCTTGTCCCCGCTGGCGTTAATCAGCTGCACGTTAACCACCTCGCCACCGGCATTGTGCAATGGCAGCAGCAGGTCGCCGGGCTGGAAGGTTATTCCGCCAACGCGCAGCGGCTGGCCGTGCAGGGTCAGGGTTTCTGCCTCCGGCCAGCCTTTGGCGCTCAGGTAGGCGTTGCCGGTCTGGGACTGCGCGGCAGCCACCAGAGCCTGTGCCTGTCGCGCGGCTTTGCGCTGGGCCTCGGCCTTGTCTTGTGGTGAATGACCGGCCTTAGCGGCCGGTGGTAAAGTGCTGGCATTATCCCCCATCACGGCAGCCACCTGTTCAGCGGCAGCCTTTGCTGACAGCGACAGGGCTTTTTCCACCAGGTTGAGGCCGTCACCGGCCCCGCACTGATTGCAGAACCAGGTACCGCGCCCGTCCTGGTTATCGAAACGGAAACGGTCTTTGCCGCCGCAGGTCGGGCACGGCTGCGGCTTGCCGTTCGGCTGCAAGGCAATGCCGAGGGCCGGGAGTATCACCGGCCAGTGGCCGGTGGCGGTGCGTACGGTCTGGGAAACGAAGTGGGCGCTCATGCTCTTCTCCTCAGTGTACGGTAGCGTGCTGTGCCGCCGACAGGCGCTCGCAGCACAGCTCGTCCATCATCTTTTGCCCCAGCGCGGTCAGGCGCGGTGCGGCCACCAGAACGTCCGGCTGCACCATGTCACTCAGCATGGTGCACGCCATGTCCATGCCGTCCTCTGCGCCGTACTGACGCACAAAATGCCCCTCCAGGCGCAGGGCAATCGTCATCTGCAGCTCGTCCAGCGTGTAACCCAGGCTCACCCGGTAAAAGGCGCAGGTATCCAGATAGGCCTGCGCCACGGCGCGACGGAAAACGGCGGTACGGACTTCAATCGGTAAACAGGATTGGGTGTTCATGCGGCGGTGGCCTCCAGGCGGGCAAGGATTTGGGTTTCACAGGTGTTGACGACGTGGCCGAGCTGGTCAGTCAGCAGGGCAATGACCGAGGCAAACGATGCCTGTTGCACGGCATCGGGGCGCTGTCCGCCGAGGTCGAGGGTGTCCAGCAGGTCGAGGAACAGCACGCCGGTGGCGTGCGCATGCTGAAGACGCAGAAAATCGGCGTGCGGGATAGGGTAATGGGTGTCGCGGTAATAGCGGTCGGCCAGCGTATTCATGCCACCGCCTTAACCGGCAGACGACCGGCAAAGGACAACACGTAATCACGGGCCAGCACGCGGCGGGCGTTGCGTTCGCTATCCGCCACGGTGCGCACGATACGCGGCGAAGCCGTCAGCGCAGAGCGGCGCACGGCCGCAAACAGAAAGCAGAATGTAGGATGAGTCGGGGTGAGGGTCGTAGCCATGGTGGCAGCCTCCATTGAGTCATGGTTATTGCTACCACCGAAGTTCCTACGCTTATGGGTGGTAGCCCAGACGGGGGTAGGAATACCGGCCTCAATGGATACCGGCCAGCCCGAAGGCTGCCCCGCCTGAGCCACCATTGTTTGATAGCCACAGTAGCATAGAAACCACTGTGCAAAAAATGATCGCACTAAGGCTGCGACATAAAAAAACACGCCTGGCGCGTGTTGTGTCGCCATTGAGTAACACGGGTTCCTACGCCCGGCTGCCGATTGTGCGGCAGCGGGAGGACTATAGCGCAGGGCCGGACGTGGGGGCAAGCCGTAAGACGCCCCCGGACGTTCAATCGATCGCATAGTGATCAACAGTCGGTAAGCGGGTCGTTGCAGGTATCGGCCGCCGCGCAGGTCAGCGGCACCGGCCCGGCACGGAACAGGCGCGGCTCAGCCTGGCGACTCGTCAGACGAATAACGCCGTGCTTTTCGCTGCGGTGCTCCGGCAAGACGACGCCAGGCTCTTTACGCTGCAACAGAATAGCTTCCGCCACAAACAGCGCGTCGCGCTCATCGAGGGTGAAATGCTGGCGACCCAAGGTTAATTGCATCATGCGGCAGCCTCCTGGTGACGGTTGGCGATACGTTCATCCATCCACTGCTCGACCTCGGAGGCCAGCCAGGCGACGTTTTTACCGCCGAGGGAGACCTGAGCCGGGAACTGCCGGCGGCTCATCATCTCGTACACGGTGGAGCGGGACAGGCCGGTGGTGTAGAGCACTTCCGGCAGGCGGATAAAGCGCTCGCGCGGGATGTAACTGCCAGGAATAACCGGCGACGGGGTTGATGGGGTGGGGGTGGGGGTGGAAACAGCCATCATAAAAACGCTACCTCTTTGTGTCCGGCCAACGCTGGCCGGGACTGTGTGAACTTCGGTAGCGCCCTATTATGTGAATATTTACCGGGGTAGCAACAAGGCGTTGTTGTGTGGTGGAACAGATTTTATGCTTGTTTTTCAATCAAGTGGACATATTGGCCTATATTGGCCTTTATTGACCGTTGTTGGCAAACCAGCCGAAAAGCCTGAGCGATGGATGGACGGTTGATTAATAGGGAAAAACCGCCAAACAGCGCTAGCCAGGGAAAAGGTCGTTTTGGGTCGGGTGAACAGTGGTGAACACCGGGTGAAGAGTTTACGGGAAACTGTTCACCCTCTTATCTACTGATTTATCTATATTTTTTCTTTAGGTGAACAGTAGTGAATAGTTTTAGGTAAAACTAAAAATGGCTTGATGGTTTTCTCATCAGTGCTCAAGGCTGTTGTCCTGGGGACAGTCCAACCGGGATGAATGTCGATGTTGTAAGGCGGTCAGCAGAATAGCTTCACATTGACTGACACCGGAGACACGACCATGAGCACCACCGCCTTACCGAAATACATCACCGATAAACTGCAAGCCCTGCGTGACGCCCGCGCCGCCCGCGACAAAAATTACCAGGCATTGACCGACGTCGTAACCGGCATTGCCCGCTGCCACCAACAGAAGAAAGACACCGAAGTGCAGAGCCAGGAGGCAGAAAGCCAGTGGCGCTCCCTGTTTCGCAAACTGCGCGGAGAAATGACGCCGGAACTGCAAGCGCAACACCACAGTCAGCTTTCCAAGCGGGAGCTGGCGAAAGAGTTCGACGGCCTGATTGAGGAGATGGAGCTGGACAAAATGCAGCTTCACCTCAACTGCGACGGCACGGCACCGAAGGTGGTGAGCGCGCACAAAGACGCCCTCACGACCTTTGCAGCTCACGCGATGCATCAGGCGGTGGATGCGCTGAGCAAGGCGCTTATCAGCCCTGACGTTATCAAGGCGTGTGCACTGGCTTCACGGGCTTACGGCGTCTATGCGGACAATCCGATGAAAATGATTGAGCAACAGGTACTGGGCACGCTACAAGGCCGCATTCGCGCTACCATGGCTACGCAAAATATCGACCACCCGGTGCTGAATGAGATTGGCCTGACGATACCGCAAGAAACCGGCGCATTGCCGGAACTGCAAAGCAGTCCTGCCAAGCGCATGCGGGCTATCTCAGAACTGAAGGAAAAACGTCAACGCTTGCAGCAGAAAGGGGCCAAATCATGATGCGCTGCCCGCTGTGCACTCATGCATCCTATACCCGCACCAGTCGCTATATCACGGAGCGGACGAAAGAGGCATATTACCAATGTCAGAGCCTGACCTGTTCTTGCACATTCAAGACGGTGGAAAGCGTCGATAAAATCCTGTGCCAGCCGATACAGGCGCAACCGGTCGATGAGAACGCCCTGCCACTGCCGGAGAAACGGACGTTGAACCGCTATCGCCGTTACAACAGCAATCCTACCCTGCACTAATCACACTCCGCCCCGCCGCTCTCGACAGCATCGCGGGGCATTCCTCTTTCGCCTCACCCAAAGCAGCCTTTTTCCTGGCTAGCCAGCCTAAAATTGCGCGTGCATGCATAGGGTGCATGATTTTGCATGCAAGAAAATGCACTTTTTATCCCCTGCCGCACCAGTACTGGCGCGGCCTGCGGCTGTTCATGCAACTGCATGAAAAGCGACACATGAAGTGCGCAGGCGAGGCGGGGGTAGTATTGCGCGCCAGCGGTAATATGCGTATTTAGTTTCGCGGCCTGAGTGCATCGTCACGCTTCACTAGTTCGCGGTAATGTCAGCGAGTGATACAGTAACGTTCAAGGGAGAGAAGTACTAATGGGGTGGTCAGATGAGGGTGAGCAAAGGATGGACGGCAGAGGAGCTCGGTCATTTAAACTTTCTAAGGTATAGCTTTTTAGCAAATCACCGATCTCCTTGGACATACCTTCACATCCGTCCTTCTACACTGTGGCGCCCAGAGTCCATCGATATTACTTGTTGATCGTGTCCTATAGGCTGTACTGTAACAACACTGCCTCACCACCTATTCGATAAAAGCATGTAAGGAGAACTGATGGAAGGGAAAAATTACACTTCTGAATATCTATTAATTTTCTCAGAAGAAAGAAAACTAATGCAAAATGAGGAAGATTTAATAAGAGGCCTTCAACTTAATCAAAACTTGAAGATTGAAAAGAAAGGTTCTAACAACACCATCACATTTCAGAATATTGAATTCACCCTAAACGTAAAAAAAATAAAATCCAAAAATGAAGCTTACCGTAGTTATGTCATTGACGTTTGCAATACAAATAAGGTTGCAGATGAGAAAGAAAAATTAGCAGTAAGAGACTTAAATAAAGAAATTATTGCTACAATTAGAGAACTACAACATTCACAGCTAAATACACTCAGAGATGACTTGGCAACCGAGTTTTCAATTGAGGGCTATAAACACATACATGAAATAGAAAATAAAATGAGGAAATTAATCACCATCTTTATGTCTACAAAAGTAGGCCTAGAATGGATTAAATCAAACATACCACAAGAAGTTATCGATTCAATAAAAAATAAAGATATAAAATCTGAAACTCAATCACTAAACACGTTCCTTTCAGAAACGGATTTCATTCAACTATCCAAATTCCTATTTGATAAATATAGCACAATCAAAACAGCCGATGTACATCGCATATTAAACAGCACAAAAAAAACCATTGACGTTGAGAAATTAATGGACTTCGTTCCTAAAAGCAACTGGCAGCGATATTTCTCCCCAGAGGTTTACTCGGAGAAGACCGATTCCAAAGAGCGAAACAAAAAAGAAGAAAAACTCATTGATGATTGGGAATCCTTGTATGACCTTAGAAATAAAGTTGCACACAATCGCTTTATTACCTACGAGGAAATGAAACAAATTATCAGTAAAAAAAATGACATCAATGAAGTCATCAATGAAGCATTTAATGCTATTGAGGAAATAGAGATAACTGAGCAACAAGAAGAAGAAATAAAGTCAGAATTAAAGACAACTATTCATGAGAAAACTGGCGAAAGTGTAGACATAAGTAAAAACGAAGACCCAGAAAATAAGCCTGTTGATAAAAAACTGATGACTGACGGTGAGCATCACATAAGAAAGCTAACAAGATATATGTATATGAACATACATGATTCATACAAAAAAGAACTAAGGAAATACAGAAGTAAATTAAACAAAGCGGTGGAAAATTACAAGTCATCACCTGACAACACCCTTACATATAATTTATTAGAACTTGAGTTAAATCGAGTCAAGGATTATTTAAAGACATTAGCCTCTGTTATTTAATGTCAAAAAAAGGGGCGCGACGCCCCTTTTTTTATGAAGGGAGCCAACCCTGCGTGACATTAAATCATTTGGCGAATTCATAAGGAGATACTAACTTAATTTTATTCTCATCAAGATAATCAGCCCACCACTGCACCATCAATCTACGCTCATCTAGATGCACAGAAGTATGAATATAAGCTGCTCGCACATTATTGCGTTCAGAGTGACTTAACTGGCGTTCTATCGCATCATCGCTCCATAACCCCGATTCACCTAAAGCTCCGCGCGCCATCGTCCTAAAACCATGCCCACAGACTTCCGTTTTGGTGTCGTATCCCATCGCGCGTAGAGCATTATTCACCGTGTTTTCGCTCATGACTTTATCGGGGTCATGATCGCCGGGGAACAACCGCTTGTTTTCTCCGCTTAAAGTCTTCAGCTTCTCCAATAAAACCAACGCTTGGCGGCTTAGCGGGACGATATGCTCTTCTTTCATCTTCATGCCACGGTGTGAGTAGCGCACACCTTTGATTTCTTCACGTTGCGCCGGTATTCGCCAGCACGCTTTATCAAAATCGAACTCATCCCAGCGGGCGAAACGCAGCTCGCTAGAACGCACAAAGGTGAGTAAAGAAAGCTCTACGGCGATGCGTGTCATGAGACGTCCCCGATAAGCGGCAAGCCGTGCGAGGAACTCGGGGAAACGATGTGGCGGCAATGCTGGGTAGTGCCGGGCTTTAGTCGTTGCCAATGCCCCGGCCATGTCGCTGGCAGGATTAGAATCAATATAATCGTTCTGAACAGCATAACGCATGATGGCCGTAACGCGCTGTTGCAGTCTCTGCGCCACGTCGTGCTTACCGCTGGCATCAACGGCCTTAATCGGTGCTAAGAGATGGCTGGTTTTAAGACCACGAATATCAGCTGCACCAATGTGAGGAAAAATATACAGTTCCAAATAACGAAGCACTCTCGTCCGGTGATCTTCACTCCAGCGTTTGTTGTTGGCATGCCATTCTCGGGCAATGGTCTCGAACGTGTATGCGCCCGCAGTTTCAGCTTGAGCTTCCCGTTCCTCTGCTTTTGGATCTAATCCTTGTACCAACAACTTTTTGGCTTCGTCTCTTTTGCTACGAGCCTCAGCAAGGCTGACCGTCGGCCAAACACCGAAAGCAAGCCGATCTTCTTTTTTATCGTTAGGGCGGCGGTACTTCATTCGCCAATACTTGGAACCTTTCGTCGTAACCTCGAGATACAAACCGCCACCATCGGCCATTTTGTAGGTTTTCTCTTTGGGCTTTGCGGTCTCGACCTGGCGGGCGTTTAGCTTCATTTTGGGGGCACATTTTCTATCGAAGTGGAGATGCCCCCAATTATGCCCCCAGTGCCCCCTGGATTTCAACGGACGGTCTCGGACAACGGCGGACGCCAGAAAGGCTACTCTTATTGATTTTAAAGGATTTTTTGGACTTCGTCGGACGACTACGGAAGGGGGAATGGTGCCGAAGGCCGGACTCGAACCGGCACGTATCTCTACGGTTGATTTTGAATCAACTGCGTCTACCGATTTCGCCACTTCGGCACTGAAGTAGTATGCGGAAAACGGGTGCATTATACCTTCCCGCGATCGTCACGCAACACTTATCCGTTGTTCAATGAGTTAAGTGTCGAAAAAAGCGCCGCAGCGCATGTTTACCGGCCCTTCCTCGCCGCTTTCCCGCCCCGCCCGCTTCACAAACCTTGTGGCGCGTCACATTAATTATCACAACATGGTGTTGCACGAAAAAACGCCGAGAAAACCCAATAATAAGCAATTAATCATAAAGTTAAATAACAAAACCGCCCCAAGCCCCACGCCGGCATTTGTGATAACTGTCGCTTACTTGTTAATCGCGATGGTTGAAGATGTTCCTCCATAACAAAAAATAACAGCTTCGCGGCGCCCCTGCCGCCGCCGGGGCCACAGGAGCGAACATGATCCCGTCTGAACGCCGCGATTACATCTATCGCTATGTGCATGAATATCAGCTGGCGAGCATCAGCGCGCTGTCGGAGCTGATGAGCGTCTCCCACATGACGGTGCGGCGCGATATCCGCGTGCTGGAAGAGCAAGGCAAGGTGGTCAGCGTCAGCGGCGGCGTACGCCTGAGCGAGGCGCTGCGCCAGGAGCTGGCCTATTGCGAGAAGGCGCAGCTGCACCATCGCCACAAGCGCGAGATCGGCAAATACGCCGCCGGCTTGGTGGAAGACGGCCAGGTGGTCTATCTGGACGCCGGCACCACCACCTTCGAGATCGCCCGCAGCCTGGCGGAGCGTTTCAATCTGACGGTCGTCACCAACGATTTTTCCATCATCCAGCACCTGATGAATCGCCCGCAGCTCAGCCTGTTCCACACCGGCGGCCAGGTGGATCAGCGCAACTACTCCTGCGTCGGCAACAGCGCCGCCATGCTGTTGCGCAGCCTGAATATCGACGTGGCTTTCATCAGCACCAGCTCGTGGGATCTGGAGCACGGCCTCTCCACGCCGCACGAGGAGAAGGTGCTGGTCAAGCAGGCGCTGCTGGAGGTCGCCCGCCGCCGGGTGCTGGTCTCCGACAGCAGCAAGTACGGCAAATACGGCATGTTCCGCGTCTGTCCGCTGGAGGCGCTGAGCGACATCATCTGCGACGCCGCGCTGCCGCCGGAGGCGCAGCAGCTGCTGCGCGAGCGCGGTCTGCAACTGCACAACGTCCAACTCTGATAACAACAACGCTAGGGAAAGGAGCACCATATGAATATCGTCATCACCGGCGGCGCCGGTTTTCTCGGCCAGCGGCTGGCGAAAGCGCTGCTGCACGGCAGCTGCCCGCTGGCCTTCGACACGCTGATCCTGGTGGACATCACCCCGCCGCCCGCCCCGCTGCCGGATGCGCGCCTGCAGTGTCTGGCGCTCGATCTGTCGCAGCCCGGCGCGGCGGAGCGGCTGATCGACGCCGACTGCGGCGTGCTGTTCCACCTGGCGGCCATCGTCAGCAGCCATGCGGAGAGCGATTTCGATCTCGGCATGCAGGTCAATTTCGACGCCACCCGCCAACTGCTGGAAGCGGCGCGCCACCGGGCGCCGGGCATGAAGTTCATTTTCACCAGTTCGCTGGCGGTGTTCGGCGGCGAGCTGCCGCCGGTGATCGACGATCGCTGTGCGGTCACCCCGCAATCCTCCTACGGCGCGCAGAAGGCGATGTGCGAGCTGCTGATCAACGACTATGCGCGCAAAGGCTTCGTCGATGGCCGCGTGCTGCGCCTGCCCACCATCAGCGTGCGGCCGGGCAAGCCGAACAAGGCGGCCTCGTCGTTCGCCAGCGGCATCATCCGCGAACCGCTGCACGGCGAGCAGGCGGTGTGCCCGGTAGACGCCGAGCTGGCGCTGTGGCTCTCCAGCCCGGCCGCGGTGGTGAGCAACTTCATCCACGCCGCCACGCTGCCCGCTTCGGCGTTCGGCGCGCTGCGCACGCTCAACCTGCCCGGCGTCAGCGTGCGCGTGCGGGAGATGCTCGAAGCGCTGCGCGCGGTGGCCGGTGACGCCGTCGCCGCGCGGGTGCGATTCGAGCCGGACGCCGCCATCAACCGCATCGTCGCCGGCTGGCCGGGCAAGTTCGACACCCGGCGGGCGCAGCAGCTGGGCTTTATCGCCGATGAAAGCTTCGAGCAGGCGATCCGCGCCTTTATCCGCGACGACATGCCGCAAGGCGGGGGCTGATCATGGCGATGTATACCCCAATCATCGGGCTGGCGGTAGCGGTGTTTGCGCTGATTTTCCTGGTGCTGCGCACCCGCGTGCATGCGCTGATCGCCATGCTGATCGCCGCCTCCATCGCCGGCATTACCGGCGGCATGGGTGCCACGCAAACCGTCGACGCCATCACCAAGGGCTTCGGCTCCACGCTCGGCAGCATCGGCATCGTCATCGGGCTGGGGGTGATGATGGGCCGGGTGCTGGAGGTCTCCGGCGCCGCCGAGCAGATCGCTTACAGCTTTATCAAGTGGCTGGGCAAAAGGCGCGAGGAGTGGGCGCTGGCCATCACCGGCTATATCGTCAGCATCCCGATCTTCGTCGATTCGGCGTTCGTCATCCTTTATCCGCTGGTCAAGGCGCTGGCGAAAAAGGGCAAGCGCAACCTGCTGACGCTCGGCGTCGCGCTGGCCGGCGGGCTGATCCTCACCCACCACGCGGTGCCGCCGACGCCGGGGCCGCTGGGCGTTGCGGGCATCTTCGGCGTGGATATCGGCGCCATGATGCTGGCCGGGCTGGTGCTGGCCATTCCCTGCGTGATCGGCATCGTGCTGTATGCGCGCTGGCTGGGCGCGCGCTACCCGGACTTTATGCCGCAGGAAGAGGAAGCGCCGCAGGATCTGCGCGCCGCGCATCAGCAGTATCTGGCGGAGAAAGAGGGCAAGGCGCTGCCGAGCCTGATGTTGTCGCTGCTGCCGATTCTGACGCCGATCGGGCTGATCTTCGTCAACGCGGTCAACAATATGCTGGCCAAGCGCGAGGGCATGGGCTGGCTGGCGGAGAGCCTGTGGGGCCAAAGCTTCGCGTTTCTCGGCTCGCCGATGATCGCGCTGGCGATCAGCGTGCTGCTGGCGGTGTACACCCTGATGCCGCACGCCAATAAGCACGACACGCTGGAGCGGCTGGAAGAAGGCCTGCAGACCGCCGGCATCATCCTGCTGGTCACCGGCGCCGGCGGCGCGCTGGGGGCGGTGCTGCGCGAGAGCGGCGCCGGCACGCAACTGGCGGAGCAGGTTGCCGGGCTGCCGATCTCGCCGGTGCTGATCCCGTTCGTCATCGCCACGCTGGTGCGAGTGATACAGGGATCCGGCACGGTGGCGATGATCACCGCCGCCTCGATCTCGGCGCCGATCGTCAGCCTGCTGCCCGGCGTCAATATGCTGGCGGCGGCGCAGGCGGCCACCCTGGGCGCGCTGTTCTTCAGCTACTTCAACGACAGCATGTTCTGGGTGGTCAACCGCATGATGGGCATCAAGGACGTGCGCCAGCAGATGATGGTGTGGTCGGTGCCCACCACTATCGCCTGGGCCATCAGCCTGTGCGGCGTGGTATTGCTGGACTGGCTGCTGTAACGCTTCCCCCCAACGTCAACCCCAGGGCGCGATCTGTTAGATCGCGCCCCAAACGTATTCTTTCGCCCCCCCATTCGACTCTTCTCAACCAATGCAGCCAGCAAAAAATAATCCCCAGCCGCAATGGCAATGCTGCAAATAATTGCATATCCATGTGTCAGCCAATAAAGAATGAGGTTGCGTAACATTCCGAGAACACTATTTTTTCATTGGTAAAAATCAGGCGGGAAATAAATACGTGGAATAACGCCATTAAGAAAGAGACGTTATTTTTAGCTGGATGGGGTTCTATCGAAAATCACCACAAAATAGCGTACATACGTAACGAAATAGCCACTCAAGGCGTAAAAACCAGCAGAGAACACTTGCCTCCGCAGAGTTAATAGCTTTAAGATGATGTAAGAAAATTTTCCCTGGTGTTGGCCAATATTGGCAACCTGGCCCTACGCGGTCAGGTTTTTTTTTGTATTTTTTATCAAAACATTACCGGGGAAGTGTATCGTCTTGAGAGGTGAGAAACCAGTTAGACTAAAGTACAGTCCCTTACTAGACCTTTATCAGTTCATGCAGGTTATTATTTCATATCGCAGAGTTCGGGGCAGGTACTCTATATTACGTCCTCAACGTGAGCCGACACGCGACCAAATCAATACCGATTGACGCCCATCATTTCTTGAATCGAAAAACGCTGTTCGCCAGCCGATATTTTCTCCCTTCAGACGTATCCCGGCTGATGATTTATGCGCAGCCGTGCCTCCGTATTCCACGGGTACGCTAGCCTGTCACTCCACCGGTTTAATCAACCGAAGCTCCATCCCCAGGCGCACGGCATGTCGGGCATTCGTTACCCCCAACTTTTTGACGACGTTGGACATATGAAACTTGATGGTGCCGGTTTTTATGCCCAGGATCATCGCCGTTTCCTGGTAGGTTTTACCCACGCTGGCCCAATAAAGGATCTCGTTTTCTCTGTCGGTGAAGCGGGCATTTCTTTCCAGGGCTACGGCGTTTTTTTCTGAAAGTGGGGATAGTGCCAGGTACGACTCATGGATTGAGGCCAGCAATACCGAGATTTCACCTTTACGATCGGTGAGCGCCTGGATGGCTTCCGCTCTCTGCTCAACGTTGAAGGCAAAGGAAAGCGTGACGAGATTGTCGTTGTAATCGTGCAGCACGAAGGTATAGCCGTGCGTTACGCCAAACTCGCGGGCCTGTTCGAACAACTCGGGAAAGTGAAGCCCTGCGTCGGCCATGATTTGCTCGTCCCAGGCGAACGGAGTCAGGCGGTTGCGGGCGGTAAGCACCACCGGATCAATATACTGCAACCCCTGCTCTTGATACTTTTTTACCCATTCACTCGGGTAGTTGGTGACGCCAAAGATGCAGGCAATGTCTTTTTTGGATAACACCACATACGCCCACAGGAGATCGCCCAACTCTCCCAACGCCGCTTCCAGTCGCTTGCCGATGATATTGCTGAGATTGTATTCGTCTTCCATTGGCTGCGTGCTCCCTCTGCCTGCATTGCCGCTGAAGTGACTATAACACGACAAAAACCACAGGCGGGGGCATGCCGCACCAACAAAAAAGGCGCGGCCCCGCGGCCACGCCTTTCTTCACTACCGATCACCCCGCTACTTGCGTTTGAGCAGCATATACACGCTGATCAGCAGGAACAGCATGCTCGGCAGCAGCGCGCCCAGCACCGGCGGCATGCTGTACACCAGGCTCAGCGGGCCGAAGATCTGATCCAGCACGTAGAACAGGAAGCCGAAGCTGATGCCGGTCACCACGCGGATACCCATCGGCACGCTGCGCAGCGGGCCGAAGATGAACGACAGCGCCATCAGCATCATCACCGCCACCGACAGCGGCGAGAAGATTTTGCTCCACATGTTGAGCTGGTAACGGCTGGCCTCCTGGCCGCTCTGCTTCAGGTACTTCACGTAGTTGTGCAGCCCGCTGATGGAGAGCGAATCCGGATCCAGCGCCACCACGCCCAGCTTGTCCGGGGTCAGGTTGGTTTTCCATTCGCCGGTCAGCGTCTGGGTGCCGGTCACCTGTTTCGGGTCGGTCAGATCCGAGGTATCCACCTGCGAAAGCTGCCACACCCCGTTCTCGAAGCTGGCGGTGGCGGCATAGCGCACCGTCTCCAGGCGACGCTGATCGTTGAAGTGGTAGATGTTCACGCCGGAGAGTTCTTTGTCGCCGGAGACGCGCTCGATGTAGATGAAGTCGTTGCCGTCCTTCGCCCACAGCCCGCTCTTAGTGGAGAGCAGCGAGCCGCCGTACATCTGCTGGGCGCGGTAGTTGCGCGCCATCTGCTCGCCCTGCGGCGCCACCCACTCGCCGATCGCCATGGTCAGCAGCACCAGCGGAATGGCGGTTTTCATCACCGAGCCGGCGATCTGCAGGCGGGTGAAGCCGGAAGCCTGCATCACCACCAGTTCGCTGCGCGTCGCCAGTTGGCCCAGGCCGAGCAGCGCGCCGAGCAGCGCCGCCATCGGGAAGAAGATCTCGATGTCTTTCGGCACGCTCAGCAGGGTGTACATGCCGGCGCTCAACGCGGTGTATTCGCCCTGGCCGACCTTGCGCAGCTGATCGACGAACTTGATGATGCCGGACAGCGACACCAGCATGAACAGCGTCATGATGATGGTGTTGAAAATCGTTTTACCGATATACCGGTCTAATACGCCAAACATCAGGCCGCTCCTCTCAGGCGTGCGCGCAGCTTGCGCATCGGCACGGTATCCCACAGGTTCAGTGCCAGCGCGATCGCGAAGTAAACGCCGTTAACCAGCCACAGCCACAGCATCGGATCCAGCTTGCCCTTGCCGGCGTTGGAGCGCAGCGAGGTCTGCAGCAGGAAGAAGATCAGATACAGCAGGATGGCCGGCAGCATGCTCAGCACGCGGCCCTGGCGCGGGTTCACCACGCTGAGCGGCACCACCAGCAGCGCCATCAGCGCCACCGACACCACCAGCGTCAGGCGCCAGTGGAACTCGGCGCGCGCGTCCGGATCGTCGGACTCCCACAGCGTCTGCATCGACATCTGTTCGGATTCGGTGTTGTCCGCCGCCACGGTACGGTGGCCAATCACCGCCTTGTAGTCGTTGAAGTCGGTAATGCGGAAGTCGCGCAGCAGCGCGGTGCCTTCAAAGCGGGTGCCCTTGTCGAGCGTCACCACCTGCGAGCCGTCTTTCTGCTGCACGATGTTGCCGTGCTCGGCCACCACCACCGACGGGCGTTGGTTGCCGTTCGGCCGCAGTTGCGCCAGGAACACGTCGTTGAAGGTGCTGCCCTTCACGTTGCCGATAAACAGCACCGCGTTGCCGTCCTGCGAGGGTTTGAACTGCCCTTCCGCCAGCCCGGCGATGCTCGGGTTGGCCTTGGCTTCGTTCACCACCACGTCCTGATAGCGCGAAGCCCAGGGGCCGGCCCAAAACACGTTCACCGCCGCGACCGCAGAGGTGAACAGCGCCAGGATCATGGCGGCGATAATCAGGGTGCGTTTGCCCAGCCCGCAGGCGTGCATAACGGTGATTTCGCTCTCGGTATACAACCGCCCAAGCGTCATCAGCAAGCCGAGAAACAGGCTCAACGGCAGGATGAGCTGCGCCATTTTTGGCACGCCCAGCGCCAGCAGGGAGAGGACTAAGTTTGTCGGGATATTGCCGTCCACCGCATCGCCCAACACCCTGACCAGGTTCTGACAAAAGAAGATCAGAAGCAGGATGAACAGGATGGCGATTTGGCTCTTGAGCGTTTCCCGTACCAGATATCTTATGATGATCACGCTTATTACGCCTGTGAAAACTTGTCTTTTTGCAGGAAAATCGATAATTTCATCGCTAATCCGCCATTTATTCTCATCATATGGCAACCTTCACAGCTAAAATAGTATTACAACATCAAGCCGTTTGGGTGTCCTATAGGAACTTGCTTATAGTCGCCAAAACAGAGCAATTTACGCCGTTCAGGTTAACATAATCCGTTAACTCAAATGGCGGGAGATCGTTACGGAGTCGGTTATTCTAGCCGTAGCGTCCGCCTTTGTCTTTAAGATTCAGGAGAGTGCATGGAGTTCAGTGTAAAAAGCGGTAGCCCGGAAAAACAGCGCAGTGCCTGTATTGTAGTCGGCGTTTTCGAACCGCGCCGCCTGTCCCCTATCGCAGAACAACTCGACAAAATCAGTGATGGTTATATCAGCGCATTGCTGCGCCGTGGCGAACTGGAAGGCAAGGTCGGGCAGACGCTGCTACTGCACCATGTGCCCAACATTCTCTCCGAGCGCATCCTGCTGATCGGCTGCGGCAAAGAGCGCGAGCTCGATGAGCGCCAATACAAGCAGGTGATCCAGAAAACCATCAATACCCTCAACGACACCGGCTCGATGGAAGCGGTCTGCTTCCTGACCGAGCTGCATGTAAAAGGCCGCAATACCTACTGGAAAGTGCGTCAGGCGGTGGAAACCGCCAAAGAGACGCTCTACACCTTCGATCAGCTGAAAAGCAACAAGGTGGAGCCGCGTCGTCCGCTGCGCAAAATGGTGTTCAACGTGCCGACCCGCCGTGAGCTCACCAGCGGCGAACGCGCTATCCAGCACGGCCTGGCGGTGGCTTCCGGCATCAAGGCGGCCAAAGATCTCGGCAACATGCCGCCGAACATCTGTAACGCCGGCTACCTGGCCTCGCAGGCCCGCCAGCTGGCGGACGCCTTCAGCACCCACATCACCACCCGCGTCATCGGCGAACAGCAGATGAAAGAGCTGGGCATGAACGCCTATCTGGCGGTCGGCGCCGGTTCGCAAAACGAGTCGTTGATGTCGGTGATGGAATATAAGGGCAACCCAAATCCGGACGCTAAGCCGATCGTGCTGGTAGGCAAAGGGCTGACCTTCGACTCCGGCGGCATCTCGATCAAACCGGCCGACGGCATGGACGAGATGAAATACGACATGTGCGGCGCGGCGACCGTGTACGGCGTGATGCGCGTGGTGGCGGAGCTGAACCTGCCGCTGAACGTGATCGGCGTGCTGGCCGGCTGTGAAAACATGCCGGGCGGCCGGGCGTACCGTCCGGGCGACGTGCTGACCACCATGTCCGGCCAGACCGTCGAGGTGCTGAACACCGACGCCGAAGGCCGCCTGGTGCTGTGCGACACCCTGACCTACGTCGAGCGCTTCGAGCCGGAGCTGGTGATCGACATCGCCACCCTGACCGGCGCCTGCGTGATCGCCTTGGGCCACCACATCACCGGCCTGATGTCGAACCACAACCCGCTGGCGCACGAACTGCTGGGCGCTTCCGAGCAGGCCGGCGACCGCGCCTGGCGCCTGCCGATGGCCGACGAGTACTACGAACAGTTGGACTCCAACTTCGCCGACATGGCGAACATCGGTGGCCGCCCTGGCGGCGCCATCACCGCCGCCTGCTTCCTGTCGCGCTTCACCCGCAAGTACACCTGGGCGCACCTGGATATCGCCGGCACCGCCTGGCGCTCCGGTAAAGCCAAGGGCGCGACCGGCCGCCCGGTGGCGCTGCTGTCGCAGTTCCTATTGAACCGCGCAGGCCTGAACGGCGACGATTAAATCTGAGCGGTAATTCAGGTATAATCCCAAGGGGCACAGCATGCTGTGCCCCTACATTTTTTTATCGGCAGCGGTGGATCCTTAATGAAACAGGCGACGTTTTATTTGCTCGACAACGCGGAACCGTCAGGCGCGCTCAGCGCCCATGAGGCCGTGGCCTGCGCCGTTGCCGCCAACGGCTTCCGTTCCGGCAAACGGGTGCTGATCGCCTGCGAGAGCCAGGAGCAGGCCCAGCGGCTGGACGAAGCGCTATGGCAGCGCGAGCCGCATGAATTCGTGCCGCACAACCTGGCCGGCGAAGGGCCGCACTACGGCGCGCCGGTGGAACTGTGCTGGCCCGGCAAGCGCGGCAACGCCCCGCGCGATCTGCTGATCGCCCTGCTGCCGCAGTTTGCCGATTTTGCTACCGCTTTCCATGAAGTGGTAGACTTCGTTCCTTACGAAGACACTCTGAAACAGTTGGCGCGCGACCGTTACAAGGCCTATCGCAGCGTCGGCTTCCATTTGACCACGGCTACGCCGCCAACTCACTGAATACGATAAAGAATGGAAAAGACAAACAGTCAGCTCGACACCGCATACGACCCAAAACAGATCGAACAGAAGCTGTACGATCATTGGGAGAATCAGGGTTACTTCAAGCCGAACGGCGACACCAGCCAGGAAAGCTTCTGCATCATGATCCCGCCGCCGAACGTCACCGGCAGCCTGCACATGGGCCACGCGTTCCAGCAGACCATCATGGACACCATGATTCGCTATCAGCGCATGCAGGGTAAAAACACCCTGTGGCAGGCGGGCACCGACCACGCCGGCATCGCCACCCAGATGGTGGTGGAGCGCAAGATCGCCGCGGAAGAAGGCAAAACCCGCCACGACTACGGCCGTGACGCGTTTATCGACAAAATCTGGCAGTGGAAGGCGGAGTCCGGCGGCACCATCACCCGCCAGATGCGCCGTCTGGGTAACTCCGTGGACTGGGAGCGCGAGCGCTTCACCATGGACGAAGGCCTGTCGAACGCGGTGCGCGAAGTGTTTGTCCGTCTGCACAAAGAAGACCTGATCTACCGCGGCAAGCGCCTGGTGAACTGGGATCCGAAGCTGCGCACCGCCATCTCCGATCTGGAAGTGGAAAACCGCGAATCCAAAGGTTCCATGTGGCACCTGCGCTACCCGCTGGCCGACGGCGCGAAAACCGCCGAGGGCAAAGACTACCTGGTGGTCGCCACCACCCGTCCGGAAACCGTGCTGGGCGATACCGGCGTGGCGGTCAACCCGGAAGATCCGCGCTATAAAGACCTGATCGGCAAAGAGATCATTCTGCCGCTGGTCGGCCGCCGCATCCGCATCGTCGGCGACGAACACGCCGATATGGAAAAAGGCACCGGCTGCGTGAAGATCACCCCGGCGCACGATTTCAACGACTACGAAGTCGGCAAACGCCACGGCCTGCCGATGATCAACATTCTGACCTTCGACGGCGACATCCGTCAGGAAGCGGAAGTGTTCAACACCCTGGGTGAAGTCTGCACCGACTACTGCAACGAAATCCCGGCCGAGTTCCGCGGCCTGGAGCGCTTCGCGGCGCGTAAAGCGGTGGTTGCCGCCTTCGATAATCTGGGCCTGCTGGACGAGATCAAACCGCACGACCTGACGGTGCCTTACGGCGACCGCGGCGGCGTGGTGATCGAGCCGATGCTGACCGACCAATGGTACGTGCGCACCGCGCCGCTGGCCAAAGTGGCGGTGGAAGCGGTCGAACAGGGCGAAATCCAGTTCGTGCCGAAGCAGTACGAAAACATGTACTTCAGCTGGATGCGCGACATTCAGGACTGGTGCATCTCGCGTCAGCTGTGGTGGGGCCACCGCATCCCGGCCTGGTACGACGTGAACGGCAAAGTCTACGTGGGCCGCAGCGAAGAAGAAGTGCGCAGCGAGAACAACCTGGGCGCCGACGTGGTGCTGACCCAGGACGAAGACGTGCTGGACACCTGGTTCTCGTCCGGCCTGTGGACCTTCTCTACCCTGGGCTGGCCGGAGCAGACCGAGGCGCTGAAAACCTTCCACCCGACCAGCGTGATGGTCAGCGGCTTCGACATCATCTTCTTCTGGATCGCGCGCATGATCATGCTGACCATGCACTTCATCAAGGATGAAAACGGCAAGCCGCAGGTGCCGTTCAAGACCGTCTACATGACCGGTCTTATCCGCGACGACGAAGGCCAGAAGATGTCCAAGTCGAAAGGCAACGTGATCGACCCGCTGGACATGGTCGACGGCATCTCGCTGGAAGATCTGCTGGAAAAACGCACCGGCAACATGATGCAGCCACAGCTGGCGGAGAAAATCCGCAAGCGCACCGAGAAGCAGTTCCCGAACGGCATCGAGCCGCACGGCACCGACGCCCTGCGCTTCACCCTGGCGGCGCTGGCTTCGACCGGCCGCGACATCAACTGGGACATGAAGCGCCTGGAAGGCTACCGCAACTTCTGTAACAAGCTGTGGAACGCCAGCCGCTTCGTGCTGATGAACACCGAAGCGCACGACTGCGGCTTCAACGGCGGCGAGAAAGTGCTGTCGCTGGCGGATCGCTGGATCCTGGCCGAATTCAACCGCACGGTGAAAGCCTACCGCGAAGCGCTGGATACCTACCGCTTCGATCTGGCGGCCAACATCCTGTACGAATTCACCTGGAACCAGTTCTGCGACTGGTATCTGGAGCTGACCAAGCCGGTGGTGAGCAACGGCAGCGAAGCGGAACAGCGCGGCACCCGCCACACGCTGATCACCGTGCTGGAAGCGCTGCTGCGCCTGGCGCACCCGATCATTCCGTTTATCACCGAAACCATCTGGCAGCGCGTGAAGCCGCTGACCGGCACGACCGCAGACACCATCATGCTGCAGCCGTTCCCGGCCTACGACGCCGCGCTGGAAGACGAGCAGGCGCTGAACGATCTGGAGTGGATCAAGCAAACCATCATCGCCGTGCGCAACATCCGCGCCGAGATGAACATCGCGCCAAGCAAAGCGCTCGACGTGCTGCTGCGCAACTGTAGCGCCGACGCCCAGCGCCGCGTGCAGGAGAACCAAAGCTTTATCGCCCGTCTGGCGCGCCTGGAATCCATCGCGCTGCTGCCGGCCGGTGAGAAAGGCCCGGTCTCCGTCACCAAGCTGGTGGACGGCGCCGAGCTGCTGATCCCGATGGCCGGTTTCATCGACAAAGACGCCGAGATCGCGCGTCTGGCGAAAGAGATGGGCAAACTGGATGCGGAAATCGCCGCGATCGAAGGCAAGCTGGCGAACGAAGGCTTCGTGGCGCGCGCGCCGGAAGCGGTGGTCGCCAAAGAACGCGATCGTCTGACGGCCTGCAAAGAAGGCAAAGTGAAGCTGCAGGAACAGCAGGCGACCATCGCCGCGCTGTAATCCACCGGCTCACGCCAACGCCTGAAAAACAGCGGGGTCTTCCCCGCTGTTTTTTTATCGCCGTTGCATCCGGGCCGGGTTAGGTGTTATTACAAGATATTACTGCTGCAGGGACGCCGCTGGGAAATAACTCCCGGCGCGTTTCGTGCTGCGATAAAAACGAAAAACGAACGTGGTCTCTTTCAATGGCGAGTGTAAACATGACAACAGCAACCCCGGCGCGCCTGCTGGTGCGCCCCATCACGGCGGAAGACAATGCCGCCATTGCTCACGTCATTCGCGAAGTCTCCGCCGAGCACGGCCTGACGGCGGATAAAGGCTATACCGTCTCCGATCCCAATCTGGACGCCCTGTATCAGCTCTACAGCCTGCCGCGCAGCGCTTACTGGGTGATCGAGGTAGACGGCAAGGTCGCCGGCGGCGGCGGCATCGCGCCGCTGCAGGGCGGCGCAGACGATATATGCGAATTGCAGAAGATGTATTTCCTGCCGGTGTTGCGCGGCAAGGGATTGGCGAAACGCCTGGCGCTGCAGGCGCTGGATTTCGCCCGCCGGCACGGCTTCCGCTGTTGTTACCTCGAGACCACCGCCAGCCTGACGCAGGCCGTTGCGCTGTACGAACATCTGGGCTTCGAACACATCGACCACGCGATGGGCGCTACCGGCCACGTCGATTGCGAAGTCACCATGCTGAAAACGCTGTAATCGCCCCCGCCTTCCCATCAGGGCGCAGCTTGCTGCGCCTTTTTTATTAATATCGCAATCAATCAGTAAAACTCGCTATAACGCCGTATTTCAAGCAGATAAACTGACGTTAAAAACCACGATGTAAATTTAATGTGAAGTTCGTTAATAAATTAACGATCGCAAATTGACCGCTTTTTCCCCCGCGTTACTCTGCCAGTATCCCAATCGCGCACGGAGAGCTGTCATGTCGGAAAATACCTTTGATTACATCATCGTCGGCGCCGGTTCCGCCGGCTGCGTGCTGGCGGCGCAGCTGATCCGCCGCACCCAGGCGCGGGTGCTGCTGCTGGAAGCCGGCGGCGACGACAATAACCTGTTCATCAAGATGCCGGCCGGCGTGGCCAAGATCATCGCCAAAAAGAGCTGGCCCTACGAGACGGAGCCGGAACCGCACGCCAACAACCGCCGCATGCAGATCGCGCAGGGCAAGGTGCTGGGCGGCAGCAGTTCGGTCAACGGCATGATCTACCTGCGCGGCCAGCCGCAGGACTACGACGACTGGGCCGAGCGCTATGGCTGTACCGGATGGAGCTACCGGGAGGTGCTGCCCTATTTCAAACGCGCCGAGGCCAACGAAAGCCTGTCGGACGACTACCACGGCGCCGACGGGCTGCTGCCGGTCAGCGAAAACCGCTACCGCCACCCGCTCAGCATGGCGTTTATCCGCGCCGGCCAGGAGCTGAACCTGCCCTACCGCAACGACTTCAACGGCGACAGCCAGCACGGCGTCGGTTTCTACCAAACCACCACCCACAACGGCGAACGCGCCAGCACCGCCCGCACCTACCTGAAGGCGGTGCGCGACGAACGGCGGCTGGTGGTGAAACTGAACGCCCTGGCGCATCGGCTGACCTTCGAGGGCAACGTCGCCACCGGCGTGGTCTACAGCCAGAACGGCGGCGCGGAAGTGACCGCGCGCGCCACCAAAGAGGTGATCGTCAGCGCCGGCGCGGTCGGTTCGCCGAAGCTGCTGATGCTGTCCGGCATCGGCCCGCGCGACCACCTGCAGCAGCTGGGCATCGAGGTGCGGGCGGATCTGCCGGTGGGTAAAAACTTCCACGACCATCTGCACATGTCGATCAACGTCAGCACCCGCGAGCCGATCAGCCTGTTCGGCGCCGATCGCGGCCTGCAGGCGCTGAGCCACGGCGCGCAGTGGCTGGCGTTTCGCAGCGGCGTGCTCTCGTCCAACGTGCTGGAAGGCGCCGCCTTCACCGACAGCCAGGGCGACGGCCGGCCGGACGTGCAGATCCACTTCCTGCCGCTGCTGGACAGCTGGGACGACGTGCCCGGCGAGCCGCTGCCGAACATTCACGGCTTCACGCTCAAGGTCGGCTACCTGCAGCCGAAGGCGCGCGGCGAAGTGCTGCTGCGCAGCAGCAACCCGCACGATCCGGTCAAGCTGCACGCCAACTACCTCGGCCACCCGGACGATCTGGCCGGCAGCGTGCGCGCGGTGAAGTTCGGCCTGGGCTTCCTGCAAACCGCGGCGCTGAAGCCGCTGATCAAGGATCTGCTGATGCCGCAGCCGGAGTGGACGCGCGACGAAGCGCAGCTGGAAGAGTTCGTGCGCAACTTCTGCAAGACGGTGTATCACCCGGTGGGCAGCTGCCGCATGGGGCCGTCGCCGCAGGACGCGGTGACCGATCCGCAGCTGCGGGTGCACGGATTTGAGCAGTTGCGGGTGATCGACTGCTCGGTGATGCCGCAGCTCACCAGCGGCAACACCAATGCGCCGACCATCATGCTGGCGGAAAAGGCGGTGGATCTGTTGCTGGGCGCGCCGCAGTAAGGGCGCGCCTCAACGTCAGGCGGCGGCGGGCACGCCGCTGTGGAAACGCAGCTCGCTGTCCGGCGACAGGATCAGTTCAGCTTCGAGACGGCCGAAATGCGCCACCCGTTCGCTGATGTCGCCGCCGGCGATCTGTTCCGCCAGCGTCAGGTAGTCCTGATAATGGCGCGCTTCGGAGCGCAGCAGCGAGACGTAAAAGCGGTTCAGCTCGTCGTCCAGGTGCGGCGCCAGTTTGGCGAAGCGTTCGCAGGATCGCGCTTCGATGTAAGCGCCGCAGATCAGTTTGTCGATCAGCGTCGCCGGATCGTGAGTGCGGATCTCGCGGATCATCCCCTTGGCGTAGCGGCTGGCGGTGATCTTGCGATACGGGATCCCGCGCGCCTGCATGATCTCCAGCACCTGCGAGAAGTGATGCAGCTCTTCCTTGATCAACAGCACCATGCGATCCGCCAGATCCTGGCCGTAGGCCGAGCCGTTTTTCGGCAGGATCTTGCGGGTGAACTGGCCCTGACGAAACAGCGTGTCCGGCGCGCCCTGCGCTTCGTGCAGAAACGCCTCGTAAGGGCGCAGCAGCGCCAACAGCGCGTCGCCGCTCTCTTTGTCCGCCACGTAGCGGCGGATCAGCCACATGCCGGTCTGCGCGGCTTTCAGCTCGCACACCAGGTGGTCGGTCAGCAACAGCTGCAGGTTTTCCGGACGGCGCGCGGCGTCGATCCAGGCGTCGGGCGTTTCACAGTGCAGGAAGCTTAAAATCGGGGCTAACAGGGATTGGTATGTCATCGGCTTAATTGCCCTATGTATTTCAAGTTGCAGCTAGGCGGCCAGCTCACTCATCCCCAGGAGCTTACTTAGGTAAGTGACTGGGGTGAGGGAGTGCAGCCAACAACGCTGCAGCTTGAAAGACGACGGGGATATCAGGGGCCGGCGAGAACCGGCCCACAGGTATTGATTGGAGAGGGATTAGTGGCGTTTACCGTCGTCGTCTTCGTCGATGTAGTCGCCGTCTTCGTCATCCTCACCGTCTTCACCGTTCGGATCTTCGAAGTAGGTGCCCCAGCCGTCGTAATTGACGCCGCAGCGTTCCGCCAGCGCCACCAGCTGTTCTACCTGAGCGTCGATCAGCTCTGCGTTCAGGCCGACTTCGCTGATCACGTCGCAGCACATCACCATCGAACCGTCTTCCACTTCCAGCTCTTCGGCGTCGGTCACTTCGTAGCCCAGCTTGAAGGCTTCAACGGCGGCCTGCTCCAGAACCTCAAATTTCTCGGCGGACAGATGGTGCTCGATGGTGTAGAGCGCGTCCGGATCGCTGCCGTCTTCCAGCAGTTCTTCGATGATCAGGCGGGTCTCTTCACGTTGTTCTTCCAGCAATTCGCGGTTTGCCATGCCTATATCCTCAAGTCAAATGGCCTTCATTCCTTCTATTTTCACACACCGCCGACATTGCTTCCACGATAAACGTGAAAGATTTCCTCGCTGGGGTTGAATTTGAATATTCATACATATAAAGTGAATTTTAATTCAATTAAGCAATCAGGGAATCGGACTATGAGCACCGGCAATGCGTTCTACCAACGTCACTTTCTGAGGTTAATGGATTTCACCCCCACCGAGCTGCAGGCGCTGCTGAAACTGGCGGCCGATCTGAAGCAGGCCAAGAAGCAGGGGCAGGAACAGCGCCGGCTGCAGGGCAAAAACATTGCGCTCATCTTCGAAAAAGACTCGACCCGCACGCGATGCTCTTTCGAAGTTGCCGCATTCGATCAGGGCGCGCAGGTCACTTACCTCGGCCCGAGCGGCAGCCAGATCGGCCATAAGGAGTCGATGAAAGACACCGCCCGGGTGCTGGGCCGCCTGTACGACGGTATTCAGTATCGCGGCTACGGCCAGGCGCTGGTGGAAACCCTGGCGGAACACGCCGGCGTGCCAGTGTGGAACGGCCTAACCGACGAGTTTCACCCTACCCAATTGCTGGCGGACCTGCTCACCGTGCAGGAACACCTGCCGGGCAAGGCGCTGAGTGAAGTGAAGCTGGCGTACGTCGGCGACGCGCGCAACAACATGGGCAACACGCTGCTGGAAGCCGCCGCGCTGGCGGGCATGGATCTGCGGCTGGTGGCGCCTAAGGCCTGCTGGCCGCAGCCGGAGCTGGTGGCCGAGTGCCAGGCGCTGGCGCAGCAAACCGGCGCGAAACTCACCCTGACCGAAGACATCGCCGAAGGGGTGCAAGACGCCGACTTCCTCTACACCGACGTGTGGGTGTCGATGGGCGAACCGAAAGAGACCTGGCAGGAGCGTATCGCGCTGCTGCGGCCGTATCAGGTCAACATGGCGATGCTGAAGCTGACCGGCAACCCGAACGTGAAGTTCCTGCACTGCCTGCCAGCGTTCCACGACGATCAAACCACGCTCGGCAAGCAGATGGCGCAGCAGTACGATCTGCACGGCGGCATGGAAGTGACCGACGAAGTGTTCGAGTCGGCGCACAGCGTGGTGTTCGATCAGGCGGAAAACCGGCTGCACACCATCAAGGCGGTGCTGGTCGCCACCCTGAGCGAAACCCTCTGACCGCCCTCCCCTCCGCCCTGGCGCCCCCGGCCAGGGCGGCTAATATATTCCAGGAATATCAAATAGCGGATTGACCTTTGCTCACCGCCGGCAAAGGCTCTACCGTGACAGGCCGACGGCGCCCGCGCCGTAAAAACCAACGATAACAAACCGTTCTCAGCGCCGCCTGGCGGCGCCTTCAGGGGATACACACCGATGAAAGCCAAACTCTTGCCGCTGTTCCTGCTCGCCGCCCTGCCCGCCGCCGCGTTAGCCGCCACGCCGCCGAATACGCTGGTGGTGGTGCAATCGCTGGATGACATCGTCAGCCTCGATCCGGCGGAAGCCAACGAACTCTCCAGCATCCAGACGGTGCCCAGCCTGTATCAGCGGCTGGTGCAGGCGGATCGCGACGATCCGGCCAAGGTAGCGCCGGTGCTGGCGGAAAGCTGGCAGAGCGATGCGGCGGCCAAAACGCTGACGGTGAAACTGCGGCCGCAGGCGGCGTTCGCCTCCGGCAACCCGCTGACCGCCGACGACGTGATCTTTTCCTACAGCCGCGCGGTCAAGATGAACAAGTCGCCGGCGTTCATCCTCAACGTGCTCGGCTGGCAGCCGGACAACATCGACGCGCAGTTGAAGAAGATCGACGAACATACCGTGCAGCTGCGCTGGACGGCGGACGTCAGCCCGGCGGTGGCGCTGAATATTCTTTCGACGCCGATCGCTTCGATCGTCGACAGCAAGGCGGCGCTCGCCAACGTCAAAGACGGCGACTTCGGCAACGCCTGGCTGAAAATGCACTCCGCCGGCAGCGGCCCGTTCAAGATGCGCGTCTATCAGCCGCATCAGGCGATCGTGCTGGACGCCAACCCCACCACGCCGGGCGACAAGCCGCAGCTGAAAAACATCATCATTAAAAACGTGCCGGATCCGGCCACCCGCCGCCTGCTGATCCAGCAGGGCGACGCCGATATCGCCCGCGAACTGGGCGCCGATCAGACCGACACGCTGAAAAACCAGCCGGGCGTCAAGGTGCTGGAGATCCCGTCCGCCGAACAAAACTACCTGGTGTTCAACACCGGCAACGGCGCCAATCCGCTGCTGAACAACCCGGCCTTCTGGGAAGCGGCGCGCTATCTGGTGGATTATCAGGGCATCACGAAGGATCTGCTGAAGGGCCAATACTTCGTGCACCAGAGTTTCCTGCCGGTCGGGCTGCCGGGCGCGCTGGAGACCAACCCGTTCAGCTACGATCCGGCCAAGGCGAAAGCCATCCTGGCCAAGGCGGGCATCACCCACGCCACCTTTACGCTGGACGTAGAGAACAAGCCGCCGTTCATCACCATCGCGCAGGCGCTGCAGGGCAGCTTCGCAGCCGCCGGCGTGAAGGTAGAGCTGCTGCCGGCGGCGGGCAGCCAGGTTTACTCCCGCGTGCGCGCCAGGCAGCATCAGGCGGCGATCCGCCTGTGGATCCCGGATTATTTCGACGCCCACTCCAACGCCAGCGCCTTCGCCTACAACGACGGCAAAAGCAGCACGGTGGCCGGGCTGAACGGCTGGCAGATCCCGCAGTTGAACCAGCAGACGCTGGCGGCGCTGGCCGAAGCCGATCCGGCCAAGCGCCGCGCGCTGTACACCGCCATGCAGCAGGAACTGCAGCGCAGTTCGCCGTACGTGTTTATCGATCAGGCCAAAACCGAAGTGGTGCTGCGCGACAACGTCAAAGGCTACCAGCAGGGGCTGAACGCCGACATGGTCTACTACGATCGCGTCAGCAAATAGCCGGCGTGTGCCCATCGCCGGCCAATCGATTGCGGGGCGGCAAAAAACGGCGTTTTAACGCTTGCAGTGGCGAAAAGCGCGAGTATAATGCGCCACAATTTGCCAGGAGAAAGTATGAAAAACGACGTTTGTTTTGTTAGCCGCAATCGACAAAACCGACTGCCTATCGGCGGCCAGCTGCCGTTGTTTCTCCTGTTGCTAAACCGATCGTTTCAAGCCCCTCATTGAGGGGCTTTTTTTTGCCTTGAGAATATCGAAAAGTCCCGCGCCACGGGCACGCGTCGAGGAGGAGTGAAAAATGGCCAACCCGCTGTATCACAAACACATCATCTCTATTAACGATCTCAGCCGCGAGGATCTGGAGCTGGTGCTGCGCACCGCCGCCGGTCTGAAAGCCAATCCGCAGCCGGAACTGTTGAAACACAAGGTGATCGCCAGCTGCTTCTTCGAAGCCTCGACCCGTACCCGCCTGTCGTTCGAGACCTCGATGCACCGCCTCGGCGCCTCGGTAGTCGGTTTCGCCGACGGCAGCAACACTTCGCTCGGTAAGAAAGGCGAAACCCTGGCCGACACTATCTCGGTGATCAGCACCTACGTGGACGCCATCGTGATGCGTCACCCGCAGGAAGGCGCGGCGCGCATGGCCGCTGAATTCTCCGGCAATGTGCCGGTGCTCAACGCCGGCGACGGCGCCAACCAGCACCCGACCCAAACCCTGCTGGATCTGTTCACCATCCAGGAAACCCAGGGCCGCCTGAGCAACCTCAGCATCGCCATGGTCGGCGACCTGAAGTACGGCCGCACCGTACACTCGCTCACCCAGGCGCTGGCCAAGTTCGAAGGCAACCGCTTCTACTTCATCGCCCCGGACGCGCTGGCGATGCCGGCCTACATCCTGAAAATGCTGGAAGAGAAAGGCATCGAGTACAGCCTGCACAGCAGCATTGAAGAAGTGGTGCCGGAACTGGATATTCTCTACATGACCCGGGTACAGAAAGAGCGCCTCGATCCTTCCGAGTACGCCAACGTGAAAGCGCAGTTCGTGCTGCGCGCCGCGGATCTGGCCGGCGCGCGCGCCAACCTCAAGGTGCTGCACCCGCTGCCGCGCATCGACGAGATCGCCACCGACGTGGATAAAACGCCGCATGCCTACTACTTCCAGCAGGCGGGCAACGGCATCTTCGCCCGCCAGGCGCTGCTGGCGCTGGTGCTTAACGCAGATTTGGCTCTTTAAGGGGGAACCGCCATGACTCACGACAACAAACTGCAGGTCGAAGCGATCAAATGCGGCACGGTGATCGACCACATTCCGGCGCAGATCGGTTTCAAACTGCTGACGCTGTTCAAACTGACCGCCACCGACCAGCGCATCACCATTGGCCTGAACCTGCCCTCCAACGCGCTGGGCCGCAAGGATCTGATCAAGATCGAGAACACCTTCCTGACCGAGCAGCAGGCCAACCAGCTGGCGATGTACGCGCCGAAGGCCACGGTAAACCGCATCGATAACTACGAAGTGGTGCGCAAGCTGACCCTCAGCCTGCCTGACCACATCGACGGGGTGCTGACCTGCCCGAACAGCAACTGCATCAGCCGCAGCGAGCCGGTGGCGTCGAGCTTCAGCGTGAAGCCGCGCGACGGCGAAGTGCACCTGAAGTGCCGCTATTGCGAGAAAGAGTTCGAGCATCAGGTGGTGTTGCAGGCCGACTGAATTCTGCCCTTTTAACGGGAGCGGCGCTGTTAATCTGCGCGTCACTCCCTATAATGGGTGCCTGAAAATAACTCTACCCACGTTGCTACCCACCGAATTTCAAGCTGCGGCCGACCGCGCGGCGGCGTGAAAGACAACGGGTCTATCAGGAGAAAACATGTCACGTAATATCAGCACTGAACTCGCCCCGGCAGCCATTGGTCCTTACGTGCAGGGCGTTGATCTGGGCAGCATGATCATCACTTCCGGCCAGATCCCGGTCGATCCGAAAACCGGCGCCGTCGCCGACGACGTGGCCGCTCAGGCACGCCAGTCGCTGGAAAACGTCAAAGCGATCGTCGAAGCCGCCGGCCTGAGCGTTGCCGACATCGTGAAAACCACCGTGTTCGTGAAAGATCTGAACGACTTCGCCACCGTTAACGCCGCGTACGAAACCTTCTTCACCGAGCACAGCGCGCCGTTCCCGGCCCGCTCCTGCGTGGAAGTGGCGCGTCTGCCGAAAGACGTGAAGATCGAAATCGAAGCCATCGCCGTGCGTCGTTAATCGACACGCACGCGAATGACGGTCAGCTTCGGCTGGCCGTTTTTATTGGTAAGAATTTTATTAATCCAATTAATTTATAGCGATAGCGTAATACCGCTCACATTTACAATCCCACAATAAAAACACGCCTATAATTATTTCTCACCCGGCCGGGTCATTGCTGTTTCATTTCGTTCACTCCGTGAATAATGACAGGAGATAACCATGGCACCTAGCGTATTGGATTATTTTATCCAACAAGCTTCCCGTTATCCGGAAAAAACCGCCGTCGTCGGCGATAATAAACATCTGACCTACCGTCAATTGGATGAAGCCAGCAGCGCACTGTGCACGCGCCTGAAACAGGAAGGGGTTCGGCCCGGCGATGCCGTGCCGCTGGTCGCGCAGCGCACGGTGGAATTGCCGATCGGCATGATGGCGATCGCCAAGGCCGGAGCCTGTTATATTCCCATTGACGCCCGCTATCCCGAACGGCGCATTCGCAATATTATCGAACAAAGTGGCTCGCCGATAATCCTCTTCAGCAACCATGATGCTCGTGTAAATATCGACAACCTCCCGCGCAAAGTCCTTTCCATTGATAATATTTCCCTGACTAAAGTTTCCATAACTGTATTTTCCCCTCCGCCCTCCGATGCGCTTGCCTATATTATTTTCACCTCCGGCACCACCGGCGCGCCCAAAGGCGTCATGATCGAACACCGTTCGCTGTTAAACCTGCTCCTCTGGCATAACCAACGTTTCGCGATGGATGAACACAGCCGTTCCACGCTGATTGCCGGCGTCGGTTTTGACGTGGCGCAATGGGAAATCTGGGCACCGCTGATCTGCGGCGGCACCCTGTATCTGCCGCACGAGGAGACCCGCCTGCAGCCGGACGCATTGCTGGCCTTCTTCGACCGGCATCGCCTCACCCACGCCTTTGTCCCTACGGTATTGGTGCCGGAGGTCATCGGCGCGCCGCAGCCCGCCGGGCTGGCGCTGAAATACCTGTTCACCGCCGGTGAAAAGCTGAATCCGCTCGAGCTGCGCGGCATCGACTATGCAGTGGTGGATTACTACGGCCCGACGGAGGCCACCATCTTCGCCACCTGCAACCGCGTGCGCTGCGCGACGCAAAACCCGCCGTCCACGATTGGCCGGCCCATCGCCGATACGCAGGTATTCATCCTCGACGAGCGCCTGCGGCCGGTAACCGACGGCGAATCTGGCGAGCTCTGCATCAGCGGCCTCTGCCTGGCGCGCGGCTACCTGAACGCCCCGCAGCTGACCGCCGAGCGTTTTGTCACTTCGCCGCACGTCGGCGGCCAGCGTTTGTACCGCAGCGGCGATCGGGCGCGCCGCTTGCCTGACGGCCGCATTCAGTACCTGGGGCGCCTCGACGCCCAGGTCAAAATCCGCGGCAATCGCGTAGAACTCGGTGAAATCGGCAGCCTGATGACGCAGGTCTCCGGCGTAAAAACCGCCATCGCCCTCGTCAATCAAACGGACAATCCGAGCGACAAGCGGATCCTGGCGTTTTTGACCGGTGAAGATCCCTGCGGCGATCTCATTGCACGGGTTAAACGGCAGCTTCAGGATCAGCTGCCCGCCTACTCTCTGCCCGCCGAGTACCGGCATCTGGCTCGGTTGCCGATCAACGCCAACGGTAAAATCGACCAGGCGGCGCTGTTGGCCCTGGCGCCCGAGGCTCGGCCGGCCCCTGCTGAACCGCTCGACGGCCACCAGCGGATCGTCGCCGATCTGTGGCGCAGGCTGCTGAAAATCGATCATATCCGCGCCGACGATGATTTCTTCGCGCTGGGCGGGCATTCGCTGCTGGCGGCAAACCTGGCAAACCAACTGGGTAAAGCGTTCGCGGTCAAAACCTATGTGCGTGATATCTATGCATACCCGAACCTGACGACGCTGGCGCAGGCGATGGCGCAACGCCAGGGACAAGAACAAACGCCTGAACCTCAAGACGGCGAGCCGGCACGCGCCTTGCTGGATGATGTGTATTTGCCGTCGGATCTCGTCATCGATCCGACGTTCGATGCGCGGCAAATCAGCGCGCCGCGCGCCATTTTGCTGACCGGCGCCACCGGCTTCGTCGGCGCGCACCTGTTGGCCGATCTGCTGCGCACCACCGACGCCGAGCTGTACTGTCTGGTGCGCGACGGCGCCAAACTGCCGCCGAGACAGCGGCTGGAGGCGGTGCTGCAGCGCTACCGGATCGCGTTGAGCGCCGGGCAGCGCGCACGCCTCCATATCCTGCCCGGCGACGTGGCGGAACACCATTTCTCGCTGGCCCCGGCGGCTTACCGGGTGTTAAGTCAGGATATCGATCTGATTTACCATTCGGCCAGCGCGGTGAATTTTATCCAGCCTTACGCCTACATGAAGCGCGACAACGTACAGGGCCTGCGGGAAATCATTCGTTTCGCGGCGCATAGCCGCACCAAGCCGCTGATGCTGCTGTCGACCATCTCCGTTTACAGCTGGGGGCATCTGCACACCGGTAAGCGGGTGATGCGGGAAAGCGACGATATCGATCAAAACCTGCCGGCGGTCAGCCGCGATATCGGCTACGTGCGCAGCAAATGGGTGATGGAGAAAATCGCCGATCTGGCGGCGAAGCAAGGCCTGCCGCTGATGACCTTCCGCCTGGGCTACGCTACCTGCCACAGCCGCACCGGCGTCAACGCCGATTACCAATGGTGGGCGCGGCTGGTGAGAACCTGCATCAGCAGCGGCACGGTGCCGGATTTACGGGATCTGCGCGAAGGGTTGACCACGGTGGATTACATGACCCGAGCCATCGCCCACGTCTCTCGCAACCCGCAGGCGCTGGGGCAGAAATTCAACCTGATCCATCAAGGTGACAATAATCTGACGCTGCGTGAGTTTTTCAGCCTGCTGGAGCGCGAGTTCGGTTATCGCTTTCATCCTCTGCCCTTCGCACAGTGGCGGGCCCAATGGGAAAACGACAGCGACGCGCCGCTGTACCCGCTGCTCAGCCTGTTCAAGGATCCTATGGTGGACGAGCTATCGACGGTGGAGCTCTATCAAGACACCTATCGGTGGGACTGCAGCAACCTGCAACGCTTCCTGCAGGGCAGCGGCATCGATGAGCCGCGCTTCACCCGCCAGCTGCTGCTGAATTACCTGCAGCACGCCATCGGGTATGCGCCGCTGTCGCTTCGGGCGTAACAAAACCGGGGCTCAGCTGGCCGAGCCCCGTCACCCTCACTCCGTTTTAAGCCCCCGCAGCAGCGTTTCCAGCGGGTACACCGCCGCAATCACCACCTCGTCGCGCGTCTGCGCCGCCGCATCCAGCCGGCGCTGCGCTTGTTCGGCCTCGGCCCGGCTCAGCGGTTTGTCCTGCTGATGGCGATCCAGCAGCATTAAGCCCAGCGTAGCCAAGGCATCGACGTCCTGCGCCACCGGCGCCAGCTCCCGCAGCGTGTGGTTGCCCGCGATCGCCGTCTGCAGCGCCGCGCCGTTCGCCTGCCAGCGCTGCAGCCGTTCGCGCAGCGCCTGCGCCGCCGCCTTATCGCGCTTATCCTTCAACAAGGCCGCGACCTGGGCATGCATGTCGCGCACCGCGCCGCTCTCCGGCGGCAGCGCATCGGCAAAGCGGTTCAGCGGTTCGAACTGGTGATAGTTGCCGGCCTGGAACTTCAGGTGCTGGCGGGTGTAATACTGCGCCGGCTCCACCGCCTCGGCCAGGATCTGCAGCGGCACGATCTGCACGCTGTTGCTCAGCCGGGTGAATTCGCGCGCCGTTTCCACGTGCTGCTGCAGGCCGACCGACACCACCGACCAGGCGTCGATCGCCGCCAGCCGCCGGTACATGTTGCTTTCATCGGTGACGTCCTGCGCCGACCACAGCCGCTCCGCCACCGCGAAGGCGCGCGGCCACAGCTTGAGATCGAGCAGCGGCGCGCGCACGTTTTCCGCCCACAGCGCCGCTTCGCCGCCGAGAATGTTGGCCTGCCCCTTCTCGTCCGGCACCACCGGCATCTTGCCCGCCGGCACCGCCGCCAGCTTGTCGCCGCGGGTGGGGTAACGCACGTTGCCGATCAACGTATAGCCGCTGAACTTGTCCTGCTGCAGCGTGAACACCGGCCGCGTGTCGCCCATCCAGGTATCGACGCGGAACGTCACCTGCTGCGGCGTGCGCCAGACGATGTCGTGCACCGCGCGGCGCGACTTGCCGTTGAAATCGATAAAGCCGCGCCAGCCCTGTTTGCCCTCGATCAGCGTGAAGCTGCCCTCCACCGCGCTGCCCTTCAGGCGCGGCATGCTGAAGCCCCAGCTTTGCGCCTGCTCGCCGGGCTGCACCGCCGTCTCGACCCCCAGCGGCTGCGGCAGAATTTCATTGCGGTAGTGATAGGCGGTGCTTTGCGGCTGATCGAGGTAGAAACCGGTGGAGAGAATGCCCTGATAGCCGTCCTGCGCGCTGGCGCCCAGCGAGTCTTGCCCCTGCCAGGACTGAATGACGATCGAGCGCGGCAGCGACGGATGATAGATCTCGTCCCAGCCGACCATCTGCCGCTGGTGCTTCTCGAGGATCTTTTCCAGCTTCTGGTTGAAGTAGGCCTGCAGCGCATGGGTATCCGCCAGCCCGTTCTTCTGCATAAACGCCTGAATCGACGGCGACGCCCGCCACTGGCTGGCGTCCACCTCGTCACCGCCGATGTGCAGATAAGGATCGGGGAAGATCGCCGCCAGCTCGCCGACGATCGTGTCGACAAACTGATACACCTCGTCGCGGGTCGGATCGAGCGTCGGCTTATGCACGCCCCACTCGCGCTCCATCCGATACGGCCCCGGCGCGCTCATCAGGTCGGGATAGGCCACCGCAATGCTGGAGGCGTGCCCCGGCATGTCGATCTCCGGCACCACGCGAATGCCGCGCGCCGTGGCGTAAGCCACCACCTGCCGCATCTGCTCGCGGGTGTAGAACTGGCCGTCGCTGGCCTGCTGTTGCAGCTTGGGATAATGCTCGGAGGCAAAGCGCCAGCCCTGATCGTCGGTCAGGTGCCAGTGGAACACGTTAAGCTTGGCCGCCGCCATGCCGTCGAGCTGGCGCAGAATGTCCGGCAGCGGCAGGAAATGACGCGCCGAATCCAACAAAACGCCGCGCCACGGAAAGCGCGGCACGTCGCGGATATCCACCAGCGGCAGGAAGGTATTTTGCCCGTCGGTCTGCAGCAGCTGCAGTAGGGTCTCCATGCCGCGCAGCGCGCCGAAACGCGTGTTGGCGGTCAGCGTGGCGCCCTGCGGCGTGACCGCCAGCCGGTAACTCTCATCGCTGCCCGGCAGCGGCTGCGCCGCCACCCGGTCCTTGATCACCACCTTGATCGCCGCGCCGTTCGCTTCTTCCATCGGCGCCAGCGTCCAGCCGGTCTGCAGTTCGATGCGCTGGCGCCAGCGCGGCAGCGCGTCGCCCAGATCGTCGCCCTGCAGCGTCAGAGACAAACGGTGATCCAGCACCAGCTTGCCCGCCGGTTGCGTCACTTCCACCTGCTGCGGCCAGGGCATCAGCGGCAGATCGCCGGCCGGCTGCGCCAGCGCGCCGCAGGAAAACCATAACGATGAAGCCAGTAGCGTATAACGGAAAGGTCTGTGCATCGGAAATTCCTCAGAGGAAAAAAACAAAATATCCCCAATGAATTTCAAACCACCGCCAGGCGATAAACAACAACGCGGTGGCTTGAAAGGCGCAGGGGAAAACAGCCAACGCTGTAGATAAAGACTCAGCCCAGAACAGATGTCCAACCGTTGCGGTGAAAAAGCGGACGGGATCACAGTTGCCCCCTCCCGGCCGGAGGGGGCGAGTGGGTTATTGCCAGCCGTAGCGGCGCACGAACCAGCCTTTCACGCACTGGGTCAGCACCATGTAACCGGCGAGGATCAGCACCAGCCACGGGAAGTAGCCGAGCGGCAGCGCCTGCAGCTGCAGGAAGCCGGCCAGCGGCGAGAACACCAGGCCGATGCCGGTGGCGATCACCGCCAGCGTCATGATGCACAGCGGCCAGGACGGGCGGCTCTGGATAAACGGAATTTTGCGCGTGCGGATCATATGGACGATCAGCGTTTGCGACAGCAGCCCTTCCACGAACCAGCCGGACTGGAACAGCGTCTGCATTTCCGGCGTATTGGCCTTGAATACCCACCACATCAGGCTGAAGGTCAGCACGTCGAAGATCGAGCTGATCGGCCCGAAGAACACCATAAACCGCCCCAGATCGGCGGAGTTCCAGCGCTGCGGCTGGGTGATCTGATCGTCGTCGACGTTATCGAACGGGATGGCGATCTGCGAGATGTCGTACATCAGGTTCTGAATCAACAGGTGCAGCGGCAGCATCGGCAGGAACGGCAGGAAGGCGCTGGCGATCAGCACGCTGAACACGTTACCGAAGTTGGAGCTGGCGGTCATCTTGATGTATTTCAGCATGTTGGCGAAGGTACGGCGCCCTTCGATCACCCCCTGCTCCAGCACCATCAGGCTTTTTTCCAGCAGGATAATGTCCGCCGCCTCCTTGGCGATGTCCACCGCCGAATCGACGGAGATGCCGATATCGGCCGCGCGCAGCGCCGGCGCATCGTTGATGCCGTCGCCCATAAAGCCCACCACGTGCCCCTGGCGGCGCAGCAGTTTGACGATGCGTTCCTTGTGCAGCGGCGTCAGCTTGGCGAACACCGTGGTGCGCGCCGCCGCCTGCGCCAGCTGCTCGTCGTCCATCTGTTCGATCTCGCTGCCGCGCAGCAGACTATCGGCCTCCAGCCCGACGTCCCGGCACACTTTGGCGGCCACCAGCTCGTTGTCGCCGGTGAGGATTTTCACCGTGACGCCGTTCTGTTTCAGCGCCGCCAGCGCCGGCGCGGTGCTTTCCTTCGGCGGATCGAGGAAGGCGACGTAGCCTTCGAGGATCAGATCCGACTCATCCGCCACGCCGTATTCATGGGTTTGCGCCGGCAGGATCTTGTTGGCCACCGCCACCACCCGCAGCCCCTGCTGGTTGAGATCGTCGGTGATGCGGCGAATGCGCGCCAACAGCGCCTCGCTCAGCGGGATCACCTCGTCTTCGTGGCGCACGTGGCTGCAAATCGCCAGCATCTCTTCCAGCGCGCCCTTGCACACCAGCTCGTGATACTCGTTGTCCTTGGCCACCACCACCGACATGCGGCGGCGCACGAAATCGAACGGGATCTCATCCACCTTGCGGTAGTTTTGCAACGCCGCCGGCTGCCGATTCTGCTCCGCGCAGCTCAGCACCGCCACGTCGAGCAGGTTTTTCAGCCCGGTCTGGTAGAAGCTGTTCAGCCAGGCGTAGCGCAGCACCCGTTCGCTGCCGGCGCCGAACGCATCGGTGTGGCGCTCCAGCACGATCTTGTCCTGAGTCAGGGTGCCGGTCTTGTCGGTGCACAGAATGTCCATGGCGCCGAAGTTCTGGATGGCGTCCAGGCGTTTGACGATCACCTTCTGGCGCGACAGCTTCACCGCCCCTTTGGCCAGCGTTGAGGTGACGATCATCGGCAGCATTTCCGGCGTCAGCCCGACCGCCACCGACAGCGCGAACAGCGCCGCTTCCCACCAGTCGCCCTTGGTGTAGCCGTTGATCAGCAGCACGATCGGCGTCATCACCAGCATAAAGCGGATCAGCAGCCAGCTGACCTTGCTGATGCCGCTCTGGAAGGCGTTCGGCTGCTGCTCCTGGCTGGTGACGCGCTGCGCCAGCTGGCCGAAATAGGTGCCGCCGCCGGTGCCGATCACCATCGCCAGCGCGGTGCCGCTGACCACGTTGGTGCCCATGAAGCACAGGTTCTGGCAGTCGAGCGGATCGGCCGCCAGCGCCTGCGGCGCCGCGGATTTTTCCACCGGCAGCGATTCACCGGTCAGCGCCGCCTGGCTGATGAACAGATCCTTGGCCGACAACAGGCGCAGATCCGCCGGGATCATGTCCCCGGCCGCCAGCTTGACGATATCGCCCGGCACCAATTGCGCGATCGGCAGCTCCACGTGTTCGCTCTTGCCGGTGAGCGCATCGCTGCGGATCACCGTGGCGGTGTTGCTCACCATCGCTTTCAGCGCATCGGCCGCCCGGTTGGAGCGCGCCTCCTGGATGAAGTTCAGCAGCGTGGAGATCAGCACCATCAGCGCGATCACCAGCGCGCCGGTGAGATCCTCTGTGGCGTACGAGATCATGCCGAGCGCGGTCAGCAGCAGGTTGAACGGGTTGCGGTAGCAGTGCCAGAGGTGTTGCCACCAGGCCTCTTTCTGCTGATCGTCGATGACGTTCTCACCGCAGCGACGACGCACCTGCTCCGCCTCATGGGCGGTGATGCCTTCCGGGTGGCTGTGGAAACGCTCAAACAGCTGCATCGTCTCTGCGGCGGCGCATTCCAGCCGCTGTTGCGCCAGGCCGGCCGGCATATCGTGCGCAGCGCCGCCGACGCCGTCCAGCAGGCTGTCGCGGCGCACCAAACGGCGCGGAAGGCCGCGGGCGAACAGGCCCAGCAGCTGACGGGGGAGTTTTTTCAGTTTCATGGTTCGCACCTCGTCGCCCGGTGCCTCACGGCAGCGGGTAAACGGGGATCGTCATCGGCCGGGCGGATGGCGGGTGCGCCAAAAAGCCTCTGCCAACGCAGATCCTTATTCTTTTTTCAGCAGCAGGTGCGAACGACGAAGCGCGCGCCACCGGTTACCGTGATGTACTTCACCGGTAAAACAGCAGCGCCAGGCGGAAAGGTTTTACCGGTGAACCGAGTGAGTGTCTAAAGCGGTCGGGTCGGGGTCCATATGGGGAATCACCTCCGGTAAAGGGAAAAACAGAGCGGCAGGAGCGGCCGTTCAGCGCAGTACAACAATCCCGTATTGCCTCAAGATCCGCGTGGGAAAATGAGCTATGCTGACGGGCATTGTTTTACAGGCCATTATGTTACGCCTGTCCACCTCAACGAAAAGTAAACCATGCAAAACCGGCTGACCATCAAGGACATCGCACGCCTGAGCGGCGTAGGTAAATCCACCGTCTCACGGGTGCTGAACAACGAAGGCAGCGTGAGCCCGCAGACCCGCGAACGGGTGGAAGCGGTGATCCGTCAGCAAGGGTTTACCCCCTCCAAGTCGGCGCGCGCCATGCGCGGCCAGAGCGACAAAGTGGTGGGCATCATCGTTTCCCGTCTCGATTCGCCGTCGGAAAACCAGGCGGTGCGCACCATGCTGCCGCTGCTGTATCAGCAGGGTTTCGATCCTATCGTGATGGAGAGCCAGTTCGAAACCCGCCTGGTGCAGGAGCACCTGCACGTGCTGCGCCAGCGCAACGTCGACGGCGTGATCCTGTTCGGCTTTACCGGGCTGACCGCGGCGATGCTCAAACCGTGGCAGGAAAAAATGGTGGTGATGGTGCGCGAATACGACGGCTTTTCGTCCGTCTGCTACGACGACGCCGGCGCGGTGAACCTGCTGATGGATCGCCTGTATCGGCAAGGGCACCGGCACATCGGCTATCTGGGGGTGCAGCTCAGCGACGCCACCACCGGCCAGCGCCGCTACCAGGCCTATCTCGACGCCTGCGAGCGCCTCAAGCTCACGCCGCGCGCCACGCTGGGCGAGCTGAGCTACCAGAGCGGTTTCCAACACGCCGCCGAAGTGATCGACCCGCACACCAGCGCGCTGATCTGCGCCTCCGACAGCATCGCCCTGGGGGCGATCAAATACCTGCAGCAGCAGCCGACGCACGCCATCCAGGTGTGCGCCATCGGCAACACCCCGCTGCTCAGCTTTCTGTTCCCCGATACTCTGTCGGTGGAGTTCGGCTACGGCAGCGCCGGCCTGCTGGCGGCGCAACAGCTGCTGGCGCAGCTCAACGGTGAACAGGGGATCCGCCGCCTGGTGGTGCCCAGCAAACTTTCCTGATTAAAAGACGACCATTTTTTGTCATTTTGTGATCCTCGCCCCAAACCGGGAACGTTCCCATTCCATAAAAAAATCCGAGTGACTAAGCTTTGATCATTACTCAGCCAACACCTCTGCAGGTATCCCATAATGAGCAAAGTAAAACAGCAGGATATTGATCGCCTGATTGTTTTGGTCGGCGGCCGCGAAAACATCGCCACCGTCAGCCATTGCATTACCCGGTTGCGTTTCGTCCTCAACGACCCCAGCAAGGCCAGCCCCAAGGAAATCGAAGAGCTGCCGATGGTCAAAGGCTGCTTCACCAACGCCGGGCAGTTCCAGGTGGTGATCGGCACCGACGTCGGCGACTACTATCAGGCGCTGATCGCCAGCACCGGCGTCAACGAGGCCGACAAGGAGCAGGCCAAGGTGGCCGCGCGCCAGAACATGACCTGGACCGAGCGCACCATCTCCCACTTCGCCGAAATCTTCTTCCCGCTGCTGCCGGCGCTGATCAGCGGTGGTCTGATCCTCGGCTTCCGCAACGTGATCGGCGACATCCCGATGTCCGGCGGCCAAACGCTGGCGCAGATGCACCCGGCGTGGAAAACCATTTACGACTTCCTGTGGCTGCTCGGTGAAGCGATCTTCATGTTCCTGCCGGTGGCCATCTGCTGGTCGACGGTGAAAAAGATGGGCGGCACGCCGGTGCTCGGCATCGTGCTGGGCGTCACCCTGGTGTCGCCGCAGCTGATGAACTCCTACCTGCTCGGCCAGCAAACGCCGGAAGTGTGGAACTTCGGCTGGTTCGTGATCCAGAAAGTCGGCTATCAGGCGCAGGTGATCCCGTCGATCCTGGCGGGCATGGCGCTGGGCTGGATCGAAACCCGGCTGAAAAAGATCGTCCCCGACTACCTCTATCTGGTGGTGGTGCCGGTGGTTTCGCTGCTGCTGGCGGTGTTCCTGGCGCACGCGCTGATCGGGCCGTTCGGCCGCATGATCGGCGACGGGGTTGCCTGGGCGGTGAAAGCGGTGATGACCGGCAGCTTCGCCCCGGTGGGCGCCGCGCTGTTCGGCTTCCTGTATGCACCGCTGGTGATCACCGGCGTGCACCAGACCACGCTGGCCATCGACATGCAGATGATTCAGAGCATGGGCGGCACCCCGGTGTGGCCGCTGATTGCGCTGTCCAACATCGCGCAGGCCTCGGCGGTGCTCGGCATCATCATCATCAGCCGCAAGGCCAACGAGCGTGAAATCTCGGTGCCGGCGGCGATCTCCGCCTATCTCGGCGTGACCGAACCGGCGATGTACGGCATCAACCTCAAATACCGTTTCCCGATGCTGTGCGCGATGATCGGCTCCGCGATCGCGGGCCTGATCTGCGGCCTGGACGGCGTGATGGCCAACGGCATCGGCGTCGGCGGCCTGCCGGGCATCCTGTCTATCAAGCCGCAGTTTTGGCTGATTTACTCGCTGGCGATTCTGGTGGCGATCGTCATCCCGCTGGTGCTGACCATCATGGTCTACAAACGCAAGGCCGCCCGCGGCGAGCTGCCGGTTTAATTGACGCAAAATGAATGTAGGGGCCCGCTCACGCGGGCCCGTTGTCACGATTCAAAGGTATACAGCTATGAGCAACCCAACCCCCTGGTGGCAGAACGGCGTCATCTACCAAATTTATCCGAAGAGTTTTCAGGACAGCACCGGCAACGGCTACGGCGATTTGGCCGGCGTGACCCGGCGGCTGGACTATCTGCAGGAGCTGGGCGTCGACGCCATCTGGCTGACGCCGGTCTACGTATCGCCGCAGGTGGACAACGGCTATGACGTGGCGGACTACTGCGCCATCGATCCGGCTTACGGCACCATGGCGGACTTCGAGCAGCTGGTCGCCGCCGCCCACCGGCGCGGCATCCGCATCGTGATGGACATGGTGTTCAACCACACCTCGACCGAGCACACGTGGTTCAAGGCCGCGCAGGATCGCCACAGCCCGTATCGCCAGTTCTACGTCTGGCGCGACGGCGAGGGGGATACGCCGCCGAACAACTGGCGATCCAAGTTCGGCGGCAACGCCTGGCAGTGGCACGCCGACAGCGGCCAGTACTACCTGCACCTGTTCGCCGCCGAGCAGGCGGATCTCAACTGGGAACACCCGCCGGTGCGCGAAGAGCTGAAGAAAGTGTGTCAGTTCTGGGCGGACAAAGGCGTCGACGGCCTGCGCCTCGACGTGATCAACCTGGTGTCCAAGCAGCAGGATTTCCCGTCCGACAGCCAGGGCGACGGCCGCCGCTTCTACACCGACGGCCCGCGCATTCACGAGTTCCTGCAGGAAATGAGCCGCGACGTGTTCCAGCCACGCGGCCTGATGACGGTGGGCGAGATGTCCTCCACCACGCTTGAGCATTGCCAGCAGTACGCGGCGCAGAGCGGCGAAGAGCTGTCGATGACCTTCAACTTCCACCACCTGAAGGTGGACTACGCCGGCGGTGAAAAATGGACGCGGGCGGCGCCGGATTATGTGGAGTTAAAGCAGATCTTCCGCCACTGGCAGCAAGGGATGCATAACCGCGCCTGGAACGCACTGTTCTGGTGTAACCACGATCAGCCGCGCATCGTGTCGCGCTTCGGCGATGAAGGCGCACTGCGGGTGCCGGCCGCCAAAATGCTGGCGATGGTGCTGCACGGCATGCAGGGCACGCCTTATATCTACCAGGGTGAAGAGATCGGCATGACCAACCCCGGCTTCCGCACCATCGAGCAGTACCGCGACGTGGAAAGCCTGAACATGTACGCCGAACTGAGCGCCCAGGGCCGCAGCGACGCCGAACTGCTGGCGATCCTGGCGGACAAATCGCGCGACAACGGCCGCACGCCGATGCAGTGGAGCGCCGCGCCGCACGCCGGTTTCACCACCGGCACGCCGTGGATCGGCTGCGCCGAGAACTACCCGCAGATCAACGCCGACGCGGCGCTGGCCGATCTCGACTCGGTGTTTTACGCCTACCGCCAGCTGATCACCCTGCGCAAGCAGTATCCGCTGCTGACCCACGGCGACTATCAGGATCTGGCGCCGGATCACCCGGCGCTGTGGTGCTATCAGCGCAGCTGGAACGGCCAGCGCCTGCTGGTGGTGGCCAACCTGAGCCGCGAGCCGCTGGCCTGGGCGGCGGAAGGCGTGGAAGCCTCCGCTCAGTGGCGCCCGCTGATGAGCAACTACAGCGACTCGGCGGACCAGCCGCAGGCGCTGACGCTGCGGCCGTTCGAAGCGGTGTGGTGGCTGCTCGAAGACTGACCCCCGCAGGGCGCAGCGATGAACTGCGCCCTACAATGTCCCCATCAGCGCCACCACCCCGGCGGCCTCTTGCGCCAACTGCTCATCGCTCATGTCGCTCACGCCCTGCACCAGATGCGGCGGCAGATAATCCATGCCGGTCAGGTTAGCCAGCGCGTGGAACGGCAGCAGCAGATCCTGCACCGGATAGCGGTTGTAGCCTGCCGGCGTGTAGGCCTGCGCGTTGCCGCCGGTGCTCACCACCAGCTGCAGCGGCTTGCCGTGCAGTTTGGTGCCCTCGCTGCCGTAGGCGAAACCATAGGTTAATACCGCGTCCTGCCATTCGCGCAGGATCGCCGGCGAGCTGTACCAGAAAAACGGGAACATCATCACCACCGCATCGTGGCTTGCCAGCAGTGCCTGTTCGCGCGCCACGTCGATGCGGTAATCCGGATACGCGCGGATCAGTTCGTGCACGGTCACGTTAGGCAGCGGGCGCACGGCCTCGATCAGCGCCTGGTTGATGCGCGACTCGTCGGGGGTGCGGTGGGCGGTTAACACTAAAATGCGTGACATAAAGGATTCCTTGAACGTAAAGAAGATGAGGCATTTTTCCATTTCTGCCGCTTCGGGTGTAGGCTGTTCAAGGTCACTTCAATTTCAACCGAAAGTATCAACCACTATGTCGCTGCCCTTTGACGTGCACCGCCTGCTGCCGGCCTTCCTCGCCGCCGCGCAGGCGCAAAATTTCTCCGCCGCCGCCCGCCAGCTGGGCGTCACGCCGGCGGCGGTCAGCAAAAATATCCGCGCGCTGGAAGAGAAGCTGGCGCTGCGGCTGTTTCAGCGCAACACCCACAACGTGCTGCTGACCGACGAGGGCAAAGCGCTGCTGGCGCAGGTGGCGCCGCTGTGGCAGGCGTTGGCGGCGACGCTGGAAAGCGCCGGCGGCGAACGGCAGGCACCGGCCGGGGTGGTGCGCGTCACGATGATCCCCGGCTTCGGCCGCCAGATGCTGATGCCGTTGATCCCGCAATTTCTGGCGCGCTACCCGCAGATCGATCTCGATCTGTCGCTGGACGCCCGGGTGGTGAATCTGGTGGGCGAAGGCTTCGACGTCGGCATCGGCAGCCGGGTCGATCCCGACAGCCGGCTGGTGGCGCGCCCGCTCTACCCGATGCACATGGTGCTGGCGGCGTCGCCCGACTATCTGGCGCGGCGCGGTGAACCGCAAACGCCGCACGATCTGCTGCGGCACGACTGCCTGCTGCACCGCAACCCGGCCAACGGCCGCCACGTCAAATGGCAGCTGCGCCATCAGGGCGAAACGCTGGCGCTGGATCTGAACGGCCGGCTGGTGGTGAGCCGCCCGGAAATGTTGCTGGATGCGGCGCTGGCCGGGCTGGGCATCGTCAACCTGGCGCGCTGGTACCTCGAAAAGCACTTTGAGCAGGGCACGCTGCGGCCGGTGCTGGCGGAATGCTGGCCGCGCCCGGTGCAGCTGTGGCTCTATTACGCCTCGGCGGATCTGCCGCCGCGGGTGCGCGTCTGGGTCGACTTTCTGCTGGAACATTTTCGCGATCGGCCAGTGAGCGATTGACGACTGTTCAGCTTGCGCACGCTCTTCCGATTTCCTTGTTCTACATCAAAAGAATCTCGCCAATATCTATATATAGTGCATTAAGAATTGCGAACACCTATATATAGTAGTTATCCACAAAATCATCCACACACCGCCACAGCCCTTGCGCGCTGCGGCTTTGCCCTGTGGATAAGCGAAATTTGACGGTTGCTCGCCACGCCAGGCGGGTATGAACGCTCCCTCGGGGAACAAGGAGTACAACGTGAAACCAGTAGTGATTAAGCGGGACGGTTGCCAGGTACCTTTTGACGAAGCGCGCATCGCGCAGGCCATCGAGCGCGCCGCGCTGGCGGTGGGCGTGGTCGACGCCGACTACTGCGCCACCGTCGCCCGCGTGGTCGCTCAGCGCATGGAGCAGCAGCCGCGCGTCGATATCCACGAGATCCAGCAGGCGGTGGAAAACCAGCTGATGGCCGGCGAGTACAAACAGCTGGCGCGCGCCTATATCGAATACCGCCACGATCGCGACGTGGCGCGCGAGCTGCGCGGCCGCCTGAACCAGGAAATTCGCGGCCTGGTCGAGCAGAGCAACCGCGCGCTGCTGAACGAAAACGCCAACAAGGACAGCAAGGTGATCCCCACCCAGCGCGACCTGCTGGCGGGCATCGTCGCCAAACACTACGCCAAGCAGCACATCCTGCCGCGCGACGTGGTACTGGCCCATGAACGCGGCGAAATTCACTACCACGATCTCGACTACTCGCCGTTCTTCCCAATGTTCAACTGCATGCTGATCGATCTGAAAGGCATGCTGACCAACGGCTTCAAGATGGGCAACGCCGAAATCGAGCCGCCGAAGTCGATCTCTACCGCCACCGCCGTGACCGCGCAGATCATCGCCCAGGTCGCCAGCCATATCTATGGCGGCACCACCATCAACCGCATCGATGAAATCCTGGCGCCGTTCGTCGACGAGAGCTTCCGCAAACACCTGCAGGTGGCGGAGGAATGGCAGATCCCGGACGCCAAAGGCTATGCCATGGCGCGCACCGAGAAAGAGTGTTACGACGCCTTCCAGTCGCTGGAGTACGAGGTCAACACCCTGCACACCGCCAACGGCCAGACGCCGTTCGTCACCTTCGGCTTCGGCCTCGGCACCAGCTGGGAGTCGCGCCTGATCCAGCGCTCGATCCTGAAAAACCGCATCGCCGGGCTGGGCAAAAACCGCAAGACCGCCGTGTTCCCTAAGCTGGTGTTCGCCATCCGCGACGGCCTCAACCACCAGTACGGCGATCCGAACTACGACATCAAGCAGCTGGCACTGGAGTGCGCCAGCAAGCGCATGTACCCGGACATCCTCAACTACGATCAGGTGGTGAAGGTCACCGGCTCGTTCAAAACGCCGATGGGCTGCCGCAGCTTCCTCGGCACCTACGAGCAGGACGGCGAGCTGGTGCACGACGGCCGCAACAACATCGGCGTCATCAGCCTCAACCTGCCGCGCATCGCGCTGGAGGCGATGGGCGATGAGTCGCGCTTCTGGGCACTGCTGGATCAGCGCCTGCAGCTGGCGAAAAAGGCCCTGATGACGCGCATCGCCCGGCTGGAAGGCATCAAGGCGCGGGTGGCGCCAATCCTGTACATGGAAGGCGCCTGCGGCGTGCGGCTCAAGGCCGACGACAACATCGCCGATATCTTCAAGAACGGCCGCGCCTCAATTTCGCTGGGCTATATCGGCCTGCACGAGACCATCAACGCGCTGTTCGGCGGCGAAAACCACGTGTATGACGACGAAGCGCTGCGCGCCAAAGCGGTGGCGATCGTCGCGCGCCTGCGCGCCGCCGTCGACGCCTGGAAAGACGAGACCGGCTACGGCTTCAGCCTCTACAGCACGCCGAGCGAAAACCTGTGCGATCGCTTCTGCCGGCTGGACACCGCCGATTTCGGCGTGGTGCCGGGCGTCACCGACAAGGGCTATTACACCAACAGCTTCCACCTCGACGTGGAGAAGAAGGTCAATCCGTACGACAAGCTGGACTTCGAAGCGCCCTACCCGCCGTTGGCCAGCGGCGGCTTCATCTGCTACGGCGAATACCCGAACCTGCAGCACAACCTGAAGGCGCTGGAAGACGTGTGGGACTACAGCTACAGCCGGGTGCCTTACTACGGCACCAACACGCCGATCGACGAGTGCTACGAATGCGGCTTCACCGGTGAATTCTCCTGCACCAGCAAGGGCTTCACCTGCCCGAAATGTGGCAACCACGACTCGGCCAAGGTCTCGGTCACCCGCCGGGTGTGCGGCTATCTCGGCAGCCCCGATGCCCGGCCGTTCAACGCCGGCAAGCAGGAAGAGGTGAAACGCCGGGTAAAACACCTCGGCAACGGGCAGCTTGGTTAACCCGCTCAGGGCCCGGCCTGCCGGGCCCTCCAGCCAGAAGATGAACGATGAATTATCACCAGTACTACCCGATCGACGTCGTCAACGGCCCCGGCACCCGCTGCACGCTGTTTGTCGCCGGCTGCGTGCACCAGTGCCCCGGCTGCTACAACAAAAGCACCTGGCGACTCAACTCCGGCCAGCCGTTTACCCCGGCGCTGGAAGACCGCATCATCGCCGATCTGAACGATACGCGCGTGCCGCGCCAGGGGCTGTCGCTCTCCGGCGGCGATCCGCTGCACCCGGCCAACGTGCCGAGCATCTTAACGCTGGTGAAACGGGTGTGCGCCGAGTGCCCCGGCAAGGATATCTGGCTGTGGACCGGCTACCGGCTGGCGGAGCTGGACGCGCAGCAAATGCAGATAGTGGACAGGATCAACGTGCTGATCGACGGCAAGTTCGTGCAGGATTTGAAGGGCCCGGCGCTGATTTGGCGCGGCAGCAGCAACCAGGTGGTGCATAGGTTGCGTTGAGCTATCAACACACGTTTCAATAGGTATTCATCCAGATTCGATCTGACACATCTGCAGCATGGAGCCAATCTGACGGGCGTATTTGTGCCAGAAGCATATTTTGCTAATTCCCCGCTGTATCAATCACAGGGAAAAATTATTGGGTACTATTAGTCATTAATCGACAGTACTATGTTGAAAATATGTTTTATAAATCGAGTGATAGGTGTTTTGACATGGATATTAATGAGTTTCCACCGGGAGTTATGGAACATCTTGGTTGGTATGTATACCGATTGATTGATCCAAGGGATGGAAGTACTTTCTATGTGGGGAAGGGAAAAGGTAATCGTGTATTTGCTCATATGCGCGGTGAGGTCGCAATAGCTGATGATAATGAACTGCTTAGTAACAAACTCAAGCAACTTAGAGAGATAAGACTAGCAGGTCTCGAAGTCATCCATGTTATCCATCGGCACGGAATGGCTGATGAAAAGACTGCTTACGAGGTTGAAGCCGCACTTATAGACGCCTATCCTGGTTTAACTAACATCATGAACGGTGCTGGCAGCAATGAATATGGTGCTGCGCACATCAAAGAGTTAATCGCTACATACCAACCTGAAACAGTTGTGTTCCAGCATAAAGTTCTGATGATATCAGTTAATAGAAGTTCAAAGGATGTAGACCTCTATGATGCCGTACGTTTTAGCTGGCGTGTCAGCATTGAGCGTGCCTGTAAAGCTGAGGTCATACTAGCTACAGTGAGGGGGATCGTAAGAGGGGTTTATATCGCTGATGAGTGGCTCAAATCTACTCGTGAGAATTTTCCAGAGATGCCTTCATGGGATGCAGACGATGAGTTTGAATCTACTCAAAAATCCCGCTTTGGGTTCCGAGGAAGAGTCGCCCCCCCAGAGATAACGAAGATTTATCTTGGTAAAAAGATTCCGGATATTCTAAGAAAGAAAGGTGCTATGTCTCCTGTGAAATATTCTCCAGGTTTTTGATTTCGGAATGGTGAATAGCTACTAATTCTGTAGTCACCTTTTGGGAAAAGTACCAACTTCCGCTCCTCGCTCAAAGCCGCCTGGCAGTTCTATCCGTAGACGCTGCCAGCCCAGCCCTGAACCAATCCCCCTCACCTCCCTCGCCGATAACGCCCCCGGATCTTCGCTTTGAATAAAGCCATTCGTTTTTCTACCTCCGAATGGCTGAAATAAACCGCGGTGCCGTTTCTTAAGCGTTCAAAGGCGGCATCCACCCTTTCACGCAACGCTTGCTCCAGCAACATCGCCTCTACGTCCATTTCAGGTTTATTCCGCTGTTCCATTTCCATCTCCTCCATTGAGACAGCATCGGGTCATGAATCAGTTACAACAACCCCATCCCCACCAAGCCGGTCACCGCGCCGCACAGCGCCACCAGCGCCGCCGTCAGGCACAGCGCCCGGGCGGAGAAGGCCTTGTTGAGCATCAGCAGCGAAGGCAGGCTGACCGCCGGCAGGGTCATCAGCAGCGCCAGCGCCGGGCCTGCGCCCATGCCCGCCAGCATCATGGTTTGTACGATCGGGATTTCCGCCGCGGTGGGGATAACGAACAGGCAGCCGACGATCGCCAGACCGATGATCCACAGCAGGCTATTGTCGACGGCGCCGTCGGCGTGCGGGAACAGCCAGACCCGCGCCGCCCCCAGCGCCAGCACCGCCAGCACGTAGATCGGGATGGTCGACCAAAACAGCGCCCACAGCGCTTTGCCCCAGCGGGCGAGGAACGGCCGTTCTTCGCTCTGCGCCGTCATCAGCGGCGGCTGCGGCGCGGCAGGCTGTGGAGCGTTGGCGGTCACGCGCTGCACCAGCCAGGCGATGCCCAGCACCATCACCACGCCCGCCACCAGGCGGATGGCGGCGAACGGCCAACCGAGCACAAATCCCATAAACACCAACGTCGCCGGGTTCAATACCGGGTTGGCGAGCCAAAAGGCCAGCGCGGCGCCGCTGGATACCGACTGGCGGCGCATGCCGGCGGCAACCGGCGCGGCACAGCAGGTGCACATCATGCCCGGCAGCGCGATCAGCGCCCCCAGCACGGTGCCGGAAAAACGCCGGTGGCCGAGCGTGCGCGCCAGCCAGTCGCGCGGGATCAGCACCTGCACCAGCGAACCTAACAGCACCCCGAGCAGCGCCGCCTTCCACACCGCGGTGAAGTAGACCAACGCATACTGCCAGGCCGCCAGCCAGGGGTTCGCGGCGCCGTCGGCCAGGATCGATTTGCCGATCGAGTGGCTGTCCGCCGCCACGAAGGCCTTGCCGTAGTAAGGCTGCCATTTGACGTAGTAGAGGCCGACGGCCACCACCAGCAGAAACAGGATCGGTTTCCACAGCGGCCAGGCGCGTGGGGCGTGTTCAGGGGCGTTCAGAGATTGCGGCATGGTAGCGGCCAGAGTCAGTCAACAGTGGCGCCAGCATAGCGCGCCGCCGCCGCCCGTGCACGCCCGGGCTGTCCTAAATAGTTCATCTGTTCGCCACCGACGCGTAACGCGATTGTCATCTGCGCCCGGCACCATGATGCCAACTTGAAAACCACAGGGTAGACGCACGATGAAACGCACCGCTTTCGCCTTCATCGCACAGCCATCGGTATGACGAGGTTTTTATTATGATGGAGTTATCTAGACATCCGACCACTTACCCCACCCGCTATCAGCAGATCGCCGCGCAGCTGGAACAGGAGCTGCGCACGCAGTACCGCTGCGGCGACTACCTGCCTTCGGAACAGCAGCTGGCCGAACGTTACCAGGTCAATCGCCACACCCTGCGCCGCGCGGTGGATCAGCTGGTGGAGCGCGGCTGGCTGCAGCGCCGCCACGGCGTCGGCATTCTGGTGCTGATGCGCCCTTACGACTACCCGCTGCACGCCAATACCCGCTTCAGCCAGAACCTGTTCGAGCAGGGTAGCCACCCCACCAGTGAGCGCTTACTCGCTGTCTTGCGCCCGTGCAATGGGCATGTCGCCAGCGCACTCTCGCGTGAAGAAGGCGAAATGGTGATCCACCTGCGCACCCTGCGCCGGGTCAACGGTGTGCCGATGAGCGTGATCGACCACTATCTGCCCGATCTGGACTGGTGGCCGGCGCTGCAGCAGTTCCACAGCGGTTCGCTGCACCAGTTTATCGAACAGCACCTCCAGCAGGCGCTGACCCGCCGCCAGACACGCATCAGCGCGCGCCGCGCGCAGGCCAAAGAGAGCCGGCTGCTGGAGATCGCCACCCACGCGCCGCTGCTGTGCGTGCGCACCCTTAACGTCCGCAGCGGCGGCGAAGACGTGGCGGAATACTCCGTCAGCCTGGCCCGCGCCGACATGATTGAACTGACGATGGAGCACTGAATGCAAGCCTTAGAGTCGAGACAACGCTGGATGTCGGTGCTGGCGCACAGCCGGCCCGAGCAGTTGCGCAGCCACTGGCAGGCGCTGAACCTCAGCCCGGGTTACCGCAGCATCCGCGCGCCAGAGATCGGCCTGGCCCAGCTGCAGGGGCGCATGGGCGCCACCGGCCGCCGCTTCGTGCTGGGGGACATGACGGTCACCCGCGCGGTGGTGCAGCTGGACAACGGCGGCTACGGCTACAGCTATATCGCCGGGCGCGACAAGGCACACGCCGAGCTGTGCGCGCTGGCCGATGCGCTGCTGCAACAGCCGGAACACGGCGAACGCCTGCAACAACAGCTGATCGCGCCGCTGGCCGCACTGCAGCACGAGCAGCGCCAGCTGCGCGCCCGGGCGATCGCCGCCAGCCGGGTGGATTTCTTTACGCTGGTGCGAGGGGATTAAGCCATGAGTTTATTGACCGGTTTTGAGCAACCGATAGACCAATCGCAGCACGCTTTCCGTTTGATTCTTAAAGCCTTGAGCGAACCGGGCCACAGGGTGATGCTGCCGAACGGCCCGGCCTGGGCGCCGCTGAACGCCGCCAGCACCGCCGCGCTGCTGACGCTGGCCGATCAGGAAACGCCACTGCAGCTGTGCGCGGCGCTTAAAAGTGAGCAAGTGCTAACAAACATTCGTTTTCACAGCGGTGCGCCGCTGGCCGCCACGGCGCAGGAGGTCTGTTTTGCCCTGTTCGATGAGCAGCTGCAGGCCGCCGATCTGCAGGCGTTACCGCACGGCACGGAAATCTCGCCGGAGTTTAGCGCCACGGTCATCGTGCAGCTCGGTGAGCTGGAGAACGGCGCCGCGCTGCGCCTGACCGGCCCCGGCATCGAGAGCCAACGCCTGATAGCGCCGCGCCTGCCGCCGGCGCTGCTGGATTACCTGATCAACCGCCCGCAGCGCTTCCCGCTGGGGCTGGATATCTTACTGACCTGCGGCGATCGCCTGCTGGCGATCCCGCGGACCACCCGCGTGGAGGTGTGCTGATGTACGTAGCGGTAAAAGGGGGCGAAAAAGCCATTGAGGCCGCCCATCAGCTGCAGGAACAGCTGCGGCGCGGCGACGACGCGCTGCCGGCGATCGGCGCGGAACAAATCGAACAGCAGCTGGGCCTGGCGGTGGATCGGGTGATGACCGAAGGCGGCATCTACGATCGCGAGCTGGCGGCGCTGGCCATCAAACAGGCCAGCGGCGATCTGGTGGAGGCGATCTTCCTGCTGCGCGCCTATCGCACCACCCTGCCGCGCCTGGCGGTCAGCGAGCCGCTGGCCAGCGAAAACATGCGGCTGGAGCGGCGTATTTCGGCGGTTTACAAGGACTTGCCCGGCGGGCAGGTGCTGGGGCCGACCTACGACTACACCCACCGGCTGCTGGACTTCGCGCTGCTGGCGGAAGGCGAGGCGCCGCGTGCGCCGCAGGCCGACGAACCGCTGCCGGACAACTGCAGCCACGTGTTCGATCTGTTGTGTCGCCAGCAGCTGGCGCGGGAGGAACAGGACGACGGCAGCACGCCGGACGACATCACCCGCAACCCGCCGGTTTACCCCTGCTCGCGCTCGGCGCGCCTGCAGCAGCTGGTGCGCGGCGACGAAGGTTTTCTGCTGGCGCTCGGCTACGCCACCCAGCGCGGCTACGGCCGCAACCACCCGTTCGCCGGCGAGATCCGCACCGGCCACGTTTCGGTGGAGATCGTGCCTGAAGAACTCGGTTTCGCCATCGATATCGGCGAAATCCTGCTGACCGAGTGCGAAATGGTCAACGGCTTCGTCGATCCCAAGGACCACCCGCCGCACTTCACCCGCGGTTACGGGCTGGTGTTCGGCCGCGCCGAACGCAAGGCGATGGCGATGGCCTTGGTGGACCGCGCATTGCAGAGCCCCGACTACGGCGAAGGCGTCGCCGGCCCGGCGCAGGACGAAGAGTTCGTGCTGGCCCACGCCGACAACGTCGAGGCCGCCGGCTTCGTCTCCCATCTCAAGCTGCCGCACTACGTCGACTTCCAGGCCGAACTGGAGCTGCTCAAGCGGCTACGACAGGAATACAGCGAGCGTCAGGAGGCCCGCGATGAGTGAAGTATTGACCGGCTATAACCTCGGCTATCTGGACGAGCAGACCAAGCGCATGATCCGCCGCGCTATCCTGAAGGCGGTGGCGATCCCCGGCTATCAGGTGCCGTTCGGCGGCCGCGAGATGCCGATGCCCTACGGCTGGGGCACCGGCGGCATTCAGCTCACCGCCAGCGTTATCGGCCGCGCCGACGTGCTGAAGGTGATCGACCAGGGCGCCGACGACACCACCAACGCGGTGTCGATCCGCCGCTTCTTCCAGCGCGTCGCCGGGGTGGCCACCACCGAACGCACGCCGGAGGCCACGCTGATCCAAACCCGTCACCGCATTCCGGAAACGGCGCTGCGCGAAGACCAGATCCTGATCTATCAGGTGCCGATCCCGGAGCCGCTGCGCTTTATCGAACCGCGCGAAACCGAGACCCGCAAGATGCACGCGCTGGAGGAGTACGGCGTGATGCAGGTGAAGCTGTATGAGGACATCGCGCGCTACGGCCACATCGCCACCACCTATGCCTACCCGGTGAAGGTCAACGATCGCTACGTGATGGATCCGTCGCCGATCCCGAAATTCGACAACCCGAAAATGCACATGATGCCGGCGCTGCAGCTGTTCGGCGCCGGGCGCGAGAAACGCATCTACGCCCTGCCGCCGTTCACCAAGGTGGAGAGCCTGGACTTCGACGACCACCCGTTCAGCGTGCAGCAGTGGGACGAACCCTGCGCGCTGTGCGGCTCGCGCCACAGCTACCTGGACGAGGTGGTGCTCGACGATCGGGGCAACCGCATGTTCGTCTGTTCGGACACCGACTACTGCCGGCAGCAGCTGGCGCAATCTTCGCAAGAGGCGCAGCACTGATGACTTCCACCCCTTTGAGCACCACTCCGCTGCTGTCGGTGAACCGGCTCACCCACCTGTACGCCCCCGGCAAGGGCTTCAGCGACGTGTCGTTCGACATCTACCCCGGCGAAGTGCTGGGCATCGTCGGCGAATCCGGCTCCGGCAAAACCACGCTGCTGAAGTCGATCTCGGCGCGGCTGGCGCCGCAGCGCGGGCAGATCCTTTATCGCCCGCAGGCGGGCCAGGAACAGGATCTGTACGCCATGGCGGAGAGCGATCGCCGCCGCCTGCTGCGCACCGACTGGGGCGTGGTGCACCAGCACCCGCTCGACGGCCTGCGGCCGCAGGTCTCCGCCGGCGGCAACATCGGCGAACGGCTGATGGCCATCGGCCAGCGCCACTATGGCGACATTCGCCGCCAGGCCGGCCAGTGGCTGGAAGACGTCGAAATCCCGCTGTCGCGCCTCGACGATCTGCCGACCACCTTCTCCGGCGGCATGCAGCAGCGGCTGCAGATCGCCCGCAATCTGGTGACCCACCCCAAGCTGGTGTTTATGGATGAGCCGACCGGCGGGCTGGACGTGTCGGTGCAGGCGCGCCTGCTCGATCTGCTGCGCAACCTGGTGGTGGAAATGCAGCTGGCGGCGGTGATCGTCACCCACGATCTCGGCGTGGCCCGGCTGCTGGCCCACCGCCTGCTGGTGATGAAACAGGGCGAAGTGGTGGAGAGCGGCCTGACCGACCGGGTGCTGGACGATCCGCACCATCCTTACACCCAGCTGCTGGTTTCTTCGGTGCTGTCGTAACCCAAGGCGATAACAGATGACTATGCAAATCCGAGTTGAACATCTCAGTAAAACCTTTGTGCTGCACCAGCAGTACGGCACCCGCCTGCCGGTGCTGCACGACGCCAACCTGACGGTCGGCAGCAGCGAATGCGTGGTGCTGCACGGCCACTCCGGCAGCGGCAAATCCACCCTGCTGCGCTCGCTGTACGCCAACTACCTGCCGGACAGCGGCCATATCTGGATCAACCACCAGGGCGACTGGCTGGACATGGTCAGCGCCGATGCGCGCCAAATTCTGGCGGTGCGCCGCCATACGCTGGGCTGGGTCAGCCAGTTCCTGCGGGTGATCCCGCGCATCAGCGCGCTGGAGGTGGTGATGCAGCCGCTGCTGGAACAGGGCGTCGAACGCGCCGAGTGCCGTGAACGCGCCGAGGCGCTGCTCGCTGCGCTCAACGTGCCGCAGCGCCTGTGGCCGCTGGCGCCGTCCACCTTCTCCGGCGGCGAGCAGCAGCGGGTGAACATCGCGCGCGGCTTTATCGTCGATTACCCCATTCTGCTGCTGGACGAACCGACCGCCTCGCTCGACAGCCGCAACAGCGCGGCGGTGGTGCAGCTTATCGAACGCGCCAAGTCGCGCGGCGCGGCGATCGTCGGCATTTTTCACGATGAAGGCGTCCGCCAACAGGTCGCCGACCGGCTTTATGACATGCAGGCGCCGCAGGCGCTGGAGGCCCTCTGATGATCGTCAATAACGTTAAGCTGGTGCTGGATGACCAGGTGGTGCAAGGCTCGCTGGAGATGCAGGACGGCGTGATCCGCAGCTTCGCCGACGGCCCGAGCCGGCTGCCGCAGGCGCTGGACGGCGACGGCGGCTGGCTGCTGCCGGGGCTGATCGAGCTGCATACCGACAACCTGGACAAGTTCTTCACCCCGCGCCCGAACGTCGACTGGCCGGCCCATTCGGCGATGAGCAGCCACGACGCGCTGATGGTGGCCAACGGCATCACCACGGTGCTGGACGCGGTGGCGATCGGCGACGTGCGCGACGGCGGCCACCGGCTGGAAAACCTGCAGAAGATGATCGACGCGGTGATCCACAGCCAGCGCGCCGGGGTGAACCGCGCCGAGCACCGGCTGCACCTGCGCTGCGAGCTGCCGCACGAGAGCACGCTGCCGCTGTTCGAACAGCTGATGGACAAGCCGGGCGTGTCGCTGGTGTCGCTGATGGACCATTCGCCGGGCCAGCGCCAGTTCGCCTCGCGCGAAAAGTACCGCGAATATTATCAGGGCAAATACCACCTCAACGACCAGCAGATGAGCGAATACGAGGAGCAGCAGGTCGCCCTGTCCGCCCGCTGGGCCGCGCCGAACCGCGAGGCGATCGCCGCCCACTGCCGCGCACGCCGCATCTCGCTGGCCAGCCATGACGACGCCACCGCCGCGCACGTGGCCGAATCCTGCGCGCTGGGCAGCGCCATTGCCGAGTTCCCCACCACCGAGGCGGCCGCCCGCGCTTCGCACCAGCAGGGCCTGCAGGTGCTGATGGGCGCGCCGAACATCGTGCGCGGCGGCTCCCACTCCGGCAACGTGGCGGCGCACCACCTGGCGGCGCTGGGGGTGCTGGATATTCTCTCTTCCGATTATTACCCGGCCAGCCTGCTGGACGCGGCGTTTCGCCTCGCGGCGGACGAGCGCAACGCCTACGATCTGCCCCAGGCGGTGCGCATGATCACCCGCAATCCGGCGCGGGCGCTGGATCTGCAGGATCGCGGCACCCTCGCCGAAGGGCTACGGGCGGATCTGGTGCTGGCGCGGCCGCACGGCGAGCACGTTTACGTGCAGAACGTGTGGCGCCAGGGCAGGCAGGTGTTCTGATGGCGCGGCTCATCTATCTGATGGGGCCTTCCGGCGCAGGCAAGGACAGCCTGCTGGCCGCGCTGCGGGCCGACGCCGACCGCGCACCGCTGGTGGCGCACCGTTACATTACCCGGCCGGCGGACGCCGGCTGCGAGAATCACATCGCGCTGAGCGAACCCGAATTTCTGCGCCGCCGCGCCAAGGGGCTGTTCGCGCTCGACTGGCAGGCCCACCAGCAGCGCTACGCGTTCGGGATCGAAGTGGATCTTTGGCTACTGCAGGGGATCGACGTGGCGGTCAACGGTTCGCGCGCCCACCTGCCGCAGGCGCAGCAGCGCTATGGCGCGCAGCTGTTGCCGGTATGCCTGCAGGTCAACGCCGCGATCCTGCGCCGGCGCCTGCAGGATCGCGGGCGAGAAAGCGCCGAACAGATCGAGCAGCGGCTGGCGCGGGCGGCGGAATATCAGCAGAGTCTGCCCGCCGGCTGCCGGGTGCTGCACAACGACGGCCCACTCGACGACACCCTGGCGGCGCTGCTGGCGCTGCTGCCTACCGCCACCCGACAAGCTCAGGACGCGACGCCATGAACGACTTTGCCCAGCCGAAAATCGGCGACAACGTGACCCTTAACCGCACCCGGCTCGGCCAATATGTGCATCTGGCCGACGATGCGATCCTGGAAGAAGTGGAGATGGGGGACTACTCCTATACCGCCGGGCACAACCAGATCTTTTACGCCACCATCGGCAAGTTCGTCTCCATCGCCTCCTATGCGCGCATCAATCCCGGCAACCACCCGACCTACCAGCGCATCGCGCAGCACCACTTTACCTACCGCGCCTCCGAATACGGGCTGGGGGAAGACGACGCGGCGTTCTTCGACTGGCGGCGCGAGCACCACGTCACCGTCGGCCACGACGTGTGGATCGGCCATAACGCCATCCTGATGCCGGGCGTCAGCGTCGGCAACGGCGCGGTGATCGGCAGCGCGGCGGTGGTCACCAAGGACGTGGAGCCTTACAGCATCGTCGCCGGCGTGGCGGCCAAGAAGATCGGCATGCGCTTTGACGACGCGCTGATAGAACGCATCGAACGCAGCCAGTGGTGGCACTGGGATCACGCCACGCTGCAGGCGCGGCTGGCGGATTTTCGCGACATCAACCGCTTTGCGCAGAAGTACCTTTAACGGAGGGGAGCGATGCAACTGACCTTTCTCGGCACCGGCGGCGCGCAGCAGGTGCCGGTGTTCGGCTGCGACTGCCTTATCTGCCAACGGGCGCGGCGCGAGCCGGCATTTCGGCGGCGAGCGTGCAGCGCCATGCTTAACTATCAGGGGGAAACGACCTTATTGGATGCGGGATTGCCGGCTTTGGAGCGGCGATTTTCGGCGGGGCAAATTCAACGTTTTTTACTGACACATTACCACATGGATCACGTTCAGGGGTTATTTCCTTTGCGTTGGGGGTGCGGAAATTCCATTCCGGTGTATGGCCCGCCGGATGAACAGGGCTGCGACGACCTGTTCAAACACCCGGGCATTCTGGCGTTTCAGCCGCCGCTGGCGCCCTTTGCCACCGTCGAACTGGGCGGCATGCGCATCACCCCGCTGCCGCTGCAACACTCCAAACTGACCCACGGCTATCTGATCCAGGCGGCGGGCGCTGCGCTGGCCTACCTGACCGACACCGTCGGCCTGCCGCCGGCCACCGCCGACTATCTGCAGAACGTGGCGCTGGATCTGCTGGTGCTCGATTGCAGCCTGCCGCCGCAGCCGCAGGCGCCGCGCAACCACAACGACCTGACCCGCGCGCAGGAGACGCAGCGGTTGCTGCAGCCCAAACGCACGCTGCTGACGCACATCAGCCATCATCTCGATCTGTGGCTGCTGGACAACGAACTGCCCGCCGGGCTGGAACTGGCGTTCGATCACCTCAGCGTCAGCCTCGGTAGCAGTGCAGCCGATCCGATTCCAGCACCCTGACCCCTTCGCCCGGCGTGAACGCCTGCTGCAGCAGCGTTTGCGCCACGTCTTTGGCGGAGACGGCGCGCCATTTGCCGGGCAGCAGCCTGAACAGCGGCAGCGTGAGGCGCTCCATCAGGCGCGGCGCGGGGCGCTCCCCCACCAGCATGGAAGGCCGCACCAGCGTCAGGCGCGGCCAGTGCTGTTCGCGCAGCGCCTGCTCCATCTCGCCTTTGGTGCGGTTATACAGGAAGGTGGAATCCGCGTTGGCGCCCAACGCGCTCACCACCAGGCAGTGCTGCGCCCCCAAGCGGCGGCCGGTCAGCGCGCTCTCCACCACCAGTTGATAATCGACGTAGCGGAAGGCATCGGCGCTGCCCGCCGCCCGGCGGGTGGTGCCCAGGCAGCAGAACACCAGATCGACCGGCTGCTGCAGGCCGCTCAGCAGCTCGAACAGCGCATCGCCGACCGGGTTGGTCAGCTTGCCGTGCGGCGGCAGCGGCGCGCGCGTCGGCGCCACGATGGCCGTTATCTGCGGATCGCTTTGCAACAGCTGCAACAACTCGCGCCCCACCAGCCCGGTTGCGCCGACTAACAGTGCTCGCGCCATGCAATCTCCCGTTGTAATCAATACGTCAACTTAAAGTATAGACCGCGCCCAATGCAGCTTCTTGCCGAAGCCGAGGGTGTTGTCGGTCATCTTCACCTCGTGCAGATCCAGCCGCCAAACCGAGGCCTTCATCGCCCTGGCGATCGGGAAGCGCTTGCAGTAACGCGCGCGCGCCGCGTCGGCCTCTTCGCCGCTCAGCAGCACCGCCTCGGCGCGGTACTGCACGCCGCGGATCAGCGCGATGCTTTTCGGCTTCGGCGCGATGGTGCCGACCACCCGGCCGTTGTTCAGCATCAGCCCGCCGTGGCGGGTGTGCGGTTCGGTCATCAGCCACAGCGCCATCGCCGCAGCGTCGAACACGTAAAAACAGTTGGCGCACCACATGTCGAGGCCGTCGCCGGCGCACAGCGTCAAGACGTGTTGTTTGCCGATGAAATCCGCAATCTGCTGCCGTTGTTCTGGGGTATTCAAGGTTACTCGCCTCCCTGTTCACTCACTTCATCTTACCCTGCGTTGTTGAGGCGAGTCACAAATAACGATAATCATCAAAAACCCAAATTGAATATAAAAACACAATAAATGCATTTTTATTAACTTAGGCCAGAAAAAGATTTATAACATAAAAAATACAAGACGGATTTATTTGATCGTTATGCAACCGCTTATTCGACCGGTTCTTTTATTCCCATCCTGACGACACGCAAATTTAGCGCACCCGCCCGGAGTCGATTAGCAATTCGTTTACAAGCCCGTTGGCCCACCTGAACGCTGTTTATGCAATTCATTGCATAACAGGTGAATAGTTATTTATAAACACCGGCATTTATGTGACTTTCATCACGATTTTTAGCCAACCTTGCGTTAAAATAGCGCCATCTTTTCACTCAGCAAGGTGGATTAGAAAATGGAAAACAATAACCGCAAAATGGCGCATATCAGGCGCACAACCCATATTATGATGATGGCTCATCGCAGCTGCTTTAGCTTCGCATTCTTCAACTACAGATAACCCTCTCCCCTCGCTCTTACGCCGTTGATAAGAGTGTCATTGCGTTTTTATTTATTCTCCGCACGCCGGTGATAATATCGCTTTCTCGCTAACCGGGAAGGACACGCAATTCATTCTTAATTTCGGCCAAGCGCATCCAAGCTAAATAAAACAACGAACACAGTTAATGCCTTTCGGCATCGCTGGGTTCTCGCACACCTTTATTTTCGTGAAGGCGTTAGCGGCAAATGGAATTATTTGCCGACGGACTGCCTTTGCCTGAAGAATGAGAAAAATGAAAAATTTAAAAATTGCCGCCAACACCCAAACCCTCGGCTGCTTTGAAACTGAACGCGACATCGTCGATGTGCATCACAGCGATTTCAATGATGTCGCCGCCATCGTGCTGTCGGTAGACGACGTCACGCACGGCATGGTGGCGCGCATCGAAGAGCACGGCCTCAACATTCCGCTGTTCGTCGCCGTCTGCTGCGAAGAAGAGCTGGATAACGCCGTATTGCCGGCGCTGCACGGCGTGTTTGAACTGTGCGGCAAGAATACCCAGTTCTACGGCAAACAGCTGGAGGCCGCCGCCGCCAAATATGAGAGCGAGCTGCTGCCGCCGTTCTTCAATACGCTGACGCAGTACGTGGAAATGGGCAACGCCACCTTCGCCTGCCCAGGCCACCAGGGCGGCGAGTTCTTCCGTAAACATCCGGCGGGCCGCCAGTTCTTCGACTTCTACGGCGAAACGCTTTTCCGCTCCGATATGTGCAACGCCGACGTCAAACTGGGCGACCTGTTGATCCACGAAGGCGCGCCTTGCGCCGCGCAGCAGCACGCCGCCAAGGTGTTCAATGCCGACAAGACCTACTTCGTGCTCAACGGCACCTCGGCCTCGAACAAGGTGGCGACCAACGCCCTGCTGACGCGCGGCGATCTGGTGCTGTTCGACCGCAACAACCATAAATCCAACCACCACGGCGCGTTGATCCAGGCCGGCGCCACGCCGGTGTATCTGGAAACCGCCCGCAACCCGTTCGGCTTTATCGGCGGCATCGACGCGCACTGCTTCGACGAACGCTACCTGCGCCAACAGATCCGCGAAGTGGCGCCGGAACGCGCCAACGAAGCCCGCCCGTTCCGCCTGGCGATCATCCAGCTCGGCACCTACGACGGCACCATCTACAACGCCCGCCAGGTGGTCGACAAGATTGGCCACCTGTGCGACTACATCCTGTTCGACTCCGCCTGGGTGGGCTATGAGCAGTTCATTCCGATGATGAAAGACTGCTCGCCGCTGCTGCTGGAGCTGAACGAAAACGATCCCGGCATCATCGTCACCCAGTCGGTGCACAAACAGCAGGCCGGCTTCTCACAAACCTCGCAGATCCACAAAAAAGACAAGCACATCAAGGGGCAGAGCCGCTACTGCAACCACAAGCGCTTCAACAACGCCTTCATGCTGCACGCCTCCACCAGCCCGTTCTACCCGCTGTTCGCCGCGCTGGACGTCAACGCCAAGATGCACGAGGGCAAGAGCGGCCAGCGTCTGTGGCAGGAGTGCGTGCGCGTGGGGATCGAAGCGCGCAAAATGCTGCTGGACACCTGTACGATGATCAAACCGTTCGTGCCGGATCAGATCGACGGCAAGCCTTGGCAGGCCTATGACACCGCGGCGATGGCCAACGATCTGCGCTTCTTCAACTTCGTGCCCGGCGAGAAGTGGCACGCCTTTGAGGGCTATGCCGAATCACAGTACTTCGTCGATCCGTGCAAACTGCTGCTCACCACGCCGGGCATCGATACCGCCACCGGCAGCTACAGCGAATTCGGCATCCCGGCGACCATTCTGGCCAACTACCTGCGTGAAAACGGCATCGTGCCGGAAAAATGCGATCTCAACTCGATCCTGTTCCTGCTGACGCCGGCGGAAGACATCGCCAAGATGCAGCATCTGGTGGCCCTGATCGCCCGCTTCGAGCAGCACATCGAGCAAAACTCCCTGCTCAGCGAGGTGCTGCCTGCGGTCTATAAAAACCACCAGCAGCGCTACAAAAACTACACCATCCGCCAGCTGTGCCAGGAAATGCACGACCTTTACGTCAGCTACGACGTTAAAGAACTGCAAAAAGAGATGTTCCGCAAAAGTTATTTCCCGCGCGTGGTGATGAATCCGCAGGACGCCAATACCGAGTTCGTGCGCGGCAATGTGGAATTGGTCTCGCTGGCTAAAGCCGAGGGCCGCATCGCCGCCGAAGGCGCCCTGCCTTACCCGCCGGGCGTGCTGTGCGTGGTGCCCGGTGAAATTTGGGGCGGCGCCGCGCAGCGTTATTTCCTAGCACTGGAAGAAGGCATCAACTTATTGCCGGGATTCGCGCCGGAATTGCAGGGCGTTTATATCCAACAGGATGAGGATGGCTGGAACCGCGCTTACGGCTACGTCATGAAAAATTAATCACCTTACGGGGCGGCGATGATTCTCGCCGCCCGGTTCGCATCCTAAAAGAGAAAATGATCATGAGTAAGTCCAATAATAAAATGGGTGTCGTGCAATTAACGATCCTGACCGCCGTGAACATGATGGGTTCCGGCATAATTATGCTGCCGACCAAGCTGGCCGAAGTGGGCACGATTTCGATCGTTTCCTGGCTGGTGACCGCCGTCGGCTCGATGGCGCTGGCCTACGCCTTCGCCAAATGCGGCATGTTCAGCCGTAAATCCGGCGGCATGGGTGGCTACGCCGAATACGCCTTCGGCAAATCGGGCAACTTTATGGCGAACTACACCTACGGCGTTTCGCTGCTGATCGCCAACATCGCCATCGCCATTTCCGCCGTCGGCTACGGCACCGAGCTGTTCGACACCACCCTCAGCCCGCTCGGGATCTGTATCGCCACCATCGGCGTGCTGTGGCTGGCGACCGTCGCCAACTTCGGCGGCGCGCGCATCACCGGCAAAATCAGCGGCATCACCGTCTGGGGCGTAATCATTCCGGTGGTGGGCATCTCGGTCATCGGCTGGTACTGGTTCAGCGGCAGCGCCTACGTCGCCGCCTGGAACCCGCATCAGGTGCCAACCTTCGAAGCCATCGGCGCCTCCATCTCAATGACCCTGTGGGCGTTCCTGGGGCTGGAATCCGCCTGTGCCAATACCGACGTGGTGGAAAATCCGGAGCGCAACGTGCCGATCGCCGTACTGGGCGGCACCCTCAGCGCGGCGGTGATCTATATCATTTCAACCAACGTGATCGCCGGCATCGTGCCGAACATGGATCTGGCCAACTCTACCGCCCCGTTCGGGCTGGCGTTCTCCCACATGTTCAACCCGACGGTCGGCAAGATCATCATGGCGTTGATGGTCATGTCCTGCGTCGGCTCGCTGCTCGGCTGGCAGTTCACCATCGCTCAGGTGTTCAAATCCTCCGCCGACAGCGGCTTCTTCCCGAAAATCTTCTCCAAGCTGAGCAAGGCCGACGCGCCGGTTAAAGGCATGCTGACCATCGTCGTCATCCAGAGCGGCCTGTCGCTGATGACTATCAGCCCGTCGCTGAACAAGCAGTTCAACGTGCTGGTGAACCTGGCGGTGGTGACCAACATCATCCCTTACATCCTGTCGATGGCGGCGCTGGTCATTATTCAGAAAGTGGCGAAAGTGCCGGACAACAAGGCGCGCATCGCCAATATCATCGCCGGCATCGGCGCGCTGTACAGCTTCTACGCGCTCTACAGTTCCGGTGAGGAAGCGATGATGTGGGGCGCCATCGCCACCTTCCTCGGCTGGACGCTGTACGGCATCGTCTCGCCGCGCTTCGAGCTGGCGGGAAAAAAGGGGTAAAGCGGTAGGGCACCGGCGGCCGGGGATGGGATTGTGATGGCGAACATGCCATCATACGCCGACCCTGGCCACCAAAGCGGCGTACGATGACCGACACCTCCCCCACTCCCTGGCACCTCTACATGCTGCGTTTACCGAGCGGCATGCTGTATACCGGCATCACCACCGACGTGGCGCGCCGCCTGGCGCAGCATCAAGCCGGCAAAGGCGCCAAGGCGCTGCGCGGAAAAGGGGAACTGACGTTGGCATTTCACTGCCAGGTGGGGGATCGCTCAACGGCGCTGAAGCTGGAATACCGCGTCAAACAGCTGAGCAAAATACAAAAAGAGCGGCTGGTGAATCACCCGCCGCTGTCGTTGGAGTATCTATTGCCGGTCGTTAAAAGCGATTAAACGGCGCCGAAAAAGCCACTTCGCCGCTGACGCCGTTCAGGGCGTCTTCCGCCAGCGGATACACCTGGAACGCGCTTTCCGTGTCCGGCCAGCGGCAGTTCAGGCCATAGGCGGCGGCCGGTTTAAAACCGAAGCGGCCGTAGTAGGCCGGATCGCCCAGCACCACCACCGCGGCGTAGCTGAATTCGTTCAGCGAATCCAAGCCTTCGTACACCAGTTTTTCAGCCAGCCCCTGGCGGCGCAGGCTTTCATCTACCGCCAGCGGCGCCAGCGCCACCCATTGGCGGTCTTCGCCGGCCACGTCCACCGGGCTGAACGCGGCGTAACCCACCACCCCGCCTTCGTCGTCAGTGGCGACCACGCCCAGCGTCAGCAGGCCATCTTCGCGCAGCTGCTGCACCAGATCGGCTTCGTCGTCGCGGCCAAAGGCGCGGCGCAGCAAGGCGTCTATGCCCGCCGCGTCTACCGGGATCTCTACGCGGATCAGCATGATACCGCCACACGGGAAGCCGACGCCGTGCCCTCCTGCAACCCTGCTTCGACAAAATCAGCCAACTGCAACAGCCCCATGCGCAGCGGCGCAGGCATGCTTTCCAGCTCGATGGCGTCCATCAAATTTTTCACATACAGGCCCAATTCGGTATCCCCTTCAATCTGCAGCCGACGCTGAAAGAACAGCGTATCCGGATCTTGCTTGCGCGCCGCGATCAGGATCAGATCGTTGGCGTCGCCGCTGAAACTGACGTCCGCTTCGGCGTGCTGGCTGACCACCAGTTTGTCGTTTTCTACCGTCATAAACCAGTGTAGCGCCAGATCGCGAACTTCGATCTTCAGCCAGCGCGATTCGAGAAATTCCAGATCGCCATCCGCCAACGCCTGGCGGAACTGCCAGCTCAGCACCTGTTGCAGCAGTTGGCGCTGCAGGGCGAACGGCGTGAATTTCAGCGGGATGCGCAGCAGCGACGGCCCCTGGCGCACAAGGCGTGCTCGTAGTTGTTCCAACACGGTCATCCACTCCTTTCAATACGGACTACCGCTATTTTGCCACACTGGCGCGCGGCTTCAGCGGTCTATATCAACAAATAGTGCATTTCACCGCCATGTTTATCAATACGCCATAAGCTGCCCCAAATCAAAACCTGTGTACGCCCCTTTGCCTAAAATGACCTCCCCGATTCGCGTTTGCCGGCGGAACACCGCCGTCGGCAACCTTTAAAGACAGCGTGCGCCCGGCCGGGCGCACGGCTAAGCCAGGATAAATCTATGGAGCTGCTTTGTCCCGCCGGCAACCTGCCGGCCCTGAAGGCCGCGGTGGATAACGGCGCCGACGCCGTTTACATCGGCCTGAAAGACGATACCAACGCGCGCCACTTCGCCGGCCTCAACTTCACCGAGAAAAAGCTGCAGGAAGCGGTCGATTACGTGCATCGCCACGGCCGCAAGCTGCATATCGCCATCAACACCTTCGCCCATCCCGACGGCTACGCCCGCTGGCAGCGCGCGGTGGATATGGCGGCCCAGCTGGGCGCCGACGCGCTGATTCTGGCGGATCTGGCGATGCTGGAATACGCCGCCCAGCGCTACCCGCAGCTGGAGCGCCACGTTTCGGTGCAGGCCTCCGCCACCAACGAGGAGGCGATCCGTTTCTACCAGCGAAACTTCGAGGTAGGCCGGGTGGTGCTGCCGCGCGTGCTGTCGATGCATCAGGTGAAACAGCTGGCCCGCACCAGCCCGGTGCCGCTGGAAGTGTTCGCCTTCGGCAGCCTGTGCATCATGGCCGAGGGGCGCTGCTATCTCTCTTCCTACCTGACCGGCGAATCGCCGAACACCGTCGGCGCCTGTTCGCCGGCACGGTTCGTGCGCTGGCAGCAAACTCCGCAGGGCATGGAGTCGCGCCTGAACGACGTGCTGATCGACCGCTACCAGGATCATGAAAACGCCGGCTACCCGACGCTGTGCAAGGGCCGCTATCTGGTGGACGACGTGCGCTACCACGCGCTGGAAGAGCCCACCAGCCTCAATACGCTGGAGCTGCTGCCGGAGCTGCTGGCCGCCAACATCGCCTCGGTGAAGATCGAAGGCCGCCAGCGCAGCCCGGCTTACGTCAGCCAGGTGGCGCGCGTCTGGCGCCAGGCGATCGATCGCTGCCAGGCCGATCCGGCCGCCTACCGCGCCGACGCCGCCTGGATGGAGACGCTGGGCGCGATGTCCGAGGGCACCCAGACCACGCTGGGCGCCTATCACCGCAAATGGCAGTAGCCGGAGGAAACATGAAATACGCACTGGGGCCGGTGCTCTACTACTGGCCGAAAAACGACATCGCGGCGTTCTATCAGCAGGCGGCAGAGAGCAGCGCCGACATCATTTACCTCGGCGAGAGCGTCTGCACCAAGCGGCGCGAGATGAAGGTCGGCGATTGGCTGGCGCTGGCGCGCGAAATCGCCCGCAGCGGCAAGCAGGTGGTGATCTCTACGCTGGCGCTGCTGCAGGCGCCGTCCGAGCTGAATGAGCTGAAACGCTATGTGGAGAACGGCGAGTTCCTGTTTGAAGCCAACGATCTGGGCGCGGTGAACATGGCGGCGGAACGCGGCTTGCCGTTCGTCGCCGGCCACGCGCTGAACTGCTACAACGCCTATACCCTGCGCCTGCTGCGCCGCCAGGGCATGATGCGCTGGTGCATGCCGGTCGAGCTGTCGCGCGACTGGCTGGCCAACCTGCTGACGCAGTGCGACGAGCTGGGCTTCCGCCATGATTTCGAGGTGGAGGTGCTGAGCTACGGCCACCTGCCGCTGGCCTATTCGGCGCGCTGCTTCACCGCCCGCTCGGAGAACCGCGGCAAGGACGAATGCGAAACCTGCTGCATCAAGTATCCGCAGGGCCGCATGATGCGCTCGCAGGAACAGCAGCAGGTGTTCGTGCTCAACGGCATTCAGACCATGAGCGGCTACTGCTACAACCTCGGCAACGAGCTGCCGAGCATGCAGGGGCTGGTGGACATCGTACGGCTATCGCCGCAGGGCGCCGAGACGCTGGCGCAAATCGATGCCTTCCGCGCCAACGAACGCGGCGAAAAGCCCTTGGCTTTGACCGATCACGCCGACTGCAACGGCTACTGGCGCCGCGTGGCGGGGTTGGAGTTGGTGTCTTAGCGAGGACAGTGCCGGCGGCGCTCTGTCGCCGGCATTGTTTATTTATCAAGATGAATACGGTTATTTCCGCCGTGGAACCAATGGAATAAATTTACACACATCTGGCAGCAGCTTCTGATACCAAAATAAGTAAAAGCCGCGATGACCGCATCTACCAAATGTTCTCCGTATGAAATAATACTTAGCGAGGAGAACGAGACAAGTAACATGCTCAACGTTAGCGCCATCATATTACAAAGCGGGTCTAAAAGACGTCTATTGGCCATAACCCACCCTCTATTGTTGAAACGGTAAAAGCGATGTTCTCATCACCATCGACACTGCCCATTAACGCTATTGGCGTTTTTATTGCCACCCAAGGCACCACCGTTATTCTTATTATTCCCTGCGGGGCTGTTATCGGCGCATGAGACCGCCCCCATCAAGCCACCGGCAACCGCCAATCAGTTTCATCTCATCAGAAGTAAGCTCTCTTATTGTTGACATATTTATATTATCCTTTAAATAACACGTTATAGATAAAACTAACGCCAACCATTAATTCCCTAAACCGGTCGACAATGACAATTACCAAAGTCAATATAAGAAATTAAATCAAAATAACAATAGACATCCCGCTAAATAAACAACCTTAAACATATCGATAATACGAAATAATAAAGGCGCCGAATATGGCGCCTTTATTGGTTCCCTACGCCCGCCGCTTCCTGAACATCCCGCGCAGCGCCACGCTGTTGCGCAAGAAGCCGACGCCGAAGCCCAGCAGGGTGTAGACCACGCCGAGCACCAGCATCATCATCACGTCGCCCCACACTTCGTTCAGCGACAGCCCCATCTGGTTGACGCCGGCGATCGCCTTGGTGCCCCAGGTGGAGGGAATGCTGTAGGAGATGGCGCGCACCCAGGCCGGCATCGACTGCAGCGGCCAGATGGTGCCGGACAGGTAGAAGATCGGCGTGGTAATGAACGCCAGCGTCAGGTAGATCATCTCGACGCTGCGCAGGCACTCGGTCACCAGCTTGCCCAGCCCCAGCACCGCCAGCAGGAACGGGAAGGTCAGCAGCAGCAGTTCGGCGATGTTCGCCGTCTGCCGATAGCCCAATACCCACGGCCACAACACGAACAGCACGATCGACAGGAACAGCCAGATCGGCAGCAGCGCCGTCAGCCCGCCGAGGTGCGCCGCCAGCGGCGCCTTGCCGCCGGGCATGCTCTTCATGGCGATATTGACGCGGATACAGGCGATCAGCAGCGAGTGCTGCAACAGCATCACCAGCAGGCCGGGAAAGATGATCGCCGCGAAGCTGATGCCGGGGTTAAACACGTCCAGCGTTTGCCCCAGTATCGGCGTCAGCAGTATCTGCGCCTGTCGTTCGCTGAAACCGCTGCGCAGCAGCAGCCCGTTGTTGTACTCCGTCAGCAGCTGCTGGTAGGCCGCCACCACGTCCTGTTGGATCTGGCCGTTGGCCAGGCGGTTGGTGGCGTCGCCGTACACCGGCACCACGATGTTCTGCCCGCTGAGGATCTTCTTCTCCAGATCCACCGGCATGATGATCACCGCAAACAGCTTGCGCCAGCCGAGATCGCGCTGCGCTTGTTCCAGGCTGTCGTAGGTTTCAATCGCTATCTTGGAGGTGGCGTCCAGTTGGCGGATCAGCTGCCGGCTGGCGGTGCTGTGATCCTGATCGACCACTCCCACCGGCAGATCCCACACCGTGCGGTTGGCGTACACCATGCTCATGATGCACAGCGACAGGATCAGCATCAGCCACACCGGCCGCTCCAGCATGCCGAGCAGCACCTTAACGAAGGTTTGCCAATAGAGCTTCATCCGGCGTTCCCCTCTTTTGCCAGCCGCGCCGGCAGGCGATTGCGCACCAGCAGCGCGGCCACCAGCGGGTAGACCGCCAGCAGCGCACACACGCTGAAAATGGCGCTGGCGTGCACCTGCCGCAGGAACACGTCGAACATCGCGTACAGCGCGTGGGTCAGCGGCTCGATGTTGGAAATGATGCGCGCCGGCAGCGGCATCGACAGCTCAGGCACCGCCATGCCGGAGAAGGTCATCGCGATACTGACCAAAATACCGATCAGGCTGTAGGCGGTGATGGTGCTGCCGGTAAAGGTGTACAGCAGCAGGCCGATGCTCTGCGCCGCCATCACGTAAAACAGGCCAATCATCAGCATAAACAGCGGGTTGCCGCTGACGCGGGCGTCAAAGATGCCCACCAGCGCCGCGATCTCCACCATCAGCAGGGTGGTGAAACACAGCGTGTACGGCGCCAGCTTGCCGAGCAGCGCCAGGCTGAACGGCTTGGCCTGCAGCAGCGACTTGCTGCGCGCCAGCACGTAGATCATGCAGGTCACCGCGAACAGCTGCAGCAGATGGATGGTGGCGGCGAACTGCTGGTAATAGATATAGCTGCCGCTGGCGTTGAACAGGCTGCCGTAAGAGAGCGTCACATCCGCCAGCGGCGGCAGCGATTTGCCCATCTCTGTGGCGATGATGCTGCGGGTGCTGGCGTTGATTTCGTTCATCAGGCCGCCAAAATCCTGGGTGGAGTACAGCCCGGCGCCGTAGAACAGCGCGTTGTAGTACATCACCACGCTAGGCTGTTTGCCCGACAGCGCATTGGCCTCGAAGTCCGGCGGAATGTACAGCAACGCGTAATCCTGCGCGCTGCGCAGGCGGCTCAGCGACTCCGGCAACCCGCCGCCGTAGGCCTCGACGTGGGCGTGCGACCCAGCGTCCAGCCGCCGGGTCAGCGATTTGGACAGCGGGCTGTGATCGCTGTCCACCACCGAGACCGGCAGATCGAGCAGCGTGCCTTCGGAGAAGTTGCTGCTGATCAGCCCAAACAGGATCAGCGGAAAGATCCAGCTCAGCCAGTGCACCACCGGGCTGCGAAAAGCGACGCGACACTCTTTGTCGAACGCGTGACTGAAGCAGCGCCAGCCGGCCCTTACTCTTTCCATTGCCATAAGGTGCTCATCCCCGGACGCAGGCCGTCCACCGGCTGTGACGGATACAGGCGCACTTCGAAGGTTTTCAGGTCGAAGTCGCCGGTGGCGCGGGTGGCGCGTTTGGTGGCGTAATCCCCCAGCGGCGCGATGTAGCGCACCTCGGTATCGATCATTTTGTCCTTCAGCGCCGGCACCCGCAGCTTGACCTTGTCGCCTTTGCGCACGTGGGCCAGGATGTCTTCGCGCAGGTTAAACACGAAGTAGGCGTCCGGCACCCGGATCAGCGTCACCAGCGGGCTGCCGGCGTTCAGCAGCTCGCCCACTTCGGCCGGGATCGGCCCCACTTCGCCGTCCACCGGCGCTTTCACCTGCAGATCGTCGCTCTGCGCCTGGATCTGCAGCAGGTTCTCTTCCGCCGCCCGCAGCGCCGCCGCGTATTGTTGCCGCAGCTCGACGCGGTCGCCGTTGATGCCTTCGTCCAGGTTGGCCTTGGCCGCCTGCACCTGCTGGAAGGCGGTGTCGCGCGCCCGGCGCGAAGCGTCCAGCTCGGACTTCGAAATATAGCCCTTGCCGGCCACGCTCAGGTTGCGGTTGTAGTCGTTTTGCGCATTGCGGTACTGCGCTTCGGCCTGCGCCAGATTGGCGCGCAGGTTGCGGATGCTCTCTTCACGGGTGCCGTGCAGCGACTGATCGAGCTGCGCCTTGGCCTCGTCGCGCGTGGCCTGCGCGGAACGCAGTTGCGCCATCAGTTCGGGGCTGTCGAGCTGGATAATCAGCTGGCCGCTTTTCACGTCGTCGCCGCGTTCGATCAGGCGTTCAACCACCCGGCCTTTCGCCTTGGAAGCGACGATCACTTCGGGAGCGTCCACTTCACCCTGCAGTAACAGATCCTGATTATGCGCGCGGAACAGGATCGCCAATGCGATCGCCACCATCATCAGCAACAGGGTAAACAGCGTCTTTTTTTTCATTATGTCGGCTCCCGGAACGGTAAGCGGCGGGCGGGGATCATCATTTCCATATCTCAAATTGCTCCAAAAAACACCATTGCTCTCATGAGGATATCACAAGCACATATCTCCTCTTTTATAACTATAAATTGGATTATGCTTTTAACACTAAAAAGCATCATTTTCGGCTTTTTGGTATGCAGATTCCTGCAATCGCCCTTTAAGCGATCCACTCTCTGATGGACGATGTCATGACTGAAAACATTGCAGTACCGCTGTCGGTACTGGATTTATCGCCAATCCCGCAAGGGGCCAAAGCGCGCGACGCTTTCCACTGTTCGCTGGATTTGGCGCAGCACGCCGAACGCTGGGGCTACCGGCGCTACTGGCTGGCCGAGCATCACAACATGACCGGCATCGGCAGCGCCGCCACCTCGGTGCTGCTGGGCTATCTGGCCGCCGGCACCCAAAGCATTCGCCTCGGCTCCGGCGGCGTGATGCTGCCGAACCATGCGCCGCTGGTGATCGCCGAGCAGTTCGGCACGCTGGAGTCGCTCTACCCCGGCCGCATCGATCTGGGGCTGGGCCGCGCGCCCGGCACCGATCAGCGCACCATGATGGCGCTGCGCCGCCACCTGTCCGGCGATGTGGATACCTTCCCGCGCGACGTGCAGGAGCTGCAAAACTACTTCTGCGACGCGCAGCCCGGCCAGCCGGTGCAGGCGGTGCCGGGCCAGGGGCTGCACGTGCCGCTCTGGCTGCTCGGCTCCAGCCTCTACAGCGCGCAGCTGGCGGCGCAGCTTGGCCTGCCGTTCGCCTTCGCCTCGCACTTCGCCCCGGATATGCTGTTCCAGGCGCTGCAGCTGTACCGCGAGAACTTCAAACCGTCCAAACAGCTGGCGCAGCCGCACGCCATGGTGTGCGTCAACGTGATCGCCGCCGACAGCGATAGCGATGCGCGTTTCCTGTTCAGCTCGATGCAGCAGCAGTTCATCAACCTGCGCCGCGGGTCGCCCGGCCCGCTGCCGCCGCCGGTGGATAACATCCACGCGCTGTGGACCGCCGGTGAGCAATACGGCGTCGAGCAGGCGCTGCGGATGTCGATCGTCGGCGATGAAAAAACCGTGCGCCACGGGCTGCAAACGCTGCTGCGTGAAACCGATGCCGACGAGATCATGGTCAACGGCCAGATCTTCGATCACCAGGCGCGGCTGCGTTCGTTCGAGATTGTTGCCGGAGTGAAAGGCGACGTCGTGAAGGGATAAAACGCGAAAAGGCGGTGGGGAACCCCACCGCCTCGGCGTTAACGCTGGATCAGATAGCGGATGGTCGGCCCGTCCTGCTGGATATCCAGCACCTTGTAGCCGTGGTTGCGCGCGTCGAGCGGAATGTTGTTGATCGACTGCGGGCAATCGCTGATCACCTCCAGGATTTCCCCCGGCTTCAGCTGCGGCATCGCCTCCAGCGTCGCCACCGCCGGGTACGGGCAAGGCTCGCCCAGCATGTCCAGCCGGTAGTCCGGCACTATCGTCTTCTCTTTCATGGCATGCTCCTCAAATTCACCACCTGCGCCTCAGGCCGGGCGCGGAAAAAGCGTTTCTCCCACCACAGCATGGCGGCGAAGGCCAGCGCCAGCAGCAGATAGGTCACCAGCAGGCCGCCGATCGGGCCGAAGATGTCGAGCAGGTTGATCTTGTCGTAGTCGGTCGCCAGCGCCGGCGCCAGATCGTCCCAGTAATAGGCCAGCAGCGTGGCGCCGATGATGTTGCCCAGCCCCACCCACCAGTAGTGCACCTGCCCTTCCACCGCACGGTACATCCAGCCGGTCTCGCAACCGCCGGCCAGCACGATGCCGAAGCCGAACAGCAGGCCGCCCAGCACCGCATTCGGGCCGGCCCACATGATTTTCGGCGCCACGCCGAGCTGCACGTAGCTGAAGATGCCGATGGCGCTCACCGCCATGCCGATGATGATAGCTTTCGCCATGTGGGTGCGGCCGGTGATCCACAGATCGCGGAACGCCGAGGTGAAGCAGATCTGCGCGCGTTCGATCAGCAGACCGAAGCCGATGCCGAACAGCATGGCGATGCCGAGCTTAGGCGCATCGAACAGCGTCCACAGCGACCAGGCCACCGCCAGGCCGAAGACCGCCATGCCCAGCCGGAAGCGGCGGCGCGCCTGCTCAGGCTTCTGCGTCAGCGGCGCGGCGGCCTTCACCTTTTGTAATTTGACCGGGATGCGAAACATCGGCAGCAGCGTGAATTTGGCGCCGAAGTACGAACCTGCAGCGGTCGCCAGCGCGAAGAACCAGGCGTGCAGCGAAAACTGCGGAATACCGGTGAAGAACGCCGCCAGGTTACAACCCATCGCCAGGCGCGCGCCGAAGCCGGCGATAATGCCGCCCAGCAGCGCCTGCACGATGCGAATGCGGTGCTGCGGCTGGCGCAGCTTGATGTTGTTGGCCCACAGCGCGGCGGCGATGCAGCCGGCGAACATGCCGATGATCATGCGCCCGTCGATGCGCTCCAGCGGCGTGCCCTGCAGGCCGATAACCTTGAAATAGCCCCACTGCTCGGGGTGCAGGCCGAACCACTGCAGCACATGGCCGCCCCAGCGGGTGAACTCGCCGGTCACCGCCCAGAAGGTGCCGGTCATGCCAAAGTAGTAGGTAGAAAGGATCCCGGCGGCGATCACCGCCGGCAGCGGCGCCCAAAAGCGCACCAGGTATTGAGATTTGAACTGCTGCCAACTCATGGCATCTCCCGTGCATATCATCCGTAAGAAAAAACCTTATGAATGATACGCCATTCAGGGGCGTTTGACGGCAACTTTCAGGCATAAAAAAACCAGCCCGCAGGCTGGTTTTTCAGAGCGCTTCACCGCGAACGGTGAATCAGCAATTACGCGTCGCCGAAACGACGACGTGGTGCTGCCGGTGCGCCGTCATCCCGGCGTGGGGCCGGTTTGCCGTCACGGTTGTAGTTACCGCCACGACGCTCGCCGCCGTTGCCGCCTTCACGACGTTCACCGAAGGAACGACGTGGGCCGCCTTCGCGACGTTCGCCGTTGAACGGACGACCGTTACCACGACGCTCGCCGCCGTTGCCACCGTCCCGACGCTCGCGACGTTCGAACGGCTGTGCATCGCCCAGCAGCTGCATGTTCATCGGCTTGTTCAGGATGCGGGTGCGAGTGAAGTGATTCAGGATCTCGCCCGGCATGCCTTTTGGCAGCTCGATGGTGGAGTGGGACGCGAACAGCTTGATGTTACCGATGTAACGGCTGCTGATGTCGCCTTCGTTAGCGATAGCGCCAACGATGTGACGCACTTCTACGCCATCGTCACGGCCCACTTCGATGCGGTACAGCTGCATTTCGCCAACGTCACGACGTTCGCGACGCGGACGATCGCCGTCACGGCTGTCGCGGCGATCGCCACGGTCACCGCGACGATCGTCACGGTCGTTGAATTCGCGGCGCTGACGCGGCTTGAAGACCGGATCCGGCGGCAGGATCAGCGGACGTTCGCCCTGAGCCATTTTCAGCAGCGCTGCGGCCAGGGTTTCCATATCCAGCTCTTCTTCCGGCTGCAGTTTGGTCAGCAGCGCGCGGTACAGATCCAGATCGCTGCTTTCCAGCTGCTGCTGAACTTTTGCGGCGAACTTGGCCAGACGACGCTCGCCCAGCAGTTCCGCGTTCGGCAGTTCCACTTCCGGGATGGTCAGCTTCATGGTGCGTTCGATGTTGCGCAGCAGGCGGCGTTCGCGGTTTTCCACGAACAGCAGCGCGCGGCCGGCGCGGCCCGCACGACCGGTACGGCCGATACGGTGAACGTAAGACTCGGAGTCCATCGGGATGTCGTAGTTGACAACCAGGCTGATGCGCTCAACGTCCAGGCCGCGGGCCGCAACGTCGGTCGCGATCAGGATATCCAGACGACCGTCTTTCAGGCGCTCCAGGGTCTGCTCACGCAGCGCCTGGTTCATGTCGCCGTTCAGCGCGGCGCTGCTGTAACCGCTGCGCTCCAGCGCTTCGGCCACTTCCAGGGTCGCGTTCTTGGTGCGCACGAAGATGATCGCCGCGTCAAAGTCTTCGGCTTCCAGGAAACGCACCAGCGCTTCGTTTTTACGCATGCCGTACACCGACCAGTAGCTCTGGCTGATGTCCGGACGGGTGGTCACGCTGGACTGGATGCGCACTTCCTGCGGCTCTTTCATAAAGCGGCGGGTGATGCGACGGATCGCTTCCGGCATGGTGGCGGAGAACAGCGCGGTCTGATGTTCAGCCGGGATCTCAGCCATGATGGTTTCTACGTCTTCGATAAAGCCCATGCGCAGCATTTCGTCGGCTTCATCCAGCACCAGACCGCTCAGGTTGGAGAGGTTCAGGGTGCCGCGCTTCAGGTGGTCCAGCAGGCGGCCTGGGGTACCCACAACGATTTGCGGGCCCTGGCGCAGAGCGCGCAGCTGCACGTCGTAACGCTGGCCGCCGTACAGGGCTACCACGTTGACGCCGTTCATGTGTTTGGAGAAATCGGTCATCGCTTCGGCAACCTGAACCGCCAGTTCGCGGGTCGGTGCCAGCACCAGGATCTGAGGTGCTTTCAGGTCTGCCTGCAGGTTGTGCAGCAGCGGCAGCGAGAACGCTGCAGTTTTACCACTACCGGTCTGTGCCATGCCCAGCACGTCGCGGCCGTTCAACAGGTGAGGAATACACTCAGCCTGGATCGGAGATGGTTTTTCATAGCCCAGATCGTTCAGGGCGGAAATGATTGGAGCAGACAGCCCCAGATCAGCAAAAGAGGTTTCAAACTCAGTCGTCATGTACACGTGCCTCATTAATAATGGCAGCCAGTCTACATAACTCGTCGAGAAAATTTTCAGTCATTTTCATTGAAAAGTGTGAACCGGCTCAAATTAGATTATAAAACGAACAAAAAAGCCCTCGCCCGTGAAGGCGATAACTTTGGTTAAAAACCAATGTTCATCAGGCTGATAGGTGTTCGTCAGCTATTGCTGGTCCGATTCCGATAGGTCGTCTTGCTCTTGGCCCAAAAGCGCCAATTCCAACAATGCATAGCGGTGCTCAACGAAGTTGTGAACGTTGTTAGCCACCGTCAGTTTGAACAGCGCCGAAGCGGTGTCCTTGTCCCCCAGACTCAGGTAGTGTTTACCCAAATAGAAGTCAGTTTCACTGAGATGCTCAGCGAGCGAAGTGTTATCCGTTGCATCTGCCTTGAGGCGTTCCATCAGCGTTTTTTCGCTGATCTTGCCCAGGTAGAATTCGACAATATTCCATCCCCATTGCCCTCTGTCCGCTTTGTCATAGCGCTGCTGAAGCGCTACCTCGGCCTTCTTGGGATCGATTTCTCGCTCCACCAGATACAGCCATAACGAACGGAAGGGATCGTTTGGGTCGTCTTGATAAAACGCCTGCAGATCATCCTGCGCCAACGGGAAGCGGCCGCCATAATACAGTGCGATGCCCCGGTTTAAACGCGCGTAATTGTAAGTTGGATCAAGCTCTAGTACAGAATCAAACGCTTCATAGGCAGCATCAAAATTGCCTGCCTGCGTTAAGTAAATGCCCAGGTAGTTGAAAACTTCCGGCATGTCGGGACGTATCGCCAGCGCCTGCGAGAAATCATTGCGCGCTAATGCACGTAACCCGAGGCTATCATACAGCACACCGCGCTCATATAAAAGCTGTGCGCGTTCGTCATCCGTCAGTGCCCGGCTGGCAAGAATTTGTTCCATGCGCGCCAGGATCACTTCCTGCTGCAACGTTGGCTGCAACGGGATTGCCAAAACTTCGTCTTTACGCCAATCATGGTTGCTGCATCCTGCCAGCATGAGTGCTGTCGCAACGTAACACCAGCGCAAGAAAGGCTTCATTTCCCACTCCCGAAGACAAACATTGGATGAACGTCCTGTCCTCCGTTTGCTAAAACGCGGGCATCCTACCCGCGCGATACGAACAGCTCCCAACCCCGTGGCGGGGAGCTGTAAAACTATCTATACAGTTATTCTGCTTCAGGCGCAGGTGAACCCGCTTCCGGCGCCATCGCTTCTTTGATGCTCAGACGCACGCGGCCCTGACGGTCAACTTCCAGTACCTTAACCGGCACTTCCTGACCCATCTGCAGATAGTCGGTCACTTTCTCGACGCGCTTGTCGGCGATCTGAGAAATGTGTACCAGACCTTCTTTACCACCGCCGATAGCGACGAATGCGCCGAAATCAACGATACGGGTCACTTTACCCTGGTAGATACGGCCCACTTCGATCTCTGCCGTGATCTCTTCGATACGACGGATAGCGAATTTCGCCTTCTCCCCGTCGGTCGCAGCGATTTTAACTGTACCATCATCTTCGATTTCGATGGTAGTGCCAGTCTCTTCGGTCAGCGCGCGGATAACGGAACCGCCCTTACCGATCACGTCTTTAATCTTATCCGGGTTGATGCGGATAGTATGAATACGCGGTGCGAATTCGGAGATATCGCCGCGCGGGGTGCTGATAGCCTGTTCCATCACGCCCAGGATGTGCAGACGCGCGCCCTTGGCCTGGTTCAGAGCCACCTGCATGATTTCGCGGGTGATGCCTTCGATTTTGATGTCCATCTGCAGCGCGGTGATACCGTCGCGGCTACCGGCCACTTTGAAGTCCATGTCGCCCAGGTGATCTTCGTCACCCAGAATGTCGGACAGAACCACAAAGTTATCGGCTTCTTTCACCAGGCCCATCGCGATACCCGCAACGGCAGCCTTGATTGGCACACCGGCGTCCATCAGCGCCAGAGACGCGCCGCACACGGAAGCCATGGAAGAAGAACCGTTGGATTCGGTGATTTCAGACACCACGCGAACGGTGTACGGGAAATCTTCCGGTTTAGGCATCATAGCCAATACGCCGCGTTTCGCCAGGCGACCGTGACCGATTTCACGACGCTTAGGAGAACCGACCATGCCGGTTTCGCCCACGGAGTACGGAGGGAAGTTGTAGTGGAACAGGAAGCTGTCGGTCTTCTCGCCCATCAGCTCGTCCAGGTTCTGCGCATCGCGCGCGGTGCCCAGGGTCGCGGTAACCAGCGCCTGAGTTTCGCCACGGGTGAACAGCGCGGAACCGTGGGTGCGCGGCAGTACGCCGGTGCGCACGTCCAGGCCACGGATCATGTCTTTTTCACGGCCGTCGATACGCGGCTCGCCACGCAGTACGCGGCTGCGCACCACGTTTTTCTCCAGGTTACCCAGGATGTCCTGGATTTCGCCGGCGTCCAGCGTTTCGTCCTGCGCCAGCAGGGTTTCAACAACGCTGTCTTTGATCGCGTCAACCTGAGCGTAACGCTCTTGTTTTTCGGTGATGTGGTAAGCGTCGCCCAGACGAGCTTCGGCCAATTCAGCCACGCGCGCTTGCAGCGCTTCGTTGACCGCAGGCGCCTGCCAATCCCACTTCGGTTTGCCGGCTTCGGCAACCAGCGCGTTAATGTTTTCGATAACCACTTGCTGCTGGTCGTGGCCGAACACCACGGCGCCCAGCATCTGATCTTCGCTCAGCACGTCCGCTTCGGATTCCACCATCAGCACCGCGCCGGCGGTACCGGCAACCACCAGATCCAGACGGCTTTCTTTCAGCTCATCGGTCGTCGGGTTCAGTACGTACTGATCGTTGATGTAACCCACGCGCGCGGCGCCGATTGGGCCGTTGAACGGAATACCGGACAGGCTCAGGGCTGCGGAAGCACCGATCATCGCAACGATGTCCGGGTTCACCTGCGGGTTAACGGAAACCACGGTCGCGATCACCTGAACTTCGTTCAGGAAGTTGTCCGGGAACAGTGGACGGATCGGACGGTCGATCAGACGAGAAGTCAGGGTCTCGCCTTCGCTCGGACGGCCTTCGCGACGGAAGAAGCTGCCCGGGATGCGGCCGGCGGCGTAGGTACGCTCTTGGTAGTTAACGGTCAGCGGGAAGAAGCTCTGGCCCGGCTTGGCTTTTTTCTGGCCAACGACGGTAACGAATACGGCGGTGTCATCCATGCTCACCATAACGGCGGCGGTGGCCTGACGCGCCATCATACCGGTTTCGATGGTGACGGTATGCTGGCCATACTGGAATTTGCGAATGATCGGTGTCAGCAAAATTATATCCTTGATTAGCGGCGCGCAATCGCATTGACGACTCGACACGCCTGTGACTCGATTTGCCTTCTCACTACATCCTCGCGACTAATGACAATCCTTATCTCAGGCGGGAGATAAAGCCTCTCATTAGCCGCGCGAACCTCTGTAACGGAAGAACCTGTTTGGAAACATCAGTAATACATTAACCTGATTTGCTTATGCTTCCTAGAAGAAAGGGGCCAAAATAGGCCCCTTTCCACTGAAACTTGCTAGATTAGCGACGCAGACCCAGACGCTCGATCAGGCTGGTGTAACGTGCTACATCTTTACGCTTCAGGTAGTCCAGCAGCTTACGACGCTGAGAAACCATACGCAGCAGACCACGACGGCTGTGGTGATCTTTTTTGTGCTCGGAGAAGTGGCCTTGCAGATGGTTGATCTGCGCAGTCAGCAGGGCAACCTGAACTTCGGTAGAACCGCTGTCGTTAGTACCACGACCGAAATCAGCTACGATTTGAGCTTTAGCTTCAACACTTAGAGACATTGTAATACTCCAGATTATAGATAATAAAAACAGGCGCCGATCTCTAATTCAGCAACCCAATGCATAAGCTGCGCCATTCTACTCTTAGCGCAGTGCGATCGCAAGGCGACGCAGAGCCCCGCCGTCAGTCGAAATGCTCGACCACCAGGCGGCGCGGCGCCACGCGACCGTCCTCGGCGATGTCACCAACGCCGATGAATTTTCGCTCGTCACCCTCGGTGATGCGCACCAGGCCAGAAGCCGGCGCGCCGGCCACTTGCACCGGTTGCCCCTGCTTGACGTAGCCCGCCACCACCGGCAGCAAATTCACTTCCGGATAGTTCTCAACCGGGCTGTCCATCGGCATCAGCAGCGGATCGAGCAGCTCGCCGGGAGCGATCGCTTGTTCCTGCGCTTGCTCCAGCAGGGCGTTCAGCTGTTCCAGCGTCACCATGCGCGCGATCGGGTAAGCCGCCACCTGCAGGCGGCGCAGATAGATCACGTGCGCGCCGCAGCCCAGCAGTTCGCCGAGATCGTCGGTGATGGTGCGGATGTAGGTGCCTTTCGAGCAGTGGATCTCCAGCTCCAGCTCATCCCCTTCCCAACGGATAAACTGCAGCTCGTACACCGTGATGCTGCGCGCTTCGCGCGGCACTTCAATGCCCTGGCGCGCATACTCGTAGAGTTTCTTGCCCTGGTATTTCAGCGCCGAATACATCGACGGCACCTGCTGGATATCGCCGCGGAAGGTGTCCAGCGCCGCGTCGAGCTGCGCCTGGGTGAAGTTCACCGGGCGCTCCTGCACGATCTGGCCGTCGGCGTCGGAGGTATCGGTACGCTGTCCCAGCTTGGCGATCACCCGATAGCGCTTGTCGGAATCGAGCAGATATTGCGAAAACTTGGTCGCTTCGCCCAGGCAGATAGGCAGCATGCCGGTCGCCAGCGGATCGAGCGCGCCGGTATGGCCCGCCCGGTTGGCGTTGTACAGGCGTTTTACTTTTTGCAGCGCATCGTTGGACGACAAACCCTGCGGCTTGTCCAGCAACAGCACGCCGTGGATATCACGGCCGCGGCGACGAGGGCGACTCATTAATCCTCCTTGTCATCGCCTGAGGCGGAACGGCGCTCGGCGTCGTTCTTCACCACGTTGGTCACCAGGTTGGACATGCGCATGCCTTCCACCAGGGAGTTGTCGTAAGCGAAGGTCAGCTCCGGCACCACGCGCAGGCGCATCGCTTTGCCCAGCAGGGTGCGGATATAACCGGAAGCGTCCTGCAACGCTTTAATGCCATTGGTGACCAGATCCGGATCGTGGTTCTCTGTCAGTACGTTCAGAAAGGTGACGTAAACCTTGGCATACGCCAGGTCACGGGACACTTCTACGCCGGAAACGGTCGCCATGCCGACGCGCGGATCTTTCACTTCACGCTGCAGAATGATCGCAATCTCTTTCTGCATCTCTTGCGCCACGCGTTGGCCGCGGCTGAATTCTTTTGCCATTTTGGATTCTCCAGACAAATCGGGGGGCACAAAGGCCCCCCGTAAACAGATATAAGCAGATGTGCAATCGTTAAGCGATGGTGCGTTGAATCTCAATGATTTCGAACACTTCGATCATGTCGCCGACGCGCACGTCGTTATAGTTCTTAACGCCGATACCACATTCCATGCCGTTACGGACTTCGTTAACGTCATCTTTGAAGCGACGCAGGGATTCCAGCTCGCCTTCATAGATAACCACGTTGTCGCGCAGTACGCGGATTGGGTTGTGACGCTTGATGGTCCCTTCGGTAACCATACAGCCGGCGATAGCGCCGAACTTAGGCGATTTGAACACGTCGCGCACTTCGGCCAGGCCGATGATCTGCTGCTTGTATTCCGGCGCCAGCATACCGCTCATCGCCTGCTTCACTTCGTCGATCAGGTTATAGATCACGGAGTAGTAACGCAGATCCAGGCTTTCCGCTTCGATCACGCGGCGCGCAGAAGCGTCGGCACGCACGTTGAAGCCCAGGATGATGGCGTTGGAAGCCGCAGCCAGCGTCGCGTCGGTTTCGGTGATGCCACCTACGCCGGAACCGACAATCTTCACCTTCACTTCGTCGGTGGAGAGTTTCAGCAGCGAGTCGCTGATCGCTTCGCAAGAACCCTGTACGTCGGACTTCAGTACGATGTTCAGCTCGGACACTTCGCCGTCGGTCATGTTGGCGAACATGTTTTCCAGCTTGGACTTCTGCTGACGCGCCAGTTTGACTTCGCGGAACTTGCCCTGACGGTACAGCGCCACTTCACGCGCTTTCTTCTCGTCACGCACCACGGTCGCTTCGTCACCCGCTGCAGGCACGCTGGACAGACCCAGGATTTCCACAGGGATAGACGGACCGGCGGAGGTCACGTCACGACCCAATTCGTCGCGCATCGCACGCACACGGCCGTATTCGAAGCCGCACAGAACGATATCGCCCTTGTTCAGCGTACCTTCCTGAACCAGCACGGTAGCCACAGGGCCACGGCCTTTATCCAGGAAGGACTCGATCACCACGCCGCTCGCCATGCCGCTGCGAACTGCTTTCAGTTCCAGAACTTCGGCCTGCAGCAGGATAGCCTGCAGCAGCTCGTCGATACCGGTACCGGCTTTCGCGGACACGTGGACGAACTGCGCTTCGCCGCCCCACTCTTCCGGCATAACGCCGTACTGAGACAGCTCCTGCTTAACGCGGTCCGGATCGGCTTCCGGCTTGTCGATTTTGTTCACCGCAACCACCAACGGCACCTGCGCCGCTTTCGCGTGCTGGATAGCTTCGATGGTCTGTGGCATCACGCCGTCGTCGGCCGCCACCACCAGAACCACGATGTCAGTCGCCTGAGCACCGCGAGCACGCATCGAGGTAAACGCGGCGTGGCCCGGGGTATCCAGGAAGGTGATCATGCCGTTCTCGGTTTCTACGTGGTAGGCACCGATGTGCTGGGTAATGCCGCCGGCTTCGCCCGCCGCCACTTTGGTGGAGCGGATGTAGTCCAGCAGAGAGGTTTTACCGTGGTCAACGTGGCCCATGATGGTCACGACCGGCGCGCGCGGCTCGGCCGCAGCGCCCGTATCACGGTCGCTCATCAGCGCTTCTTCCAGCTCGTTTTCACGGCGCAGGATAACTTTGTGGCCCATCTCTTCGGCAACCAGCTGTGCGGTTTCCTGGTCGATAACCTGGTTGATGGTGGCCATGGCGCCCAGCTTCATCATCACTTTGATGACCTGAGAACCTTTTACCGCCATCTTGTTGGCCAGCTCGGCCACGGTGATGGTTTCGCCAATCACCACGTCACGGTTAACCACCTGCGCCGGCTTGTTGAAGCCCTGCTGCAGAGCGCTAGGCTTGCGTTTGCCTTTACCGCCACGGGTAACGGCACGCGCTTCTTCGCGATCCGCTTTGGATTCGGACAGCTTGTTGCCTTTCTTCTGCTTGGTGGCTTTGCCGCCGCGGGTGCGGCTGCGACGATCGCCTTCAACTTTGGCGTCGTTTTCGTCTTCCGCGGCACGGGCGTGCTGAGAGGTGGTCACGTGATAGTCGGCGCTTTCAACCGCGGCGCTTGCCGCGTCTGCCTGGGCCCACTTCTCGCCGTTCTCTTCGGCCATGCGACGGGCTTCTTCCGCCACGCGCTTGGCTTCCTCTTCAACCTTGCGGCGCACTTCCTCTTCCGCTTTGCGTTTCAGTTCAGCGGCTTCGGCTTCACGGCGTGCTTTTTCCGCCTGAGCTGGCTTGGTCATTTCGTCGGTATGTTGATTGGTCACTTTTTCTTTTTCCGCTGAATTACGCTTAGCAATCTCCGCGGCCTCACGTTTGGCTTGCTCTTCGGCTGCGCGCTTCGCTTCCGCTTCGCGTTTTGCGAGCTCTTCCGCTTCGCGCCGTGCCTGCTCTTCCGCTTCACGCTGTGCCTGCTCTGCCGCTTCAGCCAACTGGGCTTCCTGCGTATCGCGATTTACATAAGTGCGTTTCTTGCGGACCTCAATTTGCACCGATTTACTTTTACCGCCGGTGCTCGGGATATTCAAGGTGCTGCGCGTTTTGCGCTGCAAAGTGAGTTTACCCGGCGCGCTGCCGTGTTCACGGTTCAGGTGCGCCAGCAATGTTTCTTTTTCTTGCTGGGTAACAGAGTCCGACTCGGACTTGTTGATCCCTGCATCAGCAAACTGCTGTACCAGGCGATCAACCGGAGTCTGAATCTCTGCTGCCAGCGATTTTACGGTTACATCTGTCGTCATGCTGTTCCTTCCTGCTACAGTTATTACGCGTTGTCGCCAAACCAACAGATATTGCGTGCAGCCATGATCAGCTCGCCGGCTTGCTCGTCGCTAAGCCCTTCAATATCAGCCAGATCGTCAACACCCTGCTCGGCAAGATCTTCCAGCGTACAAACCCCACGCGCGGCCAGTTTAAAGGCCATGCTGCGCTCAAGACCCGGCAGGTTGAGCAAATCGTCGGCCGGTTTGTTGTCGCCCAGGCTTTCTTCTTGTGCCAGGGCCAGCGTGGTCAATGCAGCTTTGGCGCGTTCGCGCAATGCTTCAACCGTATCTTCATCCAGACCGTCGATTTCCAACAGCTCTTTGATCGGCACGTAGGCCAGCTCTTCCAGCGTGGAGAAGCCTTCTTCAACCAGTACGGTGGCGAAATCTTCGTCGATATCAAGATACTTGGTGAAGGTATCAATAGCGGCATGAGCCTCGGCCTGGTGCTTGGCCTGCAGGTCGTCCGCCGTCATCACGTTCAGTTCCCAACGATCGTCGCCGCGGTGTTGTTTCAGCAGCTGGGAAGCCAAACGCACGTTTTGGCCGTTACGGCCGATCGCCTGCGCCAGGTTGCTGGCTTCAACGGCGATATCCATGGTGCAGTTATCTTCGTCTACCACGATCGACGCGACGTCGGCCGGCGCCATGGCGTTGATGACGAATTGCGCTGGGTTATCATCCCACAGAATGATGTCGATGCGTTCGCCGCCGAGCTCGCTCGACACGGCCTGAACGCGCGCACCGCGCATACCTACGCAGGCGCCGACCGGGTCGATGCGCTTGTCGTTGGTTTTCACTGCAATTTTCGCGCGGGAGCCAGGATCGCGGGCTGCCGCTTTAATTTCAATCACTTCTTCGCCGATTTCCGGCACTTCGATGCGGAACAGTTCTTTCAGCATTTCCGAGCTGGAACGGCTGACGAACAGTTGCGCGCCGCGTGCTTCAGGACGCACGGCGTACAGTACGCCGCGAATGCGGTCGCCCGGACGGAAGTTTTCGCGCGGCAGCATGTCTTCACGGCCAATCACCGCTTCGGCGTTGTTGCCCAGATCCAGCGCGATGCTGTCACGGTTCACTTTCTTCACCACGCCGGTGACGATCTCACCTTCGTGTTCACGGAAAGCGTCAACCACCATCGCACGCTCGGCTTCGCGCACTTTCTGCACGATAACCTGCTTGGCGGTTTGGGTGGTGATGCGGTCGAAGGTCACGGATTCGATCTGATCTTCGACGTAGCCGCCGAGCTCGATGCTCGGATCCTCAAACTGAGCGGCTTCCAGCGTGATTTCACGCGTTGGCTGCGTCACTTCGTCTACGGCGACCCAACGGCGGAAGGTATCGAAATCGCCGGTTCTGCGGTCAATGCTGACGCGCACGTCGATTTCCTGCTCGTATTTTTTCTTGGTTGCGGTGGCTAATGCAGTTTCCAGCGCTTCGAAAATCTTCTCGCGCGGAAGGGATTTTTCATTGGAAACTGCTTCAACAACAGCCAGAATCTCTTTGTTCATCCTAGTTGCCTCTTCCAAACTTTAAAAGTGGGGTACCAGGTTCGCTTTCTGGATGTTGCTCAGCGCGAACACTTCATCTTTCCCTTCCACAGTAACCGTGATCATCTCGCCTTCGACAGACTTGATAATACCCTGCCACTTGCGACGGTTCTGTACCGCCATGCGCAGGACCAGGCTGACTTCTTCACCGAGGAAACGCGTATAGTGCTCTGCGGTGAACATCGGGCGATCAAGGCCAGGAGAGGAGACTTCCAAGTTGTAAGCGACCGTGATTGGATCTTCGACGTCCAATACAGCGCTGACCTGGTGGCTGACATCAGCGCAATCATCAACATTGATGCCGTTATCACTATCAATATAGATGCGGAGCGTCGATTGGCGCGCACGAATGAATTCGATGCCTACAAGCTCAAAGCCCAACGCTTCTACGGGTGCCGAAAGCATCTCTGTTAACTGTTGCTCTAATGTGGACAAGCCCACCCCCAAGACATAAAAAAAGGGCTAAATAGCCCAGTGATTCTGTTGCCAAATAACAAAAAACCCCGAAAAATCGGGGCTTTATGCAACTGGACCCTGTTTGCCGCTAGGCGGCCTCGGTACAACTTTCGAGCAAGTGTCATTTTCAAATGTTGATCGAGAAAAGCGGATTTCAATCGAAAAGTGTATTTGAAAATAAACACTTAAAGGAAAGTGGTTGCGGGGGCCGGATTTGAACCGACGACCTTCGGGTTATGAGCCCGACGAGCTACCAGGCTGCTCCACCCCGCGTCCGAAAACGTGGCAAATACTACGCCGATAATCGCAAAATTGCAAGTTATCTCTGGGATTTGGTACCGAGGATGGGACTCGAACCCACAAGCCCGTTAGGGCACTACCACCTCAAGGTAGCGTGTCTACCAATTCCACCACCTCGGTACTGATTCTTACTGCTAACGGCCGTTGTTCTTTCGAGTTCACAACCACCGTTTACAAACTTTTTTCGGCTTACTGCGGGATATCGCTGCTCGGCTTGGCAGGTGCTGCCGGCGCGGTTGTCTGCTCAGTTTTCACTGGCTGACCCAGGTTTTCCCACTCACTGCCTTTCTTGCTTTGGTTGCTGCTGAGGTTGCCCAGAATCAGGCTGATGACGAAGAACAGCGTCGCCAGCACAGCAGTCATGCGGGTCATAAAGTTACCGGAACCACTCGAACCGAACAATGTGCCTGATGCACCTGCTCCGAAAGAGGCTCCCATATCAGCGCCTTTACCTTGCTGCAACATAATCAGAGCAACCAGCCCGATTGAAATCAGCAGGAAAATTACCAGAAGAGCTTCGTACATAGTAGTACCCGTATCCTTGCGGCCTCACCGCATGCCAAATGCTTCACACTCATCAAGCAGGCGTTTTTATAAACTGCCTACTGAAGCGGGTGTGAATACTAACCAAAGCCGCCAACCCGCGCAAGGGCAATTTGCAGCCGCCGGCGCGTTTGCGGAAAAAAACGCCAACAATCGCCTATTCGGGCTCAGCTGTGCCGAGCCCGATGGCTAACTGTCTGTTTTAACCGGCGGATTTCACCGCGTCGGCGATGCGATGCGCCAGCGCGGTCACCTGCTGCTCGTCCTCGCCTTCCACCATTACGCGGATCAGCGGCTCGGTGCCCGATTTGCGCAGCAGCACCCGGCCGCGGCCAGCCAACTCGGCCTCTACCTGCTCGGTGACCTTGCGCACCGCGTCGGACTCCAGCGGATTGTGATCGCCGGCGAAGCGCACGTTGACCAGGATTTGCGGCAGCAGCTTCATGCCGCTGCACAGGTCGTGCAGGCTCATGTGGTTGCGCACCATGGCAGTCAGCACCTGCAGCCCGGCCACGATGCCGTCACCGGTGGTGGTTTTGTCCAGCAGGATCACATGGCCGGAGTTTTCCGCACCAATGCGCCAGCCCAGCTCCTGCAGCTTCTCCAGCACGTAACGGTCGCCCACTTTGGCACGAGCGAACGGAATGCCCAGCTGTTTCAGCGCCAGCTCCAGCCCCATATTGCTCATCAGGGTGCCGACCGCGCCGCCGCGCAGCTGGCCCTGACGCAGGCCTTCGCGGGCGATGATGTACAGGATCTGATCGCCGTCCACCTTGTTGCCCAGGTGATCCACCATCATCACGCGGTCGCCGTCGCCGTCAAACGCCAGGCCCACGTGCGCTTTTTCCTGCAGCACGCGCTCCTGCAGCTGACGCACGTCGGTAGCGCCGCACTTCTCGTTGATGTTCATGCCGTCCGGCTCAACGCCGATGGCGATCACCGTGGCGCCCAGCTCGCGCAGCACGCTCGGCGCGATGTGGTAGGTCGCCCCGTTGGCGCAGTCGACCACGATTTTCAGCCCCTTCAGGCTCAGCTCGCTCGGGAAGGTGCCTTTGCAGAATTCGATATAGCGGCCGGCGGCATCGATGATGCGGCTGGCTTTACCCAGCTCGGCGGACTCCACGCAGGTCAGCGGCTTTTCCATCTCGGCTTCGATAGCTTCTTCGACGTTGTCCGGCAGCTTGGCGCCGTCGATCGAGAAGAACTTGATGCCGTTGTCATAGAACGGGTTATGAGAAGCGGAAATGACGATGCCCGCTTCTGCGCGGAAGGTGCGCGTCAGATAGGCCACCGCCGGGGTGGGCATCGGCCCGGTGAAGGAGGCGGACAGCCCTGCGGCCGCCAGGCCGGCTTCCAGCGCGGACTCCAGCATATAGCCGGAGATGCGCGTATCCTTACCGATGATGATCTTACGCGAACCGTGGCGCGCCAGCACTTTACCGGCCGCCCAGCCCAGCTTCAGCACGAAGTCCGGCGTGATGGGGCTGTCTCCGACCTTGCCACGGATGCCGTCGGTGCCAAAATATTTGCGCTCGCTCATGTCTCTACTGTCCCTTAGCTGAAAGTGTTGCCTCGACGACACGCATCGCCTCGACGGTTTCTTTAACGTCATGCACTCTGACAATCTGCGCGCCCTGCATCGCCGCGATCACCGCGCAGGCCACGCTGCCGATCACCCGTTGATCCGGCGGCACGTTCAGCAGTTGCCCAATCATCGATTTACGCGACATGCCGACCAATAGCGGCAAACCGAAACGATGGAACTCCGACAACCGCGCCAGAAGCTGATAGTTGTGCGCCAAATTTTTACCGAAACCGAAGCCTGGGTCGAGCAGCAATTTCTGATTTGTTATCCCCGCCTCGTTACAGCGCCGGATATGGTGCTCGAAAAACGCCTGAACGTCGGCGATCAGGTCATCGTAGTGCGGCGCCTGCTGCATGGTGCGCGGCTGCCCTTGCATATGCATCAGACAGACCGGCAGCCCGCTTTCCGCCGCCGCCACCAGGGCACCCGGCTCCTGCAGCGAACGGATGTCGTTGATCAGGTGTGCGCCGGCGTGCGCCGATTCGCGGATCACGCCCGCTTTCGAGGTATCGACAGAGATAAAGACTTCAAAACGCTGCGCCAGCGCTTCCACCACCGGCACGACCCGTTCCAATTCTTCCTCTTCACTCACCTCTGCTGCCCCCGGCCTTGTCGACTCGCCGCCGATGTCGATCATCGTGGCGCCGGCCGAAATCAGCGCATGCGCGTGCAGCAATGCCTGGTTCAGGGTGTTGTGGCGGCCGCCGTCGGAAAACGAATCCGGCGTCACGTTGAGGATGCCCATCACCTGCGGATGGGAGAGATTGAGCGTCATGTCGCGCACGGTTAACTGCATGGTTGGTCCACCTTACTGTTGCCTGGTTCACTGCCCGCCGGGCAAAAAAAAACCCCGGCATGCCGGGGTTTGATGTTATTACACAGCCGCAGTTACTTGTCGAGCTGTTCGGACATGGTGTTGCCCGGCGTTGGGGTGCGCGGCTCATCTACCGGCGTCGGGGCTTTCGGGGTGCCGCCGTTGTCGGAGCTGTTGCCTTTGTTCGCATCGTCCCAGCCCGCAGGCGGACGCACGTCTTTGCGGTTCATCAGATCGTCGATCTGCGGCGCATCGATGGTTTCGTACTTCATCAGCGCATCCTTCATCGAGTGCAGGATGTCCATGTTTTCCATCAGCAGCGAGCGAGCACGCGTGTAGTTACGCTCGATCAGCGACTTCACTTCCTGGTCGATGATGCGCGCAGTTTCATCCGACATGTGCTTCGCCTTGGCCACGGAACGGCCCAGGAACACTTCGCCCTCTTCTTCCGCATACAGCAGCGGCCCCAGCTTCTCGGAGAAGCCCCACTGGGTCACCATGTTGCGGGCGATGGAGGTCGCCACTTTGATGTCGTTCGACGCACCGGTAGAGACTTTCTCCGGCCCGTAGATGATCTCTTCCGCCAGACGGCCGCCGTACAGGGTGGAGATTTGGCTCTCCAGCTTCTGACGGCTGGCGCTGATCGCATCCCCTTCCGGCAGGAAGAAGGTCACGCCGAGCGCACGGCCGCGAGGAATGATGGTCACCTTGTGCACCGGATCGTGTTCAGGAACCAGGCGGCCAATGATGGCGTGGCCCGCTTCGTGATACGCGGTCGACTCTTTCTGCGCTTCGGTCATCACCATGGAGCGGCGTTCCGCACCCATCATGATCTTGTCTTTGGCTTTCTCGAACTCCACCATCGACACCACGCGCTTGTTGCCGCGGGCGGCGAACAGCGCCGCTTCGTTGACCAGGTTAGCCAGATCGGCACCGGAGAAGCCCGGCGTACCGCGCGCAATGACGGAGGCGTCGATGTCGGCCGCCAACGGCACGCGGCGCATGTGCACCTTCAGGATCTGCTCACGGCCACGCACATCCGGCAGCCCGACCACGACCTGACGGTCGAAGCGGCCCGGACGCAGCAGCGCAGGGTCAAGCACGTCCGGACGGTTGGTGGCCGCGATGACGATGATGCCTTCGTTGCCTTCGAAACCGTCCATCTCAACCAGCATCTGGTTCAGGGTCTGCTCGCGCTCATCGTGACCGCCGCCCAGGCCGGCGCCACGCTGGCGACCGACGGCGTCGATTTCATCGATGAAGATGATGCACGGCGCGGCTTTCTTCGCTTGCTCGAACATGTCGCGCACGCGGGATGCACCCACACCGACGAACATTTCGACGAAGTCGGAACCGGAAATGGTGAAGAACGGCACCTTCGCTTCGCCGGCGATCGCTTTCGCCAGCAGCGTTTTACCGGTCCCCGGCGGGCCAACCATCAGCACGCCTTTCGGGATCTTGCCGCCCAGCTTCTGGAAACGGCTCGGCTCGCGCAGGTATTCCACCAGTTCGCTCACCTCTTCTTTCGCTTCGTCACAACCGGCGACATCGGCGAAAGTGGTCTTGATCTGGTCTTCCGTCAGCATGCGGGCCTTGCTCTTGCCGAAGGACATCGCGCCCTTGCCGCCGCCGCCCTGCATTTGCCGCATAAAGAAGATCCAGACCCCGATCAGCAACAGCATCGGGAACCAGGAGATAAAGATAGAAGCCAGCAGGCTCGGCTCTTCAGGCGGCTCGCCGACAACTTTCACATTCTTCGTTAACAACGTATCCAGCAACTTAGGATCGTTGACAGGGATGTAGGTCGTGTATTTGTTACTGTCTTTCTTGGTAACGTTAATTTCACGTCCGTTGATTCGCGCTTCGCGAACCTGGTCCTGGGTCAGTTCGGACATGAAGGTAGAGTAATCCACCCTACGGCCATTCGACTCGCTGGGCCCAAAGCTCTGGAATACAGACATCAACACTACCGCGATGACTAACCAGAGAATTAGGTTTTTCGCCATGTCACTCAAGGGATTAACCTCATCTTACAACTGTGTTAACAAACAGCGTTAGGGTACTACAGTTTGCGCCCTGTCGCTACAATGTACACTTCGCGCGAACGGGCGCGGGAAGCGTCTGGCTTACGAATCTTAACCTTCGTAAACAGGGAGCGAATTTCCCGTAGGTACTCGTCAAAGCCATCTCCCTGGAACACCTTCACCAGGAAACTTCCGCCTGGTGCGAGGACATCCCGACACATATCCAGCGCCAACTCCACCAGATACATCGACCTTGGAATATCGACCGCCGGGGTGCCACTCATATTCGGGGCCATATCGGACATGACCACCTGAACCTTACTCTCGCCTACTCGTTCCAACAGCGCCTTCAGCACCAGTTCATCACGAAAATCGCCCTGAAGGAAATCGACGCCAACGATAGGATCCATTGGCAAAATATCACAGGCGATGATGCGCCCGGTACCGCCGATTTGGGTGACCACATACTGCGACCAGCCGCCCGGCGCGGCGCCGAGATCCACCACGGTCATGCCCGGTTTGAACAGTTTGTCGCTCTGCTGTATTTCATCAAGTTTAAACCAGGCGCGGGAACGCAGTCCCTTTTTCTGCGCCTGCTGTACATATTTATCGCTAAAGTGTTCTTGTAACCAGCGACTGGAGCTAGCCGAACGCTTTTTATTAGCCATCTCGTTTTCCAACTATCATAAAAAGAGTCTTATGTCAGGGTCGCTGCTCACGTAGACTCACACCGGTGAAGACCGATTTGGTGATATACATGAGATGGCGGTAGAATGTACCGTTTTCAATCCCAACTTAAGCAAAAAAGACAATGAATCTGAATAATAAACAAAAACAGCACCTGAAAGGCCTGGCGCATCCGTTAAAACCGGTGGTGATGCTGGGCAATAACGGTCTTACCGAAGGGGTGCTGGCTGAAATTGAACAGGCTCTGGAGCATCACGAGCTGATCAAGGTAAAAATCGCCGCTGAAGATCGCGAAACCAAAACCCTGATCGCCGATGCTATCGTGCGTGAAACGGGCGCCTGCAATGTGCAAGTTATCGGCAGTACGCTTATTCTTTACCGCCCGTCGAAAGAGCGCAAGATCAGTCTACCGCGTTAATAACCATCAGGTTAACGAAAAGGTGCCATGCGCCTGACCAAGATAAAAGGCCGCTTGCGGCCTTTTTCCTATCTTTACAAAACGTTGGCGCATTAATGACCAACGGCCTCGATCAGAGATACTCAACCTTCAGGATCTCATACTCGACGTCGCCGCCAGGGGTTTTGATCACCACCACATCGTCTTGCTCTTTGCCGATCAGGCCGCGCGCCATCGGCGAGTTTACCGAAATCAGATTTTTCTTGAAATCGGCCTCATCGTCGCCAACGATGCGGTAAGTCACTTCTTCTTCACTGTCCAGATTCATCACCGATACGGTGGCGCCGAAGATCACTCGGCCGGTGTTCGGCATCTTGGTGATATCGATCACCTGAGCATTGGACAGCTTGGCTTCGATTTCCTGAATGCGGCCTTCGCAGAAACCCTGCTGTTCGCGGGCGGCGTGGTACTCGGCATTCTCTTTCAAATCGCCGTGCTCGCGCGCTTCCGCGATGTCCGCAATGATTTTCGGGCGGCGCACGCTTTTCAGATATTCGAGCTCTTCGCGCAGTTTTTCAGCGCCAAACAAGGTCATCGGAATTTGGTTCATCGTATAAATACCTCTAAATCTTTCCTGTTCAAATAACCGTCATCCTGACGTATTCGTATGAAAACACGGTTGGCATACCGCCACCCGCCTCCAGGCGACAAACAAAAGAAACCTGACTCGGAACGGAGCCCAAGCCAAGATCGGTTTTGCATTTTGATACGCATTTTAGCCTAGAGTTCCTTGAGGGTCATCGTTTACTTTTTCCCTGATTGCACCGTAGTATGACGGCACGTTATCCAGCTGTTATCCCGAGATTATGCGTTTTTCACGAATTGTCAGTGCATTGGCTTGCGCATTTGTTCTGAATGCGAATGCGGCCCCGGTTGAAGAGTACACACAATATCTGCCTGATGGGGCCAACCTTGCCCTGGTCGTTCAGAAAATCGGTGCCGGCGCGCCGACGATCGATTATCACTCTCAGCAGATGGCGCTGCCGGCCAGTACCCAAAAAGTGCTGACGGCGCTGGCGGCATTGCTGCAACTCGGGCCCGATTACCGTTTCACCACCACGCTGGAGAGCCAGGGCGATATCCGCGACGGCGTGCTGCGCGGCAACCTGATCGCCCGCTTCAGCGGCGATCCGACCTTCAAACGCCAGAGCCTGCGCAATATGGTGGCCGTCCTGAAGAAACAGGGCGTGCGCCAAATCAGCGGCGACGTGCTGGTCGATACCTCGGTCTTCGCCAGCCATGACAAGGCGCCCGGCTGGCCGTGGAACGATCTGACGCAGTGCTTCAGCGCGCCGCCGGCCGCCGCCATCGTCGATCGCAACTGTTTCTCGGTCTCGCTGTACAGCGCGCCGAATCCGGGCGACATGGCGTTTATCCGCGTCGCCTCCTATTATCCGGTCAATATGTTTAGCCAGGTGCGCACCCTGGCGCGCGGCTCTGCAGACGCGCAGTACTGCGAACTGGACGTGGTGCCGGGCGAGCTGAACCGCTTTACCCTGACCGGCTGCCTGACGCAGCGCAGCGAACCGCTGCCGCTGGCCTTCGCCATCCAGGACGGTGCCAGCTATGCGGGCGCCATCCTGAAAGACGAACTGATCCAGGCCGGCATCCAGATCGACGGGCACTTGAAACGCCAGACGCGTCCCGGCATCACCGGCACGGTGATCGCGCAAACCCAGTCGGCGCCGCTGCACGATCTGTTGAAGATCATGCTGAAAAAATCGGACAACATGATCGCCGATACCGTCTTCCGCACCATCGGCCACGAACGCTTCGGCGTGCCGGGCACCTGGCGAGCGGGTGCCGATGCGGTACGTCAGGTGCTGCGCCAGAAGGCCGGCATCGATCTGGGCAACACCATCATCGCCGACGGCTCCGGCCTGTCGCGCCACAACCTGCTGGCGCCGGCGACCATGATGCAGGCGCTGCAGTACATCGCGCAGCACGACAACGAGCTGAACTTCATCTCGATGCTGCCGCTGTCCGGCTATGACGGCACCCTGCGCTATCGCGGCGGCCTGCACGAAGCCGGCGTCGACGGCAAAGTGTCGGCCAAGACCGGCGCGCTGCAGGGCGTGTACAACCTGGCGGGCTTCATCACCACCGCCAGCGGCCAGCGCATGGCCTTCGTGCAGTATCTCTCCGGCTACGCCGTGCCGCCGGAGGATCAGAAACAGCGCCGCGCGCCGCTGGTGCGTTTCGAAAGCCGCCTGTATCGGGATATTTACCAAAACAACTGAGGATCATCATGAAGCTGCTAGTCGTTGAGGATGATGAACTGTTGCAACAGGGGCTGGCGCTGGCGCTGACCGGCGAAGGTTACGTCTGCGACTGCGCCGCCACGGCGGCGGAGGCCAACAGCCTGCTCATCACCAGCCAATACAGCATGGTGATCCTGGATCTCGGCCTGCCGGACACCGACGGCGCCGCGCTGCTGCGGCAGTGGCGCCGCCAACAGATCGATCTGCCGGTGCTGATCCTGACCGCCCGCGACGCGCTGGAAGACCGCGTCGACGGGCTGGACGCCGGCGCCGACGACTACCTGGTCAAACCCTTCGCGCTGGTCGAGCTGCAGGCGCGCGTGCGCGCCCTCCTGCGGCGCTACCAGGGGCACAGCGACAATCTGATGCAGGTGGACGATCTGCAGCTGAACCTCTCCAGCCAGCAGGTTTACCTGCAGCAGCAGCCGGTGGAGGTCACGCCGAAAGAGTTCGCCATTCTGGCGCGTCTTATCATGCGTGCCGGGCAGACGGTCAACCGTGAACTCCTGCAGCAGGATCTCTACACCTGGCAGGACGACTTGGGCTCCAACACGCTGGAAGTGCACATTCACAACCTGCGCCGCAAACTGGGCAAGGATCGCATCCGCACCGTGCGCGGCATCGGCTACCGCCTGGAACCCTCCTCATGATCAGCATGCGCCGCCGCCTGCTGCTGATGCTGGCGCTGATCCTGCTGGTCACGCAACTCATCAGCGCCTTCTGGCTGTGGCACGAAAGCCAGGAACAGATCGGCTTCCTGGTGGACGAAACCCTGTCCGCCAAAGTGCGTACCGAACGCGTCGATAGCGAGATCGCCGAGGCCATCGCGTCGCTGTTGGCGCCTTCGCTGATCATGATGATCGTCACGCTGCTGGCGTCGTTTTGGGCCATCAGCTGGATCATCCGCCCGCTCAACCAATTGCAGAAACGGCTGGAAAAGCGCTCTGCCGATAACCTGACGCCGCTGCCGATCGCCAGCGACAGCCAGGAAATGGTGGCGGTCACCAATGCACTCAATCAGCTGTTCTCACGATTGGACAACACCATTCAACAGGAACGCCTGTTCACCGCCGACGCCGCCCACGAGCTGCGCACGCCGCTGGCCGGCATCCGCCTGCATCTGGAACTGATGGAGAAACAGGGCGTCAAGGGCAGCCAGGCGCTGATCGCCCGCATCGATCAGCTGATGCACACCGTCGAGCAGTTGCTGATGCTGTCGCGCGCCGGGCAAGACTTCGCCCGCGGCCATTATCAGCATGTCGATTGGGTGGCCGATGTGATCCAGCCGCTGCGTGAAGAGCTCGACGAAATGGCCGCCCAACGCGGACAGACGCTGGACTGGCACTTGCCGGCTACTGCCACAGTAAACGGCGATCCGGTGCTGCTGCGGCTGCTGCTGCGCAACCTGGTCGAAAACGCCCACCGTTACGGCCCTGAAGGCGGCGCGATACAGGTGCAGTTAACGCCGCAAGACAACGGCTATCTGCTGCAGGTCATCGACGATGGCCCGGGTATCAAGGAAGAGATGGTCGGGGAGCTGACGCAGGCGTTTCGCCGCATGGATCAACGCTACGGCGGCAGTGGGCTGGGCCTGAATATCGTGATCCGCATCGTGCAGTTGCACCAGGGGCGTTTGACGCTGGAAAACCGCCGCGATGCGCGCGGCCTGAACGCCCAGTGCTGGCTGCCGGAAAAGGCGCTTAAATAACAAGGGCTCAGCGTTGCTGAGCCCCTTATCACCGAATTACTTCTGGTAAATGATTTCGACGCCTTCGTCGTCGTCTTCGTCCCAGTCGTCATCCCAGTCATCTTCCGCTTCGGCTTCCACTTCCGCGATTTGCTCGCGGTGGTAGTCATCCCACATGAATTCGACTTTTTCCGGTGCGCTTTCTTCGATCGCCATCGCTTTCGGCTGGGTGTTGATGAAGTTCATCACGTCCCAGCACAGCGCGTTGACGCCTTCGCGGTTGGCGGCGGAGATCATGTAGTACTTCCCTTCCCAGCCCATGCCTTCCACAATCGCCTTGGCGCGTTCGGCGGCTTCTTCCTCACCAATCACATCAATTTTGTTGAACACCAGCCAGCGAGGCTTCTGCGCCAGATTTTCGCTGTATTGGTTCAACTCGTTGATGATGACTTTGGCGTTCTCCACCGGATCGGATTCGTCGATCGGCGCGATGTCCACCAGGTGCAGCAGCACGCGGCAACGCTCCAGGTGTTTCAGGAAGCGAATGCCCAGGCCCGCGCCTTCGGAGGCGCCCTCGATCAGCCCCGGAATGTCGGCGACCACAAAGCTCTGCTCGTGGTCCATACGCACCACGCCCAGGCTCGGCACCAGCGTAGTGAACGGATAATCGGCCACCTTCGGCTTGGCGGCGGACACCGCGCGGATGAAGGTCGATTTACCGGCGTTCGGCAGCCCCAGCATGCCTACATCGGCCAGCAGCAACAGCTCCAGCAACAGGTCGCGCGCTTCGCCGGCGGTACCCAGCGTCTTCTGACGCGGCGCTCGGTTGACCGAAGATTTGAAACGGGTGTTGCCCAGGCCGTGCCAGCCGCCTTTAGCGACCATCAGCTTTTGCTCGTGGCGGGTCATGTCGCCGAGGATCTCGCCGGTGCCCTGATCCTTCACGCGCGTGCCGACCGGCACCTTGATGATGACGTCTTTACCGCGTTTACCGGTACAGTCGCGGCTCTGACCATTCTGGCCGCGCTCGGCGCGGAAAGACTTCTCAAAACGGTAGTCGATCAGGGTGTTGAGGTTCTCGTCCGCCAGCAGGTAGACGTCGCCGCCGTCGCCGCCGTCGCCGCCGTCAGGCCCACCGTTGGGAATATATTTTTCGCGGCGGAAGCTGACGCATCCGTTACCACCGTCGCCTGCAACGACCAGAATCGCTGCTTCATCTACAAACTTCATTTACCGTCTCCGTAAATCATTCACCGGATTGCTTCAAAGGAGCAACCAGGGGGGGTTCTGCCCGTCGCGGCCACCACCGGTGACCAATTGCGGAAAACATGGCGCCCGCCACAACCACAAACGCACCTACATAGCCGACGATGTTCAGCGTCGGCGCGGCGAATGCCTGGGGCCAGGCCAACGCCAATAAATCTGAAAACAGCAGGGTAAAAAGCGGGGTCAGCGTCACCAACGCGCTTACCTGCGCCGCCTGCCAACGCGCCATCGCCTCTGCCAGCGCGCCGTAGCCGATCAGCGTATTGGCGCCGCAAAACAGCAAACACGCCAATTGCCAGCCGCTCAGCTGGAAAATCACCTCGGGTTTGGCCAGAGGGAACAACGCCATCGCACATAAAGTGTACAACATAACCAGGATCTGCGGCGAAGCCAGCCGGCGCAGCAACACCTTCTGCGCCACGCCATAGCTCACCCAGACCATCGCCGCGCACACGCCCAGCATGACGCCCAGCGTGTAGTCCGTCAGCCGGGTGAAGATCTCTATCAGACTGACGTTGAAAAACAGCATCAGTCCGCAAATCAGCATCAGGGCGCCAATGACCTGGGTGACGCGCATGCGTTCTTTTAAAATCAGCACGCTGGCGAACATCATGCCCACCGGCGACAGCTGGCCAATCACCTGCGACGCCGTCGGGCTCAGGTATTGCAGCGAGGAGCTGAAGAACACAAAGTTGCCCAGCAGCCCCGCCGTCGCGATCGCCAACAGCAGCAGCCAACGCGGCTGGCGGAACATCGTCAGCGGCGGCAGCTTGCCGCGCACCGCGAGGATCGCGCCCAAACCGATGGCGGCCATGGTAAAGCGATACCAGACAACGGTAAACGGCTCCATCACCACCAACACTTCTTTCATCGCAATCGGCAACGCGCCCCAGCAAACCGCCGTGGTTAACGCCAGAGAAATGCCAACGCCGACCTGCTGCTTCGTATCCATATCACCTTCGCCAACGCTGACGGGCCTGCCCTCAGGCAACCCATAAATGTAAAAAGCCCCGCAACGAATTGCGGGGCTTACATCTATTTCGTAAGGCTCGAAAAATTATTCAGCTTCGATGCTGATGAATTTACGATTGCTCGGGCCTTTAACTTCGAATTTGACTTTACCGTCTTTCAAAGCAAACAGAGTGTGGTCTTTGCCGCAACCCACGTTGGTACCAGCGTGGAATTTGGTGCCGCGCTGACGAACGATGATGCTGCCTGCCAGTACTGCTTCGCCGCCAAAGCGTTTTACGCCCAGACGTTTAGCTTCTGAATCGCGACCGTTACGAGTCGAGCCGCCAGCCTTTTTGTGTGCCATTAATCCGCTCTCCTAACTTAAGCGCTGATGCCGGTGATTTTAACGTCAGTGAACCACTGACGGTGGCCCTGCTGCTTACGGTGGTGTTTACGACGACGAAACTTAACAATTTTAATTTTCTCGCCACGACCGTGAGCAACGACTTCAGCTTTGATCTTGCCGCCATCGACGAAAGGAACGCCGATTTTGATATCTTCGCCATTAGCGATCATCAGAATCTGGTCAAACTCAACCGCTTCACCAGTTGCGATGTCCAGCTTTTCCAAGCGAACGGTCTGACCTTCGCTTACTCGGTGTTGTTTACCACCACTTTGGAAAACCGCGTACATATAAAACTCCGCTTTCCGCGTGCCCGACTGTGTTAGTTCAGAGCGCGCTATAAATATTCACAATAGGGCGCGAATTCTACGCAAAAAAGCAGCGCATGACAAGAGCAGAATAAGACCAGAACAAGAAAAAAGAAGAAAAAAAGCGCAGTTTCTTTCGTGGCGTTTATCTGAACCGTTTTTCAAGTACAATCATAGGGACAGTTACCGCCATGTACCGATGTGAGCAGCGATCTCAACGCGGTGAAGAGAAACACAGCTGAAAAAAATACAATGAACCTAGAGCAAATTACCGAGTTAACCGCGCAAGATATGGCGGCCGTGAACGCAACAATTCTCGAACAGCTGAATTCCGATGTCACGCTCATCAATCAGCTTGGCTATTACATTATCAGCGGTGGCGGTAAGCGCATCCGGCCGATGATCGCCGTCCTGGCGGCGCGGGCATTGGGCTATGAAGGCAGCAAGCACGTCACCGTGGCCGCCCTGATCGAATTCATCCATACCGCCACGCTGCTGCATGACGACGTCGTTGACGAATCGGACATGCGCCGCGGCAAAGCCACCGCCAACGCGGCGTTCGGCAACGCCGCCAGCGTGCTGGTCGGCGACTTTATCTACACCCGCGCCTTCCAGATGATGACCAGCCTGGAATCCCTGCGCGTGCTGGCGCTGATGTCGGAAGCGGTCAACGTCATCGCCGAAGGTGAAGTGCTGCAGTTGATGAACGTGCACGATCCCGACATCAGCGAAGAAAGCTATATGCGGGTGATCTACAGCAAAACCGCCCGTCTGTTTGAGGCGGCGGCGCAATCGTCGGCGATCCTGTCCGGCGCCAGCGCTGAGCAAGAACGGGCGCTGCAAGACTATGGCCGCTACCTCGGCACCGCTTTCCAGCTGATCGACGATCTGCTCGACTACAGCGCCGACGGCAGCACCTTGGGCAAAAACACCGGCGACGATCTGAACGAAGGGAAACCGACCCTGCCGCTGCTGCACGCGATGCACAACGGCGACGACGCCCAGCGTGACATGATCCGCGGCGCGATTGAGCAAGGCAACGGCCGTCACCTGTTGGAGCCGGTGCTGCAGGCGATGCAGCAATGCGGTTCGCTGGAATACACCCGCAAACGCGCCGAGGAAGAGGCCGACAAGGCGATCGCCGCGCTGCAGGCATTGCCGGCATCGGAGCACCGCACGGCGCTGGAGGGCCTGGCCCATCTGGCGGTGCAACGCGACTTTTAAGAAATTAATGTTTCTTAAAAACCATCAGGCCCGCATACGCGGGCCTGCCTAGGTATTGCTCTCTTCGTCGATACGCGCCAGCAGGCCGCCGATCCCTTCCCGCATCAGGAAAGCCACCATTTTCTCGCGCTCGCTTTCCGTCAAATGGTAGTAATACTCGATCCAGACCGCCAACGGATCCTGACGCTCTACGTCATATGCCGCCCCGTCTTCCTTCAGCACCAGCAGGTTACGTACGTCTGAAGGCAGGCTGTCGATATGGTACTCCAACGCTTTTCCCTGCACGCCTTTACGCCTGCGGCTGATCCAGCCTTCGCGCCGGGCCATCAGATTGATTCCCTGTGGTGAGGAAGGTAATCCTGCGATGCCTGTCAGTTCCTTGGCGGCAAACCACTCTTTTTTCATAGCCATCATCTCTGGGCAATAGTGGGCAACGTCATTTTTTGGAAATTACTTGGGTATTTTTTAGGAAATTTAATGGTATTCTGGTTTCCGAATAAGCGTTTCACGTTGTTCATGCGCTTAACCTTGACCCGTTAGTTATACCACTAACGCAACTTTGGCTAATCAGAAAAGGAATGTAAACATGAATTCAAGGAACCCAGATTGGCATCCGGCAGATATCATCGCGGCGCTACGCAAGCAGGGCACCACGCTGGCGGCAGTGTCGCGCAAGGCCGGATTAAGCTCATCGACGCTGGCCAACGCGCTGTCGCGCCCGTGGCCGAAGGGGGAATGGCTGATCGCCGAAGCGATAGGCGTCCACCCCTCGGAGATCTGGCCAAGCCGCTATTACGATCCGCACAGCGATTGCCTGCTGGATCGCAAGGCGCGCATCAAATCGTGAACGCGGAGCAAAAAAAACCGCCGGAACAGCGTCCGGCGGCGTTTATCGGCTGACTATCGGCGTCGATCAGTTATTGATGAACTTCTCGCCCAGTTCGATATCTTTGTGCAGCACGTCCAGCATCTCGTTCAGCGCTTTCTGCTCGAAGGCGCTCAGGGTGCCGATATCCTTGCGCTCTTCAACGCCGTTCTTGCCCAGCACCAGCGGCTGTGCGAAGAAGCGAGCGTATTTGCCGTCGCCTTCAACGTAAGCGCATTCCACAACGCCTTTCTCGCCCTGCAGCGCACTCACCAGAGACAGACCGAAACGGGCGGCCGCCTGGCCCATGGACAGCGTTGCAGACCCGCCGCCGGCTTTGGCTTCCACCACTTCGGTGCCGGCGTTCTGAATGCGCTTGGTCAGATCCGCCACTTCCTGATCGGTGAAGCTCACGCCTGGGATCTGCGACAGCAGAGGCAGGATGGTCACGCCAGAGTGGCCGCCGATGACCGGCACGTTCAGCTCTTCCGGCTGCTTGCCTTTCAGCTCGGCCACGAAGGTGTTGGAACGGATGATATCCAGCGAAGTCACGCCGAACAGTTTGTTCTTGTCGTAAACGCCGGCTTTTTTCAGCACTTCCGCCGCGATGGCGACCGTGGTGTTAACCGGGTTGGTGATGATGCCGATGCAGGCTTTCGGGCAGGTTTTCGCCACTTGTTCAATCAGGTTACGCACGATGCCGGCGTTAACGTTGAACAGGTCAGAGCGATCCATGCCTGGCTTACGGGCCACGCCGGCGGAAATCAGCACCACGTCCGCACCTTGCAGAGCCGGGGTCGCGTCTTCGCCGCTGAAGCCTTTGATTTTAACTGCGGTTGGGATGTGGCTTAAGTCGACGGCAACGCCTGGGGTAACGGGGGCAATGTCGTAGAGAGAGAGTTCAGAACCTGAAGGAAGCTGGGTTTTGAGTAGAAGGGCGAGGGCCTGGCCGATACCGCCAGCAGCACCGAGAACTGCAACTTTCATCCTATACTCCTTTATTATCTTAAATATATAAAGCGCCGTGAATGTGTTGGTTACGGACCTTAAGTCATTACACCTTTCAAAACAATAAATTAGCCAATTCTTGCCTGCAGGTGTAATAAAACGGCCGCTGTCGCGCCCATTTTAGATTAAATCGCTTACGCATGAAGGGCATAGCGCACACTAATCAAAAATAGTGCGAGGTTATTCACGAGCAAGTTAACCGGCCGTTACATTACACCCTTACGCAACATCAGAACAACATCATTTTAATAACATTTTATTTACCACTGCGGGCCGATTTTCCGTCGCCAAAAGGGCATATTCATCGCGGCCGGATTTTGTTAAAATGCCGCCCTTTCCTCGCCGCCCGGTCATGCTTATTTTCTTTGGGTCGGCCTTTGTTGCATAAAAATTCATCCATATGCATAATCATGACTTCCACTATCAACATTCCACGGTGCAAAATGCGTAATCCCGCAAAACAGGAAGATCTGATCAAGACGTTCAAAGCGTTATTGAAAGAAGAAAAATTCAGTTCTCAAGGCGAGATCGTTTTGGCGCTGCAAGAAGAAGGCTTCGAAAACATTAACCAATCCAAAGTATCGCGCATGCTGACCAAGTTCGGCGCGGTACGTACGCGCAATGCCAAAATGGAAATGGTGTATTGCCTTCCTGCCGAACTCGGCGTGCCGACCACCACCAGCCCATTGAAGAATCTGGTGCTGGACGTCGACCATAACGACGCCGTCGTGGTGATCCACACCAGCCCGGGCGCCGCGCAGCTGATCGCCCGCCTGCTCGACTCATTGGGGAAATCCCAGGGCATCCTCGGCACGATTGCCGGCGACGACACGATTTTCGTCACCCCGTCCAACGGCTTTACCGCTCAGAAACTGCATGAGGCTATTCTGGGCGTGTTCGAGCAAGAGCTGTGAAACCTGGCGCTAACAAAGTGCGGCTTTAGCCCGCACTTTGTTAGCGCTTCTTTAACCCCCGCGTTACCTTCCCTGCCTTCAACCGCGTTTAACACTGCTTTTTTATCCCTCAGCAACACATTTCCATGACATCTACATGTAACCAGCAGTACCCACTGTGATCTTCCGCACTTTTGGTCAAAAGCACTTACCTTATTGAAACTACATAAATTTAACATCAAAAGATCGTTTTGTGAGCGTTTTTTATTCCTTACAGTTATAAAAAATAAGGATCATAAGGTTAAAGTTTCACTAGCAACTGTTAGCGAACTATTAATTTTTCGCGTTACTAGCTGTATACTCATTTTCGTGAACTGAATCACAGTTCGTTGGAACTGATAAAAGAATACGATGAGGTGAGATGATGAAAATTAAAGCTACCGTTGCAACCCTGAGCGTTCTGTCCATGCTTTCCTTTGGTGCATTCGCAGCACAATCTATTGATGCAACTCAGGCCGCAAAACTGCAGCCGGCCGGTGTAATCACCGTGAGCGGCGTCGCCGCTGCGCCTTCCGACATCCGCCAGGCGCTGTCCGACAAAGCCGACGCCAAAGGGGCGACCGCTTACCGCGTAATCGAAGCCCGCAATGACGGCAGCTTCCACGCAACCGCTGAAATCTACAAATAAGTACCGGCATTACCCGGCAACGGGCAATACATCTCTGGAATCAAACGCTGTCATAACGGCCTTCAAGAATAAAAATCGCTGCCAAGCCCTTCCAGGCTGTTATGACCAAGGATCGCTATCATGAACATGAAAACTACTCTCGCTGCATTCGGCCTGCTGTCTGTCATCTCCTTCGGCGCCTCCGCCGCCCAGCTGGTGACTAACGATCAGACCGCCAATCTGCAATCTATCGGCACCATCACCGTCAGCGGCATCGACGGCGCGCCGACCGACATTCGCCAAGCGTTGTCGGAGAAAGCCGACGCGAAAGGCGCGACCGCCTACCGCGTGATCGAAGCGCGTAACGAAGGCAACTACCACGCCACCGCCGAGATTTACAAATAACAACTCTGGGAACGGCTTTGCAGAGCTGATTACCCTCGTCACTGCCACTGCCGAGTTCTGACGCAAACGCCGATTTCCCAGAGACCCTCTCGTCGTCCTATCCGACGAACCCCGTTGCCCTCGCTCGCGAGGGCTTTTTTATGGGCGTAAAAAAGGCCGCGAATGCGGCCCTTGATGTGGCTGATGCGGCTGAGCGATCAGTAGGTGACTTTCGGTTCCTGCTTTTTCGCCAGCGCGTCCAGCAGGCGATCGTGAATGCCGCCGAAACCGCCGTTGCTCATCACCAGAATGTGATCGCCCGGCTGTGCGGTTTTCACCACCATGTCCACCAGCGTGTCGAGATCCGCGCTCCAGTGCGCCGGCTGCACGCAGGCATCCGCCACTTCCGCCACCTGCCACGGAATGTGGTGCGGCTGGAACAGGAACACCTCGTCGGCGCGGCCGAGCGAAGGCGCCAGATCGTTTTTGCTAATGCCCATTTTCATGGTGTTGGAGCGCGGCTCCAGCACCGCCAGAATGCGCGCCGTGCCGCCGACCTTGCCGCGCAGCGCGGCCAGAGTGGCCAGGATCGCCGTCGGGTGGTGCGCGAAGTCGTCGTAGACCGTGACGCCGTTGGCTTCGCCACGCAGCTCCAGACGGCGGCGGGCGTTGATGAAATCGCCCAACGCGCGGCAGGCGTCCGCCGGCTGCACGCCGACGTGGCGGGTGGCGGCGATGGCCATCAGGCCGTTATGCATGTTGTGCTCGCCCACCAGCGCCCAGTTCACTTCGCCGACCTGTTCGCCGTCGAGGAACACCGCGTAATGGCTGGCGTCCGGCGTCAGCTTCTGTGCGCGCCAGGTGCCCTCTTCCCCCACCAGCTCCTGCTCGCTCCAGCAGCCCATCGCCATCACCTGCTTCAGGTGGCTGTCGTTGTCCGGCAGGATGATCTTGCCTTTGCCCGGCACCAGACGCACCAGGTGGTGGAACTGTTTCTGGATGGCTTTCAGATCGTCGAAGATATCGGCGTGGTCGAACTCCAGGTTGTTCATGATCAGCGTGCGCGGGCTGTAGTGCACGAACTTGGAGCGCTTGTCGAAGAACGCGCAGTCATATTCGTCGGCCTCGATCACGAAGAACGGGCTGCCGCCAAGGCGCGCCGATACGTCGAAGTTGCCCGGCACGCCGCCGATGACGAAGCCGGGCTGGTAGCCGCAGGCTTCGAGGATCC
>NZ_JBICNA010000013.1:0-75561 GCF_043109535.1 Serratia sp. LACPHL-BACT-2024-00286
GGCGACACGAGAGTGAAGCGGTTGGAATGAAACAGAATTTGCCTGGCGGCAATAGCGCGGTGGTCCCACCTGACCCCATGCCGAACTCAGAAGTGAAACGCCGTAGCGCCGATGGTAGTGTGGGGTCTCCCCATGCGAGAGTAGGACACTGCCAGGCATCAAATTAAGCGTGCTGATATGGCTCAGTTGGTAGAGCGCACCCTTGGTAAGGGTGAGGTCCCCAGTTCGACTCTGGGTATCAGCACCACTTTATTTAAAGTGGGTTTAGAAGTTCGGCAGAAAAAAGAATTTGCTTGGCGGCAATAGCGCGGTGGTCCCACCTGACCCCATGCCGAACTCAGAAGTGAAACGCCGTAGCGCCGATGGTAGTGTGGGGTCTCCCCATGCGAGAGTAGGACACTGCCAAGCATCAAATAAGCCAAGAGGCCATCCGAAAGGATGGCCTTTTTGCTTTTCAGTCCTTTTACTCTCTCTACTCATATCTTGGCGCAGATCGCGCAATGAAACATTTTCACCTTTCCGCTGAATGCTCGACAGCGACGGAAAAAAACGCTATCTTCGGGCATCTAGAAGTCTAAACGTATAAATGGATGTGTGAGGGTTAAGCAATGCCGATTCGTGTTCCTGATGAGTTACCTGCGGTCAATTTCTTGCGCGGTGAGAATGTCTTCGTGATGACATCCTCGCGGGCAAAAACACAGGAAATCAGGCCACTGAAAGTGCTGATCCTCAACCTGATGCCAAAGAAGATCGAAACGGAAAACCAGTTTCTGCGCCTGTTGTCCAACTCGCCGCTGCAGATTGATATCCAGCTGCTGCGTATCGACAGCCGCGAATCGAAGAACACGCCGGCCGAGCATCTGAATAACTTCTACTGCGACTTCGAGGATATCCAGAACGAGAACTTCGATGGTCTGATCGTCACCGGCGCGCCGCTGGGGCTGGTCGATTTCTGCGATGTTGCCTATTGGCCACAGATCGAGCGCGTGATCGACTGGGCCAAGCACCACGTTACCTCCACGCTGTTCGTGTGCTGGGCGGTACAGGCGGCGTTGAATATTCTGTATGGCATTCCCAAGATGACGCGCGAAGTGAAGCTCTCCGGCGTTTACCCGCACCAAACGCTACAGCAGCATGCGTTGCTGACGCGCGGCTTCGACGAAAGTTTCCTGGCGCCGCATTCACGCTATGCCGATTTCCCGACCGAGGTGATTCGCCAATATACCGACCTGGATATTCTGGCCGAATCCGAACAGGCGGGCGCCTACCTGTTCGCCAGCAGGGATAAGCGCCTGGCGTTCGTCACCGGCCATCCGGAGTATGATGCGCTGACCCTGGCGGGGGAGTATTGTCGCGACTACGAAGCTGGCCTCGATCCCGCCGTTCCGCTCAACTACTTCCCGGATGACAACCCCGCACTGACACCGAAAGCCACCTGGCGCAGCCATGGCCATCTGCTGTTTTCCAACTGGCTCAACTATTACGTCTACCAGATCACGCCGTACGATCTGCGTCATATGAACCCGACGCTCGACTGATCTTTTCTGCCTGCCGGCGGCTGAATCGAGGCCGCCGCTCCGTTGATCCTCTGCAAGCTCCTCTTTTTATCCGACACTTATCCAATAAATTCTTTGTTCAACAAGGCGTTATCGCGTCCTTATCAAATTACTGGAAGCGATTTCCTTACCTGTCATTATTGTTATTTTATCTAACCAATTGATAATAAAGTGTTAATAAAATATTTAATAATAAAATGGAAATGGTTTTTGATTTTTATTTTTTGTTGAGTATTCTTAGAGCTATCGGGATGAGATCTGACCAGTTGAGGATCGTTTCATCCGCCCTGATCCACAGTGATTTCTGATGAAAATGCGCCGGTCGCGCGGGCGCAACGATGGGAAGGAGCAAGGTCATGACGCAACAGATAGCAGGCACGGAGTTAAGGTTTACGCAGGGTTTCGCCGCAGCGGAGCGCCAGGTGTTGACCGATGAAGCGGTTGAATTCCTGGCGGAACTGGTGGGGAAATTCACGCCGCGGCGCAACGAGCTGCTGGCGGCGCGTGTCCGCTGGCAGCAAAATATCGATCGCGGCGAACTGCCGGGGTTTGTTTCGGAAACCACTTCCATTCGTGAAGGTGACTGGCAGATCCGCGGCATTCCGCAAGATCTGCGTGACCGCCGGGTCGAGATCACCGGGCCGGTCGAGCGCAAGATGGTGATCAATGCGCTTAACGCCAACGTAAAAGTGTTTATGGCGGACTTCGAAGACTCGCTGGCGCCAAGCTGGGACAAAGTCATCGACGGCCAAATCAACCTGCACGATGCGGTTAACGGCACCATTTCCTACACCAATGAAGCCGGCAAAATCTACCAGCTGAAACCGAACCCGGCGGTATTGATCGCTCGCGTGCGCGGCCTGCATCTGCCGGAGAAGCACGTACTGTGGCGTGATGAAGCCATTCCCGGCGGCCTGTTCGATTTCGCGCTGTACTTCTACCACAACTATCGCCAACTGTTGGCCAAGGGCAGCGGCCCGTATTTCTACCTGCCGAAAACCCAGTCTTGGGAAGAAGCGGCCTGGTGGAGCGATGTCTTCAGCTTTACCGAGGATCGTTTCGATCTGCCGCGCGGCACCATCAAAGCGACCGTGCTGATCGAAACCCTGCCGGCGGTGTTCCAGATGGACGAAATCCTCTACCACCTGCGCGATCACATCGTGGGTCTGAACTGCGGCCGCTGGGATTACATCTTCAGCTACATCAAAACGCTGAAGAATCACGGCGATCGCGTGCTGCCGGATCGTCAGTCGGTGACCATGGAGAAACCTTTCCTCAGCGCCTATTCGCGCCTGCTGATCAAAACCTGTCATAAGCGCGGCGCGTTCGCCATGGGCGGCATGGCGGCGTTTATCCCGAGCAAAGACGCCGAGAAAAACGCCTGGGTGCTGAACAAGGTGCGGGCGGACAAAGAGCTGGAGGCCAGCAACGGCCACGACGGCACCTGGGTGGCGCACCCGGGGCTGGCGGACACGGTGATGGAAGTGTTCGGCAAAGCGCTGGGCGATCGCCAAAACCAGCTGGAGGTGCTGCGTGAGCAAGACGCGCCGATCAGCGCCGCACAGCTGCTGGAACCGTGCGATGGCGAGCGTACCGAAGCGGGGATGCGCGCCAATATCCGCGTGGCGGTGCAGTACATCGAAGCCTGGATCTCCGGCAACGGCTGCGTGCCGATTTACGGTTTGATGGAAGATGCGGCCACGGCGGAAATCTCCCGTACGTCTATCTGGCAGTGGATCCACCACGAGAAGAGCCTGAGCGACGGGCGCCCGGTCACCAAGGCGCTGTTCCGCCAGATGCTGCAAGAAGAGATGTTGGTGGTGCGTGAAGAAGTGGGGGAAGCGCGCTTTAACGCCGGCCGGTACGAAGAGGCGGCGCGCCTGATGGAGCGCATCACCACGCAAGATGAGTTAATCGATTTCCTGACGCTGCCCGGCTATGAGCTGCTGGCCTGAATTTTCCCAATCAACCCTACACGACTGAAAGGATAAAAATTATGTCTACCTCTCGCTCTCAACAGATCCAGCAGCTGGAACAGGAATGGAAATCGGCCCGTTGGGAAGGCATTACCCGCCCCTATAGCGCCGAAGACGTGATCAACCTGCGCGGTTCGGTCAACCCGGAATGCACTCTGGCGCAAAACGGTGCCGCCAAACTGTGGGCGTTGCTGAACGGCAAGGCGCGCAAAGGCTACGTGAACTGCCTGGGCGCGCTCACCGGCGGCCAGGCGCTGCAGCAGGCCAAGGCCGGCGTCGAGGCTATCTACCTGTCCGGTTGGCAGGTGGCGGCGGACGCCAACAGCGCGGCGGCCATGTACCCTGACCAGTCGCTGTATCCGGTGGACTCGGTGCCGAAGGTGGTCGAGCGCATCAACAATACCTTCCGCCGCGCCGATCAGATCCAATGGGCGAACCAGATTGAGCCGGGCAGCAAAGGCTATACCGATTACTTCCTGCCGATCGTCGCCGATGCGGAAGCCGGCTTCGGCGGCGTGCTGAACGCCTTCGAGCTGATGAAAGCGATGATCACCGCCGGCGCCGCCGGGGTGCACTTTGAAGATCAACTGGCGGCGGTGAAGAAATGCGGCCATATGGGCGGCAAAGTGCTGGTGCCGACGCAGGAAGCGATTCAGAAGCTGGTCGCCGCGCGCCTGGCGGCCGACGTGCTCGGCGTGCCGACGCTGGTGATCGCCCGCACCGACGCCGATGCGGCCGACCTGCTGACCTCCGATTGCGATCCGTATGACAGCGCCTTCGTCACCGGCGAGCGCACGGCGGAAGGCTTCTTCCGCACCCATGCCGGCGTCGAGCAGGCGATCAGCCGCGGCCTGGCTTATGCCCCTTACGCGGACATGGTGTGGTGCGAAACCTCTACGCCGGATCTGGATGCCGCTCAGCGCTTCGCCGACGCCATCCACGCCAAATACCCGGGCAAGCTGCTGGCCTACAACTGCTCGCCGTCGTTCAACTGGAAAAAGAACCTCGACGACCAGACCATCGCCCGCTTCCAGCAGGCGCTGTCGGACATGGGCTACAAGTATCAGTTCATTACGCTGGCGGGCATCCACAGCATGTGGTTCAACATGTTCGACCTGGCGCACGCCTATGCGCAGGGCGAGGGCATGAAACACTACGTCGAGAAGGTGCAGCAGGCGGAGTTCGCCGCGGTGGATCGCGGTTACACCTTCGCGTCGCACCAGCAAGAGGTGGGCACCGGCTACTTCGACAAGGTCACCACCATCATTCAGGGCGGCGCTTCTTCGGTCACCGCGCTGACCGGTTCGACGGAAGAACAGCAGTTCTGATGCGGCAAGCTTGAAGACGTTTCATCCGGAGCCTGCATGCGCAGGCTTCTTTTTCTGGCGGGGGTAAGGATGGCGGCAAAACTGGAGTTGTTGATCGCACAGACGATCCTGCAAGGCTTCGATGCGCAGTACGGCCGCTTTCTGGAAGTGACCGCCGGCGCGCAGCAGCGCTTCGAGCAGGCGGACTGGCCGGCGGTGCAGCGGGCGATGAAAAAGCGCATCCATCTGTATGACCATCACGTCGGCCTGGTGGTGGAGCAGCTCAAATGCATCACCGGGCAGAAATACTTCGACGCTGACTTCCCCAGCCGGGTCAAAGCAGTCTATATCGACCTGCTGCCGGACTACCCGCGCTTCGAGATCGCCGAAAGCTTCTTTAACTCGGTCTACTGCCGGCTGTTCAAGCACCGCGATCTGACGCCGGACAAGCTGTTCGTGTTCAGTTCGCAGCCGGAGCGGCGCTTTCGCGACATTCCGCGTCCGCTGGCGCGCGATTTCACCCCCAATGGCGATCTGCCGGCGATGCTGCGCAGCGTGCTGAGCGATCTGCCGCTGCGGCTGCCGTGGGAGGATTTGACGCGCGATATTCACTACATCACTCAGGCGCTGCAACGCGCCTTCAGCGCACAGCAGTTGGCGGGGGCAACCTTCCAGATCGCCAACGAACTGTTCTATCGCAACAAGGCCGCCTGGCTGGTCGGCAAGCTGCGTCTGGCCGACGGCGTTTATCCGTTCTTGCTGCCTATCCACCACAGCGAGTCGGGCGCGCTGTTTATCGACGCCTGCCTGACCGGTAAGGCCGAGGCCAGCATCGTCTTCGGCTTCGCCCGATCTTATTTTATGGTCTATGCGCCGCTGCCGGCGGCGATGGTGGAGTGGCTGCGCGAGATCCTGCCGGGCAAAACCACCGCCGAGCTGTACATGGCGATCGGCTGCCAGAAGCACGGCAAAACCGAATGCTATCGCGAATACCTGACCTTTATGGCGCAGTCGCAGGAGCAGTTCATTATCGCGCCGGGGGTGAAGGGCATGGTGATGCTGGTGTTCACCCTGCCATCCTTCGATCGGGTGTTTAAAGTGATTAAAGACGAATTCGCCCCGCAAAAAGAGGTGACGCAGGCACAGGTGATGGCCTGCTATCAGCTGGTGAAAGAGCATGACCGCGTCGGGCGCATGGCGGATACCCAGGAGTACGAGAATTTCGTCGTCGACAAGGCGCGCCTCAGCCCGGCGCTGTTGGCGGAGCTGCAGCGTGAAGTGCCGGGCAAGCTGGAAGATCTCGGCGATCGCATCGTGATCAAACATCTGTATATGGAACGGCGCATGACGCCGCTGAACCTGTATCTGGAGCAGGCCAACGACCAGCAGATGCGCGATGCGATCGAAGAGTACGGCAATGCCATCAAGCAGCTGGCCGCCGCCAATATCTTCCCCGGCGACATGCTGTTCAAGAACTTCGGCGTGACGCGCCACGGGCGGGTGGTGTTCTACGACTACGACGAAATTTGCTACATGACCGAGGTCAACTTCCGCGACATTCCGCCGCCGCGCTATCCGGAGGACGAGCTGGCCAGCGAGCCGTGGTACAGCATCGCGCCCAACGACGTGTTCCCGGAGGAGTTCCGCCACTTCCTGTGCGGCGATCGGCGCATTCGGCAGGTGTTTGAAGAATTGCACAGCGATCTGTTTACCGCGGAGTATTGGCGCGGGTTACAGCAGCGCATCCGCGAGGGGCACGTGGAAGACGTGTTCGCTTACCGCAAGAAGCAGCGGTTCAGCCAGCGCAGCGGGGCGGCGCTGCCGGCCGCCACCGCTGCGATGTAAATCAGGCCTGGGCGCCCGCGACGGCGGCGCGCGCCAGTTCGGTGATGCGCGCGTAGTCGCCGCTTTCCAGCGCGTCCGCCGGCACCAGCCAGGAGCCGCCGATGCACAGCACGCTTTTCAGCGCCAGATAGCTGCGGTAGTTGTCCGGCGAGATGCCGCCGGTCGGGCAGAAGCGCACCTGCGGGAACGGGCCGCCGATCGCCTGCAGCGCTTTTACGCCGCCGTTGGCTTCCGCCGGGAAGAATTTAAACTCGCGCAGGCCGTAATCCATGCCCAGCATCAGTTCGGAAACGGTGCTGATGCCCGGAATAAGCGGAATGGACCCGGCGGTGGCCGCCTTGAGCAGCTCGTCGGTCAGCCCCGGGCTGATGGCGAACTGCGCGCCGGCCTCGGTCACTTCACGCAGCTGCTGCGGATTGATCACGGTACCGGCGCCGATGATCGCTTCCGGCACTTCTTGGGCGATGGCGCGAATGGCGTCCATGGCGCAGGCGGTGCGCAGCGTCACTTCCAACACCCGCACGCCGCCGGCGACCAGCGCTTTCGCCAACGGCACCGCATGTTCCAGCTTGTTGATCACGATCACCGGCACCACCGGCCCCGCCGTCAGGATCTGCTCGGCGCTTGTTTTCCACTTGTTCATGATGACGTTCTCCTTTGTGGCCACCGCCAGGCGGCGATGCGGCCAGGCTATCGATTAAAATGTGATGCAGCAGGCGCCCTGCTCGGCGCCGGACAGCTGGCTGCGCAGTGCGCCGAACAGCTCGCGGCCGCAGCCGATGTGTTCTGCGCTCAGATCGGGTTGGCACGGCGTGCGCTGGGCCAGTTCGTCGGCGTCGACCAGCACCTGCAGCTCGCCGCTGCGGCCGTTGACGCGGATCGGATCGCCGTCGCGCACTTTCGCCAGCAGGCCGCCGGTATAGGCTTCCGGGGTGACGTGGATGGCGGAAGGCACCTTGCCGGAGGCGCCTGACAGGCGGCCGTCGGTCACCAGCGCCACTTTGAAGCCGCGATCCATCAGCACGCCCAGCGGCGGCATCAGTTTGTGCAGCTCCGGCATGCCGTTGGCCTGCGGCCCCTGGAAGCGCACTACCACCACGCAATCGCGATCCAGCTTGCCGGCTTCAAACGCCGGCACGATGTCGTGCTGGCTGTCGAACACCACCGCCGGCGCTTCGATGATCTGGTTGTCGGCGGGCACCGCCGAGGTTTTCATCACCGCGCGCCCCAGATTGCCGGCCATCACTTTGGTGCCGCCGTGATGCTCAAACGGCTGAGCGACGCTGGCGATTACGCTGGCGTCGAGCGAACCGGCTACGCCTTCGCGCCACACCAACTGGCCATTATCCAGCCACGGTTCCTGGGTGTAGCGGTGCAGGCCGAAACCGGCCACGGTGTGCACGTCTTCGTGCAGCAGCCCGTGTTGCAACAGCTCACGCACCACCAGCGGCACGCCGCCGGCGGCCTGGAACTGGTTGATGTCGGCCGGGCCGTTCGGGTAGATGCGACACAGCAGCGGTACCGCCTCCGACAGCTCCGAGAAATCGTCCCAGGTGATGATGATGCCCGCTGCGCGCGCCATCGCCACCAGATGCATGGTCAGGTTGGTGGAGCCGCCGGTGGCCAGCAGCGAGACGATGCCGTTCACCACCACTTTCTCGTCCACCAGGCGGCCGATCGGCAGGTAGTTGCCGGCGGTGTCGGTCAGTCGCGTCACCTGGCGCGCAGCGGCGTCGTTCAGCGCGTCGCGCAGCGGCGTATCCGGATGCACGAAAGAGGCGCCCGGCAGGTGCAGGCCCATCACTTCCATCACCATCTGGTTGGTGTTGGCGGTGCCGTAGAAGGTGCAGGTGCCGATGCCGTGATAGGAGGCGGCCTCGGCTTCCAGCAGCGCCAGACGATCGGCCTTGCCCTCGGCGTACAGCTGGCGCACGCGCACCTTTTCCTTGTTCGGCAGGCCGCTGCTCATCGGGCCGGCCGGCACGAACAGCGCGGGCAGGTGGCCGAAGGAGAGGGCGGCCATCACCAGCCCCGGCACGATCTTGTCGCAGATGCCGAGGAACAGCGCGCCGTCGAACATGTTATGCGACAGTCCGACGGCGGCCGACATGGCGATCACGTCGCGGCTCATCAGCGACAGTTCCATGCCGTCCTGCCCCTGCGTCACGCCGTCGCACATCGCCGGCACGCCGCCGGCCACCTGGCCCACGGCGCCCACCGCCTTCAGCGCCTGCTTCAGCCGCTGCGGGTAGTGTTCGTACGGCTGGTGGGCCGACAGCATGTCGTTGTAGGCGGTGATGATGGCGATATCGCTGCGCACCATGTTTTTCAGCGCCGTCTTGTCATCGGGCTGACAGGCGGCGAAGCCGTGGGCCAGGTTGCCGCAGGCCAGCTGCGCGCGGTGGACGGTTTGGGAACGGGCCGCCTCGATGCGCGCCAGATAGGCGGCGCGGCTGGCCTGGGAACGGTGGATGATGCGCTGCGTGACACGGGACAAGGTTGGGTTAATCATGCCTTCCTCACATTGCTGTTGTTATAGTCGCCGCCTGTGGCGGTGCCCCCGGGGATGATTTGCAGCCCTGGTGTGCAAGGCCGGGGGCGATTTAGGATTTAAAACATCGTGAATGCAATCATGCCGATAGCGCCGCCGACGCTGCCCAGAATCGTTTCCATCACCGTCCAGGTTTTCAGCGTTTGCAGTTCGTTGGCGCCGGTGAATTTGCCGAACAGCCAGAAACCGGCGTCGTTGACGTGGCTCAGCACGATGGAGCCGCCGGCGATGCAGATAGCCAGCGCGGCCAGCTGCCCGCCGTTCAGCCCGAGCTGGCTGGTGACCGGCAGCACCAGGCCGACGGTGGTCAGACAGGCGACGGTGGCCGAGCCCTGAATCACCCGCACCATGGCGGAGAGCGCAAAGGCGGCCACGGCGATCGGCAGGCCGGCGCCGATCATCGCGTCACCCAGCGCCGGCCCTACGCCGGAATCCACCAGGATCTGTTTGAACACCCCGCCGGCGCCGGTCATTAGCAGGATGATCCCGGCCGGTTGCACCGCGGCGGAGCAGATGGCCAGCGTCTGTTCGTTGCTCATGCCGCGCGGCTTCGCCAGGCCGTAAATCACGATCAGGCAGGCCAGCAGAATGGCGGTGAACGGGTGGCCGATAAACTCCAGCCACTGCTGCAGCTGCGAGCCGGGGGTGACCAGCCGCGCGCCGATGGTCTTCATGCCGACCAGCACCAGCGGGCACAGCACCAGCGCCAGGCTGAAGCCGAACGACGGCAAATTGCCCTTGGTCAGCGTCGGCTCGTTCTCTTCCGGCGGCATCGACCAGTTGACGAAGCGGCTGATAAAGCTGCCGTACAGCGGGCCGGCGATCAGCATGCCGATCACCGCCGCCACCAGGCCGATGGCGATCATCCAGCCGAAGTCGGCCTTCATCTGCGAAGCCAGCAGCATCGGCACCGGCCCCGGCAGCAGGAAGGACGCCGCGGCGGCCACGCCGGCGAACAGCGGAATGGCCAGCTTGACGATATTGCCGTCGGTGCGGCGCGCCACGGCGAACACGATGCCGATCAGCAGCACCACCGCCACGTCGAAGAACAGCGGCAGCGCGCAGATCAGGCCGGCGATGCCGAGCGCGTAGTGCGCCTTGCTTTGTCCGAATCGTTTCAGCAATTGCGCCGCAATTTGATCGAGCGCGCCGACCTCATGCAGGATCTTGCCGAACATCGCCCCGAGCGCCACCACGATCGCCAGGAAGCCCAGCGTGTCGCCCATGCCTTTTTGCATGGTGTCGGCAATATGGTCCAGCGGCATGCCGGAGAAGATGCCGGCGGCGATGGATACCAGCATCAGCGCGACGAAGGCGTGCATGCGCGCCTTCATCACCAGGAATAACAGCAGTAAAACCGAGCCGACTGCGGTACCGACCAGCGTTACGGTACTCACGCGCACACGTCCTGCGGCAGGAAGCTCTGGATATGGCGCACAGTATCGGCGATCACCGCGTCCAGCGGCTGGTTGATGTCGATCGCCATCACGTCGTTCTCGTCGGCGCCCGGCTGCTCCAGCGCGGCGAACTGGGTGACCAGCATCTGCGGTTTGAAGAAGTGACCGTTACGCGCCGCCAGGCGGGATTCGATCACCGGGAACTCGCCGTGCAGGTAGATGAACGACAGGTTGCCGTTGCCGGCGCGCAGGCGGTCGCGATACTGCTTTTTCAGCGCCGAGCAGACGATGATCGACACGCTGTTGGTGCGCTGCATGGCGAAGGCGGCGTCGTTGAGCGCGGCCAGCCACGGGGCGCGATCGTCGTCGTTCAACGCTTCGCCGGCGGCCATCTTCAGTATGTTGCTGCGCGGATGCAGGAAGTCGCCGTCGAGGAAGCCGGCGGAGAGTTGGCGGGCCGCGGCGGCGGCGACGGCGGACTTGCCGCTGCCGGAAACGCCCATAACGACGTAAATGCGATTTTGATTGTTGGTCATGGCTTGGCTCCAAAACACCGGGTGACGTTACCTTCGTTCAGTTTGATTGTTACCGGTAACATGTTATCGGTAACATTGTCGAAGGAAGTTTGAGCGGTTGCAATGGGCTTTCGCCGTGAGGATCGTTAACTGTGATCGGCTTCAAGCTTTTTTCCCGTGTGCTACACAGGATGCCGACAGCCTGTTACATGCTGACAACAGAGCAAGGAATCAGGAGAGAGGGCGCGCAGGGGCGCCCCTCGGAGGGGTGGGATCAGCGCACGCCGCCGTAGGCCAGGCTGATCTCTTTGGCCGCGTGGATCACCAGCGCCCCCAGCTCGATCACGCGATCGTCGGTGATGCGCGACACCGGGCCGGAGATGGAGATGGCGGCGAAGGCTTCGCGGTGCTCGTCGAAGATGCAGGCCGCCACGCAGCGCAGGCCGAGCGCGTGCTCTTCGTCGTCAAAGGAGAAGCCCTGTTTGCGGATCTGCGCCAGCCCCTCTTTCAGGTTGTGCGGCGTCAGGGTGTGCGGCGTGTAGGTGTGCATGCCTTTCTTGTGCAGCAGTTTGGTCACCTGATCGTCCGGCAGGGTGGCGAGGAACGCCTTGCCGGCGCCGGAGGCGTGCATCGGCAGTTTGCCGCCGATCGGCGCCGACATGCGCATCAGCGCCGTACACTGCACCTGATCGATGATGATCGCCTGGTACTCGCTGGTATCCAGCACCGCCAGGTTGACGGTTTCGCCGGACTCTTCCATCAGGCGGCGCAGCGTCGGGTGCACCATCGCCAGCAGGTTGCGGCTTTGCAGGAAGCTGCTGCCGACCACAAAGGCGTGCGAGCCGATGGTCCACAGGCCGAGATCGCCGACCTGGCGCACGAATCCCTGCTGCTGCATGGTGGTGAGCAGGCGGTGAGTGGTGGAGTTCGGCAGGCCGGCCTGCTGGGCCAGATCGGTCAGCGCCACGTTGCCCTGGGCTTCCGAAATGTACTCCAACAGCTTCAGGCCACGGGTCAACGATTGTACCTGGCCGGTCGCCGCACTGGCGGCCGGGGCTGCTGCGCGGGGCTTCTTGCCGCGTTTGGCGGGAGCAGGGGTGGCCATGGGTAAGATTCCTTTTTCCGTATGATGGAATTCATTTTCGTTTTTTGTCGATGAATTGCAAGTCGCCGTCAGCTCATCGGAGGTGTTGGCGCACAACCTGAAAAACTCTCAATTGTCGTCTGGCCCTTTGTCCTTACAAGCTGTGCTAGGATGACTCGTTGGTTTTTGCGGCAGTTGAGCAATGGGCTGGATGGCAATGGAAGGGGTTACAGTGACGAATCGAGTAGAACAACTGCGCCGCCAGTTAGCGCAGCGCATTTTGGTGTTGGACGGCGGCATGGGCACCATGATCCAGAGCTATCGTCTGGATGAGCGCGATTTCCGCGGTGAGCGTTTCGCCGACTGGCGCAGCGATCTGAAAGGCAATAACGATCTGCTGGTGCTGACCAAGCCGGAAGTGATCGCCGCCATTCATTACGCCTATCTCGAGGCGGGCGCCGATATCCTTGAAACCAATACCTTCAACTCCACCTCCATCGCCATGGCCGACTACCACATGGAGTCGCTGTCCGCCGAGATTAATTATCAGGCCGCCTGCCTGGCGCGCACCTGCGCCGACGAATGGACGGCGCGCACGCCGGAAAAACCGCGCTACGTCGCCGGGGTGTTGGGGCCGACCAACCGCACCGCGTCCATCTCGCCGAACGTCAACGATCCGGCGTTCCGCAACATCTCGTTCGACGAGCTGGTGACGGCTTACCGCGAATCGACCCGTGCGCTGGTGGAGGGCGGCGTCGATCTGATCATGATCGAAACCATCTTCGACACCCTGAATGCCAAGGCCGCCGCCTTTGCGGTGGAAACCGAATTCGAAGCGCTGGGGGTGGAACTGCCGATCATGATTTCCGGCACCATCACCGACGCCTCTGGCCGCACCCTGTCCGGCCAAACCACCGAAGCGTTTTACAATTCGCTGCGCCACGTCAAGCCGCTGACCTTCGGCCTGAACTGCGCCCTGGGCCCGGACGAACTGCGTCAGTACGTCGCCGAGCTGGCGCGCATCTCGGAGACCTACGTCACCGCGCACCCGAACGCCGGTTTGCCGAACGCCTTCGGCGAGTACGATCTGGATGCGGCCGAGATGGCGCGCCAGGTCGGGGAGTGGGCGCAGGCCGGCTTTCTCAATATCATCGGCGGCTGCTGCGGCACCACGCCGGAACATATCGCCGCGATGGCCAAGGCGGTCGAGGGCGTGCCGCCGCGCCGGCTGCCGGAGATCCCGGTCGCCTGCCGCCTGGCGGGCCTGGAGCCGCTGACCATCGATGCCAACACCCTGTTCGTCAACGTCGGCGAGCGCACCAACGTCACCGGTTCGGCGCGATTCAAACGGCTGATCAAAGAAGAGAAATACAACGAGGCGCTCGACGTGGCGCGCCAGCAGGTCGAGAGCGGCGCGCAGATCATCGACATCAACATGGACGAGGGGATGCTCGACGCCGAAGCGGCGATGGTGCGCTTCCTCAACCTGATCGCCGGCGAGCCGGATATCGCCCGGGTGCCGATCATGATCGACTCCTCCAAGTGGTCGGTAATCGAAAAAGGCCTGAAATGCATCCAGGGCAAGGGCATCGTCAACTCGATCTCGATGAAGGAGGGCGAAGAGGCCTTTATCCACCACGCCAAACTGGTGCGCCGGTATGGCGCCGCGGTGGTGGTGATGGCGTTCGACGAAGTGGGGCAGGCGGACACCCGCGAGCGCAAGTTCGAGATCTGCCGCCGCGCCTATAACATTCTGACCGAGCGCGTCGGCTTCCCGCCGGAAGACATCATTTTCGACCCGAACATTTTCGCCGTCGCTACCGGTATCGAAGAGCACAACAACTACGCCGTCGACTTTATCGAAGCCTGTGCCGACATCAAAACCCACCTGCCGCACGCGATGATCTCCGGCGGCGTGTCCAACGTGTCGTTCTCGTTCCGCGGCAACGATCCGGTGCGTGAAGCGATCCACGCGGTGTTCCTGTATCACGCCATTCGCAACGGCATGGACATGGGCATCGTCAACGCCGGGCAACTGGCGATTTATGACGATTTAAGCGCCGAGCTGCGCGACGCGGTGGAGGACGTGATCCTCAACCGTCGCGAGGACGGCACCGAACGCCTGCTGGAGCTGGCGGAAAAGTACCGTGGCAGCAAAGATAATGACGTGGCGGTGCAGCAGGCGGAGTGGCGCGGCTGGCCGGTGGAGAAACGGCTGGAGTATTCGCTGGTGAAGGGCATCACCGAATTTATCGAGCTGGACACCGAAGAAGCGCGGCAGCAGGCCGAACGCCCGATCGAAGTGATCGAAGGGCCGCTGATGGCGGGGATGAACGTGGTCGGCGATCTGTTCGGCGAGGGCAAGATGTTCCTGCCGCAGGTGGTGAAATCCGCCCGCGTGATGAAGCAGGCGGTGGCCTACCTGGAACCCTACATCGAGGCCAGCAAGCAGCAGGGCACCTCCGCGGGCAAAATCCTGTTGGCGACGGTGAAGGGCGACGTGCACGACATCGGCAAGAACATCGTCGGCGTGGTACTGCAGTGTAACAACTATGAAATCGTCGATCTGGGCGTGATGGTGCCGACGGAGAAAATCCTGCGCACCGCGCGCGAGGAGAACGTCGATATCATCGGCCTGTCGGGGCTGATCACGCCATCGCTGGACGAGATGGTCAACGTGGCCAAAGAGATGGAGCGCCAGGGCTTTACGCTGCCGCTGCTGATCGGCGGCGCCACCACCTCCAAGGCGCACACCGCGGTGAAGATCGAACAAAACTACAGCGGCCCGACCACCTACGTGCAGAATGCTTCGCGCACCGTGGGCGTGGTGTCGGCGCTGCTGTCCGCCACCCAGCGCGACGAGTTTGTGGCGCGCACCCGCAAAGAGTATGAAACGGTGCGCATTCAGCATGCGCGCAAAAAGCCGCGCACGCCGCCGGTCGATTTGCAGAAGGCGCGCGCCAACGCCATGGCGCTGGACTGGGCCGATTATCAGCCGCCTGTGCCGCGGCAGCTCGGCGTGTTCCCGGTGGCGGCCGGCATCGAGACGCTGCGCCACTATATCGACTGGACGCCGTTCTTCATGACCTGGTCGCTGGCGGGCAAATACCCGCGCATCCTGGAAGACGAGGTGGTGGGGGAAGAGGCCAAGCGCCTGTTCCACGACGCCAATCAGATGCTGGATCGGCTGGCCGCCGAGCGCAGCCTCAACCCGCGCGGCGTTTACGGTCTGTTCCCGGCCAACCGCGTCGGCGACGACGTGGAGGTGTACCGCGACGAACGGCGTGACGAGGTGCTGGCGGTGAGCCGCCATCTGCGCCAGCAGACGGAAAAAACCGACTTCCCGAACTACTGCCTGGCGGACTTTGTGGCGCCGAAAAGCAGCGGCAAGGCCGACTACTTCGGCGCCTTCGCGGTGACCGGCGGGCTGGAGGAGGACGCGCTGGCGGCGGCGTACGACGCGCAGCACGACGATTACAACAAAATCATGGTCAAGGCGCTGGCGGATCGCCTAGCGGAGGCCTTCGCCGAATACCTGCATGAGCAGGTGCGCAAGCTGCACTGGGGCTATGCCGCCGACGAGAGCCTGAGCAACGAAGAGCTGATCCGCGAAAACTATCAGGGCATCCGGCCGGCGCCGGGCTACCCGGCCTGCCCGGAACACACCGAAAAAGCGACCATCTGGCAGCTGCTGGACGTCAACCGCCACACCGGCATGGAGCTGACGGAGTCCTTCGCCATGTGGCCGGGGGCGGCGGTGTCCGGCTGGTACTTCAGCCATCCTGAAAGCAAGTACTTCGCGGTGGCGCAGATCCAGCGCGATCAGGTGGAAGACTACGCGGCGCGTAAAGGGATGAGCGTGAGCGAGGTCGAACGCTGGCTGGCGCCTAACCTCGGCTACGACGCCGACTGATTTCCTCTTTAAGGGCGCAGCGATGCGTCCTTGTCATTTACTGCGCTTCCACGTCGATGTGCAGCGCATCGTAACGCCAATACTCCAGATCGCAATCGATCACCCGGTCGTGCTGATCGCGGTTCACCCGCGTAATGAACAGCGCCGGGCTGCCGTAGGTCACCTTCAGCATGGCGGCGGCCTGCTGCGGCAGCAGGGTGGGCAGCATGTCGAAACGCACCCGGCCGTAGTGAATGCCGTAGCGCGCGGCGTACAGCGCGGTCAGCGACTGGGTCAGATCTTCGTCCAGTATGCCGGGGAAGTAGGCCGGATTGAGGTAGTGCTCGCAGTACAGCACCGCGCGCCCGTCGATGTAGCGCAGCCGGCGAATGCGATAGGCGTCGGCGCCGGGGGGCAGCGCCAGGCGGCCGGCCAGCGGCGCGTCGAGCGTGACTACCGCGCTGTCGATCGCCTCGGTATGGGCGGCGCGCCCCTGTTGCTGCGCCATGGCGTGAAAATGGCTGCGCTGCAGCGGGTTGTAGATAAGACGCGGGGGCGAAATGAACCAGCCGCGCCGCACCTGGCGGTAGATGACCCCCTGCGCCTCCAACTGGCCGAGCGCCTCCTGCAAGGTAATGCGGGTGGTGGCGAACTGTTCGCTCAGGGCGCGTTCGGAGGGCAGCTTGCCGCCCACGGCGAACTCGCCTGCGGCGATGCGCGCGTTCAGCGTTTGGCAGATGGTGGCTACGGTCGTCGGTGCTTCACTCATACAGCGGGTGTCCCGTTTCAGTGCGTTTGGCCTCCCTTAAGGTAGACCAGCGTCGCGTTTTCGCCGTTGCAATGGGTGATAAAACCGTCGCTTTTTTAAGCTGACATATAATTATCACATTCGTCCGTTAGATTGGTTTGGTCCTTGCTGGACTAGTCCAGCCCTCCCCACACTACCACCTGGAGCATCAGTTATGAAACGTTTGTGCGCTTCTGTGTTAACCAGTGCCATCGTGTTATCCAGCCAGATGAGCTGGGCCGCGGATACCGATCTGGCGGCGCTGGAGCAGGCCGCGAAGAAAGAAGGCGAAGTCAACAGCGTCGGCATGCCGGACAGCTGGGCCAACTGGAAAGGCACCTGGCAAGATCTGTTGAGCAAATATGGCCTGAAGCATGTCGATACCGACATGAGCTCCGCGCAGGAGATCGCCAAATTCGATGCGGAAAAGAACAACGCCACGGCGGACATCGGTGACGTCGGCGCGGCCTTCGGCCCGGTGGCGGTGCAGAAGGGCGTAACGCAGCCGTACAAACCCTCTACCTGGGAGCAGGTGCCGGAGTGGGCGAAAGACAAAGACGGCCACTGGGCGCTGGCTTACACCGGCACCATCGCCTTCATCATCAATAAACAGCAGGTGAAAGACATTCCGCACAGCTGGGCCGATCTGCTGAAGGGCAGCTATCAGGTCACCATCGGCGACGTCGGCACCGCGTCGCAGGCGGCCAGCGGCGTGCTGGCGGCCACCTACGCCATGGGCGGCAACGAGAAAAACCTCAAGCCGGGCCTGGAATTCTTCGGCAAGCTGGCCAAGGCCGGCCGTCTGAGCCTGAGCAATCCGGTGATCGCATCGCTGGAGAAAGGGGAAGTGCAGGTTGGCGTGGTGTGGGACTTCAACGGCCTGAACTACCGCGATCAGATCGACAAAACCCGTTTTGAAGTGCTGATCCCGTCGGACGGCTCGATCACCTCCGGCTACACCACCATCATCAACAAATACGCCAAGCACCCGAACGCCGCCAAGCTGGCGCGCGAATACATCTTCTCCGACGCCGGCCAGATCAACTTGGCGCGCGGCTATGCGCGCCCGATCCGCGCCGAGCATCTGACGCTGCCGGACGACGTCAAGGCCAAGCTGCTGCCGGCCGAGCAGTACAAGAACGCGCACCCGATCGCCGATCCGGCGGCCTGGGAACAGAGCGCCAAAGCGCTGCCGCGTCTGTGGCAGGAAAACGTCATTATGTTTATGCAGCAGTGAGTTAACGCACCATGAAAACGATCCTCGTGCTGCTGGACGGCCTCAACTACCGGGTGGCGCACGACGCCATGGGCTATCTGCAGGCCGAATGCGCGGCGGGACGCGGACGGTTGTACCTGTTGGAGAGCGAGCTGCCCTCGCTCTCTCGGCCGCTGTATGAATGCATCCTCACCGGCGTCACGCCGGTGGAGAGCGGCGTGGTGCACAACCACGTCTCGCGCCTTTCTCATCAACAAAGCGTGTTTCATTACGCACGCGCCGCCGGGTTGACCACCGCCGCCGCCGCGTATCATTGGTTCAGCGAATTGTATAACCGCACGCCGTTCGACGCCGCGCGCGACCGCCATACCGACGCCCCCGAGCTGCCGATCCAGCACGGGCATTTCTATTACGACGACGGCTATCCCGACAGCCATCTGTTCGACGACGCCGAAAGCCTGCGCCTGCGGCATCAGCCGGATTTCCTGCTGATCCATCCGATGAACATCGACGACGCCGGGCACCGCTTCGGCCTCTCTTCGCCGCAGTACCGCAACGCGGCGCGGCGCGCCGACGGCTCGCTGTCGCGCTATCTGCCCGAGTGGCTGGCGGCCGGTTATCAGGTGCTGGTCACCGCCGATCACGGCATGAACGACGATCGCAGCCACGGCGGCGTGTTGCCGGAAGAGCGCCAGGTGCCGCTGTTCGTGTTCGGCTCGGGCTTCAGCCAGGACGATGCCGATCCGCAGCAAACCGAGCTGTGCGGCACGATTTGCGATCTGCTGCAGGCGCCGCACGACAAGCCGCGTTGCCGGGCGCTGCTGGTGCAGGATGCGCGATGAACGGCAAAACCAAATGGATCGCCGCGCTGTGCCTGTTGCCGTTTATCGTGCTGTTCGGCGCGTTTCAGATCGCCCCGCTGGTGTGGATCGCCGTTCACAGCTTTTTCAGCGAGACCGGCGGCTGGGGATGGGGCAACTATGTCGATATCCTCACCTCGCCGTTCTACCTGCAGGCCTTTCAGTTCTCGCTGGAGATCTCGCTGTGGTCGAGTGTCTACGGCTTGTTGATTGCGTTAGTGGGCAGTTACTCGCTGCGCCAGCTCGGCCAGACCCGATTTCATGACTTCGTGATGTCGTTCACCAACATGACCAGCAATTTCGCCGGGGTGCCGCTGGCGTTCGCCTTCGTCATCCTGCTGGGGCTGAACGGTTGCCTGACGCTGCTGCTGCGCAAATACGGTCTGATGGAGAGTTTCAACCTCTATTCGAAGAGCGGCCTGATCGTGCTGTATACCTACTTCCAGATCCCGCTGGGGGTGCTGTTGCTGTATCCGGCGTTCGACGCGCTGCGCGCCGACTGGCGCGAGTCGGCGGCGCTGCTCGGCGCCGGCCCCTGGCGCTACTGGCGGCATATCGGCCTGCCGGTGCTGGCGCCGGCGCTGATGGGCACCTTCGTCATCCTGCTGGCCAACGCGCTGGGCGCCTACGCCACGGTGTACGCGCTGACCACCGGCAACTTCAACGTGATCCCGATCCGCATCTCGGCATTGGTGGCAGGGGATATCTCCCTCGATCCGAACCTGGCCAGCGCGCTGGCGATGCTGCTGGTGGTGATGATGGCGTTTATCACGGTGATCCACCAATGGATGCTGCGCAGGAGCTACCTCAATGCGCGCTCATAATCGGATGGAGAATGCTCATGTCGCGTGCTGAACGCATGTACCATCGCACGGTGACCGGCCTACTGCTGCTGATCCTGCTGCTGCCGCTGGCGGCGACGCTGATTTATGCGCTGGCCACCCAGTGGGGCGCCACCATTTTGCCGGACGGTTTGACCCTGAAGTGGCTGACGGCGCTGTGGAGCGACCCGCGCTTTTTGCAGGCGCTGTGGCACTCGCTGTTGATCTGCTTCGGCACGCTGCTGCTGTCGGTGGTGGTGATCCTGCCGGCGATGTTTGTGATCGCTTACTACTTTCCCAAGCTGGACGCGGTGATGAACGTGCTGATTCTGCTGCCGTTCGCCGTGCCGCCGGTGGTGTCGGCGGTGGGGCTGATGCAGCTGTTCGCCGCCGATCCGCTGCCGCTGCTCGGCACTCCGTGGATTTTGGTGGGCTGCTATTTCACCATCGCGCTGCCGTTTATCTACCGCGCCATCAGCAACAACATGCAGGCAATCAACCTGCGCGATCTGATGGACGCCGCGCACCTGCTCGGCGCCAGCACCTGGCAGGCGGCGCTGTGGGTGGTGTTGCCGAACCTGCGCAAGGGCGGAACGATCGCCGTGCTGCTGTCGTTCTCGTTCCTGATCGGCGAGTTCGTGTTCGCCAACCTGCTGGTGGGCAGCCAGTATGAAACGCTGCAGGTCTACCTGTACAACATGCGCAACGGCAGCGGGCACTTCACCAGCGCGCTGGTCATCTCCTATTTCGCCGTGGTGCTGCTCGTCACCTGGCTGGCGAACCTGCTGAATAAAAACAAGGGTTAACCTGATGGCTTATCTCAACGTCACCCGCCTGAACAAACACTATGGCCAGACCCAGGTGTTTCAGGATATCGATTTCACCGCCGAAGAGGGGGAGTTCGTCACCCTGCTGGGGCCGAGCGGCTGCGGCAAATCGACGCTGCTGCGCTGTCTGGCAGGCCTGACTCCGGTCGACAGCGGGCAAATCTTGTTGCAGGGTCAGGATCTGGTGCCGCTGGCGCCGCAAAAGCGCGGCATCGGCATGGTGTTCCAAAGCTATGCGCTGTTTCCCAATATGACGGTGGAAGGCAACGTGGCCTTCGGGCTGAAAATGCAGAAGCTGGCGGCCGGGCAGATCGGCCAGCGGGTGCAGGAGGTGCTGGCGCTGGTGGAGCTGAGCGAGCTGGCGAAGCGCTATCCGCATCAGCTGTCGGGCGGCCAGTGTCAGCGCGTGGCGCTGGCGCGATCGCTGGTCACCCGCCCGCGGCTGCTGCTGCTCGACGAACCGCTGTCGGCGCTGGACGCGCGCATCCGCAAACACCTGCGCGAGCAGATCCGGCGCATTCAACGCGAGCTGAACCTGACGGCGATCTTCGTCACCCACGATCAGGAAGAGGCGCTGACCTTGTCGGATCGCATCGTGCTGATGAACAAGGGGCAGATCGTGCAGAGCGGCGATGCGGAAACCCTGTATACCCAGCCGGCAGACGCCTTCGCCGCCGGGTTTATCGGCAACTATAACCTGCTGACCGCCGAACAGGCCGCCCAGCTGACCGGGCGCAGCTATGTCGGCAAGGTGGCGATCCGGCCCGAATCGATCGGCCTGTTGCCGGCCGGGCAGGGGATCGGCGGGGTGATCCTGGGCCACAGTTTGCTCGGGAATGTGGTACGCTATCGGATTCAGGTTCGCGGTGTAGAATTGCTGGTTGACGTGCTCAACCGGTCGGTGGCCGACCTGCGGCCCGACGGCGAGCAAATTGGGCTACACTTGGAACCTGTTGTATTGCGGGAAGTTGCATGACTTCGCAGCGCGGCGCCGGGGCCTTTCCGCCGCCGCATTAACCCTTCTCTTCTGCGGTCTGCCGCCCGCCCGCTGTCCTGCCAGACCTACGCCCGGCAGGCGGGACCGCGCGCTGTACCCGTCATCTTTTGGCCTACCGGCTGCGGCTAAGGCGAACAGAACCGTTCCGTCTTTCCGCACCGCCTGACAGGCATCGGGTACCAGCCTCCTTTGGCCGGGCGTTAATGGAGCGTATCTTCCGTGCTGACCCTTCTTCACCTGCTTTCCTCCGTGGCGCTGTTGGTGTGGGGCACCCACATCGTGCGCACCGGGATCATGCGGGTTTACGGCGCCAATCTGCGGCGCGTGTTGAGCGACAGCGTTGAGAAAAAACCGCTGGCGTTCGTTTCCGGCATCGGCGTGACCGCGCTGGTGCAGAGCAGCAACGCCACGGCGCTGCTGGTGACCTCTTTCGTCGCGCAGGGGCTGGTGGGGCTGGCGCCTGCGCTGGTGATCATGCTCGGCGCCGACGTCGGCACCGCGCTGATGGCGCGCGTGCTGACCTTCGATCTTTCCTGGCTGTCGCCGCTGCTGATCCTGATCGGCGTCTTCCTGTTCCTCAGCCGCAAGCAGATGCGGATCGGCCAGATCGGGCGCGTCCTGATCGGCCTTGGGCTGATCGTGCTGGCGCTGGAGCTGATCGTGGCCGCCGCCACGCCGATCACCCAGGCGGCCGGGGTGAAAGTGCTGTTCTCGTCGCTGACCGGCGACGTGATGCTGGACGCCCTGACCGGCGCGCTGTTCGCCATCGTCAGCTATTCCAGCCTGGCGGCGGTGCTGCTGACCGCCACCCTGACCGCATCCGGCGTGATCTCGCTGAAGGTGGCGCTTTGCCTGGTGATCGGCGCCAACCTCGGCAGCGGCCTGTTGGCGATGATCAACGCCAGCGGCCAGAACGCCGCCGGGCGGCGCGTGGCGCTCGGCAGCCTGCTGTTCAAGCTGGTGGGCTGTGTGCTGGTGCTGCCGTTCGTTTCCTATCTGGCGGATGTGATGGCTCAGCTGCCGGGCGGCAGCGAAGAGCTGGTGATCTACTTCCACGTGTTCTACAACCTGATCCGTTGTCTGGTGATGATCCCGCTGGCCGGGCCGATGGCGACGCTGTGCGAGCGGCTGATCGTCGACGTGGCGGCCGACGATCCGCGTATGCGTCCGCGCCATCTGGACGCCAGCGCGCTGGACACGCCGACGCTGGCGCTGGCCAATGCGGCGCGCGAAACGTTGCGCATGGGCGACGTGGTGGAACACATGATGATCCTGCAGCGCGAAGTGCTGCACGGCAAACAAGGCGTGGATAAAGAAGTGCGGCGCCTCGACGATGACGTCGACGTGCTGTACACCGCCATCAAGCTGTATCTGGCGCAGATCCAGAAGGAAGATCTGGGCGAGGAAGACTCGCGCCGCTGGGCGGAGATCATCGAAATGGCGCTTAACCTGGAACAGGCGGGCGACATCATCGAGCGCATGGCCGGCGACGTGGGCGCCAAGTCGCACGCCGCGCGTCGTGCCTTCTCGGCGGAAGGGTTGGCGGAGCTGGACGGGCTGCACGAACGGCTGATCGGCAACCTGCGTCTGGGGCTGTCGGTGTTCCTGTCCGGCGACGTCACCAGCGCCAAGCGCCTGCGCCGTTCCAAGCACCGCTTCCGCATTCTGGATCGCCGCTACGCGCACGCGCACGTCGATCGCTTGCATCAGCAAAACGTGCAGAGCATCGAGACCAGTTCGTTGCATTTGGGATTGTTGGGGGACATGAAGCGCCTGAACTCGCTGTTCTGCGCCGTGGCTTACAACGTGTTGGATCAGGATGCCAAGGACGACGATCGCGACTGGGAAGACACCCCGAGCACGCTGTAAAAAAAACGCCCCCGGTTTTCATCGGGGGCGTTGTGCAGGAGAGGTGCGTTATTTGCCGCTGAACACGCCGGCTTTGGCGTCCGCCTGCTGAGTCGAAGCATGGCCGCTGACGAACGGCACGTTGCCGTCGACGCTTTGCTTCGCCGCGCCGCCTAACAGCCCGCCTACCGTGGCCGCCGCATCGACGCGGCCGCCGCCCTGATAGCGTTGGCCGCTGACGTCCTGCTGGTTGACCTTGCTGCCGCCCAGTTCCACCTTGCCCTGCCGGCTGCGGATCTCGCCGCCGGTCAGTTGGGTTTGGCCGCCGACCTGCAGCGCTACGCCGTGCTTACCGGTAATCGCCGACTGCTCGCCGACCGCGTTGTTGTTCACCACGTCGGCATTGACCTTGAGCTGCCCCTGGCGACCGGCCGGCCCGGTGATGCTGTCTTTTACCGCGCCGCCGACGGTGCGCGCACCGCGATCCCACAGCGGGCCCTGCGGCTTCTCGCCGGCCGGCGTTGCCGGCAGCGTCACTTTACCGTCGGCCTTGCTGAAGCTGACCGCGCCGGTGGTGTCCTGCTGCGGATCGAGACGACGCGCCACGCTGTTGTACTTGTCGGTGGTGGCGTCGGCCACTTTATTCACCCCGGCGTCCAGTTTCTCTTTCACTTTCCCGGCGTAGCGCGGCGTGCCCACCTTCGACAGCTTGGAGGTGATGCTGCTGCCCGGATCGTTGCTGTGGCTCAGGCCGGCATCTACCTCCACCTTCACGCCTTTCTCGACGTCCTTGCGGCTTTCAACGCGCAGATCGCCGCCCACCTTGCCCTGTACGCTGTCGGCATCGACGCGCGCCCCGGCGAGGCGGGTATCCTTGCCGCTGTTGAGCGCCACGTCGCCCGCGGTGATGCCGGTGTTGGCGTGGGTGGTTTTATCCTGCTGTTCCACGCCGACCTTCAGACCGGCACCCAGCGTATGGGTGTCTTTGCCGGTGTTCGGATCGACCTTGCCGTTGGCGTCCTTGTTGAACGTTTGGCCGCCTTTGGCGTTGGCTTTGATGCCCAGGCTCCAGTTGTCCTTGTGCTGCTCGTTCTTGGCGGACTCCAGCAGGATGCCGCCGTTTTTCGCCTCGAGCGCGGCGCTGCCGCCGCTGACCTTGGCGCCCTGCAGATGCAGCGCGTCATCGCCTTTGCCGCCGGCGGACAGGGTGACCTTGCCGTCTGAGGCTAGCGTGGCGCCCTGGCGTTCGGTCGCGGACTCATTCACCTTGGCGATGTCGAAGGCGCCGCCGGCGGAGAGGCTGCCGCCGGTTTTTTCCTTGCTGTCGCTGCTGCCGGCGCCCAGATCGAGATTGCCGGACAGCTGGTTCTCCTTACGCGTTTGGGTCGATTCCGCCGCCTGCAGCGCAACCTTGTTGCCCGCGCTCAGGGTGACGTCGCCCTGGCTCTTGACGTTGGTGCCTTTAAGCGTCAGATCGCGGCCCGCCTTCAGCTCCACGCCCTGTTGGCCGCTGACGTTGCCGACCTGCGCGGTGCTGCTGTTGCTTTCGCCGTTGTTGGTGCCGCCGCCGAAGCCGGCGCCGAAGTTTTTGCTGTCGGCGGTGAAACCGCCCTTGGCGGAGGCTTTGACGTTGAAACCGCTGTGGTTTTCGCTCTGCTTATCGCTGGCCTGATCGAAGCGAATATCGCCGCCGGCGTTGACGGCGGTTTTACCGCTGCCGCCGTTCAGCGCGGTGCCCTGATAGACCGCATCTTGTTTCACGTTGACGTTGATGCCGTTGGCCGCGTCGATCGTGCCGGTCACCGCCTGGCTGGCGTTGCTGCTGCTGCGCTGGGTGCCGCCTTCGCCCTTGGCGTCTACGGTCAGATCGCTGCCGGTGGAGGTGTAGACGCGCACGCCGGCGCTGCCGCGGGTATCGCGGTTCTGCTCTTCCTGGCGGTTCGTCGCGGCTTCGCTGCGGTGGCTGTCCGCCGTCAGCGTGACCGCGCCTTTGCTCGCCTGATACTGCGTGCCCTGATCGCGCACTTCGCCTTTGGCGTTGATGTCGATGCTGCCGGCTTTCACCGAGCTGACCACCGCCTGCGAGCTGTTGCTGCGTTTTTCGCTGCTGCCGCCCTGCGCGCCGATATCCAGGCCGACGTTAGGCGCGCCGATGCCGCCGATGTCGTTGATGACGCCGGTGGCGTCCAGCTTGGCCGCCTTGCCGACCGCGCGCTCGACCGGGCGGGTCACGGCGCTGTAATCGACGTTGGCGCCGATGTTCACACCGACGTCGGTTTTGGTGGTGGTGCTGCTGGCGGTGTCGGCGGCGGCCAGGTGATCGACGCCCGCGGCGTTTTCTTGATAGGCACCGCCGACGCTGTGCTGCGCGCCTTGCTGGGTCAGCTTGTCACGGGCGTTGACAGTCAGGTTGCCTTTGACGTCGCTGCCGGAGGTGACCGCCTTGCTGCTCTGCGCCTGCGTTTTGCTGTTCTCGTAGCCGGCTTCCACGCCGCTGCCGAGCTTGTCGATGCCGCCGGTGTAATAGAAACCGCCGCCGATCTTGGTCTGCTCGGTGTTCGAGGTGGTTTTATCGTCGGCCGCCAGGAACGAAACCTTGTTGCCGCTGACGCTGGCGTCGCCTTTGTCGGCGACCAGTTTGGAGCCGCTGAAGGTCACGTCCTTCTCCGCCTCGAGCTTCACGCTGCCGCCGCTGAGGGTCGAGGCGCGGTTTTCGGTGCGGGTGGTTTTCTCGCTGTCGCGGGTGTGTTCGATGCGCAAACCGGCGCGGTATTGCTTGTCGCCGGCTTCTTTGGCGTAGCCGTTGACGGTAAGCGCGGTCTTCTGCTCATCGATTTTTTGCTGCTGTTCGGCGGCCTTGACGTTGATGTTGCCGGTCTGCGACGTCACGCTCAGCTCGCCGCCGCTGGTGACCTGACTGCCGATCACGTCGGTATCCTTACGGCTGACCAGCTTCAGGTTGGTGTCAGACTTCAACTCGCTGGCGGTGCTGCTCTGGTAGCGGTTGTCGGCCTTGTGCGAACTGCTGGTGATGTTGAAGGCGGTGCCGGTGCGCGCATCGATTTTGTCTACGGTGGTGCTCAGCGCGTTGTCGATGCGCAGGCCGCCCTGGGTGGCGGTGACCAGGCCGCCTTCCTTGCCGCGCGCCTTGCTGCCGGTGATGGTGACGCCCTGCTGGCCGTTCAGGCGCAGGGTGCCGTCGCTGGTCAGTTCGGAGGCGTGGCTGATCTCGCGGCGGTTGCTGTTGTTTTTGTTGTCGCCGCCGCCGATGCCGCCCCAGGAGGTTTTGTCATCGCGTACCGCTTTGGCGTTGGCGGTTTTCTGCACCCCGACCTGGATCTGGTTGTCTGCGTCGATCGTCAGATCGCGCTGGGCGTGGACCTTGGCGCCCTGGGTAGTGACATTGCGGCCGGCTTTCAAGGTCAGTTCGCCCTGGCTACGCAGTTCGCTGGCCTTCAGGCTCTCGCTTTCGTCGCTGCTGCTCCAACTGCCGGTGCGCAGGCTGGAGGTGTGGTTGCGCTGATAGCCGCGCTCGGTGGACTTATCCTTCTCCACCAGCCCGGCGAGGTGCACGTCGCGCGCCGCTTTGACGCTCAGCGCCCGATCGGCGCTGACGTTGGCGCCCAACAGGTTCACGTCTTCCCGGGTACTGACGAGTGTGGCGTTGCCGCCGGCGGCGACGGTGCTGCCCGCCTGCTGCTGCTGCTCGCGCTCACGGGTGACGTCGTATTGCCAGGAGTAGAACCAGCGGTCGTCGGTGTGGCCCTGGGTCTGTTTCAACTGCTGGCCGTCGAGCGTCAGCTTGCCGCCCTGCAGCGTGATGTCTTCGCCGCGAATATCGGTGGCGGTGAGGTGCGCGTGGTTATCCGCCACCAGGCTGATGTTCTTGCCTTTCAGCTCGGTGCGGGTCAGCTTCTGACTGCTGCTGCGATCGTTGACGTAGATGCCGCCGCGGTAGTTCTGGTAGTTGTCGCCGCCGTTGCGGTTGCTGCTGGCGTCGTCAACGCGGCTTTCGCTGCGAATATCGTAGGCTTTCACCTTGAGCTCGTCGCCGGCGGCCAGCGTGCCGGCCAGCTTCACGCCGCTGCCCTGCGCGGTGTTGATGATGTTGATGCGCCCGGCCTGCATGCTGCCGAGGTAGTAGCTGTCCAGCGCCGTGGTCGGCTGTACGCTGGCCAGCACCTTGCCGTCGCGCGCCACCCGGTTATGGCCGCTGATGGCGTTGATCGCCGCCGGCGTCACGCTGCCGTTGCGATGGGTGAAGTCTTGCACGATCACGTCGCCGCGGCTGTCTATCTTCGGCGCGATCAGATCCAGCACGCCGCCGGCGTTCAGGACGCCGTTGAGGCTCAGGGTATTGCGGTTGTCCTGGGTACTGTAGCCCTGCAGCAGGCCGTTCTCCACCAGCGGGTTGCCGACCACCAGCGAGGAGCGGCTGGTGTTGATGAACCCGCAGCCCTGGCAGCTGATGCCGTTCGGGTTGGCCAGCACGTAATCGGCCGCCATGCCGAAGATCTCTTGCTGGCCGTGCAGCAGCGACGGGTTGCGGCCGATCACTTCATTGAGGATCACGCTGGCTTCGCGCCCGCCCAGATTGGGGTTGGCGCCCAGTTGGCCGGCCAGCTGCGACAGCCCCGCTTCGCGGGAGTTGTTCAGCACGGCGCCGGGCTGGTTGACGTTAAAGTCCTGGTATTGGTTGTGCGACAGCCCGTTGCCGTTCGGCGCGACGATGTCGACCACCTGCGCGCCGGTCGCGGCGGTGGAAACGCCGGGGCCGTTGGCGCCGTTGGCCGCCACGATCTCCGCGGCGTAGGCGCCGGCGGAAGCGGCGAGAATAATCGCCAGCGCGGCGGCCAGTTTGCCCGCTGCTGAAAGCCTGAAGTTATTATTTTTCATCCATGTTTCTCCGTATATTGCCGTGGGGTCCTGCAAAACTGCTGATTAAAAGGTGTAAGAAAAGCGCGCCAGTACCTGAACGGGATCTTCCGGCGTGGCGTGATTCGACAAGATCCAGCCGCGGCTGACCTCGAGATCGACCAGCGCCTGCCGATAGCGCAACGTGGCGCCGCTGCTCAGGCCGGCGCTGCTGCGCCACCCCGAGCTGTCCTGGCGCGGCAAAATGCGGCCGACGTCGGCGCCGAGGCGCGGCGTCAGCGTGGTGGCACCCAGATTGAAGCTGCGCGACAGCGTGTTCTGCAGATACCAGCCGTTGTCGCCTGACTGGGTGCTGCGGCTGAAGCCGCGCACGGCGCTGCGATCGGTAAGGCTCAGCCACTCCACGCCGGGCAGCGGGTCGCGGCTGTACTGGCCGTAGAACAGGTTGTTGAGCTGATAGGTGGCGTCACCCAGGTGAAGCCGCTGGCTGAGGTTGGCGAACAGCTTGCCTTTGGTGAACTGGCTGTCGAGGTGCACCGAGCTTGGGTGGCGACCGGCCCCCAGCCACGGCAGGCCCTGTTCGACGCTGAGGTTGGCGCTGAACACCCCGTTGGGCAGAATTTGCAGGTGGCTGGCGCTCAGTTCGGCCAGGGTCAGGGTGGGGCTGCTGACCTCGAGGCGCACGCTTTCGAAGTAGTTGTCGATGCGCTTGTAGGTCAACTGGCCGCTCAGGCTGTCTATCTGATCGCGATCGCGGTAAAACACGTAGTCGCTGCGCAGACCATACTGCTGGGTCTGGCCGTGCAGTTTGACCAGGTTGTGCGGCAGCTGCTGGTGGTTCTCGTAGGACGAGAAGCTGGCGAACCCGCTGAAGGTGAACGCGCCGTACGGCAGCGAATAGAGCAGGGTATAGGCGCGATTGTAGCGGTGAGCCGGGTTTTCCAGCGTGCTGTTGGCGTTCAGGCTGACGAAGTCCGACAGGCCGAACGGGCTGTCCAGCGTGGCGGTGGCGCGAGCCAGCCACTGGCCGGTGCTTTTTTGGCCGTAATTATCCGTGCCGACGGTCATCAGCCAGGGCTTGGCATGCTGATTGCGCAAACGAATGACCGAACCGCCAACCTGGCGGCCGGGCAATATATCCAGCTTGGTGGTATTCGATTGCAAACGGTTGGCTTGATCCAATCCCTGGTCGAGCTCGGTTAATTTCAACGGCTTGCCTTCCAGCCCTGGAAATAATAAACGGCTGTTGACCCAGCGATCGCCGCCTTCTATTTTCTCGATAAATCCTTCGGTGACGCTTAATCCCAATTCTCCCTGTGAATTAGGGCGAACAATTTGCACGCGCGCGGTGATATAGCCTTTTTGCACATAAAGGCGCGTTAATTCACGGGTCAGGCGATTGATATCGTTGCTGCTGATGCACTGTTCCGGCAGCGCGCTCAGGGCGGATAAATCGGCCGGCGAGAGCAGGGTGACGCCCTGCAGATAAACGCCGGCGATCGGCAGGCACTGCGCGGACTGCGGCAGGGCGGGCGCGGCCGGTTCCGGCTCCGCCAGCAAGCGTTGCTGTTTCAGCTGCTGGTAGCGGCGTTGCTCAATCAACTGGTTGACTTCACGCGTGCTGTCTTGCAGCGCGCGGCGCGACTCCCCCATCGACATATCCCGCATCATGTGGGCGTCCGGCAGGGTTTCGGCGGAAAGGGCCGTGCTGACCAACAGCGTCAAAGCGGTGATTTTTTTTATCATTGTAATCCATTATGAGAGGCCGCCGGGGCAGCCAGCCCAATCCATGAGGTTAACCACGGGCGGCCGACGGCCGGCCCGAAATAATGAGCGACATGCACATTGCGAGGTATCTTGATTTGCCGCGGCAAATAAGACGGTGGGTATATATCTAAATAATAATTAGGCTGCTTCTTTTATGGCGGGCAACCCTGGCGACTTAATTAATTAAAAAAAGTAGAACGTCTCTTCCTCTTGCCAACATTATCGGCATGGCTAGGAAGAATCTGAATTTTTATTTTTCACGGATGATAGGGGATGAGGGGAATTATGACAATCCGACCAGTGGGAAATACGAAATTTCGCAGGAAAAAAAGGGACGCAATTGTTTGCGTCCCTACAGGCGTTTTATTTTTTCTTGATGGGGCGGCCGGACCAATAACCCGCCAGCAGCGAACCGGAAAGGTTGTGCCAGACCGAGAACAGCGCGCCCGGCAGCGCGGCCAGCGGCGAGAAGTAGATTTTGCCCAGCGTGGCCGCCAGCCCGGAGTTCTGCATGCCGACTTCGATCGCCAGCGTGCGGCAGGTGGATTCGTCGAAGCCGAACAGCTTGCCGCCCCAATAGCCGCTCAGCAGACCGATGCCGTTGTGCAGGATCACCGCGACGATCACCACCAGACCGACCGAGGCGATATGGCTTTGGCTGCCCGCCACCACCGCGCTGATGATCGCCAGGATGCACACCATCGACAGCGCCGGCAGCAGCGGCTCGATGCGTTTCACCGTTTTGGTCAGGGTATGGTGGACGATCAGGCCCAGGCCGATCGGGATCACCACGATCTGCAGAATGCTCAGCAGCATGCCCATGATATCGACGCTGATTTCGGCGTCGACGTACAAACGGGTCAGCAGCGGCGTGGCGAACACGCCCACCAGCGTCGAGACCGCCGAGATGGTCACCGACAGCGCCACGTCGCCCTTGGCCAGGTAGATCATCACGTTGGAGGCGGTGCCGCTGGCCACGCTGCCCACCAGCACCATGCCGGCGGACAGATCCGGCGGCATGCGGAACAGCATCGCCAGGATCCAGGCCGCCAGCGGCATGATCAGATAGTGCAGGAAGATGCCGGCCGCCACCGGGCCGGGGCGCGCCAGCACGCGTTTGAAGTCGTCCAGCCGCAGCGTAACGCCCATGGCGAACATGATCAGCATCAGCAGCGGGCTGACGTAGGGGCCGATGCCGGTAAAGGTGGTCGGCGTGTAATAGGCGGCGACGGACAGCAGTATCGCCCACAGGGGGAATAAACGCGTGAGTAATGCCAACATGCAGGTTTTCCTTAGCCAGATTGAGAACGGTGGGTGTGGTTGTGTTTTTTGCGGGTTCAACATGCTGAACCCCTGCCGGTTTTGAACGGATTTTTTAGACGCAGGGGCGCAGCGTGCTGCGCCCGCAATCGGGGATAATGACTTATTCGAACAGGTTGTGATGCAGGGTACGCACCACCTGTTCGGCTTCTTCGCCCGGCACCAGGAAGCACAGGTTATAGCTGCTGGCGCCGTAGCAGATCAGGCGGATATTGAACGGATCGAGCACGCCGAACACCTCTTTGCCCACGCCGCAGGCGCGCGACAGCTGGTTGCCGATGATCGCCACCAGCGCCAGGTTTTCTTCCACTTCCACCCGGCACAGCGACGACAGCTCGGTCAGCAGCGAGGTGGTCAGCAGGCTGCCGCCAACGGAGGTGGCGCCGGTGGTGTCCATGGTCAGCGCAATGCTGACCTCCGAGGTGGTGATCAGATCGACGGAGACGTTGTGGCGCGCCAGAATGTTGAACACCTCCGCCAGGAAGCCGCGCGCGTGCAGCATGTTCAGGCTGTGCAGCGTCAGCAGCGTTTGCTTGCGACGCAGCGCCAGCGCACGGAACAGCGGCGGATTCTCGGTGGTGTTGCACACCAGCGTGCCGCCGGCCGCCGGATCCTTGCTGGAGCCGACGAACACCGGAATGTCGCTGCGCACCGCCGGCAACAGGGTGGCCGGATGCAGCACCTTGGCGCCGAAGGTGGCCATTTCCGCCGCCTCTTCGAAACCGATTTTGTCGATGCGCTTGGCCGCCGGCACCACGCGCGGATCGGTGGTGTAGATGCCCGGCACGTCGGTCCAGATATCTACCCGGCCAACGCCGAGCGCCTCGCCGAGCAGCGCGGCGGTATAGTCGCTGCCGCCGCGGCCGAGCGTGGTGGTGCGGCCTTTCGGCTCGCTGCCGATAAAGCCCTGGGTGACCACCAGCGCTTCCTGCAGGCGCGGCTGCAACTGCGCCCGGGCCAGTTCGCTGAGCGCGGCGCTGTCCGGCACGGCGCGGCCGAAGTGATCGTCGGTGCGCATCACTTTGCGCACATCGAACCATTCGGCCTGCACGTTGCGGGCGCGCAGGATTTCAACGAACAGCAGGGTGGACATCAGCTCCCCATGGCTGACCAGTTCGTCGGTCAACGCCGTCGAGGTGGCCAGCGACGCGGCTTCCGACAGCATGGCGATGTTTTCCAGCAGGCGGTCGATCTCTTCGCGGATCACCGCCGGCGCCGTGAGGCGATCGAGTATGGCGTACTGGATGCGGCGGATCTCATCAAGCCGGTAGTTGCGCTTGTCGGCCTCGCAACCCTCGGCCAGGGCGACCAACAGGTTGGTGACGCCCGCCGAGGCGGACAACACCACCAGGCGGACCTGCGGGTTGGCCAGCACGACGTCGGCGCTGCGGTTCATGGCTTCAAAGTCGGCGACGCTGGTGCCGCCGAATTTGGCTACCACGGTGGAATTCTGGGGTGCTGCTTGGTTCATCTAGAAACCTCGTGTCAGGGATGCCCGTTTGGGGGCACTGTAATTCCATAGCCTTGGCACAAGGGGAGAGCGGTAAACAGGGGGCAGGCGTAGAGGTCAGGCTACGATACACCCAGAAGCGCCCCACCTTGTCGATCGCCCTGCGGGCGATCCCCTGGTGACAACCCAGGGGATTCAGCCCCTGTAGTCGATAGGATAATGGCCGGCCATTACCCTACCTCGGCGTCGCTCCCCCTCGGGTGCCGTCAACGGAGAAACGGCTCCTCTGACACTCTACCTGGGCGACGCGCCTCTTCTGGCTTGCGCACCGGGTGCGCAAGTAGGCTGTTAGGAATAGCCGGTTATCGCCATTCTGTCAACGTACAGACGGTGAGGGATTTTCATCTTGCACCAGCGCGATAAGCGTACAGGGCATCGCGGGCGTGGAACCGGCGCCAATCGGTTGCAGAGAACCGTCTTCCTTTTGGCTGAATAACGGAATAACGCCCTGATGTTTCTCCAAATACTCCAGCCAACCGAAATTTTCGTTCAATTTGGTCGCTTTGATGGTGGCTCCCCTGGCGAGCAGGCTGCTCAGGCGGCCGTAGGTGGCTTCCTGATTAAATAAAATTTCATGCCGGCGGAAACGCGAGCTTTCCGCGCTGGCGCCGCGCCCTTTCAGCGGCGCACCCGAACGGATGGCAAACACGTGATCCTCGCCGAAGAGATGGCCGAAGTGGTAGACCGCCAGCGCGTTCTGGTGGCGGTTGGGCGACAGCGCCAGCACCTGGGCGATATTGCTCAGATCGAGATAGTTCTCGGCGTGTTCGGAGTAGGCGTGGCCATAGTAGGCCGGGATGCCTTCCATGCGCGCCTGGCGGTAGTATTCCCAGCTGCTGTCGGTGACGATTACCGGCACGTTCAGCTTGATCAGCGCCTGCGCCAGCATGCGCGCCACGCTGTTGGCGCCGACGATCAGCACGCCGCGCGGCTTTTGCTGCTGCACCCGCAGCCAGCGCGCCATCATCCCGCTGGTCAGGCTTTGCAGCACCACGGTGCCGATGATGATGGCGAACACCACGGTCACCAGCCGGTCGGCGCCCTGGTAGCCGCTGCGCTGCAGCGTCAGCGCGAACAGCGAGCTGACCGCAGCGGCGACGATGCCGCGCGGGGCGATCCAGCACAGCAACAGCCGATCGCGCCAGTGCAGGGAAGAGCGCCAGGTCGACACCGCGATGCACAGCGGCCGGGCGATGAACTGCACCACCAGCAGCAGCAGGAGCAGCGGCCAGCCCATGTTCCACAGCGCCTGGATATCGAGCCGCGCCGCCAGAATGATGAACAGCGCCGAGATCAGGATCGCCGACAGCTCCTCTTTGAACGCCAGAATATCGCTGGTGTCCACGTCGCGCATGTTGGCCAGCCAGATGCCCATCACCGTGACGGTCAGCAGGCCGGATTCGTCGGCGATGGCGTTGGAAACGCCGAAGGCGGTCAGCATGATCGCCAGCACCGCCAGGTTCTGCAGGTAGCGCGGCAGCCAGACGCGGCGCAGCGCCAGGCCGAGCAGGTAGCCGAACAGCGCGCCGGCGATCAGGCCGACGGCTGCGGTCATGCCCAGCGTCCAAAACAGATGGGTATAGGACTCCGCATTCTGTTTCAGCACGATGAATTCGAACACCAGCAGGGTGAAGATGGCGCCGACCGGATCGATGACGATCCCTTCCCAGCGCAGCACCTGGTTAATGTTGGCGTTCGGCCGCACCACGCGCATCAGCGGGGCGATCACCGTCGGCCCGGTCACCACCGTCACCGCGCCGATCAGCGCCGCCAGCTCCGGCGGGAAATCCAGCAGCCACCAGCTGGCGAGGCTGATGACCAGAAAGGTGACCAGCATGCCGACGGTGACCAGATTGCGCACCACGCCGCCGAGGCCGCGTATCTCCTCGAAACGCAGCGTCAGCGCCCCTTCGAACAGGATGATCGCCACTGACAGCGACACCAGCGGAAACAGCAGATCGCCGAACAGCAGATCCGGCTGCACCAGATGCACCGTCGGGCCGAGCACGATGCCGAACAGCAACAGCGGCAAAATGGCCGGCAGGCGCAGCAGCCAGGCCAGCCACTGCGCGAGCAGCGACGCCAGGCCGATAAGCACCAACATGAGCGGGGCAGATAATTCCATAAGCGAGATCCCTTTCAAATGACGAAATAAGCAACGATGACACAGCCTGATGACAATTCGGCAACCCCGATAACAGGCCGTTAGCCAAAAGTATAGAGTGAAAGCTGAAACGAGGCGGCACTGCGTTGACAGTTAGCGCCTATCGCAAGAAAAGAGATCATAATCACAGTCGAACAGGCTACAATCGGACAACGCGTCATTTTTATTCTCAAGCCTAAGAGTGTTGCTATGAAAAATATCAATCCTAGTCAAACCGCTGCTTGGCAAGCCCTGCAGCAACATTATGCACAGATGAAAGACGTACGGATCGCCGACCTGTTCGCCCAGGACAGCGATCGTTTCTCCAGGTTCTCCGCGACCTTCAACGACCAAATGTTGGTGGACTATTCCAAGAACCGTATCACGCAGGAAACCCTGGAGAAGCTGCAGGCGCTGGCGAAAGAAACCGATCTGCAAGGCGCCATCAAATCGATGTTCGCCGGTGAGAAAATCAACCGCACCGAAGATCGCGCGGTGCTGCACATTGCCCTGCGCAACCGCAGCAACAGCCCGATCCTGGTCGACGGCAAAGACGTGATGCCGGAAGTGAACGCGGTGCTGGCCAAGATCAAACAGTTCTGCGCGCGCGTCATCGGCGGCGAGTGGAAAGGCTACACCGGCAAACCGATCACCGACGTGGTGAACATCGGCATCGGCGGTTCGGATCTCGGCCCTTACATGGTGACCGAAGCGCTGCGCCCGTATAAAAACCACCTGAACATGCACTTCGTCTCCAACGTCGACGGCACCCATATCGCCGAAACGCTGCAGCCGCTGAACCCGGAAACCACGCTGTTCCTGGTGGCCTCCAAAACCTTCACCACTCAGGAAACCATGACCAACGCCCACAGCGCGCGCGACTGGTTCCTGAGCAGCGCCGCCGATCAACAACACGTGGCCAAGCACTTCGCCGCGCTGTCCACCAACGGCAAAGCGGTGGCCGAGTTCGGCATCGATACCGACAACATGTTCGAATTCTGGGACTGGGTAGGGGGCCGTTACTCCCTGTGGTCGGCGATCGGCCTGTCGATCGCGCTGTCCATCGGTTATGACAACTTCGAGCAGCTGCTGAGCGGCGCGCACGCCATGGACAAGCACTTCGCCGAAACGCCGGCGGAGAAGAACCTGCCGGTGCTGCTGGCGCTGATCGGTATCTGGTACAACAACTTCTTCGGCGCCGAAACCGAAGCCATTCTGCCGTACGATCAGTACATGCACCGTTTTGCCGCTTACTTCCAGCAGGGCAACATGGAATCCAACGGCAAGTACGTCGATCGCAACGGCAATCCGGTGGATTATCAGACCGGCCCCATCATCTGGGGCGAGCCGGGCACCAACGGCCAGCATGCGTTCTACCAGCTGATCCACCAGGGCACCAAGCTGGTGCCTTGCGACTTCATCGCGCCGGCCATCAGCCATAATCCGCTGGGCGATCATCACGCCAAACTGCTGTCCAACTTCTTCGCCCAGACCGAAGCGCTGGCGTTCGGCAAGTCGCTGGACGTGGTGGAGGCCGAGTTCGCGGCGCAGGGTAAAACCCCTGAGCAGGTCAAGCACGTGGCGCCGTTCAAAGTGTTTGAAGGCAACCGCCCGACCAACTCGATCCTGCTGCGCGAAATCACCCCGTTCAGCCTGGGCAGCCTGATCGCGCTGTACGAGCACAAGATCTTCACCCAGGGCGCGATCCTGAACATCTTCACCTTCGATCAGTGGGGCGTGGAGCTGGGCAAACAGCTGGCTAACCGCATCCTGCCGGAGCTGGCGGGCAGCGAGAAAATCAGCAGCCACGACAGCTCGACCAATGCGCTGATCAACCGCTTCAAGGAATGGCGCTAAGCGCCTGAGCTGAAGCCAATAAAAAACCCGCCGCGGCGGGTTTTTTTACGTCTGCAAAAAATTACAGGTTGATCGGCACTTCGAAGCTGACGCCGGCACCCACGTCGTCGGCGGTGCTGTGATCGCTGTTGGTGTACCACAGGCTGGTATCGAATTTAACCTGAGAATCGAAGCTGTAACCCCAGCCGAGCTGAATGCCTTTCAGCGTATCGGAACGCGGGAACGCCCGGTTGATGGTTTGGTTGTTCGGATTCACCTTGGCGTACACCAGGCGGGTGCTCCAACGCTGGCCGTCGTCCAGCACCATTTCCACGCGGCCGGACAGCATCTGACCGTCGCCGCCCATCGCATGGCCCAGCGGATAACCTTGCTGGTAGTAACCGCCCCGATAGATGTAGTGGTTGTACATCACGTTGTTGGCGTTGCCGTTAGAGCGGGTATCAGTACCTTCGATATGCCAGTTGATCGTGGTCGGGCCCCATTCCGGATGGCCTTCAAGCCCCAGCATGTAGGCGTTGTGCGAAGGCAACATGCCTGCTTCATCTTCACCGGTGATCTGGCCATACAGGCTGACCGGCATGCCGATCAGCGGCTGCAGCTTGAGTTTGAAGTCAAAACCGCCCAACTGGTTGCCCGGATCGTTTTTCGGATCGCCGGTATTGTCGTTGCCGGTGACGCCATCCCAGAAGGAACTCCAGGAGTGCGGACGGCCATCACCACCCCACATCATGACGCGCGAAGCGCCCAACTCCAGGAAGTCGGTCGGCATCATGGTCAGGCGACCGCCGATCAGCTTGGTGTCCGGCACGGCAGCGTACTGCGACAGCTGGCCGGCGGACAACTGGTATTGCCAGCGGCCGATCCACGACAGCCACGGGGTTTCAAACGGCGATTGGTCGGCGCGCTGCAGCATAAAGCCGGCCACCGGGCGCGCGGCGTCGGAGCGGATCAGGCTGCCGTCGTAGCCCGGGCCCCACCACTGGGAAACCTCGCCGAAGGAGAGCCATTGGTTCCAGATTTTCACCGCGCCGTAGGAGCCGTTCATGTTGAATTTGGAGCCGTCGCTGACGCGCTGATCGCCTTCCACCGAGCCCTGCAGACGCACGTCCCAGAACTCGCCGTTGGCGCCGGCGCCGATGGTCAGGCGATCGTCGGCGTATTCGTTTTGGCCGAAGCCCTGCGGGGTGCCGGGTTTATCGGTCGAGGCGTAACCGCTGACGCGAATGTTGGCTTTCAGGGCATCGACGCGGCGTTGTACGCGGTCGATAACGTTTTTCTCGGTGTTGGTCACCGGCTTGGCCTGCGCGATAACGGAGCTGATCTCTTCCTGGCTCAGCGGCCAGGTGGACAGGCTGACGTTGATGACGCCGCGGTCAGACAGCCAGGCGAGATCGTTACGCAGATCGTTGTCAGGGGCTACCAGGCCGGCGGCGTGGCCGGACAATGCACAGGTAAACAGGCCCGCAGCGACCAGTCCGTTAAGTTTAGCGCGCATAAAGAATTCCCTTGTTAATTCGAGGTTATTGGTTTTATGTAAAGATCTCTGTGTCCCATGATAGTTGACATTTCGATTTGCTACAAATCTATAGGTCAGAAACATCTTATTATAACGTGATGAATTAAATGGGGTTTAAAGTGCTTTCGCGAGGGGCGGAATTTTTAGGACAATGCCTATATTGGCACGGTTGAATCATATACGCGGTATTCAGAGAGAGGTTTTATGGCAAAAACGTCGCGTTCGATAATGATAGCGAAGGGGCTGCAGCGGGTGCTGAACGTGGGCTTGCTGCTGCTGGCGGCCATCCTGGTGGTGTTTCTGGTCAAGGAAACCCTCCACCTGGCGAAGGTGTTATTTATCAACAGCGAAGAGTCGTCCTCTTACCTGTTGATTGAAGGCATTGTGATTTATTTCCTGTACTTTGAATTTATCGCCTTGATCGTCAAGTATTTTGAGTCGGGTTATCATTTCCCGCTGCGCTATTTTATTTACATTGGCATTACCGCGATTATTCGTTTGATTATCGTGGATCACAAAAACCCTATCGATACCCTGATCTACGCCGCGGCGATATTGGTGCTGGTGGTGACGCTTTATCTGGCTAATACCGACCGGCTGAAACGAGAGTAGCGATAAAAATGGCGGCCCAAGGCCGCCGAAGACACAGGATATCATTACCCGACGTCTTTCAAGCTACAGCGTTGTTGACTGCACTCGCTGTAACTTGAAATCCATAGGGTAAAAGATAAGAAAAGACATCAAACGCACTGCAGTGGCACAAATTACCCCTTCACGCCGCCGGCCGTCAGGCCGCCAACCAGCCAGCGCTGCGCCAGCAGGAACACGGCGGTGATCGGTATCGCCGACAGCACCGCGGCGGCGGCGAAGTCGCCCCACAGGTAGTTCTGCGGGTTGAGATATTGCTGCATTCCCACCGCCAGCGTGTAGCTGTTCACATCGCGCAGCAGCAGCGATGCCACCGGCACTTCGGTGATGGCGGCGATAAACGACAGAATGAACACCACCGCCAGAATCGGCACCGACAGCGGCAGCAACACCAGACGGAACGCCTGCCACGGCGTGGCGCCGTCCAGCGCCGCCGCCTCTTCCAGCGAGTTGTCGATGGTTTCGAAATAGCCCTTGATGGTCCAGACGTGCAGCGCGATGCCGCCCATGTAGGCGAAGATCACGCCGCCGTGGGTATTCAGGCCGATAAACGGAATGTACTGGCCCAGGCGATCGAACAGGGCGTACAGCGCCACCAGCGACAGCACCGCCGGGAACATCTGGAAGATCAGCATGCTTTTCAGCAACGTGCTCTTGCCGCGAAAGCGCATGCGGGCAAAGGCGTAGGCGCAGGTGGTAGACAGCGTCACGATGCCGATGGCGGTGATCGCCGCGATCTTGATGGAGTTCCACAGCCACAGCAGCACCGGGAACGGCGGCGGCGTCACGCTGCCGTCGGCGTGGGTGACGCTAAAGCCGAGCGCCAGCCGCCAGTGATCCCAGGAGAGGGTTTCCGGTATCAGGCTGCCGGTGGCGAAGTTGCCGGAGCGCAGCGAGATGGCGACCACCATCAGCAGCGGGAACATGATCAGGGCGATAAAGCACAGCATCAAAATATGGGTGATCCACAGGCGCAGGCGCTGGGATTTGGGTTGAACCATGGCCATCGTCATTCTCCCTAATCGAAGTTCATCTTGCTGGCTTTCAAATTCAGGATCGCCAGCGCGCCCACCAACAGGAAGATCAGCGTGGCGATGGCGGCCGCCAGCCCGAAGTCTTGCCCGCCGCCGCCTTCGAAGGCGATGCGGTAGGTGTAGCTGACCAGCAGATCGGTATAGCCGGCCGGCGTCGTGGTGCCGATCATGTCCGGGCCGCCGTTGGTCAGCAGCTGGATCAGCACGAAGTTGTTAAAGTTGAAGGCGAAGCTGGCGATCATCAGCGGCGTCAGCGGCTTGATCAGCAGCGGTAAGGTGATGCGGAAGAAGTTTTGCCACGGGTTGGCGCCGTCCATCGCCGAGGCCTCGTACAGATCGTCCGGGATCGCCTTCAGCAGCCCCATGCACAGGATCATCATGTACGGGTAGCCGAGCCAGGTGTTGACGATCAGGATCATGCTCTTGGCGGTGAGCGGATCGCTGAACCAGGCCGGTTTGATGCCGAACAGATGGCTGAGCATCATGTTGATCTCGCCGAAGCTCTGGTTGAACAAACCTTTGAAGATCAGGATCGAGATGAATGACGGCACCGCATAGGGCAGGATCAGCAGCACACGGTAGATCGCCTTGCCTTTCAGCGCCTCCCACTGCACCACGCAGGCCAACACCATGCCGACCGCCACGGTGAGGATCACCGTCATCACCGAGAACACGATGGTCCAGATGAAGATCGACACGAACGGCTTTTTGATGCCCTCGTCCTGCAGCACCCGCAGGAAGTTTTTCCAGCCGGTGGTGACGGTATAGCCCGGGCTCAGGGTTTCCTGCGCCCAGCCGCCGTCGGCGTTGATCGCCTGATAGAAGCCGGTGTCGCCGTTCGGCCGGTAGCGCACCTGGGTCTGGTTATTGGTCAGCGTGCTGCCGTCTTGGTCCAGCGCATACAGCGGGCGGGTGCCGGAGAACTGGCGCAGGGAGCTCATGCGCAATTCACCGCCGTCGGGCAGCTGCGCCACCAGCTGGCTCAGCGCCTGCCGGTTCTGGGTGATCACCCGCAGCGTGGCGCGCTCGCCCTGCGGCGCGGCGCTCTGCGCCGTCAGTTTCAGGGTTTGCGGCGCGGCGGCGTCGAGGCGGAAAGGCTCGGAGATCAGCGGTGCTTCGCCGTCCGGCGGCGTCAGCTGCAGGCGCCACTGCTGGTTTTCCGCCGGGTAGAGGCCGAAGGTAAAGGTTTTGCCGCTCTGGAACTGGCGCTGCATCAGCACCGATTGCGCGCGCTCGAAGGTCAGCTGGTTGGTGCTGCTGTAGTTGGTGAAGGCGATGGCGATGGTGCAAATCAGCGGGAACAGGACGAACAGCCCCATGCCGGCGACGCCGGGATACACATAGCGCCAGGCGTAGGCGCGGCGGTTGGCGAAGACGTAAAGCCCGGCGCTGACCAGGATCAGCGTCAGGATAGCGAACAGGTATTCACCCTGTGCATACATCAACACAATCAGGTAGCAGGTCACCAGGCTGAACAGGCCGACCACCAGCCATTTCAGCGCGTCGCTTTGCCACCACTTCGATTTTTTACGCGCAGGCGTCCCGGCGTGAGCGAATTGCATAGGGCGTTCCTTTCTGTGAAGCAACGGCGGGGCACCGTGGCACCCCGCACGACGTCGTTACTTGGTGATGCGGGTCTGCACGTCGTCCAGCGCGGCTTTCACCGTCTGACGGCCGCTGACGGCGTTGATCACCGCACTGCGTTCGGCGTACCAGAAGGCGCTCATCTGCGGGATGTTCGGCATGATCTCCCCGTTTTGCGAGTTCTGCATGGTGGCGGCGATCTTCGGATCTTTGGCCAGCGTTTCCTGGTAGGACTTCAGCGCCACCGCGCCCAGCGGCTTGTCTTTGTTGACGTCCGCCAGCCCTTCGTTGGTCAGCAGGTAGTTCTCGAGGAACTCGGTCGCCAGCTCTTTATTCGGGCTGGCGGCGTTGATGCCGGCGGTCAGCACGCCGACGAACGGCTTGGACGGTTTGCCTTTGAAGGTCGGCAGCAGCGTCACGCCGTAGTTGATTTTGCTCTGCTCAATGTTGTTCCAGGCCCACGGCCCGTTGATGGTCATCGCGGTCTGGCCTTTGTTGAACGCGGCTTCGGCGATCGAGTAATCGGTATCGGCGTTGATATGCTTGTTTTTCACCAGATCGACGATGAACTGCAGGCCGGCCTGCGAACCGGCGTTGGCGACGCCGACATCCTTGATGTTGTATTTGCCGTTTTCATACTTGAAGGCATAACCGCCGTCGGCGGCGATGATAGGCCAGGTGAAGTAGGGTTCCTGCAGGTTCCACATGATGGCGCTCTTGCCGTTGGCGCGCAGCTGCTTGTCCAGCGCCGGGATCTCTTCCCAGGTCTTCGGCGGCTGTTTGACCAGGTCTTTGTTGTAAATCAGCGACAGCGCCTCGACGGCGATCGGGTAGCCGATCAGCTTGCCGTCATAACGCACGGCGTCCCAGGTGAACGGAAACAGCTTGTCCTGGAAGGCTTTGGACGGGTGGATTTCGGCCAGCAGGCCGGACTGCGCATAGCCGCCGAAGCGGTCGTGGGCCCAGAAAATGATGTCAGGGCCGTCGCCGGTGGCGGCCACCTGCGGGTATTTTTCTTCCAGCTTGTCCGGGTGTTCGACGGTAACCTTGATGCCGGTGTCTTTTTCGAATTTCTTGCCGACTTCGGCCAGGCCGTTATAGCCCTTGTCGCCGTTGATCCAGATAACCAGTTTGCCTTCCTCGATCTTGGCGAAGGCGGAAGAAGAGAGCACCAGGGTGGCCAGTGCCGAGAGCGCCAGCGTGCGGGCGAGGGTAATGCTGCGAGTCATAATCCAGTCCTTCTTTTTGTGGGCACATAAATCAAGGAGTGACGTTTCGCGGTAATAGTGGGTCACAACGCGACATATTCTCATCCTCCCCCCCTCTACGCCCCTGAGATGAGGAGTGTGATCCAGTTAACGTTGCGCTCTATTCTGTGGCGTCAGGCACAAAATAGGGGGGCGATTTTTGCCAGACGGATCACAGATTTGCCTTAAGCGCGGAACTTCTCATCGCCGCGGTCGTTCTCTCATCCTCCCGCCTCCTCCCCCATGAAAAATCCTGTTACGGATGATTACCCTTTCCGGCGACTCCCGCACTATCGGCCCATTGATTTTTAACGCCACGCGCAGCAGGGATACCGGATTTATGTCGTCAATGCCTATCGCCACTCAACCCACCCTGTACCGGATCCATCCGGCCAGTTTCCGTGACGGAAACGGGGACGGCGTGGGCGACGCGCACGGCATGCTGGCGGCGCTGCCGTACCTGAAAGCGCTGTCGATCGACGGCCTGTTGCTGCCGCAGACGCTGGCGCCGGAGGCCGAGGCGACGGTGACGGCCGAAGGGCTGACGCTGTGGTACGGCGATGAAGCCAACCGCGTTCGCAATGCCGTTGCGCCACAGCGGTTCGTCCACGGCGCGCTGGCGCTGGACGTGATGCCGTTCAGCGCGGAGAAGCTGGTGGCGGTGCTGCACGCCCGCCGCGCCACGTTGGCGGACAGCCTGTGGAGCACCGGCGACGCCGATCAGCCAAGAGTGGTCAGCCGCTGGGGGCAGGGCGACCTGCGTTCCGCCGCCGCCTTTTTGACGCTGTTGGCGATGTTGCCGGCGCCGATCTGCCTGTACCAGGGCGAGGAGCTGGGGCTGCCGCATGCCGCCGGGCTGCAGGATCCGCGCGGCGCGCAAACGCCGATGCCGTGGCATGAAGCCCCCGAACAGGTCACCGCCGGCGAAATCAGCTGGTATCAACAGGTGGCGATCGAACACCGCGCATTGGCCATCAGCCGCCAACAGCACGACAGCCACTCCACCTTACGTTACTGCCAGGCGCTGTTGGCCCTGCGCCGTTCGCCGCTCATCCAGCGCGGCGAATTGAACGCGATCAGCCAGCGGGACGGCGTGGTGCGCTTACTTATTACCCATCAGGATCAATGCCTTGAAGCGCTGATAAACCTGCAGCCTTATACTCAGGCGGCCGCGCCGTCTGAGGCGACCTTGCCATTGGCATGGCAGCACGGCGCGCAGCAAGAGGGTCATCAATGGGTTTTGGCGGGCTTTGCCTCCGCCATTTTCACACGACATGTTAACTGCGAAAGCAGGGGAGTAACGCATGGCTAGCGTGACACTGCGCAGCGTTTATAAGGCCTTCGGTGAGGCCGTGATTTCCAAAGACGTCAATCTGACCATCGAAGACGGCGAGTTTGTGGTGTTTGTCGGGCCGTCGGGCTGCGGTAAATCGACGCTGCTGCGCATGATCGCCGGGCTGGAGGACATCACCTCCGGCGACCTGCTGATCGGCGAGAAACGCATGAATGAGGTGCCGCCTTCCGAGCGCGGCATCGGCATGGTGTTCCAGTCCTACGCGCTGTATCCGCACCTGTCGGTGGCGGACAACATGTCGTTCGGCCTGAAGCTGGCCGGCGCCAGGAAAGCGGAAATCAATCAACGGGTGAATCAGGTTTCCGAGGTGTTGCAGCTGGCGCACCTGCTCGATCGGCGGCCGAAGGCGCTGTCCGGCGGGCAGCGTCAGCGCGTGGCGATCGGCCGCACGCTGGTGGCCGAGCCGGACGTGTTCCTGCTCGACGAACCGCTGTCCAACCTCGACGCCGCGCTGCGGGTGCAGATGCGCATCGAGATTTCCCGTCTGCACAAGCGCCTGCAGCGCACCATGATTTACGTCACCCACGATCAGGTCGAAGCGATGACGCTGGCCGACAAGATCGTGGTGCTCGACGCCGGTCGCGTGGCGCAGGTCGGCAAGCCGCTGGAATTGTACCACTACCCGGCCAACCGCTTCGTCGCCGGGTTTATCGGCTCGCCGAAGATGAACTTCCTGCCGGTCAAGGTGACCGCGGCGCAGCCGCAACAGGTGCAGGTCGAACTGCCCAACCGCCAGCTGGTCTGGCTGCCGGTGGAAGGCGAGGGCGTTCAGCCCGGCGCCAACCTGTCACTGGGCATTCGCCCTGAACATCTGCTGCCCGGCGAAGCCTCAGAAGTGCGGCTTACCGGCGACGTACAGGTGGTGGAGCAGCTCGGCAACGAGACGCAAATCCACATCCAAATCCCGGCCATCCGTCAAAACCTGGTGTACCGCCAGAATGACGTGGTGCTGGTAGAAGAAGGTGCCACATTCGCCATCGGCCTGCCGCCACATCGTTGCCACCTGTTCCGTGAAGACGGTACGGCATGTAAACGGCTGCACCAGGAGCCGGGCGTTTAAAGCATCAAAGTCGGTATAACAGGAGAATAATGATGACTACTCTGCGCAAACTTCCTCTGGCACTGGCTGTCGCCGCCGGTGTTCTCTCTACACAGGCGCTGGCCGTGGATTTTCACGGTTACGCCCGTTCCGGCATCGGCTGGACCGGCAGCGGCGGTGAGCAACAGTGCTTCAAGGCCACCGGCGCCGCGAGCAAATACCGTCTCGGCAACGAATGCGAAACCTACGCCGAACTGAAACTGGGGCAGGAAGTGTGGAAAGAAGGCGACAAAAGCTTCTATTTCGACACCAACCTGGCCTATTCGGTCTCGCAACGTTCCGACTGGGAAGACGTGACCCCGGGCTTCCGCGAAGTCAACGTGCAGGGTAAAAACCTGATCGACTGGCTGCCGGGCTCCACGCTGTGGGCCGGTAAGCGCTTCTATCAGCGTCATGACGTTCACATGATCGACTTCTACTACTGGGATATCTCCGGCCCGGGCGCCGGTCTGGAAAACATCGATCTGGGCTTCGGCAAGCTGTCCGCCGCCGTGACCCGCAACTCCGAATCCGGCGGCTCTTACGGCTACCTGGATAACGAATGGAAACAGCGCCCAACCGTCAACGACACTTTCGACCTGCGTCTGGCCGGCCTGGAGCTGAACCCGGGCGGCACCCTGGAGCTGGGCGTGGACTACGGCCGCGCCAATGCGCAGGATAACTATCGCCTGGCCGACGGCGCCAGCAAAGACGGCTGGATGTTCACCGCGGAACACACGCAGAGCATCCTGAACGGCTACAACAAATTCGTGCTGCAGTACGCCACCGACTCGATGACCTCGCAGAACAACGGCCGCAACGAAGGCGCCACCATCGATAACAACGGCAAGATGATCCGCGTGCTGGATCACGGCGCCATCGACTTCAACGATCAATGGGCGCTGATGTACGTCGCCATGTTCCAGGACATCGACCGCGACAACAACAACGGCACCACCTGGTACACCGTGGGCGTGCGCCCGATGTACAAATGGACGCCGATCATGAGCACCCTGCTGGAAGCCGGCTATGACAACGTCAAATCCCAGCGCACCGGCGATCGCAACGGCCAGTATAAAGTGACCCTGGCGCAGCAGTGGCAGGCGGGCAACAGCATCTGGTCGCGTCCGGCCATCCGCCTGTTCGCCACCTACGCCAAGTGGGATGAGAAGTGGGGCTACGCCACCGGTGACGACACCGGGTATAACACCGGCACCGCTTACAACGACACCAGCATGCATACCTTCAGCCGCGGCAAGGATGACGAAGTCACCTTCGGCGCCCAGATGGAAATTTGGTGGTAACGACGACAGGGCGGGGAGGGCCATCGGCTCTCCCCCAACCGCATTCGCCGCGGCCGGATCTCTTGCCTGATCCGCCGCGGCGCTGAAAGAGGATATAACGATGAAAAAGAATCTGCTGTCACTCTGCCTGTCGCTGGCGCTGACCGTCGGCGCGCCTTTGGCGGCCAACGCCGACACGCCGGCCAACGTTTCCGTCGCGCCGGCCATCAGCGCCGCCACGCTGCAAAGCCTGCCGTGGCAGCCGCTGCAGCCGCCGGTGTCGCAAGAGGTGAAGCTCGACGCCGTCAGCCCGCAGCTCAATCAGGGCGAGATTCAGGGAGCGATCGCCGCCTATACGCTGCCGGCCGATCGCGGTTCGCTGGAAGTGACGCTGAGCAGCCTCGCCAAAAACAATTCGCTGTACGCGCCGAGCGTGCTGGTGCTGGACGAGCATCTGCGCCCGGCGGCGTATTACCCGAGCAGCTATTTCCCGTATCAGCCGCCGGGGGCGATGTCCTCCGATCGCCTCGAAGGCACGCTGAAACTGACGCCGGCGCTCGGTCAAAAACAGATTTACCTGCTGGTGTACACCACCCGCCAGGACTTGGCGAAAACCACGCAGCTGACCAACCCGGCCAAGGCCTATGCGCAGGGCGTGGGCAACGCGGTGCCGGATATCCCGGATCCGATCGCCGGCCACGCGACGACCGGCACGCTGAAGCTTAAGGTCACCGCGGAACAGGGCACCGGCAACGTGATGATCGGCATGCTGCAGCCTGCGCCGACCGTGGCGCCGGTGGTGGTGGGCTCGACCGCACCGGCCGCCGTGGCGGCGCCTGCGCCTGCGCCGGAGAAACCGGCGGAGCCGATGCTCAACGATACCGAAAGCTACTTCAATAACGGCATCAAGCAGGCGGTGAAGGCGGGCGATATCGACAAGGCGCTGAAGCTGATGAATGAGGCCGAGAAACTGGGCTCGACCACCGCGCGTAAAACGTTTATCAGCAGCGTTAAAGGCAAGGGGTAACACCCGGCGCTGCCGATGCTGGCTCGATGATTGGTGCGCTTTGGCGCACCTTTTTTCATCCGCGGGCCAGCGTTGCGCCGATCAACGCCAACAGACGGGCGTTGTCCACCTGCTGCATGACGCGCACCGGCTTGCCCTGCGGCGCCGGCATGCCGACCGTCAGGCGCAGGCTGTCCGGCCGCCAGCGGCGTGAGCTGCCGCGCGTCAACGCCCCTTCCAGCGCCACATCCACATGAAACATCTCGGTGGTGACCAGCTGCGGCGCCAGCAGCCAGGCGATCACCAGCGCATCATGGATCCAGCAGCCCGGCAGGCGCCGCGTATGGCGCGAATAGTCGATCCACGGCTGCGTCGTGGCGCGCAAATAGCGGCACAGCGGGGTATCCGGCTGGGTCAACGCGGCCAGATCCGCCTGGGTCAGCATGGTCTGAGTGGTGACATCCAGCGGCGCCAGCGTGATAGCGGCGCCGCTGTTCAACACCAGCCGCGCCGCTTCCGGATCCAGGCCGAAATTGGTGTCCTTGATATATCCCTCAACGTTGAACACGCCGCCCATGATCACGATCTCTTTCACCGCCTGCGCCATCTGCGGGTAAAGCTGCATGGCGTGCGCAACGTTGGTCAGCGGGCCGATCGCCGCCAGCGTGATCTCGCCGGGATGCCGGCAGATCAGTTCGCCGATGGCGATGGCGGCGTCCGGCGCGGGCGCGTTGGCCAGCGAGGGCGCGGGCAGGTCACGCCACAGCGCCGCCAGCTTAGGATCGGCGATCGGGCGGTCCAGGTGTGCGCGCCACGGCTCCGGCGGTTCGCTCAGGGCGCGCGCCGCGCCGAGGGCGACCGGCACCTGATAGCCGCTCTGCGCCAGCAGATCGGTGGCGACGGCGAAGCCCACTTCACGCGGGGTGTTGCCGGCCACGATGCTGATCAACTCCAGCTGCAGCTGCGGTTTGGCCGCCAGCGCCAGGGCCAGCGCCAGGCCGTCGTCGACGTTGGCGCCGGGAACGCCGTTGCCGGGATCGCAATCAATGATTAAACGCATATAAGGTGTCCTGAAAAACCGCTAACAGCCGCACGAACGGCGGATGCGCAGTTGAAAAGCGAATTCATGCAGCTCGGCGGGCGCGGCGCCGGCGGCCAGCATGGCGATGGCCCGCTTGGCCATGGCGTCGATCGGCTGCTCGACCGCGCTGAGCGGCGGCACGCTGAATTCGGATTGTTGCGTGCCGTTAAAACAGATCAGCGCCAGATCGTCCGGCGCGCGCAGCCCATGCTCCGCCAGCGCCGACAGGCAGCCGAGCGCCTGCTGCTCGTTGGAGGTGAAAACGGCGCGCGGGCGCGGGCCTTGCACCAGGCGCTGGGTGGCCTGGTAACCGCCCTGGCGGGTGTAGGGCGCTTCGAAAATCCACGCGTCGCGTGGCGCGATGCCCGCCTCCAGCAGCGCATCGCGCCAGCCGTTCAGGCGATCCTGCGCGTTGAGCATGGTCAGCGGACCGATAAAAATGCCGATGTCGCGATAGCCGTGCTGCAGCAGATGGCGGGTCGCCTGGCAGGCGGCGTCGCGCTCGTCGACGCGGATGGCGCAGACGCCGGCCTGGCTGTCGATGGTGTCTATCATCACGCAGGGGGTGCCGGAAGCGCGGATCAGATCGAACCACGGGTGGCGATCGACGCTGGTGTACAGCAGGCCGTCGACCTGGCGGCGCAGCAGGTTGTTGATAAGCTCATACTCGCGCTGACGATCGTCGCCGGCGTCGCCCAGCAGCAGCACGCGGCCGCGGTTGAAGGCTTCCTGCTGCAGCGCCCGCGCCAGAGTGGCGAAGAACGGGTTGGAAATATCCGGCACCACCAGCCCGTAGGTTTGCGTGCTGCCGGAGGCCAGCGCCCGCGCGATGTCGTTCGGCCGGTAGCCGGTCTGCTCGATCGCCGCCAGCACGCGCAGCCGGGTGGCTTCCGCCACCGGGCGCGGGCCGTTGTTGATCACGTAGCTGACCACGGCGACGGAGGTGCCCGCTACGCGGGCCACGTCGGCGCGGGTAACGCGTCGCGCGGAGTGATTATCCAAATTGAGATCCTGTTCGCCTTCTCGCTACGCGGCATCCTGCGGCAGGTTGAGATCGCGGCCGCGGGTTTCGGGAGCAAAGAAGGTGGTGATTAAGCCGATGCCCGCCATTACAACAAAATAGGCGGCGACAGGCCACCAGTGACCGAAGCCGGAGAGCAGCGCGGTGGCGATCAGCGGCGCGGTGCCGCCGGAGAGGATCGAGCCGAGCTCCTTGGCGAACGCCATCTTGGAGTAGCGGTTCTTCACGCCGAACAGTTCGACGCCGTAGGCCGCCTGCACGCCGAAGATCCCCAGCGATGCGATGCACATGCCGACCACGATCACCGAGATGACGATCGCCGGTTCACGGCTGTCGAGCAGCCAGAACGCCGGGAAGGCATACAGCACCAGCAGCAGGCAGAACCAGCGGTAGGTGACGCGGCGGCCGAAGCGATCGGACAGCCAGCCGGCCAGCGGGATCACCAGAAAACCGCACAGCGAGGCGATCAGCACCGCCAGCGCCGGCACCGATTTATCGACCATCAGCACCTTGGCGACGTAGCCGACGATAAAGCCCTGGCACAGATAGGAGGGGCCGTTTTCGCCGATGCGCAGGCCGAGCATCACCCAGAACGCTTTGGTGCGCTGCAGGTAGCTGCGTGAGTCCGGCGCGGCCTGAGCGGCGTCCAGCATGCGCTGGTGGTTTTGTTGCAGCTCGCGCTCGAACACCGGCGTTTCGCGCACGTGACGGCGCAGGTACAGCGCCACCCCGGCGATCAGAATGCTGGCGAGGAACGGAATGCGCCAGCCCCAGCTCATCAGATCTTCCTTGTCGAGCTGCAGCACCAGCAGCCATACCAGCGACGCCAGCAGGGTGCCGCTGTTGGAGCCGATGGCGATGATCGAGGCCACCAGCCCGCGCCGCTTGGCCGGCGCGTATTCCGCCAGCATCACCGCGCCGCCGGACAGCTCCGCGCCGGCGCCGAACCCCTGCGCGAAGCGCAGGATCACCAGGCAGGTGGGCGCCCAGACGCCGATTTGCGCATAGGACGGGATCAGGCCGATCAGCGTGGTGGAAATGCCCATCAGCGCCACGGTGGTGATCAGCACCACGCGGCGGCCTTTGCGATCGCCGATCCAGCCGAACACCAGCGCGCCGATCGGCCGCGCGACGAAACCGACTGAGTAGGTGGCGAAGCTGGCCAGCAGAGCGACCAGCGGCGTGGCCTCGGGGAAGAACACATCGCCGAACACCATGCCGGCCGCCAGGCCGTACAGCGCGAAGTCGACGTATTCCATGGCGGTGCCGAGCCAGCAGGAGAAGGTGGCGCGCCAAAATTGGCTGCGCCCCTCTTTGGTTGCCAGGCGTTCATCGGCCGCCAGCGCGGCGTCGGCGGTCTGTGGAGTGGCAAGCGTTGTTTCGCTCATGACGGTGCTATCCTCTTTTGTTCTGCGCCTGGAGGGGCGCGGTTAAAGATGGTTTCCCTGGTGCCGGCAACAAAGGTGTGCCGACAAATGATGTCGGACGCATGGCGATTCAACGCTGCGGTGTCAGAGTATCTACGCGCGTAGATAAAACAACGCGACAAAGATGAAACTTTGCAGGCGATCACAGAATCGTCATCGTGCCGGGGAACGAAGATAGAGAATACGGATGGCAAAAAGATGACAGAACCCCGGTTTTTCCGGCCGATAGGCCTGCCGTTTTCGCCACGAATCAGCCTGCCGCTTTCGCATTTCTGCGCTACAATGGGGGCCTGTTAACAGTTTGTATCGTCTGGCGCGCCGTACCGGCTGCGGTTCAGGCGAGGAGTAAAGCAATGTCTGGCATCAGGGATTCCATCCTGCCGCCGCTGGAGTGGTTGTCCGAACAGGATCCTCCGGCGCCCGCCGCCGTCAGCGACTGGCTGATGGAGTTAGGCTCCATGACCCGCCGATTTGAACGCCATTGCGCCCAGGTGCGCGTCGAACCGCAGCGCGAATGCTTCGTCACGCGCGAGGCGCTGGGCGACGAGGCGAAGCACCTGCCCGACAGCCCGCGCTACTGGTTGCGCGAAGTGGTGCTGCTGGGCGACGACCAGCCCTGGCTGCTGGGGCGCACGGTGATCCCGGAAAATACGCTGACCGGCCCCGACCAGGCGCTGGTGGATCTGGGCACGCTGCCGCTGGGGCGCTACCTGTTCAGCAGCGGCGAGCTGACCCGCGACTATATCCATATCGGCCGGCAGGACGCGCTGTGGGCGCGCCGTTCACGGCTGCGGCTGGCGGGCAAACCGCTGCTGCTGACCGAACTGTTTTTACCGGCTTCGCCGCTGTATTCAGCGGTTCCTGCATAAGAGAGGAGAGCAAGACCTTGGAGGGAAGCGTGACTCAAAGTAAATGGCGGGCTTACAGCCATTTGATGCGCATTGATAAACCGATCGGCACGCTGTTGCTGCTGTGGCCGACGCTGTGGGCGCTGTGGCTGGCCGGGAAAGGCGTGCCGCCGCTGTCGATTTTGCTGGTGTTCGTGCTCGGCGTGTTCCTGATGCGCGCCGCCGGCTGCGTGGTGAATGACTACGCCGATCGCGCGGTGGACGGCTACGTGAAACGCACCGCCGGGCGGCCGATGCCGAGCGGCCGGGTGAGCGCGAAAGAGGCCAAGGTGCTGTTCGTGGTGCTGGTGCTGATCTCGTTCTGCCTGGTGTTGACGCTGAATGCTATGACCATCTGGCTGTCGCTGGCGGCGCTGGCGCTGGCCTGGGCGTACCCGTTTATGAAGCGGGTGACCAACCTGCCGCAGTTCGTGCTGGGCGCCGCGTTCGGCTGGGGCATTCCGATGGGCTATGCGGCGGTCAGCGAATCGCTGCCGCTCAGCTGCTGGCTGCTGCTGCTGGCCAACATCTGCTGGACGGTGGCCTACGATACGCTGTATGCGATGGTCGACCGCGACGATGACCTGAAGATCGGCATCAAATCCACCGCTATCCTGTTCGGCCGTTATGACAAGCTGATCGTCGGGCTGTTGCAGTTCGCGACGCTGCTGCTGCTGGTGTGGGTCGGTTATCTGGCGCAGCTCGGCGGGGCGTTTTACTGGTCACTGCTGCTGGCGGGCGCGCTGTTCATTCACCAGCAGAAACAGATCGCCGGCCGCGAGCGCGAGGCCTGCTTCAAGGCCTTCCTGCAGAACAACTATGTGGGGCTGGTGGTGTTCATCGGCATCGCGCTGAGCTATCTGCCGACGTAACGCTTCCCTTCCGCAAGAAAAAAGGCACCCCGAGGGTGCCTTTTGTGTTTCCGCGCCGGGCGAAATCACTCGTCTTTCTCTTCTTCCGCATCGGATTGCGGCAGGGCGTTGGTTTCTTCCGGCATGTTGACGCTTTCGATGGTCAGCTTGATCTCCGGCGTGATCAGATCGCTCAGCATGTTGTACACCTCGAGGGTGTGCTCGCGGATCGCATCGCCGCTGTCGTTGATATAGCCTTCTTCGCGCAGCGTTGCCACCAGGGTGGAGAACACCGCCTTGTCGAAGAATTCCGGCGCGTTGATGCCGTGCAGCACCGACAGACGCTGCGCCATGATGCGGCTCTCTTTCTCCAGCGCGCCGCGGTTGATGCTCGGGTTGGCGCTGAGGATCGACATGGTGATGGCGTAGCGTTGCAGGGTTTCGCGCACCCCGGCGGCCAGCAGCTGCAGCGGGCGAATGCGCGCCGGGTTCAGCACCAGCTCGTCGCCTTTGTCGCAGATCAGCTGTTGACGGATCAGCTCGTCGATCACCGGCCGCAGCACCTCCGGCAGCTGTTCCTTGTCGTTATGCAGGAACAGCTCGGCTTTCAGCATCGGATAGATCATGCCGATTTGGCGCAGCAGCTCGGCGCGCGATACCCGTCGGTGATGCATCACGATGCTGGCGATCAGCGACGGCAGCACCAGCAGGTGGTGGATGTTGTTGCGGTAATAGGTCATCAGCACCGCCTGCTCGCGCGGCAGGATGATGATGTCGCCGATGCTGTCCTTCTCCACCTCGAACTTGTTCATGTTCAGCGCGTGATCCAGCAGCTCGTCCGGCGTTTGCGTCGGCACGGTGACGTCACGCGCGTAAGGCGCGTTGCGCATCAGCTGCAGGTAGCACTCGAGCTGTTCGATCAGCTGCTCGCGGGTCAGCGAACGCTGACGCGAGGCCAGCAGCGCGGTGGAACACAGGTTCATGGCGTTGGCCGCGGCGGCGTTGTTGATGCGCACCATGATCTGGCCGGCCAGATCGTTGACCGTCGGCGTCAGCCAGCTTGGGCGCTGGGCTTCGATCGGATCGATCGACTCGCGCCACTGCGGCACGTTCTGGTTGAGGTAAGCCGTCAACGGCAGCGGTTCGCCGAAGTTGACGTAACCCTGGCCCAGGTTGCGCAGCTTGCGCAGGCCGCGCAGCATCTGCGGCAGGCTCTCTTTTTCCTTGGTGGCGCCGCGCAGCTCTTTGGCATAGGTACCCACTTCCATCACGTGCTCGTAACCGATGTAAATCGGCACCAGCGTGATCGGACGGGTGCCGCCGCGCAGCATCGCCTGGATGGTCATCGACAGGGTGCCGGTCTTCGGCTCCAGCAGGCGCCCGGTGCGGGAACGGCCGCCTTCCACGAAGTATTCCACCGAGTAACCGCGGGTGAACAGCTCGCCGAGGTATTCGCGGAACACCGTCGAGTACAGCTTGTTGCCCTTGAAGGTGCGGCGGATGAAGAACGCGCCCAGGCGACGGAAGATCGGGCCGGCCGGCCAGAAGTTGAGGTTGATGCCGGCGGCGATGTGTGGCGGCACCAGGCCCTGGTGATACAGCACGTAGGACAGCAGCAGATAGTCCATGTGGCTGCGGTGGCAGGGCACGTAGACGATCTCGTGGCCGTCCTGCGCCAGCTGGCGCACGCGCTCGGCGTTGGTGACGTTGATGCCCTGATACAGCCGGTTCCAGGTCCAGCTCAGCACGCGGTCGGACAGGCGCACGGTTTCGTAGGAGAAATCGGCGGCGATCTCTTCCATCAGCGCGATGGCGTTTTGCTGGGCCTTCTCGTGTGAGATCTTCTTGCTGCGCGCTTCGTCCTCGACCGCTTTTTCGATCGCTTTGGACGCCAACAGCTTGTTAAACAGATCCTGACGGGCCGGCAGGCTCGGGCCCACCGCGGCCAGGCGCTGACGCGAGAAGTGCATGCGCGCCACGCGCGCCAGTTTCTGCGCGATGGTTTTATCCGTTCCGTGTTCGGTGGCCATGCGGCGCAGCGAAACGGTGTTGGAGAAACGCACGAAGCTGTCGCGGCCGAGCCACAGCACGGCGAAGAATTTCTGCACGCCGTTCAACAGACGCAGGTGCGGCGTACCGTGGCCTTCGCGGCCCGGCGAGCGGCCGAACATCACCGAAACCGGCAGCATCTGAATGTCGAGATCCGGATTGCTGCGATGCAGATCCAGATAGTCGTGGAACAGCTTTACCGACTCTTCTTTCGGGGTGTAATAGCGGAACACGCGCGGGCCGTCGTGAATGAACACGTAGCTCGGCAGCACGGTGCCGTCGATCTCCAGCGAGTTGAGCGGATCGGGCAGATCCTGCGCCAGGCACTGGGTGCGCAGCGTCAGCAAATCCGCCTTGGAATTGTAAGGTAAAACATACAAAATCGGCCGTGAGGGATCCAACCCTAGCTCGGTAACCGGATCTGAAGGGATGACCTTACTTCTTACCAACAATTTAAGTGGTAAATTCAATATTTTATAATAAATTTTACGCCAACCTGACATAACAACGTGAAGCCTCTTGTTAGCAATGCGCCGCAAGCATACCAGAAACCGGGTAGCAGATCTGTGGTGTTCGAAATCCGAGAGCCGTCAGCGCGGACTGTTCTAGACTCTTTTTATTATGACCGACCTCTGAGAAAGGCACGAAAACATGGCAAACCAAGCAACCGGCCTGACCCGCATCATCAAGGCCGCCGGCTATTCCTATAAAGGGCTTTCCGCCGCCTGGCAACACGAAGCGGCGTTCCGCCAGGAACTGGTGGTCACCCTCCTGGCTATCATACTGGCTGTCTGGCTGGATGTGGGTGCGATAGCGCGCATTTTATTGATCGGATCGGTAGCGCTGGTGATGATCGTCGAGATCCTGAACAGCGCGATCGAGGCGGTGGTGGATCGCATCGGCAGCGAACATCACGAGCTGTCCGGCCGGGCCAAGGACATGGGATCGGCGGCGGTGTCGCTGGCGATCGTGCTCGCGCTGTTCGTTTGGGGCACGGTCTTATGGCAGCACTTCGGCTGACGAAAAGCGCCTACTGACTGATTTTTATTTAATCTTCGGTTCCCAATCCGCGCTTACCTGTATATACTCACAGCAAGACTGTATAAACAAACAGGGGGCGGAATGAAAGCACTAACTACCAGACAGCAAGAGGTCTACGACCTGATTCGCGAGCACATTTCGCAAACGGGCATGCCGCCAACGCGTGCCGAGATCGCGATGCGTCTGGGGTTCCGTTCGCCTAACGCCGCCGAAGAACACCTGAAGGCGCTGGCACGCAAAGGCGTGATCGAAATCGTCTCCGGTGCTTCGCGCGGTATCCGCCTGCTGATGGAAGAAGAAGAAGGGCTGCCGCTGATCGGCCGCGTCGCCGCCGGCGAGCCGCTGCTGGCGCAGCAGCACATCGAAGGGCACTACCAGGTGGATCCTTCCCTGTTTAAACCGAGCGCCGATTTCCTGCTGCGGGTGAACGGCATGTCGATGCGCGACATCGGCATTCTGGATGGCGATCTGCTGGCGGTGCACAAAACGCAAGACGTGCGCAATGGCCAGGTCGTGGTGGCGCGCATCGAAGACGAAGTGACGGTCAAGCGCCTGAAAAAGCACGGCAACGTGGTTGAACTGCTGCCAGAGAACAACGAATTCCAACCGATCGTGGTCGATCTGCGTCAGCAGAATTTCACTATCGAAGGGCTGGCGGTCGGCGTGATCCGCAACGGCGACTGGATTTAATCGTCGCACCCTCAGTGCCGCCTCCTGTATCAATCGCCCCTGTTCTGGGGCGTTTTTGTTTCTGACCTTGCCATTCGCCACCGCTACGGGAACGTCTCATCATGCGCTTGATTTCCGCCTTTACCAGCGACACCGATAAAGCTCTGTGGCGCCTGGCCCTGCCGATGATTTTTTCCAATATTACCGTGCCGCTGCTCGGGCTGGTGGACACCGCGGTGATCGGCCACCTCGACAGCCCGATCTATCTGGGGGGCGTCGCGATCGGCGCGGTGGCGACCAGCTTCCTGTTCATGCTGCTGTTGTTCCTGCGCATGAGCACCACCGGCCTGGCGGCGCAGGCGCTGGGGGCACAGAACCCGCAGGCGCTGGCGCGCGCCTTTATGCAACCGCTGCTGTTGGCGCTGCTGGCCGGAGCGGCGATCGTCCTGCTGCGTTATCCGCTGATCGAACTGGCGCTGCGGATCGTCGGTGGCGATGGCGAAGTGCTGGAACAGGCGCGGCGTTTTCTTGAGATCCGCTGGCTCAGCGCCCCGGCGGCGCTGGCCAATCTGGTGCTGCTGGGCTGGCTGCTCGGCGTGCAGTACGTGCGGGCGCCGGTGATCCTGCTGATCGTCGGCAACCTGCTGAATATCGTACTGGATATCTGGCTGGTGATGGGCCTGGGCTGGAACGTGCGAGGGGCGGCGGCGGCCACCGCCATCGCCGAATACGCCACGCTGTTGCTCGGCCTGTGGCTGGCGTGGCGGGTGATGCGCCTGCGCGGTATTACCCTGCCGATGCTGCGCCAGGCCTGGCGCGGCGATCTGCGTCGCCTGCTGGCGCTCAACCGCGATATCATGCTGCGTTCACTGTTGCTGCAACTGTGCTTTGCGTCGCTGACCATTTTCGGCGCTCGCCTGGGGAGCGAGGTGGTGGCGGTCAATGCGGTATTGATGAATCTGCTGACGTTCACCGCCTATGCGCTCGACGGCTTCGCTTATGCGGTGGAGGCCCATTCAGGCCACGCCTACGGCGCCCGGGACGATAGCCAACTGCGTAAGGTGTGGCACGCGGCCTGCAGGCAGGCGGGGCTGGTCGCGTTGGCCTTCGGCCTGGCGTATGCCGTTACCGGCCAGCAGATCGTGGCGGCGTTGACCTCCTTGCCGGAGCTGCGTGCGTTGGCCGCCCATTATTTACCGTGGCAGGTCATTCTGCCGCTGGTCGGGGTGTGGTGCTATTTGCTGGACGGCATGTTTATCGGCGCCACGCGCGGCGCCGAGATGCGTAACAGCATGGCGGTGGCTGCGGCAGGGTATGGTCTGACGCTGTTCAGCGTGCCGCTGCTTGGCAACCACGGGCTTTGGCTGGCGCTGGCGGTGTTTCTGACGTTGCGCGGCGTGGCGTTGGGCTGGATTTGGCACCGCCACCAGGTGCGCGGCAGCTGGTTTACCGCACATTAACCCGGGCATTTTGTTGGGGTAATGGTCAGTTTTTCTTATGTTTTATGTCATGTTTGCTTACATGTTTTCAGCCTGGTCCCGTTCGCGTTAGTTCGTTGTTTGCTGGCGTTTTTTGTTTTTATTTTGTCAGTTAATGGTTTTTTGTTCTGTGTTTTGGCTTTTTTATTTCCACGTTTAACTAGAATGAATCATGTGGCCGGTACATGAAGGGGAACGGTGCTCCTTAAGGTGAAGGGAGCATCAGCCAGAAAAATTTCTGGTTAACCCCGGCCGGCGACAGGGATCACTGATTCACCACAGGTTAACGGAGAGACTATGAATAAAGATCAAGCCGACGGTAACTGGAAGCAGCTGAAAGGCAAAGTGAAGGAAAAATGGGGCAAGCTGACCGATGACGATCTGACGGTCATCGAAGGGAAACGCGAACAGCTGGTCGGCAAAATCCAGGAGCGCTACGGTTACCAGAAAGAGGCGGCCGAGAAAGAGGTGAAGGCCTGGGAAGAACACACCAAACACCGCTGGTAATTTGCAGGGCCGCCATTGAAGGCGGCTTGCCCAGCGCAGGCCGGCGTCGCTCTCATCCTCTGGCGCCCCGGCCGCAGGTACAGGGAGGTACCTGACTTCGTCTTACTTCTTCTTGACGGCGATGCTGTGATCGTGTTCGGCGCAGTCATGCTTGCTGTCGCAAGCCTCAACCTCCACGCAGCCGGCGCACAGACCGTGCGCTTCTACCACGCTGTGCCGCAGCGCAAATCCGGCTTCCTGCGCCAGCTTCTGCAGCGTTTCCTCTACGCCTTCAGTGGTGCGTTCGGTCACCTGGCCGCAGCGGTCGCAGATAAACAGTGCGGACGTGTGCATCGGCTGTTCAAAATGGTGGCACAGCACGTAGCTGTTGGCGGATTCCACTCTATGGATAAACCCTTGCTCCAGCAGAAAATCCAGCGCGCGATAGACCGTCGGCGGCTTGGCCTGCGGTTCGGCGACGCGCAGCAGATCGAGCAGGTCATAAGCGCTGATTGCACCGGGTTGCTGAGTCATCAGACGCAGCACTTCCAGCCGCTGCGGCGTCAATCGCACATTGCGTTGCTGGCAGAGGCGTTCCGCCTGCGCCAGCAGCTTTTCCTGGGTGGTTGAGTTCATCGCAAATATCCCGGTACGTAAAAAAGCCGATTTTACCATGATTACGGCGAATCGCCGAGAGTTGCCCCTTTTCCCCTGAGGATTGCGCAGGGAAAGGCGCGCAGAGTGCGCTAAAAGAGAGATGCATCACAACTTTTCCCCGCCGCAGGGCGACAAATCAACATTGCCGGTTTTAGCGCTGGAGAGCAGCGGGCGAGAGCGGTATAACGCGCTTCACCCGCGTGATGAGCAGGAGCCTTGTGCGATGACGGAAAGAGAGAAGCTGTTAAGCGGCCAGGTGTACAACAGCCGCGATGAAGAATTGATTGCTATGTACCATCGAGCCAGAGCGTTGACCAAAAGCCTGGGCGAGCTGGATTCGCATCAGGCGGACGAGAAAAACCGTCTGCTCGGCGAACTGTTCGGCGCCTGGGGCGAGGCGAGCTGGATCGAAACGCCGTTCTGGTGCGACTACGGGCAACATGTTCGCATCGGCAAGAACTGTTTTATCAACGTCAATGCGGTGTTCCTCGACTGCAATACCATCACCATCGGCGACAACACGCTGATCGGCCCCAACGTGCAAATCTACACGCCGAGTCATCCGCTGAAGGCCGGTGAACGCTTTACCGGTGACCCGGCTTTCCCTTTCCGCACCTCGGCGCAGCCGGTGTCCATCGGCAGCAATGTGTGGATCGGCGGTAACGTGGTGATCTTGCCCGGAGTAACCATCGGCGACGGCACCACTATCGGCGCGGGCAGCATCGTGACCGGCGACATCCCGGCTAACGTGCTGGCGCTGGGGCAGCCGTGCCGGGTTATCCGCGCGTTGGAATAGGGCGCAGATAAGACGGTTTTCCCAACGGCGCCGATTGTCGTTATAATAGCCGTTTGCGGCCGCGCGCCGTTCGTTGAACCCAGATAGACTCAGGTAGCCAGTAACTCAGCATGACGAAAGACAACCACGCCCCAACCTACGCCGCCAATCGTTTCTCCATCGCGCCGATGCTCGACTGGACCGATCGTCATTGCCGTTACTTCCACCGCCTGCTGACCAAGGAAACGCTGCTGTACACCGAAATGGTGACCACCGGCGCGATCATCCACGGCAAAGGCGACTACCTGGCCTACAGCGAAGAAGAGCATCCGGTGGCGCTGCAGCTGGGCGGCAGCGATCCGGCCGCGCTGGCGCACTGCGCTAAACTGGCGGAGCAGCGCGGTTACGACGAGATTAACCTCAACGTCGGCTGCCCGTCCGATCGCGTGCAAAACGGCATGTTCGGCGCCTGTTTGATGGGGCAGGCGACGCTGGTCGCCGACTGCATCAAGGCGATGCGCGACGTGGTGTCGATCCCGGTGACGGTGAAGACCCGCATCGGCATCGACGATCAGGACAGCTACGCCTTCCTGTGCGACTTTATCGAGACCGTCGCCGGGCGCGGTGAGTGCGACATGTTCACCATTCACGCGCGCAAGGCCTGGCTCTCCGGCCTCAGCCCGAAAGAGAACCGCGAAGTGCCGCCGCTCGACTACCCGCGCGTTTATCAGCTGAAGCGGGATTTCCCGGCGCTGACCATCGCCATCAACGGCGGGGTGAAAACGCTGGAGGAGGCGCGGCAGCACCTGCAGCATCTGGACGGCGTGATGATGGGGCGCGAGGCGTACCAGAATCCGGGCATCCTGGCGCGGATCGACAGCGAACTGTTCGGCGCGCAGACCGCAGTGCCGGACAGCGTGGCGATCGTCGAAGCGCTGTATCCGTATATCGAGCGCGAGCTGTCTAACGGCACCTATCTCGGCCACATCACCCGCCACATCCTCGGTTTGTTCCAGGGCGTGCCGGGCGCGCGCCAGTGGCGTCGCCACCTGAGCGAAAACGCCCACAAGCCGGGCGCCGATGCGCGGGTGGTGGAGCAGGCGCTGGCGCTGGTGCGTCAGCCGCGTGTGGAAATGGCATAACCCACAAAAAGTTTGACCAACAGTTAGTCTTTTTCGCCAGGCATTCGGCGCGTTGCCGGATGCCTGTCCCATCTTTTCAATTGGTTAGCCCTTCCGCCATTCTGGCACGCTTCTTGTAATCCATTCTGCAGATACGTTGAGTTGCAAAGGAGCAATCATGTTGGAAATCTTCTTTCTCATTGGCTTTGTGGTGATGCTGATGGTGACCGGCATCTCGCTGCTGGGGATCTTCGCTGCGCTGTTGGCGGCGGCGGCGTTCATGCTGGTGGGCGGGTTGTTCGCGGTGGTCATCAAGCTGCTGCCGTGGCTGATTTTGGCGGTGGTCGGGGTATGGATTTACCGCGCGATGCAGAAACCGCAGGCCAGGCGTTACTGATTTTTTGCTGAATAATCAGACAGTCACACTGAAACTTGCACAATTTTTCGCACCGCGAATGCGGCAACGATCACAGCTTGGCAGTTTTCCCCGGCGATGTGGCACATAAAGCGTGTTTTTTGCCGAACGGGGCTGTTAGGATGTGGGGCGATGCAGTGATGCGACCGATTTCATCACCGTGAGAGACAACCAAAATTCGTGTTGCTAAAGCAACCCCCTGTCTCTGGCGGACTCTGCTCTACCCCTACAAAACGCAGTAACAGAAAGGGCTCCTTGCGGAGCCCTTTTCTTTGGCCGCTATCAGGGGATCAGCAGGCTGGAGCCGCTGGTGCTGCGGCTTTCCAGCACCTGGTGCGCCCGCTGGGCGTCGGCCAGCGCAAATTTCTGCTCGTCTCTCACCTCCACCCGAATGGCGCCGCTGCCGATCAGCGAGAACAGCTCGTTGCTGGCGTACTGCAGCTCAGCGCGGTTGGTGACGTAGCCGTTGAGGGAAGGGCGGGTGACGTACAGCGATCCTTTCTGGTTGAGCAGCGCCAGATCGACGCCGGTCACCGGGCCGGAGGCATTGCCGAAGCTGACCATCAGGCCGCGGCGTTTCAGGCTGTTGAGCGAGGCCTGCCAGGTGCTTTGCCCCACCGAATCGTACACTACGCCAACCTTCTCGCCGTGCGTCAGCTCGGCCACCCGCTGGGCGATATCCTCTTTGTGGTAGTTGATGGTGGCCCAGGCGCCGGCCTGTTTCGCCAGGGCGGCCTTCTCGTCGGAGCCGACGCTGCCGATCAGGCGCGCACCCAGCGCTTTGGCCCATTGGCAGGCGATAAGGCCAACCCCGCCGGCGGCGGCATGGAACAGGAACACTTCACCCGGCTGCACTTCGTGGGTCTGGCGCAACAGATAGTGCACCGTCAGCCCTTTGAGGAAAGAGGCGGCGCCCTGCTCAAAGCTGAGGTTGTGCGGCAGCAGCGCCACTTTTTCTTCCGGCACGTTGTGGACTTCGCTGTAGGCGCCGAGCGACGACTGCGCATACACCACCCGGTCGCCCGGTTTGATCGCGCTGACCCCGGCGCCGACCTTGACCACCACGCCGGCCGCCTCGGTGCCGAGGCCGCTCGGCAGGCTGGCCGGCGCGTACAGCCCGCTGCGCACATAGGTGTCGATGTAGTTGATGCCGATCGCCTTGTTCTCGATCTGCACTTCCCCGGCAGCCGGATCGAGCGGTGTAAAATCAACGTATTGCAAGACTTCCGGCCCGCCGGTGGCGGAGAATTGAATGCGCTTGGCCATATCGTTACCTCGTTGGAGTGTCTGATTTCACCCTATTCTTTTTAGTCTCGGAGATCCAGTTTGCCCGTGCGGGGTTCAATACCTTTTTTGCATCGGTTATGGCGCAAAAATCACGTATACTCTCGCGTCAGGATCCTTCATTCGCAACCGGATAAAGACTACGTTTCATGGCAGGAAAAAAACCAACCAACAAAACAAACGCGGACGAAACCAGAGAGCGTTCCAGAGATCGTCAGATGGAAGGGCTGAAGATGCCGCCGCACTCGCTGGAGGCCGAGCAGTCGGTGTTGGGCGGTTTGATGCTGGATAACGAGCGCTGGGACAACGTGGCGGAGCGCGTGGTCGCCAACGATTTCTTCAGCCGCCCGCACCGCCTGATCTTTACCGAGATGCAGCGTCTGCTGGAGATGAGCAAGCCTATCGACCTCATCACCCTGTCCGAATCGCTCGAACAAAAGGGCGAACTGGACTCGGTCGGCGGCTTCGCCTACCTGGCCGAGCTGTCGAAAAACACCCCGAGCGCCGCCAACATCGGCGCCTACGCCGACATCGTGCGCGAGCGCGCGGTGGTGCGCGAGATGATCTCGGTGGCTAACGAGATCGCCGACGCCGGCTACGATCCGCAGGGGCGCAGCAGCGAAGACCTGCTCGATCTGGCGGAATCCCGCGTCTTCCAAATCGCCGAGAACCGCGCCAGCAAAGACGAAGGCCCGAAGGGCATCGAGCGCATCCTGGAAGACACCGTGTCGCGCATTGAGCAGCTGTATCAGCAGCCGCACGATGGCGTGACCGGGGTCGATACCGGCTATCAGGATCTCAACAAGAAAACCGCGGGCATGCAAAAGTCCGATCTGATCATCGTCGCCGCCCGTCCTTCGATGGGGAAAACCACCTTCGCCATGAACCTGTGCGAAAACGCCGCGATGACCCAGGAAAAACCGGTGCTGATCTTCAGCCTGGAGATGCCCGGTGAGCAGATCATGATGCGTATGCTGGCGTCGCTGTCGCGCGTGGATCAGACGCGCATCCGTACCGGCCAGCTCGACGACGAGGACTGGGCGCGCATTTCCAGCACCATGGGTATCCTGCTGGAGAAGCGCAACATGTACATCGACGACTCCTCCGGCCTGACGCCGACCGAAGTGCGCTCGCGCGCGCGGCGCATTTTCCGCGAGCACGACGGGCTTAGCCTGATCATGATCGACTACCTGCAGCTGATGCGCGTGCCGGCCCTGTCCGACAACCGTACGCTGGAGATCGCCGAGATTTCGCGCTCGCTGAAGGCGCTGGCGAAAGAGCTGCAGGTGCCGGTGGTGGCGCTGTCGCAGCTGAACCGAAGCCTGGAGCAGCGCGCCGACAAACGCCCGGTCAACTCCGACCTGCGTGAATCCGGCTCTATCGAGCAGGATGCCGACCTGATTATGTTCATCTATCGTGATGAGGTGTATCACGAGAACAGCGATCTGAAAGGGATCGCGGAAATTATTATCGGTAAGCAGCGTAACGGCCCGATCGGCACCGTGCGCCTTACCTTTAACGGCCAGTGGTCGCGTTTCGACAACTACGCGGGGCCACAATACGATGACGAATAATCAGCTAAGGAACTGAAATGAAAGCGGCAACCGCTGTAATCGACCGCCGCGCTCTGCGACATAATCTGCAACAGGTGCGCCGCCAGGCGCCGCAAAGCCGCCTGATTGCCGTTGTGAAAGCAAACGCTTATGGACATGGCCTGCTGGAAACAGCCCACACCCTGCAAGACGCCGACTGCTACGGCGTGGCGCGCATCGGCGAGGCGCTGATGCTGCGCTCCGGCGGCATCGTCAAACCGATCCTGCTGCTGGAAGGTTTCTTCTGTGCCGAAGATCTGCCGGTGCTGGTGGCGAACAACATCGAAACCGCGGTGCACAGCATCGAACAGCTCGAAGCGCTGGAGCAGGCCAAGCTGGCGCGCCCGGTGCCGGTGTGGATGAAGCTCGATACCGGCATGCATCGGCTGGGGGTGCGCCCCGAACAGGCGGAAGCGTTTTATCAGCGCCTGTGCGCCTGCCGCAACGTGGCGCAGCCGGTCAATATCATGAGCCACTTCAGCCGCGCCGATGAGCCGGAATCCGACGCCACCCTGAAACAGATCGCCTGCTTCGAGCAGTTCGCGCGCGGCAAACCGGGCCAACGCTCGGTCGCCGCGTCCGGCGGCACGCTGCTGTGGCCGGATGCCCACAACGAGTGGGTGCGTCCCGGCATTATTCTGTACGGCGTGTCGCCGCTGGATAACGGCAGCGGCGCCGAGCATGGGCTGCAGCCGGCGATGACGCTGAAGTCCAGCCTGATAGCGGTACGCGAGCACAAGGCCGGCGAAGCGGTTGGCTACGGCGGCACCTGGGTAAGCCCGCGCGATACCCGGCTCGGCGTGGTGGCGATGGGGTACGGCGACGGCTACCCCCGCAGCGCGCCGACCGGTACGCCGATCCTGATCAACGGCCGCGAAGTGCCGATCGTCGGCCGGGTGTCGATGGACATGATTTCGGTCGATCTCGGGCCGAACGCCGCCGATAAGGTGGGGGATGAAGCGGTGCTATGGGGCCCGGCGCTGCCGGTCGAGCGCATCGCCGCCTGCACCGGCATCAGCGCTTACGAACTGATCACCAAGCTCACGCAGCGCGTGGCGATGGAATACATCGGCGACTGATGCGCAGCAGGGGCCGACGCGCGTCGGCCCCGTTTCTCAGCGGGTTACTTCTTTACCGCCAACCACTTATCGATAATCTTCTGATACTCGCCGGTCGCCTTGGCCAGGTGCAGCCACTGATCCACGTACAGTTTCCAGCTCAGATCGTCGCGCGGCAGCATGTAAGCCTTCTCGCCGTACTGCATCGGTTTGCTCGGATTCACCGCACACAGCTTCGGATAGCGCTTCTGCTGGTACAGCGCCTCGGAGGCGTCGGTGATCATCACGTCCGCCTTGCGGTCTACCAACTGCTGGAAAATGCTCATGTTGTCGTGCGTCAGCGTCAGCTTGGCCTTCGGCAGATAGGCGTGCACGAAGGCTTCGTTGGTGCCGCCCGCCGGCTCCAGCAGGCGCACCGACGGTTTGTTGATCTGCTCGAGAGTGCGGTATTTCTTCACGTCGGTGCAGCGCACCAGCGGGATTTTGCCGTCGGTATCCAGCTTGTCGGCGAAGAACACCTGTTTTTGTCGCTCCAGCGTGACGGAGATGCCGCCCATCGCGATATCGCACTTGCCGCCGACGAAGTCCGGCGTCAGGGTTTTCCAGCTGGTTTTCACCCACTTCACTTTGGCGCCCAGGCTCTTGGCCAGCGACTCCGCCATATCGATGTCGATGCCTTCATAGCCGCCGTCTTCCTTGAGGAAGGTATAGGGCTTGTAGTCGCCGGTGGTGCAGACTTCCAGGGTCTTTTGCTGCAGCACCTTGTCCAGGTGGGATTGCGCGCCGGCGCCGCCGGCGGCGAGCAGCAGCGCGAGAGGGAGTAGCTTTTTCATCTGGCGTCCTTTTTATACATTCGTGGTTTTATGCGTTACTTCGCCGTTAATTGTCGTTTACCTGCATGAGTTAGCCGTTTTTTATGCCGCTTACCGGCGAAAACGCCGGGCGTTGCTGCTGTACGCGATTTAAGCGCCAGGGTGTGACGTCGGCAACGGTAAAAAAACTGGTAGGCTGTAACGTCAACATTTATTAACACAGTTTACAGGTGGCTATGTACAACATTGACGATTTTGATATGAAAATCCTGACGCTGTTACAGGCCAACGGCCGTCTGACCAATCAGGAACTGAGCGAGCTGGTCGGGCTCTCCGCCTCCCAATGTTCGCGGCGGCGCATCAGCCTGGAGCAGGCGCAGCTGATCCGCGGCTACCACGCGCGGCTGGCGCCGGAGGCGGTCGGCCTGGGGCTGGTGGGGCTGATCGAAGTTAGCCTGATCACGCACGCGCAGGAGCAGATCGACAGCTTTCATCAGATGCTGGAGGAGGTGGACGCGATCCTTGACGCTTACAAGACCACCGGCGACGCCGATTACCTGCTGAAAGTGGCGGTGGCGGACCTGCCGGCGCTGAGCGAGTTCATCAGCCAGACGCTGTCGCCGCACAAAAGCGTGGCACATATCAAAACGGCGGTGGTGCTCAATCGCATCAAGGAAAACGGTTTGTTGCCGGTGGCGAGATAAAGCTAAAACCGAATGCGGTTTTCCGTCTATATTAGGAACGTAACGCTGTGCCCAAACCACAATAAACCAGGAGAAAACCCCCGTGTTCCAGAACGTTGACGCCTATGCTGGCGATCCCATTCTGTCGCTGATGGAAAAATTCAAACAAGACCCGCGCGCGCACAAGGTGAACCTGAGTATCGGCCTGTACTACGATGCGCAGGGCATCATCCCGCAGATGCGGGCGGTCGCCGCGGCGCAAGCGCAGTTGAACAGCGTCGAGCACGGCGCCTCGGTATACCTGCCGATGGAAGGGCTGCAACCCTACCGTTCCGCCATCCAGCAGCTGCTGTTCGGCGCGCAGCACCCGATGCTGCAGCAGGGGCGCATCGCCACCATTCAGACCGTCGGCGGTTCCGGCGCGCTGAAAGTGGGCGCCGACTTCCTGAAAAGCTACTTCCCGGATTCGCAGGTGTGGGTCAGCGATCCGACTTGGGAAAACCACGTCGCCATCTTCAGCGGCGCCGGTTTCAAGGTGAATACCTACCCGTATTTCGACAGCGAAAGCCTGGGCGTGAAGTTCGACGCCATGCTCGCTGCGCTGAAACAGCTGCCGAAGCACAGCATCGCGCTGCTGCACCCGTGCTGCCACAACCCGACCGGTTCCGACCTGACCCCTGCCCAGTGGGATGAGGTGGTCAAGGTGATCGCCGAGCGTGAAATCATTCCGTTCCTCGACATTGCCTATCAGGGCTTCGGCGGCGGCATGGAGCAGGATGCCTACGCCATTCGCGCCATCGCGGCGGCCGGCCTGCCGTGCCTGGTGAGCAACTCGTTCTCGAAGATCTTCTCGCTGTACGGCGAGCGCGTCGGCGGCCTGTCGGTGGTGTGCGAAAGCGAAGAGGCGGCCGGGCGCGTGCTGGGCCAGCTGAAGGCCACCGTGCGCCGCAACTACTCGAGCCCGCCGAACTTCGGCGCGCAGCTGGTGGCCAAGGTGCTGAACGACGCCCAGCTGAAAACCCAGTGGCTGGACGAAGTGGAGAGCATGCGCACCCGCATTCTCGAGATGCGCCACGCGCTGGTGGACACCCTGAAGAGCGCGCTGCCGCAGCGCAACTTTGATTACCTGCTGGCGCAGCGCGGCATGTTCAGCTACACCGGCTTCAGCGCGGCGCAGGTCGATCGCCTGCGTGAAGAGTTCGGTGTCTACCTGATCCACAGCGGCCGCATGTGCGTGGCCGGCCTGAACCACAACAACGTGCGTCAGGTGGCCGAGGCGTTTGCCGCGGTGCAGTAACGCCTGTTAGTCTGAACGGACGTTCATCGGGAGCGATAGCGATATCGCTCCTTTTTTATTGCCGGCGCGCCGCCGAAGTTGCCGCAAACCGGAGAGAGAATATACTGATTGAGGGGCGCTCACTCATGTGGCATCAGCAAACGCTAATCCTCAGCGCAAAAGCGCGTGGCTTTCATCTGGTTACCGACGAGATCACCAACCAGTTAACCCACTTACACCGCCTGCAAACCGGCCTGCTGCATTTGTTGCTGCAGCATACCTCGGCCTCGCTGACGCTCAACGAGAACTGCGATCCCACGGTGCGAGCCGATATGGAGCAGCATTTCCTGCGTCAGGTGCCGGAAAACGCACCCTATCAGCATGACTACGAAGGGCCGGACGACATGCCGGCGCACATCAAATCCTCGCTGCTGGGCGCTTCTCTGACGCTGCCCGTCAGGCACGGGCGGCTGATGTTGGGCACATGGCAGGGCATCTGGCTGGGGGAGCACCGCATCCACGGCGGAGCACGCCGTATTGTGGCCACGTTACAGGGGGAATAACCCAATGAATAACAGTGCATTGCTGGAGTACTGCATGGCGAAGCCGGGCGCGGAACAAAGCGACCAGAACCAGTGGCAGGCCAGCCAGATCAAGGTGGGCGACGTGATGTTCGCCATGGTGTGCGAGGTCGAAGGGCGGCCGGCACTGGCGGTCAAGTCCAGCCCGGAGCTGGCGGAAAGCCTGCGTGAACACCATCCGGAGATCGTCGCCTGCGACGGCCTGAACAAGGCGCACTGGAACACGGTGTTTCTTGACGGCAACCTGCCGAACTCGCAGTTTTACACGCTGATCGACAGTTCCTATCAGCTGGTGGTGGAAGGCCTGCCCGAACACGTGCGCCAGGAACTGCGCGCCTGATTGTCGGGCGGCGGCGCCGCCCGTTTTCTCCTGCTTTTTCATGTTAAAGCGTGATCGCGGTTTTAAGTTGGGAACGTTCCCTTTCTGTTGCCGGGCTAAAGCGGCTACGCTTGGGCATTCAAGAAACGCGGGTAAAATAAGGAGGCCGACATGGCCATCAGCGAAGAAAAGCGCAAGATGATCGCCGGGGAACTGTACGACGCCGGCGATGACCTGCTGCGCAGCGAACGTCGGCGCGCGCGCCAGCTGACGCATCGCTATAACCACTCCTCGCCGGAAGAGGGCGAGCTGCGCAAACAGTGGCTGGGCGAGCTGCTGGGCGGCTATCAGGGCGGCACCATCGAGCCGACCTTCCGCTGCGACTACGGCTATAACATCTATCTGGGCAAGAACTTCTACGCCAACTTCGACTGCGTGATCCTCGACGTGTGCGAGGTGCATATCGGCGACAACTGCCTGCTGGCGCCGGGCGTGCATATCTACACCGCGACCCATCCGCTGGACGCCGAGACCCGCGTCGGCGGGGCGGAGTTCGGCAAGCCGGTCAGGATTGGCGATAACGTGTGGATCGGCGGGCGCGCGGTGATCAATCCGGGGGTGACCATCGGCGACAATGCGGTCGTTGCCTCCGGCGCGGTGGTAACCAAAGACGTGCCGGCCAATTGCGTGGTGGGCGGCAACCCGGCCAGGATCATCAAGCAGCTATAAGAAACGGGCGCCGTTGGGCGCCCGCCGTCATCAGACCTGCAGCGAGTCGATATCCACCACGAAGCGGTACTTCACGTCGCTTTTCAGCATGCGCTCATAGGCTTCATTAATCTGCTGCATCGGGATCAGCTCGATATCCGACGTGATGCCGTGTTGGCCGCAGAAGTCCAGCATCTCTTGCGTTTCCGCAATGCCGCCGATCAGCGAACCGGCGATGCGGCGGCGCTTCATGATCAGATTGAACACCTGCGGCGACGGGTGATCGTGTTCCGGCGCGCCGACCAGCGTCAGGGTGCCGTCGCGGCGCAGCAGGTTGAGGAACGGATTCAGATCGTGCTGGGCCGCTACCGTGTTGAGGATGAAGTCGAAGCTGTTGACGTGCTGCGCCATCTCCTCCGGGTTGCGCGAAATCACCACTTCATGAGCGCCAAGACGCTTGGCGTCTTCGATTTTCGACGGCGAGGTGGTGAACAGCACCACGTGCGCGCCCATCGCCCGCGCCAGTTTGACGCCCATGTGCCCCAGCCCGCCGAGCCCGACGATGCCGACTTTTTTGTCTGGCCCCGCGCCCCACTGGCGCAGCGGCGAATAGGTGGTGATGCCGGCGCACAGCAGCGGCGCGACCCCGGCCGGATCGAGATTTTCCGGCACTCGCAGCACGAAGTCCTGATCCACCACCAGATCGGTGGAGTAGCCGCCGTAGGTCACGGCGCCGGTCTGGCGATCCTGACCGTTATAGGTGCCGGTGAAGCCGTTCTCGCAATACTGCTCCAGCCCCTCATCGCAGCTCGGGCAGCTGCGGCAGGAATCCACCATGCACCCGACGCCGACCAGATCGCCGACCCGGTAACGCGAGACGTGGTCGCCGACGGCGCTAACGCGGCCGACGATTTCGTGGCCCGGCACCACCGGGTAAATGGTATTGCTCCATTCATTGCGCGCCTGGTGCAGATCCGAGTGGCAGACGCCGCAGAACAACACCTGAATTTGCACATCGTGGTCGCGCAGGGCGCGCGGCTGGTAATCGAAAGGCACCAGCGCAGACTTCGCGTCATGCGCGGCATAGGCATGGGTAATGTTCATGGTCGCTCCAGTTATCAATGTATGGGGGACAACGCTTGGCCGGCAGCGGAGTGCCGGTGAGACGCGGCCTGAGTCAGACAGGGCGGCCGCCGAGGGAACATTGATGATAAAAGCGGTGAGCGCGGAGGGAAATGCCTGAAAATGTCGAAATCTTGCCTGTTTCTGTTTGATTGCAGCGAAACGGGTCGGCGTGCGGGCTGCCTGAGCGACGGCCCGCACGCCGGCGGCACTACGGCTTCAACAGCGGTTTCAGGAAGCGTGCGGTGTGCGATTTTTCACACTCGGCCACGGTTTCCGGCGTGCCGGCCACCAGGATCTCGCCGCCGCCGCTGCCGCCTTCCGGCCCCAGATCGACGATCCAGTCGGCGGTCTTGATCACGTCCAGGTTATGCTCGATGACCACGATGGTGTTGCCCTGATCGCGCAGCTGATGCAGCACCGCCAACAGCTGCTGGATATCGGCGAAGTGCAGGCCGGTGGTCGGTTCGTCGAGGATATACAGCGTCTGGCCGGTGCCGCGCTTCGACAGCTCGCGCGCCAGCTTGACGCGCTGCGCCTCACCGCCGGAGAGCGTGGTGGCCGACTGGCCGAGGCGGATGTACGACAGCCCGACATCCATCAGGGTCTGCAGCTTGCGCGCCAGCGCCGGCACCGCGTCGAAGAACTCGCGCGCCTCTTCGATGGTCATCTCCAGCACTTCGTGGATGCTCTTGCCCTTGTACTTCACTTCCAGCGTTTCGCGGTTATAGCGCTTGCCCTTGCACTGATCGCACGGCACGTAGATGTCCGGCAGGAAGTGCATCTCGACCTTGATCACCCCGTCGCCCTGGCAGGCTTCACAGCGCCCGCCCTTGACGTTGAAGCTGAAACGGCCCGGCGTATAACCGCGGCTGCGTGATTCCGGCACGCCGGCGAACAGCTCGCGCACCGGGGTAAAAATGCCGGTGTAGGTGGCCGGGTTGGAGCGCGGCGTACGGCCGATCGGGCTCTGATCGATGTCGATTACCTTGTCGAAATGTTCCAGGCCGGTCACTTCGCGGAACGGCGCCGGTTCGGCGATGGTGGCGCCGTTGAGCTGGCGCTGAGCGATCGGGAACAGCGTATCGTTGATCAGCGTCGATTTGCCGGAGCCGGAAACGCCGGTGATGCAGGTAAACAGACCGACCGGCAGCGTCAGCGTCACGTCCTTCAGGTTGTTGCCGCGCGCGCCGCTCAGCTTCAGCACCTTGGTCGGATCGGCCTGCACGCGCTGCGCCGGAATGGCGATCTCGCACTTGCCGCTGAGGAACTGGCCGGTCAGCGAGTCCGGCTGCGCCATGATGTCGTCGACGGTGCCTTCCGCCACCACCTGGCCGCCGTGTACGCCGGCGCCGGGGCCGATGTCGATCACGTGATCGGCGGCGCGGATGGCGTCTTCGTCATGCTCCACCACGATCACCGTGTTGCCGAGGTTGCGCAGGTGGATCAGCGTTTCCAGCAGGCGCTCGTTGTCGCGCTGGTGCAGGCCGATCGACGGCTCATCCAGCACGTACATCACGCCCACCAGGCCGGCGCCGATCTGGCTGGCCAGACGGATGCGCTGCGCTTCGCCGCCGGAGAGCGTCTCCGCCGAGCGGGACAGCGACAGGTAGTTCAGGCCGACGTTCACCAGGAATTTCAGGCGATCGCCGATCTCTTTCAGCACTTTTTCGGCGATCTTGGCGCGTTGGCCGCTGAGCTTCATGTTCTGGAAGAAGGTCATCGCATGGCCGATGCTCAGATCGGAGATCTCCGGCAGCGTGGTGTCTTCGACGAACACGTTGCGCGCTTCTTCGCGCAGGCGAGTGCCGTGGCACGAGGCGCAAGGGCGGTTGCTGATGAACTTCGCCAATTCTTCGCGCACCGCGCTGGATTCGGTCTCTTTATAGCGGCGCTCCATGTTGTGCAGCACGCCTTCGAACGGATGACGGCGCACGGTGGTATCACCGCGATCGTTGATGTATTTGAATTCGATCGACTCTTTGCCGGAGCCGCTCAGCACCGCCTTCTGCACGTCGGCGCTCAGGGTGTTGAACGGCGCTTCGACATCGAACTCATAGTGCTCCGCCAGCGAGCGCAGCATCTGGAAGTAATAGAAGTTGCGGCGATCCCAGCCGCGGATCGCGCCGCCGGCCAGCGACAGCTCGGGGTTTTGCACCACGCGATCCGGATCGAAGAACTGCTGCACGCCCAGGCCGTCGCAGGTTGGGCAGGCGCCGGCCGGGTTGTTGAAGGAAAACAGGCGCGGTTCCAGCTCGCGCATGCTGTAGCCGCAGATCGGGCAGGCGAAGTTGGCGGAGAACAGCAGCTCATCCGCTTTCTCGTCGTCCATGTCCGCCACCACCGCGGTGCCGCCGGACAGCTCCAGCGCGGTTTCGAACGATTCGGCCAGGCGCTGCGCCATGTCCTCGCGCACCTTGAACCGGTCGACCACCACTTCGATGGTGTGTTTCTTCTGCAGCTCCAGCTTCGGCGGATCGGACAGATCGCACACTTCACCGTCGATGCGCGCGCGGATATAGCCCTGGGCGGCCAGGTTTTCCAGCGTTTTGGTGTGCTCGCCCTTGCGGTCTTTCACCACCGGCGCCAGCAGCATCAGGCGCTTGCCTTCCGGCTGGCTCAGCACGTTATCGACCATCTGGCTGACGGTTTGCGCCGCCAGCGGCACATGGTGATCCGGGCAGCGCGGCTCGCCGACGCGGGCGAACAGCAGGCGCAGGTAGTCGTGGATTTCGGTGATGGTGCCGACCGTGGATCGCGGGTTGTGCGAGGTGGATTTCTGCTCGATGGAGATCGCCGGCGACAGGCCCTCGATATGATCGACGTCCGGTTTTTCCATCAGCGACAAGAACTGGCGCGCATAGGCGGAGAGCGATTCGACGTAGCGGCGTTGCCCTTCGGCATACAGCGTATCGAAAGCCAGCGATGACTTGCCGGAACCGGACAGGCCGGTGACGACGATCAGTTTGTCACGCGGGATGATCAGGTTGATGTTTTTCAGATTATGGGTTCGAGCACCACGAACTTCGATATTGTCCATTTACACTTCCCGTCTTGATGATACACCGCGCCTGTCGCGATTTTTGCGGGGGATTTTGTGATGGATCTCGCAAAAAACCGGCACAGCCAGGTCGAAACGCATAATTATGACACAAAAAAACCTGAATGAATATCCAGTATGCGAATGCAACAAGGTCGATTGAAAAGACAATTCTGGAATGCAATTCGCACTTATCAACACGGGTGTGGTTTCGCACTCAGCGTGGTAAACTGACGCGTTTATACTGTGTAGAAATCAATCATCGGGAGAAGTGCTCATGGCCAGCAGAGGCGTAAACAAAGTAATTCTGGTCGGGAATCTGGGTCAGGATCCAGAAGTCCGTTACATGCCGAACGGCGGCGCAGTGGCCAACATTACCCTGGCGACCTCCGAAAGCTGGCGTGACAAGGCGACCGGCGAACAGAAAGAGAAGACCGAGTGGCACCGCGTCGTGCTGTTCGGCAAACTGGCCGAAGTGGCGGGCGAATACCTGCGTAAAGGCTCTCAGGTCTACATCGAAGGCTCCCTGCAGACCCGTAAATGGCAGGATCAGAGCGGCCAGGATCGCTACACCACCGAGATCGTGGTTAACGTCGGCGGCACCATGCAGATGCTGGGCGGCCGTCAGGGCGGCGGCGCACCGGCCGGTCAATCTGCCGGCGGCCAGGGCGGTTGGGGCCAGCCTCAGCAGCCACAGGGCGGCAACCAGTTCAGCGGCGGCCAGCAGCAGTCGCGCCCGGCGCAGAACAGCGCTCCGGCGGCCAGCAGCAACGAACCGCCAATGGATTTCGACGACGATATCCCGTTCTAGGATTCACCTAAGACTTTTTTGTAATGAGTTATCTATTAAGCCTCTGTTAATACAGAGGCTTTTTTGTTTTTTAAGTCCCAAAAGTGTCAAGTATTGATGACAATCTTTAGCAGATCGCACACCTTGTAATTGCATAAATTTTATTGGTTGCAGGCGCATGGAGAAGATCTACGGAGTTACAAAATTTGCCATGGATAGTGGTGAGAGTTATTGCATGTCGATTTATCTTCTGGTCTTCCTAATATTATCTAACTCTATTTTTAATAACCCAAATCCGCAATAGAGGGGATGCTTTTTCAGCGATGTGGCGGCAGCGGGCAGCTTTCCCTAGCGCCGAACTTGATCCAGTCATATTCGAAATGACCGACTTTATGTTGGTTGCCAATCCTGACAATCGGCAGGCTTCTCTTAGCTAATTCTGACGGGGGTCATCCATGAGGATATTACCTAATATAGTTTAGACACTAGTGTAAGCATCCCGGCTTTAGTTCCATGAACTTTTTGAGATATCCGTTGTTTTGACCTTGGCCCAAAATCAGTGCAGTGCTAAATCAGAGCTCTTCGTCTTTCTGACCTTGGCCCAAAATCAGTGCAGTGCTAAATCAGAGCTCTTCGT
>NZ_JBICNA010000014.1:0-50718 GCF_043109535.1 Serratia sp. LACPHL-BACT-2024-00286
AAAAAAAACAAAAGGACAAATTTACATCTCATAAAAACTTTATCAGCTACATGTGCTGCGTTCAACCACACAAGCAGATCTTTAGATCGCATTTACGACACATTTCATTTTGTTTGTGCTTGTATTTTATTTATATCTAGATACATATGCTATTTGATAACAAAAAAGCAGATCGATTGATCACCATGCGCTTATTTTATAGTCAAGTTAACTAAATTTTTTACCGCTAGTTACTTTTTACAAAAACTCTGCTAACAAGATAAATAAATCGATCTTAATCAATAAGTTACCGGAGAGTATGAATTATCCTAAACGAATTCCGATTTTCACTTTCTGTTCGCTTTGAATCATCGACTGTTTTATTTGCGAGAAATTTCTCATCTGGAGTTGCTGTTTCTTAATCATCTCCGCGCTGTTCAGCACCAGCTCTTTACTGGATGAAGAGATTCTGTCTATGCCCTTAACCCCCAGGTTCTCTAGCTGCCACTCATTCCTGTGTGCAGTCTTCCAGCCATGCTGTACACCGTTCTTATCAAGTGCAGGGATTTTCACCTCCTTTTGTCCTAACTTCTTCAGCTTAACAAGATCACCTTTCTTAACGTTCTCGCGAGTGGTTAACTCACCAAAATCAGCCCCCCAATATGTTTTCTCCACGCCCTTGTTCAGTGTCTTAAGCTTTATGAAATGCTGCTTTGGTTTGGTTTTATCGTTCTGATAATGGTCGTAGCCAACATCAACAACCTCATAAACGCCCTTCTGTCGTTTTGGCGCTGTTTTGTGCGCATCTTTAATAGACTGGTTAAGTCCATGCTGCTGCTTATGAGTGGCTTTAACGTCATAGCCCTTCATCTTCAGCTCTTCACAAAAACCTGTACGAATTTCCCGTAAATCTTTTTTCCTGATATCAGCTCGTTTACCGTCATTATCACGAATACGAAAAACGACATGCACGTGTGGATGTTCTTTTTTGTCGTTATGATAGCCAAGCACAAAACGATGATTTGGGTACTTCTTGTTCATCGTTTTCCTGACAGACTCAAGCAGATCTTCAGGTTTTACCTTTGCTGATACAGGCGGTGAAAACACAATATTTTGGGTTACTTTTTTATTTTCCTTACCTTTATCATCGAAAACATTTTGAGGGTCATTAGCACGATCTATCATGTGCTCTTTAGCCTCCTGAATCTCATCACCTTTCCATACCTGACCGCTTTCACTCATCACTGGCAGCTCTGACTCCCGGCTCATATAGTCAATACTGTTTCGAACTCCCTGCCGGGTAATCGCACCTCCTGAGATTTTGACAACAACCTCCTTACTGGCACCCTTGCGGTTGATACGTTCCTGAACGTTGCGTTGATAGTTTTTACCACCATTTTTAACTTTATGGGCGAAAGCAGACTTGCGGCCAGCTTCAGAGGACTTACGCTTAACCCTGAATTCCTTGTCAACATAAACGCCCATGATTACACCTCAACCTTGTTAGAAACAGTTCGCCCTTTGCATAACATAATGTAGTTTTCAAACTCACTTTTGAGACTCATTATCTCTGAACTCAACCGCTCAGCGTCCTGATAGAACCCATCTTTATCAAGTACTCTGGCATTATCATTAACGATAATATAATGAAAGTTTCGCCCTATTTTATCTATTGCATTACGGCAACGATTCATCACCAGAAGTTCCTGATCGAAAAAATCAAGTTCATTTTCAAGTGTCGTCTGGATTCGATAACGACATTCTCTGGATAAATTCCAGCCATGACGATGAGCCGCTTTCTCTATTAAAGTTCTTTGTTTCCCTGTCAAATACATTGTGGTTTTGATAAAATCATCATTGTCTTTTGACACATTAACATCTTCATTTTTAACCTTGCTTTTCAGTAAAGCATTGGCAAGCAGCTTCATTCCTTTTGCCACGGTTAAACCCGGTTCATCTGGATAAAGTGTTTTAAGACAATCAAGTAGATCATCATGTTGGCTTTCTTCAATCCTGAATTGAACTTTTTTCATAAAACTCTCCAACAAGAACCGACTGTAGGTCACCGGGCAAACGTTGCGGAATGGCGTCAGAGACGTCATTTTGCGGCGTTTGCCCTATCCTGCATCGCAGTGAACTACCTCCACACATAAATTGTGCTTCAGCGTCCATCGAAATGCAAAAAATGAAAGGCTATCGTGGCTGTGATCTGGTGCGTCTGCGACCGGAGACAACGGATTCGCGGCTAACTTGGGCGGAAATAAATTCGCTACGCGAATGGCCTGGCAGGGGGCGCGAGCGCTGTTTTACGGAATATACAAAAAAAGCACCTCCCGTAAACGGGAGGGCTTCGGCGATTCAGGAACGGGAATTTTATTCTGCCTCTGGTGTGTCGCCTTCCATGCCCTGCCGGGCATCATGGAGCCAGCGGCGGAGGTTACTCATTCTTTCCCGGTTTGCCCGGCTGGGACTTTTTCCCCTGTTACCGCTTAGTATACTCCAGACTCTTAACCCGGCCTCGTTAGTCCAGTGCAATACAATTTCCCCTTTGCTGTTAAATCCCAGCGAAAACCGGACAGCTCCCCGCCTCTGTTCTGCACTGATAAAATCTAAAAACTCCTGTTTTTTCATAGCACCTCCTGTTTTTCTATCAGTGCTTTTGTTTCTTTCTTTTCCAGGGCTTTTCTGAGTAATGCCATGTACTCAGGAAAAGCAGAGAATGGCATCAAGGGAAAAACCGGACGCCCACCCTTTTCAACAGTCTGTATTGCTGATAACATGCGTTCCGACATTTTATATTCCTCGCGAGGGAATTGAGTGTCACGGTATCAGGTTGCCTCCACAACCTGATACCACCCCTAATTGATTAACTCCGCAGTTCTCTTATCGCTTCATTTTTGGCTTCCTCCAGTTCTTTAAGGGTATATGCGAAATTCTTCCAGTTAATTACTTCGTTTATAACCTCAGATTTACTTAAACCACACTCATTAAACCAAAAGTTAATATTTTTCTTGAGGGAATTTTTCGCCGTCAGTTCCTCGGACAACAATTCACTAACAGACGTGATAACATAACCACGACCGCGATTTTTATCTTCGAAAGAATGAACGGCAAGGAAGAGAGTTTCTGAATGGACAAAAGCAGAGCAGGTGATTTTTTCTTTCTTAGTGTTTAAAGCCTGGAAAGTGATAACATACGTGTTCATTTTAGTCTCCCGCCCGTTTGGGCTACTGGATCATGGTAAGGAACTATTCCCGACCTACAAATAAATTATACCATCATATGATGGTAATGCAATTTATTTAGTCACTTTATCCTGATTTTTTTCTCTCTTAACGAGCTGGTAATCTGGATGTTCATCAGCCAGGAGCAAAAGTAATTCATACGTACCAGCGGCTAAACCACGAGACGTTTTACCGGATGTTTCTTTGGCTTGCCAGGCTGATAACGTAAAACCAAACCGTTCAGCGGCTTCCTGCTGCGTAAAGCCAGCTTTAATACGTGCTTGTTTCACCTCTTCAGGTGTTGGCTTAAAACTCATGATTTTGTACCTTCACAATAGTATCTGTATAGAATTTCAATAAAATTGGATCATCAATTTCATCTTTAACGTTCGAGAATTCTTCGTAATAAAATGATTTTTGGAAAACAATCTTTTTAGTTGTTTTTTTATCCGCTTCTTTAGAGCGTACCTTCATCAGTTTTTCAAGTTCAATAAACAAACGTGTTGCATCTTCAGACACAACAATCCTGTATGTTACATTACCTTTGTTTTTCCTGTCGCTCAGGACTTCATTCATTTTTTGCCTCATAGCTGTTTAATAAACCCCGCTACCTTTATGAGCTGATCTACACTCAGGCCACGAATTACCATTTCATATCCGTCGCCCCGTTCTGATACGTTACCATCTAACCCATTCTCAACTTTAAACCCGGTCAATGTCCCATGCCAGCTTTCAAGATGCACTAAACGAGATAGCATTCCTTTCAGGATCAGTTTTTTCTCGCGTTTTTGCTGTAACTGTTGTTCATACTCTCGCGCCATATCTACATTATCTAAAGCATCCGACAGGATTTTCTTTTCAATATCGGCGGCGATTTCTACAGGGTTACGCTCTGGCGATACTGTGCAAGTATGGTAAGGACTTCTCCAGCTGCGACTATCTACGCTTCCAATGATAACTAACCTTCCTTTCTCCATTCGAATATGTATAGAGTAATTTTTAAAATCAGGTGAGGTTAGCTTAATCCTGTACTGGCAATCATCGAGCAGATTTACACGCCAGCCGTTCCCCAGGATTCGACAAACGATTTCAAACACCGGTTTATACCGTTCAAAGAAATTTTTCTGTTCTTTCATCGATTCAGCCTTTTGAACTCAATAAAAAAGCCGTAAATCGAATTACGGCAGTTTTAAGACTATTCATCAAAGTGTCCATCATCACTTGCAGCTTCCTGGGCTTCGCATTCCTGCTGATATGCTTCTTCCTTCGCAAAAAGATGCGCCCATCCTTCTGCGTTTAAGCCACGGTGCAAGACTGAACCATTTTCATTGCATTCTTTGGCTGTAACTTCGATCTCATCCGGGCAAATGTAGGCTCCGTAACTTTCAAAAATGTTTATCAGCTCCGCTTCCGTTATGGTCTTGTTTTTCATCAACGTGTCTCCGAATCAATCTTTGCCATGTTCTAGGGGGCTTTCGCCCCCATTCCGGTTATGCGCTTGCTTCTACACGTGTCCAGCCTGACGCCTTACGTTTACCCGCTGTACCATACATTTCACGAATTTCTTCAATGCTGTGTTCTTTACGGTTCCAGCGGCTTTTGTGTTCTTCAGGACGGTAAAACCATTGTTTTTTCTTAGATGCCCACTTACAGCCCATTTCCTTTAAAATGTCTTTGTGTTCTTTAGTTTCTCCGCTAATCCAGACCCAATTACCAATAACTTCATAGACAATCCCTGTAAGGCCGGAAAGCGTATTCAGAACTTTTTCCAGATCTTCACCGTAGTTGTAACGTGCGTTTTCATCAGTGCTTTGAAACTGATTGATTTTATCAATGTTAGCCATGAGAAAATCAAACGCAGCATTTACTGCTTTCATCAGCTCGGCACCCAATGGATTGCGGTCTGGATGATATTTTAAAGCCGCTTTTTTGTATGCCGCCTTGATGTCCTTTTCAGTCAGATCACCGGATAAACCAAAAACGTTTAATGCTTCCTGAATATTCATTTTTCGCTCCCGCCCGTGTGGGCTTCTGGAATCTGGCAGGGAACCATTCCCAACCAACAAATTCATTATACCATCAAATGATGGTTATGGAATCATTTTTAATGCTTTACATTGTAAAGATTACATAAAGATGTATATTGCTTTACCGCGCATGAAGGGATTTCCGAAAGAGGCGCGAACTGTAGTTACATAATGCGCTGTCGTAACATCGCGCCGGAGACGTTCGCCAGGACTGGCGAACCAACAAGCCCGAATGAGAGCGATAACCCCCCTCACCCCTGCCAGGCCAATTTCTGACTATCAGACGATGTTTAGCCTGTCGCAGTTAGCGCGTGAGCTTGCGAACGGTACGCCGGGTCAGTGTGAAACACTGGCGCGGGGCGCTGTATCTGCGCGTTATGAGATGCGTTAGCAGCGAATTACGGGGCGGGTTGCTGAAACCGATTGATGCCTGACAGCAAAAAATGAATCCGGGCGCCAGCTGCTGCACGAAAATTGCCAGCAAAAAACACTTGGCCATCCTCGCCGGTCGTGAAATTTTGCTGGCATAAGAAATAATCCCCCCGGTATGAGGGGCTTGTCTGAAAGGTTAGTGGTTGGGCTTACTGAGAGTGAACTGTAACCCGGCTACTGCTGCAAGCTGTGCAAGTGTTGTGATGGTCGGGTTTCCGTTCGGGGATAATGCGCGGTAGATACTCTGACGAGCAAGGCCGGATTTTTTGGCCGCCTCTGTTATACCCCCTGATTAGGGATCAGGTTAAAAACGAGCTGTATGACGTTCTAAGCGCATTTTACCCGCTCCGTTGAACCATGACCGGGTTAAAGCGGTTAAAACGCCTCTGAGGGCTTTTGAGAGCATTTAAGAATTGGATCGGAAAAGGATCCCGTCTGGATCTTTTAGAGAGATTACACCGCTCGCCGCAGCCGAACGACAGGGCGAAGCCCGCGAGTGAGCGAGGAAGCGGAATTTCCACGGGGTTTCAATAGAGCACTTACGCGCTAAGGTTAATATTTGCTCAATTTTTGGTGGTGCAGTGCTCAGGGAGGCCAGACGGATCTATCCTCTGGATTTATGCTGAGTTATCCACAGACGCTGTGCATTAAAAGCCTTATATTTTCTTCTTGATCTTAAAAACTTAAAAACTTAGCTCGCTTCAATTACCTGAAAATTATGGAAAAAAATTGCTAAAGGTGAGAGGATTTTTCACGTAAGGTGAGAGGATTTTTCACGTAAGGTGAGAAGATTTTTAAGTTAAGGTAGTTAGATTTTTCACTAAAGATGAGAGGATTTTTCACGTAAGGTGAGAAGATTTTTAACGGTTTCCACAGTTTGACTGAACATCAAGTGAAACATGCGGTTGTTGCTATCTTTAGATATGAAGATCCTCAGATCTTCATATCTAAAGGTGAGAGGTTTTTTAATTAAAGGTTGTATTGTTGTCTTGAATTACAACCTTTGTGGGGTTATGATTTGCCTACATAGGAAAGGTTATATGAGGCTTATCGTGAAGACAGTAACGGGATTAACGAAAGTTAGACATAGAAATGAAGTTGGGGTAACTCTTGCATCCCTTTCCCTTTCAGCAAAAAGAGTGCTTTTTCTGGCTCTTTGCCAGATTGATACAAAGGAAATGTTAGATGATGATATTTTGGAGGTTGATGCTGACTTTTTTTCAAAAGCTACTTCTTTAGATAAATATGCCTCTTATGCAGCTCTGAAAGAGGGAGCTAAAGTTCTTTCTTCAACTACGTTAGTTTTAAACAGAGATGATTTAAAAAATTTGGCTGATGAACTTGGGATACTATCATCTAAGAATAAAATACCTGATCGCTTGGATTTAAACTTAACAGAATTCTGTGCCTATTACGATCATCTTGCAACTGTACGGATAAAATTCACAAATACAGCTAAGCGATATTTTTCTAAGTTGATTGGTTCTGAAAATAGATATACCACTCAGGTATTGAAATCAGTTGTGTTGTTGAACAGTGTAAACTCAACAAACCTTTATCAAGTCATTAGGAAATATTACAGTCAGAATAGTTCAAAAAAATCTTTTGATATATCCGTGGATGATTTAAAAGAGGAAATGGGACTTTATACTATTGAGGAAGGGGAGAAGAAATATAAGTATCCTAAATACTCATTTTTTGTTCGTGATGTTATCAATAAAAGCATTAATGAGATAATTGAGAAAACGGAAATAAATCAGTTATCTTTCTCTGTTGTTGGGAAAAAAGGGAGAATGGCTCACATGCTTAGATTTGAGTTTAGTATAAATGAAAAATCCTCATCCTTTTCGGAAGATGATATGGCATTTTTAGAGGAGTTTGACAAAGTCGTTCCACCAAAAAAGAATAAGTGAGGCAAAACATGGCTAAAATATATGAGTTTCCGCAGGGAGCCGAACGAAGTAAGCTGAAAAAAGAAATCATCCGGGAACGTAAAAAACGATTGCGAGAAACGAACGGTAACCCGGTTATCCGGCACGCTAAATGGTTCTGGTTTTATCTACGTCTTGCTACGGCTGGCGCACTGCATTTAGTCTCTGTTATTTCTCTGGCAGTCCTGGGGGCTTTCAGTAAAGCTATTTTCTGGATTGGTGGAATGCTCTGTGTTGTTACATGGTTCCACCTTGAGCGCCAGTTCTGGACGCCGCAAAATTTCACGATTCCAGTAATCGTAACGCTGTGGGGATTGAGTTTGTTTGCCACTCCCCTGATGGAGCTGCTTAACAAAAAAATGCCGTGGTATCGTCTTCTGGTTCCTGATGCAAAGCACACTAGCACTGAGGCAACCAATGATGATCAGCCGTGAAGCAACAATGTTATCCAGTCGGCTTGCAGTGCTTCTTTCAGCCTTTTATCATCGGTTAATCATAGCGCACGAGGCGAGTTCTTTTCACTGCGATGCAGGATAGGGCAAACGCCGCAAAATGACGTCTCTGACGCCATTCCGCAACGTTTGCCCGGTGACCTACAGTCGGTTCTTGTTGGAGAGAGTTATGAAATATCAGGTTAAAGAGTTTATTAACGAAAAATATTCTAAGGCTGTTAATATTTTAAAGGATAACCTTAAAGAACACTACCATATTTTTTATGGTTTGAGATTAAGTGAGATTCTTTTTCCTGCCAGCGAATACGGCTCTGAAATGTTTTTTCAGGAGTTTGAAGCGATTAACAGTGTAATATTGCCTTTGGTGATTTTTGATTTGATAGACCGAAAGCCGATTATGGTTATCGGCTTCGGTGAAGTATGTGGAGTTGATTCACTTGTTGATTCTGGTATAGAAGTTGTTTCTTTAGACGGTTTAAGCGATCTGCTACTGGTTGAAAAACTGACGCCATTATTTAACTAAACCTCTGGATAACTATCTTTTCAGTTTTCCAGTAAGATTTTTTCTATATCTGAAAGCACTATTTTTTCAATGCTTTCTATATAGTAATGCTCATTAAAACCTGTCATTTCTGTAAATTTTAGCTCTGCATCATCTTTCGAATAAGCAATAACAACTCTGAAATCATTTTCCCACAAATCCCACCTGTATTTGTCTTTTATACGAACCCTGTACAATCCTTTTTGGATAGTGCCATCTTTTTTCTCTTCCTGTACTTTTTTTAATTTTTCATTTTGCACCTGTTGTTCAAGCCATGATTTATTCATAAATCCCCCACGGTTAACGTCTTTAGGCTCGGTTTTTACTTAACGAAATCTTCCGGTTTTACACCTGTTTTTACCTTCATATACTTGCCCTCCCCCCTTAGCTTCGGCTGAAGTTCGGTAAAGTACCATCCGGCAACGGTAATAATGCCTAAAAATACAAAAATAGCAGGCTTCAGAACATCAATAGCTGATACAGCGCATAACTCAATATTGAGATTAGTACAAGTTCCCTCATCAGGTGCATAGAACCCCCATAAGCCTATACCTATAAGGAACATCCCCAATATCGGTTGGATGTATAACAAGTAGATATTAATAAGAGTTTTAATATATCTGAATATGAACATTTTTCTTTCCTTAGGTTTCTTTCTATTTTGGATTTCCAATTCTTAACCAATGTGATGGTTCGACAATCCATTCTCCGCAGTCATAGGCAACGGCCTTATTATGCCTGTTAGCGAACCATACTAACCAGGCTAATAATCGCTGATTGCCGCTGTATTTGGTTTATCTCTAACCATCACAACATATCTCTTTTTCTTAGCCATAACGCTACCCTAATTTTGCAGATTCAAGCAGCCAGTGGTTTTTCAGGTTCTCGTCCAGGTTATCGAATGCGGCCAGCGCTGCCTTTAGAACGGTTGTCTTGCTCTGGCCTGTTCTCTGCGCCTCCGCTTCCAGGATCTCCTCAAAGTACGCTGGCAGTCTGAAGTTCATCAACTTTGGTTTACCCGCTACAGGCGCTCTGGTAGCGCCGGAGATAAAACGCGCGGTTTCTGCGTTTGTTGCTGGTTGCTGAGATTCATCGATGTTCGGGCGGTTTAGTTTTAAAGCCATGAAAATTTCCCCTTGTACGGTATGCATTAATTGTAAATATCATAGTATCTTTATGGTGTATTTACAATGTAAAGATTTCGATGAATATTGTTGATATTTCTATAAAATGCCAATTTCCTGTGCCACAAGTTCAATCTGTGCTTTCGCTGTTGAAAGGCTCGATGCCCGGCTAACGTCATGTACCCCTGCCCCTTCATTACAGGCGCTTTCATACACATCCAGCTCGGATATCCGGGTTTTCAGAGGTTGAATCCAGATGTTGTCCGAACGCAGTAATTTATCCAGATCAATGGCCGCTTTTCTGTGGCGGGGTTTCGCTGAGTTGATTCTGGTGAACAGCACCCACGGTTCCAGAGCTGCGTTAGCTTTCTGAGCGGTGCGGATTTTCTCTGTAACACTGGTCAGTGTTTCGCTTTCGAAATCAGAGGACGGCTTAACCAGTGTCACCACGATATCTGATACTGTCAGGGCGCTACGGAACTCCTGGCTGTCGTGGCCGGGGCAATCGACAATGAGAACTTCACACAGCTTACTAAGGCGCTTAATTTCGTTGCTGACGTTTCCGTAAGCTGCGTGAACCGGGATAGTGAGTAAGCCGTTATCTGTCCGCTTTTCGTTCCAGCTCAACAGATCGTGGTTTTTATCTGTCTTCAGGATAATTACCGACTTACCTTTGTTGACCAGCATTGAGCCTGTGTTAGCCACGTAGGTGCTTTTGCCTACCCCACCTTTATCTGATACGACAAGCAAGATTTTACCCATTTCAGAATCCCTCTCTTTATGTTGTAAAGCTCATGTAAAGATATGAATGTCTTTACATGGTGTGTTTTTCGTAAAGATACTTTTGTCTTTACAGTGTCTTTATAATGCAATGGCTTTACCATGTAAAGCACAAATAAAGATATATTTATCTTTATGGTGTCTTTACATGGTAAATGTTGCTGTGTCTTTATGTGCGCTTTATGGTGTAAATCTTGGTGTGTCTTTACATCATCTTTATGTTGTAAATTTTTAGTGTGACGTTGTCACTATAGGGCTGGGGTCTGTTTGCTGGTTCTTTTTGAGTGTGCCTTCCCTGAACCAACTGAAATGGGTACTGTATGGGTGTGTCTGGTTAACTCAAAATGAACTGGTTCCCTATAATGACTCAAACAGTACCGAAAGGCTTTGTCAGAGCTTACTTACGCGCATCCACGACTGAACAGGATGCAACACGCGCCCTGGACACGATAAATACCTTCGCCATCGAGCGCGGCCTGAGCATCTGTAACTACTACATTGAAAATGAATCAGGTTCTAAGCTTGAACGCCCTGAGTTGTTCCGGCTCCTGAAAGATTGTCAGCAAAACGATATCTTGCTGGTAGAGGATGTGGACAGGCTTTCACGCCTGGTAGGGGAGGACTGGAACACACTGAAGAAAATGATCCGGCAGAAAGATATCCGGGTTGTGGCCGTCAACGTTCCGACAACCTGGCTCGCATCGGGTCACAATGATTTTGACAGCCGAATGTTTTCGGCCATAAACGATATGTTGCTGGATATGCTGGCCGCCGTCGCCAGGCGAGACTATGAACAGCGCCGGGAACGGCAGCAGCAGGGGATCGCCAGGGCGAAAAGGGAAGGGAAGTATAAAGGCCGCCAGGTTAATCAGTCTCGCTATGACGCCATAAACAGGCTGATTGCGAGCGGCAGCTCCTGGAGCCAGATTCAAAAAGTGCTGGGTTGTAGCCGGGCGACTATCAGCAAAGCTGTGAAGCAACAGACCGTTAACAAAATGAACCATGAACCTGAAGGTAGGGAGTAGTTACAACATAATAAACAGTGTGTTGAAGAATAAAACTGATTCTTTATACTGTATATGCATACAGCTATATTGATCGGAGGTTTTTCATGCCTAGACACTATGAAATTGACTCAGCCTGGCGTGCGAGCATTAAGCGTGAGCCGAACGGTCGTCAGACAGTTACGACAGAAGCCTTTGTCAGCCAGCTTGCGCTGATTAATTTTCACTGGAGTTGTCGCCAAGCAAATCAGTGGATTGAAACCTACGTGACCGTTTTTAAAGACATTTCCACTCAGGAAGGAGAGAACCGGACATTCATGCTTTTTAACCCCAACGGAGGCCGTTAAAAATGGGTTTTCCATCGCCAGCAACCGACTACCAGGAAAACAGGCTGTCACTCGATCAGCACTGTAATACAGGAGCGCCGGGAGTATTCTTTTTTCGAAGTGATACCTACTCTTTCCGGGAAGGGATAAAGCCTGGTGCGCTGCTCATAGTAGATTTTGGGGGCACGCCCGTTGACGGGTCTTTGGTGCTCTGTGTCCTGGAACAAGAATTCAGGATCATGCGATTGCGACTACACCCCAAGCGGTGTCTCCAGGAACTCGATAAGCTGGATAACTTCAGGGCTATACCTGATGACGATGAGGACGGGTTGGAGGTCAGGGGGGTCATTACGCACATTGTGGCACTGTTGCAAAGTTAGCGATGAGGCAGCCTTTTGTCTTATTCAAAGGCCTTACATTTCAAAAACTCTGCTTACCAGGCGCATTTCGCCCAGGGGATCACCATAATAAAATGCTGAGGCCTGGCCTTTGCGTAGTGCACGCATCACCTCAATACCTTTGATGGTGGCGTAAGCCGTCTTCATGGATTTAAATCCCAGCGTGGCGCCGATTATCCGTTTCAGTTTGCCATGATCGCATTCAATCACGTTGTTCCGGTACTTAATCTGTCGGTGTTCAACGTCAGACGGGCACCGGCCTTCGCGTTTGAGCAGAGCAAGCGCGCGACCATAGGCGGGCGCTTTATCCGTGTTGATGAATCGCGGGATCTGCCACTTCTTCACGTTGTTGAGGATTTTACCCAGAAACCGGTATGCAGCTTTGCTGTTACGACGGGAGGAGAGATAAAAATCGACAGTGCGGCCCCGGCTGTCGACGGCCCGGTACAGATACGCCCAGCGGCCATTGACCTTCACGTAGGTTTCATCCATGTGCCACGGGCAAAGATCGGAAGGGTTACGCCAGTACCAGCGCAGCCGTTTTTCCATTTCAGGCGCATAACGCTGAACCCAGCGGTAAATCGTGGAGTGATCGACATTCACTCCGCGTTCAGCCAGCATCTCCTGCAGCTCACGGTAACTGATGCCGTATTTGCAGTACCAGCGTACGGCCCACAGAATGATGTCACGCTGAAAATGCCGGCCTTTGAATGGGTTCATGTGCAGCTCCATCAGCAAAAGGGGATGATAAGTTTATCACCACCGACTATTTGCAACAGTGCCGTTTCCAAAAGGTCGTTGATCAAAGCTCGCCGCGTTGTTTCATCAAGCCTTACGGTCACCGTAACCAGCAAATCAATATCACTGTGTGGCTTCAGGCCGCCATCCACTGCGGAGCCGTACAAATGTACGGCCAGCAACGTCGGTTCGAGATGGCGCTCGATGACGCCAACTACCTCTGATAGTTGAGTCGATACTTCGGCGATCACCGCTTCCCTCATGATGTTTAACGTTTGACATGAGGGGCGGCCAAGGGCGCCAGCCCTTGGACGTCCCCCTCGATGGAAGGGTTAGGCAACACTGCGTGTTCGCTCGAATGCCTGGCGTGTTTGAACCATGTACACGGCTGGACCATCTGGGGTGGTTACGGTACCTTGCCTCTCAAACCCCGCTTTCTCGTAGCATCGGATCGCTCGCAAGTTGCTCGGCGACGGGTCCGTTTGGATCTTGGTGACCTCGGGATCATTGAACAGCAACTCAACCAGAGCTCGAACCAGCTTGGTTCCCAAGCCTTTGCCCAGTTGTGATGCATTCGCCAGTAACTGGTCTATTCCGCGTACTCCTGGATCGGTTTCTTCTTCCCACCATCCGTCCCCGCTTCCAAGAGCAACGTACGACTGGGCATACCCAATCGGCTCTCCATTCAGCATTGCAATGTATGGAGTGACGGACTCTTGCGCTAAAACGCTTGGCAAGTACTGTTCCTGTACGTCAGCAAGTGTCGGGCGTGCTTCTTCTCCGCCCCACCACTCGACGATATGAGATCGATTTAGCCACTCATAGAGCATCGCAAGGTCATGCTCAGTCATGAGGCGCAGTGTGACGGAATCGTTGCTGTTGGTCACGATGCTGTACTTTGTGATGCCTAACTTTGTTTGGAAATGTTGAATACTCATACTCTTCCTTTTTCAATATTATTGAAGCATTTATCAGGGTTATTGTCTCATGAGCGGATACATATTTGAATGTATTTAGAAAAATAAACAAATAGGGGTTCCGCGCACTTTTCCCCGAAAAGTGCCACCTGACGTCTAAGAAACCATTATTATCATGACATTAACCTATAAAAATAGGCGTATCACGAGGCCCTTTCGTCTTCAAGAATTTTATAAACCGTGGAGCGGGCAATACTGAGCTGATGAGCAATTTCCGTTGCACCAGTGCCCTTCTGATGAAGCGTCAGCACGACGTTCCTGTCCACGGTACGCCTGCGGCCAAATTTGATTCCTTTCAGCTTTGCTTCCTGTCGGCCCTCATTCGTGCGCTCTAGGATCCTCCGGCGTTCAGCCTGTGCCACAGCCGACAGGATGGTGACCACCATTTGCCCCATATCACCGTCGGTACTGATCCCGTCGTCAATAAACCGAACCGCTACACCCTGAGCATCAAACTCTTTTATCAGTTGGATCATGTCGGCGGTGTCGCGGCCAAGACGGTCGAGCTTCTTCACCAGAATGACATCACCTTCCTCCACCTTCATCCTCAGCAAATCCAGCCCTTCCCGATCTGTTGAACTGCCGGATGCCTTGTCGGTAAAGATGCGGTTAGCTTTTACCCCTGCATCTTTGAGCGCTCTGATCTGAATATCGAGGGACTGCTGGCTGGTTGAGACCCGCGCATAACCAAAAATTCGCATAAAAATGTACCTTAAATCGAATATCAGACACGATGTGTCTATTATGCCAAAATGACGATTTAATGGACACTCAAACGAAGCCGTTTTACTATGTCTGATAATTTATAACATTTCGTACGGTTGGAAAAATGTTACTAAATGCCCGTCAGGCAGGGAGGCCGATATGCCCGTTGACTTTCTGACCACTGAGCAGACTGAAAGCTATGGCAGATTCACCGGTGAACCGGATGAGCTTCAGCTGGCACGATATTTTCACCTTGATGAAGCAGACAAGGAATTTATCGGAAAAAGCAGAGGTGATCACAACCGTCTGGGCATTGCCCTGCAAATTGGATGTGTCCGTTTTCTGGGCACCTTCCTCACCGATATGAATCATATTCCTTCCGGCGTCCGGCATTTTACCGCCAGACAGCTCGGGATTCGTGATATCACCGTTCTTGCAGAATACGGTCAGAGGGAAAATACCCGCCGTGAGCATGCAGCGCTGATACGTCAGCACTATCAGTATCGTGAATTTGCCTGGCCCTGGACATTTCGCCTTACCCGTCTTTTATATACCCGGAGCTGGATAAGCAACGAACGTCCTGGCCTGCTTTTCGATCTGGCGACAGGGTGGCTTATGCAACATCGTATTATTCTCCCCGGAGCCACTACGCTGACCCGGTTGATTTCAGAGGTAAGGGAAAAGGCGACGTTGCGCCTGTGGAACAAACTGGCACTGATACCGTCAGCCGAACAGCGTTCACAGCTGGAGATGCTGCTGGGGCCAACTGATTGCAGCCGCCTGTCTTTACTGGAATCACTGAAAAAGGGCCCTGTGACCATCAGTGGTCCGGCGTTTAATGAAGCAATTGAACGCTGGAAAACTCTGAACGATTTTGGCCTGCATGCTGAAAACCTGAGTACACTCCCGGCTGTGCGCCTGAAAAATCTCGCACGTTATGCTGGTATGACTTCGGTGTTCAATATTGCCAGGATGTCACCGCAGAAAAGGATGGCGGTTCTGGTTGCCTTTGTCCTTGCATGGGAAACGCTGGCGCTGGATGATGCATTGGACGTTCTGGGGTTCTAAGCGGGAATCCCAGAAAATTCCGTCATTCCGTATGATGAAAATTCAGTCGACTCCTCGCTTGACGTGACGAGCGCCAAAAGCCTGCCGCATCTGCCTGGCGCGCTCGAGCTCATCGCCATGCAAATACATCGACGTCGTGGCGATCGACGCATGGCGTAGGTTGTCGCGCACCGCGGTGAGCTGAGCTCCCCGGGCCAACGCATGGCTGGCATGACTGTGACGCATCCAATGAGGCGTGGCACGGCGCAGCTTTTCGGCGGCGACCGGATGATCGGCCTCAATGGCCTCAGCGGCTTGCGTAAAGAATCTTCGCAACACGCACCAAAGGTGAGGGCCGGTGATGCCGGCATTACCGTCTTCCCCAAGACTGCCCACCAGGGGCGTTTTCGGATTCCACCGTTCCCGGCTGACTGGCAGTTGACGCTGTGCCAAGTATTGGTCCAGCGCCGTATACGCGAGCGGCGGCAAGGCCACCTTACCTGGTTTGCCACCTTTGCCAACCAAATGCAGCCAGTGGTCACCGTGCTCGTCGAGGCGGACATTACCCAGGACGGCGCCGACCAGTTCGCTAGCGCGCAGGCCCGTGGCATAGCCGAAGTCGAGCATGAAGCGCAGGCGTTGTGCTGCCGGCTCGGACCAGCCGTAGGACCATTCCAGGCCGTCTGCAATGGCGCGCAGCAGTAGCCATTCTCCCTCGGTAAAGCCTCGCGCCGTATCCAGTGCGGGCCGCAAGGCGTGACCGCGTACCTTGACGCCGGCGAAAGGGTTGGCCAGCACATAGCGCTGCTCGATGAGCCACCGGAACAGCGCCGAGAGCACCGTCAGCGCATACGCTGCCGAGCGTGCGGACAAGCCGCCCGAGAAGGGGCGCCATTCCACCGAATCGCGTGGTCGAGGTGGCCCCACCCAACGCTCGCGCGGGGTCGGGTGCCGGACAAAGGCCCGGTACGCGATTGCATCGTCCGTGGTCAGGGATGATAGCGCCCGTCCGCGTTCGACGATGGCCCACAGGATTAGCCGCGCAGCCTCCTTGCGATAGGCGCGCTGTGTGGCGACAGTCTCGTGCAGCGCCAGCCAGGCCTGCACGGCCTCGTAGTCGTTGGTCGCATTCAGCGTGCAAGCGTTGCGCGGGGCCCGGAAATTGCCCTGCGAGCCGTCGACTTCGTTCGGCAGACGCAACAGCTCCCACGGCACGATGCCGCTGGGCTGAATAATCGGGATCAGGGCCCGGGCGCGCTCGGTGAGCTGCGGATGTGCGGCAAAGAAAGCCTCGACCTGCCGGGCGCCTGTCATGCCGAGTCCCTCGATGGCTTTCCACCAGCCACGCCGGCGGGGAATGCGCACGGTCAGCGCCGAGAGGGTGTGGATACCGTACGCCTGCAGTGCCCTGACGGTCCTCGGAGACAGCCACTGGTCGATGCTGTCGCTGATCTGGGGCTTCGGCGCCGGCAGCGTGGGCAAGAGCCGGATCGCGCGTTCGACGGCACCCGCGCGCCCCTGTCGCTCTTCGGGGGCGTGCTGGAACACGTCGGCCAGATCCGGCCGGTGGCGGCTGTTGGCGAAAACGATGAGCTGGCGGCGGATATGCCCCAGCATCCCTCGCGCTGATTGACCGGCGGCCTTGCGTGCCGCCAGGTAGTGTTCAACGGCCGCGCGAGAGCTGAGTCCCGCGTACCAGCCGCGCAAGGCAGCCAGCGAATCCGCATCGGGAAAGCCGACTGGGGTAGAACTCGAAGCCGTAGTCTGGCCCGTTTTCATATGGACAGGTTGCGATTCGAAAAGCGAGTAACGCGATAATAACGATTATTTCAGTAGAATCGAAAATGCCCCATGTTTCTACGAAACCTCAAGATAGCAAGAACGGGCCATGAGCAAGAAGAACAAGCTACTCAGCGTCCTATCCGACGCCGAACAGGAGGCCTTGTATGGCCTGCCGGAGTTCGATGATGCGCAGCAGCTGGAATATCTGGCTGTGACAGAAACCGAGTTGGCGCTTGCCAACAGCCGGCCCAGTCTTCATGCCAAGGTCTATTGCCTCTTGCAGATCGGCTACTTCAAGGCCAAGCATGCCTTCTTCAGTTTCGACTGGGACGAAGTCGAGGACGATTGCGCTTTCGTGCTGAGCCGCTATTTCCACGGCGAGGTGTTCGAACCCAAGGCGATCACCAAGCATGAACGCTACACCCAGCGCGAGCAGATCGCCAAACTATTCGGCTACTGGCCGTGGTCGGCCGCCTTCCTGCCGCAGCTCGAGCAGCAGGCCGCACGGACCGTGCGGCGTGACGTAACGCCGGGGTTCGTCGCCGCCGAGCTGATCGTCTGGCTCAATGAGCACAAGATTATCCGGCCCGGCTATACGACCTTGCAAGAGTTGGTCAGCGAAACGCTATCCGCCGAGCGCCGGCGCCTGGGCAATCTGCTGGAGCAAGCGTTGGACGAATCTGCCAAGGCCGCGCTGAGCCAGCTTCTGGTCCGTGATGACACCCTGTCGCAACTGGCGGCGCTCAAGCAGGACGCCAAGAATTTCGGCTGGCGCCAGATGGTCCGCGAGCGCGAAAAGCGCGCCACGCTGGAGCCGCTGCACGCAATCGCCAAGACACTGCTGCCTAAACTCGACGTCTCGCAGCAGAACCTGCTGTACTACGCGAGCCTGGCAAACTTCTACACCGTCCACGACCTGCGCAATCTGAAGGCCGATCAGACCCAACTCTACCTGCTGTGCTATGCCTGGGTACGCTACCGGCAGCTCTCCGACAACCTGGTCGATGCGATGGCGTACCACATGAAGCAGTTGGAGGACGAAAGCAGCGCTGGTGCCAAACAATCCTTTGCCGACGAGCAGGTGCGCCGTCAGCAGGAAACGCCGCGGGTAGGCCGCCTGCTGTCACTCTACGTTGATGATAGCGTGGCCGATCCCACGCCCTTCGGCGAGGTGCGGCAGCGCGCCTACAAGATCATGCCTCGCGATACGCTGCAAACCACGGCGCAGCGTATGAGCGTGAAGCCGGCGAGCAAGCTGGCCTTGCAGTGGCAGGCGGTGGACGGGCTGGCCGACCGCATGCGCCGCCATCTTCGTCCACTGTACGTTGCGCTCGACCTCTCCGGCTCCAATCCAGACAGTCCATGGCTTGCCGCGCTGGCCTGGGCCAAAGGTGTTTTTGCCAAGCAGCAGCGGCTGTCGCAACGGCCACTCGACGAGTGGCCCGCGGCGACACTTCCGAAACGCTTGCGGCCGTACCTGCTGACCTTCGACGCCGACGGTAAACCAACCGGCCTGCACGCTGACCGCTACGAGTTCTGGCTGTACCGCCAGATCAGGAAGCGTCTCCAATCGGGTGAACTCTACCTCGACGACAGCCTGCAACACCGGCACTTCTCAGATGAACTGGTTGAGATGGACAGGAAGATCGATGTGCTCGCAAAAATGGAGATCCCCTTCCTGCAGCAACCCGTCCATGCCCAACTCGATGCGCTGACTGCCGAACTGCGCACGCAGTGGCTGGCGTTCAACCGCGAGCTGAAACAGGGCAAGCTGACGCACCTCGAATACAACAAGGACACGCAGAAACTGACCTGGCGCAAGCCCAAGAGCGAGAATGAGAAAGCGCGCGAAAAGGCATTCTACGAGAAGCTTCCGTTCTGCGACGTGGCCGACGTGTTTCGCTTCGTCAACGACGAGTGCAAGTTTCTGTCGGCGTTCACGCCCATGCAGCCGCGCTACGCGAAGAAGGTCGCCGACGCTGACAGCCTGATGGCGGTCATCATCGCGCAAGCGATGAACCACGGCAACCACGTCATGGCGCGCACCAGCGACATCCCGTACCACGTGCTGGATAGCGGCTACCAGCAGTACCTGCGCCAGGCAACGCTGCACGCGGCCAACGACTGCATCAGCAACGCCATCGCCACGCTACCGATCTTCCCATACTACTCGTTCGACCTCGAAACGCTGTACGGTGCCGTCGACGGGCAGAAATTCAGCGTCGAACGGCCGACCGTGAAGGCGCGCTATTCGCGCAAGTACTTCGGGCGCGGCAAGGGCGTGGTCGCCTACACGCTGCTGTGCAACCACATCCCGCTCAACGGCTACCTGATCGGCGCGCACGACTACGAGGCCCACCACGTGTTCGACATCTGGTATCGCAACACGTCGGACATCATGCCGACCGCGATCACCGGCGACATGCACAGCGTCAACAAGGCCAACTTCGCCATCCTGCATTGGTTTGGCCGGCGGTTCGAGCCGCGCTTCACCGACCTCAACGCGCAATTGAAAGAACTCTACTGCGCTGACGATCCAGCACAGTATCAGGCGTGCCTGATTCGGCCAGTCGGGAAAATCGACTGCGATCTCATCCATCGCGAGAAGCCGAACATCGACCGGATCGTCGCCACACTCGGGCTGAAGGAAATGACGCAGGGCACGCTGATCCGCAAGCTGTGCACCTACACCACGACGAACCCGACGCGGCGCGCGATCTTCGAGTTCGACAAGCTCATCCGCAGCATCTACACGCTTCGCTACCTGCGCGATCCGCAACTGGAACGCAACGTGCACCGCTCGCAAAATCGCCTCGAGTCCTACCATCAGCTACGCTCGGCCATTGCCCAGGTCGGCGGTAAGAAGGAACTGACCGGTCGCACCGACATTGAAATCGAGATCAGCAACCAGTGCGCACGGCTGATCGCCAACACGATCATTTTCTACAACTCGGCAATCTTGTCGCGGCTGGTGACCAAGTACGAGGCGGCCGGCAACAGCAAGGCGCTGGCACTCATCACAAAAATTTCGCCTGCGGCATGGCGGCACATCCTGCTCAACGGGCACTACACCTTTCAAAGCAGCGGCAAGACGATCGATCTCGATGCGATCGTCGCAGGCCTGGAACTGGAGTGACGGAATTTTCAGCGGTTCCGTGTTAGCAGCAGTGTAAAACTGACCCACCCCAGCGAAGTAAAACTGATCCACCTGGGCTAGTTTGGCGGCCTTTTCGAGGCCGTCGATGTTGACCCAGGAGCAAACCGTGGAAATCAGAGTTCTTGCCCGACAGGGCCACTCCATCCGGCACATCGCCCGCACGTTGGGGGTCTCGCGCAATACCGTGCGCCGCTACCTCCGCGATCCGTCGGTAGCGCGATACCAGCCCCGTGAACCACGCCCCACCAAACTGGGGCCATTTGAATCTTATCTGCGGCAACGGGTCGAGCAGGCCCACCCCATCTGGCTGCCTGCCACCGTCCTGAATCGGGAAATCCGCGCTCAAGGGTATGGCGGCGGTCTCTCGTTATTGCGCGCCTTCCTCGCCACGCTCAAGCCCGCCCGCCGCGAAGCAGGTCCGGCCGTCCGTTTCGAGACCGAGCCCGGACGGCAGTTGCAGGCTGATTTCGTGGTCTTGCGCCGGGCCAGATCCCCCATGTCGGCCTTCGTCGCCACGCTGGGATACAGCCGCATGACGTTTGTCACCTTCGTACCGGACGAATCCTTCGAGTCCGTGCGGGACTCCCTGTTGCTGGCTTTTGACTATCTGGGCGGTGTGCCCCGCGAGGTGTTGTTCGACAACATGAAGACCGTGGTGCTGGAACGCGATGCCTACGGTGACGGCAAGCACCGTTTTCACCCCGGCTTGCTTCAACTGGCCGATGACCTGGGGTTCCGGATCCGGCTGTGTCGCCCGTATCGGGCCCAGACCAAAGGCAAGGTCGAGCGCTTCAATCGCTACTTCCGCGAGAGCTTCTACAACCCGTTGCTGACCCGGATGAAGGGCACGGGGCTGCTGCTCGATTGTGCTGCTGCCAACCGACGCGTCCGTGACTGGTTGGCAGACGAGGCGAATGTGCGGGTCCACGCCACCCTGAACGAGCGCCCCATCGACCGTTGGCGGCAGGAGCGGGAACACCTGCAACCCTTGCCATCCCGTGTGCGGCGCGACGAGGCCCCCCTGCTGGATAACAGTCTCCGCCCGGTACCACTGGAATCTCTCCAGCACCCACTGTCTGTCTATGACGCAATTGGGGAGGCCTGCCGATGAACCTCCAGCATGAGCGGATCGACGCCCTGTGCCAGCAACTCAAACTCGAACGGGTGGCAACGCATTACCCCGTCCTGGCGCAGCAGGCGGTGCGCGAGGACTTCAGCTTCACCGACTTCCTGGAACACCTGTTGCGGCATGAAGCGGGGTGTCGCCAGCAGCGCAGCCGCGAACTGCTGACGCGGATGGCTTGCTTCCCGGGCATCAAGACCCTGGAGGACTATGACTTCAGCTTCAACCCCGGCGTGCCCAAGGCACTGGTGCAGGAGCTGGGCAGTCTGGCGTTTGTCGAACGGGCCGAGAACGTGGTGCTGATCGGACCCTCTGGCATCGGCAAGACCCACCTCGCCATCGCCTTGGGTTACAAGGCCGCGCAAGCCGGGGTCAAGACACGCTTCATCACGGCAGCCGACCTGATGCTGCAACTGAGCACGGCGCAGCGACAAGGGCGGCTGAAGGAATACTTCAACCGCGCCATCCTCGGTCCACGGCTGCTGGTGATCGATGAGATCGGCTACCTGCCTTTCGGACGCGAGGAAGCGAACCTGTTCTTTCAGGTGGTGGCGAAGCGCTATGAGAAAGGGGCGATGATCCTGACCTCGAACCTGCCGTTCAGCCAGTGGGCCGACGCGTTTGCCGGCGATACCACCCTGACAGCCGCGATGCTGGATCGGCTGCTGCACCATGCCCATATCCTGACCCTGAGCGGCGAAAGCTACCGCTTGAAGGACAAGAGGAAGGCGGGAGTGGTCAGGAAAAATTCCAAACCCGAATGATCCAGGTGGGTCAGTATTACTTTGGTGATTCAGGGGTAAAGTGGGTCAGTTTTCAGTTGGTGTTGACACCGGCGTACCCTCGGTGCTATCTTCGCGCCCCAATAGTCGGGGCTTGGCCAGGACTTCCTGAGGCCGTCCGTAACGTGGATGCCGAGGTCAGGCGAGGTGGCCGACCCATGAACGCCGACCTGATTCGTTTTTCAATAGCGCTGGACGTTGTGGTGCCAGGGACTTACCAACCCGATGTGTGCCCATCCGGGGCAGTTACAGCCGTTACAGCCTCTGGAGAGGGAGCGGCTTGCCGCTCGGTGATAATCCCAGCTGTAGCGGCCTGATTACATCCGGCCGCTACACCTAGCTCCACCTTCAAACAAGGAATATCGTTGATGTCACTGTATCGCCGTCTAGTTCTGCTGTCTTGTCTCTCATGGCCGCTGGCTGGCTTTTCTGCCACCGCGCTGACCAACCTCGTCGCGGAACCATTCGCTAAACTCGAACAGGACTTTGGCGGCTCCATCGGTGTGTACGCGATGGATACCGGCTCAGGCGCAACTGTAAGTTACCGCGCTGAGGAGCGCTTCCCACTGTGCAGCTCATTCAAGGGCTTTCTTGCTGCCGCTGTGCTGGCTCGCAGCCAGCAGCAGGCCGGCTTGCTGGACACACCCATCCGTTACGGCAAAAATGCGCTGGTTCCGTGGTCACCCATCTCGGAAAAATATCTGACAACAGGCATGACGGTGGCGGAGCTGTCCGCGGCCGCCGTGCAATACAGTGATAACGCCGCCGCCAATTTGTTGCTGAAGGAGTTGGGCGGCCCGGCCGGGCTGACGGCCTTCATGCGCTCTATCGGCGATACCACGTTCCGTCTGGACCGCTGGGAGCTGGAGCTGAACTCCGCCATCCCAGGCGATGCGCGCGATACCTCATCGCCGCGCGCCGTGACGGAAAGCTTACAAAAACTGACACTGGGCTCTGCACTGGCTGCGCCGCAGCGGCAGCAGTTTGTTGATTGGCTAAAGGGAAACACGACCGGCAACCACCGCATCCGCGCGGCGGTGCCGGCAGACTGGGCAGTCGGAGACAAAACCGGAACCTGCGGAGTGTATGGCACGGCAAATGACTATGCCGTCGTCTGGCCCACTGGGCGCGCACCTATTGTGTTGGCCGTCTACACCCGGGCGCCTAACAAGGATGACAAGTACAGCGAGGCCGTCATCGCCGCTGCGGCTAGACTCGCGCTCGAGGGATTGGGCGTCAACGGGCAGTAAGGCTCTGAAAATCATCTATTGGCCCACCACCGCCGCCCTTGCGGGCGGCATGGATTACCAACCACTGTCACATTTAGGCTAGGAGTCTGCGCGGCAGAGCCGTGTGACCGGTTTTCTGTAGAGCACTGACGATGGCGGCGGCGCTCTCTGCAATTGGCAAGGCGTCGGCGCCAAGGATACCAATCTTGCGGCGCGCGGCGTGTTATGACGACTGGGGTGCATTTGAGCCGCCCCATTTAACCTTCGCCCTCACAGATACGCCATTCGCCTCAGATTTAGCGCCATGCAGACGAGCTTCCACTCGGCTTGCACCTTGTCCAGGCCCCTCATGCTGAACTGACGCAATCCCATCACCGCCTTGATCCAACCATTCGGAGCCTCCACGATCGACTTGCGCCGGCGGTAAGCTGCATCGCCTTGCTCCGTTTTCAATTTCGCCGCAATCGCCGCCGTATGCGGATGGGTCTTGGCATTGACCTTGGCATCTTCACGTCCCTCGCGGCCGAGGGCAACGATGACATCGCCGTGGTGATCGGCGACCTTTGCCAGAACAGCCTCACTACGGAATCCCGCATCCGCCAGCGTCTGGGCCGGCATTTCTCCGGTGTTGGCCTGAACTGCTGCCAGCATGCCCAGCAGCGCCTGACTGTCCGCGGCGCAGTTGGTCAACTCCGCCGCCACGATGATCTGGTGCTCGGCATCGACCGCTGTGTACCCGTTGTAGCTCTGCTCGGAGCCACCACCGGCGTGTTTCATGATCCGGCTGTCCGGATCGGTGAAGCTTTCCTGATCACGGTCATCCGGCACACCAAACTCGCGTTTGTACGAGCCACCGCCCTTGTCCGAGCCATCCGGATGGCGAGGCCGGCGGCCATCGTCTTCGCTGCGCCCCCGGGCCTGGTCCGCTTCACGCTGGCGCGCTTCCAGGCGCGCCTTTGCCGCCTGGATCGCCTCCAGGCGCTTCTCGCGGCGAGAAATCTCGGCAGGAATGTCCAGCTCCGGCTCGTTACGCTCCTGGTCGTCGGTAGCCTTGGCGCGATCAAGCAGCGCCTTGATCTCGCAATGCAATTCGTCCTCGGCCGGCTTCATGCGCTTATAGCTCATCGCCTTGTGGCGGCTGGCGTTGGCTTTTACCTTGGTGCCGTCGACCGCGATCGTGCCAAGCTTCACCAGCCCACATTCGCGCGCCAGTTGCACCACCTGAACGAACAAATTCTCAAGCTCGGTCAGGTGTAGGGCACGGAAGTCACTCAGCGTGCGGTGGGCCGGGAAGTTTCCAGCGGCCAGCACACGCAACGCGACATCCTCGTACAGCTTCCTGGCTAGTTTGCGCGAAGAGAAGACGCCGCTCGCGTAACCATAGATCAGCACTTTGACCATCATCGCCGGATGAAACGGCTGATTGCCCGGACCACCGCCGGCATACCGGGCGTGGAATGCGCTCAAGTCCAGCGTATCGACAGTCTCGCTGATGAAGTAGGCAAGATGCCCTTCAGGTAGCCACTCTCCCAGAGAAGGGGGCAGCAGATAGGATTGGTCGGGTCGGTAAGGAAGGTAACTGGCAGCCATCCCCGTATCGTCCTCGATCTTCCGCCGATTTGGCTTCTGCCGCGCAGGCTCCTAGGCCACCGTAGCTAAACATACGAGAAAAACCGCTTCTTGAGCGCTCTCTGAGACCACCTTGCCGACAACGCAGAAACGGTTGCGGAAAAATCGGCGTTTCCGGCGTACGCCACCCGACCTGGACGAACTATTGCGGACCTGGAACTGGAGTAGCGGAATTCCCCGGGGTTTCAGCGTCGCGCCACAGCGCCTCAGATAGATGCGGTAGCCTTTGGCGGGTCGTCATGCCGCGGACCACCCCCCCAAAAAATTCCACAATGCGGAATGGCGGAATTTTCTGGGGTTCCCGCTTACCCCCCCAATTTGCTGGAAGAAGGGATTGTTGACCAGATGATGTTTGCTGGCCGAAGGCAGGCGCCAGAAGCGTTTACCCTGCGGATTACGCAAGATGATATTCCGGTTGTCTTCCTGTTCAAGATATTCGCCGACTTCGTACAAACGGGTATCCAATTCCATGGCCATCTGTTTGATCAGCTTTTCAGGCTCCTCCGCTAATTTTGTAAAATGGCTCTGTTGAAGCAGCGTATATTTGTTTTTTCGCCAATGTTCCCCGTCGATCAGGTCGGCGTCGAGTGCCCGGTATTTAGTGATATCAGGCAGCGTCAGCTGGCCATTCAGGCGATCAGGAATCTGTTGATAGAGGAACCACTCATAACGATCGATCAGGATATTCCCTTCACCATCCAGCAGGAATTCACGTGATTTTTTGGAAAGGAGTCTGGTGTCGGCAGTTTGCAACTGAGCGTCCTGGCCGTTGAGTTCGTTTTGTGTTTTCGCCAAGGCGGCCGCTAAGTGCTGGGTGCCGTCGCAGCCTTCGAAGCGCAGACATAGGAACAACTCTCGCAGCAAACCTTTCCGCAGACTTTCTTTCTCGTCGCAGTACTGCCACATGGCTTCATCGACCGATCGTCGCTGCTCGTTCAGGAAGAGACATACAGATTCCAGATCCCTTTTGGTCAGCAGGCTCAGTGCTTGCTGTCTTACTGTTGCAAACGGTAGTTGCAGATCAATGCTGTCATCAATGAACAGGTGCAGTACTTCAGCTGCCTTGCTGACATTTTTAGCTGCTTTTTGCCAATCCTTAAACACCGCTTCCTGCGCATAATCCTTTGCCTTCTGTTTGGTCTGTCTGACATGATGCACAAAGCCATCGGCAATACGTTCCAGCGCTTGCTGCCATCGCGTTTGAAGATAGCACAATAAATACAGCCATTGGCTGCCTACGGTTTGACGTTTCAGTTTGGCACCGTAGTAGTCGACTTTCTCTGCCAGGTGTTGCAGATTTTTCTGCGACAGTGATAGCGTGCTCAACAGCAGATCCACTTCCGGCATCCAATGCTGGATATGGCGATAGACAATCAGTTCTTTCTCCAACTCGGTTCCGGTGAAGTTACGAGCCGATTGTCGCAACTGTCGGAACGGCAGTGGACCTGTGCCGTTCACGAGCTCCGCCAGTGCTTGCTTAAGACCGCGTGACATTGCACGCTCAAGGTGCGCGGCCATGTGTTCCTGTTCGTCTCCCACCACCTGACTGATGATCTTTTGCAGCGTGCTGTAGGCAGGGATTGCGATCTTCTGCCCCGAACAATATTCATTGGCCGCATCGAAGAGGTGCCTAGGCGCTGTCCAGGCTCTGGCTTGCTGGGATAAGTAATCTCTCAACGCCGCTCCATGGTCTTTGACATTCCAGCGCTGGTAGTTGCAGAGCTGGAAAACACGTTGGTAAATCCGTTCGTTCTCTTTTGGCGTGAGATTAAAGGGTCTACAGCCTGGGCCTGGTAGAACGGTTTGATAAACGTATTTGAGGTCCTGCTTGATCTGATGAAAGCCGGGATTCAGCACCACCGGCTTGGCTTTGAAATAGCCCAGCAGTACCACCAGCATGTAACGCTGGCCCCGATGACGGAGGCTTTTAGCGATCGCCAGTTCCTTATCGTTCAGCGAGAAAAAGAAGCGTTGGTCGGCGGAGGTGAAAGCGGGGGGTCCATATAACTCATCTTGTTCTGCCTCGGACAAGATTTGGACACGTTCTTCGAATGCCATGGATTTAGCCCAAAAAGACTAAATCTTACTCAAACAGAGCCCAAATAGGGATCTCGAAAAAAGTAATACCCCTCTGGAGGCCACAGACGGCGGGGCCTCCAGAGCACTTTGTCGTTTTTGGACGGAAAATCCCTAGAACCCCTCAGTGGGACGAAATGATCCGGACCGCTGGCTCCCTGAAGCTGGGCAAAGTACAGGTTTCAGTGCTGGTCCGTTCATTGCTGAAAAGTGAACGTCCTTCCGGACTGACTCAGGCAATCATTGAAGTGGGGCGCATCAACAAAACGCTGTATCTGCTTAATTATATTGATGATGAAGATTACCGCCGGCGCATTCTGACCCAGCTTAATCGGGGAGAAAGTCGCCATGCCGTTGCCAGAGCCATCTGTCACGGTCAAAAAGGTGAGATAAGAAAACGATATACCGACGGTCAGGAAGATCAACTGGGCACACTGGGGCTGGTCACTAACGCCGTCGTGTTATGGAACACTATTTATATGCAGGCAGCCCTGGATCATCTCCGGGCGCAGGGTGAAACACTGAATGATGAAGATATCGCACGCCTCTCCCCGCTTTGCCACGGACATATCAATATGCTCGGCCATTATTCCTTCACGCTGGCAGAACTGGTGACCAAAGGACATCTGAGACCATTAAAAGAGGCGTCAGAGGCAGAAAACGTTGCTTAACGTGAGTTTTCGTTCCACTGAGCGTCAGACCCCTGTTACCGATGCAAGAACAGGGGAGTTTCATGAAATGCCTGTTTAGGAGTGATTAAAGGTAACTTGTGCGCAGAAGGTCAGGTGTGTGGTGGTTAGTACAGACTAGTGAATGTTGTAACTAAACTATATTTTTATTAAAGGCCGGAGGTGGTGTTCCTCCGGCCTTAATTACGTTTCCGTGTTCATTAGTCGATGAACTGGCGGATCAGTTCCAGAATGGCAATCAGCGCGTTTGCAAGCGCCGCTACCGCCCTCAGAACGATGATTAACAGGTTAATCATCCGTTTTCTCCATAAATGGAGTAAAGACACCGTGGCTTGCTCTTACACTGCCTGTCACCACGGCTTCTCTTCGTCTTGTCAGTTGTAGAGAGTCTCACTCCTGCCAGAGCACAGATAACCAGCACCACCTGTATTACCTGTCAGGACTTTGAACCTGTTCATGCCGCATTTAGCGGAATGCAGGGAGAGACTCACCACAGAGCTAACCCTCTGATTATACGTTTATCTAACGTTCAGGCAAACCGTTAACGCACAGTCACTGCCCGTCATATTGCATAATCAGGCTTCACGGATTATCATACTATTGTCAGTTGTAGAGAGTTTCCCTTCCGGGCTGAGTTACCAGCTCGCACCGGAACCGTAAAAAAGCCGACCTCACCAGTCGGTTTTTTTACGTCTGCGGTTTCCCGCTTCGTTTAAATCTATTTTAAATGAATAAATTGTTCTGCGGCAAACCCAACAACATAAGGACGTTAGGGTTGATGGTTGCCGAAATCGCGGTGCGTTACGTGAATTCTGAGGTTTTGCGAGGGGGATTGGGCGCGAGAATTTACGAGAGAGCGCCGGAACAATGCCGGGATCACAAACCATCACCCGTGAAAGAAATCTTCCGGCATTGCCCGGTCAGGTAGTATGACATTCATTGTCAACGGCCATCAATTTATAAGCTGCTTTGCACTTCATAAAAGATCACCACCAGGGCTGCTAAAACAGTACCGATAGCCAGCACGTTAAAAAGTACGTCCTTCATCTTTACGAACGACATACTGATTTGCGTCCTTTCCCTTTTGTCAGCCTTCTCTATCATCCAGCGTTGGTATGAATCACTGTTACTTTTTCTGTCCATGTTCCCCCCAATTCATCAATGAGCACCAGGCGGCCACCAGGCTTCTTGCCAACAAAGTAACGGCCTCGCGGCAGACGTTCGCCAGTCTTCAGCCGTTCGATCCAGTCCTGAAATGCAGGGCGCGGTTTATAGCTGTAGCGGCCAAAATCAGCTAAAGACTGCGTGACCATGACTGTTTGGCAGCCATGCTTTCTCATATCACGAAACGTATTTTCCAGTGCAGCCAGTGTATTCATTTGCACGTTCTCTCTGCTTTTCCCATGAAGATATTAACGACACTCAAAACTAACACCGTTGGCATGATCACGGCAGCATAGCCGACAGCAACGGCCTGATATATGGTCAATGAGTAGTCGGGCTGTTTATACAATACGACTGAAAAAATGCTCCCCAAACAAGCAAGCAGAGTTAAAAACAAGTAATCGACAAATCTGTTTTTATAGATAACCCATGCAACGATGCAGGGATATGACACCAGGCACAGGATAATCGCATTTGTGGTATGCACGTTTCGCTCCTTGTTATTTAAGGGTTGTCAGCCAGATCAAACAGATTGTTCAGGCTGGAACGGAATTGTTTTACCGATGATACCAGCTCCTGACTCCGCGCTTTTTCCTGCGCCAGTTCACGCCGTAGCTGCGCCATCTCGTCTCTGTTACGCTGAAGCTCAAGGATAGCCGTCATAAAGGTTTTGCTGGCTGATGCCTGTCCGGTCGCTTCCTGCGCCTTTTTAATGGCCTGATCTTCGTCGTCATTCGTTCTGATTGTGTAATGCCCCATGATACCCCTCTTTTGCTGTCATTTTTGCGCTGCCGGCGCGAACCCGGGAAGAAACTTTGCTGGCAAAAAACACTGGCCAACAGATGTGACCGGGAAAATTTGCTGGCAATTAATTTTCGATGAAAGCCAGCTCGCAATCGCCGCATTCAATATTCAGTCCGGCTTTGCCCCACACGGCAGCGCCACACCCGCGACACTGATATTTAACTTTATTTCGTTTTGGCTTGTCCTCAAATGCTGCAACTGACAAATCATTGTCATTGCTCCCGGCCATATCATCTGAATGGCTCCCGTTCTGCGGTGACACTGACGGCAGCAGAGCCATAGAAAGCACCGCTTCTATATCAATCCCGGCCTCAGCATTTTGATGCGCCAGAGCAAGCGTTTCGCGCCATTGCTCTATTACGGCGGTCATATCTTTTTGTTGTTCGACCTGGACAGGGAAGCGATCAAACCAGCTCAAAGCAAATTGCCCCTGGAACAGTTCCAGTGTGACGCGCTGGAAGCGGCCACCAGGGATCGGATAGTCATTAATCTTCTGGCCGACTTTCGCACCACCAGGTCTCCCGGTGGAGGAGGGCATAAGTCCGATACTTTCCATTTTTGCCGCCCACTGCGCATTGTGGTACGTCTTACGCGACGGGTTGCCGTAGTGGTACTGCCACATATGGCACTGCTCATGAACCAGCGTTTGCATGACTTCAATAAGCGGGTACACCGGGAAGTATTCAGGATTGAGGGCGATTTCATCAATCATCCTGCCGCTGCCGTCAGCAGCAACAAAGCGCCTGTAACTGAAATAGCCCATTGTGTTCTTGCCGCGCTGGAACGTAATCAGACAGTCAGGGAGTTCGCCGTCAAAAAGGCGCTGGTTATAGAAATCAAACGCCTGTTGTAGCTCGCTGTAAGCGCGTTCCGTGGCTCTTGTCATGCTGAAGTTCGCTTAGCGGCGTTCCGATATTCCTGTAACTCTGCAACAATAGCAGGGAACACATCAGCGCAACGCTGTGCCAGCTTAACCGCCTTTGAACAAACGCCCATACCATGTGCTCTTTTGAGCGCCTCCAACAAATCTGCCAGTTCCTCGTCAGTGATTTTTTCAGTCATCTATTAAGCTTCTCCATTATCTGTATCGTACGATACAGATAATATAAACCACACCTTTGATAGCGGCAATCTTTTTTGCTGGCAATTTCACGCCCAGGGCGGGCATCGAGCGGGTAATATTGCTGGCAAAAATCAACGGCCAAACCGGCTGCAGGAAACTGGTTTGCTGGCAAGCGTGATTTACTGCTGGGCTTGACACCTTGCCATTGTATGACGCTTGTTTTAGTGTCAAATGAACAACCAGCGCGAGAAGAATATAGGAAGCAAAAGCAATGGATATCAAACCTAACTCAGTGATCCACCTGGAGCCAGGCGAAACATTACCCGGCTATACCAATCTGAAACCCGTACCTGATAAGTATTTCGATGAGTTAAAGGCACTCATAAATAAACTCAATACTCAATCCGGTAATATTTACCTCAAGTTAAAACAGATGTACGCCTTTTTGGATCGTTTTAACAAAGAATTTGTGAGCACGTTTACCTCCTGTCAAAAGGGGTGCTCTTCGTGCTGTAAAATGGATGTTCATTTAACCGCGCTTGAGGCAACACATATTGCACAAGCAAGTAAACTTACTGCCAGAGACAACCCGCTTACGACCGGGCATGAGTCAAAATGTCCGTTTTTGTCTGAGAAGGGAACATGCTCAATCTACAATTACCGCCCGCTGTTATGCAGGACATATCATGTACTCACTCCGCCGGAGATGTGTAATGACCTGGATGCACAAGTCATGCAGTATGGTTCTCAAAGCGCGAACATGGGAAATCACATCTACAAAACAATAGCAGAGTGGATCTATTTTCAGACGTATCACTGCACTGGTAAGTTAGAAACCAAAGATATCAGAGACTACTTCCCTTATCCCCGCGAAGATATCCAAAGATTTCTTCACCATAACCCCCCGCGCCCTTTTTGCTAAAAAAAAGCCTCTGACGCAGTGTCAGAGGCTTGTTAGATTACTGTTCGTCACCAGCAGTGCTGGAAGCATCTTTTTTGATGAGAAACTCATCAAGAGAACGGCCAGCTTTTAACGCTTCGTCGATTGGTTTTGGTGTCCGGCCACGACCAGACCAGTATTTCGTTTCGCCGTTTTCATCAAACTGATATTTAGGCGGCGCTTTTGGCAACGTCTTTTTGCGTATTTTTTGCGCATCTTCGGACAGGCCAAGCAGTTCTTCCGGTGAAAAACCTTCTCCGGCAATCAACTGGAGCAGTTCCTGGCGCTTTCTTTCGCGCTCTGCGCGTTCTGCTGCCTCACGCTCTGCTTCTTCACGACGTTCTTCGATCACGGCGTTAAGCTTTTCCTGCATTTCCAGCAGTTGTTCAAAGCTGGTTTCTCGCGCAAAAACACGAACAGAGCGAATATTCAGGAGTAGCTTTTTTGTTGCGTCAAACGTTTCATTTTCACTCATCGAGTTAATCCTTATTTTTTACTGAACTGAAACCCAAGTTTACCCGTAGTTTTATCCTGCAAAACAATTGCAGCGTCAAACTTTTTCCCGGTTTTATTACTGGTAAAGCCTTTAATCTCTCCGGTTTTACCTTTTTTGATTAATGTCTCAACCTGATTTTGTGTCAGTTTTTTTCCTGACACTTCAGACCAGATTTTAAACTCGCACCCGGAACAGAAAAAGCCTTTAGGCCGGATAATAATTTCTTTACTGCATGAAGGGCAGGGGGCTTCGAGCCGGGACATGGAACCTTCTGATCTGGATTTTGCTTCCATATCCGGTTTGCCGTCTTTGTCCGGGAATGTTGTCTTGCATTCAGGGTAGCAGGAGCATCCCCAGAAAAAGCCATTTTGCCCCTTACGCTTACGCAGGAAACCGTTGTTACAAACCGGGCAGGGCGTGGCATTTGAAGAAATCGAAATTCCGTTCCTGTCCAGCTCGTCGATTAACCCCTGGACGTACTCATCATTTTCCTTAATAAACTCCTCAACTGTCAGCTCTCCGGCTTTGATCTGAGACTGCTTTTCAGCCCACAGAGCGGAGATATCCGGTTTAGTGATTTCAGGAGGCAGTGCAGCGCAAAACTCCTGGCCTTGTTTTGTGGTTTTCCATACCAGCTCCGAATACCCCTTTTCTTTTTCGATGGAGATAAGCCCGGTATTTGCCGCCAGTTTCTCAAGAATACCCGCGCGGGTGGCTTCCGTTCCGATACTGCCACGATCACTGCTGCCCTCGTCTTTCGCTTCCAGCGCCTTTCTGAGAGCCGGATCATCAATGAATTTTGCCGCACTCGTCATGGCGGCCAGTAACGTTGACTCTGTGAAATAGCGAGGTGGTGTAGTCTTTTTCTTGTCCACGTCTGCCGATTCACACAGGCCGCTGTCATTAAATTTCAGCAATGAAAGGTCAAAACCGTCCGTTCCGGCATCTTCGGTTTCGTCCTCGTCATCACTATCCTTACCCAGCGCTTCCCAGCCCTTTTGTACCAGAACGCTCTGTGTGGCCGTAAAGGTATCCCCCTTAATATCAAAGTGGATTTTCGTCTTGTTGCGGATCGCATCCGGGTAGAACAGCCCGATAAAGTAGACGGACACCAGGTTATAAACGTTCCGCTCTTTTTCATTAAGCTGAATACCGGCTCCGCTTTTTGTCGTCGGGATGATGGCGTGGTGCGCCTCAATCTTACTGGCATTAAAGGCTTTGTGTTTCTGGCCTTTATCCATATCTACGATCGCAGACGCCAGTTCGGGTACGGTGGCCGCTATAGCAGTGGCAATATCTCCGGCCTGGTAATAATGCTCATCTGAAAGATAGCGATTGTCAGAACGTGGATAGGTCAGAAGCTTGTGAGTTTCATACAGCCCCTGCATCACATCGAGCGTATCTTTTGCAGAATAACCAAATCGCTTTGCGCAGAGCTGCTGAAGCGTGGAAAGGTTAAGCGGAAGCGGAGGCTTGCTATTTTCCGGCTTTGTCGTCGCGATAGTAACAATAGCATCCTTACCCGTAACACGTCCGGCAATATGCGCGGCCTGAGCTTCGGAGATCAGGCGTTTTTTCTCGTCTATCTGATCGTCGTCTGTTGTCTGATATTTCGCCTTAATCTGATGCCCGTTCATCGACAGACTGGCGAATACATCGTAATAAAAGCTTTCTGTGTGATTCTGGTTCGCCAGCGTGCGCATGTTCACCAGACCAAGAACGGCACTTTGTACCCGGCCAACGTTCAGAACGCCGTCATAGCCCTTCTCACGGCCTTTTAATGTACATCCCCGCGTCATGTTATAGCCAAAACCCTGATCGCACAGGGAACGCGCCAGGGCGCTTAACGTCATACCGCGAAATTTATCGTTAGGTTGTAAATTCGACAGTGATTTTTGCACTGGCGCAAGGTTGAGGTCGGCAACAAGCAGTCGCTGGACGGGTTTCTTGTTTCCGGCATAACCCAGAATCTCATCAACCAGCAAACATCCTTCATCATCGGGGTCGCCTGAATGAACGATGCTGTCGGCTTTATCGATAAGAGACAAAATAATGCGGGTCTGTGCTTCTGATTCAGGCTTGATTTTATATTTTGGCGGATAAACCGCTTTAATGGGTAAATCACTATAACGCCAGTTGGAATATTTGTCGTCATAATCCTGTGGGTCGTAAAGCTCCAGCATATGACCATAACACCAGGTAACGACATCAGAACCGTGTTCAAAATAGCCGTTTTTCTTTTCTGTATTGGGATTTCCGCCCAGTCCTTCAAAAATAGCCTTTGCTAAAGACGGTTTTTCTGCAATAAAAAGTCTCATTAATCAATCCTCAAGGTAACTTGAATAGTCAGGCTGCGCACCATTCTTTTTAAAGATTTCTTCCCTTTCCTCTATGTCTTCTTCTGCCTCCTGCACACTAAGGTCAAGGGTTCCTTTCAAAAAGGCACGCGCATTCTTGATTACATCTACTGTTAATTCGTTTTTTGTTCCGCGAATCATGCCAATAGCAATATTTATTATCTCCTTTATTTCAGCAGGAGTCGTTCTGTCCAGCACCGCGCCAAGTTCTTTAAGGTCAATATTTATATCGTCTGGTAAGTACATTTTGGCACAAGCGGCAGCGGCTTTAGTCCGAAAAGCACCTACAGATATGATTCTGTCAATTCTGCCAGGGCGTTTTCTGATGCGCGGATCAATCCGGTTAGGATAGTTCGTTGAAAAAATAACATATGTCCCGGCAAGATTTCGCGGTGTATCAGCCCCATCAAGAAAACTTAACGTTCCGGCATCAGCCCGATAAAGTTCATCAACCTCTTCAGCTATTATGATAACGGGTATTTTCTTTTGAGCTGCGGCATAGCAAACATCTTTAAAGTAATCATCAGCATAAACAAATACATATTTATCCTGATATTTTGCCCCCAAAGCTTTTGCGATAGTCGTTTTCCCTGTGCCCGGAGGACCAGTAAAAAGCACTTTTCGCATTCCTGACTGACCATAACGGGTGTAGAAATCAATATCCGAAAAGAACTGATTAAAGTCATTCTCCAGCTCATTAAACTTTGGATGAACAGAAAAACGTAAAGCGTTTTCTATTTCTTCCTTCCTTGCCTTACCGTGATAATAAACGCCGTCGTAACACCCGATTTTCCAGATACCTTTACGGGGTAAAGAGCGGTTTAATTTAGCGCGTCCAGCTTCGCAAAGATTATGAAGCATCGACATACTTTTGGTTGTGCCAACTGCGTACTCCATTCTGACTTTAGAGTTAAGAATGAAGCGAATAATATGAACCACTTCATTTTGACCAAGATGAATCCGGTATGCTCCCGAACCATCTTTAAACATAAGCTTTTTAATCCTCCCGGCTTTAGCCATAACAGGGCTACTTCCCGTATGAACGACGGTTGAAGCAACGGGTTCGATATCAAGATTCGAATAAATTTTACGATTCTTTCTGTTTATAAAAATCTCTGCCACTTTAGGATAGTAATCACAATCCTTTACGACAGTACCAAAATTATCTTCACCGTAATATTCTTTATGGAGCCGTAAAGCCTGCTCTACCAGAGTTAATTTACCCATATGCGCACCATGTATATTAAAAACCGTGACGTTGCCTGAAGATTTTCTTCAGGCAGAGGAGGGGTTGGACAAGCGAAGCGCGTCAGTTTTGTTTATGACGCCACTCCCACGGAGGAACGGGATTACTGTCAGCCCACAGGCCGCGCTTCTGTGTCTGAGCTTCCCGTTGCAGAGCCGGTAATGAGTTATCGGTGTTGTACCTGTCATAAACCCATGCAGCCCCTTTTAGCACTTGCTGGCGGTTAGCCTCAGTGCCGTTCGCTGTCACCACTCGTCCCAGGACTCGCCCGTAGCGATCTGTTTGCGTATAAGAGACGGTAACTGATTGCCCTGCCAGCAGGGCTTTAAGTTGATTGGTTGACCAGCGACCAAAGGGTTGTTTTTTTTCCGGTGCATCGATATTTATCAATCGGACTCGAATCGGAACTTCATACACAACAATTTTCGCGGGTAGTGTTTTAACTTCGATGGTATCTCCATCGAGAACGCGAATAACTTTCCCCTGAATCTGAGCAGCACACAATGTAGCTGGCAACAGGGCAACAGCAAAGGAAAGAACATTAAAAAAATGTCTCATTGCTTTCTTCCCTCCCATATTGCTGAGAGTCTTTTAAAAATGGATAAAACGACGACTAAAGCCACTGCGATAACAGCCAACGAAGGAAGTACATAGCTGTATAACTCAACCATGAAATTAATAAACTCAATGAGCGATTGCGGCTTTAAGGAAGCATCCCACAAAACGATAACAAAACGATAAAGCCCATAGACAATTGCCGGAAACCAGACCATAAACAACAAAATTTCAGTAAAAACAGAAGCGACCGATTTGACACTATCGATAATTTCAATTCCGGCAATTCTCACACTTCTTGCATCAGGTACGTTAATAATTTTCATCCTCCCACCCCTGTAAAAAATGTTCGCAAGTTCCAGTCTCAAACCTGAAACTTGCGTATTCACATCAGAATTAAATCAAACAGAATTAAAAGTTTTTCAATCGGCCAAAGCTTGAAATAATTTTACTTACTGTACCTGCATCAGCCGCAGGACATTCATTTAGTTTTTTCTTTCTGGCATCTGCCGTGTGATCGGGTAAAAAACCATGTTTATTCTTTTTCCTGATTGACATAAAACTTTTATACATCGGGTCACATTCTGCCGGACTACTTCCGTCAAGTTTTCCGGCAAGGCATAACACCATTGCACATGGATCGTTCGGGTCGGCCTTTTCCTCAGCATGAGCAGTTCCGGCAGCGAACGCACAAAGCAGCACTGCCGTGGTTACGGTCTTTTTCATATACACCTCATGGATAACGGGCAACTAACGCCCTGCGGTTGTTCAACCCCGGCTCAATAAAATTACAAGAATTTTATTAATCCGGCGTTATCGTGATAAATAAACACTGGTAGTCCGGCAAGAAAAACAGTTCATTTTATAACGATACTGTATGACACCGTTTGCACCGTTCGCCCTCAACCAGTTTTTAGCTGTGAAAAAGTCTGTTCCGTTACTGGTTTCAACAATCACTGAATCAGAATGTGCAACAGAATAAAAAACAGCATCATCGTAAAGGCGGTTTTCAGGCCTGAAATTATGGATAACCTTAACCCACGATGAATTAACCTTGTCTGATTTAATAACTGAGTATGTCGGTTGCCAGTCCATTAATTGTGTATTCACCGTTTCAGGATTCTGTTCCCAGTCAACCTGTGGTGGTTCAGGCGGAGAGGAACAGGCAGAGAGAAAAAGGACACTGACCATTAACATTTTTTTCATAGTAAAACCTCTGACTCCAGCTCACCGACGGAGAGCATTTTTTCTTTAGAAGGATATTTAAGCCCTTTAACACCCAATACTTTTTTAGTCTTATTCAGAGAGGCGGTTAACTCGGTAAGTTTGGGGCTTACCATCATCAGCCTGTCCATAAAATACGGGTCGAGGAAGTAGAGGGCTTTCTCAGCTTTAACCGGGTTTTCACCTTTAAGAATGATAAATTCTTCTTTAAAATCCAGCGTTCCCAGCTCCTGCGGGAGCACAAGGGCGCGCTGCGCCTCACTTTCTGAACTGCTTTTCGACGTTGAGCGTCCGCTTGTCTTGCTTGAACCTGTCGATTTGGTGGTGATATAGCCCAGCTTTTCCGAAATCTTTTTAGCGTCATCTTCTTCACTGACAGCGTAGATAATCCGGCAGGGATGCGCACTCATCAGCGTTTTGGCACCTTCAACACCATAGATTTCATTAAGCTGACTGATATTCTGGTAAATCGTCAGAAGTTTGAGTTTAAACCCGGCAATATAACCCGAACCTTTTTTAATGATTGGCATGTAACCAATAGACGGAAACTCATCCAGGAACATCAGACAGTCATGTTTCAGTGTCGGGTCAAAGTCAGGGTTTTCTCGTAACGTGACTTCCACAACGAAGTTAAAGAACAGGTTGAGGAAGTCATAGGCCAGGGACATATCTTCAGCATTAACGCCAACATAAACAGTGATATCTTCCCGGCGCAACTGGCGAAGGTCGAAATCATTGCCGTCTGTACATTTGCGAACAGTCGGAAGATAAAACAGACTCATTTTCTTACGAAACGAACCATCAATACTCGAACGTTGTTCGTCTTCGGTTTCGTGATACTCCCTGATTTTGGTCAGGGCATCGCGCAGATGATACAGCGCGTTTTCATCAAGTCCTTTTGTTCCCTCCAGGTCTTCTCGCTTACTGAGTATCAGCTCCCGGTCGATGTTGCTGTACAAATCGACTACAGAACCAATTGAGAAAACAGGTTTAAGCCCGAACTCACCAAGCCAGGAGGGGTCGTAGTTAATAAAGAAATGAAGCAATTTTGCCAGCCCCGTCCAGTACTGCCCCGCGAGGTTATTAAAGTGTGCTTCCGCTCCGGTCAGACCGTAAGACGGGAACAGGATCTCAATCAGCTTCAGCAGGTCTTTAGCCCCGCTCTCTTCTTTTAAATCAATATAGAAAAGCGGGTTAAACTGATGCGTTTTACTGTTGAAAGGGTCAAGAAGATAGACCTTATTACCCAGCAGTTTTTCACGTACCTTACTGGTGATTTTCCACAGTTCCTGTTTTGGATCTAATGCAATCAGGGAATGTTTCCTGACCAGCAGGTTTGGAATACCTATTGCAGCCCCTTTACCTGCGCGGGTTCCTGCGCCAAGTGATACAAAATCTGGTGCGGTATACCACAGGTATTTACCTTTATATGCACCTACAAGAATATCAGTATCGTTTTCTTTCTCCCATTTCAGAAGTTTCGATTTTCTTAAATCATTATCACTGGCAAACTTCGCGTCACCATAAAGAGCAACATCCGTTTTATTCAGTTGCCAGATAATAAAAACAGGCACAATGAGAGACGAAACCATACCTGATAAAAGAGAGGGGATTGCGGTTAACCTGATATCTGTCCGTATATTACTCTCTGTTATTATCCGCCACAGCAGCATGGAATCAAAATTCTTCCATATATAAAGCGGCGTTTTTCCGTTCAGGAAGTAAACAGCAACTGAGCCAGTATAATACGTCACAAGACACATAACCAGACCGATAAAAGCCCACTGGCCTTTATCGGGTAGTTTCAGAGACATAATCACTCCTTCAGCTTTTCAAAGTATTCCTGAAAATGAATATCACGATAGTAAATACCCGATGCAAATCGGTTATCTTCCTCATCGATGTACTTAATACTCATAATCACATCGACGTTGCTTAACACCCTCCGCAATATAATGTTATAAGGCAAATTCTGACATTCAGGGTTCATATAGCACCGTTGAACCAGTCCAAGCACAGCATCTTCAGGGGTGCTCTCATGGACGGTTGTAAGGTTCCCTGCATGGCCGGAACTTGAGCCTTTGAGAAAATCCCAGGCTTCCGCGCCGCGAACCTCAGTCATGAGGATTCTGTCCGGGTTCATACGAAAACCAGAACGTAAAAGAGAAGCGGAACTGACAGTGCTACTTTCCCCTTCTGACGGGTAATACAATTTCACATGATTTTTGTGGAACCTGAACTTTGCTTCATCTGTATCTTCAATTGAAATACATCGTAAATGATGGGGTATGTACTGAAGACAGGCATTTGCAAAGGTGGTTTTACCCGCCCCCGTTCCGGCACAAAATACCATCGTTTTACCCTTAACCAGGCATTCAGGGACAAATTGTTCAAAACAATTATCTTTAAACATTGAAGATAATTCATCTTCTTTATCCCTGAATTTCCCCCCTTGATTTAGCCTTGAGTAAAACCCTTGTTTAACAAAGGTATCATGGTCGATAAACACACTGGACGGCTTACGGATTGTAATAGACACCGTTTCCCGTTCCGTTGCCGGGGGAATAACTATTTGTACACGCTCCCCTCCGGGGAGCGTAACAGAACGTAAGGGATATTCTGGCGTAACCGACCCACCATCATGATAATCAGAAATTGCCCCTGCAAATGACATACAATCTTTAAAATCCATTTTTAATTCATGCTGCTGCCATTTCCCACTCACTTTAACAAACAGTTCATCAGGCCGATTTACCGCGATTTCAGTTAAACCATCGACTTCATTAAGCCAGTGGTGGAAGTATTCATCTATTATTTCATAAACAATATGTCTGTTCTCTGCATCCTTCATAATTCACCTTTTCCTTTAAGATCTTCAATAAAACGCATGACTTCTTCGTAATTAAATCGATGCGTTTTGATTTGTTTCAGTGGTTTGGGGAAAGGAACGCCATTTATTGGTATGCCCTTACGAATATGATGGTATATTTCGCTTTCCCTTATTCCTAACAGCATTGAAAACTCTTTGATATCCAGCGTTATCAAATTACCTCCGGGTACCCACCATTTTTAATTTGTAGATGCTGGAGAAATCCAAATCCTGACCAACGATCAGAGTAATGATTTCCCCCTGGTTTTTATAAAGCGTTGGAGGGATATTTACGCTGTTTGCAAACGCTTCGCGTGCTATATCAGCAAAAGCCTGGCGACTGTTAGCTGTATAGTCGGTCTGATTGTCTTTATTACTTTTAGCCGCTCCACTTGCGGCCTGTGCCACATCGGGGATCATGCCAACCATCATCGCGCCCATAAAGCGATCTGCAAAATGTGTGTCAATCCAGCCTGAAGCCCCGGCCTCACCCAGCGCTCCCGCCGCCTGTGTATCAATCAGCGGAATATCAATGAAAGGTTCCTTACGTGTTCTAAGCTTCGTAGCAGCGATAAACACGGCTCCCTGACCATGATTGAACGTGCCCGTTTTATACATCAGATATGCGGCTGTTCCCTTTTCAATTAGCTTTACATTCCTGTTTGCACTGTATACGTCCTCATTAATCGTACAGACCAGCTTGCCAGCCAGATCAGAAATAAATCGTCTGTCCAGCGAGCACTTAATCGCGGTATTTTCAGGAATGAAAAGGTTAGGGTCATAAGGAACGCGCGTAATTTTAGAAAGCTGCGCGGGTTGCCCTGCATTAACAGGCTGAACCTCTGCCTGTTTGTCACTGCCGTCCCCCTCGTTCCTGGTATTGCTGGCCGTTGATGAGCTACCACCGGAATTTGAGGAAGCAGAGCTGCTCCCCCCATAGGCCACATCCAGCGCACGACTGAAGTTTTGTTGTACTTTTTCCGGTGGCGTTTCCGCTTTGCCGCTGCTTTCCTTCCGTTCTTCCGTCTTAGCCGGTTCTTCCCTGGTGTTGAATGGATCAACATCATCGCTGAGTCCTGTCGCGCGTTTTACTGAACCAGTAGATACCGCATTACTGGCAGGCTTATCATCACCGCTGGACATTGCACGAATAATCGACGGGATATAGTAGACAGACACCCCGGCGGCCAGCAGAAGGAAAGCGGCCACAATAATCACCAGCCCCTTACGCGATTTTTTAAGCTTCTCGATACCCAGGCGTTTTACTGATTTACCGTCATCTTCATCTCCCTTATCCGTTTTATCGTTTTGCTCAATTTCTTTCTGATGCCGTTCCCGTAGTGCCTGTTCAATTTCTACAGCGGTCGGGATTTTATTTTCCTGTTCGCTCACTGGATCACCTCTTTCTCAACGTTCGGGGAAACGGTATCTCCTGCCGGAAGACGGACTTTGCCAAAGCCCCGGTTTTCAACCCCAACAACCTGATTTCCCATACGCAAAACAAAGCGCTGGTCTACAGGAACACCAACAACGGTGAAACTACCGCTGTTTTTGACTACCGGGTTAGTCAGCGTTTCCTGTTCGCCGCTCATAACAAAGACGCTGGGGATTTTCTTCAGGGGGCTGAAGCCAAACCAGGTATAGCGGCCATCGTCATACGCATAATCCGGGCTGATTGACTGGCTGCCGTCAGCTACCCGCTTCCAGTAATCCCAGTTCTTGGGCGACTTCGCATTTTCAAGAGAACGGTTGATTGCCTGCTCCTCCTGCCGCTTGTTAAGAGCCTCAATCCGTTTCTTCTCGATTTCGGCTTGCTCCTTCCGGCGTTCCTGCGGGTACTGGTAATTAACAACAAACGCGATCTTATCCGGCTGCCGGAACGTTCGGGCGTTCAGCTCCATGCTGTAATTACGTTTTGTTGTGCGAACAAACAGGTTTGTTCGCCAGCGTTCCAGGTCGTTTTCAGGATCAAGGGCTACACTGACCACCTCTGAAGACTGGTTGCCATTGTCATCGGTACTGTTCTTCTGTACGGTCTGTTTGACGGGCTTCACTTCGAGATACACCAGGTTATCTTCTTTGTTCACTTCCCAGCCCTGGGGAAAGCCGGTTCTGGCACTGATGACCGTTTCATCCTCGTCAAATACCAGTGTGGTTGTATAGCCAACCGCACTGTTTATGACTGTCGTGTTTTGCGGGTTATAACTGACAATCTGATTACGGGGATCAAAACGGCTGGCTGCTGGCGTAACGGCTGCATGGCAGACGTGCGACACCAACAGAAGCGCCACAATTAGCGCTCCTTTATTCATTTTCATAGTTTTCACCCTTTCACTTCTTTATCGCGTACATAGCTCGTTACAACGAATTTAAGCGGGTTATTGTTTCGGTCACCCGATGCCATTTCGACCTGTGGTTCAATACGGTAGGTCAACCGGACGTTCCAGTATTCATAATCATCCTGGCCTGTCGCGACATTTCGAATGGTTAATTTAAACCGGATATATGCTCCCATATCCTTATCATCGCGCCGGGATGACGGACTGATAATCACGGACGGATTATCCTGAACAGATGCGGTTTTTTCCGCTTTATTATAAATAACCTTTGGTGACTGGTTGCCGTTGATTAAAGCGTTGTAATCCGTCGCCACATTCTCAGCGCTGTATAACAGAACATAATCATAATCATGCTGGAGACTGAAATAGTTATACCCTTCACGACGCTTCACATACTGAGTAATGAAGTATTTCGCCAGCGCTTCATTTTCAGAGAGGTTTTCTTTTTTAACAGAAGTCAGTCTTTCAGCAACGCCAGTGACACCATTAATAAGATAAGCTTCGACAACCGTACTCTTTAACGGTAGCGCTCCATTCAGTGCCAGCAGAGACAACACACCTACGGCAATTCCTGCAATACCACCGAATTTATAAATGCGGTTCATTTTCTCCTGCATCAATACATTTTTCTCTTCAAAAGTAGTTGAAGAGTCTGTTACTTCTTTTTTCTTGTTAAAACCGGGAAGTTTTAATCCTGAGAGTTTAAACCCCATTGCGCATTACCTCTGCTGAATTAACAGGTTCGCTTTTTCCGGATACCGGAGGTTGTTTATGTGACGCCTGGCATCCGACAAGGCAAAGCGTCACGATAGCCGTGATAAGTAGTTTCATAATGTGAGAACCTAAATAGAGGAGTGAATATTTACTGCGGAATACTCAGAGTTGACAGATTTAAATAATAAATCGGTTAACCTCCATATTTCTTTTTCGCCGCATCTATCGCAGCCTGGCGAAGCCTCTTAGCGCCAATATTAACGCCCTGCCCGGTCAGATTCCCCAACTTACCGGATACACCAGGAGACTGGTTGAACCCTCCATCCTGACGGCGAACGCCTTTCCATGCGCCAATCCCTGCATTTTTACCCATACCAAGCAGATTACGCCCCATACGGGAAGCGCCGAACACGCCAGCACCAATCCCCATTGCGGCTGCCCCTTGCATCGCGCCTTCAACACCTACCCCTGCGAGCTGGGAAGCATAGGTTTTGGCTTGCCAGATAATCCAGGCCATAAATGCACCTGCAACCCCGGCCTGAGCACCTGTTGATATCAGATTTAATTCATCTGCGTTAGCTATCGAGATTGTCAGAATGCCATTAAGGAACGTCATTCCCGCTTTAATTGCCAGTCCACAAAACAAGAATATGAAGCATGAGCTAAATATTAACTGAAGCCAGCTATTAAACATCTGCCTTAAAAAACCAAATGAAAGACAAATAATAAACAACGGCGCGGTAATAGTAAGTATCTTAATAGTAACTTCGGCGGCGAGATAAACTATTGAAGTTAGCAATAATGCAATTATCCCTCCAGCATATGTTAATAAAGATGCGATTGCCCCATCTGTTTTCACATACTTCGAAGTATCTTTGGACATAAGATATGCAGCTACCTGCTGAACTTTCTCCCAAAGCTCGTCAACCCATTTCCAAGGATCACCTCCTGCAAATGTTTCCTTCAGCCCATCAATGGCCTGAGTTGCACTATCTAACCACCCCCCCATATTTTTGACAAAAACAAGAATTAACCAGAATCGACATAGATTCCATAAAAAATCCTGCACTGCGGTTTTTTGCTTCCCAACTATTGTGGTATAAGCATACCACAATATATAAATGGAAATACCATACTTACCCAACTGAGACGCTATTGAAGAAAAGTTATCTAACTGACCAGTCAAAGACTGGTCAAGAGTTTTAACAATAACGTCATGAGCGGCCTGGAAATACCTAGAAGTTGCCATAGTGGCTCCTTTTAACTTCCATCTTTACCCAATACATTTTTGAATGCATCTTTATAGTCAACATGCTTAGGATGTAATTGCTTATACCTAAACAAACCTTCCTTAGCGTTTTTACAATTTTCGCTATCACTCCCAGACTTTTTGCATTCAGCTACTTTTTTCGTTGCATCGTCTACGTGAGACTGCCACCAGTCTACAGATTTAACCTCTTCACACCCGGTAAGAAAGAATGTAAGCCCCAACGCCGCAACTAATCCATATTTTTTCAAAATGCCCCCTCAGTTCATTTCATAACTCTGCTGCTCAAATGCTGCCTTATAATCAACAACTGGAGTTTCTTTATTAACAGCCCCTAATTGTTTCTCCTGGAAAGCAGCCTGTAACATTTTCTCCTTGTATTCTGCAAGATCGCGCTGCTTATCGCGATACATTTCATACTGAAATTTGAGCTTGTTAAATTTCAGGCTTGCCAGAGATACAGCGTTTGTCGCGTCCTGCGTGGCTTTCGTGTCCTGGGCGTTCTTCACCTGGTCGATAAGGTCGGCCATTTCCTGATTATCTTCACGCAGTTTACTTTCCAGCTTATTGCCGTACTCGATCCCCGCCAGTTGGGACAGGAACGAGGCTTCACAGCCCCGCACCAGGTCGCCCGTATATCCCAGCCCCTTACAGGTGTTTGTCACCTTATAATCGGCCAGTAGTGATCTGGCTTGCTCAGACAGGGTGGCTTCCGGGTTCTTAATGTAATCATCAATGAAGGAGTTCCCCTGGTCGTAAATATTCTCCAGCTCCTTACTGACAGATTGCGCAGACTGCACCAGTCCCTGAACATCACGAATGCCCGTTTTGGTCAGCAGCTCCTGCTTATAGGCATTAATCTGTTTCTGGTAGTGGTTCACGGTGTCCTGCCACTGTTTGAGGCGTTCTGTCCAGCGCTGCGCTTCGACAGCCCATTCAGGGTTTGCATCAATGGCAACGGGAACACCAGCCTGAGCACCAGAAATAACCGTAACAGAGGCGATAAGTGCCGCAACGATATGCTTTTTCATAGGGATTCCTTAAATCAGGTTTGCACGTTCCAGATAGGTATCAAGCCACTCTTCCGGCTTCATACCCTCTTTCCAGATTTCATCGAACAGTTCAAGCTGGGGTTTCGATGCGCTGAGAACCGGTAGGTAATACGCCGCTTTTCCCAAATCCAGTCTTGCGAAAGCCGCAAAATCATCACTTTCCCCCTTCCTCTGTGGGTTTTTGACGACCAGGAACTGACGAGATAACGGGTCAATGGCTTTAATTTTGTCAAAATAAAGTTCTCTCACTTCCAACTCGTCTACGTACTCACTACGTTTCGCTTTGGGGTTCGCCAGATAAATATGTGTTGCGCACTGCTCACGAACGGCAGCCGCGATAGGTGATTTAATTAGTTCATCCGGCGATTGTGTCGCTACGACAAGCACCATATCCAGCTTACGCGCGGTTTTGAGTTTGTTATAAACAAAATCTCTGAACGCTTCGTTGTTAATCCATTGCCAGAACTCATCCATGTAGATAAGGAGTCGGCGGCCATCAGCCAGCATGGTGACACGGTAGATGAGATAGAATGAAGCGGCGCTGGAAAGTACTTTGTTATCCAGAAACTCCGTTCCGTCTATACCGAAAACGTCCAGGTTGTCCACATCAAACGTATCGTCCGGGTTATCAAACACCCAGCCAAATTCCCCTCCCTGCACCCAGGCATTCAGGCGTGCTTTAAGCCCATGCCGCCGGGTTTCAGTATCATCAGGCTCCAGAATGAGTGGTCGCAACTTACTGATCGGATAAGAGCGGTTTGACCTCTGCATCAGGCGCTCAACGGCATCAGAAATCAGGCGGTTCTGGTAATCATCAAGCGGCTCACTGTTAAGCGTACAAAGTAGCCTCACCAGGTCTTTCATAAAGGAAATATTTCGTTTGGTTGGTGGCAAAGCCGCAGGGTTCCAGCCAGTCGGCTCTCCTTCTTTCACCCGAAAGTAAGCACCTCCCATTGAACGTATACCGGGTTCCGCTGCCCGATCTTTGTCGAAAAATACTGTAGTTAACTTCTTTAATTTCCTCTCAGGTGGAAAAGACTCCGGCGTTCCGAACTGCTGGGCGGCGAAAGCCTTAGTCATCATCACTACCGTTTTACCCACGTTTGACGTACCAAGAATTTCGGTATGCCCCAGCGTGGGGTTTTTACCGAAGTAATTTTGATGCTCGGTAGTCATGTGATAGTTCAGGTTATAAATATCATTTCCTGAGCCGCCCAGGGTGATAAGGTTGTTACCCCAGGTATTTCCTTTCTCCTTGCCCGTAAAGAAATTATGGAAGCTTTCCATTTCGGCAAAGTTCAGACTGCTGATAGAACTCAGGCGTGGCCGTAACGTGTAGTTACCAGGTAACTGAGCAAAATACGCTGCGCCAAGACTCAAGGTTGAATAGGTTACGATCAGCCCTAAATCCTCCAGGGTCGTCGTTACAATATTGGTGTCCTTCACCAGACGCTCCGGCGAATCTGCGTAAACAATCAGTGTCTGGTGACTTTTCCCGAAAGAAATATAGCCGCTGGAGACCATATCGAGACCAACTTTCAAATCAGCGAGCAAGGATTTAGCGGCATCATCGGTCATTTCGAGTTTGTCGATCTGATCATCCAGCGCCTTGATTGCAGACTGCTTGTCTATCGGAGTAAAAGAGGAAGTCTGTACATACTCAACCGGGAGATACATCAGTGCATCAAAAATTCCGGCATCCGTTTCCTGAAAGTAGTCCTTGATCTCGATGCAACGAAAGTACCGGGCATGGTCAGAGGCAGTGATTTGTCCAGCATCGTTACCAAAGAACAGGTCTTTACCACCCAGGTATGTATAAAACGGACTATTGGTGACTCTGACTTTCTGCCAGCGCCCGGATAGCAGTTTCTGGAACAGCGTAAGCTGTTCTGAATAAACTATATTATTTTCTTCATATAACCCAAGACGACGGGAATGAAACCGGGAGAGATAGGTGCTCAATCTGCCACATATTTCATTCATATCATTAATGGGTTCTTCGAAGATATTTTTATTACCCTTTTTCCTTGAAAGAAAATGCGTCACTTTATCTTCAGCGCTGAACGGTTTATAGCATACGGTTAAGTATAATTTGTTTTCAAAATACTCAGCCGCCGAAAGCGATTCGTAATAATCGTTCATCACTCTGTTGACGAATGGGATCTTGCTGTCAAATACAGGTCGCACTTCTTTTCTAACCCGAATACGATGCGTATAAAAGGTAACGGGTTTCCCATCAAAACTACGTATCAGCGTATTGAGCTGGTCAGTAAGCAAGGCTAGATCCGCTTCATCTACACATTCAAAATAAGCTCCGTCAATCTGCCAGGTCGCCAGTAGATCATGGTTTCTGGTAACAATGAGGTTATCAGTGATGTGTGATGAATACGGGATTAACTCTTCAAGAGAAGACTGGTCTTTAAGCTTCATAAAATTGTCCACTTTCGATATATCGACTGCGTCGTACGAACTCCCCGCATAATGGACGGCATTGAAGCGCTTGTTTGCCAGAGGATTACCTTTGATTTGCATTCGCAGATAAAGCAGGTCAAAAAAGCGTTCATCTATCTTCGTAACTCGCTTGATGGCATACCAGCCAGGGAGGATGAGGGCATACATAGCCTCATGAATCCAGACACCAAGCAAAACGCAGATAACGCACATTCCAAGAAAGGGGTAGAGCGGAACGCCCAGCCCCCTAATCAAAGCGGGGCGTGTCAGCCCTTTAAAAACGGTACTCATTTTTACGCCCCCTTTTATTACATATTACGCTAACCAGTCAGGCAGATATGGCGCAACAATAAAGATGATAATCCCGATAATTAAAGGCGTAATCCACGCTGCATGCTGGCGTGAGAAGATAGCGATATAACCAATTACCAGCGCAATGATGGTGATTGCTGGCTTACGGATATCCGTCAGAAAATCGATAATCTTCTGCAAGAAGCCAGTTGTTTTAGTGGATACATCATCAGCAAAGGCGGGTTCTGCTACACAAAGCATCAATGCAGCCATAAATACAGAAAGAGTTAAATAACGTTTATTGAGTTTTAACATCGTTTGTTTCCTTTTCATCTAAAACAGTGCCACGCATGGCATATTGGGGATATACGGTAACTTCTTTAGGTTTGATACTCTGTGTTACATTCTCCTTTCTGATTGCATCTTTAACTGAAGGAACCACCCAGTTTTTTTTGTTATCAGGCGGATTAAACCCTATGCGCTGTATATAACTGGTGTTATTAAAATCTGATTCAGGTTTAGTTCCTGTTTCTGGATTGCCGGAATAATAGCAACTCAGGCCACGTAAAATATCGCCACCACGTTTATAACAATCCACCAAAATTTGCTCTGAAACCTTGAGATTTTCGCAGGGGTCAAACATTTTCTCAGCGGTTGTATTGAAGTTTGCAAAATTCGTACTCGTTATTTGCATAAGACCGACTGAGTAACGATGATTTCGTGATTCAATTTGATTTACGATCTGGAGTGCAGCCTCCTTAGTTTTGGGAAAGTAGGACACTACGCCTTTGTCACCGGGCTTACGTTCAACCTTCGGTATTATCTCGGCAATAGCATATGGGTTAAAACCAGATTCAACCCTTGCAACTTCATGCGCAGTATCGGGATGAACGCTGGCCGCGCATTGCAAAGCAAGCGCCGCAAAAGCAGTAGTAGATAACATGATTTTCTCCCGGCCAGAACAGCGCGGAAAGTTTAGACTGAATGGTTAGTCATCGAAGTCGTCATCGTCTTCATCGTCTTCGTTTATCAGCTCCTCAATAGCCTGGCTGGAATATTTTTTTATGAGGTACTGGACAACACCAGAGCTTGAAATACGTCGCCCCCTGCGATAGCCAATCTCCAGAGCAATTTTATCCAGTTCCTCACGAGAAGCTGAGGGCAGGTAGAGTGTATTACGTTGGGGCTTGCGTCTCGTTGCGGTTTTTTTTCGGGTAGCAGTCATTTTTCTTCCGTTTCATTTTGTGGGTTAAGCTTCTCTCTGTGATGTAGTGGATGAAAGCCATACTTCTTTGCTGCGGATTATCCATGAGTAGAATTTCAGCAAAATCGTGTGGAATTGATTTCCTTAAAAGATTTGCCTGAGCTGTTGTATGTGATTGTCTGTACAAAAGCTCCGCCATCACATCTTCTGGTACAGGTAAAGGCTCACCGCCAAATGAGATAAAGCGTTGTACGTAAGGGATAGCAGTTATTGTAGTGGAATGAACCTCTTCAAAATCTGCCTGGATAAAAAGATAACCGGGAAAAAGCGGCAAACGTCTTTCTCGATATGAAATTATCTTATCCGGGCGACGATACCTTTCAGTCTCCATAGGACAGAAGTAAGAGAAGTTCAGGCGTTCGAGATGAGCAAAAACTGCTGCAAATCTCGTAGTGGTGAATTGCAAAACATACCATTCCATAGTTTTTCCTTTCAGGCGCTCTCTCGACTCGGATGACCCCGAATCAGAG
>NZ_JBICNA010000015.1:0-30663 GCF_043109535.1 Serratia sp. LACPHL-BACT-2024-00286
GTTAGGCGCTTTCGCTTGCTAACTCGAGGTGGCGTATATTACGCTTTCCTCTTTCAGAGTCAACCCTAATTTTCAGGATTTTTTCTCTGCGACCCCCGGATACTCTGTGAAGTTGTTCACATGTTCCGTGTCGATGGAGGCGCATTATAGGGAGTTCCTCGCAGGCCGCAACAGGTATTTTCCGCAAAAGCGATCGTTCGCTGCATTCCACAGCAAAACCCCGCCTTATACCCACTTGCACACAGTGTTATCCACAGATGCGATTTGCACGGAAAATTTACGAGCGCCACGCAAACGTTTTCGCTACAATTCCCCGCGACGAAACGATCCCCCTTTTTATGGGGGCGTTACCTGAATATGCGCCTGCCCCTCCCTTTATAAGGCAAAAACCTTTCCTTATAGAGAGAACGAGGTGGACATTCACGTAACGCTCTTTAATTGCGACTCAAAGCCAAGGGATAAAACCATGCAACAACCTCGTCCAATCCGCCGGGCCCTGCTCAGCGTGTCTGACAAAGCCGGTATCGTTGAATTCGCCGAAGCGCTTTCCCAGCGCGGCGTTGAACTGCTCTCCACCGGCGGCACCGCTCGCCTGCTGGCAGACGCCGGTCTGCCCGTTACCGAAGTTTCCGACTACACCGGCTTCCCGGAGATGATGGACGGACGAGTAAAGACCCTGCACCCGAAAGTTCACGGCGGTATTCTCGGCCGCCGCGGGCAGGACGACGCCGTCATGACTCAGCATGACATCCAGCCTATCGACATGGTGGTCGTCAATCTGTACCCGTTCGCCCAAACCGTGGCGCGCCCGGATTGCTCGCTGGAAGACGCGGTCGAGAATATCGATATCGGCGGCCCGACCATGGTGCGCTCCGCCGCCAAGAACCATAAAGACGTCGCCATCGTGGTGAAGAGCAGCGACTACGCCGCCATCATTACCGAGATGGACAACAACGACGGCTCGCTGCGCTATGCCACCCGCTTCGATCTCGCCATCAAGGCCTTCGAGCACACCGCCGCCTACGACAGCATGATCGCCAACTACTTCGGCGCGCTGGTGCCGGCGTACCACGGCGAGACCGAGCAGCCGTCCGGCCGCTTCCCGCGCACCCTGAACCTCAACTACATCAAGAAGCAGGATATGCGCTACGGTGAGAACAGCCACCAGCAGGCCGCCTTCTATATAGAAGAAGAGGTAAAGGAAGCGTCCGTCGCGACCGCCGAGCAGCTGCAGGGCAAGGCGCTGTCTTATAACAACATCGCCGATACCGACGCCGCGCTGGAATGCGTGAAAGAGTTCGCCGAGCCGGCCTGCGTGATCGTCAAACACGCCAACCCTTGCGGCGTGGCGATCGGCGACGACATCCTGGCCGCCTACGAGCGCGCTTACCAAACCGACCCGACCTCCGCCTTTGGCGGCATCATCGCCTTTAACCGCGAGCTGGATGCCGCCACCGCGCAGGCGATCATCAGCCGCCAGTTCGTGGAAGTGATCATCGCGCCAAACGTCACCCAGGAAGCGCGCTCCCTGCTGGCCGCCAAGCAGAACGTGCGCGTGCTGGCCTGCGGCCAGTGGCAGCAACGCGTGGCGGGGCTGGACTTCAAGCGCGTCAACGGCGGCCTGCTGGTGCAGGATCGCGATCTGGGCATGGTAACCGCCGCCGATCTGCGTGTGGTATCCGAGCGTCAGCCGACCGAACAGGAACTGCGCGACGCGCTGTTCTGCTGGAAAGTGGCCAAGTTCGTGAAATCCAACGCCATCGTCTATGCACGTGACAACATGACCATCGGCATAGGCGCCGGCCAGATGAGCCGCGTTTACTCCGCCAAGATCGCCGGCATCAAAGCGGGCGATGAAGGGCTGGAAGTGAAAGGGTCCGCCATGGCCTCCGACGCCTTCTTCCCGTTCCGCGACGGCATCGATGCCGCGGCGGCGGTCGGCATCACCTGCGTGATCCAGCCGGGCGGCTCTATCCGCGACGACGAAGTGATCGCCGCCGCCAACGAACACGGCATCGCCATGATCTTTACCGACATGCGTCACTTCCGCCATTAATTCCTTTTGCCGCGTGCGCTCCGGCGCACGCCATTCGTGGAGCCCCTGATGAACATTTTGATTATCGGCAACGGCGGGCGCGAGCACGCGCTGGCCTGGAAAGCCGCCCAGTCTCCGCTGGCGGATAAAGTCTACGTTGCGCCGGGCAATGCCGGCACCGCGCTGGAAGCCAATCTGGAAAACGTGGCGATCGCCGCCACCGACATCCCTGCCCTGGTCGCTTTCGCCCAGAGCCATGACATCGGTCTGACCATCGTCGGGCCGGAAGCGCCGCTGGTGATCGGCGTGGTCGATGCCTTCCAGGCCGCCGGTTTGAAAATCTTCGGCCCGTCGCAGGCCGCCGCGCAGCTCGAAGGCTCCAAAGCCTTCACCAAGGATTTCCTGGCGCGCCACCGTATCCCGACCGCCGAATATGAAAACTTTACCGAGGTGGAGCCGGCGCTGGCCTATGTGCGCCGCAAAGGTGCACCGATCGTCATCAAGGCCGATGGCCTGGCGGCCGGTAAAGGCGTGATCGTCGCGATGACGCTGCAGGAAGCGGAAGAGGCGGTGCGAGACATGCTGGCCGGCAATGCCTTCGGCGACGCCGGTCATCGCATCGTGGTGGAAGAGTTCCTCGACGGCGAAGAAGCCAGCTTCATCGTGATGGTCGACGGCGAGAACGTGGTGCCGATGGCCACCAGCCAGGACCACAAGCGCGTCGGCGACGGCGACACCGGCCCGAACACCGGCGGCATGGGGGCTTACTCCCCGGCGCCGGTCGTGACCGACGAAATCCACCGGCGCGCCATGGATCAGGTGATCTGGCCGACGGTGCGCGGCATGGCGGCGGAAGGCAACACCTACGTCGGCTTCCTGTACGCCGGCCTGATGATCGCCGCCGATGGCCAGCCGAAGGTGATCGAATTCAACTGTCGTTTTGGCGATCCCGAAACCCAGCCGATCATGCTGCGCCTGCGCTCCGATCTGGTGGAACTGTGCCTGGCGGGTGCCGAAGGCCGCCTGAACGAGAAAAGCTCCGACTGGGACGAACGCCCTGCGCTCGGCGTGGTGCTGGCGGCCGGCGGTTATCCGGGTGACTATCGCAACGGCGAAGTGATCCAGGGGTTGCCGCAGCAGGAAAGCGCCGACGGCAAGGTCTTCCACGCCGGTACACGCCTGCAGGGCGATGACGTCGTCACCAGCGGCGGCCGCGTGCTGTGCGTAACGGCGCTGGGCGACACCGTGGCGCAGGCGCAGCAACGCGCCTACCAGCTGGCGGAAGGCATTCAGTGGCCGGGCAGCTTCTGCCGCAAAGATATCGGTTATCGCGCGATTGCGCGCGGCAAGTGATTTGGCCGTCTAAGGTCATGATGGGAGGCTCCGCAGCGCGGGGCCTTTTTTACAGCTGGTCTTCTTTCGGTTCCCAGCTGCAGAAGTCGTCGTTCGCCACCAGCAGCAGTTCGCTGCCTTCGGGCGCTTCCAGCCAGGCGACGCTCACCGGCCGGCTACTGCTGCGGGCGCGTTTCTCGATCCAAACGATGGAGGCGGCATCCAGCCCCGGTTTCATGCGTTGGCCGTCGCAGGTTTGCACCTCGCCCTGCATCCAGCGCCCCTGCAGCAATTTCACCTTGCCGGCGCGCAGCGCATTGCTCACTTCAAGGATCCGCCGCGCCTGATATTGGTACAGAGCGATTTCATCGCTGGTCAACGGTTCGCGGCGTGTCGCCAACTGGCGCTGCATAAAGCTCACCGTGCCGTCGTCGGCAAAGCGCAGTTGAATGGAATCTCGATCGCCGTCGGCGTCGTTGCGTTTGATTTGGCGCAGCACGTCGCCCTGATAGGTGTACAGCGTGGTGATGGTACCCGGACCACGGTAAGGGCTGTAGACGCTGACCAACACCTGCGGACGATGTTGCTCATCGTCTTTACGCCACAGGCGTATCACACCCTGATCGGCCACGAAGCCGCTGGCGGTAAAGCTGGGGATATCGGAATGGAAACTGCAGGCGCTCAGGCCGACGGCGATGCCAACGGCCATGAGCGCCCGACGAGCAAACAAAAGGGGCGCCATCGCCCCCCTGTTTATTCTTTTCACCGAGGCGCGGTCTTATTTAACAGCGTCTTTCAGTGCTTTGCCAGAAACGAACGCAGGCACGTTGGCTGCTGCGATTTTGATTTCTTTGCCAGTCTGTGGGTTGCGGCCAGTGCGCTCGCTACGATGGTTTACTTTGAAAGTACCGAAGCCAACCAATTGTACTGCATCACCTTCTTTCAGAGACTCAGTAATAGCAGCCAGGGTGGATTCCAGAGCCAGTTTAGCTTGTGCTTTGGAAAGGTCAGCCTTGTCCGCGATTACATCAATCAGTTGAGTCTTGTTCATAAGTTATCCTTACAGTGTGTTTATCGTTTGCAAAGCATCGAGTGCGACGGATATGCCGATTGACAGCACTCTCCTGCATACACGCACCGATAGCCACTTTTTTTACGCCCCCCAAATGTAGACCAGACAGGGTGCGGATGTGAAGCCTTAAGGCATGACAAATCAGGCGTTAAATCACGTTTTGTTGCCTTATTGCGCTAAATTTATCCCGATGTTGCTGACACCGGCCTCTCGCAGGTCGGATCGCAGCCCCTTGATCAGGTCTATATCGCGCTCTTCACAGGCGTCCAACAGGCGGAAAATTTCCCATTGAATGTCCCATTCTTCCTCTACCGCAGGCAAACTTTCCAACTCTTCGTCGGTCATTTCCTTACCGGCTTGGGTCATTTCCAACATCGCCACGGTGCGAATCGATGTTTCGCTGATGGCAATGGCGTGCTCCAGCGTCTCCCCGCCGAGCCGCGAATGGATCAGTTCCCCTAATGCGATACAGGCATCAATTGCCGGGTAAACGCCGTAAAGATCGTAATCTTCCGCCGACGGAATCGCCTCTTCCAACTTCTCGAGCTGGCTGTCGAAGTTGACCTTGGCGTCCTTCACCACCAGCGTTTCCCACACCAAATCCAGAATGCGGCGATAAACCGCCGGATCGCCGAACTCGGTCTGTTTGCAGAACATCTGGTAATTCGGGTACATACGCTCGCACAAACTGGCCATAAAGGTCAAATGTTGCCAGGCCTCGAGCCGTTCCAGACGTAAATGAATCGGGTTACGTAGCATGCTTTACTCTCTTACGCGTTATCTGCGGCGCAGTGTACCCGAAATCGCTCATGGCGACACCTCCGGATGCTGCTGCAACCAACGCTGAAACGCCGGACGGCGCGATGCGATGGCGTCGGCCCAACGGGTCGGCTCCGGTAAACGGTAGCCCGCCATGCAGCGTTGCACCCACGCCAGCGCACTGTCGGCGCCCACGCGATGCCCGGTAGAGATGAACAGCGGGTTGCAACGCGCCTTGCTGCGCCACACCCAGCCCAGCGGTTCACCCTTATCTTCCAGCGGCGCCAGCGCGCCGACGGCGGCGTCCAGCGGCGCGAATTTGCCGCACAGGCGCTTCTTGGCCACGCCGATGGTCGGTACATCGACCAGCAGGCCGAAATGGCTGGCGACGCCGAGACGCCGCGGATGCGAAATGCCATGCCCATCGACGAAGATCAGCCCCGGTTTCTGCTGCAGCTGCCCCCAGGCGGCCAACAGCGCCGGGTATTCGCGAAACGACAGGAAGCCCGGGATGTAGGGCATGACGGTGGCGATGCGCGCCACCTGATACTCCACCAGTTCCAGCGACGGATAGCGCAGGATGGCGATGGCGGCGCGCGTCACCGCCCCTTCTTGCTCGAAGCCCACGTCGGCGCCGGCGATGAAGGCCGGCGGTTCGGCCGGCAGATCGTCGTAGCGAATGACTTCAGCCGCGCGCCGCAGCTGTTCGGCGCGCAGGGCCGCCATATCGGTCACATCGAATCCTTAACGGTGGTATTTCGCCGAGTGCGCGTGCACCGCCTCGACGAAGGCGCCGGCGTGCTCCGGCGGCACATCCTGATGGATGCCGTGGCCCAGGTTGAACACATGGCCGTTGCCGTGGCCGAAACCGGCCAGAATGGTCTCCACTTCTTCCGCGATGCGCGCCGGAGAGGCATACAGCATCGACGGATCCATATTGCCCTGCAGCGCCACTTTGTCGCCGACGCGCCGACGCGCGTCGGCGATGTCGGTGGTCCAATCCAGCCCCAGCGCATCGCAGCCGGTGGCGGCCATCGCCTCCAGCCACTGCCCGCCGCCTTTGGTGAACAGCGTCACCGGCACGCGGCGGCCGTCGTTTTCACGCAGCAGCCCGTCGACGATCTTGTGCATGTAGTGCAAAGAGAACTCGCGGTAGTCGCGCCCGGTCAGCACGCCGCCCCAGGTGTCGAACACCATCACCGACTGCGCGCCGGCCTTGATCTGGGCATTGAGGTACAGGATCACGCTGTCCGCCAGCTTGTCCAGCAACAGGTGCAGCGTGGCCGGTTCGGCATACATCATCTTCTTCAGCTTGGTGAAGGCTTTGCTGCTGCCGCCTTCGACCATATAAGTCGCCAGCGTCCACGGGCTGCCGGAGAAGCCGATCAGCGGCACTTCGCCCTTCAGCTCGCGGCGAATGGTGCGCACCGCGTTCATCACATAGCCCAACTCCACTTCCGGATCGAACACCGGCAGCTTGTCGACGTCGGCGCGGCAGGTTATGGGGGAGCTGAAACGCGGGCCTTCGCCGGCTTCAAAGTACAGGCCGAGCCCCATGGCGTCGGGAATGGTGAGAATGTCGGAGAACAGGATGGCGGCGTCCAGCGCATAGCGGCGCAGCGGCTGCAGCGTGACCTCGCAGGCCAGCTCCGCGTTCTTGCACAGCGACATGAAATCACCGGCCTGGGCGCGGGTCGCCTTGTACTCCGGTAAATAACGACCGGCCTGGCGCATCATCCATACGGGGGTCACATCCACCGGCTGGCGCAACAGCGCGCGCAGGTAGCGATCGTTCTTCAACTCAGTCATTTATGGGGCTCCCTTAATAATCTGCCGGCCATTGTACATTATTCTGCCCGGCACAGCGCCACGGTGTCCTCAATCAACCGGCGCGCCACGGTACCGGGCGGCGGCAACAGCGGCAGCTGGTCGTAGCGATACCAGCCGGCGTTGAGCAGCTCCTTGGGATCGTGACGAATTTCCCCCTGATGGTAATCGGCCATAAAGGCCATCATCAGCGAGTGCGGGAACGGCCAGGGTTGTGAAGTGACGTAGCGCAGGTTCTTGATTTCGATATTGCTCTCTTCCATCACTTCGCGTGCTACCGCCTGCTCCAGCGTTTCGCCCACTTCGACGAAGCCGGCCAGCACCGTGTGGATACCGCCGCGATGGCGCACGTGTTGCGCCAGCAGGATCTGATCCTCGCGCCGAATAGCGACGATCACGCAGGGTGCAATCTGCGGATAGTAGCGCTCTTTGCAGTGGCCACACAGGCAGGCGCTCTCGCTGCGGCTGAGGTGCATCTCATGGCCGCAGTAGCCGCAATAGCGATGTGAACGGTAGAAATCCGCCAGCTGCACGCCGCGCCCGGCAAGCTGAAACAGACCGCGATCCAGATCCAACAGCTGACGCACCGAGCCCATCTCCCGCGGCATCGCCTGGCGCACCAGCCAAACCGGCGCACCCGCCCACTCACCGATGGTGCGCGCCATACGGCCCTGCAGCCCGAGGGCGGCGGCCGTCCCCGACGGCAATTCACCGTTCGGTAACCAAAGTTTGCTTTCATGGCTGACGATCCACCAGCCGTTTTCATTGCCCGTTAATGCAAGTTCCATATCGTTGTTGCACAACCTCAGCTTCACTGGCACTCTACGAATCGGCTTTGTTACATTTTAATAACTTACCGGTTACTTTTATTACTTACACGGAGTCAAACATGCTCAACCGTTTGGAAAGGCTGACTCAGCGCGTTGGCGGTAGTAATGAATTAGTTGATCAATGGCTTCAGGCCCGCAAGCAGTTGCTGGTCGCCTACTGCACGCTGGTAGGCCTCAAACCGAATAAAGAAAAGCATACGCCGCTGAATGAAAAAGCGCTGGAGAACTTTTGCCACAACCTGGTGGATTACCTCTCCGCAGGGCATTTTCATATCTATGACAGAATTATCAAACAAGTGGAAGGCGCAGCCAGTCCGAAAATGTCGCTGGCGGTGAACATCTACCCCAAGCTGTGGGCCAATACCGAACAGATCATGGCGTTCCACGATCGCTATACCGAAGTGGATATCGATCAGGAGGTTTGTCTGGAATTCCACCAGGCCTTGTCGGATATCGGCGAAACGCTGGCGGCGCGCTTTGCGCTGGAAGATAAGCTGATCCTGCTGGAGGCGGAAGCCGCGCAGCAACCGCAGCCGGATCCGGCGCGTTAAAATTTTATAGTTTTTTTTCTTATCCCTCCTATACTGGGGGGCATCTTGTCGGAGTGCCTAGCGCCTGATTTGTTCATCGAATCAGCCAGGCTGAGACCGTTAATTCGGGATCCGCGGAACCTGATCGGGTTAATACCCGCGAAGGGAACAAGAGTAATCTATCGCCACAGGCACGGCCTTCCCCTTGCGGGCGCCCTGCCTTATCGGCCACCATCATTACTCCCTCCGAGCTCCAGACAAGCAACTTTCCCAACCCAACACACTGGTAGGAACTTGCTATGTCTAACGTTAATCCACCGCGCGCCCGTAAAGCGCAACGCGAAGCCGCCCAGCAGTTTATCGACACCCTGCAAGGCATGGCTTTCCCGAACTCACGCCGCATCTATCTGCAAGGCTCGCGCAGCGATATCCAGGTGCCGATGCGCGAAATTCAGCTCAGCCCGACCCTGCTCGGCGGCAGCAAAGACAACCCGCAGTATGAACCCAACGAGGCGATCCCGGTGTATGATACCGCCGGCCCCTACGGCGATCCGCAGGCCAAGCTCGACGTGCACGCCGGCCTGGCCAAACTGCGCACCGGCTGGATCGACGCGCGCGGCGATAGCGCCACCCTCAGCGGCGCCAGTTCCGGCTTCACCCAACAGCGGCTGGCGGACGAGGGGCTTGATCACCTGCGCTTCGAACATCTGCCGCTGCCGCGCAAGGCGCTGCCGGGCAAGTGCGTGACCCAGCTGCACTATGCCCGCGCCGGTATCGTCACCCCGGAGATGGAGTTCATCGCCATCCGTGAAAACATGGGGCGCGAGCGCATTCGCGGCGAGGTGCTGCGCCACCAGCACCCGGGTCAAAGCTGGGGCGCCAATCTGCCGGACAACATCACGCCGGAGTTCGTGCGCCAGGAAGTGGCCGCCGGCCGCGCCATCATTCCCGCCAACATCAATCACCCGGAGGCGGAGCCGATGATCATCGGCCGCAATTTCCTGGTGAAGGTGAACGCCAATATCGGCAACTCGGCGGTCACGTCGTCGATCGAAGAAGAGGTGGAGAAGCTGGTGTGGTCCACCCGCTGGGGCGCGGACACCGTGATGGATCTCTCTACCGGCCGCTATATTCACGAAACCCGCGAGTGGATCCTGCGCAACAGCCCGGTGCCCATCGGCACCGTGCCGATCTACCAGGCGCTGGAGAAGGTCAACGGCGTGGCGGAAAACCTCACCTGGGAGATGTTCCGCGATACGCTGCTGGAACAGGCGGAGCAAGGGGTCGACTACTTCACCATCCACGCCGGCGTGCTGCTGCGCTACGTGCCGATGACCGCCAAACGCCTGACCGGCATCGTGTCGCGCGGCGGCTCGATCATGGCCAAATGGTGTCTGTCGCACCATCAGGAAAACTTCCTCTATCAGCATTTCCGTGAAATCTGTGAGATCTGCGCCGCCTACGACGTTTCGCTGTCGCTCGGCGACGGCCTGCGCCCCGGCTCGATTCAGGACGCCAACGACGAAGCCCAGTTCGCCGAGCTGCATACGCTGGGCGAGCTGACCAAAATCGCTTGGGAATACGACGTGCAGGTGATGATCGAAGGCCCGGGCCACGTGCCGATGCAGATGATCCGCCGCAACATGACCGAAGAGCTGGAACACTGCCACGAAGCGCCGTTCTACACCCTCGGCCCGCTGACCACCGATATCGCCCCGGGCTATGACCATTTCACCTCCGGCATCGGCGCGGCAATGATCGGCTGGTTCGGCTGCGCCATGTTGTGTTACGTCACGCCGAAAGAACACCTCGGCCTGCCGAACAAAGAGGACGTCAAGCAGGGCCTGATCACCTACAAGATCGCCGCTCACGCCGCCGATCTGGCCAAAGGCCATCCGGGTGCGCAGATCCGCGATAACGCCATGTCCAAGGCGCGTTTCGAATTCCGCTGGGAAGATCAGTTCAATCTGGCGCTCGATCCGGCCACCGCCCGCGCCTATCACGACGAAACCCTGCCGCAGGAGTCCGGCAAGGTCGCCCACTTCTGCTCGATGTGCGGGCCGAAATTCTGCTCGATGAAAATTTCGCAGGAGGTGCGCGACTACGCCGCCGCCCAGGAGGCCGCCAAGCCGATCGAAGTGCAGCTGACCGGCATGGAGAAAATGTCCGCCGAGTTCCGCGCCCGCGGCAGCGAGCTGTATCACAGCGCCGGCACCCTGCAAGAGGAGACAAGCAATGACTGATATCACGACCCCCTTCCCGGCTACGCCCCACAAACTGGGGCTTTACCCGGTCGTCGACAGCGTGGAATGGATCGCTCGCCTGCTGGAGGCCGGCGTCACCACCATCCAGCTGCGCATCAAGGATCTGCCTGACGAGCAGGTCGAAGCGGATATCGCCGCCGCCATCGCGCTGGGCCAGCGTTATCAGGCGCGGCTGTTCATCAACGACTACTGGCGGCTGGCGATCAAGCACGGCGCTTACGGCGTGCATCTGGGCCAGGAGGATCTCGATACTACCGATCTGGCGGCCATTCACCGCGCCGGGCTGCGGCTGGGCGTGTCCACCCATGACGACGCGGAGCTGGCGCGCGCGCTGGCGGTGAAACCTTCCTACATCGCGCTGGGGCACATCTTCCCCACCCAAACCAAAGACATGCCTTCGGCGCCGCAGGGGCTGGCGGAGTTGAAACGCCACATCGCCGGCCTGGCGGATTACCCGACGGTGGCGATCGGCGGGATCAGCATCGATCGCGTACCGGCAGTGCTGGCGTGCGGCGTCGGCAGCGTGGCGGTGGTCAGCGCCATCACCCAAGCGCCGGACTGGCGCGCGGCGACGGCCGAGCTATTGCGGCTGATCGAAGGCGAGGATCCGAACGATGCTTAACGATCAGGAATTCCTGCGCTACAGCCGCCAGCTGCTGCTGGAGGACGTCGGCCCGGAAGGCCAGGAGAAACTCAAGCGCGCCACGGTGCTGATCGTCGGTTTGGGCGGGCTCGGTTCCCCGGCTTCGCTGTATCTGGCCGCCGCCGGCGTCGGCACGCTGCTGCTGGCCGACGACGACCAGCTGCATGTCACCAACCTGCAGCGGCAAATCCTCTACCGCAGCGCCGATACCGCCACCGGCAAGGCGGCGCTGGCGCAACGCCACCTGCAGGCGCTGAACCCGTTGGTGGAATCCATCCCGCTGGCGCAGCGGCTGCAGGGGCAAGCGCTGCGCGACGCGGTCGCCCGCGCCGATCTGGTGCTGGACTGCTGCGACAATATGGCGACCCGTCATGAGGTCAATGCCGCCTGCATCGCCGCCGCCAAGCCGCTGATCAGCGGCAGCGCGGTCGGCTTCAGCGGCCAGCTGCTGGTGCTCGAGCCGCCCTATGCGCACGGCTGCTACGCCTGCCTGTACCCGGAGCAGGAAGAGCCGCAGCGCAACTGCCGCACCGCCGGGGTGCTCGGCCCGGTGGTGGGCGTGATCGGCACTCTGCAAGCGCTGGAAGCCATCAAGATGCTGGCCGGTATGCCTTCCTCCCTCAACGGCAAGCTGCGGCTGTTCGACGGCAAGCAGCAGAGCTGGAGCACGCTGCAACTGAGCCAGGCCCGCGCCTGCCCGGTATGCGGAGGCGCGGCATGAAGATCCGTCTGAACGACCAACCGCTGGAGCTGGCGCAGCCGCTCAGCGTCGCCGCCCTGCTGACCCAGCTGGAACGCCACCAGCCGGGCACCGCGCTGGCGATCAACCAAACCATCATCCCGCGCGCCGACTGGGCCGACCATCAGGTGCAGGACGGTGACGACATTTTGCTGTTTCAAGCGATCGCCGGAGGCTGACATGCTGAAAATCGCCGATACCACTTTTACCTCGCGCCTGTTCACCGGCACCGGCAAGTTCGCCACCCCGGCGTTGATGCTGGAGGCGCTGGCGGCCTCCGGCTCACAGCTGGTGACCATGGCCATGAAGCGCGTCGATCTGCGCGGCGGCAACGACGCCATTTTGGCGCCGCTGCAGCAGCTGGGCGTAAGGCTATTGCCCAACACCTCCGGTGCCAAAACGGCCGCCGAAGCGGTGTTCGCCGCCCGGCTCGCGCGCGAAGCGCTCGGCACCCACTGGGTGAAGCTGGAGATCCATCCCGATGTGAAATACCTGCTGCCGGATCCGATAGAAACGTTGAAGGCGGCGGAAACGCTGGTGAAAGACGGTTTTGTGGTGCTGCCCTACTGCGGCGCCGATCCGGTGCTGTGCAAACGGCTGGAAGAGGTGGGTTGCGCGGCGGTGATGCCGCTCGGCGCCCCTATCGGCTCCAACCGCGGTCTGCGCACCCGTGACTTCCTCGAGATCATCATCGAGCAGGCCAAGGTGCCGGTGGTGGTCGACGCCGGCATCGGCGCGCCGAGCCACGCGCTGGAAGCGATGGAGCTGGGTGCCGACGCGGTGCTGGTGAATACCGCCATCGCCGTGGCGCGCGACCCGGTGCAAATGGCACGGGCGTTTCGCCTGGCGCTGGAGGCCGGCGAGCTGGCGCACAGCGCCGGATTGGGTGCCAGCCAGCGCGGTGCGGCCGCCTCCAGCCCGCTGACCGCCTTCCTCAGCCAACCAGAGGAGGCGCAGTGATGGGCGACGATTTCAGTAGCCGCTGGCAACAGCTGGATTGGGACGACATTACGCTGCGCATCAACGGCAAAACCGCACGCGACGTGGAACGCGCGTTGACCGCCGACAAGCTGACGCGCGACGACTTTATGGCGCTGATCTCCCCCGCCGCCGCGCCGTATCTGGAACCGCTGGCGCAGCGCGCGCAGCAGCTGACCCGTCAGCGCTTCGGCAACGTCGTCAGCTTCTATGTGCCGCTGTACCTTTCTAACCTGTGCGCCAACGACTGCACCTACTGCGGCTTTTCGATGAGCAACCGCATCAAGCGCAAAACGCTGGACGCGGCGGAGATCGCACGCGAGTGCGAAGCCATCAAGGCGCTGGGGTTCGAGCACCTGTTGCTGGTCACCGGCGAACATCAGAGTAAGGTTGGCATGGACTATTTCCGTCAGCACATTCCGGCTATCCGCCGCCACTTCAGCTCGCTGATGATGGAAGTGCAGCCGCTGGCGCAGGACGAGTACGCCGAACTGAAAGCGCTGGGCCTGGACGGCGTGCTGGTGTATCAGGAAACCTACCATCCGGCCACCTATCTGCAGCACCATCTGCGCGGGCAGAAGCAGGATTTTCATTGGCGCCTGGCCACGCCGGATCGCCTGGGGTGCGCCGGGATCGACAAGATCGGCCTCGGTGCGCTGATCGGCCTGTCCAACAGCTGGCGCACCGACTGCTACCTGCTGGCGGAACATCTGTTCTACCTGCAGCAAACCTACTGGCAGAGCCGCTACTCGATCTCGTTCCCGCGTCTGCGCCCCTGCGCCGGCGGCATTGAGCCGGCGTCGATCATGAGCGAGCCTCAGTTGGTGCAGCTGATCTGCGCCTTCCGGCTGTTCGCACCGGACGTTGAGCTGTCGCTGTCTACGCGTGAATCGCCGTACTTCCGCGATCACATGATCCCGGTGGCGATCAACAGCGTCAGCGCCGGATCCAAGACGCAGCCCGGCGGCTATGCCGACGACGTGCCGCCGGAGTTGGAACAGTTCGAGCCGCACGACGGCCGCACGCCGCAGCAGGTCGCCGAGGCCATCAGCAACGCCGGGCTGCAGCCGGTGTGGAAAGACTGGGACGGTTATCTGGGACGCAGCACGCAATAAGCGGCAACGTTTACCGCCGCATGAAGAAAACGCTGGAGCGGCCGCGCAATGCCGAACGCCGGCGCTGGCGCCGGTAACCTCCCCGGCTATAGTGACCTTGCCGACCGCCAAACCCGGCGTCGGCCGGGGCCGTCACCCTCTCGATGGCCCCGCCTTATCCCATCCCGGATCGCGCCGGAGCTTCTCTTGCGCGACGCCGGGCCCTCGTCCGCGGCAACGCGCATATGGCGTATCGCGGCCGGTAAGGGCGTACGGACAGATTGCCTTGTCGGCTAATGGGCAGTCAGAAAGATGGCATAACGATGTGCGGCACTCACTCAGGAGTGATACTCATAGAGCGCTGTGGCGGCAGAAAAGTGGGAACGAGGATAAGAAGGTACAGCGACGAAGAGAGATTCGAGTGGTCATCCCCGGTGCTGCCATTGGCCCTGGTGTTGGCCGCGGATCTTTTTGCCGCCTGCTCCCTGCTTACGGACAAGAGCAGGCGGTTTATTTTGTGAGACTGGCACCCCCCCAGGACGCGAATCACACAGTATGTGCGCTAATTAACCATACAAACGATTAAATGTGAATGTCTTTTGAGTGTTTTTTTATTTAGCATCGAGTGTATTTTGAGTTTGACAAGCAAAATCAAACTGATATCGCTGCAACCCCCAGTCATCATCTATAATCCAGCACGGGTCCTCGCGCAGGTTTTTCAGCGCTCGCGGTCAACATCAAAAAAAGCCAAGGTTGTCATGAAGAAAACGCCAAATTACATCGATGCAATCAGCGCGTTGCTCACTCTGAAAGGAGTTGGCGACAGAAAGCATGCCTCCACGATGGCCAACATACTGAACCTTCAGTACAACAGCGCCAAACAGAAGCTGGATGGCAAAAGAGGCATCACCCTCGATGAAGTCAAAAAGGTATTTCAGTACTTCAACGAGCCGTTTGCCGGCCAAAGGACGCATAACGCCGTCTTTATCATGAACAGCATTCACAAGCGCTGCAATATTGAGGTTGACGAGCGCCCGGTCACGCAAGCGGACAACGACGAAACCTACGCCTGCAAAAAAGACGATCTTTTCATCATCAACACCAATCGGGAACATGCCGCCGAGGCTCCGCTGTACAAAGTCAACAAGATAGACTTTCTGCCGGCCCCGCGTATCGCGATCCTGGACAATGATGGGGATATTCTCGAACTGTTGAAGAAGATCGCCAGCCGATACGGCATCGAGACTGAGACCTTTCAGACGGCGGACGCCATGCTGGCCGCGCTGGAACAGCAGTCCTTTGAGGCGTTTATTCTGGACTGGCTGTTGGATTTCGGCGAGACCTCCGAACGCGTCGTGAAGAAAATTAAAGACGCCCTCGATCCGCACGCCCGCATCATCATTCTGACCGGCCAGCTGAATCACTACGAGAAAAACATCGGCGATATGATCCTGCACTATGACGTACATCTGGTGGAAAAACCGACCAAGCCGCTGATTATCTCCTCGCTGCTGCTGTCGAACCTATTCTTTAATTAGTTTGACCGGGATGCGGATCAAAAACGATGAGCCCACCCCTTCGACGGATTTGGCTTTAATGGTACCTTTCATCGTCGTGACGTAATTTTTGATAATGGTCAGCCCCAGCCCCAACCCCTGCCGCGTTTCCCTTTCCACCCCCTGATTGAACGCCTTATACAACCGATCCAGATTTTTGACGTTAAACCCGATGCCGGTGTCTTTTACTCGCAAATACAGATTGCCGTGACATACCTTCACGTTAAGGGTTATCGCGCCGCGGTGGGTAAATTTGTCCGCGTTGCTGAGCAGGTTGGCCAATATTCGGTAGAGCTTGTATTTATCAGAACCAATCAGGCCGGCATAAGACGAACGGTGAATCACGAGGCGATTGCCGCGCCCGGCGCCGATGCCGGTTACAGCATCGTCCACCACCTCATTCAGCCGGAAGGTGGAAATATTGATTTTGACTTCCCCCATCTCAAGCCGCGAATAATCCATCACCTCGCGCGTTTGTTCGGCGATCTTATTGCCGTGATAGGAGATCAGGCGGGCTTCTTTTTTCAACTCTTCCTGCGCCAGCTCGTGCTCCATGATATCCGCGGCAATGACGATGGCCTGAGTCGAGCCGGCGATCTCGTGGTAGATGGAAGAGATAAAGATGTTCTTGTTCTTGATGATCTCTTTTAACGAGAAGGCATTTCTCAGCACCAGGAACATCATCAGAAACACCAAAATCAACGAAAAGAGGGCGAACATCTCGGCTTTACTCGAATTCTCCTGGATGATGCCTTTCACTTCGGTAAAGTTTTTAATCTGTATCCGATAAATAATTTCCTGGATATCGACCAGCGTGCCCTCGATATCATCCATATAAGAGAGAATGTCCGCCTTGTTTTTCTGCCCCACCAGCAAGCCGGCGGAGAGATCGTCCAACGTGCGGTACTGCTGCTTCAGCAGCGCAACATTCTTGATGAACTCTTTGTCGTAATAAAAAGAGTCGCTGAAGGTAGAACGGCTCTCCAGGATCTGAATCTTCGAGTAGAAGATTTTCTTTTTGATCTGGAAGGCGTCGTAGTCGTTGTTTTCACTGAGCAGCAGCGCGGTTTTGGTTCTTTCAAACGCCAGAAAGAGGATCTCGGCCACCGAGTAGTTGTCCAGATTGGGCTCGATCTGCTTATAGCGTTCTTTTACGCCGCCGAAGTTAATGGCAATCAACAAAATCAATAAGGAGAAGATGGCAACCAACGCGATAAGAGTACCGATCAGTTTTTTGCTCATCTTATTTCAGCTCCAACCGTTTAACTTGCCAGACGGTTTTCGCGTTCACATCCAGGTTATTCAGCTCGGCGTAGCTATCGCGCGGATAAATAATGGCGAACGGCCCCAGTTCCCCCACGTCGATCGGCTTGCCGCCGCGCTGATAGGCGACGATCACGCGGTATTTAGTCATCTCGTCAATCGGCATCGAATAGGAGTAATCATCCCAGGCGAAAGCGCGCACCGACTGGCCTTTCAGATGATAGGCTTTCACCAGCTCCGCAAGCTCAACGCCGGTGAACGTATCTTCCGGGGTGAAATTGGTCGAGGTTTTAATCGTGTGCGACGGCATCGCCTCCAGCATCTGCCGGGTTATCTTGATCTTCTCGCCGTCGAGCGGCTTCAGGTAAAAATAGTCAACGGCCGCATACAGCGGCGCGCTGAACAGCGAAAGCAGCAGTAACGTCATCAATCCGTTGATTTTCATCAGTCACCCTCTTGGCGTTTCACCAGTTCGACCTGGCCGAATTCATCCTGCCCGACCACGGCCCAGCCGTGATGTTGATAAAAGCCTTCGGCTTTGGAGCCGGGATCGGTGGTTAAGTGGATCGCTTCGGCGCCGTGTTCAAACATCCAGTGAGTGATCCGTGCCAGCAAGGCGGAGCCGATCCCCTTCGACTGGTATTCCGGCTTCACGAACAGGCCGCCGATCAGCGGTTCAGGGATGAATAGCCCGAAGCCAACGCCGGCATAGTCGTCGCCATGCTTGCAGATCCAGCCGCCGCCCTGGTTGATGTCCTCCAGCGCCTGTTTGCGCTGCAGATACTGGATCTGATGCGGATGCAGCAGGTTTTCCTCAACGGAAAAGCGGATCTCATACAGGTAAGGCAGGTGTTGCGCCGTCAATTTTTCGAAGGTAATGAGGCTGTCCATGTTCGCACTGTCCTTGGTTGTCAGGTAAAAAGCGCCGGTCAATTTCTGCTGTAACCATAGTAGCAAAGTTTGCTCTGCCCCGGCATGAGGCGAAAAAAAACCGCCCCCGAGGGAGCGGTTTATCTGGCAATGGGCCCGGCATGCCGGGCCCGCGGCGCGGATGACGATTACTCGTCGTCGCTGCCGCCCAGGCCTGCGTTGAGCAGCTCGGCCAGGTTAGCTGTCGCTTCTTCCGCGCTGACTTGCGGAACAACCGGCGCTTCACCCTGAGCGCGACGACGCATGCGATCCTGATGATAAGCGTAACCGGTACCGGCTGGGATCAGACGGCCCACGATGACGTTCTCTTTCAGGCCACGCAGTTCATCACGTTTGCCGGCTACGGCAGCTTCGGTCAGAACGCGCGTCGTTTCCTGGAACGATGCGGCGGAGATGAAGGACTCGGTCGCCAAGGAAGCCTTGGTGATACCCAGCAGATCGCGCGAGAAGGTTGCCGGGATCTTACCTTCAGCTTCCAGCTGACGGTTGGCAATCTTGACGCGAGACACTTCAGCCTGCTCGCCTTCCAGGAACTCGGAGCCACCAGCGCTAACGATAGTGCCTTTACGCAGCATCTGACGAACGATAACTTCGATGTGCTTATCGTTAATCTTAACGCCTTGCAGACGGTAAACTTCCTGCACTTCGTTGGTGATGTAGCGGGTAACCGCATGCACGCCACGCAGACGCAGAATGTCGTGCGGAGACTCTGGGCCGTCGGATACGACGTCGCCACGTTCCACCACTTCGCCTTCGAACACGTTAAGCTGACGCCATTTCGGAATCATCTCTTCGTAAGCGTCGCTGCCGTCCAGCGGAGAGATCACCAGGCGACGTTTGCCTTTGGTCTCTTTACCGAACGAGATAATCCCGCTGATTTCAGCCAGGATTGCCGGCTCTTTCGGACGACGTGCTTCGAACAGGTCGGCAACGCGCGGCAGACCACCGGTAATATCCTTGGTACCGCCGGATTCCTGAGGAATACGCGCCAGGGTATCACCCGCACCAATCTGAATGCCGTCTTCCAACTGAACGATCGCTTTGCCCGGCAGGAAGTATTGAGCAGGCATATCAGTACCTGGGATCAATACGTCTTCGCCCTGAGCGTCAACGATTTTCAGTGCCGGACGCAGGTCTTTACCGCTACCGGTACGCTCTGCGCTGTCCAGAACTACCAGAGAAGACAAACCGGTCAGTTCGTCGGTCTGGCGAGTAATGGTCTGGCCGTCGACCATGTCCGCGAAGCGAATGAAGCCGCTGACTTCACTGATGACCGGCATGGTGTGCGGATCCCAGTTAGCAACGGTTTCGCCGCCGTTAACTTCTTCACCGTCGCCTTTGCCCATCACGGCACCGTAAGGCACCTTGTAGCTTTCTTTGGTACGGCCGAATTCGTCGATCAGTTTCAGTTCGGTGTTACGCGAGGTGATCACCAGCTTGCCCGCAGCGTTCATAACGAACTTCGCGTTGCTCAGCTTGATGCTACCCTTGTTTTTCACCTGGATGCTGGATTCAGCAGCCGCACGAGATGCCGCACCACCGATGTGGAACGTACGCATCGTCAGCTGTGTACCCGGCTCACCGATGGACTGTGCCGCGATAACGCCGATGGCTTCACCTTTGTTGATGATGTGGCCACGTGCCAGGTCGCGACCATAGCAGTTTGCGCACACACCAAAGTCGGTTTCACAGCTCACCACGGAACGGACTTTAACGCTGTCGACAGAGTTCTCTTCCAACAGGTCACACGCCTTCTCGTTCAGCAGGGTGTTGCGTGGCACCAGAATGTCCGCCGTACCCGGCTTGAGGACGTCTTCTGCCGTCACACGGCCCAGAACGCGTTCACGCAGCGGCTCTTTCACGTCGCCACCTTCGATAACCGGAGTCATCAGGATGCCGTCGTGGGTGCCACAGTCGTCTTCGGTCACAACCAGATCCTGCGCCACGTCAACCAGACGACGGGTCAGATAACCGGAGTTCGCGGTTTTCAGTGCGGTATCCGCCAGACCTTTACGAGCACCGTGGGTGGAGATGAAGTACTGGAGTACGTTCAGACCTTCACGGAAGTTCGCGGTGATTGGCGTTTCGATGATGGAGCCGTCCGGCTTCGCCATCAGACCACGCATACCGGCCAGCTGACGAATCTGAGCGGCGGAACCACGCGCACCGGAGTCGGCCATCATAAAGATGCTGTTGAAGGAAACTTGCTGTTCCACTTCGCCGTCACGGTTAACCACGTCTTCTACCGACAGGTTTTCCATCATCGCTTTCGCAACGCGTTCGTTCGCTGCAGCCCAGATATCGATCACTTTGTTGTAGCGTTCGCCGGCGGTAACCAGACCAGACTGGAACTGCTCCTGGATCTCGGCAACTTCGGTTTCCGCTTCTTCGATGATCTCCGCTTTCTTGGCCGGGATAACCATGTCGTCGATACCTACGGAAGCGCCGGAACGGGCTGCGTAAGCAAAACCGGTGTACATGATCTGGTCAGCAAAGATAACGGTCGGCTTCAGGCCCAGGATGCGGTAACAGGTGTTCAGCATCTTGGAGATCGCTTTCTTGCCCAAAGGCTGGTTAACGATCGCGTACGGCAGACCTTTCGGTACGATCATCCACAGGATGGCGCGGCCGATGGTGGTGTCGATGATGCTGGTCTGAGAAGTCCATTCGCCTTCGGCGTTTTTGACGTCTTCGGTGATACGCACTTTAACGCGCGCATGCAGAGACGCCAGGCCGGCGCGGTAAACACGCTCAGCTTCTTTGGAACCGTTCAGCACCATGCCTTCGCCCTTGGCGTTAACACAGTCGCGGGTCATGTAGTACAGACCCAGTACAACGTCCTGAGAAGGAACGATGATTGGCTCGCCGTTCGCAGGGGACAGGATGTTGTTGGTGGACATCATCAGCGCACGCGCTTCCAGCTGGGCTTCCAGCGTCAGCGGTACGTGAACGGCCATCTGGTCACCATCGAAGTCGGCGTTATAGGCCGCACAAACCAGCGGGTGCAGCTGGATCGCTTTACCTTCGATCAGAACCGGTTCAAACGCCTGGATACCCAAACGGTGCAGGGTTGGTGCACGGTTCAGCAGTACCGGGTGTTCGCGGATCACTTCGTCCAGGATATCCCAAACGACGGCTTCTTCACGCTCAACCATTTTCTTGGCGGCTTTGATGGTGGTGGCCAGGCCACGCAGCTCCAACTTGCCGTAGATGAACGGTTTGAACAGCTCCAGCGCCATCTTTTTAGGCAGACCGCACTGATGCAGACGCAGGTATGGACCTACGGTGATTACGGAACGGCCGGAGTAGTCAACGCGTTTACCGAGCAGGTTCTGACGGAAACGACCCTGCTTACCTTTGATCATGTCGGCCAAAGATTTCAGAGGACGTTTGTTGGAACCGGTGATGGCACGACCGCGACGGCCGTTATCCAGCAGGGCGTCTACCGCTTCTTGCAGCATACGCTTTTCGTTGCGCACGATGATGTCCGGCGCAGCCAGATCCAGCAGGCGTTTCAGACGGTTGTTACGGTTGATCACGCGGCGATACAGATCGTTCAGATCCGAGGTCGCGAAACGACCGCCATCCAGCGGAACCAGAGGACGCAGATCCGGCGGCAGTACCGGCAGCACGGTCAGGATCATCCACTCCGGTTTGTTACCGGACTGCACGAACGCTTCCAGCAGCTTGATACGCTTGGTCAGCTTCTTGCGCTTGGTTTCGGAGTTGGTTTCGTTCAGCTCTTCACGCAGTTGCTCGCACTCGGCTTCCAGATCCATGTTTTTCAACAGTGCCTGAATAGCTTCCGCACCCATCTTGGCGTCGAATTCGTCACCGAACTCTTCCAGCGCGTCCAGATACTGCTCTTCGGTCAGGATCTGACGGCGCTCGAGGTTGGTCATACCGCCTTCGACCACCACATAGGATTCGAAGTACAGTACGCGTTCGATGTCACGCAGCGGCATATCCAGCAGCAAACCGATGCGGGATGGCAGCGATTTCAGGAACCAGATGTGCGCGGTCGGCGAAGCCAGCTCGATGTGGCCCATGCGCTCACGACGCACTTTGGTCTGGGTCACTTCAACGCCGCACTTCTCACAGATCACGCCGCGGTGTTTCAAGCGCTTGTACTTACCGCACAGGCACTCGTAATCTTTTACCGGCCCGAAGATACGGGCGCAGAAAAGGCCGTCACGCTCTGGTTTGAACGTACGGTAGTTAATGGTTTCCGGCTTCTTAACTTCACCGAACGACCACGAACGGATCATGTCTGGCGAGGCCAGAGCAATCTTGATCGCATCAAACTCTTCGGTCTTAGTTTGCGCTTTCAGAAACTTCAATAAGTCTTTCACGGATTGGCTCCTGTCGGAGTTAAACCTGTTGGGTACCCACAACCGCAGTAGGTACCCGTGTGACCTGAACAACCACCCTCAGGCTCCCTTAGGCGGGGAGCCTGAGCCGGCATGACGATTACTCGTCTTCCAGTTCGATGTTGATGCCGAGCGAGCGGATTTCTTTCAACAGTACGTTGAAGGATTCCGGCATGCCTGGCTCCATCCGGTGGTCGCCATCCACGATGTTTTTGTACATCTTGGTACGGCCGTTAACGTCATCCGACTTAACGGTGAGCATTTCCTGCAGGGTATAAGCCGCGCCATATGCTTCCAGTGCCCACACTTCCATCTCACCGAAGCGTTGACCACCGAACTGCGCTTTACCACCCAGAGGTTGCTGAGTCACCAAGCTGTAAGAACCGGTTGAACGGGCGTGCATTTTATCGTCAACCAAGTGGTTCAGTTTCAGCATGTACATATAGCCGACAGTAACCTGGCGCTCGAATTGCTCACCGGTACGGCCATCGAACAGCGTGATCTGACCGGAGGTCGGGATACCGCCCATTTCCAGCAGTTGCTTGATTTCAGTCTCTTTCGCACCGTCAAACACCGGCGTTGCGATCGGCATACCTTTTTTCAGGTTCTCTGCCAGACGCAGCACTTCGTCGTCGCTGAAGGTGTTCAGGTCAACTTTCTGGCAAACGTCGTCGCCCAGATCGTAGGCCTTCTGGATGAACTCACGCAGCTTGGCCACTTCCTGCTGCTGCTTCAGCATCTGGTTGATCTTCTCACCGATGCCTTTCGCAGCCATACCCAGGTGGGTTTCCAGGATCTGACCGATGTTCATACGTGATGGTACGCCCAGCGGGTTCAGTACGATGTCTACCGGCGTGCCGTTTTCATCGTAAGGCATATCTTCGATCGGGTTGATCTTGGAGATAACACCCTTGTTACCGTGGCGGCCCGCCATCTTGTCACCCGGTTGGATCTGACGTTTAACGGCCAGATAAACCTTGACGATTTTCAGCACGCCCGGCGCCAGATCGTCGCCCTGAGTGATCTTACGACGCTTGGCTTCCAGCTTCTTCTCGAAGTCGGATTTCAGTTCGTCGTACTGCTCAGCCAGCTGCTCCAGCTGGTTTTGCTTCTCTTCGTCGGTCAGGCCCAGTTCCAGCCAGCGATCGCGCGGCAGCTTGCTCAGCTTGTCGGCTTCGATGCCACCGGCAACCAGCACCGCGTGGATACGCGCAAACAGGCCGGCTTCCAGGATCTGCAGTTCTTCAGTCAGGTCTTTCTTCGCCTGCTTCAGCTGCATCTCTTCGATTTCCAACGCGCGCTTGTCTTTTTCCACGCCATCGCGGGTGAAGACCTGCACGTCGATAACCGTACCGGAAACGCCGTTCGGTACACGCAGAGAAGAGTCTTTAACGTCAGACGCTTTCTCACCGAAGATCGCACGCAGCAGTTTCTCTTCCGGCGTCAGCTGGGTTTCGCCTTTAGGCGTTACCTTACCGACCAGAATGTCACCGCCGGTCACTTCAGCACCGATATACACGATACCGGATTCATCCAGCTTGGAGAGCGCAGCTTCACCCACGTTAGGGATGTCGGCAGTGATCTCTTCAGGCCCCAGCTTGGTGTCGCGAGACACGCACGCCAGTTCCTGGATGTGGATGGTGGTGAAGCGATCTTCCTGCACCACGCGCTCGGAGACCAAGATGGAGTCTTCGAAGTTGTAGCCGTTCCAAGGCATGAACGCTACGCGCATGTTCTGGCCCAGTGCCAGTTCGCCCAGGTCTGTCGATGGGCCATCCGCCAGCACGTCGCCGCGCTCGATTGGCTCACCCAGATTCACACACGGCATCTGGTTGATGCAGGTGTTCTGGTTAGAACGGGTGTACTTGGTCAGGTTGTAAATATCGATACCTGCTTCGCCCGGGTACATCTCGTCTTCGTTAACTTTGATAACGATACGGGAAGCATCCACGTACTGGATCACACCGCCGCGTTTGGCAACGGCGGTTACGCCGGAGTCAACCGCTACGGCGCGTTCCATACCGGTACCGACCAGTGGCTTGTCAGCGCGCAGGGTTGGTACGGCCTGACGTTGCATGTTCGCACCCATCAATGCACGGTTGGCGTCATCGTGTTCCAGGAATGGAATCAGTGAAGCACCAACGGAAACAACCTGCTGGGTGGATACGTCCATGTAGTCAACCTGGTCGCGGCTGAACAGGCTTGATTCGCCTTTGCTGCGGCAGGTGACCAGGTCTTCTACGAAGCGGCCTTCTTCATCCAGGTTGGAGTTCGCCTGGGCGATAACGAAGTTGCCTTCTTCAATAGCAGACAGGTAGTTGATTTCATCGGTCACCACGCCGTCACGCACGCGGCGGTACGGGGTTTCCAGGAAGCCATACTCGTTAGTCTGTGCGTACACGGACAGGGAGTTGATCAGACCGATGTTTGGACCTTCCGGCGTTTCGATTGGGCACACGCGGCCGTAGTGGGTCGGGTGTACGTCTCGAACTTCAAAGCCGGCGCGCTCACGGGTCAGACCGCCCGGGCCCAGTGCGGAGATACGGCGCTTGTGCGTGATCTCGGACAGCGGGTTGTTCTGGTCCATGAACTGAGACAGCTGGCTGGAGCCGAAGAACTCTTTCACCGCCGCCGAAATCGGCTTGGCGTTGATCATGTCCTGAGGCATCAGGGTATCCAGATCGCCCAGAGACAGACGCTCCTTCACCGCACGCTCAACACGCACCAGACCTACGCGGAACTGGTTCTCGGCCATTTCGCCGACGGAGCGGATACGACGGTTGCCCAAGTGGTCGATATCGTCCACTTCGCCCTTGCCGTTACGGATATCGATGAGCTTCTTCATCACTTCGATGATGTCGTCTTTGCTCAGGATGCCCGAACCTTCGATCTCGTCGCGCAGCAGAGAACGGTTGAACTTCATACGGCCAACCGCGGACAGATCGTAGCGGTCTTCGGAGAAGAACAGGTTCTCGAACAGGCTTTCGGCAGCTTCGCGCGTTGGCGGCTCACCAGGGCGCATCATGCGGTAGATTTCTACCAACGAGCTCAGACGATCGGTGGTCGGATCGACGCGCAGCGTTTCAGAGATGTACGCGCCGTGATCCAGATCGTTGGTGAACAGCGTTTCGATGCGCTTGTGGCCGGACTGGCTCAGCTTGGCCAGCAGATCCAGCGACAGCTCCATGTTGGCTGCGCAGATCAGTTCGCCGGTATTGGTATCGATATAGTCTTTCGCGACCACTTTGCCCGCGATGTACTCTACCGGTACTTCAATGCTCTGAATGTCGTCTTTTTCCAGCTGACGGATATGACGAGCGGTGATGCGACGGCCTTTCTCTACGTAGATCTTGCCGTTGGCTTCGATGTCGAACGAAGCGGTCTCACCACGCAGGCGCTCTGGCACCAGCTCCATCTGCAGCTTGTTGTCACGGATTTCGAAGACGATCTTGTCAAAGAACAGGTCGAGGATCTGTTCAGTGGTGTAGTTCAGCGCGCGCAGAATGATGGTCGCAGGCAGTTTGCGGCGACGGTCAATACGCACGAACAGGTTGTCCTTCGGATCGAACTCGAAGTCCAACCATGAACCGCGGTAAGGGATGATGCGTGCGTTGTACAGCACTTTACCCGAGGAGTGGGTTTTGCCCTTATCGCTGTCGAAGAATACGCCAGGACTACGGTGCAACTGAGATACGATAACCCTCTCAGTACCGTTGATCACAAAGGTGCCGTTTTCGGTCATGAGCGGAATTTCGCCCATGTAGACTTCTTGTTCCTTGATGTCTTTGACCGTACCTTCAGGCGCTTCGCGCTCATAGATAACCAGGCGCAGTTTTACGCGCAGCGGTGCAGAGAACGTCACACCACGGATCTGGCACTCTTTGACGTCGAAGACCGGCTCACCAAGACGGTAGCTAACGTATTGCAGCTCCGAATTGCCACTGTAGCTCTGGATAGGGAAAACAGAACGGAATGCGGCTTCAAGGCCGTACTGCCCTTCTGGATCTTGCTCGATAAACTTCTGGAACGAGTCAAGCTGGATAGAAAGGAGATATGGTATGTCCAGCACTTGTGGACGTTTACCAAAATCCTTACGAATACGTTTTTTCTCGGTATAGGAGTAAACCATAGGGTTCCTCAGCTCGCTGATCAGTGACCCAATCTGTCCGTCCGATTAGGGACAGTTCATGCAACACCGTTTTGTCGACCGGAAAGCGGGAACACTTTCCGCAATGTCTCTTGCTATCACGCTTAAACCATTTCATCGCGTCTTCCCCCAGAACTCCTGGTAGTGCAAAGACCGCGGTATATTAAGTCGTCAATAGAAACAAACATTGGGAGGCGAAACCAGCAGCCAAACAGTGTGAAACGCTACTGGCGCCCTACAGCGCAAAAAGGCTGGTGACTAAAAAGTCACCAGCCATCAGCCTAAAAGACTAGGCTGCAACCGGAAAGGTTGGCTTATTTAACTTCAACTTCAGCGCCAGCTTCTTCCAGAGATTTTTTCAGAGCTTCTGCGTCATCTTTGCTCACGCCTTCTTTCAGAGCGGCTGGAGCAGATTCAACCAGGTCTTTAGCTTCTTTCAGACCCAGGCCGGTAGCGCCACGTACTGCTTTGATAACAGCAACTTTGTTAGCGCCAGCAGCTTTCAGGATAACGTCGAATTCAGTTTTCTCTTCAGCAGCTTCAGCCGGGCCAGCAGCTACAGCTACAGCAGCAGCAGCAGAAACGCCGAATTTTTCTTCCATAGCGGAAACCAGTTCAACAACGTCCATTACGGACATAGCGGCAACTGCTTCCAGGATTTGGTCTTTAGTGATAGACATAACAATTGTTCCTAAAATTCAGAAATAGTTTAAATACGTTAGCAAAGGCTAAGAAAGAATGGCTTACGCCGCTTCTTTCTGATCGCGTACTGCAGCCAGAGTGCGAACCAGTTTGCCGGCAGCGGCTTCTTTCATGGTTGCCATCAGGCGTGCGATCGCTTCTTCGTAAGTTGGCAGCGTCGCCAGGCGGTCGATTTGCGCCGCTGGGATCAGCTCACCTTCAAAGGCCGCAGCTTTAACCTCGAATTTTGCATTCGCTTTCGCGAACTCTTTGAACAGACGAGCAGCAGCGCCCGGGTGTTCGTGAGAGAATGCAATCAAGGTTGGACCGACAAACGTGTCTTTCAGGCATTCGAATGGAGTGCCTTCAACTACGCGACGCATCAGGGTGTTGCGAACAACACGCATGTAAACGCCAGCTTCACGACCTGCTTTACGCAGTTCAGTCATTTTATCTACGGTAACGCCGCGGGAATCCGCAACAACCGCAGACAGCGCGCCTTTGGCTACTTCGCTGACTTCAGCAACAATCGCTTGTTTGTCTTGAAGATTTAATGCCATTAGCTTTTTGCTCCTGGATTAGCCGGGGAAAATCCCCCGGAACTCACTTCACTCGGCGCTTTGTAAAACGCCACGCCGAGCGGCTTAACACGGTGAGCAGAATCCAGCAAAGACATTCTTTTATAAAAAAGAAAAATTTTCTTAGGCTCTGTCACCGTCTACGCAGGAAGGATTAAGTATCTTGCGATACACCTGCGGTCTTGGACGGAGGCCTGGATAGGCCAGGCTCCAACCGAAAAATCTTTGTTTTGCCTACGGCATAGCCAATAGCAAAACCTTGGGGCATAAGATTCTAGACAAATCTTGGCCCCAAGTCAAAGCGATAATCGCAAATGCGATTAGTTCGCTGCAGCAGACAGACCGCTCTGATCGATAGCAACGCCAGCACCCATGGTGGTGGAGAGGCTAACTTTCTTGATGTACATGCCTTTCGCCTGAGAAGGTTTTGCTTTTTTCAGCGCAACCAGCAGGGCTTCCAGGTTTTCTTTCAGTTTGTCTGCGTCGAAATCAACCTTACCGATAGTGGTATGGATGATGCCGTTTTTGTCGTTACGGTAGCGAACCTGACCTGCTTTAGCGTTTTTCACTGCTTCAGCAACGTTCGGAGTAACGGTACCCACTTTCGGGTTTGGCATCAGGCCGCGTGGACCCAGGATCTGGCCCAGTTGACCTACAACGCGCATTGCATCCGGGGAAGCAATAACAACGTCGAAGTTCATTTCGCCTTTCTTGATCTGGTCAGCCAGATCGTCCATACCTACCAGCTCTGCGCCGGCAGCTTTTGCTGCTTCAGCGTTAGCGCCTTGGGCAAATACGGCAACGCGAACGGAACGACCGGTGCCGTGTGGCAGAACGGTAGCGCCACGAACGTTTTGGTCAGATTTACGAGCGTCGATGCCGAGGTTAACGGCAACGTCAACGCTTTCTACGAATTTAGCGGTGGCCAGCTCTTTCAGCAGAGCAACAGCTTCAGCGATGTCATACTGTTTAGTAGCATCAACTTTGTCACGGATCACGCGCATGCGCTTGGTCAGCTTAGCCATCTCTTAATCCTCCACTACCAGGCCCATGGAACGAGCGGTACCTTCGATGGAGCGAGTCATCGCTTCAACGTCAGAACCAGTCATGTCCGCAGCTTTGGTTTCTGCGATTTCACGTACCTGAGCACGAGTCACTTTACCTACTTTGTCTTTGTTCGGCTTACCGGAACCAGACTTGATACCAGCCGCTTTTTTCAGCAGAACTGCTGCTGGCGGGGTTTTGGTAACGAAAGTGAAGGAGCGATCAGAATAAACGGTGATAACAACCGGAATCGGCAGACCTTTTTCAACGCTGTCAGTCTTAGCGTTGAATGCCTTACAGAATTCCATAATGTTAACGCCCTGCTGACCCAGAGCTGGACCCACTGGTGGGCTCGGGTTCGCCATACCAGCTGCAACTTGCAGCTTGACGTAGGCTTGTACTTTCTTAGCCATTTAAATTTCCTCGGTTTGGGTAGTATCGCCTCGCAAGAGGCTCCCCGTGTTTCACCCCGCCCAACATGCATCAGGCAAGGCATCTAAAAACAAAAGGCGCGAAATTGTAGTTCAATTTCGCGCCTTTGACAAGCGGCAACGGGCCACTCGTTGCTGACTATTCGATCAGCCTTTCTCAACCTGGCTGAAGTCCAGTTCCACCGGCGTTGCACGGCCAAAGATGGAAACGGAAACTTTCAGGCGGCTCTTCTCGTAATCGACTTCCTCGACCACGCCGTTGAAATCGGCAAACGGGCCGTCGTTGACGCGCACCAGCTCGCCCGGTTCGAACAGCGTTTTCGGACGCGGCTTGTCACCAACCTGCTGCAGGCGGTTCATGATCGCATCAACTTCTTTATCGCTGATCGGCGCAGGACGGTCAGACGTACCGCCGATGAACCCCATGACGCGCGGTACGCTGCGCACCAGGTGCCAGCTGGCGTCATTCATCACCATCTGCACCAGCACGTAGCCAGGGAAGAATTTACGCTCGCTCTTGCGACGTTGGCCGCCACGGATTTCAACCACTTCTTCCGTAGGCACCATCACTTCGCCGAACAACTCTTCCATATCGTGCAGTTTGATGTGTTCACGCAGCGATTGTGCTACGCGACCTTCAAAACCGGAAAACGCCTGAACGACGTACCAACGTTTTTTTGGAGCTTCAGACATTTTAGAACCTCAGGCCAGTAATAAACGACACCAGACGGACCAGAATACCATCCAGCCCCCACAGAATCAGTGACATCACGGCGGTTACCGCGGCAACGATCAACGTGGTGTGTAGCGTTTCCTGACGAGTTGGCCAAATCACTTTACGTACTTCGGTACGCGCTTCGCGGGCAAACGCAACGGTGGCTTTGCCTTTGGTGGTCATCAGAGCCACTGCACCTGCAACGGCGATGATCAGCACAACTGCCAGCGCGCGCAATGGCAGGCTTAAATCACGGTAGTAATAGTTACCGACAATAGCCACAACCAACAGAACGGCGACGATCAGCCACTTTGCCGCTTCCAGGCCGCGTCCGCTCCCTTGAGCCTCGGTATTCGCACTCATAAACCAACCTGTCACAATGATGATTCAGAACAAACAACTTTGCCTCGCATTGCGAGGCAAACCAAACCGATCGGATACCGCTTCAGCGCTATCCCGGTGTTTTACGCCATGACGTATTTCAGTCAATACGGTTTAAGAGCCCATCTCACCAATGATTATGACTGCAAAATCGCTGATGAGATAGGTTCTAGTTCACAGCGTAGAAAAAGGGCATCAAATGATGCCCTTTTACCGCGTGTCGCGTCAAACTTTATCAGCGATTAAGCGATAACTTTAGCAACAACACCTGCGCCAACGGTACGGCCGCCTTCACGGATTGCGAAACGCAGACCGTCGTCCATCGCGATTGGGTGAATCAGGGTTACAACCATGTTCACGTTGTCGCCTGGCATTACCATCTCTACGCCTTCTGGCAGTTCGATGGTACCGGTCACGTCAGTTGTACGGAAGTAGAACTGTGGACGGTAGCCTTTGAAGAATGG
>NZ_JBICNA010000016.1:0-25844 GCF_043109535.1 Serratia sp. LACPHL-BACT-2024-00286
GCTTGCTAACTCGAGGTGGCGTATATTACGCTTTCCTCTTTCAGAGTCAACCCTAATTTTCAGGATTTTTTCTCTTTCTTCCCGGCCGCTGTGTGAAGTGAATCACTTGCGCCGTGTCGATGGAGGCGCATTATAGGGATCCGAGTTTTTTGCACAACCCCTTTTTTGATCTTTTCTTTCTGTTTGCACACTTTTCAGCCCTTCCGTGTGGATCTTGTGCGATCAGGGCCATTTTCAGCAGGATCCGGCGCTGCCGTTGGTTGTAATTCCATCGCCAGGGTCTAGTATTGCCGGTAAATATGATCCCGACGTGAGGCAGCACTATGTCCGATGCAGTACGTTCTTATCTTCAATACACCCCCAAACTCGGTCAGCGTGTATTGATCGATCCTTCCAGCGTCGTGATCGGCGACGTCGATCTGGCGGATGACGTCAGTATCTGGCCGCTGGTCGCTATCCGCGGTGACGTCAATGCGGTAAAGATCGGCGCGCGCAGCAATATTCAGGACGGCAGCGTACTGCATGTGACTCACCGTTCCGAACACAACCCAGACGGTTATCCCCTGCTGATTGGGGAAGACGTGACCGTGGGCCATAAAGCGATGCTGCACGGCTGCGCCATCGGCAACCGGGTGCTGGTCGGTATGGGATCGATCCTGTTGGACGGTGTAGTAGTAGAAGACGACGTAATGATTGGCGCCGGCAGTTTGGTGGCGCCGGGCAAACGGCTGGCCAGCGGCTATCTTTATATGGGGAGCCCGGCACGCCAGGTTCGGCCGTTGACCGCCGCCGAGTTGGAAGGATTGCTTTATTCTTCTAACAACTATGTGCGTTGGAAAGACGAATACCTGTCGGAAGACATCTGACGGCCACCCCGTTCCCTATATAGAGAACGGGGTGGGAATTATGCCGCCAGTTCGCTGCGCAGCTGGCGCAATACCGGCTCGATCTCTGGCATCACTCCGTGCCAAAGCAGGAAAGCATGCGCCGCCTGCCCCACCAGCATGCCCAACCCATCGGCATATTCCGTTGCCCCTTGCTGCTGCGCCCAGGCCAGGAACGGCGTGACGCCCTGCTGATAGAACATGTCATAGCAACGGGTTTGCGCGTTCACCACACCTGCGGGCAACGCCGGGATCTCCCCGCTGATGCCGGACGCCGTCGCGTTGATCACCAGATCGAACGCTTGCTGATTCAGTTGATCCATCGGCGCCGCCGAGATCTCTCCCAGATGCCGGAAAGCGTCGGCCAACTCCTCGGCGCGGCTGAAGGTGCGGTTGGTGATCGTGAGCCGGCAGCCGAAAGACAGCAGCGGCAGGATCACGCCGCGCGCCGCGCCGCCGGCCCCCACCAGCAAGATGCGATCCTGCGGCCGGATCAATTGCTGACGCTGCAGGTCGGTCAGCAAACCGATGCCATCGGTGTTGTCCCCCAGCAGACCGCCATTCGGCAATACCTTCAGGGTATTGACCGCGCCGGCCATCGCTGCGCGCTCGCTCAGCTCGGAAGCGGCCTCATAAGCGCGCTCTTTGAAAGGCACCGTGACGTTCGCCCCCAGCCCTCCGGCGTGGATAAACGCCTGCAGGCTGGTTTCAAAACCGTCCAACGGCGCCAACACCGCTCCATAAGGATGCTCAATGCCAGTCTGGGCAGCGAACAGCGCATGAATCCGCGGCGACTTGCTGTGACCAATAGGGTTGCCAAATACCGCAAACTTCTCCATGCCCATTACCTCTAGCCCTGACGGATCTGTTCGCCGGTCAGAGCATCTCTGATTTCGGAAGGATTAAGACGGCCACCCACCTCGCCGGCCAATACCGGGAAAGCCTCGCCGAATTGCCGCGCGACTTCATCCGCACTGCGGCACGGCTCCTGCCCACTGAGATTGGCACTGGTCGATACCAGTGGCTTGCCGTACTGCCGGCACAGTTGCTGCACCAACGGGTGATCGCTAACGCGCACCGCCAGCGAGCTGAAACGCCCGGTCAGTAAACGTGGCGTCTCCGGCCGGGCAGGCAACACCCAGGTTACCGGCCCAGGCCAGCTGGCGAACATCGTCACGCGCTGCTGTTCGCTGAGCGCGCTGTCGTCGATATAGGGCTTAAGCTGCGTATAGTCGGCGGCGATCAGAATCAGCCCCTTTTCCCACGGCCGCTGTTTCAATGCCAGCAAAGCATTGACCGCCTGTTCGCTGTCGGGATCGCACCCCAGGCCGAATACCGCTTCGGTGGGATAGGCAATCACCTGCTGTTGATGCAAAGCATCGATGATAGATAAAAGGTTCGGGCTTAATTCTGAGTTCATGATGTGATTATTCTGTAGTCGCCACGGGTTTTCCGCACAGCTTGCTGGCGCAGCACAGGACGGGGCCTTTTGCCGTACGTTTTTCCATCAGCAGCGGGTAATGGCAATAGGCGCATTCACCGGCGACGGGTTTAACATTGAGGGCGAATTGGCATTCCGGATAACGATCGCAGGAATGAAAAACCTTGCCGTAGCGCGATTTACGCTGCAACAGCTTGCCCTGACCGCACTGCGGACAGGTAATGGCGGTTTCATCAGGCTTATCGATCACTTCAGTGTGATCGCACTGCGGATAATCGCTGCAACCGATAAACATGCCATAGCGCCCCTGGCGCAGCACCAACGTCGCCTGACACTTCGGGCACTGCTGCCCATCCAGCACCTTGACGACATGCCCGTCGGCCTGCGCTTTCAGCGGCCGAATATATTGGCATTCAGGGTACTGGGAACAGCCGAGGAAGGGGCCGTGGCGACCGCTACGGATCACCAGCTCGGCCCCGCATTCCGGACAGGGTTCATTTTGCCTGGCGGCAAAAATCGCGTTTTTTGTCATAACGTCTTCTATGCGCGTTATCGGCTCAATGCAGATAACCTTCGTTCACTTCAAACAACAGTTCTTCCATTTGCTGATAGGCGCTTTCATATCCGGGAATATTAAACAGCACCATCAACACGACCCATTTCAGATCTTCGAGATCGAATTCCGCATTATCCAAAGCCATAACGCGGTCGATAACCATTTCACGGGTTTCGAGGTTCAATACCTGAATCTGTTCCAGGAACAGGAGAAAACCACGGCAGCCGGCGTCCAAACGCGCGCTTTCCTCTTCGGTGTAGATCCGCATTGCCAGCGGATCGGCATCCATAAAGTAAGGCGCATTTTGACCTTCTTGCAGGTCAGCCAGCTTTTCAAGCCAATTCAACGCGTTGTAGATATCATCCCGATGAAACCCCGCCTGGGCGAGATCATCGGTCAGTTGATCCTGATCGACGCGCATCTCTGGTTCATTGTGGATATAAGTTTCAAACAAGTACATGAGTACGTCGAACATGGCTTGCCCTCCTTATTCGGACATAGCCGCCGGGTACAGCTGCGATCCACCCTGCTAACTCCAGTTCGAGTAACTTGATTACCACCACTGGCACAGGTTGGCCGGCACGTTCAGCGACGACGTCAACAGGTGTCACCTCATCTCCTACGTTAGCCAACACATCGGCAAATGGCAATTCAACTTCAGCCTGCGACGCACAAATAGTTGTATTTTCGTTCAGTGGCAGCCATTGAAGGCCGCTTCCCAGCAATTCTGCGATATCTTTCGGCCCGGTAACCAGATGCGCGCCCTGCTGAATTAGCCAGTGCGTGCCTTCGCTCATCGGGTTCCCTAACGGCCCCGGCAAGGCGAATACCTCACGCCCCTGCTCCAGCGCATAGCGGGCCGTCACCAGGGTACCGCTGAGCAACGAGGCTTCTATGACCAGAACGCCCTGGCTCAGCCCGCTGATAATGCGGTTGCGGCGCGGAAAATGGTCGGCCAGAGGCAAATCGGTGACCAAATGATCCGAAATCACCGCGCCGCCCTGCTCGACAATCTGCTCCGCGAGCCTGCGGTGCCGGCGTGGATAAACATTGGCCAACCCGCTGCCCAATACCGCTACCGTGCAACCGCCGGCCGCCAGCGCTGCGCGATGGCAAATGCCGTCGATGCCGATCGCCAAACCGCTGGTGATGGTGAAACCGCAACGCGCCAATTCCGCGGCGAAATGATTGGCCCAACGCTCGCCGTAGTGGCTGAACTGCCGGCTGCCAACCATGGCGAGCTGCGGACGCAGCAACGCTTGAGGATCGCCCTCGATCAGCAAAAACAGCGGCGCATCGTCGATCTGGGCCAGGCGTTCCGGATAGCCGGCCGCCCCATAGTTCAGCATACGGTGCGCCGGCAGTTCCAGCCAACGCAGGCTGGCCGCCAGATAAGCGGGATCCGCTTGGTTGAACTGCGCCCGCTGCCGCTCGTTCAACCCCAGTTCACGCAACGCGCTGCGAGGCTCGCGCCCCATTTGCGATAGCTGCCGCACAATCCGGCTGGCCACGACGGTCTGCAGCCCCGTTACCCCTCGCATCCGTAAAGCGATCTCTTCCGGCCGCATCGTCTGTTCCCTCAGCAAAAACGGTGGTATTACCAATCTGAGCAATTGGTGCGCAATGCTGTCAATCAGGCCGGGAAATGTCTAGAATGGAGGTTAAACCTCGTTCATTACTCGGATACAGATCTAAAGATATATGTCAGTCTTGCAGGTATTACATTTCCCAGACGAGCGTCTGCGCAAAATCGCAGCGCCGGTAAAAGAAGTCAATGCAGATATCCAGCGCATCGTGGATGATATGTTTGAAACCATGTACGCAGAGGAAGGCATTGGCCTGGCTGCGACTCAGGTGGATATCCATCAGCGCATTATCGTGATCGACGTCTCCGAGAATCGCGATCAGCGCCTGGTGCTGATCAACCCGGAGCTGCTGGAAAAGAGCGGCGAAACCGGCATCGAGGAAGGCTGTCTTTCCATTCCCGAGCAGCGTGCGTTGGTACCACGTGCCGCGCAGGTGAAGATCCGCGCGCTGGATCGCGAAGGCAAACCTTTCGAACTGGAAGCGGACGATCTGCTGGCGATCTGCATCCAGCACGAGATGGATCACCTGATGGGTAAACTGTTCGTCGATTACCTGTCGCCGCTCAAGCGTCAGCGCATTCGTCAGAAACTGGAAAAAATGGCCAAGCTTCAAGCCCGCGCCTAACCGATCAGGAAATCAACGTGTCTGACTCTTTACGGATTATTTTCGCCGGAACACCAGACTTCGCAGCGCGTCATCTTGACGCGCTGTTGTCATCTGAGCACCAGATTGTCGGCGTTTTTACCCAGCCCGACCGCCCGGCAGGCCGCGGCAACAAGCTGACGCCAAGCCCGGTAAAAGTGCTGGCTGAGCAACACCAACTGCCGGTATTTCAGCCCAAATCGCTGCGCCCCGAAGAGAACCAGCGCCTGGTGGCCGATCTTAACGCCGACGTGATGGTGGTGGTTGCCTACGGGCTGATCCTGCCGCAGGCGGTGCTGGATATGCCGCGTCTCGGTTGCATCAACGTACATGGCTCACTGCTGCCTCGCTGGCGCGGTGCGGCGCCGATCCAGCGCTCGCTCTGGGCCGGCGACAGCGAAACCGGCGTGACCATCATGCAGATGGACGTCGGTCTCGATACCGGCGACATGATGCACAAGATTGCCTGCCCGATTGAGAACAGCGATACCAGCGCCAGTCTCTACGACAAGCTGGCGCAGCTCGGCCCGCAGGGCATGCTGACGACGCTGCGCCAAATGGCCGACGGCAGCGCCACCCGCGAAGTGCAGGACGACGCGCTGGTTACCTACGCCGAGAAGCTGAGCAAAGAAGAAGCTCGCCTGGACTGGACGCTGTCCGCCGAACAACTGGAGCGCTGCATCCGCGCCTTCAACCCTTGGCCGATCAGCTACTTCACTATCGACGAGCAACCGGTGAAAGTCTGGCAAGCCAGCGTACTGGCGCAAAGCGCCAATGCGGAGCCGGGCACCGTTGTCCATGCCGACAAGCACGGCATTCAGGTGGCGACCGCCGACGGCATCCTCAATCTGATCCAACTGCAGCCCGCCGGCAAGAAACCGATGTCGGCGCAGGACCTGTTAAATTCACGCCGTGAATGGTTTACCCCGGGTAACCGGCTGTAAGTCACCCCACTGCCCGGCCGTTCATCGCCGGGCCGTTATTTTCTTAATGCCGATCGTTATCAGCTTCAGCCTATGAAAAATAATTACAATCTCCGCAGCATCGCTGCCAAAGCCATCGGCCAGGTGCTGGATCAAGGGCAGTCGCTCAGCACTGTCCTGCCGGCGCTGCAAACCACCATCAGCGATAAGGACCGCGGGTTGCTGCAGGAACTGTGCTTCGGCACGTTGCGCGTGCTGCCGCAGCTCGAATGGTGCATTCAACAATTGATGGCCAAGCCGCTGACCGGCAAACAGCGTACGCTGCACTATCTGCTGATAGTCGGCCTGTATCAGCTGCTGTATACCCGTATCCCGCCGCACGCCGTATTGGCCGAAACCGTGGAAGGCGCGGTGGCGCTGAAACGCCCACAGTTGAAAGGCCTGATTAACGGCGTCTTGCGGCAATTCCAGCGCCAGCAGGAAGAGCTGCTGCAGCGCGCCGCCAACAATGACAGCCGCTATCTGCACCCGAGCTGGTTGCTGAAACGCATTCAACAAGCCTATCCCGCCAACTGGGAACAGATCGTCGACGCCAATAACCAGAAGCCACCAATGTGGCTGCGCGTCAACCGCCTGCATCACACCCGCGAAGCTTATCTGCAGTTGTTGACCGACGCAGGCATCGCCGCGGAGCCTCATTCAGACTATGCCGACGCGGTGCGTTTGCTGGCGCCTTGCGCCGTGACCGATCTGCCTGGGTTCGCCGACGGCTGGGTCACCGTGCAAGATGCCTCAGCCCAGGGCTGTGTCGATCTATTGGATCCGCAAGACGGTGAACAGATCCTCGATTTGTGCGCCGCGCCTGGCGGCAAAACCACGCATATTCTGGAAGCGGCGCCGAAAGCGCACGTCATGGCGGTCGATATCGACGAACAGCGCCTGGCGCGGGTGAAGGAAAACCTGCAGCGCCTGCGTTTGCACGCAGAGGTTAAGCTGGGCGATGGCCGCACCCCGCAGCAATGGTGCGGTGACAAGCAGTTCGACCGGATCCTGCTGGACGCGCCTTGTTCCGCCACCGGCGTGATCCGCCGTCACCCCGACATCAAATGGCTGCGCCGCGATCGCGACATCGCCGAACTCGCCGCGCTGCAGGCCGACATCCTGGAAGCCGTTTGGCCCCATCTGAAATCGGGCGGCGTGATGGTTTACGCCACCTGCTCTATCCTGCCGGATGAAAACAGCAGCCAGATCGCCGCGTTCTTGCAGCGCCACGCCGATGCCAAGCTGGTTGAAACCGGCGATCCGCAGCGACCGGGGCGGCAGAATATCCCGCATCCCGAGGACGGCGATGGCTTCTTTTACGCTAAGCTGATTAAAATGTAATGCTTCGGGGCGTGCGTGCGCGCCCTAAGTCTTTCAGTGTGAAGCAGGGAACACGATGAAAATAATTATTCTTGGTGCCGGTCAGGTTGGCGGGACGCTGGCGGAAAACCTGGTGGGTGAAAACAACGATATCACCGTCGTCGATACCGATTCCGGCCGGCTGCGTCAGCTGCAGGATAAATTCGATCTGCGGGTGGTTCAGGGGCACGGCTCTCACCCTCGGGTGCTGCGCGAAGCCGGCGCGGAAGACGCTGACATGCTGGTCGCCGTCACCAACTCCGACGAAACCAACATGGTTGCCTGCCAGATCGCCTATTCTCTGTTCAATACCCCCAACCGCATCGCCCGTATCCGCGCGCCGGAATATATCCGCGAGTCGGAGAAACTGTTCCTGCCGGAAGCGGTGCCGATCGACCATCTGATTTCACCGGAGCAGCTGGTCATCGACTATATCTACAAGCTGATTGAATACCCCGGCGCGCTGCAGGTGGTCAACTTCGCCGAAGGCAAGGTCAGCATCGCTGCGGTTAAAGCCTATTACGGCGGCCCGCTGGTCGGCAATGCGCTCTCTTCGATGCGCGAACACATGCCGCATATCGACACCCGCGTCGCCGCTATTTTCCGCCAGGACAGACCAATACGTCCGCAAGGCTCGACCATTATCGAAGCCGGTGATGAAGTCTTCTTCGTCGCCGCATCACAGCACATCCGTGCGGTGATGAGCGAACTGCAGCGGCTGGAAAAACCCTATAAGCGCATCATGATCGTCGGCGGCGGCAACGTCGGCGCCGGCCTGGCCGCCAAGCTGGAAAAAGACTACAACGTCAAACTGATCGAGCGGAACCAGCAACGCGCCGCCGAACTGGCCGAGCAGCTGCACGATACCATCGTGTTCTACGGCGATGCCTCCGACCAGGAGCTGCTGGCCGAAGAGCACGTCGAACAGGTGGATGTCTTCATCGCCATCACCAACGACGATGAGGCCAACATCATGTCCGCCATGCTGGCCAAGCGCATGGGCGCCAAGAAGGTGATGGTCTTGATCCAGCGCCGCGCCTATGTCGATCTGGTGCAGGGCAGCGTGATCGATATCGCCATTTCGCCGCAGCAGGCGACCATCTCCGCCCTGTTGGGGCACGTGCGCAAAGCGGATATCGTCAGCGTCTCGTCGCTGCGCCGCGGCGTGGCGGAAGCGATCGAAGCGATTGCCCACGGCGATGAAAGCACGTCCAAAGTGGTCGGCCGCATCGTCGAAGACATCAAGCTGCCACCGGGCACCACCATCGGCGCGATCGTACGTGGTGACGACGTGATCATCGCCAACGGCAACAGCAAAATCGAACAGGGCGATCACGTCATCATGTTTATTACCGACAAGAAATTCGTGCCGGACGTTGAACGCCTGTTCCAACCGAGCCCGTTCTTCTTGTAGAACAAATTTATTAGGCGGTGGTCTATAATCGCGTAGTTGTTCTCTGCCTTGGGAGGAGATAAAACTTCTCTCCTTTTGTGGCAAAGGGAAATTGCTTTGTTAAACTTGAGTTATTAATTCTGCAAGGGGTGCGTTCTATGAGTATGTTGAAAGAGTTTCGCGAATTTGCCATGCGTGGCAACGTGGTCGATCTGGCCGTCGGTGTGATTATCGGTGCCGCATTCGGCAAGATTGTTTCGTCCTTCGTGGCCGATATCATCATGCCACCACTGGGATTACTGATCGGCGGCGTCGACTTTAAACAATTCCATCTGGTATTACGTGAAGCTCAGGGCGCCGTACCGGCGGTGGTAATGAACTACGGTTCATTCATTCAAACCGTATTCGACTTCGTGATTGTCGCCTTCGCCATCTTCCTGGCAATTAAATTGATGAACAAAATGCGCCGCAAGCAGGAAGAAGCGCCGGCAGCGCCGCCAGCACCTACCGCAGAAGAGAAACTGCTGACGGAAATCCGTGACCTGCTGAGCCAGCAACAGCAGCCAAAACTGTAAAACAGCGTTTGGTTATGCCAATAAAAAGCCACCTGACGAAGGTGGCTTTTTTAATGCCTTAAAACCAGAAGGCCAGTGGTAAATTATCGCTTGATAGTTTACCACTGGCCTCCCAGTTACCGCCTTTGCTGTGTTTTTCTTTACGCCGATAGCTGCCTTTGCCTTTCACATTCTTTTCTACTCGTTGACGGAATAGCGGATCATGCAGCAGCGCCTCAATGGCGTTATCTTGAATCTGACCTTTAGTGTGACGATATTTCGTCATGATAATGCTCCTGTAAAAGGTGTGGTGATAAAACGGGGCGATAATACTGCCGGCGGTATAAAAATTAAAGTGCCGTCAGCAACCTTTTTTCCCTTTTTCATCGCTGGCGCCCTGTTCCAAGGCTTCCAGAATAGAACAATAATTGCTGGTATGGGCAGTACCGCAGCAGGCATCACTCAGCCGCTTCAGCGATTCGCGCATGCGAGTCAGCTCCGCCAACTTGCTTTCCACTTCGCTCAGGCGCGCATCGACGATCGACTTCGACTCCTGGCAGGTATGATGTTCAGGATCGACGCGGATCGACAGCAGCTCAGCGATCGTTTCCAGAGTAAATCCCAGCTGCTTGGCATAGCGAATGAAGCGCAGCCGCTGCAGATCCTGCTCGGTGTAGAGCCGATAACCACCTTCGGTGCGGACATTGTGATCCATCATGCCCTGCTTTTCATAGTAACGCACGGTATCCGGCGTCACTTCGGCAAGCTTGGCCAACTGACCTATCTTGAACATTACTTCTCCTCCCGGGTGAATTTGCCGTCCAATGCACGCTGATATTCACCATGCAAGAAAGCCGTACTCATCCCAGCCTGACGCAACCGGTGCTCCAGCAGCGCCATGCGTTTGCTGAGTTCGACATAGTCCTGATGCTCACTGTTAATCCCTTGCAGCAAACGAGCAACGGTCAACGCCTCTTTGCGATCTTCCAGCTCCGGCGGCAGGTAACCGGCATTTTTCAGCAAACGGTAACCGGCGCGCAGTTCAGCCGGCACCGCGCTGTCATCTTCCAGCGCCAACGGTTGGCCCTGGCCGGGCAGATTGTCGAACTCGCCTTTATCCTGGGCATCAAGGATATGACGTTCCGCCCATTGATCGAGCAGCCCCATGAAAGACAGCCTCGGTTAGCCTAATGATTAAACCTTAGCATAGCGGATAGGGGCGGGGATCTTAAGCGCAGCGGGGGAATTACGCACATTTGGCTGGGTTTGGACGTAAAAAAACCGGGCAAGCCCGGTTTTTTTACGCGTCTACAGATTACTCTGCAGTTGCTACTTCTGCTTGAGACTCAGCACGATCAACCAGCTCGATGTATGCCATCGGCGCGTTGTCGCCTGCGCGGAAGCCACACTTCAGAATGCGAGTGTAACCACCGGCACGGCTCGCGAAACGCGGGCCCAGCTCGTTAAACAGTTTTGCCACGATCTCGTTATCACGAGTACGGGCGAATGCCAGACGACGATTAGCTACGCTGTCGGTCTTGGCAAGAGTAATCAGCGGCTCAACAACGCGACGCAGCTCTTTTGCTTTTGGCAGGGTCGTCTTGATGATCTCATGACGAACCAAAGAGCCGGCCATGTTACGGAACATAGCCTGGCGATGGCTGCTGTTACGGTTCAGTTGACGACCACTCTTACGATGGCGCATGACCTTATCCTTCTCAGTAAAACCTTAACCTGTGATCCGGTTACTCGTCAGCAATGCTTGCCGGCGGCCAGTTTTCCAGGCGCATGCCCAGAGACAGACCACGTGAGGCCAGCACGTCTTTAATCTCGGTAAGAGATTTTTTACCCAGGTTTGGCGTTTTCAGCAACTCAACCTCGGTACGCTGTACCAGATCACCGATGTAGTGGATAGCTTCTGCCTTGAGGCAGTTAGCAGAGCGGACAGTCAATTCCAGATCGTCAACAGGGCGCAGCAAGATCGGATCGAATTCCGGTTTCTCTTCTTTAACTTCCGGCTGACGTACATCACGCAGGTCAACGAAAGCTTCAAGTTGTTCAGCCAGAATGGTGGCCGCACGGCGGATCGCCTCTTCAGGATCGATCGTGCCATTGGTCTCCATCTCGATGACCAGCTTATCCAAGTCAGTACGCTGTTCTACACGCGCAGCTTCAACATTGTAGGCGATACGCTCTACAGGGCTGTAGCAGGCGTCAACCAACAGACGACCGATTGGGCGCTCATCTTCTTCCGAATGAATTCGGGCAGAAGCCGGCACATAACCGCGACCGCGCTGAACTTTGATACGCATGCTGATAGCCGCGTTCTCATCAGTCAGGTGGCAGATCACGTGCTGAGGCTTGACGATTTCGACATCACCATCATGGGTGATGTCGGCAGCGGTCACAGGGCCAATGCCAGATTTATTCAGGGTAAGAATAACTTCGTCTTTGCCTTGAACTCTCACCGCCAGCCCTTTCAGGTTGAGCAGGATCTCCAGGATATCTTCCTGTACGCCTTCTTTGGTGCTGTACTCATGCAGTACACCATCAATCTCAACCTCGGTCACCGCGCAACCCGGCATAGATGAAAGCAGAATACGGCGCAGTGCGTTGCCAAGAGTATGGCCAAAGCCACGCTCTAAAGGCTCAAGGGTCACCTTGGCGTGCGTCGAACTGACTTGCTCGATATCTACCAGGCGCGGTTTTAGAAACTCTGTCACAGAACCCTGCATTGTGTCCTCTCTTTGGTACTAAGCTTTACTTGGAGTAAAGCTCGACGATCAGGTGTTCGTTAATGTCCGCAGACAGATCGGTACGTTCAGGCATACGCTTGAACACGCCTTCCATCTTAGCAGCATCAACTTCCAGCCAAGTCGGCTTTTCACGCTGCTCAGCCAGCTCCAGAGAAGCTTTAACACGAGACTGCTTTTTAGCTTTCTCGCGGATGCTGACTACGTCATTCGGAGATACCTGATAAGAAGCGATGTTAACAACGCGACCGTTTACCATAACTGCTTTGTGGCTAACCAGCTGACGTGACTCTGCACGAGTAGCGCCGAAGCCCATACGGTAAACAACGTTGTCCAGACGACCTTCCAGCAGCTGCAACAGGTTTTCACCGGTGTTGCCCTTCAGGCGGGTTGCTTCTTTGTAATAGTTACGGAATTGACGCTCCAGAATGCCGTACATACGGCGAACTTTCTGCTTCTCACGCAACTGAACACCGTAATCAGACAGACGCGGTTTACGCGCACCGTGCTGACCAGGTGCTTGTTCAATTTTACACTTGGAATCGATCGCGCGAACGCCAGACTTAAGGAACAGGTCTGTGCCCTCACGACGGCTCAGCTTGAGCTTAGGACCCAAATATCTTGCCATTTTCTTTCTCCAACAATCCTAAAAGCTGCGTTACACGCGGCGCTTTTTCGGCGGACGACAACCGTTATGAGGGATCGGAGTCACATCAGTAATGTTAGTGATGCGGAAACCAGCCGCGTTCAGAGCGCGGATAGTAGACTCACGACCAGGACCAGGTCCTTTAACCATAACTTCCAGGTTCTTGATACCGTATTCTTTTACTGCGTCAGCACAACGTTCTGCTGCAACCTGTGCTGCGAACGGAGTGGACTTACGAGAACCACGGAAACCGGAACCACCGGCTGTTGCCCAACCCAAAGCATTACCCTGACGATCAGTGATGGTAACGATGGTGTTGTTGAAAGAAGCATGGATATGAGCCACGCCGTCAGAGACTTGCTTTCTTACACGCTTACGTGTACGAACAGGTGCCTTTGCCATTATTCAATAACCCCGATTATTTCTTGATCGGCTTGCGCGGACCCTTACGGGTACGAGCGTTGGTCTTGGTGCGCTGACCGCGTACCGGCAGACCACGACGATGACGCAAACCACGATAGCAACCAAGGTCCATAAGACGCTTGATGCTCAGGGTAATTTCACGACGCAAATCACCCTCAACGGTGTATTTGGCAACTGCATCACGAAGCTTTTCGATTTGCTCTTCAGACAGCTCACTGATCTTAACATTTTCAGCAATACCCGTGGATGCACAGATAGCCTGTGAACGGGTTTTACCGATACCGAAGATCGACGTTAAGGCGATAACGGTATGTTTATGATCAGGAATGTTAATGCCTGCTATACGGGCCACTATGCACTCCTACTATTTTATACAGCAACACCATTCTGAAAAGCCCGTTTTCAGGATACTCAAATAGTGTTGCAGTGCGACATACAAAAGATTGGCTGGCTAATCTAGCCAGCTCAACCCAACTTTGCAAGAAAAATATGCGAGATAATCAGCCTTGACGCTGTTTATGCTTCGGCTCGGCGCTGCAAATCACACGAACGACACCGTTACGCTTAACGATTTTGCAGTTACGACATAATTTCTTGACGGAAGCACGAACTTTCATTTTTACTCTCCGTAACTTCTCAAACGAATCTGACTAGCGGTTATAGCCTTTCAGATTTGCTTTCTTCAATGCAGACTCGTACTGACTTGACATCATCAGAGTTTGCACTTGAGCCATAAAGTCCATGATGACGACAACCACGATCAGTAGCGAGGTACCACCAAAGTAGAATGGTACTTTCATTGCATCACGCATGAACTCCGGGATCAGGCAGATGAAAGTAATGTACATCGCGCCCACCAGGGTTAAACGCGTCATTACTTTATCGATATACTTCGCCGTTTGCTCTCCCGGACGAATTCCTGGTACGAAGGCACCGGACTTCTTCAGGTTATCTGCTGTCTCACGCGGGTTGAAGACCAACGCCGTGTAGAAGAAACAGAAGAAGATGATTGCAGACGCATAGAGTAACACATAAAGCGGTTGCCCTGGCTGCAAATACAGCGAAATCGTAGTCAGCCAGTTCCAACCGGTACCGCCCCCAAACCATGATGCAATCGTGGCCGGGAACAGAATAATGCTGGAAGCGAAAATCGCCGGGATAACACCCGCCATGTTCACTTTCAACGGTAAATGTGTGCTCTGTGCTGCATAAACACGACGACCTTGTTGACGCTTCGCATAGTTAACGACGATACGACGTTGACCACGCTCGATGAAAACAACGAAGAAGGTTACTGCAAACACCAATACTGCAACCAACAGCAGCAGGAGGAAGTGCAGGTCGCCTTGCCGCGCTTGCTCGATAGTATGGGCCACTGCCGGCGGGAGCCCCGCTACAATACCCGCGAAGATAATGATCGAGATACCGTTGCCGATACCGCGTTCAGTAATCTGCTCACCCAGCCACATCAGGAACATTGTCCCGGTTACCAGGCTCACAACCGCAGTAAAGTAGAATGCAAAGCCTGGATTTAACACCAGGCCCTGCATACCAGGCATATTCGGCAGACCGGTAGCAATACCGATCGACTGGAATATGGCCAATACCAGCGTACCGTAACGGGTGTACTGGCTAATCTTGCGACGGCCAGCCTCCCCTTCTTTCTTGATTTCCGCCAACGCTGGATGAACCACCGTCAGCAGCTGGATAATGATCGACGCCGAGATATACGGCATGATCCCCAGAGCAAAGATAGAAGCACGGCTGAGGGCACCACCAGAGAACATGTTAAACATTTCAATGATAGTGCCTCTCTGCTGCTCAAGCAATTTGGCAAGCACAGTGGCATCGATACCAGGAATCGGAATGAAAGAGCCGATGCGGAAGACAATCAGCGCGCCGATGACAAACAAAAGTCTGCGCTTCAGCTCGCCGAGCCCGCCTTTAGCACTTTGAAAATCTAATCCTGGTTGCTTAGCCATCTGCTACTTATTCCTCAATTTTACCGCCAGCAGCCTCGATAGCAGCACGAGCGCCTTTGGTGACACGCAGACCACGCAGGGTTACCGGACGAGCGACTTCGCCAGAAAGTACAACTTTCGCGAATTCGATCTGGACACCAACTACGTTAGCGGCTTTCAGCGCGTTCAGGTCGATAACATCGCCTTCAACCAGAGCCAGTTCAGACAGACGAACTTCTGCCGTGATCATCGCTTTGCGTGAAGTGAAGCCGAATTTCGGCAGACGACGGTACAGAGGCATCTGACCACCTTCGAAACCACGACGTACGCCACCGCCAGAACGAGACTTCTGACCTTTGTGACCACGGCCGCCGGTTTTACCCAGGCCAGAACCAATACCACGACCTACACGCTTAGGCGCATGCTTGGCACCTTCAGCCGGAGACAGAGTATTTAAACGCATCTGTTACTCCTCAACTTTAACCATGTAGGAAACCAGGTTGACCATACCGCGAACAGCAGGAGTATCCTCGCGCTCTACGGTGTGACCAATACGACGCAGACCCAGACCGAGCAGAGTAGCTTTATGCTTCGGCAGACGGCCAATTGAGCTGCGAGTTTGTGTAACTTTAATAGTCTTAGCCATGGTCAATTACCCCAGAATGTCGGCAACGGATTTACCACGCTTAGCAGCGACCATTTCAGGAGACTTCATATTCGCCAGAGCGTCGATAGTTGCACGAACCACGTTGATCGGGTTGGTGGAACCATAAGCTTTAGCCAATACGTTGTGCACCCCAGCAACTTCGAGAACGGCGCGCATTGCACCGCCCGCGATGATACCGGTACCTTCATGAGCAGGCTGCATGAACACGCGAGAACCCGTGTGAGCGCCCTTAACAGGGTGCTGCAGGGTGCCGCTGTTCAGCGCGACGTTCATCATGTTGCGACGGGCTTTTTCCATCGCTTTCTGGATCGCTGCTGGAACTTCGCGTGCTTTGCCGTAGCCAAAACCAACGCGACCGTTACCATCACCAACTACAGTCAGTGCGGTAAAGCTGAAAATACGGCCACCTTTTACGGTTTTAGATACGCGGTTTACCGCGATCAGCTTTTCCTGCAGTTCGCCAGCTTGTTTTTCGATGTGAGCCATCTTAAACCTCTTCCTTAGAACTGAAGGCCAGCTTCACGGGCAGCATCTGCCAGTGCCTGGACTCGACCATGATATTGGAAACCGGAACGGTCAAAGGATACTTTCGCAATCCCTTTTTCCAACGCGCGCTCAGCCAGAGCTTTACCTACGGCTGCTGCTGCGTCTTTGTTACCGGAATACTTCAGTTGCTCCGCGATAGCTTTTTCTAAAGTAGAAGCGGCTACCAGTACTTCAGAACCGTTTGGAGCAATCACCTGTGCGTAAATGTGACGCGGGGTACGATGTACCACCAGGCGGGTTGCACCCAGCTCTTGGAGCTTGCGGCGTGCGCGGGTCGCACGACGGATACGAGCAGATTTCTTATCCATAGTGTTACCTTACTTCTTCTTAGCCTCTTTGGTACGCACGACTTCGTCGGCGTAACGAACACCTTTGCCTTTGTAAGGCTCAGGACGACGGTAAGCACGCAGATCTGCTGCTACCTGGCCAATTACCTGCTTATCAGCGCCTTTCAGCACGATTTCAGTTTGGCTTGGGCATTCAGCAGTGATACCTGCCGGCAGCTGGTGATCGATAGGGTGAGAGAAGCCCAGGGCCAAATTCACCACGTTGCCTTTAACGGCAGCACGATAACCAACACCTACCAGTTGAAGCTTTTTGGTGAAGCCTTCGGTAACACCAACAACCATTGCGTTCAGCAGAGCGCGCGTGGTACCCGCTTGAGCCCATGCGTTAGCAAAACCTTCGCGCGGAGCGAAAGTCAGTGCGTTAGCTTCTTGCTTCACTTCAACGGCGTCGTGGATAGTACGAGTCAACTCGCCGTTTTTACCCTTAATCGAAATAACCTGACCGTTGAGTTTTACCTCTACGCCGGCAGGAATGACGACGGGTGCTTTTGCAACACGAGACATTCTTTCCTCCCGAATTAAGCTACGTAGCAGATAATCTCGCCACCAAGACCAGCCTGGCGAGCTGCACGATCGGTCATAACACCTTTAGAGGTAGAAACAACAGCGATACCCAAACCGGCCATAACTTTTGGCAGCTCATCTTTTTTCTTGTAGATGCGCAGACCTGGACGGCTGATACGTTGAATGCTTTCTACCACAGCTTTGCCCTGGAAGTACTTCAGTACCAGTTCCAGAACAGGCTTGGCGTCGCCTTCGATTTTGAAATCTTCAATAAAACCTTCTTCCTTCAGCACGTTGGCAATTGCCACTTTCAGCTTGGAGGAAGGCATGGTGACCGCAACTTTGTTCGCGGCTTGACCGTTACGGATACGGGTCAGCATATCCGCGATCGGATCTTGCATGCTCATCTGTCTTTACTCCCGTGATTCAATTGGTAATTACCAGCTAGCCTTTTTCAAGCCTGGTACTTCACCGCGCATAGCGGCTTCACGAAGCTTAATACGGCTCAACCCGAATTTGCCCACATAACCATGTGGACGGCCAGTTTGGCGGCAGCGTTTACGCTGACGAGACGGGCTGGAATCACGCGGCAGAGTTTGCAGCTTGAGAACGGCATTCCAACGATCTTCATCGGATGCGTTCACATCAGAGATAATAGCTTTCAGTTCAGCGCGTTTTGCAAAGAACTTGTCAGCTAATTTCACGCGCTTGACTTCGCGTGCTTTCATTGATTGCTTAGCCATCAGTAACCCTGCCTTACTTGCGGAACGGGAAGTTAAAAGCAGCCAGCAGCGCGCGGCCTTCATCATCAGATTTCGCAGTAGTGGTAATGGTAATATCCAAACCACGAACGCGATCGACTTTGTCGTAGTCGATTTCTGGGAAGATGATTTGCTCACGCACGCCCATGCTGTAGTTGCCACGGCCATCGAATGACTTGGCGGACAGGCCACGGAAGTCACGGATACGTGGAACAGCAATGGAGATCAGGCGCTCAAGGAACTCCCACATGCGTTCGCCACGCAGAGTTACTTTACAGCCGATCGGATAGCCCTGACGGATTTTGAAGCCTGCAACAGATTTGCGGGCTTTGGTGATCAACGGTTTTTGACCGGAGATAGCTGTCAGGTCCGCTGCGGCGTTATCCAGCAGTTTCTTGTCAGCAATCGCTTCACCAACACCCATGTTCAGGGTGATCTTCTCGACCCGAGGGACTTGCATGACAGAGTTGTAATCAAACTGAGACATCAGTTGTTTGACTACCTCGTCTTTGTAGTAATCATGCAGTTTCGCCATCGTATTACTCCAAATTACTTGATAGTTTCGCTGTTAGATTTGAAGAAACGGACTTTTTTGCCGTCTTCGAATCTAAAGCCTACACGGTCAGCCTTGCCGGTAGCCGCGTTGAAGATAGCAATGTTAGAAACCTGAATTGCAGCTTCTTTTTCAACAATGCCGCCTGGTTGGTTCAGAGCCGGAACCGGCTTCTGGTGTTTCTTAACCAGGTTGATGCCTTCAACAATGACCTTGCCAGCAGACAGGACATTTTTTACTTTACCGCGCTTACCTTTGTCTTTCCCGGTAATCACGATAACTTCGTCATCACGACGGATCTTCGCTGCCATGTTCGCTCCTTAGAGTACTTCTGGTGCCAGAGAGATAATTTTCATGAACTTCTCATTACGCAGTTCACGAGTTACCGGCCCAAAAATACGCGTACCGATTGGCTGCTCGCTGTTATTGTTCAAAATAACGCATGCATTGCCATCGAAGCGAATGACAGAACCGTCCGGGCGACGTACACCCTTCTTGGTGCGCACCACTACCGCCTTCAGAACATCGCCTTTCTTCACCTTACCGCGAGGAATTGCTTCCTTGATGGTAATTTTGATGATGTCGCCGACGCCTGCGTAGCGACGGTGCGAGCCACCTAGAACCTTGATACACATTACGCGACGTGCACCGGAGTTGTCGGCGACGTTCAGCATAGTCTGTTCTTGGATCATTTTAGTGCTCCGCTAATGTCAACTACTACTTTAAAGACCCAAGTAAAAATTAGGCCGTTGAAAAGCCCCATAACCGAGGGCGCAGCATTATAACACCGCTTACTTGGTATGGGTAGAAAAAATAAACGGCTCATTTTCTGAGCCGTTTATTAAGTGAGAGCCAGCTACTCTATTACAGAATCGCTTTCTCTACAACGCGAACCAGCGTCCAGGACTTGGTCTTGGACAGTGGGCGGCATTCGCGGATTTCCACCACGTCGCCGGTACCACATTCGTTGTTCTCGTCATGTACGTGCAGCTTGGTCGTACGTTTGATGAATTTCCCGTAGATCGGGTGCTTCACAGTACGTTCGATAGCAACAACGATGGATTTCTCCATTTTATCGCTAACAACACGACCCTGCAGGGTACGGATAACTTCAGTCATTTACACACCCGCCTTTTGAGTCAGTAAAGTCTTAACGCGTGCGACGTCACGACGCACTTGTTTCAACAGGTGAGTTTGTTGCAGCTGGCCACTGGCCGCCTGCATGCGCAAGTTGAATTGCTCACGCAGCAGGTTGAGCAGCTCGGCATTCAGCTCTTCAACGCTTTTTTCACGCAGCTCTTGTGCTTTCATTACATCACCGTCTTAGTTACAAAGGTGGTTTTGATCGGCAGTTTCGCTGCTGCCAGTTTGAATGCCTCGCGGGCAACCTCTTCTGGCACGCCGTCCATTTCGTACAGGACCTTACCAGGCTGGATCAGGGCAACCCAATACTCCACGTTACCCTTACCTTTACCCATACGCACTTCCAGCGGCTTCTCGGTGATCGGTTTGTCCGGGAATACACGGATCCAGATCTTGCCTTGACGCTTAACTGCACGAGTCATTGCACGACGAGCTGCTTCGATTTGACGAGCAGTCAGACGGCCACGGCCAACAGCTTTCAGACCGAAAGTGCCGAAGCTAACATCCGTACCTTGCGCCAGACCACGGTTGCGGCCCTTGTGCACCTTACGGAATTTTGTACGCTTTGGTTGTAACATCAGCGACTCTCCTTACTTGCGGCCTTTACGCTGCTGCTTTTTAGGTTGAGCAGCCGGTTCCGGTTGTTCAACTGCAGCCATACCACCCAGGATCTCACCTTTGAAGATCCATACCTTAACGCCAATTACACCATAAGTGGTGTGCGCTTCAGATGTGTTGTAGTCGATGTCCGCACGCAGAGTGTGCAATGGAACACGACCTTCGCGGTACCATTCGGTACGTGCGATTTCAGCGCCGCCAAGACGGCCGCTTACTTCAACTTTGATACCTTTAGCGCCAAGACGCATTGCGTTCTGTACTGCACGCTTCATAGCACGACGGAACATCACGCGACGTTCCAGCTGAGAAGTGATGCTGTCAGCAACCAATTTAGCGTCGAGTTCCGGTTTACGGACTTCGGCGATGTTGATCTGTGCAGGAACGCCAGCGATGTCCGCTACGACCTTGCGCAGTTTTTCGACGTCTTCACCTTTCTTGCCGATAACGATGCCTGGGCGAGCAGTGTGAATGGTCACACGGATGCTCTTCGCAGGACGCTCGATAACGATGCGAGAAACGGAAGCTTTCGACAGTTCCTTAGTCAGGAATTGACGAACTTTAAAGTCGCTGTCCAGGTTGTCAGCGAATTCTTTGGTATTCGCATACCAAGTAGAGTTCCAAGGTTTGACAATACCCAGGCGAATACCATTAGGATGTACTTTCTGACCCATTGCTAGTCTCCAGAGTCTCAGCGATCGGACACAACCACAGTAATGTGGCTGGTGCGCTTCAGGATGCGATCTGCACGACCTTTTGCACGCGGCATAATGCGCTTCATGCTTGGGCCTTCGTCTACGAAGATTTTCGTAACTTTCAGATCATCGATGTCAGCGCCATCGTTGTGTTCTGCGTTAGCAATGGCAGACTCCAGCACTTTCTTAACCAGACCAGCAGCTTTCTTGTTGGTGTAGGTCAGAGTTTCCAGAGCTTGCGACACTTTCTTACCGCGAATCAGGTCAGCAACAAGGCGAACCTTCTGAGCAGAAGAACGAGCGTGGCGATGTTTAGCGATAGTTTCCATCTCTTCCTCCTACCTTAGCGCTTTTTAGCTTTTTTATCAGCCGCATGGCCGCGATAAGTACGAGTCGGCGCGAATTCACCCAGTTTGTGACCGACCATTTCATCGGAAACGAACACTGGTACGTGCTGACGACCATTATGGACAGCGATGGTCAAACCGATCATGTTAGGAAAGATCGTTGAACGACGGGACCAAGTGCGCAAAGGCTTCTTGTCACCGCTTTCCACCGCTTTCTCTACCTTCTTCAGCAAGTGCAGGTCAATAAAAGGACCTTTCTTGAGAGAACGTGGCATGGCTTATCCTCTAATTATTTTTTGCTACGGCGACGTACGATGAACTTATCAGTACGCTTGTTGCTACGGGTCTTCTTACCTTTGGTCTGAACGCCCCACGGAGTTACCGGGTGCTTACCAAAGTTACGACCTTCACCACCACCGTGCGGGTGATCTACCGGGTTCATCGCCGTACCGCGAACGGTAGGACGAACACCACGCCAACGTGCAGCACCTGCTTTACCCAGAACGCGAAGCATGTGTTCAGCGTTACCGACTTCACCCAGGGTGGCGCGGCAATCAGCTGGAACTTTACGCATTTCGCCGGAGCGCAGACGCAGAGTTACGTAGGAACCATCACGAGCAACGATCTGAACGTAGGCACCAGCGGAGCGAGCCATCTGGCCGCCTTTACCTGGTTTCATTTCTACGTTGTGAACCGTTGAACCAACTGGAATGTTGCGCATCGGCAGGGTGTTACCCGCTTTGATTGCAGCATCAACGCCAGATTGAATCTGGTCACCAGCTTTCAGGCCTTTCGGCGCCAGGATGTAACGGCGTTCGCCGTCTTTGTACAGAACCAGCGCGATGTTCGCGGAACGGTTCGGATCGTACTCCAGACGCTCAACCACAGCAGGGATACCGTCTTTGTTGCGCTTGAAGTCAACCAGACGATAATGTTGCTTGTGGCCACCACCGATATGACGGGTGGTGATACGGCCATTGTTGTTACGACCACCGCTTTTGCTCAGTTTTTCCAGCAGCGGGGCATAAGGTTTACCCTTGTGCAGCTCAGGGTTAACCACTTTAACAACGTGGCGACGACCCGGAGATGTAGGTTTACATTTAACAATTGCCATTGTTCTTACTCCTCCGACTTACTCTGCGCCGCCGATGAAGTCCAGATTCTGGCCTTCTTTCAGGGTGACGTAAGCTTTTTTCCAGTCGCTACGACGACCAACACGCTGACCGTGACGCTTCACTTTCCCTTTAACTACCAGGGTGTTCACGTCTTCGACTTCGACTTCAAACAGTTTCTGCACTGCAGCTTTGATTTCTGCTTTGGTCGCGTCTTTGGCAACTTTGAGAACGATGGTGTTGCTTTTTTCCATCGCAGCGGATGCTTTTTCAGATACGTGCGGTGCACGCAGCACTTTCAGCAAACGTTCTTCACGGATCATGCCAGCATCTCCTCAACTTGCTTCACAGCATCAGCAGTCATAACCACTTTGTCGAAGGCGATCAGGCTAACCGGATCGATACCTGCTACATCGCGCACGTCAACCTTGTACAGGTTGCGAGCTGCCAGGAACAGATTCTCATCCAGTTCACCGGTCACGATCAGCACGTCTTCCAGAGCCATATCTTTCAGTTTCTGTGCCAGCAGCTTAGTTTTAGGCGCTTCTACAGAGAACTTCTCGACAACGATCAGACGATCTTGACGTACCAGTTCGGACAGGATGCTTTTCAGCGCGCCGCGGTACATCTTTTTGTTTACTTTCTGACTGTGGTCCTGTGGCTTAGCAGCAAAGGTCACGCCGCCTGAACGCCAGATCGGGCTCTTTACAGAACCTGAACGCGCACGGCCGGTGCCTTTCTGACGCCATGGCTTTTTGCCGGAACCAGTTACTTCAGCACGGGTCTTCTGAGCACGGGTACCTTGACGGGCACCTGCTGCATAAGCAACAACAACCTGGTGTACCAGCGCTTCGTTGAAATCACGACCGAAGGTAGTTTCGGAAACAGTCAGCGCGCTTTGCGCGTCTTTCAATACTAATTCCATTGCTATCCCCTTACGCCTTCACAGCTGGTTTAACGATCAGGTTGCCACCGGTTGCGCCCGGTACAGCACCCTTAACCAGCAGCAGGTTGCGCTCAGCGTCAACACGTACTACGTCCAGGCTCTGAACGGTTACGCGCTCATCACCCAGGTGGCCAGCCATTTTCTTGCCTTTGAACACTTTGCCCGGAGTCTGGTTCTGACCGATAGAACCCGGAACGCGGTGAGACAAGGAGTTACCGTGGGTAGCGTCTTGGGTACGGAAGTTCCAGCGCTTAACAGTGCCAGCAAAACCTTTACCTTTAGAAGTACCGGTAACATCGACTTTTTTAACGTCAGCGAAGATTTCTACGCTAATTTCCTGACCTGCAGCGAATTCTTGACCTTCTTCCAGGCGGAATTCCCACAGACCACGGCCAGCTTCAACGCCAGCTTTAGCGAAATGGCCCGCTTCCGGCTTGGTTACACGGTTAGCTTTTTTGCTACCGGTGGTAACCTGAACGGCACGGTAACCGTCGGTGTCCAGGCTTTTAACCTGAGTCACGCGGTTCGCTTCAATTTCAATTACGGTTACTGGGATAGAAACGCCATCTTCAGTGAAGATACGGGTCATACCCACTTTTTTACCGACTAAACCAATCATTGTTTCAACCTCTCAATCGCTCAATGACCTGATTAACCCAGGCTGATCTGCACGTCTACACCGGCAGCCAGATCCAGACGCATCAGAGCATCAACGGTTTTCTCGGTTGGCTCAACGATGTCAACCAGACGCTTGTGAGTGCGAATCTCGTACTGATCGCGCGCGTCTTTGTTGACGTGCGGAGAAATCAGAACGGTAAAGCGCTCTTTGCGAGTTGGCAGCGGGATCGGACCACGGACTTGCGCACCAGTGCGCTTTGCAGTCTCGACGATTTCCGCGGTTGATTGATCGATCAGACGATGATCAAACGCTTTCAGGCGGATACGGATTCTTTGGTTCTGCATGAGACCAGAGCTCCAATTATTTATAAACGTAAATAATTACTCCTCACACCCATTTCGATTGATGGGGGAGTGTAATCGTCAACATATAACCCCCATATCGGGAGTATTGTTCGAGAGGCAAAAAAGGCCTGCCAATCGACTGATTCGCTAAAATCAGGCTTACCAAGATTAGGTAAGCCCGCGCATTATACGCAAAATGGCCGAGGAAGCAAGCCGCAGTTGGAAATATGCTCAGGAAATCGTCATTTTTGCGCGCTCAGATGCAGTCGCGAGATGAAGGCGGCAAACAGGGTATGAATTATGCTTGGCAGGGACGCTCCCCTGCCCCACCGTAAAAACGGTTGCCGGCAGGAGAAACGATGACGAACAGAAGGCAGGTTTACTCTTTGCGCTCTAGAACCTGGGCCTGGGCATAGTTTTGAATACCGAGGCGAGCGATCAGATCCAGCTCGGTTTCCAGCCAGTCGATATGCTCTTCTTCATCGGCCAGGATGTCGATCATCAAATCGCGGCTGACGTAATCGTGGATCGAGTCGGCATAGGCGATACCTTCGCGCAGGTTTTTGGCCCCCGCCAGCTCCAGCGCCAAATCGGAACGCAGCATCTCTTCAATGTCTTCGCCGATGTTCAGCTTGCCGAGATCTTGCAGGTTCGGGATCCCTTCCAGGAACAGGATACGCTCGATGTAGCGATCGGCATGTTTCATTTCGTCGATCGACTCGTGGTACTCCTTGTCGTTGAGGCGCATTAACCCCCAATTCTTGAACATGCGGGCGTGCAGGAAATATTGATTGATGGCAACCAGCTCGTTACCGAGCAGCTTGTTGAGGTGAGCAATGATCTTTTTATCGCCTTTCATAGGTAATTCCTCCTGGCCAGTTCTAAAAGTGTAGAACCTGTAAGCCAAGAGTCAAAAATAACCTTACCCTTTGTTAGGCAACTTCATGCATTGGGATGATAGTTCCGCGTTCCTCCACCATAATCTGTCTTGCCTGACGAATGCACTTTCCACAATCGGTACCAATCGGCACAAGTTCACGCAGCTGCTTCATGGTATGGGGATTGTGCTGACGCACCGCATTACGGATCGCTTTGTCAGTCACCGCATTACACAGACATACATACATAGAGAGACTCACTTCTTAACCAATGCACTGAGTCTAAATGGGAATGGTTTTTATTTCAATTAAGATTTAAACAAATTGCATAAAAAAAGGGCACCGAAGTGCCCTTTTTTGTGTCGAAAAAATTATTCGCGATTAAGCGATAACTTTAGCTACAACGCCCGCGCCAACGGTACGGCCGCCTTCACGGATTGCGAAACGCAGACCGTCGTCCATCGCGATTGGGTGAATCAGGGTTACGACCATGTTCACGTTGTCGCCTGGCATTACCATCTCTACGCCTTCTGGCAGTTCGATGGTACCGGTCACGTCAGTTGTACGGAAGTAGAACTGTGGACGGTAGCCTTTGAAGAATGG
>NZ_JBICNA010000017.1:0-13817 GCF_043109535.1 Serratia sp. LACPHL-BACT-2024-00286
AGTACCTGTAGGTAACCACAAAAATCGATCGGCGGATGGCATGCCGTTTGATTTCCAGGACTTCGGCCGAACCCTGCTGTGCCTGGAGCAGTGCGCGGGCGTCATTCGGGTTGGACGCTGCATCAGGTGTCGCATTATTAACGCGAGTTTTTCGGTGATCTTCGCCAGCAGCAGCGGATCACGTTCTTCATGGGGGGGAGCCTCCGGGAACGGTGGGATGCCCCTGGAGACTCAAAATGCCACCGCTGCGGTCGCTGTACTGCATCGGGTTGTTGTTCACCGCAAAAATCTCCGCCGGGATGTGGGCGGTATAGACGTCGCGGTATTTGGGGTCGATGGCGACCTGATACCCGCCCGGTCACCGCTCTACATCTCCACGTCGGGCATAATTATCAAAGAGAGAAGCCGAGCACACTGGTACGTTCGCACACCGACTCCAAATTGTCGATAGTGGTGGAGGTGGTGTTTCGGCACCGGCCAGCAGCTCGGATTTCAGGTCGGCATCGTTCAGCGTGTCAAACGAGCTGAGCTGCGGCGGTGGGCTGAACGTCTGATGTGGCATGCTCGTGGTCTCAGAGTCCTGCTGACAGTAGGTGTCGTTCCAGTAGCTTTCCAGGGCGGCAACACCGGGATACCGTTAACCAGTGTGGCCGTATCCGTCGCACGGGCCTGCCCAGTGCCGTTCCTGTCATTCTTTGCCGCAAGCAGCAGCCAAGTTGTGGACGCAGAGCTTCCCGGTCAGGCCCGCAGCGCAACCCTCCGTTAGCCAAATAGTCTTATAGTCAGCGCCGCTCAGGGTGTAACAGGCAACTCTCACCTACCCGCCAGCCAGCTTGCGTTTGCCTCCTTGGGCGTGGATCAGTTGCACGTTAAGCACCTCGCCCCGGAGTTGTGCGACGGCAGCAACAGGTCTCCGGGCGGATAGTGATACCGCCGACACACAGTGGTTGGCCGTGCAGGGTCAGAGTTTCAGCATTTGGCGCCCATACAAGCGCTATGGTCTGACATTGGGCAGCGGTATGCAGCTGTTGATGCTATTTCCCATCAGAGCGGCCATCTGTTCGACTGCGGTGGGCAACCAGCGTCAGGGATGTGTCAACCAAGGGGCGTCACCGGCGCCACACTGATTGCAGAACCAGGTGCTGACGCCGTCCATGTTGTCGAAGCGGAAGTGGTCCTGTGGCGCAGGTCGTCTGCGGCATGCTATCCGGCTGCGGGCGATCACAGGAATTTCAAAGACAGTAAAACCAATGATATTTAACCAAAAAAAACAGATAATATAACAAGTTACATGTAGTTATACAGATAAAGCCCCCTAGGCTAGCAACGATATAATCCCCATACAGGCTATTCACCGCCTGAAAATGATTAAACCAAATACGGGCACACTCTCGTACGGCATAGTTATATCCTTTTTAATTTCAATCTGTTAACCGGGTGGACTCGCGGATTTTACTCATCCACCCTGCACCGTCGGAAGCGAAGGCATATGCCAGTGGTGCAGGGAGGTTGGAGACTCAAACACAGGCATCAGTGGTGGCCCATCCCTTGGTATCCCCCTGGCCATGGGGTCATCAAATCCAGATTTGCGGTGCGAGACCCCTTGACTCGGTGGCATTCAGTTTTGGAATGCGTACATCGATCTCTGGCGCGTCAGGCATGGGTTAATCGTAGGTGACCGAGATCACGGAGTCCGTGTAGTAGACGCCGGCATGTATCAGAGGTAAGTCGACGGACGCAGAGACCCTGAATGGGATCCGGCTTCCGGACCCTATGGTTGTCTCGGCCCGGCCCAGGGAGAATCCATTGATCGTGAGCCGGACGGATCGGCCATCGAGGTTTGGATCGTTGAGGAGTCGTGCTCGGACAGAAACAGAGTTACCGCACGTGATGTCACCATATGCTACCCCCGAGGCAACGGCACCTACGTTCACCACACCGAGGTCGATCATGGATGGCAGGGTAACACGGCAGGTGGTTTCAGGAGGTGATGCGCGGACACACGTCGCCCCTGGGACGAGCCGGTAGGATTGATTTTCAACAGCTATTGCCGGCCCGAAGCAGAGATCCGCCCACCGCGGTGGCCATCCGGGCGGCCACGGCCATTGCCCGCGGTTCGGCCCAGGCGGGAAGGAGGCGTGGCCGCTGCCCAGACCGCTGGCAACCCACATCCCGTACACGCGGCCTAGTGACCATTCGGGTATTATATTCCCATGGGGGTAGACGTGGAATCCCCCGGGGGCTGACTGACCAAACAAGGTACGAACGGAGAGATGGCACCGTAGGTTCACGGTCCCCCCCGTACAAGGGTAGTATTGATCTTCCCATGGATCAGGCGCGCCGCTGATGTGCCAATCAAACTCATAGCCGTATTCACCAGGTACGGAGCCCATGGTGATCTGCGCGTTGGTAACGACGATGTTGTAAGGAAAGGCGGCGGATGACCACAAAAGCAGTGCGAGTACATGGAGACGTTTCATAGTATGGACCTTGGTAAATAATCGAGCCATCAAGACGAACTCATAGGTCGAGTAATGGGAGGTGAATTTATGCTTGTTTATCAGGCAATCACCCTAAATTCATCAAGTGGTGTTTTGCCCAATTCATCCACCGGGCTTCATACTCTCGCACACGATTATCGGTCTCTGCCTTCGGCAGTTTCCGCAAACGTGCTTGCTCATAAAGCCGCGCAATACGTTCCCGATGGTTCTCTATTGCTCGCGGAGCTATCCGGGGCCCTTCGGGGGCATACCATATCCCCAGCCAGTCAAAACCATTTTCAACTCTCCCCAATTGCGTTTTATCCGGGTGTATTTCAAAGCCACCCAAATCAAAAAATTCATACAGCGATTTAATCGTTTTGCGTAAATGCCAACGCGTTTTAGTAAAGAAAATAAAGTCATCCATGTATCGGGCATAAAATATCTCCTCGCGCGTCGCGAAATAATGGTCAACATGCCGCAATATACTGCCGCCGATAAGCGGACTCAGCGCACTACCGCGACAAATCCCTTTTTCCGGCGTCACTATCTCACCGCCGTCTTCAACGCTGTAATAGAGCCATTGCAGGCACAAATTTCTGCAGACCGCATCCTCTATATGCCAGTTCAATTGCCCCGCCACCTGGCACTTTAAAATGTGCTGGTAATAACCCCGGATATCCGTGCGGTAAACATAACGCCATTCCCCACATCGCCAGGCAGAAGAAACACACTGCGTCGACCCAACCACGCCACCGTGCCCTTTAAGGTGATGGCAAGACGTGTTCCTGGGCAGTTGCTCTTCAATCTGTATCGCCACCCATTTGAGCACCAACGCATCATGCGCCGACCATTGCACCCAACTTTTATTCCGCCGCCGATACACCTGCATTGGGGAGAGTCGGTATCCTCCTGCCAGCACGCGGTTTAGCCATTGAAACTGCTGCTGTGGCCACTTAAAGCGTAAATCCCATACATCAGCATTCGGTGGCGCATGTTGTCGTCGCCGGCACAACCAACGGTAAGCCCTCTCCCAGGCCTGCGTGGTGTTAACTTCTTTCTGCGTGCTTGTCACTGGCAATTTGACGCCATTTACTCATATTCCAGATTGAAGGTAGCGGCCGCACTGAACGCGCCTCGGCCAATCGTTTTGTTGGCTATTGCGTCTGGCTCGCCCTGTATATAAGCCTTCAGCGCAATGGTGTTGCCCCCAACCTTCAGCAGGGTTTTATCGCTCACCTTATTGAGTCGCAGCGGTTTTGCCGCTGGTGTTTCAAGCCCAATGGCAATCCCCGTGGCCTCACTGCCACCGTCGATGGCCAACAGGCCCGGCAATGCTTGATTTTCTGTACCGGTAAAGGTCACGCTCACCGTTTTACCTTGCGTCAGGTCACATTCCTCCAGGTGTATTTCGAAGGGTTGCCCCAGAGTGCGCGTGTTCAGGTACAGGTACTTGTCGATGATAGTGCCAAAATCCAGCGTGATTTCTTCATCGCCCGGTGAGATCGCGCAAGGCTCTGCAACCAGAGCACCATGCAAGTACAGGTTATTGTCGCCCGCGGCCAGAGCCGGTAACGGTGAGGCAATCAATATCGCCACCAACATCAGGACGGCCACCGGAGAGCGTGAATACCCTGACAATTTCCCTTTCATGTCGCGCTCCTTATTCATAGTCGGCACGCAGCGTGGCCCAGGCCTCAAAGGCCCCTTCGGTCAGCTTGGCACCAGCTTGTTTTATCGGTACCGCCTCCAGACGCGGCGGGTTGGCCAGGTTTATCTTCAGCACACTGTTCGGTGTGAAGGGTTTATCGTTCTGGTATACCCGGATGCCGAGGCCTGCCTTGTCCGTCAACAAGGCGTCACTGTCGAACCCTGCCGCACTACCGCTCAGGCTGAGCGTCAATGCCCAGTTCCCGCCGACGGCGTTATCGCAGGTGATTTGATAATTCAACTGCTTACGATAGTTCTCACCGTCCACCTTGTTGATGCCCACCTTGTCATCGAAGTCAACCTCGACCTGGTTACCGTCATTGATGGTACAAGGGGGCGGCTCTATCAGAGTGCCGTGAAACGTCATGTCTGCTTCGCCGTCGTTGGCCTGTACCGGGGTAATGCCCGCAGTCAGACTGCCGGTCAGCAACAGGACTTTTAGTGTTTTGCTCATGCTCAGCTCCTGTTACTGGTAATCCACGGCCATCGTGGCCCCTGCGCTGAACTCTCCTCCCGTCAGGGACGCGCCGGCCTGTTTTACCGGCACGGCCCACAATGCAGGCTTGTTCGGATAGGTGAAACTCAGCCACTTGTTGACGGCCAGCTTGCTGTCACCCTGGAGCAGTTCGATGCCAAGCCCGGTCTTGTTGGTTTGCAACACCGTTGCGTCGAACGCAGCACCATTGCCTTTTACCTGCAGCTTCATCGCACTAGAGCCCCCCCCGGCGCACGACAGCGTGTAATTGACCGGCATCTTGTAATTATCACCATCTACCCGGGTAGTAATCACGTCATCGAATTCCACTTCAATCGGCCGGTCATCGTTTATCACACAGGGCGGTGGCGCCACCACGGTCACCTTGATGGTGACCGTGGCCGAGGGGTCTGCACATGCCAGCATCGGCAAAGTTGCCAACACAGCTGCCAGCATTCGCTGCAGCGTTACGATCCCATTCATTGTCCCGACCGCCTTAGTCATAACTCAGATGAAAATCCACCACGGCCCGATAGCTACCAGCTATCAGCGCGGAGGGAGTGCGTTCCGGGGTTATCGTGTAGCTCAGCGTATTTTGCCCCGGCGTCAACAACAGTGGTTTCCCCCTGCTGCCCAGGCGAACGTCTTCCCCCTGCGCATTTTCAAGCCGCAACCCCAGCCCAGAGACGCCCTGCGCCTTCACCAACTGCGGGTTATCGGCGTCACGCATCGCACGGAAACTCACCGTCACCGCAGGCTGATTGTCCGCCCAGGTCAGGCCGCCGGTACGCACATCGCGGCTACCGGCCGGGCTGCGCAGACAATCCTCCAGACGCAGCTCGAACCGAACCGGTTCGCCACGCGCGCCAATAGTTCTCAGGCGCCCCGCCCCCGTCTCACCGAGTGTGACATCCTGGTGGGCGCTGGTCATCTCCAGCCGACAGGCGCTCTCTGTTAACGCCCCGTGAACATACAGGGTACCGTTAGCGCCTTCGACATCCCAGTTATCCACCGCAGCCTGCGCCGGTGGCAGCAGCCAGAGCACTGCCCCCAGCGTTATCGGGGCCATCAGCGCCAACCCGATCAACGCACCGTAATACTTCAGCTCAATCGCCCCGCACAGGCCCCATCGGTGTCGGCCTGTCTCGTGTGTCATGTCCATATCCTGTCTCCCTCTGCTTGACCGGTGCCTGCACCACCAGACCGTGCTCCACTACGCTTTCTTCGCCGGCATCACAGTGCATGTGCTACCTGAGCAACTGAAACTCAGCTGCGGCCGGCCACCGTAATCATTAACGTAGGTCAGTACCGGGCTGTTACCCAACTCTGCTGCACTCACCGTCAACGGTAAATTGCCCTTTGGCGGCACCATCAGCGGCTCGAAGTTTTTGATACCCGCGCCGCCTTTTTTAGCGGCAGCGTCGACCAACGTGACGTAATACGCCGTCGGATTGTTGACCACATACTTGTTGCCTTGCTTACTCAGGGTCAGTTGCTCCTGTGGCGGCGGTGCGTTTTTGTCCATCGCAATGGTTGCCGGGCGGTAGAACAGCTTGATACGCGTCTGCAACGCAATTTGCAGCGTATTCGGCTTGGTACTCTTCGGCGGGATTTCCCGCAGATTGAAGTAATAGACCGTCTCGCGGTCCTGCGGCAGCGTCTTCGCCACCGGCAGAGCCTGGATTTTCACCTGGCTCGGTTTGCCCGGCTCGATGCGTTGAACCGGAGGCAGCACCGTGAGGGGGCTCTGGATTTTGTTACCCTTATCGTCTTCAATCCAGCCCTGCGCCAGGTAGGGCAGCTGCTTGTTTTGATTGCTGACGTTCAGGCTCACCGACTTTTGGCTGCCATCAAAAATAATCCGAGTGCGGTCAAGCGCTATCGCCGCCTGCGCCTGCTGGGCCAGCAATGCGCCGAGCAGAGCGCCTGTCACTGCTACCAGTGGCAGGATCTTTTTCCGCACGGATGTTGCCGGGCGGCCTTTGTGATGCTGTTTCATGTTCAATTCGTTCTTTTCCATATTTTCTTTCCCGGCCATAGCGGCCCTCATCGAATTTGGATTAAACCTGCACACCACTTTACTCATCGGCGCGGCGCTTACGAAGTCTGCTAAAGCTCGGGTGCAACCACTGACTGTGGTTCACCCTTCGTCTGCGCTCCAGGCTCGGAGCTTGCCCCCAGCGGATGACACGGCAACAGCAGCGTATTCATCAGCATGTCGGCAGGCAGTGGCGTTGGCATACGCACCTCACACTGCGCACCACCGTTCCAGTGCACCGTCATGGCATCGCCGGCGTTGATGCCGCTCAGATAGACACTGCCGCCGTCATTGACGATGCCCGTCTCCTGCTTACGGGCGTTCATCACCGTGGCGCCAAATGGCGGTTGGCTGCCGTCGGCCAGTTTGATGACCGCCATCGCCTTCTCGCCAGCAATCACTTCGAACTGGCGGTAACCGATAGCGCCTTCGGTGAGCGTGGCTTGCACCACCGACTTTGTGGCTTCGGCGTTATCACCGAGCTTGTTCACATCGATACTCGCCTTGTTACGGTAATAGCTGTTCACGTCCCCGATAACCGCCTTGCCCCAGGCGTTGGTGTTGGTGGTACTGCCATAGCCCCGCACCGGCACGTCCGACACCCCCTGCGTGTCAATCAGCATGCGGGTGCCACCCGGCATGCCAGAACGATGCAACGCCCCGCCACTCGCCGTCATCGTCATGCCACCCTGCATCGACATCCCGACGGCGCTGTAACGGTTCTCCTGGTAGCTGGCATTGGCACTCATGCGCGCCTTGTCGCCTTCATGGTTGTAATATCCGTTCACATTCACCCCACTTCGCGAGCGGCCGGCGCGCAACTGGTAGTTATTGTGCTCATCAATTCGGTCGGAATACCCCACCTGATGCGTAGTGTCGTCGCGGTTCACCGTGGCGTTGTAGCTCACCGTTGCGTTATCCCCCCACGGCATCGACAGTGAAAGGTAGGCCCCATCATCTTTCGTCCCGTTGTATTCATTACGGTACGCCGACAGCGACAGGCTCAGGTTGCGGAACCGGCCCACGTCGAAATAGCGCGACAACGTCAGGTTGTAACGATCGTTGGCCGGTCTGTCCCAATACGTCTCGTGGCTATAATTGAGATAGGAACTCAGCCCCCAGTCACGGAAGTGCTTGTTGAAAGTTATGGTGTACATTTCCTTGCCATTACCCGTTCGGGTGCCGTAATAGCGCGCGTCCAAATACTCACTCATGCTCATAAAGTCCTGCTCCGAAAAGCGATAGCCGGCAAAGGTCACCTGGCTGTCGTATTCGTCAAAGCTCTTTGAGTAACTGAGGCGATAGGAGCCGCCACTGAGCGTGCCGTCTTCCTGTGGCAACTGTGCCCGCGACTGGGTAGCATCAAACGACAGCGCCCCAAATACCATCAGGTCACGGCCGATACCCAACGAAAGTGCGTTGTAGTCGCCGCCCGCCAAAACACCGCCGTACAGCGACCAGCCGTTGCTGACCCCCCAAGAGAATTCGCCGGTACCGAACAGCGGGCCGCGCGAATGGTGCTGCCAGTCTGACGGTTTACCCGTCGCCAGTTTGAAGCGCACCGAACCGGGCCGCGTCAGATAGGGAATGTTGGCGGTATTCACCACGAACTCCTGAACGTCACCGTCCTGCTCTTCCACCCGCACGTTCAGCTCGCCAGTGACTGCATCGTTGATGTCCTGAATACGGAATGGCCCTGCGGCAACCGCGGTCTCGGACAGCACACGCCCCTGTTGGCTGATGGTGACTTTGGCATTCGTTTTCGCTATGCCCACCACTTCCGGCGCATAGCCACGCAGATTAGGTGGCAACATGCTTTCGTCCGATACCAGACTCATCCCCGTGAAACGGAAGCTATCGAACATGCCTGAATCCAGGTAGTTTTCGCCCAGCGTCAGCTTCGAGCGCAGCGCCGGTACTGCCCTATAGGCGTAATACCGGCTCCAGTCCAATTGCTTCTGGGTCGATTGCCCATTCCCCGCCTGATGGTCAATATTCGCCTGCCAATCGGCACGCAAACGCCATGCGCCCAGGTTGGCGCCCGCCGTACCGTTACCGCTGAGGCTATAACCACGCGATCCGTCCCGCTGCTGATGCTGGCTACGCGCATTGACGTTGTAATCGAAGAGCACCCCGGGAATCCCCTCATCCCAGCGAGACGGCGGATCCCAGTTCTCGTCGCTGTACTCCAGATAAGCCTGAGGAACACTTAGGTAAAGAGAGGACGTGGGCAGATCGCCACGCACATCCATCCCTTTCACGCTACTCTCGTTCAGGCATTCTCCTTCGTGCCACCAAGTCAGGTCTTTCAGCACGCCAGGCTTAAACCCCAGTTGTTCTACCAATGCGGGGCTGAGGCAGGCACGACTGCCGTTTGGGTCGCCCTCCGGCGCATAAAATGGGATCTGTTGCTCTTGCAAGTCATTCTTATTAACGTGCACCACCATGCCGTAAGTACCCGGCATAATGTAACCACTGCGAGAGAATTGGCTCAGATCAATGTTTTTACGATCGTTAACATCCAGCACATCGGTATTGAACTGAATATCATCGGCAGCATGCGCGCTTATCACGGAGGATCCCAGCGCAAGGGAAATAAATAACCCTAACGAATGCAGAGGCACAAATTTTCCAAGCGGAAACTCCATGGCATTACCTTATTAGTATAAATAGATCCATTACGCGAGCCGAAAAACAACGTTCTTTCAGAAGCAAATCAAAAATAGTCCAGCTTAAATCGGATAGAGGATAGATAACTCCCAGATGTCAACGTCTGACCATTGGCCACCAACCTCATAACATAATTCAATTGACTATTACCCGGGATAATATCCATTGGAGGCATAGCCTTGCTCGGTGTTGCGACATTTCCATTGGCATCAATAATCTGCAACGCTACCCCGGAGGCGCTACCGTTAACGCCAAATAACTCACCATTAGATTCGCCGTCAAAAGTAACCTGAAATTTCTTCCAACCTTCCTTTCCTGGGCGTTCAGTGATGCAGTCAACCAAATCAATGGAAAAATGCTGGCTGCGGCCCTGCCCATCGCGAATAATATCTGACAAGGGTAAAACCCCCATATCAATGGTTTGCTCTCGGCTGTCAATAGCAATAGCGCAAGCAGTATCAATAATGGCTCCGTGCATATTTACCCGTCCCCATCCGGCAACGTTTTTATCTGCTAACGCAGAGTTCGCTGGAAAGGTAAATAGGCAAGAAACCACTAAAATAACGCTATTACAAAGCCTCATAATAGAACATGCTCCATACTTTAAAGCATTACCAAAAAGCATGCGGGGATACCGCATGCATATACACACATATAGAGGAAATACTTACTTTATGTGGAGCAATCTTTTAGTTATAAGCCAGAGTAAAATCAGCTACCGCCTGGAACTCACCTTCGGTAATAACGGCGGAAGAAGCGGTATCGCCCTGCATATAAGCGGAGAAATTCAGCGTATTGTGTCCGTCCTGCAATACTTGTTCTTTAGTTGGCGTACCCAGTTTAATGATTTCACCATCAGCCTGAGTGATGGCTACGCTGGCGCCTTTAGCCGTACCGGTAATCCCCAACAGGCCATTTTTGGCAGCAGACTCCATACCCGTGAAGGTTAACTGCACCTTGTTTTTGGTTGCAGGTGAGCCGAACGTGCAGTTCTCCAGATCGATCGAGAAATTACGCGGGGTAGACTTCCCTCCACTAAGCAAAGCAACCTTAGAGATCTGCCCAAGCTCAACAGTCTGATCAACAGACTCCGGAGCAATAGAGCACGGAGCATCAATAATGGAGCCGGTAAAGGTGACTTTGCCGTGCCCCTGGTCGGCAGCCTGTGCACCAGAAACAGCACCGAATGCCAACACTGCCGCCATCATGATTTTATTCAATTTCATTTCTACTTTATCCTTAATTAAGAGGTCTATCCCATTTTGATGAAGTTGCCTTTACCTCTACACTAAGCATGCAGAGACAGATAGCTGAGTACATACCTGTCAACTCGCGATGTCATAGCGTCCGACAACAGGAAAAATGGTAACCAAGAAGAAAAAGAAAAGATAAATAATTTAATTAATAGCAAAAAATTAGATAAAAAATCCAAAACCCAATAAAAAACAAGCTATAATTAGATTAATTATCTTTTTTGGATATTTTAATTAAGCTGTAATGCTGACTATTTTTCATGCACTCTAATAATAAAAAAACAGTCCTGAAAAATAGGTTGACGTACACCACTCACATCCAATAAGTTTCGTAAAATCAAAACAAGACGATTCTTATTAATAACTAGTACTTCGCATTGACACCATGAGGAAAAAGATACTCTTATGAAATACATAATAAATTTAACTATCATTTTCGATCCCGAGTGCAGGTTATTAATGCTCAGGAGTAATGACCTGCTCACTATCAAACTATCCAAGCCTGCGACACGATTACTAACTGAGCTAATAAAGAACAATAAAAATGAGCTCACGCGAGAAACGCTAATCAAGCACGTTTGGGAGGACTACGGATTCTCACCGTCTAGTGCAACCCTAAGTAACCATATCAGTGAGTTGAGAAAAGCCTTTGAAGCACTTGGGGTGAACAAAGAGATTCTGATTACGGTACCGCGGATAGGCTTTAAAATGGAAGCGGAGATCCACCCAGAAACCAAGTCATCGCAAGAGCATTTATCTAATGAAAAGGTTAAGACTTTTGATGCGTCAAGCGAGAAGATAAAGGAAGAAAGTTTGAATCCTTCCGCGACTTCAGCCACGAAAGGAACATTTTACACCATGCGAAAGCCAATCTTGGCTCTAAGCCTTGCCTTGCTTTCAATTATTACAGCCATGAAATTGAGTGGTCTAAATAGAGATAAAGAGCCGGTGCTCGCAACCACTCAGAATAAATGTAATTATTATCTTCTGGGCGACGATAAACAAAACAATGAACAATTGGCACGTGCGCTGAAAATGGTAGCTAATGAAAAGATTGACTGTATGCAGAGCAGTCATGACATTTACTATATGGAAGCACGCCCTGCCAACGATATATTAAAGGTTTATTTCATGTCAGTCTGTACTAAAAACACTGACATGAGCTACAAGAGCTGCCATAACTTTAGACTCATTGAGTAAATCGCCATGAAAAGAATAGTCATCTGGACATCGATTTTTACTGCCTTTGCAGTTTTCCTATTAGCTTACCCTTTAAGTAGCCTTAACTGGAAACCTTTTCGTTGCAATACTCAATTAACTGCTAGAGTTACAACAAATAACAACACAAAAATCGATCTCAACGTCAATATAAACATCATCTCACATCAAGAAGATCAAAATGAAGTACTATTTGTAGGCTCACTTAAAGAAGAAAATAAAAATTACACTGTCTACAGAAGGATTTTCGTCACGAGTAAACCGGCTGATATAAATGGTTATTCTACAGCTGTAATTACGAGTGAGGAGCATAACCCTAATGACAATGTACCCGATACACTCTGGCACACTTACGTACTGCCTGACATACCAGGTGTCGCATTTTATGCAAAAACAAGAGAAATAGGAAAAAATCTTTTATTTTATAGAGGGTTAGAAATACCAATGTTGGTATGCACTATAACAAATAATTAAGTAGCTCTCATAACGATTTGATAACTTGTCAGGAAGGTATTCAACTCCTTCAACAACATCCATAGCTATCATACTTAAGCACTTAACCAGTTAAAAGTTACACGTAAAAAAAATTAAACCCTGCATACCACAAGTTAAATTAATTAAGTTGCATATTACATAGCCGGCTAGCTACTCTATTAGCCTAATAACCACCAAGGGGGGCAATAGTGGATTCACTCTTTACTGCGAATTGATAGTCAACACCACATAAAAATGACAGCCAAAGCAGATGAATAACCATTTTAGAGAGGCATCTAAAAATGAGTAAAAAGAAAAACTCAACACCTAATAAAGAATGGCACATTGTAATCATTGACGATGATAAGTTTTATGCATCCGGGTTAGCGATAGTTTTGGAAAAATACTTAAATAGTATTGGCCAGAGCACAGTGTTCTCCTTTCATTACCCTTGCAAAAAAAAGGCAGATATTGTTTTTCAGGCAATACGTTGTGGTACTGTCATCGAGCCTCGCAACCCAACCTCTATGAGGAACGATAAACCATTGTATGTCGCCATCGCTGAAATTAAAGATGCACACTTAAAGCACCTATACAAAAAAATCAATAAAAACAACATATTATACAGACACCAGTCGGAGGGTATTGCCTTTCAACTTATGGAGAACATCCTCTCCAAGCAGCTCATGCAAAGGACGCCGGTAAAAGCGCAGCCTAATCAAGCATCATTTACACAACGAGAGCGTGAAGTGTTACATCTAATTAAACAAGGTGAAACACTTACCTGCATGTCAGCCAGCCTGGGTATAAATGTAAAGACCATCAGTGCACATAAACGCAATGCCATGAAAAAATTGAACTTTAAACGAAATCAAGAGCTGTTTCATTGGTTGCTGAAAAGTGATTTAACCAGCCATCAATCTAGAAAAGGAAATTCCTCCCTATTCAACTCAGGTTACGTAAAAAGGTCTATTTAACCTCATGATTGCTGTTTCCCCCACGTCTGCTCGCTGCGCGTAAACCACTAATAAATAAATTAGTTGAAATATCAGGCCATCACGTCACCTGTATCCGCAAATCCGATCGCCAAAACGCACATGCGCGCATCTAGGCTATCGGTGGAGTCAATGCCGAGGTACCCGCTGGTCACTGCTTCAGGCAGACGCCATCGCCGGACTCAAATAACCAATCAATGCAATGAAAAATATAAAATTATTGAAAAAAACAGGATTACCCGCCCTTAGAGCCCCCAGTATAAATTTCGTGAAATGCTGGAAGATTAGACTATCGCTCTGAGAGCAGCCTAAAATTCAGCCACACAAAGAACTCGGTTAGGTTCCGTGTCACGAACCCAAACCAAAAATTATTGTTACGCATAAATTTACTGTCGCTATTTTCTGATCGCAGCTTTTTTCTTGGACTCACAGCCACAAAAAAAAGATTTATAGAAAAACTGTTCACCCTATACACCTTTTTAATTTACCCTTTTATTTCAATGT
>NZ_JBICNA010000018.1:0-5526 GCF_043109535.1 Serratia sp. LACPHL-BACT-2024-00286
GTCTGAGGCATTGGGCCATCAGTCGCAGCAACTACCAGGATCGCGCCGTCCATCTGCGCAGCACCGGTGATCATGTTTTTCACGTAGTCGGCGTGCCCTGGGCAGTCAACGTGCGCGTAGTGACGAGTCGGGGTGTCATACTCAACGTGAGAGGTGTTGATGGTGATACCACGAGCTTTTTCTTCTGGCGCGTTATCGATCTGGTCGAAAGCACGTGCAGAACCGCCGTAGGTTTTAGCCAGTACGGTAGTGATCGCTGCAGTCAGGGTAGTTTTACCGTGGTCAACGTGGCCGATAGTACCGACGTTAACGTGCGGTTTTGTACGTTCAAACTTTTCTTTAGACATCGATTGTCCCTCTAAGACACGGATAAATCGGTGGTATCACCACATCAACCAAGCATTTGCTCGTTGAATCCAGAACAGAAAGAAAATCAGGGGGCGAGAAATTAAGAAGTGGTGCTGATAGGCAGATTCGAACTGCCGACCTCACCCTTACCAAGGGTGCGCTCTACCAACTGAGCTATATCAGCACATCTTGGAGCGGGCAGTGGGAATCGAACCCACATCATCAGCTTGGAAGGCTGAGGTAATAGCCATTATACGATGCCCGCATCCTGGAACTCGGCTACCTGATTTTTCTGTAGAATTTTGGGATGGAGCAGGATTGTTCATCACTCGGCTCGCATCCTTCGGGCCGGCTGCGCCTTGCGCTGCACAGCTCGAACCTTGCCGAAGGCTTTCGCCCTCTCCTCCCGCTATCAACCGTTGCGGCATTTATCGCATTTCAGTTAATCGCCGAAGGCAAGATTTGGTGGTGGGGGAAGGATTCGAACCTTCGAAGTCTGTGACGGCAGATTTACAGTCTGCTCCCTTTGGCCGCTCGGGAACCCCACCAGATTTTAACTACTTGTGACTTGAATGGTGCCGGCTACCGGAATCGAACTGGTGACCTACTGATTACAAGTCAGTTGCTCTACCTACTGAGCTAAGCCGGCATCAAGTGCAGCGCATTCTAGGTAGAGCGGGCGACCTATGCAACAAAAAAATTGCTTTACGCGCACTTTCGCTCACAAATCAGTCAATTTTGCATACTGTCATGCAATTCGCAGCCTGCGGCGTGCAAACATTCATCACTCGCGGCAATCATTCTCTACAATTTTATCCACTTTTTGCAAGCCTTGAGCGCCGCTTTCTCCGTGTCGGCCTTCTCAAAACACTTAACCCGCAACGGTAAACTGTGAGCGGGATCGATGCACCAAAAAGGGGATACCTGCCCCGGACCGAGGCGTGAGCTACACTGATCCCTCACCCTTTTGCCGTCGTCATGCCTTTCGCCGCTGTGGCTCAGTTATTGCTTCTCTTCATTACCCCCATATCTGGAGGAATGACTCATGAAAATAGTGCCTATCAACGCCGCTACGCTGCCGATTTACCGGGATGAATTGGCCCGCCTGTTGACCGATGCCGTCACGCACGGCGCTTCTGTCGGTTACGACACCTTAATCCCTCACGAAGACGCCGAGAGCTACTTCCACAGTCTGCGACCGGCCCTGGCTAAAGGTGAACTGCTGCTGTGGATTGCCCGCGACGAGCGCGGCGTCGTTGGCACCGTGCAACTCGAACTCTGTCAGAAGCCGAACGGCCGTAATCGTGCGGAGGTGGTGAAGCTGTTGGTGCATAGCCGCGCTCGTCGCAACGGCGTAGGTCAGGCGCTGATGAAGACGCTGGAGCACGTAGCGCTGCAGCAGCAACGCGGGCTATTGTACCTGGATACGCAGGCCGGTTCGGCAGCAGAAGCGCTTTATCGCAGCCTGGGTTATCGCTGTTTGGGCGAGCTGCCGGATTATGCGGCGGGGCCCGATGGGCATTACCATCCGACCGTTATTTATTACAAACGCCTGTTCACCGTGAACCAACCTTCGCGCGCCATCGCCAGTTAACCTTCAGGCGGTATCCGGCCCCGATGATGCCGCCTTGCAACCCCGCTTTATCAACTGCGCGCCGCTTCGCACAATTGACATAAACTGCTGCCTATCGACAACTTTTGCGAAAAAAGTCTACGCCAAAAACGAAGCTGTCTATAATATGCAGCTTGTTTATTCTCTGGAGTTGGCGTCCGGCGCCTTTCCCAACCTGCGTTAACAGGCAGAATTTGGCTTATGATAAAAAGAGATCAATCTTTAGCAACGCCTTACCTACAGTTCGATCGTACCCAATGGGCGGCGTTGCGAGATTCGGTGCCGCTGACGTTGTCGGAAGAAGAGATCGTTAAACTGAAAGGGATTAACGAAGATCTCTCGTTGGAAGAAGTTGCGCAGATTTATCTGCCGCTGTCACGGCTGTTGAACTTCTATATCAGTTCCAACCTGCGCCGACAGGCGGTGCTGGAGCAATTCCTCGGCACCGACGGGCAAAAGATTCCCTATGTCATCGGCATCGCCGGCAGCGTAGCCGTTGGTAAGAGCACGACCGCTCGTCTGCTGCAAGCGTTGCTGAGCCGCTGGCCTGAACATCGCAGCGTGGAGCTGATCACGACCGACGGCTTCTTGCATCCTAATAAGGTGCTGAACGAGCGCGGTCTGATGAAGAAAAAAGGCTTCCCGCAGTCTTACGATATGCATAGCCTGGTGAAATTCGTGTCGGAAGTGAAATCCGGCGCCAAACGCGTCACCGCTCCGGTTTATTCTCATTTGATCTATGACGTTGTGCCCGAAGGTAATAAAGTCATCGAGCAACCGGATATTTTGATCCTGGAAGGGCTTAACGTATTGCAAAGCGGCATGGATTATCCTCACGATCCGCATCGCGTATTCGTTTCCGATTTTGTCGACTTCTCTATATATGTCGATGCTCCGGAGACGCTATTGCAAAGCTGGTATATCAATCGCTTCCTGAAATTCCGTCAAGGCGCATTTTCCAATCCCGATTCTTATTTCCATCACTATTCAAAATTGCCGGAACCGGAAGCGATTAATATCGCCACGCAATTATGGAATGAAATTAACGGGTTGAATTTGCAGCAGAATATATTGCCTACACGCGAACGCGCCAGCCTGATCATGACCAAAAGCGCTAACCACGCCGTTGAAAGCGTGCGTTTAAGAAAGTAAGTCTACCGATCGATTCAGGGGACGTTGCCGTCCCCTGCTTTCTCTAACTATTCTGCGCTGCGCAGCGATATCTCTCCACCGATGAAGGGCTTGATCTCCCCGTCTTGTTCCAGCAGCAGCGCGCCCTGCGAATCGATTCCTCGGGCGATACCCACAATCTGCCGCTCGCCGATAAGCAGCTTGACCGGCCTGTCGATAAAGTTATCTAGGGTACGCCAGCGACCGATAAAGGGCGCCAGTCCGTCTATCTCAAACTGTTTCAGCGACTGACGCAGTTCATTAAGCAGGGTTGCAGCCAGCTCATTGCGATCGATCTGAATTCCCGCTTCCTGTAGGTTAATCCATCCTTGAGTAATGGCGCTGGCATTGGTATCACGCATCGCCAGGTTGATGCCGGCACCGATGACCAGTTGAGCCGCATCGCCGGTTTTCCCCGTCAGTTCGACCAGGATCCCCGCCAATTTACGATCGTTCAGGTAGAGATCGTTAGGCCACTTCACGCGCACATCGGCCGCACCGAGACGCTGCAGAACTTCCGCCATCACCATCCCGATCACCAGGCTAAGCCCCATGGCCGCAGCCGGCCCCTGCTCCAGTCGCCAGAACATCGACAGGTATAAATTAGCGCCGAATGGCGAGATCCACTGCCGCCCGCGGCGCCCTCGCCCTGCCTGCTGGTATTCAGCGACACAGGCGTCACCAGAGTGCAATTCGGCAATGCGGTCCAGCAAGTATTGGTTGGTGGAATCGACCACCGGCAACACGCTTACACGCTTGTCTTCCAGCAGGCTGAGGATGCGCTCGGCTTCCAACAGCTGGATGGCGCCAGGCAGGCTGTAGCCTTTGCCGGGCACGGTAAAGACATCCAGCCCCCATTCGCGAATGGTCTGAATATGCTTATTGATCGCCGCACGGCTCATGCCCAGTGACTCACCCAGGTGTTCCCCGGAATGAAATTCACCGTCGGCCAGCAGCGCGATCAGTTTTAACGGAACCTTGGTATCTTTCATGACAGCACCGCCACGGCATTCAGCTCACCGGTCGCGCCAATAAAACGCACCTCAGGCTCCAGCCAGACGCCAAATTTATCGGCCACTGTCTTGCGTACGTGGCGCGCCAGCGCCACCACATCTTGGCTGTGGGCGTTGTCGATGTTCACCAGCACCAACGCCTGCTGACGGTGTACCGCAGCGCCGCCGATACGATATCCTTTCAGTTCGCATTGATCGATAAGCCATCCGGCGGCCAGCTTCACCTGGCCATCCTGCTGTGGATAGTGCGGCATGCCGGGATATTTGGCGATGAGTTCTGCGGCTTTCTCTGCGTTCACCAGCGGATTCTTGAAGAAGCTGCCGGCATTACCGGTTTCACGCGGATCGGGCAGCTTGCTGCGGCGCATGGCGCATACGGATTCAAATACCTGAAGCGGCGTCACCGTGGCGGGATCCAGCCTGGCCAGATCGCCGTAGCTCAATTTGGGTTGCCATTGTTTGTTGAGACGCAGGCCCAGCCCGACAATGACATGCCCGGTTTGGAAACGGTGTTTGAAAATGCTTTCCCGGTAACCGAAACCACACTCGGCAGCCGGAATGCGATCGATAGCACCGGTAGAGAAGTCCAGCAGATCGACATACTCGCAGACGTCTTTCAATTCGACGCCGTAGGCGCCGATGTTCTGGATAGGGGCGGAGCCGGCCAATCCAGGAATCAACGCCAGGTTTTCCAGGCCGCAGATCCCGGCCTGCAGCGTATATTGCACCAGGTCATGCCAGTTTTCACCGGAGCTGACGTGGAGATACCAGGCATCGTTATCTTCCCGAACATCGATACCTTTCAACTGATTGACCATTACCGTGCCAGAAAAATCCTCCAGGAACAGCACGTTGCTACCTTCACCGAGAATCAGCAGCGGCTCCTGACGCTTGCGCGTTTGTTGCCACACTTTGAGCATCAGCTCAATTCTATCGGCCATGATCAGGTGCGCTGCGTTGACCGGGAGCGCAAACGTATTGTGGTTTTTTAAAGACGCGCTTTCAGTAGACATAACGTTCAGTACCCATAAAGAAATAATCTTTCGCCTAGTCTACTCGATTCGAGGCGTCTGGCTAATATTTGTTTTAATTAACGTGAAATTTATCGCCTAATACACTGGAGAATTAAGAATTATCCTTGATATAACCGGATAATTCTCATCAACATCTTCATAAATAGATATTTTTATTATTTAAATAATAATCTGGAGCTATCAATTATATATTTAGCTAGCTTTTTCTCTGACAAAAAACATTATGCTTCCTTATGAAAATAAGCAGCATATGCCAATAGAGGTATTTCTATAAGCAATAAATACAGCCAGGGAATTTATTTTCCCCATAGCAAAAAGCCCTGAACGTCAGTTCAGGGCTTTCGGCTTG
>NZ_JBICNA010000019.1:0-3900 GCF_043109535.1 Serratia sp. LACPHL-BACT-2024-00286
TTTCAGCCATCAGCCGGTACTCTTCCGGCGTCAGGTTGTTCAGGGATTCATGAGGCTGCTCGTTGTTATATTCCATCAGCCAGCGCTCGGTAATTTCCCGTGCTTCATTCAGTGTTCTGAACAGGTAAAAATCCAGGATTTCTGTCCGGTATGTCCGGTTGGATCGTTCGATAAACGCATTTTGTGTAGGCTTACCCGGCTTGATAAATTCGAGCTGCACACCATGTTCTTCGGCCCATAGTGCCAGCACCAGTGAGACCAGTTCTGGCCCGTGTCCATCCGCATTTTCAGCGGTTTGCCACGATCCTGTCCAGTACCCGGACGACTCTCTGAGCCGGGATATTCAGGTCGATTTCTATCGCCAGCGCTTCACGGTTAAAATCATCCACCACATTGAAGGTCCGGAAACGTCTACCGCAGACCAGCGCGTCGTGCATAAAATCAATGGACCAGCTCTCGTTTAACGCTTGTGGTGTCGCCAGCGGTGCTGGATTACGCACTGGCAGCCGCTGTTTTGCCTTACGACGAAAATTCAGTTTCAGCAGGCAGTAAATCCGGTGAACGCGTTTGTGGTTCCAGGTATTGCCCTGCCTGCTCAGCAGCTGGAACAGCCTCTTAAAACCGTAGCGCGGATAGCGTTCTGCCAGTTCAATTAGCGCACAAATCACCGGTGCATCACGCCGGGTATCGGGCTGATAAAAATAGACCGCCCTGCTCAGCGATAATGTCCTGCAGGCCTGACGTAAACTCATGGCAAATTGCGCCGTCAGATAGCTGACCAGTTCACGCTTTATCGCTGGTTTTAAAGCTTTTTTTCGATGACATCTTTAAGCGCGCGGGACTCAAGGCTGAGATCAGCAAACATCTGTTTAAGCTTCCGATTCTCATCTTCCAGATCTTTGATTTTTTTAATATCGGCCACTTCCATTCCGCCATACTTTGCCTTCCAGTTATAATAGCTGGCTTCCGAAATAACGGCTTCACGGCACACATTCTTGACGGTACGTCCGGCTTCAACGGACTTCAATACGGCGATGATCTGGTGTTCAGTGAATCGGATCTTACGCATAGCGCTCTCCTCAGGAGGCATAATCAGTATGTCGGAAGATCTCTAAAAGTGAATGTGCCGTTTTGCAGGGATGCTTACAGAGAATCCCCCTTCGACAGAGCTCAATAACATTTATTTTTCTTAAATAAGGGGGGAGTTCAAATGAAAATTATATTTCATGAGCAACTAGCTTGCTATCATCGGGTATATAACTTATAGCTGCCATCACCATTCACCCAGTATAAATAAAGCCGCACTCCTTAATAAGGCATAGAAACTGCGCACACCTCATAAATTTCCATATAAAAATATCAATACAATCCATTAATAAAAAAAATAAGGCATATTAAATAAACACTCACTTAAACTTGATCCAATCTATTTTAATGAGGTTAACATCATGGTATCATTAACATTAGTGAAAAATCAATAAGAATTGATGATTACACTTTACAGGCTATAAATTAAATTTGCGAGGTAGAAATGGACATTAATTTAAGTGGACTTGATCCTTTATCTCTTCTCACAGTTAAGCAAGATGATACAGACAGGATGAGTAATGTCTTGAGTGAAGCAGCAAAGGGAACCGTTTCAAATATACTTAAGAGTTACACCGGATTTTTTGACATTTTATCAGAACCAATCCAAAATGCCCTGGATTCAACTCAAAATCTTTTTAGAAATAGTGATGGCAATTACTCACCAAAAATTTGGATAGAGATATCTATAAAAGATGGCTACGTCCGTATCATTGACAATGGAACTGGGATGGATAAACAGCAGTTCTGTTATTGTCTAACTCCAAATGTGAGTTTTAAAAAAGGACAAAATTTAAGGGGTAATAAAGGGGTAGGTGCAACCTTCCTTGCCTATGGCTTCAATTACTTATCTCTTCAAAGCAAAAAGGGAGACATTAAAAATTCTATCGTCCTACGAGGGGGGCGTTTATGGGTTGAAGATCACTCTGGAAAAATGGAGAGGCCAAAATTTCAAGTTGAGAATTTTTTAGTAGATGAGCTTGAAAACGAAAATTCTGGGACATGCATTGAAATCAGACTAAGTGGCAAGGGCGGAGAAAAACCAAAAAAACTTGATTGGCACGGGGCTTCAAGTGCAGCTCAATGGTTTGATATATTAAGAGTTGTATCGCCACTAGGGGGGGTTTATTTAGAATCTGAAGCATTTAAACCAGAAGTTCAGCTCCGTGTTATAGATTACTCAGGATCGATAACGGAAGTTAAACAGTCAAACTGTGAGTTCTTCTATCCACATGAAATTCAAAACATCAAAGTCCAAAGCCTATCCGACATAAATCATTTGATCAATAGAATTGGCGGCGATCATAAGAACATTAAAGAAAAAATGCCACCAGCATATAAAAACTTAGAGTGCATATATGATGTTTGGGACACAAATTCATTGTTAAGCTCTGACACTAGTCTATCTATTGATTTCGACACCGATGAAGAATCCCTCATTAGAATGCATAAAATGTGTGCATATGCTGCTCATTTAGACTCAAGAAAAACATTTTTGAAATTTAATGAGTCTCTAGGGTTACGAGCAGGCACAGAAATACTTAGAGGAGGGCTTCTTATAGCATCAGATTCAATGCCTCAAGGAGAATTATTGATAATCCCATTAAAACGCTATATAGGATATCAGAGGAATACTTTTGTAATTATACATTTAACTCAAGGCAATCCCGACTTGGGAAGAAAAGTATTTCAACCTGAGATCAAGAGCTTAGCAGAGAAAATATCAGAGAAGTTAACAAATCACTTACTGAAGTTTCGTGAGTATGTAAGGCAAGATACAGGTTCAGCACCAACTCTTCTACCTAATCGAGCCTTACACGATTGGAAAAAAAACCAGGAGATATGGAGAGACTCTAACCCATCCGGATTTGAATCAATAAATAGCAATTTATCATACCTATCAATACCAAGAGAAGAGCAAGATGTCGTTGCAATCTATAATCAAATGGTGGGTGCTGGATTAATTCGTGGCTTGCACTTTTACTCAACCACTCACCATGATAAATATGACGCATTAATAGAATACAATTATCAAGATGAGTCCTACCTCTTTGAGGTTGAAAAACAACCTCTGGGTGTACGCAATGACTTGCCTCTTCCATATCAGTCTGAACCGAAAGTTCTCGAGTATAAATTTGATTTCGATTCAATTCTTGATGATTTTGATAAAGAGATAAAGTTTTATGACCACGTAGATTTTGTCGTTTGTTGGACAGCAAGTGGGAAATACAGAGAACAACTATCACTAAGACCTATCCTACCAGAATATGAAGGTAATGTTCGAGAATATTACGCCAGTACCCATCAGGCATTTATGCCAGGAAGAGAGAGACCTGTTTTCGAAGTATGCGTGCTTGAAGAGTTATTAAAATATTTATCTGATAAAGATGATGCAGTTGCACAACAGCTAAGTAAATATAGTGTAGATATGTAAAGATACATCTAGAGAACGCAGCTAATGCCGTTGTAGCTGCGCTCTCTAATGATCAGCAATGGCAATGCTGGAAGATAGCTCCTCTTTCTCGTAGCCACAAGATACTCATTCTCACCGATTCACCATAAGACATGACTCTATCTTACTATCATCTTTGATGATCTTCGACGTGTGGTTCGCCGCAGTTTTCAGCAAAGTGAACACGGCTTGAGCGGACGAACAAAAACACAGAAATTATTCTTGACCGGATCGGCCCCACTCCCTATAGTAGCGCCCCGTTGCAGCGATGATTTCGCAACAAAAAAATATGGTGAGGTGTCCGAGTGGCTGAAGGAGCACGCCTGGAAAGTGTGTATACGCGAAAGTGTATCGAGGGTTCG
>NZ_JBICNA010000020.1:0-2951 GCF_043109535.1 Serratia sp. LACPHL-BACT-2024-00286
AAAAAAACGTTCGCTCTTGCTGCCATGATGGCGGCAATCGCTCCGAATCTTGCTTCAGCAGCGGATGAGATGATCCAGACCAAGTACGCTTGCGAAGGCGGAAAGACGTTGGATGTCGTGTACGTCGGAGACTATGCCGTGATGCTGCAAATGGATGAGCTTGTCCCACTGAAACGCGCCAAGAGCGCATCAGGAGTGCGCTACATCTCCGCTAGCAAAAACTACACCTACGAACTGTGGGGTAAGGGCAACGACATGAACCTTTCGACCCACGATGGCGGGAAGGAGCAAACCGTCCTCAGTAGCTGCAAGCCATAAACCCCTTCCGTCGGCCACCTGTAGGGTCAACGAGACAGCCCGCCGTCGTCGCGATCCCGGCCGCGACTGCGAAGCCGTTGGGCCTGCCGCTGGCGTGTCGCCTCGCGCTGTTCGGCGAGCAGCTTCTCGCCCACGGCCTTGATGATCTGGGCCGCCTTGGCCTGCATATCGCGATTAAGCGGCCCCAGAGCGTCCAGAACGGGCTTCAGGCGGTCACGCAGGCTCCGGGCTGTCTCCTGTGCCTGCCGGGCCTTCTCGCGCTCCTGACGCGCTCCTGCGGCCGCTGCGACGGTCGGGCCATACCCTTCCCTGACGGCAGCGGTCACGCGGGCGGCCACGGCCTCCGGCGTCTCCACGTCCTTCGAGAAAATCCCCTTGCGCAGCACCCGCGGCTCGATGGCCTGCGGCGTGATGGTGGCGTGCCCCGGCTGGCGCTCGATGGCGCCGTAGTAGCTCTGGACGCGCTGATGGGTGGCCCGGCTGCCCTCGATGCCGCGTTCCAGCCCGAGATCCCTCACCGCCTCGGCAAAGCTGGTCTGGTCGGCCCGCATCTTGTCGCGGCCACCGATGAACTCCTTGGCCGACAGCCGCCCGTCCTGCGTCAGCGGCACGACGAAGGCCGACAGGTGCGGGGTGGCCTCGTCGCGGTGGATGCTGGCCGTCACGATGCGATCCGCGCCGTATTTGGCCGCCAGCCAGCCCTGCGCCTGGTCGAAGAACGCGGCCTGCTGCTGGGGCGTGGCCTTGGCCCACCATTCCGGGCTGGCCGTCATCACGTATTCGACCGCCAGCACCGCGTCCTTGCGCCGCTTCTCCGGCAGCAACTCGCGCAGCCGCCCCATCGCCGCATCGGTTGAGGTGGCCGCCCGGTGCTCGTTGTCCGGCGTGCGTTCGGCGTCAGCGTTGGGCGTTTCGCGCTCGCGGTAGCAGTGCTGCAACGCCGCCGCCACGCTGCCCATCGTCGCCAGCTTCTTGCATCGCATGATCGCGTAGGCCGCCATGCCTGCCCCTCCCCTTGGTGTCCGAATCCGGCCAGTCGGGGCAGCGCAAGGCGGTGCCTCCGGCGGGCCACTATCAGATGATAGTGTACTCACTAGACTTTGCTTCGCAAAGTCGTGCCCGCCTGCGGCGGTTGCAGCGCCCTTCGGGCTTGCTCCTGCGGCGGCCTTCGGCCTTGCCCAAAGGGGCTTTGCCCCTCTGGACTCCCCACCCTCGCCGCCGGGAGGCTCGGGGGGCAGGGGTGGCGGGCTTCGCCCTTCGTCCCTGCCCCCACTCGCACAGGCTGGGGCGCTGCGGTCAGCGTCAAGGGTTCGGCTTCGCCCGCGTCCTCGCCCGGTCCCTGCGCTTCGCTCCGGGCTGCGGCCTGCGGGCGCGCCCTTGACCCTGCCCTCCGCTGAAGGCGTCAGCCAGTGGCCCGCTGGCGTGTCGGAAATCGCCTCATGGCCGGGTAGGAAATTTCCGACAGCGCCGGAGTGGAAGGCGGGTCAAGGGCGCAGGGGGTGGCTGGCGCGGCCCGCAGCCCGCAGGGCGAGGACACGGGCCACCCCCGGAGAGCGCAGCGGCCCTTGACGCGCCTGGAACGACCCACGCTCCCCGGTAGGGGTGCAGGAGTGAAGGGCCGCAGGCCCGTAGCCCCTGCACCCCTGCCACGTGGCGAACGCGGGGGGTGGCGGGGGGCAGCGCCCACCGCCCCAAGGCTGCGCAGCGGCCGCCGGAGGCCCCACAAACAACGTCACCCGGCCACCGGCCGGGTGGCCTTTTTCAGAGGCCCCGCAGGGGCCGTCAGCGGGGTGCCAAGGCCGCGTAGCGGCCGCCGGCGGGGCGGCAGCCCCTTAGAGGAGAAAGGGGGAAATGCTAAGTTATTGATTTATAAGGATTTGTAGAAATGCATTGAGACACATAGGGTGTCCTAACGTTGAGACATGCATGGATGTCTCAACAGGTAGCAAGGTTGAGACGCAAACTGTCTCGACGTGAGACATAATTTGTCGTATCATTGCGACTCGAAATGGCGCAATGAGCGGACAAATTTCCCGACTTTGGAGGAACCCCATGCAGCAGATCACGGTGGCGACCGACGCCCAGCGTCGTATCCGCCAGCGAGAGCTGGCCATGCTGGACGAGAAAGAGGCTCAGGAGCGCGAAGAGGCGCGGAAGAACAAGGGGTTCACGCAGGTGTATCCCTTGGGTTGGAAGCGCATCATTGAGCTTGCTAAAGGCAATGCTGGGGCCTTCGGCCTGTATTCATTCTTTGCTGAAAATATCGACCCAACCTGCGGCGCGGTGGTCTGCGATCAGCAGTTTTTGGCAGACAAGATGAACGTCAACAGGCGGACAATCAGCCGTTGGTTGTCTTACCTGGAAGAAAATCGCGCGCTTGTCCGCATCCCTGTTGCTGGCAAGGTTTGCGCCTATGCGCTGGATCCTCACGAGGTCTGGAAGGGCTACGACAACGCCAAGGATTACGCAGCTTTCGTGACCAAAACCTTGGTCAACAAGGATGGCGATATCCGCCGCCGGATCATGTCGATGTTCAGCGGCGAGAAGCAGAACGACGACCGCGACCCGAACACCATTGACATGTTTGAAAGCACTCCCCAATGAGCAACGAAACGAAGGAGAAAATCTTTATG
>NZ_JBICNA010000021.1:0-1138 GCF_043109535.1 Serratia sp. LACPHL-BACT-2024-00286
TACCAGTCTAAACTGAAGTATCCGGTCGTTCTTCCCTCTCACAGCGAGGCACATCGCCATGAAAAAGACCCGTTATACCGAAGAACAGATTGCGTTTGCGCTGAAACAGGCCGAAACCGGCACCCGCGTCGGGGAAGTCTGCAGAAAGATGGGGATTTCTGAGGCCACTTTTTATAACTGGAAGAAGAAATTTGCCGGTCTGGGTGTGACGGAACTGCGACGGCTGCGGCAACTGGAGGATGAAAATCAACGGCTGAAGAAACTGGTGGCCGACCTGAGTCTTGACAAGGAGATGCTTCAGGAGGTGCTGAAACAAAAGTTCTGAGGCCGGCTCAGAAGCGCCAGGCGGTGCATTTTCTGCAGGAAGCATACCGCATCAGCGTCCGCCGGGGATGCGGGTTACTGATGCAGAGCAGAACAGTTTACCACTGGCAGAGCCGGCGTGATGATCGGGCGATAACCCTGCGTATCAGGGAAATCGCGGAAACCCGGATACGGTATGGTTGCCCGCGTATTCATATTCAGTTGCGGCGGGAAGGCTGGCTTGTTAACCACAAGAAAACCCACCGGATTTATTGCCTGGAAGGACTGAACCTGCGCAGAAAGCGTCCCCGCAGACATGTCAGTGCAGCACGCCGTCAGCAGCGCCCGATTCTGACGCATGTCGATCAGTGCTGGAGTATGGATTTTGTGTCGGATAACCTGTTTAACGGGCGGCGTTTTCGGGCACTGACTGTAGTGGATAATTTTAGTCGGGAATGTCTGGCGATCCATGCCGGAAAATCGCTGAAAGGCGAAGATGTGGTCAGAGTAATGGAAGCACTTCGGGTGCTGGATAGGCGTTTACCGGTACGTATTCAGACGGATAACGGCAGTGAGTTTATTTCGAAAAGTCTGGATAAATGGGCGTATGAGCACGGTGTTACGATGGACTTCTCTCGCCCTGGAAAACCAACAGATAACCCGTTTATTGAGTCATTTAACGGCAGTCTGCGGGACGAATGCCTGAACATTCACTGGTTCCTGTCACTGGAAGATGCTCAGAGCAAACTCGATAGCTGGCGCAGGGAATACAATCACGAAAGGACGCATTCATCATTAAATGACATGACTCCGGCTGAATTCATCCGAAGTCTCC
>NZ_JBICNA010000022.1:0-572 GCF_043109535.1 Serratia sp. LACPHL-BACT-2024-00286
CGTCAGGTTGGCGTTCCTTTCATCATCGTATTCATGAACAAATGCGACATGGTTGATGATGAAGAGCTGCTGGAACTGGTAGAAATGGAAGTTCGCGAACTGCTGTCCGCTTACGACTTCCCAGGCGACGACCTGCCAGTAATCCGCGGTTCCGCGCTGAAAGCGCTGGAAGGCGAAGCTGAGTGGGAAGCGAAAATCATCGAACTGGCTGAAGCGCTGGACAGCTACATCCCAGAGCCAGAGCGTGCTATCGACAAGCCGTTCCTGCTGCCAATCGAAGACGTATTCTCCATCTCCGGTCGTGGTACCGTTGTTACCGGTCGTGTTGAGCGCGGTATCATCAAAGTTGGCGAAGAAGTTGAAATCGTTGGTATCAAAGACACCGTTAAGTCTACCTGTACTGGCGTTGAAATGTTCCGCAAACTGCTGGACGAAGGCCGTGCTGGTGAGAACGTAGGTGTTCTGCTGCGTGGTATCAAGCGTGAAGAAATCGAACGTGGTCAGGTACTGGCGAAGCCAGGCTCTATCAAGCCACACACCCAGTTCGAATCTGAAGTGTACATCCTGAGCAA
>NZ_JBICNA010000023.1:0-533 GCF_043109535.1 Serratia sp. LACPHL-BACT-2024-00286
GGGTAGTTTGACTGGGGCGGTCTCCTCCCAAAGAGTAACGGAGGAGCACGAAGGTTAGCTAATCACGGTCGGACATCGTGAGGTTAGTGCAAAGGCATAAGCTAGCTTGACTGCGAGAGTGACGGCTCGAGCAGGTACGAAAGTAGGTCTTAGTGATCCGGTGGTTCTGAATGGAAGGGCCATCGCTCAACGGATAAAAGGTACTCCGGGGATAACAGGCTGATACCGCCCAAGAGTTCATATCGACGGCGGTGTTTGGCACCTCGATGTCGGCTCATCACATCCTGGGGCTGAAGTAGGTCCCAAGGGTATGGCTGTTCGCCATTTAAAGTGGTACGCGAGCTGGGTTTAGAACGTCGTGAGACAGTTCGGTCCCTATCTGCCGTGGGCGTTGGAAGATTGAGAGGGGTTGCTCCTAGTACGAGAGGACCGGAGTGAACGCACCACTGGTGTTCGGGTTGTCATGCCAATGGCATTGCCCGGTAGCTAAGTGCGGAAAAGATAAGCGCTGAAAGCATCTAAGCGCGAAACTT